>CAWFVZ010000030.1:0-356689 GCA_963819355.1 uncultured Alphaproteobacteria bacterium | reverse complement strand
AAAGAACGAACCCGCTCTCGCGGGAGGGTGCGGCGGCGAGGTCGGGCGCATTGCGTTTGGCGCAGTAGTCACTTGATCGAACGCGGGTGACGGGCGGGCGCTCCGTCTTGAGGATCGAGGGGTCAAGCACTCCAACCTCAAGACAGGAGCCCCCAATGAGCGAGAAGCCCATCAGCCCGCTGCGCCAACGCATGCTCGAAGACATGAACATGCGCAGGTTCGTGCCCGATACGCAACGCGAGTACATCCGTGCCGTCAAGAGGCTCGCGACCTTTCTCGGCCGTTCCCCCGACACCGCGACCCCGGAAGAGCTGCGCGCGTTCCAGCTGCATCTGACCGAGAACGGTGCGCAACCACCGAGCATCAACGCGACCGTGACTGCACTGCGGTTCTTCTTCAAGGTGACGCTCGACCGGCCGGAGGCGACGCGCCATCTCGTGTTTGTCTACGAACCGCGCAAGCTGCCACGCGTGCTCTCGCCCGAAGAGGTGTTGCGGCTGCTGGAGGCCGCACCCGGGCCCAAGCACAAAGCGGCGCTCAGCGTTGCCTACGGCGCTGGTCTGCGCGCCATGGAGGTCGTCGCACTGAAGATCTGCGACATTGATTCCAAGCGCATGATGCTCCGCGTGGACCAGGGTAAAGGCCGCAAGGATCGCCATGCCATGCTGTCACCGCAGTTGTTGGAGCTGCTGCGCGACTGGTGGCGCATCGCGCATCCCCAAGTGTGGATGTTCCCCGGCCGCGACCGCATCAACCCGATGACGACGCGCCAGCTCAATCGGGTCTGCCACATGGCCGCCGAGCGTGCTGGACTGCCCAATTGGGTGGCACCGCACACGCTGCGACACAGCTTCGCCACCCACCTGCTCGAGCAGAACATCGATATTCGTGTGATCCAGGTTTTGCTCGGGCATTCCAAGCTCGACACCACGGCGCGCTATACCCAAGTGGCCACCAACATCATCCGTGAGGTCATGAGCCCGCTGGACAGGCTCACGCCACTGGTGCCGAAGAAGGACGAGCCGCCAGCCTAGCGGGCCCACATGGCCCGTCCAACTCTGGAGGTCGCGGACGTCTTCCGCGACCACGGGGCCGCGTGGCGTCATGCCAACCGCGGTCACGTGAGCCTGCTCCAACTCAAGGTGATGAGCGCCATCGAGAACTGCCGCACGGCGGCGTTGGGCGGACACGTCGCGCGCTGCGAGGATTGCGCCCACACCACGATCGCCTACAACAGCTGCCGCAACCGGCACTGCCCGAAGTGCCAGGGCGCGGCAGCGCGCCAGTGGATGGCGGCGCGCGAGGCCGAACTGCTCCCGATTCCCTACTTCCACGTCGTCTTCACGCTGCCATCGGCGGTTGGCGACGTCGCCTACCAGAACAAGGCCGTGATCTACGATCTGCTGTTCAAGGCCTCGTCGGAGACGATGCTCAGGATCGCGGCCGACCCGAAGCACCTCGGAGCCCGCATCGGCATCACGTCGGTATTGCACACCTGGGGCTCGGCAATGACCCATCATCCGCACCTGCACATGATCGTGCCGGGCGGCGGGCTCTCCATGGATGACAGCCGCTGGATCTCATGCAAGCCAAACTTCCTGCTGCCCGTGCGCGTTCTGTCGAAGCTGTTTCGGCGGTTGATGCTAGAGAAGCTTCTGGCAGCGCACCAGGCGGGCAGGCTGCGGTTCCTCGGCTCACATGCGCATCTGGCCGATGCCAAGACGTTCGCGGCGTTCCTCGCCCCACTCAGCAAGAAGCGCTGGTTCGTCTACGCCAAGCGGCCGTTCGCCGGTCCGAGAGCAGTGCTCGCCTATCTGTCACGGTATACGCACCGCGTCGCCATCTCGAACCATCGCCTGATCGCAGCCGACCAACGCAGCGTCACGTTCAAGGTCAAGAATTACAGGATCGAAGGCCCCGGCCGGTACACGACGATGACGCTCGACGTCGGCGAGTTCATCCGCCGGTTCCTCATCCACGTGCTGCCCAAGGGCTTCCATCGCATCCGCCACTACGGCCTGTTCGCCAGCGCGAATCGCGCCGAGACGAGCGCGCGAGCGCGCGAACTCCTGGGACTGGCAACGCCTGCAGCCGAAGCGGCGGTCGAAATCGATCCGGCGCAGCCACTCGCCCAGCCTTGCCCCTGCTGTGGCGGCCGCATGTTCGTCATCGAGACCTTCGACGCCGGCTGCCAACCCCGCTATCGGCCGGCGGCAATGAGGATCGATACCTCATGAGCGAAACCGCAACATTTCGCACCCGAACCACCAAGGGCTTTCCGCGCTGGTCAATGACCGGATACGCCGCCGCTCGGCCGAACATGGGTCCGGCATCGCATTCCACACCGCCTGCATCACCGAAACGCGTCGTCAACGCCGCTCGATCAAAGCCGATCAGCCAAACCAGCCGGCGCAATAACGTCATCCCCGAGCCCCGCCGACTTCCGCACACCCACATCCGGGCGATCAAATCTCCATAGCCCGCGGCAGCCGTCTCACCCAACCTCACGCGCGTTCCTTCATTGGAGGCTTTCGGACGACGGCCCCGGTGCAACCCGCATCGTCCCGGATGGCCGTCATCCGAAACCCTTCACACAAGCGGCCGATCATGACCGAGCAATGCGGCGTCCGCTGTAAACTCCTAAGCGGAAGCGGACGCTCGTCAGGACGAGCCCCGACTACGCTGCCCTCAACACCGGCGGCTGCGACGGCCGGATCAGTGCGAACGCGACCTGGATGATGCCGCCGGCGAGGCCCAGCGCTACGCCGATGCGCCAGGCCATCGTGTAAGACCCCAGCGAGTTGTAGATCAGCCCTCCTCCATATGCGCCGAGGAAGCTGCCGACCTGGTGGCTCATGAAGGCGAGGCCCTGGATCATGGCCTGCCAGCGCAGGCCGAACATCTCGGCGACGGCGCCGGCAACCAGCGGACCGACGCCCATCCACAGGAAGCCCATGATCGCGCCGAACAGCAGCGTCGAGAACGGCGTCGCCGGCAGCATGAAGTACCAGGCGAGCGCGAGCGAGCGGAGGACGTAGATGCCGCCGAGCAGCGCGAGCTTGTTCCAGCGCTGGCCGGCCCAGCCGAAGAACAGCGAGCCCAGCACGTTGAAGCCGCCGATCATGCCGAGCGTCTGCGCGCTCAGCATCGGATCGAGGCCGCAGATCGCCAGATAGGACGGCAGGTGCGTGGTCAGGAACACGAGCTGCATGCCGCAGACGAGATAGGCGCAGGTCATCACCACGAAGGACGCGTTGCCGAACGCGGTCTTCGCCGCGGTCATGGCCGTGGCATCGCCGATGTCATCGGCGGCCGGCTTCGGCAGCGGAATCGCATCAACACGGCCGGCGTACCAGGCGGCGGGGATCATCAGCACCGACATCACGACGAAGCCGGCGAGCCCGATGCGCCAGCCGAAACCCTCGTTGAGCATCTGCCCGATCGGCGCTGACAGCAGCGCGCCGAGCGAGCCCGCACCGGAGACGATGCCGAGTACGGTCGAGCGCACCGTCGCCGGCACTGCGCGCGCCGCCACCGACATCGCGATCGCAGCCGCGGTGCAGGCGAGCGAGGTGCCGATCAGCACGCCGGCGCCGATCATGATGGCGACGAGCCCGTTCGCGGTCGCCATCAGGATGAGGCCCACGATGTACATCAGTGCGCCCACGATCATGATCGGGCGGAAGCCGTAGCGCGTGGTCATAGCGCCGGCGAGCGGCTGGAGGAAGCCCCAGGCGAGATTCTGCACCGCCAGCGCCAGCGTGAAGTCCGACACCGAGAGGTGGATGTCGTGCGTCAGCGGTTGCATGAAGATGCCGAGCGACTGCCGCAGCCCCATGCTCAGCGTGAGCATGATCGAGGCGCCGATCAGGATCGGCAATGTCGGACGCAGGACCTGCAACAGGGGCATTGTTGTTCTCCCTCATGGGCACGGCACGCGTACCGGAGCCTGTAATTCGCGTTGATTTTGGTTACACAGACCTGTGTAATTAGTCTATAGAAGGATCGCACTGTCAAGCGAAGAGGACGTTCGTCGCCGCATGGCTCCCCCGCCCGCCCCACAGACGATGAAAGAGCGGATTCTCGAGACCGCCGACAAGCTGTTCTATCTGCAAGGCATTCGCGCCATCGGCGTCGACACCATCGCGGCCGAGATCGGCATCTCCAAGCGCACGCTCTACAACCACTTCCCCTCCAAGGACGCGCTGATCGCGGCCTATCTGGAGCGCCGCTTCGTAGCTCAGCGCCCTTCCGACAAGCCGCCGGTCGAGCAGATTCTCGGCACCTTCGATTCGCTTGAGCGGCGCTTCGCGGCAAAAGATTTTCGCGGCTGCCCGTTCGTGAATGCGGTCGCCGAGCTCGGGTCTCAGGACCGCGCCGTGAAGAAGATCGCGGTCGCCTTCAAGGAAAGCCGCCGCGTCTGGTTTCGCGAGCGGCTGACCGAGCTCGGTGTTGCGGACGCAGACGCGGTCGCAACACAGCTCGTGCTGCTGGTCGACGGCTCGATCGCGCAGGACCTCGTCCGCGACGACCCCGCAATGGCGCGGGCGGCGAAGGAGGCTGCGAAGGTGCTGCTGCGGAATGCGGGGGTGGATGTCGGTGGTGATGCGGCGAAGCCCGTGACGGGCAAGCGTTCGCCGCAATAATCGCAGTCGTTCATCTGGTGCGCGATGATGGCATCGTGCGCCTGTTTTGCCCGACGTGTCAAACGTCGATGCTACCCGCGCAAGCCCTTGATCCGGCTAAATTCGGCTACTGTGCATGGGGTTGTTTTCGCGTCTTTGTGTCGGCCAGCCTCACGCCGCCTGCGACACCACGCGATTGCGGCCGTCGTGCTTGGCGCGATACAGCGCGGTGTCGGCGCGCTTGAGAACGTCGGCGACTGCCTCGCCCTTCTGCTCCAGCGTGGTCAGCCCGATCGAGATCGTGACCTCGATGCGCTTGGTGCCCTTGTGGACGGCAAAGGGCTCGCCCGCGATCGAGCGGCGCAGGCGCTCGGCGACCATGCCGGCGACGTGCAGATCCGTCTCCGGCATCACGATCACGAACTCCTCGCCGCCATAGCGGCAGGCGAGATCGATGCCGCGGATCGATTTGCGGACGCGCACGGCGAATTCGCGCAGCACGTCGTCGCCGGCATCGTGGCCGTAATTGTCGTTGATCGACTTGAAATAGTCGATGTCCAGGATCATCAGCGCCAAGGGCTTGCCGCGGGTCGAGGCCTGCTCGGCGAGCGTCGCCAGATGGCTCTCCATGTAGCGGCGATTGTGCAGGCCGGTGAGCGCGTCGGTGATCGCCATCTCGATCGAGTTCTGCACGTTGTCGCGTAAGTGATCGGTGTAGCGGCGGCGGCGGATCTGGGTGCGGGCACGCGCCAGCAGCTCGGTCTTGTCGATGGGGCGCAGCAGATAGTCGTTGACGCCGATCTCGAGGCCGCGGAGCAGCCGCGTCGAATTCTCGGCTTCCGCGATCGCGAGGATCGGCACGTGACGGGTGCGCTCCAGCGAGCGCGCCTGGCTGCACAGCCGCAGGCCGTCGAAATTGTTGAGATCGAGCGAGACGATCAGCAAATCGTAATTGCCCTCGGCCGCATGGAACAGCGCCTCTGTCGGATTGGGCTCGACATCCACAGTGTGCTCGGCCGCGAGCAGGCCCGCGAGCCGCTCATGGGAGGACTGGCGGTCGTCGACCAGCAGGATGCGGCCGCCCTTGCCGGTGTCGGCGATGGCGCTGCGCTCGGGCGCCTGCATGCCGATCTCGAGCGAGGTGATGGCGCGCATGCGCAGCTCGTCCGTCATCATCTTCAGCCGCGTCAGCGAGCGCACGCGCGCGATCAGCACGACATCGGAGACGGGTTTGGTCAGGAAGTCGTCGGCGCCGGCCTCGAGCCCGCGATTGCGGTCGGCGGGGCCGTCAAGCGCCGTGACCATCACGACGGGAATGTGGTGCGTCGCCGGATCGGTCTTCAGGCGGCGGCAGACCTCGAAACCGTCCATGTCGGGCATCATCACGTCGAGCAGGATGATGTCGCATTCGGCGCGGCTGGCCAGCGCCAGCGCTTCGGTGCCATTCGAGGCCGTCATCACGTCGAAATATTCGGCCGAAAGACGGGCCTCAAGCAGCTTGATGTTGGCAGGGACGTCATCGACGACCAGGATACGCGCGGACACTGAAACTCACTCCCTACCCGATAAAACGCCGGACCGTCTCTATGAATTTTCCGACCGAGATCGGCTTGGACAAATAGGCTTCGCAGCCGCCCTCGCGGATGCGCTCTTCGTCGCCCTTCATCGCGAAGGCCGTGACCGCGACGACGGGAATGGCACGCAACTCCGGATCGTCCTTGATCCAGCGCGTCACCTCGAGCCCCGAGACCTGCGGCAGTTGAATATCCATCAGCACCAGGTCGGGCCGCATCTTGCGCACGAGGTCGAGCGCCTCGTAGCCGTTGCTGGTGCCGGAGGTCTGGTAGCCGTGCGCTTCCAACAGGTCGCGGAAGAGCTTCATGTTGAGCTCGTTGTCTTCCACGATCAGGACGGTCTTAGCCATCCCGCCCTCCCGTTTGGTCCTAAAGACCGATGCATGTGACGCCTCAGGCACCGCTTTCCGGCGCTTCGAAAACTGGATTCAAACTAGCCTCGGATTCGCTCTAGTTTCGTTAAACCGAGGGGCCACTTTCTGCGATGTGGTTTCCAGTTGCTTGTCTGGGGTCGCAAAACTCAGGCCCGAGACTCGGGCATGATCCAAAGTAGACACCGAAAGTTAATGGAAAGGCAAACCGCCCCCTTGAAAAAGCCTGTTCACAACCCCCGCGAAGTCGCTGAAATCGTTGCGATTCAGGCCCTGTCCTTCGTCGCCGGCGATCCCGAGCGGCTGGGCCTGTTCCTGGCCGAGACAGGTGTCGGCCCGGAGACGCTCCGGAATGCGGCTTCCGACCCGAATTTCCTGCTCAGTGTGCTCGATTTCGTGTTGCGCGATGACGAGACCGTGAAGGCCTTTGCCAAGGCCTCGGAACTGCATCCGACCAACGTTGCCGCAGCGCGGCAGGTCCTCGGCGATGCCCTCGGCGACCGGACCTGGGAGCGCGACGTGCCGTGAGCGCCCCCGATCCGGCCGGGCCCCGCTGCTTCTGCCGGGATTGTCTGGCCGATCTGGACATGGGCGTGCGGCGCTGCGTTGCCTGCGGTTCCCCTCGCCTCGTCCGCCACCGCGCGCTGTCGGCCCTGACCATCGCCCATATCGATTGCGACGCCTTCTATGCGACGGTCGAGAAGCGCGACAACCCTGACATCGCCGACAAGCCCGTCATCATTGGCGGCGGCAAGCGCGGCGTGGTGTCGGCGGCCTGCTACGTCGCGCGCACCTATGGTGTGCGTTCGGCGATGCCGATGTTCAAGGCGCTCGAGGCCTGCCCGCACGCGATCGTGATCCCGCCTGATATGGCGAAGTACGTCCGCGTCGGGCGCGAGGTGCGCCAGGCCATGCAGACGCTGACGCCGCTGGTCGAGCCGCTCTCGATCGACGAGGCCTTTCTCGATCTCTCAGGCACCGAGCGAGTGCACGGCATGATCCCGGCAAAGGTGCTGGCGCGCTTTGCCCGCGACGTCGAGCGCGACATCGGCATCAGCGTTTCGGTTGGGCTCTCCTGCAACAAGTTTTTGGCCAAGATCGCCTCCGATCTCGACAAACCTCGCGGCTTTGCCGCGCTCGACCAGGAGGAAGCGCGCGCGATGTTGGCGGAGAAGCCGGTCGGCTTTATTTTCGGTGTCGGACCTGCGACCCAGGAGCGCCTGGTGCAGCGTGGCTTTCGCATCATCGCCGATCTCCAGAAGGCCGACGAGATCGAGATGATGCGGCAGTTCCCGAGCGAAGGCCGCAGGCTGTGGCGGCTCGCCCGCGGCATCGATGACCGCCGCGTCGAGGCCGACCGCGGCGCCAAGACGATTTCAAGCGAGACCACTTTCGAGACCGACATCCGCGATTTCGCGTCGCTGGAAAAGATTTTGTGGCGGCTGTGCGAGAAGACCTCGTCGCGGCTGAAGAGCAGCGAACTGGCCGGCTCGACCGTCACGCTGAAGCTGAAGACCGCCGACTTCCGCCAGCGCACGCGCTCACAATCGATCGCGGCGCCGACGCAGCTTGCCGCCAAGATCTTCTCGATCTGCCGCGAGATGCTGGCGAAAGAGATCGACGGCACCGCCTTCCGCCTGATGGGCGCCGGCGTCAGCGCGCTGCGCGAAGGCTCCCCCGCCGACGACACCGACATGCTCGACCGCCGCGCCGCCCATGCCGAGCGGGCCGTGGACAGCCTGCGCAAGAAGTTCGGCAACGCCGCCGTCATTCGTGGCATCGCATACAAGGGGCCAGAGAAGGCGCCAGAGTGAACATGAGCAGCCATGGCAGCTGAACGCGATCTCGGTGTGCTGCTGAGACACATGAAGCCGGAGCTGCGACCGGGCACCTTCGTGTTCTGCACGATCCCGCCAAACGAGACCGTTCCGCCCGAAATCAACTCGCTGCTGACCTTTCGCGAGCAGGAAGGCACCACGCTCGTGATCCTGCGCGAAGAGGCCGAAGCAGCAGGCCTGCGCTACGCGTTTGTCTCGCGCATGATCACCCTCACGGTCCATTCCTCGCTAGACGCGATCGGCTTCCTGGCGGCGATCACAGCGCGTCTCGCCGAAGCCGGAATCAGCGTGAATGCGGTTTCGGCCTTCCACCACGACCATCTCTTCGTGCCCGCGCACAGGGCTGACGAAGCGATGGACGTCCTCCAAGGGATGTCCCGAGCAAGGCTCGCGTAGCCCGAATGGAGCGAAGCGAGATCCGGGCTACAAATTCAAACCTCAATCCGCGACCGCCACCGCCTCGATCTCGATCAGCCATTCCGGCGCCGCAAGCGCGGAGACGCCGACGAGGGTCGAGGCCGGCGGCTCCATGCCCTCGAAGAAGACGGAGCGGGCCTTGCCGATGATGGGGCGCAGCTCCGGCTTGTAGTTCACCACGAAGGTCGTGATCTTCACGATGTTGGCGTAGCCCGCACCGGCCGCCTTCAGCGCATGGCCGAGATTCTGCATGACCTGCGTGGTCTGCGCGGCGAGATCGCCTTCGCCAACGATCCGCCCCTCCTCGTCCACGGACACCTGGCCAGAAATGTAGATCGTCCGCGCGCCCGAGGCGGTGACGACGTGGGAATAGGCGGGATTGTGGTGCAGGCCACTGGGACGGAGATGGTCGAGCTTTGGCATGGGCTGGTTCCCGGAGTTTGTGGCTGGACGGGAGCGTAGCTGGAGACGATGTTGCGGGCTAGCCTCGCCCAGTCAATTACAGGGCTTGCTGTCCTTGACGTCGAACTTGCCCATCGCGCCGGAAATGACAAAGTCGTTGTAGTCGAGCACGAGCTGGCGGGAGACGCCGTTCTCATAGAGCTCGAACGACATCGAATAGACCGGGGTCTGCTCGCCTTCCTTCTGCTGGACCCCGTGGTCGAAATAGCTGACGGTCACCGGCCAGCGCTTCAGCGATTTCATGTGCTCGTCCGACGTCGACGGGTCGGGCGAAGCGGTGTGGTCGGCGGCGATCGGCTGACCGATCACAGTCAGCGTGTTGTAGACCTTCTGGCCATCGTCGGAGCCGTCATAGACGGAGAGCTCCAGGAGCGACTTGCCGTCCTTGGCGGCGGCAATGATGTGTTGAATCTGCTCGGTCGGAAACACGATCCTGCCGTCGAGGGTGAAATTCTTCGGCGCCGGCAGCTTCAGCTTGACGTTGATGTGGTCGCCGTCGCGCTCGGCCGAGCCGTCGACGAGACCGGCCTCGGTCTCGTTCATCCGCGTCTCGATCTTGAAGCGGTAGCTCTTGCCCGCGGAGTCCTCCCAGGAATTGGAGCGGAGGTCGCTCAGCGTTATCTTGCCCTCGCCGCTGTCGAGCTCGGAGACCTGGCGGAATTCGGATGTGTAGCCCTCACAGCTGCTACCGGCGAAATTGTAGAGGATGCGGCCACGCGCGCTGTTGATGGAGCTGGAGCGCGATTTGACCAGGCTCAGATCATAAAGCGCCTGGTGCGCGAGGAACGGACCGTTCGCTGCGTGCGCGCCACCACCGGGGCCAAGAGTGGCCGCCGCGAGCGCCATCACACCGAGTGAAGTCCGGAAAAGGTGCACCATATTTGTTCCCTGGGGACGCGCAGATTCGACACTTTAATGACCGTTCCATTGCGTCGCAACTGCGGCGGTTTCACGTAAAGTTGCGCCCCCGCGCTGAACCTCCTGACCTGCCTCAGGAAAATGCAGTTCACCCCAAGCATCCAGCCATCCTACCGGCTGCTTGCATGTGGCGGCATGATGGGCGAAACAGGGCGCGCCCGGCTCCGGCATCAGACGGCCGGGCCGGATGAATTTTTGGACAACGAGGTCGAAGATGGCGGGCACGGTTGAGCAGAAACTGGCGGAACAGGGCATCAAGCTGCACGAGGCCCCCACCCCCGTGGCCAACTACGTGCCGTTCGTACGCACCGGCAATCTGCTGTTCGTCTCCGGCCAGGTTTGCTTCGCACCCGACGGCAAGCTGATCGCCAAGGGCAAGCTGGGCGCCGGTGTCTCGCTCGAGGACGGCGCGGCGGCTGCGCGCGGCTGTGCCGTCAACCTGCTCGCGCAGGTCAAGGCGGCGCTCGGCGATCTCGACAAGGTCGTTCGCGTGGTGCGCCTTGGCGGCTTCATCAACTCGGCGCCCGACTTCCTGGACGGGCCGAAGGTGCTCAACGGCGCCTCCGACCTGATGGTCGCAGCCTTCGGTGACAAGGGTCGCCACGCCCGCACCACCGTCGGCGTCGCCTCGCTGCCCGCGGATGCGGCAGTCGAGGTCGAAGGCGTGTTCGAGGTCGCCTGAGGCCAGCATCGTGCGAGCTCCGGATTGGCTGACAGCGCGGCCGGTCGCCCATCGCGGCCTGCATGACATCTCGCGTGGCATTGTCGAGAACATGCCGGGCGCGGTGCGGGCCGCGATCGCCGGCAATTTCTCGATCGAGATCGACATCCAGCTCTCGGCCGACGGCGAGGCCATGGTGCATCACGACCATGCGCTCGGCCGCCTCACCGAGGCTACCGGCGAACTGGTCGAGAGGACCGCGGCGGAGCTGAAGGCGCTCAAGTTCATGGACACGGCCGAGCGGATGATGTCGCTCTCCGACCTCTGCACCATGGTGGCCGGCCGCGTACCGCTGGTGATCGAGGTCAAGAGCCATTTTGACGGCGACCGCAAGCTGGTGAAGCGGATGGCCGAGGTGCTGGCGTCCTATCAGGGACTCGCGGTCGGCATGTCCTTCGATCCCGACCAAGTGCTGGCGCTGCGGGAGCTCCTGCCCACTCGCCCGCGCGGCATCGTTGCGCAGCGGAGCTACGAGGACGATTACTGGGCGAAGCTGACGCAAGAACAGCGCGACAGCATGCTGTACCTGCGCCACGGCTTCCAGACCCAACCCCACTTCGTCGCCTTCAAGGTCGACCACCTCCCAGCGCCAGCGCCCTGGATCGCCCGCAATGTGTTCGGCTGCGCCCTGCTCGGCTGGACCGTGCGCACGGCGGAACAGCGGGCGCGGGTCGGGCAGTATGCCGATCAGATGATCTTTGAGGGTTTTGTGCCGTAGGCTTGAGGTTCCCACCCTCTTGAAGTCGCTGCTGCAATGCACGATCTTGGGCGCAATGGCATCATCCGACATCACGCTCGAGGCCGTACCGTCGATTGGCGAAGTTTCGCCGGAGGATTGGGACGCCTGCGCCAATCCCGGCAAGGCTTGCAACGGGCATGGTGCGGGAACCTCATCCCGGCTCCCAGGCGATTCCGCTGGCCTCTTAAAACCCTCCTATAACCCTTTCGTCTCGTACGCATTTCTCTCTGCCGTCGAGAAATCGGGTTCGGCGACTATCCGCACCGGCTGGGGGCCCCGGCATCTCGTGGCCAAGATCGGCGGTCGCGTCGCCGGAATCGTGCCCTGCTATCTGAAATCGCATTCTCAAGGAGAATACGTCTTCGACCGTGGCTGGGCGGACGCCTATGAGCGGGCTGGCGGGCGGTATTATCCGAAGCTCCAAGTCTCTGTTCCCTTCACGCCTGCGACCGGGCCGCGGCTGCTGGTCCGCGACGGCGTCGATCGCGAACGCATCGCGGAGGCGCTGGCGAGCGGCTTGGTGGCGCTGTGCGGCGTCAGCAAGGCCTCCTCGGTGCACGTCACCTTCGCGCGCGAGGCCGAATGGAAGCTGCTCGCCGAGCATGGCTTCCTCCAGCGCACCGACCAGCAGTTCCACTGGCACAATGAGGGCTTTGCGAGCTTCGACGAGTTCCTGGCGACGCTGAATTCACGCCATCGCAAATCGATCAAGCGCGAGCGCCGCGATGCGCTCGCGGCCGGAATCACGATCCACTGGCTCACCGGAAAAGACATCACCGAGGACGCCTGGGACGCCTTCTTCGAATTCTACATGCAGACCGGCTCGCGCAAATGGGGCCGGCCGTACCTCACGCGCGAATTCTTCTCGCTGATCGGCGAGACCATGAGCCAGGATGTGCTGCTGGTGATGGCCCGCCGCAACGACCGCTGGATCGCGGGGGCAATCAACTTCATCGGCTCGGACACGCTGTTCGGCCGCAACTGGGGCGCAGTCGAGCATCATCCGTTCCTGCATTTCGAGGTCTGCTACTATCAGGCGATCGACTTCGCGATCAAACATGGCTTGAGGAATGTCGAGGCCGGCGCGCAAGGCGAGCACAAGATTGCGCGCGGCTACCTGCCGCAAACGACGCATTCCGCCCATTTCATCGCCGATCCCGGCCTGCGCCGCGCCATCGACGATTACCTCAAGCGCGAGCGCGCCTACGTTGCGGAGGCCGGACGGGAGCTGGCCGAGCTCGGCCCCTTCCGGAAGGACGCCGACGAGGCGTCTTGACGCCCGCGCGGAGCCGGTGACAGTAAGCGCAAATTCCAGGGAGCCGACATGACCGCCTACGACCCCAACAACATCTTCGCAAAGATCCTGCGCGGCGAATTTTCCTGCCACAAGGTCTATGAA
Source organism: uncultured Alphaproteobacteria bacterium (assembly GCA_963819355.1). GTDB lineage: Bacteria > Pseudomonadota > Alphaproteobacteria > Rhizobiales > Xanthobacteraceae > Bradyrhizobium. The sequence goes on along the minus strand of CAWFVZ010000030.1, from coordinate 343,625 downwards.
GACGAGCATGTCTTCGCCTTCCTCGACATCATGCCGCGCGTGTCCGGCCACACGCTGGTGATCCCGAAAGCCCCTGCCCGCAACATCCTCGACATCAAGCCCGATGACTACGCCCACGTCGCCCGCGGCGCCCACAAGATCGCCGCCGCCGCGATGAAGGCGTTCGACGCCGACGGCATTACCGTGCAGCAGTTCAGCGAGCCCGCCGGCGGGCAGGTGGTGTTTCATCTCCACATGCACGTGATGCCCCGCCACGACGGCGTAGCGATGCTGCCGCCCGCAAGCCGCAAGGAGGACGTCAAGGTACTGGAAGAGAACGCGACCAAGCTGATCGCGGCGCTGAAGGCGGGTTAGCGCCACACTCCGTATTGCGACGAGGGTAGAGCGAGCCCGTCACTCCGTTTGAAAATCCCCGGTCTGCGGTATGGAGAGCGGCGTGAATTCGCAGCGGTCGGGCTTGAGGTCGATCAGCGGGGTGAGGTCGATGCAGTCGAGGCCACGCACCAGAATCGTGCTGCCCTCGATCCCGACCAGCTTGACGATCGAGCTGCCGATCGGGTTGGGCCGCACCGGCGAGCGCAGCGAAAAGGTGCCGCGGGTTTTCTCGTTGTTCTTCGGGCTTTGCAAGACGATGTCGCGGCGGGACTTGTCGAGCCAATATAGCACTTCGAGATTGCTGTAGAAATCGACGCCCTTGATGGCGGGCACGAAGGGCTCAAAGATCTCGAGCCGGCACACCGGGCCGTCGGCACGGCCCTGCCGCGGCGTCTCCAGCCGCGAGGTCCAGGGCGTGCGAATGCGCCCGATGAAAACGAGGCCGGCGTCCTGCGCCGGTGGCAGTTCGATGGCCACCTCGCCCTCCCGGAGATCGTTTTCGCGAACCATATGTCCAGTCCCTTGGCTGTTCGCGAGGGTTTTAGCCCAACCACCACTTGCCGGCCAGCATGAAGACTTCGCCCGTCACCACGCCCGCGAAGATCGAGCGGCGGGTCAGGAGGAACACGACGAGGCCGGCGGCCACTGCACTATAGCGCAGGACATCCGGCACGCTGGCAAGCGCGCCCGGCGGCTCGACCACGATCTGGGCGATGACGCCAGCCAGAATCGCTGTCGCAACCGCCCTGACCCAAACCAGCAGTTCGGAGCCCTCGTCGATGCCGCCGCCGAACCACAGGCCCAGCATGCGCCAGATCTGGTTGGGCACGACGCCGGCGACGAACAGCACGGCGAGCGCGTGCCAATCCCCGATGAGTTCGCTGACGCTCATGCACGCACCTCCCGCCACCAATGCACGCCATAGGCGATCGTGCCGGCCACGACGCCGCTGACGAGGATGTCGAGACCGGAGTTCATCTTTGCGGCCAAGGGATAAAGCAAAATCCCCAGCGCCAGCGCAACGACATCAGCGATCTCGCGGCTGTTGCGCGCAGTCGAAAACAGGAAAGACAGCGGCGTCAGCAGCAAAATCGCGGCGCCCAGTGTCCGCGTCAAATTGGCCGCGAGGAAATAGCCGACCGTGTTGGCGGTGAGGCACACCGAGACGAGGCCACAGCCGAGCCCGTGGACGAAGGCAATGCGCCGCTCGCGCGGCACCTGCGGCAGGAAGCGGTGGCACTCGACCCACAACGTTACCGCGGTGAGATGTGCGGCGAAGATCATCTCGCGCCGCTTCGTCGTCGGCGTACGCATCAGCGGCAGCACCGACACCACCATCGGGAACAGGCGGATGGCGCTGACGGTCACCGCGATCGCCGACTGGATGATCGTCGCACCGGAGCCGAGCGCGGTGATCAGGATGATCTGTGCCGGCCCTGCCCAGACGAACAGCGTCGAAGCCAGCGCCCAGGCCAGGCTGAAATGGGTGTCATGGGCGAGTGCGCCGATGCCGAGATAGGTCACGAACAGGACGATGGTCAAAATCGTCTGCGTGATCGAGCGCAGCCCCCACGCAAAGGCCCGCCAGGGACTTTGCCATTGAGGGGAATCAAGCGGAGGGAGCGCCACGGGACGGCCGGCTAGATGAGGAATCGTGCCTGCATAACGGGCAATGCGGCGGCTGGCGTCAAGGAAGCGCGCGGCGGGGCTGGCATGCGTGCAAGGCCAGCGCCCTAGCCACTCACACCCCGGTTCTTCAGCACGAAGCAGGCCCCGCCGGCCTTGCGGATACGGTTGCATAGATCATCGGCCTCGCTGCGCGTGTCGGCACCGATGCGCACCAGGTAGAAGGCGCGCGTGCCGCGGCTGCGCATCACCGAGGAGAGCAAGCTCGGATCACGGTCGCCGATCACGGCACTCAGGCGCGTGACGGCGCGCGAATACATCGCGAGCGCCTTATTGCGATCGAAACCGGCGGCGAGCTGTACCCCCCAGACCTTTGCTGCCGCAAGCTGCACATGCTGCTCGAGTTCAGCGACGAAGGGATTTGGCGCGCGCTTCAATAGCGCCATCAGATCACGGCAGCTCGTCGGCGGCGAGCTGGGCGGCCCCTTGCCAGTGCTGCCTGCCTTGGCCCACGCATCGACCGTCGTGCCGGTGATGGCGAAGACGTAGTTGCGGGTCTGCTCCGGCATTCCGCCGGTACCGGCGAGCCATTCCTGCACCCGCCGCGGCCCGGCATTGTAGGCGGCAGCCGCAAGGCCGAGATTACCGAACTGGTTGCGCAGCTCGTTGAGAAACTCCGCCGACTTCGGCAGCGCCTGCACCGGACTGAAGGGATTGAGCAGCCCGCGCTCGCTCGCGGTGCCCGGCATGAACTGCGCGATCCCCTGCGCGTGCTCGCCACTGCGCGTCATCGGCCCGACCGCATCGGCCTGGAAGCGGCTTTCCTGCCAGATGACGCGGGCGAAGAATTCGAGCGGTAAATTGGCGTCGCGCGCCGCGGCCTCGATGATCAAACAGATCAACTCCCGCGTATCGCTCTCGCGCGCATCCGCCGGCTTCTCCGGCGGCATCGCAAGTTCCTCGACGCTCGGCACCGCGACGCTGGTCTTCGCCGGCGAGCCATCCCATGCCGCCGCCTGCGTCATCGAGACAAGCAGCGCGGTGATGACGCGGGATGCAGTCTGCATCAACTGCGTGCATGCGTGGCGGTGGCGCGCGCCGGTGCGGCATGCAACAAGGTGATGTGCCATATTGTGGCATCTTGCCATGGTTCGACGAGTTGCCAATATATGCTGCCTGACCTGCTTCTCCCAATGCACTTCCCCGCCAAACGGATCCGCGCGATCCTTGCCCTCGCCGCGCTCATCCTGTCCGCCGCGCCGGCCATGGCGCAAGTCAACTGGCGGATGACTACGGAATACCCGCAAAACAACATTTCCGGGATCGGGCTCACCAGTTTCGCCGATCGCGTCTCGGCGCGCACAAACGGTTTCGTGACCGTCGCCAACGCCTTCGACAATCAGCTGAAAATCACCTCTGGCGAGATGCCGCGCGCGGCGCTGGATGGCCGGATCGCCGGCGGCGATGCTTTCGCCGGCGCGCTCTCGGGCCTCGACCCCGTGCTCGGCCTATCGACCCTGCCCTTCCTGGTACAATCGGTCGATGTCGCCCACGTCGCCAATTCGCGCGCGCGGCCGCTCTACGAAAAGGCACTCGCCGCGCGCGGTCTCAAGCTGCTCTATCTGACGATCTGGCCGGCGACGGGCCTATGGTCGGACCGCTCGCTCGCAGGTGCCGAAGACCTGCCAAAACTCAACCTGCGGGCCTACGATACCAATTCCAGCGAGGTGATGCGGGCGGCCGGCGCGAATGCGCAGTTCCTGCCGATGGACACAGCGCTTTCCGGGCTCAGGGAGCACCGGCTGAACGCGTTCCTCACTTCCGGTGACGGCGGCGCGGGACGCAAGCTGTGGGACTTCCTACCCTATTTTACGGCCATCAACTACGCGATGCCGGTCTCGATTGCCTTCGTCCGCAACGAGGCGTTTGCCGCGCTGTCCGAGCCGATGCAGCGCGAGGTGCTGGCCGCCGCAGCCGAGACCGAGCAGAGCCAGCTCGCACTGCTGGCGCACCGCACATCCGAGAATTATGCGCGCATGCGCAACAACGGCGTCAACATCACCGAGCCGGCGCCGCCGTCCCTCGTCGCAGCGCTTCGGTCAGCCGCAACAGGCGCGATCGCCGCCTGGGAGACACAGACCGGCGCCGATGCCACGGCGATCGTCGAATGGGCGCGGCAGCAATGAAGTGAGCGGCGGCGGCCGTCGACACCCCGCTGCGGTCCTGCGATGAAATGTCCGCCGGTCCCGCCTTATACTGAGACGGGCTTTTCTGCGCTGATTGCGCGGTCCAGGGCATCGATCAGCGTTTGAAGCTCGACGAACTTGTTCCGCGCTCGCTCGGCCTTGTCGCGATCAAAGGGCGCGGCCAGCACCTTCGCGTGTGTGTCTCTGTCCTCGATCATGCGATCACGGGCCTTCTTCAATATTTCAAGTCGCTCGTTCATCTGCGCTCCTCTGCCAATATCTGCTCGACCGCGACCAGGGGCTCAGTCGAAGCCTGCCGGAAGCTCGCCCTTTCGGAAGAACACCGTGGGCTCATCGTCATAGTCACCCATTTCGGGATCACCACTGGACGAGAACGCAACGACGCCGAGTTTGCTCAATGCCAGTCTCTCCGCCGTTCGCAGCGCGCCGGTTTCAGACTTGCAGACGATGGGAAAGTCGGCCTTCAGATTTCCACCCTTGCCGGCATTGAATGCCTGCACCACGTAGGTTGTTTCGCGGACCATGACGGCTCCTCTGACCTGTTGACAAACGGAGTTGGCGTCAACGACCGTGAAAGCCGCGCTCAGCGGCGCATCGCCTCGATAAGCGCGGAAATCTTGATCGTTGCAAAACTGGAGAAGGTGTCAGACACGGCATATGGCAAGATGATCTGGTCATTGTGCCTCATCGCACCGCAGGTATAGACGACGTTGGGGACATACCCTTCGCGCTCGGACGGTTCTGGCCGCAACAACGGCTCGACCGAACGTGCCAGCACCTTGGATGGGTCGCGCTTGTCGAGCAGCGCGGCTCCGATCGAGTATTTCCGGATCGGACCGACACCGTGCGTCAGCAGCAGCCAACCTTCGTCAAGTTCGATCGGCGATCCGCAATTGCCGATCTGGACGAACTCCCAGGGAAATTGTGGCTTCAGAAGGATCCGGCCGCCTTCCCACGTGTAGAGGTCGTCCGAATAGACCAGATACAGGTTCTCATTGTCCTGTCGCGCGATCATGGCATAGCTGCCGCCAATCTTGCGTGGGAACAGCGCCATGCCCTTGTTGCGTGCCGCACCCCCTCGCAGAGGCGTTAGTCGAAACGACATGAAATCGCTGGTTTCGATCAGCTCCGACCGGATCGCGCGTCCGCTATAGGCCGTATAGGTCGCGTAGTAGGTCTCCCGATCGTCGTCACTGAATTTGACGAAGCGCGCATCCTCGATGCCATTCGACTGGGATTCGGTTACGGGAAAGATGACGCGCTCGCTGAGGTCTTCCTCAGGCCTGAATATCAATTCCACACGGTCGCCGTCCGGCCCGGATACGCGCTGGCTGATCCGGGGAACCGAGGCAAGGCGCGCCGTCGGTTCGACGGCCAGGCTTCCGTCAGCCGCAATCGTTCCGGTTCGAAACGTCAGTGACGATACGTGCCCCTCGCCGATGGCCCGGAGACTGACGATGAAACGCGATCCTCCCTTCGGTGCCCCCGATTGATCGGGGTGCGGGACGATGCTGGGGTTGAACAAGGCGGAGGCTTCGAACGAATACTCACTGAGAAAATAGGCGCCGACCAGTTGACGCTGGGTCCTCGAGAAGACGCCATGCGCCGCGAAAGCATCCTCCATTTCGTCCGCTCGGGTCTCGAATTTCTCCAAGAGGTTACGATGTCGACCCTGGAAATTGTCGAGGACGTCCGCGAGCTGAACTGCAACGGCATCCGAACTGAGCGCGAGAACCCGGTCGACGATGTGATTCGCACGCATCTTGTCGGTTGGATTCAGGTCGCGGGGTTCGGTCGCCGGCTTGAATGGCCGCACGATGACTCGCGCTGGATCGGGACGCAGATGCAGCCCCTGCCGGTTCAGGAAAGACGCTTGTGACACGGTATCCTCGGCTTGTTGAATGAGAAGATGACGTTCAGGCGCTCACGGCGCGCAGGGCTGCGGGCCTTGTCAGGCTCGGGTTGACGCGCGCAAGCTGGCGCATCTCCGCAAGCCCGAGGAGATAGCAAACAGCCGACTCGCCCCCGCGGTTCTCGTTGGCGCGATCGGGGTGCAAGCCATCCCGGCAACTGCCGGTGAGCGGATCGACCAGCGCCACCGAGAGATCATTGCTGCCGAGGAACCAGCCGAAGGCGCGCGTTGCCCTGGCTTTCCATTCAGCATCGCCGTCGGCACGCCACGCGGTGAGGCAGGCAGCGATCGTTGCCGTTGCCTCCACGGGTTGCTGATCAAACGCGCGAGGATGTTGCCGCCGCTCGCCGAAGCCGGCGGTTCCGACCGGCCGAAAATGACCTGCCGCGGTCGTCTGCTGGGTCATGAGCCAGCGAAGAGTCTTCAATCCGGCATCGACATATCGAGGCGTTTGCGTCGCCATGCCTGTGAGTATCAGCGCCTGCGGCAATCGCGCGTTGTCGTAGGCCAGCCCTTCCTCAAACCATACCCAGTTCGGCGTCTCAACCGACGCCAAACAGGAGATCAACCTGTCGGCAAGGGAATGCCGGACCTCCCTGGCGTGGAGATCGTCTGGAGCAACCGCGCAATAGGCGTCCAAACCCAGCAACATGAACGCCCACGCGCGAGGCGAACGAAAGCTCTCAGCGATCGACAATGCCTGGGCGAACAAGGCAGTAGCCCACAGGCGCCGGGCCGGGCTCGCGTCTCTGCGTGCGGCCTCACCCAAGGCCCATAGCGTCCGCCCGTGACTGTCTTCGGACCCTCTGTCTTCAAGCCAGGTTCGGTTGAAACCCATGAAGTTGCGAAATTGCCTGGTGTCAGGGTTCCAGGCATGTTGCACGAACGCCGCGAACCGGCTCGTCAAGACATCCGACAGCGGCTGTTCGCCTGGACTATTGAGGGCACAGGCCAGCAGCAGCGCTCGGGCATTGTCGTCGACGCAATAGCCGTGCGCGCGATCCGGCACCGAATGGACGGCATGCTGGAACAGGCCGACATCATCGCACATCGACAGGAAATGGCCGATCTGCATATCGGGCGGCGCGGGGCCACGTAGCTCCGGCAAGCTCATGTCGGAGCGCGCGAAGACCTTCAACCGATGACCATGCCGCGCGTTCTCGAAGACGGACAGGTAACGCTCGGCCACCCGCTCCCACGTCATCATCCGGCTCGCCGCATAGGCGCGCCGGGACATCGCCTGACGGCGGGCGTCGTCGGTCAGCAGGTTGGCGATCTCATTGCCGATCGCCGCGGCATCACTGAAAGGCACTAGGACACCGCACCCGTCTGCAAGCAGCTCGCGCGCGTGCCAGTAAGGCGTCGAGACGACCGGCTTCCCCAGTCCGAAGCTGTAGGCCAGCGTTCCCGAGGTCATCTGGGCCTCGTTGAGATAGGGCGTGACATAGACGTCGCACATCGAGATGAATTCGAGCAGCGTTGCCAGATCGGCGAACCTATCGAAGAACACCACGTGGTCATCAATTCCGAGTTCGCGTACCCGCGCCAGCAGGCTCTCGCGATAGGCTTCGCCCTGGTTCCGGACCAAATTGGGGTGCGTTGCGCCGAGCACGACGTACACCGCATTCTCGCAGCGCTTCAAAATCGACGGCATGGCGTCGATCATGACTTCGATGCCCTTGTTCGGTGACAGCAGGCCGAATGTCAGGATGACCGATTTTTGCTCAAATCCAAGCTTGGTTTTCGCTGCATCGGGCTCGGCGAAGGCGACATCGGGAATGCCGTGGGCGATGACCTCGATCTTGTCGTCAGGCACCAGATAGATTTCGCGCAACAGTTCGCGTCCCTTATGGGCCATCACCACGACCTTCAACGACGCCTCGACGATGCGCTCCATGACCGTCCGTTGCGCAGGTGTCGGATTGGCCAGCACTGTATGGAACGTCGTCACCACCGGCATGGTAAGGCGGGATAGCAGCACGAGGATATGGGCCCCGGCTTCACCACCGAAAATCCCGAACTCGTGCTGCAAACACACGGTGTCGAACCGGCCGGCATTGAGGAAATCCGCGGCCCGCATGTAGTCTTCGACATTGCCGTCCTTGATCTGGAACGCGACCGCCGGAGGATAATCATAGGCTTGACCGCGATCGGTCATTGCCACGATGCAAGTCTCCAGATCCTGGCGCGAAATCGATATCGCGTTCTTCAGGTCGGTCGTATAGGTCGCAATTCCGCACCGGCGTGGCAGCGAGTTGCCTATGACTGCGATACGGCGGAGCGGCGTCATGTCGGCACCTCGATGATTTTACTTGATGTCGGGGAGTGCACGGCCTCAACAGCCGCGACAAATGTTCTTCAATTTCGCAGAGGTTTGGGCTTCTTCCGCAACGAACGGGTCCTTGTAGGCAGCCCGCGATGCGTCCTTTTCGGCAGCCGTCGGTTGCTTTGCCTTCGGCGGAAACGCGGCGTCGTAACAGGCGAGACGTCCGCTCGTGCTTTCGATCACCCGGCAGTCCGGCTCTCCGGCGAGAGCGCCTCGCGCGAATGTGCCGAGCGCCAATACAACAAGAAGTGTTTTCATCCAGGTACCTTTCCGGGCGGCGTGCCGCTCCGCTCGCCTTCGCCCCAAGGCATTCTCTTGCTATGGACCCGGGCGCGCCGTTTGACGAACCGCCTGCGGCTCCTCATGCCTCGAATTGGTCGAACTCATCAGACAGCAGAACCCGGCCTTGCGGCGTGCATATCCGCACGTCGAGATAGCCATCCTGCAACAGCTCCCTCGCTTTTTTCAAAGCATCAGCCGTCGTTGTGCGGCCCAAGCTGACGTAGCCGCTTTGATCTCGTCCGCTCACCAAATATTGCAGTGGCGTCCTATCCATGTAGAAGAGCCGCAGCAGCCACGAGGAGCAACAGAAACAGCGGGACGATCACCGGCGGCACGATCCAGTCGGCCAGGCGAAAACGAGGCATGCGCGCTCCTGCTCAGTCGGCGGGAGCGCTTGTGACCCTCAGTCACCGATGGATGCCATGAGAAGGGCGGTGATGGCACGACTCTACGCTCAGGTCCCGCGAATAGCGAGCTTTTAAAACAGGTACGCGACTTCAACAAGGCGGATTTCGGCGTGACGACCGTTGCGCGTTGCCTTGGCCAACGGCCTCGTTTAGGTCAAGCAATGGACGGCAGTATCAACACGGGCACGGCCAGCATGGTGACGATCTATTTCGATCTCGACGGCACGCTAACCAATCCGAAGTCGGGAATCACCCGCTCGATCCAGTATGCGCTGGAGCGGCTGGGTCTTGCGGTGCCGACCGAGGATGAGCTGACCTGGTGCATCGGGCCGCCGCTGCATGCCAGCCTGCAAAAGCTCACGGGCAGCGCCGAACTCGCCGATCGGGCCCTGCTACTCTATCGCGAACGTTTCAGCGATATCGGCCTGTTCGAGAACGAGGCCTATGCCGGCATCATCGACACGCTGGCGACGCTTGCCGTAACAACACCGCGCATGTTCGTCGCGACCAGCAAGCCCGCGATCTACGCCACCCGTATCGTCGATCATTTCGGCCTGAAACCCTATTTCGAGCGCGTATTCGGCTCCGAGCTCGACGGCACACGCGTCGACAAGCGCGACCTGCTCCGCTATGCGCTCGACGAGGCCAGGGTCGATCCGAGCAGCGCGATCATGATCGGCGACCGCAGCCATGACGTGGTCGGCGCGCGGACCAACGGCATGACTGCGATCGGCGTGCTTTATGGCTATGGGAGCGAGGCCGAGCTTAGGGAGGCCGGTGCGCATCACATCTGCGCCGCGCATCCGGAACTGCTCGGCCATTGCGTCGTGTAGCCGTCAGGCGCTGACTGTCTCCACCGCTGCAAGCATGCCGGTCTTTGGATGGCAGTTGAGATATTCGAAGAACTGCTCATCCGCGGCCGCCACCGCGACCTCGTGATAGAGCCGCAACTTCGCCGATGGCCCGAGCGTCGAGAGATACTTCATCGCTGCGCCGAAGATCTTGACATGGGTTGGGTGCGACTCCGCCCAGCGTTCCAGTGCGGCGAGGCTGTTCCACCAGCTCTGGCCGTAGGACTTTTCGCTGGCGCTGCCGTCGGCCGAGAGCACCTGCATATAGCGGTTGGCGTAGCAGCCGATGCCGAGGCCGTCGTCGCGCAGAAAATCCATACCCTCGCGCAGCACAGGCTCGACGTCGTCGAGATAGAGCTTTCGTTCCGACGCCTCGGTGTCGCTCCAGTCCTGCCCGGAGCGGATCAGGCAGAGATTGTCGTGCGCCTTCACGCGCAGCCGCGCGCCGTCGCGGATCAGTTCTGGCGCACCACCGGGCGCCATCGCGTCAGTTTGCGACAGCGGAATGCGGTCGCGCATGCCGCCCCAATAGGCGTGCTCCTGTACCTCGCCGCTCATGCCGTCGGCGACGACCGCGACGCCCTCGGGCCGACCGAGCGAGGAGAACAGCGTCTCGTGCCGCTCGACCGAGGGGCGCAGCGCCTCGATGAAGGTGCCGACGCCGTCGCGCCGCTTTCCGGTCCAGGCCTCGCGTGCCGGGGCAAACCAGGCGTCGAAGCGCGCGATGTCGTCCCAATAGGCCACCGAGACAATGTTCGCATGGCCGGCCTGGTCGACATGGTGAGCGCGGTCCCAATGCGAGGGACCACCCTCGGCACCGAACAGCCCGGCGATTTCAGCGAGCGCTTCCGTCGCAGCCGCCGCCGGCGCCGACCCACGATACTGCGCGCCGAAATACACCATCGCGACGCGGCTCACCGCGGGTTTGTAGCGCGCCACGAACGACGGATATGGCGGCCGGTAATCGTCCGGCACGCGCTTGTGACGGGTGCGCGTCGTCTCGAGATTCACAGGAATTGCGGATTCCATGGCCATGCCCTCCCGTGATCGCGGTGATCAGCTCGCCGCCGCGGCGATGTCCGTGGGCTCGACGGTGTCGACCGGCAGCGCGAACTGCTCGACGCGCTGGTATCGCTTCTTGTTGAGCAGCAGCCGCGTCACATCGGGCCGCGAATAATGCCCGGCGGGGTCGGCCGCGTTCTTGGCGACGCCGATGGCGCCAAGATCGATCTCGGCGATCAACAACCCCTCCTGGTCAGGCGCGAGCTTGTCGCCAATCTGGCTGCCATCCGGACCGTAGATCGCAGCGAACCCGCCGCCCACGTGCAGCAGTGCGTTCTTGTCGGGCCGGTCGCAGAGCTCGTCGATCATGGCCTGCGACACGGTCGCGCAAGGCGCCAACACGAAGCAGGAGCCCTCAACCGCATAGACGCGCGAGGCGGCATTGTTGACCTCGGCGCCGAGTGCCGGCGCGAAGGGATCGTAGAGCGAAAAACTCGGCCAGGCCGCGACATGCACCTGCTCATTCTGGGCATACATGGCGTATTTCGACAGCGGCTGGAGATGCTCCCAGCAGCACAGCGCGCCAATACGGCCGATGTCGGGTCGAGCGTGGACGGCGAGGTCGCTGCCGTCGCCTTCGCCATAGACAGTGCGCTCGGCATGGGTTGGCCGCAGCTTGCGCCGCTTGGCGATGGTCTCGCCATCGGGCCCGATCAGCCATTGTGCGAGATAGAGGCTGCCGCCGTCGCGCTCGGAGAGGCCGAGCACGGCGGTGAGCTTTGCCTTGCGCACAGCGTCGCGCAGCCGCTCGGCCTGCGGGCTGTCATACGATAGGGAATTGTCGAAATAGCGCTGTACGAAGCCGCGGCCGATCGCCCAGGCCGGCGAGTCCATCCAGATATGCCAGGGGTAGCCGGGGATGAAGGCCTCCGGAAAGGCTATCAGCTTGGCGCCCTTCTCGGCCGCCTCCCTGATCAGCGCGATCGACTTGTCGATCGAGGCGTCGAGGTCGAGCCAGGCCGGCGCCGCCTGCACCACCGCGACCTTGTATTTCGGATGTTCGATGCCCATTGCCGCCTCCATTGCCGGTTGATCGGAGACCACGCCCGATGCAGTCTATTGGACCAAGGCGAGAGACCGGGCGCTCGACCACGGCGGAACAAAAACTCGACCGGAACGGATCGCCGCCCCGGTACGGAACTTGCCTGCGGTCAGGCAGGATCTGCGCCGACATGCGGTTTTGCTGGATGTGAAAGGGAGGCTTGCCGATGCCAATCCAGTTCACGACGGACGGCAGCCCCGGCTACCGTCGGCTCGCCCTCTGGCAGGATATCGTCTGCGATGTCTTCGTCGGGCTCGACTGCAAGTCCGACCTCGGCAGCGCCTTTCACGGCTCGGTCACGCAAGTCGCGCTCGGCAAGGTGGTATGCTCCGACGTCAGCTCCGACCGCCAGCACGTGTTCCGCACACCTTCGCGGATCGCGCGCTCGGACCAGGATTATGTCCTGATCGCGCTGGGCAATCGCGGCGACGGCGGCGTGGTGCAGGACGGCCGCGAGACCGTGATCCATCCCGGCGAATTTGCGCTCTACGACACCACGCGCCCCTATGAGCTGAAGTTCAACGACACGTTCACACAGACCATCTTCAAGGTGCCGCGCGAGATGTTGCAGCGGCGGCTCGGCGGCACCGAGACGTTGACTGCGATCGCGTTCGGCGCCGACGTGCCGCTCGAGCGGCTCGCCTATGATTTCATCTTCAGGCTCTGCCAGAGCGCGGACCGGCTCGCGCCAAACGCCGCCGCCCTGTCCGAGCAGGCCGTCGATCTCCTGGCGATGGCGCTGAGCGAACGGCTCGGCAACGCGTCGCTACCGTCCTCGACCCACCGCTCCGCCCTGCTCTACCGACTGAAGGCGCATATCCGCAGTCACCTCTCCGATCCCGATTTGTCGCTGGCGGAAACCGCCGCAACGCTCGGTATCTCGCCGCGCTATGTCAACGATCTCCTCGCCGACGAGGACACCTCGTTTCAGCGCCATGTGCTTGGCGCGCGTCTCGCCCAATGCCGGCGCGACCTCGCCTCGCCCGTGCTCGCCCATCGCCACATCAGCGAGATCGCCTTCGCCTGGGGCTTTAACGACCTCTCGCATTTCGGCCGGGTCTTCCGCGAGCATTTTGGCATGTCGCCGCGCGACTTTCGGCAGAGCCAGTTGCGGCATTAGGCACGCGTGCGCCTATCAGAACCACCACGGTGTTCGCAAGCTTGGTAGGTTCCAGCGAAAATCGAAGCGGACGTCGCCCTAGCCGGGCCGTCCGAGTTTGCAGCTCTCGAGATGCATCAAACCAGCATGCATCTGCCTGTGGCACCTTGCAGGTCGTGCGGGGCCTGTAAGGCTGGAACGACGGCAGGATTCCAGCCACGTCTTGAAATACATCAAGGCTCCGTGGGCAGCGCCGCCGCGCAGTCCAGATATGGCGGATCTCGAGACCCAGCCCCAAATCGTTGAACGGCGGTGGCTTGCACCCTCACCCACGGAGAACGATTGGCTCAGTTGACGGTTTCAAGTGCCAGCGCCATTCACTGGCCGCCGCCACTGCAAAGTGTGACCGCTTCCATTTTACGCCATCGCGTTTCATCGGATTGAGCAATCGGGTCCTCATTCTGTTACGGGCCCGGCCGACGTTACCCATGTGTCAGCGAGTGGCGTTCTCGCATGCGCCATATTGATCTGCCTCAAGCCAAACGCAGTCCAGTTGGCATCACTATCGTTTTGAGGCCAACGCTGGAGGACCAGCCATGCGACATCCAACCATCGCTGCAGCACTGCTGTTTACTGCCCTGAGCTATCCCGGGTTCGCTCAATCACCTGCCGATCACGAGGCCCATCACTCAGGAGGGGACCAAGCGCCGGCGCCAGCGCAAACGACGTCTCCTGCAGGACAGTCTGGAGAGCGACGGGGCACGGCGGGCGGTGGAGATATGATGGGTCGCGGTATGATGACGGACACGATGGGGCCACCGTTGGCGTTCCGCATGATATTCGCGCTTATGGACGCCGATGGCGACGGGGGTATCTCGTTGGCGGAGTTTCAGACGGCCCACGAGCGGGTTTTCAAGGCGATTGACAACAACAAGGATGGCAAGCTCACCCTGGAAGAGATGCAAGCCTTCATGAAAGGGACCAGCAAATAGGTCCTACAGTCCGCCACCGCACCTTTAGCGGAGGACAAAGGCCAAAGCGGACAACTCAACATCTGCGCCGGTGCGGAGTCCTATGAGGTACAGGCCCCCGGTTTACCACCGACTGGACTCCCGCTTTGACGTTCGTCAAGCCGGCTTGCGCCGGCCGTGATAAAATACGAACATTCGAGGATTCCGATGCGCCAATTTGCCATGAAGGCCCTGTTCGCGGCCCTCAGTCTCAACAAAGCCGAGAGAGACCGGATCAATTGGGACCGCAGGATCCTAATTTTCTCGACCTTGGTAACCATCGGGCTGATCGCGCTTTATGCCTATGGCAAGGCAACTTCGCGATGGTGAGCCGGTCGCGCGCATTGCGGGGAAGGCTTCGATGAAGACCTTCGCGCCCGCGCTGTTGATGATCGGCCTCGTCTGGAGTTCGTCAGCCCACGCGCTGGATGCCGAGCAGCAGCGCGGCCAGGCCCTGCTGCAAAAGATGTGCGCGCGCTGCCATGCGGTGGGCACGACCGGCGCGAGCCCGAACAAGCTGTCCCCGCCCTTCCGTAACCTCGGCGACGACAAGCTCTACGACCCTGATTTCTTGCAGCGCCTGCAAGAAGGTTACAGCAGTATTCACCGCCTCATGCCGACCTTCCGCTTCGACCGCGAGAGCGCCGAGGCCGTCGCCAACTACCTCAAGGCGATCCAGGCGCGAAAAACGAACTAACTCGCCTCCTGCAAGCCATGCATTTCCGCCGTAGCGGGAACCGCCCGTGCCCTGCCGGGTTGCGATCGATCTCCCAATTTCTTAATCCGGAGACAACGTTACCCGGATCACGCTCATCATGTCGTCCGCCCCCATCGAGCATGCCGACGGCCTGCCGCAGCCGCAGCGCAACCAGGCGGTCCTGACCATTGCGCTCGGGATCATCATGGCCGTGGTCGACAGCGCCATCGCCAATGTGGCGCTGCCGACGATCGCGTCCGACCTCAATGCGAGCCCGGCCTTCTCGATCTGGATCGTCAACGGCTATCAGCTCGCCATCACCATCGCGCTTCTGCCGCTGGCTTCGCTCGGCGAGATCATCGGCTATCGCCGCGTCTATCTGGTCGGGCTCGTGCTGTTCACGCTCGCATCAGCGTTCTGCGCGCTGGCACATACACTGCCGCTGCTGACAATCGCGCGCATCCTCCAGGGCTTTGGCGCGGCCGGCATCATGAGCGTCAACTCGGCGCTGGTGCGCTTCACCTATCCGCGCAGCCTGCTCGGCCGCGGCATCGGGCTCAATGCACTCGTCGTCGCCTTCTCCGCCGCGGTCGGCCCGACGATTGCGGCCGGCATCCTTGCGGTCGGCAGTTGGCCATGGCTGTTCGCCATCAATGTTCCGCTCGGCGCGGTGACGCTCGCGCTCGGCCTGCACAGCCTGCCCCACACCAAGCCGGCCAGCCACGCCTTCGACTGGCAGAGCGCCGGCCTCTCCGCGATCACGTTCGGCGTCGGCATTGCCGCGATCGACAGCGTCGGCCATGGCGAGGCGGCTCTGACCTGCCTCGTCCAGTTCGCCATCGCCATTGTCGCGGGCGCGCTTCTCATCTACCGCGAAACCCACATGAGGTCGCCGCTGCTGCCGGTCGACCTGTTGCGCATTCCCGTCTTCGGGCTGTCGATTGCGACGTCGATCGCCTCGTTCTGCGGGCAGATGCTGGCCTTCGTCGCGATCCCCTTTTACCTCCAGAACCGCTTCGGCTATTCGGCCGTGCATATGGGCCTCTTGATCACGCCATGGCCGATCGCGGTGGCTTTCGCAGCCCCCCTCGCCGGCCGCCTGGTCGAGCATTATCCGGCCGGACTGCTCGGCGGCATCGGGCTGACGCTGTTTGCCTGCGGCCTCGGCGCGCTCGCCCTCCTGCCCGCAGCGCCGACACCGTTGGACATCATTTGGCGGATGGCGCTCGCCGGCGCCGGCTTCGGCCTGTTCCAGACGCCGAACAACCGCACCATGATCGCCGCTGCTCCGCGCGAGCGCTCCGGCGGCGCCAGCGGCATGCTGGGCACGGCGCGACTGCTGGGCCAAACAACTGGAGCTGCGCTAGTGGCGCTATTCCTCGGTCGCTATCCGATCGACGGAACCCGGATCGCGCTTCTCACCGGCGTCGGTTTTGCGCTCTGCGGCGCGATGCTGAGCATGCTGCGGCTGTCACCCGCAGGCGCCCGCGGCGCCGAACATGTCCGCGTGAAGGACGACCAGCGCCTGCGGGGCGATTGATGCTTCTGGCTGGACTGATGGCAGGCAACAAAAAGGCCGGCTCTTCAGCCGGCCTTTTCGATTCATGACGCTCGCGATCAAGCCTTGACCAGCGGGCCCTTCGAGGTCGGCCCCTTGGAACCGCCGGGGCCGCCCGGCTTGTTGGACTTGCCTGGCGGACGCTTGCGGGCGGGCAGCTTTTCCTGCTTCGGCGTGACCGGGCCCTCGACGAATTCGAAGCCGATCTTTTCCTTGGTCTCGTCGGCCTCGTCCTTGACCAGGACGACGCGGACGTGACCGCCGCCCTTGAGCTTGCCGAACAGCACCTCATCGGCCAGCGGCTTCTTGATGTGCTCCTGGATCACGCGGGCCATCGGCCGCGCCCCCATCTGCTCGTCATAGCCGTGCTGGACCAGCCAGATCTTGGCAGGTTCGGATAGTTCGATGGTGACGTCGCGGTCGCCGAGCTGCGCCTCGAGCTGAAGCACGAACTTCTCAACGACCGTACCGATCACCTCGACGCTGAGATGGCCGAACGAGACGATGGCATCGAGGCGGTTGCGGAATTCCGGCGCGAACTGCCGGTTGATCGCCTCGTGGTCGTCACCTTCCCGCTTGGAGCGCGTGAAGCCGAACGCCTGCTTGGCGAGATCCGAAGCACCCGCATTCGTGGTCATGATCAGAATCACGTTGCGGAAATTGACCTGCTTGCCGTTGTGGTCAGTAAGCCGGCCGTGATCCATGATCTGGAGCAACACGTTGTAGAGGTCGGGATGGGCCTTCTCGATTTCGTCGAGCAGCACAACACAATGCGGATGCTGGTCGACGCCGTCGGTGAGCAGGCCGCCCTGGTCGAAGCCGACATAGCCGGGAGGCGCGCCAATCAGGCGCGACACGGTGTGCCGCTCCATGTATTCCGACATGTCGAAGCGCAGCAACTCGACGCCGAGCGACGCCGCGAGTTGCTTCGCGACCTCGGTCTTGCCGACGCCGGTCGGACCCGAGAACAGGTAGCAGCCGATCGGCTTCTCCGGCTCGCGCAGGCCCGCACGTGCGAGCTTGATGGAAGCGGCCAGCGACTCGATCGCCTTGTCCTGACCGAACACCGTGCGCTTCAGAGTCTGCTCGAGATGCTTGAGCACCTCCGCATCATCCTTCGACACGCTCTTCGGCGGGATCCGCGCCATCGAGGCGATCGTGGTTTCGATCTCCTTGATACCGATGGTCTTCTTGCGCTTGTTCTCGGCCACCAGCATCTGCGCCGCGCCGGACTTGTCGATCACGTCGATCGCCTTGTCGGGCAGCTTACGGTCGTGGATGTAGCGCGACGACAGCTGCACCGCCGCCTCGATCGCTTCATTGGTGTACTTCAGCCGGTGGTAGTCCTCGAAGTAAGGCTTGAGGCCCTTGAGGATCGCGATCGCGTCCTCGACTGTCGGCTCGTTGATGTCGATCTTCTGGAACCGCCGCACCAGCGCACGGTCCTTCTCGAAGTGCTGGCGGTATTCCTTGTAGGTCGTCGAGCCCATGCAACGGATGGTGCCCGAAGCGAGCGCGGGCTTGAGCAGGTTGGACGCATCCATCGCCCCGCCCGACGTCGCGCCCGCACCGATCACGGTGTGGATCTCGTCGATGAACAGGATGGCGTTGGGATGCGCCTCGAGCTCCTTCAGCACCTGCTTCAGGCGCTCCTCGAAGTCGCCGCGATAGCGCGTGCCCGCGAGCAGCGTGCCCATGTCGAGCGAGAACACGGTCGCAGCCGCCAGAACCTCCGGCACTTCGCTGTCGACGATGCGCTTGGCCAGACCTTCCGCGATCGCGGTCTTGCCGACGCCGGCCTCGCCCACGAACAACGGATTGTTCTTCTGCCGGCGGCACAGCACCTGGATCGCACGGTTGATTTCGGAATTGCGTCCGATCACCGGATCGATCTTGCCGTCGCGCGCCTTCTTGTTGAGGTTGACGCAATAGGTATCGAGCGCCTCGCCCTTCTTCTTGGCGTCCTCGCTGCCCTTGGTCTCGGTCTCCTCGTCGACGCCGCGCACGGGTCGCGCCTCGGAGACGCCCGGCCGCTTGGCGATGCCGTGGCTGATGTAGTTGACCGCGTCATAGCGCGTCATGTCCTGCTCTTGCAGGAAGTACGCGGCATGGCTCTCGCGCTCGGCGAAGATCGCGATCAGCACGTTGGCGCCGGTCACCTCTTCGCGGCCGGAGGATTGCACGTGGATCACCGCGCGCTGAATCACGCGCTGGAAACCGGCGGTCGGCTTGGCGTCGTCGGCGCCATCCGTCACCAGATTCTCGAATTCGGTCTCAAGGTAATTGACGAGGCTCGTACGGAGCTTGTCGAGATCGACGCTACAGGCGCGCATGACCGCGGCCGCATCGGAATCGTCGATCAGGGAGAGCAGGAGATGCTCGAGCGTCGCGTATTGGTGATGACGCTCGTTTGCGATCGCCAGTGCACGATGCAGGGATTGTTCAAGGCTTTGAGAAAAAGTCGGCATTCGCGTCCTCTATGGCCCCCACCATCATGATCGCCATCGCCCGGTCAGGCAACAACAACCTTTGTCACATATAGTTATACAAAATCGCGGCGAAAGACCGGTTCCGCGACTCGGCAGCTCGACACCCACGGTATTTTCGATGCAAGACCCGTTCCGATCCGGGCAGGATTCTTAGACAGATTCTGGCCGGCGTGGATTTCAGTAGTTTTGCCGGTGGCTGTAGACACCACGCCGGACATCACGCGACGATCACACTGCGACATGCGTAAGGGCCGGCTTCGAAGGCGCCGTGACGTGCCTTACTTCTTTTCCATCACGCATTGCAGCGGATGCTGGTGCTTGCGGGCGAAATCCATCACCTGCGTCACCTTCGTCTCGGCAATCTCGTAGGTGAACACGCCGCACTCGCCGATGCCGTGATGGTGGACATGCAGCATGATCTTGGTCGCTGCCTCGACGTCCTTCTGGAAGAACTTCTCCAGCACGTGGACGACGAATTCCATCGGCGTGTAGTCGTCGTTCAGGATCAGCACACGATAGAGGTTCGGCCGCTTGGTCTTCGGTTTGACCTTGGTGATGACCGACGTGTTCGGGCCCGCCGGGCCACCGGAACGGTTCTCGTCATTGCTCATCCGGGGAGCGTGGGCGGTGGCGGACAGGTCGAGTTTGGAAGTCAGTTGCGGCATGGCTCAGGCGTTCAAATTCCCCACGGAAGCGTATGACGGTCCGCCGCGTGGCCCCGCACTCGGGAGCCTCGCGCAGGCGCGCCGCCTTGTTGGATCGCCGCTTCCAATCGACCCAGCCGGATCGATTGCAGGGAATATGGGCCTGCCCTCGGCTCGCCGCAAGCGTGCAAAGGTCCAGCCGATGCGGCCGCGGCGGTCCCGATTCCCGGTCCGGGCGATCCGGGCCAAGGTTAATCAATCCGGACCGATTTGACAAAAAATTCCCGCCGGCCTGTTCAGAAGGCGTTGACCAGGAACCTGGCACGGACGCGCGGCAGTTCAGCGCGGGGATACCTCCGGTTTTCTACGGTTCGATTTACCCGCCGTTCGAGGCTATGGCGCGAAATCGGGCAAAACTGCGGATCTCGGGGATCGTCATGTTTCGCCTGCCCGTTGTCAGCAGCATTGGACGACCGCGCGCCCGCTTCGCCGGGGCCGAGCATGGCAATATTGCCGTGATCTTCGCCATCGCGCTCGTTCCGGTCTTGAGCTTCGTCGGTGCAGCAGTGGATTACACCGTCCAGGCCCCCTCCTCGATGCAGGCAGCGCTCGACTCGACTGCGCTGATGCTCTCCAAGGACCTGTCGTCCGGCGCCATCACCACCTCGCAGATCAGCACGAAGGCAACCGCCTATTTTCAACGCGCTGTTCACCGACACCTCTGCGTTGCCGAATGCCACGGTCACCGCAAGATGTCGGCGATGCAGACGGCCGCGAAGAACCTGGTCGACCAGCTCAGCGCGCTTGCGAAGACCAACGGTGACGTCTACATCTCGATCGTTCCGTTCGCGAAGGACGTCAACGTCGGCGCCAGCAATTACAGCCAGTACTGGGGCGACTTCACCGATTGGGACGCAGCCAACGGCAACAACACCTGCACGGCGCGCGACAGCAACAATCACTGCACCAGCTCGACCTGGACGCCGGCCAACCATAACACTTGGACCGGGTGCGTGGTCGACCGCGACCAGGACTACGACACCAAGAACACCGCGCCGACGAGCGCCAATTTCGTCGACGCTCTTCCCCGCCGATTAAGGCGGCGAACATCACGATCTATGCAGGTGAACACCGGCAGCGATCCGACCTCGAGCGTGCTGCGATATTGCGCGAGCAGCACCGACAAGTTCTATCTGGTGACGTCCGCAAGCCAGACCGTTTCGGTGTTCAAGGATATCGTTACGTCGCTGTCGAAGCTGCGCGTGGCCCGCTGAGGCGGATCCGTCGCGACACACGAAAAAGCCCGGCTGCATCAGCCGGGCTTTTCGATTCCAGGATTCTCGGAAAGCGTTAGTTGGCGGCCGGCGTGAACTTCGACACGACGGTCTCGACCGGCTTGAACGCCTGCTTGGCGAGGTCGCTGTAGAGGCCGGCGATCTTCTGCGATTCCGCGACGAAGGTCTCGTAGGCGGAGCGCGCGAAGTCGGTCTGCGCTTCCATCGCCTTGTCCAGCGACTTCACGCCGGAAAGCTTCTCGACGAAGGACTTGGTGTCTTCGAACGACTTCTTGGTGTAGTCGCCGTAGGCGCTGGCGATCGCCTGGAGGCCGTGCTGCACCGAGGTCGCGGAAGCAACGCACGTCTCGAAATGCTCTTTCCCGTAGCTCTGAAAGTCTTCAACCTTGAACATCTTGGAATCCTTTTCCCTGGCTCGCGTCCGGAAGCCCCGGCTCCCTACCTGCCCACAATTAGTGCAACGCACAAAAAAGTCAAGAATATTGTGCGACGCACAAGAATAGATGCAAGTTGCGAGGATTCCCGGGGTTTCCCGCAATGGTTCCTTAAGCTTTTGGAAACCGCGGCCCCCTACCTTGATTCCCTGGACGTGTTCATCTTCCGCAGACGGTCAAAAGCCGTTTTAGAACATCACCTTAGCCAGAACAGCGGCTCAGGCCCAACGTCCCCCGCAGCGAGCACCGGCGGAGGGACAGCTTGAGCAGGTAATGATCCCGGGTCCGCAGGGCACAATTTCGCCTCACGAGCCGGTGATCAAGTCATAAACGGGGACGGGGTCCATGCTTCGTAACAACTGGTCTTCCTCGCGCTTGGCGCGGGTTGGCGTTTTCGGGCTTCTCACGGTCACTGCAGCCCTCATCTTCACGACCGATGCGGCGGACGCACGGCGCTATCGGCGCCACTATGCGCACCGGGTGCATCGCGATGTTTCCGAGAGCTACAGCCCGAAATTCGCGTCGATCATCGTCGACGGCAATTCCGGCGCGGTGCTCCAGTCGAACAGTCCCGACGGGCTGCGCCATCCTGCTTCGCTCACCAAGATCATGACGCTCTACCTGCTGTTCGAGCGTCTCGAGTCCGGCAAGATGAAGCTCGACACCGAGATGCCGGTGTCCCAGCACGCCGCCGATCAGGATCCGACGAAGCTCAACCTGCGTGTCGGCCAGACCATCCGCGTCGAGGACGCGATCAAGGGTCTCGTCACCCGCTCCGCCAACGACGCCGCCGTGGTGATCGCCGAAGCGGTCGGCGGCGACGAGGACGATTTCGCCGCGATGATGACGCGCAAGGCGCGCGCGCTCGGCATGTCCAAGACCGTCTACCGCAACGCCAACGGCCTCCCCAACGACGAGCAGGTTACGACCGCGCGCGACCAGGCCACGCTCGGCCGCGCCATCCAGGAGCGTTTCCCGCGCTACTATCGCTATTTCTCGACCAGCACGTTCAACTGGCGCGGAGAGTCGATCCGCAACCACAATCACCTGCTCGGCAGCGTCGAGGGCGTGGACGGCATCAAGACCGGCTACACCCGCGCCTCCGGCTTCAACCTCGTAACCTCGATGCGCCGCGGCAACCGCCATCTGATCGGCGTGGTGCTTGGCGGCCGCAGCGGCGGCTCGCGCGACGCCATCATGCGCAACCTGCTTGCGGAGAACCTCGATAAGGGCGCGACCGCGCACACCGTTGTCGCGGTGACCGAGCGCAACGGCGCTGACGCGAGCACCGACGTCGCCGATGCATCGGATACCCCGGCGGCCCGTCCCGCCCCGCCGGTCCAGGCGGCAGCCGCCCCTGCCCCCGAGGCCGCCGCGCCGCGTCCCGCTTCGCGCCTGTCGGCGCTTGCAGCAGCGACCGCAGCGATGCCGCCGGCCCAGCCCAAAGCCGATCCGAAGCCTGAAGCCAAGCCCATCGAATCCAAGATCGAGCCCGCGCCGCTCACCAATGGCGTGATCTCCAGCCAGCCGCTCTCCCTCATCCCGGGTTCGTCCGAGCCGATGAAGCCGGTCCGGGTCAAGACGGTTCAGGTCAAGGCCGGCACGGTCAAGGTCGCGTCCGCCGCCCCGACGCAAGTCGCGCCGCAGATCACCAACACGATTTCGCCCCGCACCGACGTCGCGGAGACCTCCGGCGCCGTCGTCGCCAGGGCCGACGTCATCAACAAGCCGGAGCCCGTCAGGGCCGAGGTCGCCCGGACCGAGCTGCCGCAGCAGCCGGCGGGCTTCGGCACCGGCAACGGCATCCTCGGCGTGCTGCCGGCGGCCGCTGCCCCGGCGCCCGCCCCGGTCGCCAAGCTTGCCTCAGCCGATCCGTCGCCGCAGCCGATCCAGATGAGCGCCACCACGAGACCGGTCGTCAGCCATAGCGGCTGGATCGTCCAGGTCGGCGCGCTCGAGAGCGAGAGCGAAGCCCAGCAGCGCCTCGACGCCGCCCGCAGCTCGGCCCGCGGCCTGCTCAGCAAGGCCGATCCGTTCACCGAGCCGGTCGTTGCCAGGGACAATCGCAAGCTCTACCGCGCCCGCTTCGCCGGGCTCGAGCGGGACCAGGCCGAAGCCGTGTGCCGGGCGCTGAAGCGCGCCGACATCTCCTGCATGACCGTCCGCAACTAGTTTTCAGCGATACTCAATTCCAAAAGCCCGCGCCGTTCGGCGCGGGCTTTTTTCGTTTTGGGGACGGGATGATGCGAAGGCTGCTGAACGACAACCTCTCGTCAACAATTTACGGTTAAATTTTCACTCAAGGGATCGACCACGCCGACAATGGCGGGCATCGGGGCGACGGCAAACAGGGCAAGCGGAGCTCACGCGGTACGGGCGTTTGTAGCGTGGTGCCGGAGTTAGCCGTTATGCGTACGAAGCAGAGTATCCTTGGCCTCGTTTACACGGGCAGCGAGGTACGTCGAGCCCCCCTGGTCGGGATGCAGTTTCTTCATCAGGGACTTGTGGGCCCGGCTGATGTCGTCGCGCCCCGCCCCCGGCTGCAAGCCAAGGATCTGATAGGCCTCCTCCGCCGTCATTTTGCCGCTCGCCGCCGAGCGGCGTTGCCCCCCTGCCGCGTCGCCCTGCGCGTTCTGACGCCAGGCGGGAAACCGGCGGTCCAGATAGCTTTCAAGTAAGGCCACGCTCTCGGCGTCGAACGCCGGGACCATCACCAGCAGGCTTGCAAGATCGAACTCGTCGAGACTGCGCCCGGCATAAGGCCCGGCGACGATCTGGCCCGAGAGCTGGCCGGAATCGTGATCGAGCCGCATGTCCAGAAATTGCGAGCGCACGCGCGAGGTCTGGCCGGACGGGCGCGTCGCGCCGCCGCCGAACAGCCCGCCGATATTGCCGAAGCCCGCATTCGCCAGCGGCGTCCAGCCGAGCAGTCCGGCACCGAATATCCCGAGCGGGATCGCCACCGCCAGTTCGCCCCTCAAGCCTGTGAAGGCTGCCACCGCGAGCGCGACCACGCCGCCGCCGACCTTGATGGTGCGCGCCAGCACCGCCGGATTGGCGGCGCGGAACATCTGGAGCAACAGATAAATCGTGATAACGGCGACAACGCCGGCGATCAGAGTCATGGCGTGAATATAGTCGTCCTCTTGTCAAAAAGCATGGCGTCCTTTCGCGCGTCCGCAATTGGCAGATGACACGAGACGCTTGTTCGCCCGATAGTCCGGCGCGACGCGGCCCGGCGTGGCTCCACGGCGTACCGGCCGATATGGCCGGGCTTGGCAATATGTCGGCACTGCTCGCGGCGGTGACGAAGGCGGCGACTGCGTCCTAGTTCGTCGGGGCCGGGATCGCGAGAGGAGACGATGAGCAACGGATTCAAGCCGCCGATCGTGATCGCTCATATCCTCGTCGGATACAGTCTGATGATGGGCCGCGCAGGCTTGACCCACTACTTCATCTGTCCGATCAGCATTGCCGCGCCGCTCGCGGTCTTGGACAATTTCAACAATGCCTCGCGGCCGCCGGCCGCATAGGCCGCCGCGGCCCGCAACAGCTCGCGCAGCTGCGCCGCCGCGCCCGGATCGAACCTGCACCAGGCGCCGCCGGTCAGGCGCGCGATCTCGCGAAACGCCTGCTCGGCGACCGCATCATGGCCTTCCTGAAACAGGAACACCGGCACCTTCAGCATGCCGAGCTCCCCGGCCTTGGCGCATAGCGCGTCGAGCTTCTCTTCCATGGCGTCGCCGACGAAGACCACGGCGCGCACGCCGGAGGCAACCGCCTCGCGCCGCGCCTCGGTCAGCACCTTGCCGATCTGCGTGTCGCCGCCGCGGCAATCGATCTTGCTCATCAGCGTCGCAAGCTTGCTGCTGTCGGAAATCCACCCGGTGGCGCGGCATTCATTGTAGCCGCGATAATAGACGAGCCGGATGTCGAGACTGCCAAGCGCTGCCGCCTCGCGGAACATGTCCGCCTGGAGCGCGCAGGCCATGTCCCAGGTCGGCTGCCGGCTCATCGTCGCATCCAGTGCGAAGATCAAGCGGCCCTTCGCGCCGGGCGCATGCGGCGACAGCGCACGGGCCTTGGCGACGAAGGCGGCGACGTCCTCCGAGGTCGGGGTTTTCGCCCGCGGCAGTGCACCGTCTCTTGCGGCCTTCGCCGACAGGGCATCGCTGTTGCGCGGTTTGATTGGTTCGCCGGACATCCGAGGGTCACGCTTGGTCTGAAGCCACCAATGTGGATAGCGTGCCCTGCCCGGTCAATGTGAAAAGCCTCCGCTGGCGGTCCCCGGCGGAGGCTTTGAAGCTTGCTTCCAACTATTGGCTGGCCGGACAGATCAGCTCTTGGCTGGCGACATCAGGGCGACGGGGCCGGGCTCGAGCACCTTCGGCGGCGACGACGTGGTGTCGACCGGCGCGATCGCGCTGTCGGTGTCGCTCAGGAATTTATCGAGCATGCCCTGGATCGAGTTCTTGGCATCATCCGGGCCGGTGTCGCGCATGTCGTTATGCTGGAAGTCCGTCTTCACGACCTGAATACCGGCCTTCTCGCATTCCTCGTCGGTCGGGATCACGCCCGGATCGGTCTTGAACTGCGGATCCTTGGAACGGAACGACAGGATCTTGAACTTGCCGGCGGTCACGAACGGCACGCGGAGATTGTCCAGCGTCACGACCTTCTTGACCTCGTCCGGATATTGCTTGGCGAAGTACATGGTGATGTCGCCGCCCATGGAGTGGCCGACCATCGTCACCCGCTCGTAGTCGGCGTTGGGCTGAACCTTCTTCATCTCCTGCATCGCCAGATGGATGTTGGCGACGCCGCGCAGGATCTGCGGCAGGCGGCCGACATAGAGCTCGCCGGGCTTGGTCACCATCGGAGGATCGGTCGGCAGATCATGCTGCGGGCTGACCACGAGATAGCCGCGCGCCGCAAACACATTGGCGAGGAAGCCGTACTCGGTGTTCTTGACGGTGTTGCCGTGATTGATCACGGCGACCGGCATCCTGATCATGCCGGCATTGGCCTGCATTTCCTTGTCGCGGCGGATTGCGATATCGACAGGCACGGGACGGTTGTCGCGCGAGGCGTCGTAAAAGGTGATGGTCTCATGCCTGATGGCCCACTTGCTCGCCGTGAAATAGGCGACGCCGCAGAGGGCACTGACACAAACCAGAACGGCAATTCCACGCTTCATTTTCGTCCTCAGCCTCAGGCTCTTCCGGCCTGATCCCTGTTGAAAATCGTGTTCTTCGGGGGCTCTTCGGCCCCTTGTCGCCTATTCCCTAATATATGTCACAGCCACGTGACAGGAAGGCCAAATGTTGTGAACTGGCAGCCCTTTCATTGTGCGTCGCACACGTTTGTTGGGCACCCCGTCCTGATACCGCTACGCCAGGGTGCAGGTCACCATCCCACGCAACCGGTCTCGATCGGGTTCAATTTCGCGGTAAACACAGGATGAAAACGGCTTCGCGCGCGCTCGGTTCCGGCGGGAACCGGCGATCTCGATCGACTTGAAGTAGCGATATACCGCCGCGGTCAGGCCCCGAGGATGTCGTGGACCTCGAGCGGCTTGTCGATCTGGCTGAACCACTCGGCCCTGTTGGCCGCGCGGCGCCGGCCGCGCTCATCGAGCGGCAGTTTGAGCTGGCGAAGCAGGCTCGTCACCTCCTCCCGCGCGGTGAGATGGCCGAGATTGGGCCGCATCCCGAGCGTGGCCTCGTCGATCTCGTCCAGCGCAGTCAGGCCACGCGGGAAGAATTCGCGGTAGACCACGCGCTCGGCGAAGCCGTCGACATAGCGGAAGCCGAGCCGCAGGGACAAATCCTTCAGCCCGTCTGCGACGAGCTGCTTGTTGCGCGAGCCGAGCATCGACAGACGGTTGCGCACCACGATCCAGTCGGTGGTCGAGCCGTCGAGCTGGCGGCGCTTGCGCCTGACGTCGCGCACCATCTCCGCATAATGGCTTTCCCCCGTCACCGCGTAATTGGCGGGATCGACGGTGCCGAGCACGTCGAAATCGAGGAAGCTGTCGTTGATCGGCGTGACCAGCGTGTCGGCCATCGAATGCGCGAGCCGCATCAAATAGCTGTCGGTGCCGGGCGTATCGATGACGATGAAGTCGAAACTGCTCTCGACCGCGGAGACCGCCTCCATGAACTGCTGGAACTCGGAATTCTCGTTATCGGCGATCTGCATGGTCTCGCCGAGCTTGATGCAGCGATGCACCGGCAGCTCGAGTTCGAGCTTGGTGCGGCGTGCCCACGCGGAGCGGTTGTTGATGTAGTGGGTGAAGCTTTGCTGACGGCAATCGAGGTCGATGGTGGCGACGCGCTGGCCGGCCTTCAGGAGCGCAACCGCGACGTGCAGGGCGGTGGTCGATTTGCCGGAGCCGCCCTTCTCATTGCCGAGCACAACGACATGCGCCGAGCCGGATTGGCTTTGGCTAGCCTGCACAAGCATGGCGATCCTCAACACCCCTGAACAATATCTTCGAGTTGGCCGCGTCTGCGGTCAAGTGAAATGCGTGACAGGATGACGAAATCACGGTGCGCTGGTCTTCATCATGAGCGCTGCCGTGTCGCGTCTGTGATCCAGCCCACAATGGCGCGACATCCTTGCACGGCGGTGCTTGCGCGGCGCTGTGCGGGATGCTGTGCCGCATGTCGATGCATGGCGTCCACGACCGCCGCTTGTTAAGGTTAGCCGGCTGCGCGGGAGATCGCGCCCACCCCCAACTTTCCCGAGTCCTGATGTCACGAAGCCCCTTGATCGCCCGCACGGTCCCCGCCCTGCGACGCGCCGTCGACAATCTTCGCAAGCGAAAGGCCACGGTCGCGCTGGTGCCGACCATGGGGGCACTCCATGAAGGGCATGTGTCGCTGGTGCGCCTGGCCAAACGGCGCGCGAGTTGCGTCGTGGTCTCGATCTTCGTCAACCCGACCCAGTTTGCCCCGACCGAGGATTTCGGCGCCTATCCGCGCACCTGGAAATCCGACATCGCCAAGCTCGCGGCCGAGGACGTCGACATCGTCTGGCACCCCCGCGTCGAGGCGATGTATCCGGAAGGCTTTGCGACCCGCGTGGTGCCGGAGGGCCCGGCGCTCGCCGGCCTCGAAGACCGCTTCCGCCCGCACTTCTTCGGCGGCGTCGCCACCGTCGTCGGCAAGCTGTTCACGCAATGCCGGCCGGATGTCGCGATCTTCGGCGAGAAGGACTTTCAGCAATTGCGGGTGGTGACACAGATGGCGCGGGATCTCGACCTCGGTGTCAAGGTGATCGGCTCCCGCACCGTGCGCGAGCGCGACGGGCTCGCGATGTCCTCGCGCAACGTCTATCTCTCAGCCGACGAGCGGCAGACCGCCACCACCCTGTATCGCGCCATGAGAGAGAGCGCTGGACGGATCCAGGCCGGCGAGGCCATCGCGCCCGCGATGGCGCGCGGCGCCAAGATGATCGAGGCAGCCGGCTTTGCGCTCGATTATTTCGAACTCCGTCACGCCGAGACGCTGGCACAGGTCACCTCGGGCAAGGGCGGGCCATTGCGGATCCTGGTCGCAGCCAAGCTCGGCACAACGCGGCTGATCGACAATATCGCGGTGCGATAGCCACGGTTGATCTTGACCTCACCTCAACCGTATGGATGATCGCGGCGAGTGAACGAGCCGACGGCGGGGCAATGTCATCCATCCGCATGATGATCGTAAGCGGCGTGCTGGCGCTCGTTGCCGCCACCGCCGTGCAAGCACAACAGCGCCCGCCTGTCGGCCTGTACGGATCGCCTCGGGATGCGATGATCTTCTATGTCGCGCATGGCCCCGCCGGCGCCTGTGGACGAGGCTGCTCGGACTGGATCGCCGCCGAAGGCACCGTGCAATGGGACAGCTGGAAGCGTTTGATCGCGATCCTCGACCGTCAGCAGGGACGCAAGCTGCCGCTGATCATCCATAGCTGGGGCCCCTCCAATCTCAACGTTGCGACCAGCATGGGCCGCATCCTGCGCGAACACGGCCTGGATGCCACCACGGGCGCGACCGAGGTCGAGGCTTGTGCCGGCAGGTCGGAGGTGGATTGTTTTGCGCTGAAGCGCCCGGGCGGTCCGCTAGACGCCACGGTGTCAGTGCCGGACCCGGCCTGCGATCTGGCGTGCGTTCTCGTGCTCGCCGGCGGCGTGCATCGCAGCCTTCCCGAAGGCGCCAGGGTGGTGCTGAGCGGCCGCTCCATCCACAACCGCCGCGCGCCCAACGTCTCTGCCGAGCACCGCGAGAGCCTGACCGTGATTTTTGGCGAACAGTACCGCAAGTACCTGCTCGAGATGGGCGTCGAGCCTGGATTGGTCGACATCGTCGACAGTCTTGCCGAAGGCGACCGCCCGTTCGTGGTTCCGCCCGCCGAATTGGCGCGGCTGCACATCGTCACATCGCCTTGAGCGGCCTCGTCAGAGCAGCCCGAGATCGCGCAGTTCGCGCCGCATCGGCTCCGGCATCGCCGCGATGGTGCCCGCGGCGGACTTGCCGAGATCGGGCGGCACGGAATCGTCGGCGAGATAGCGCCAGCCCTGGAACGGGCGCATTGGCCGCGGCGACACCGGGATCACCTTCGGCTGCATCACGATCCGGCAGCGCCCGATGCCGTCCTTGTCGCGGAACGGCTCGATACCGATGATCTTTTCGCGCGCGGCGACCTCGCCCTTGATGACCCAGTAGAGCGAGCCGCCCGAGAGGATTTCGGCGTCGCGTTTGGGCACCATGCGGGTGACATGGATGTGATGTTGCGGCAGGCCCTTCTTCTTGGCCGTTTGCATCCGTTCGGCGATCCACCCCTTCAATTCCTTGACGGAGTCGCAGCCGACGGCGAGCTTGATCAGGTGTAGTGGCATGCCCCAGCATTAGCGGGCCGGCCACGGGTTTTCAAAGCCGAACTACTGGTTATCCGCAGCCGCGGGAGCCGAGGCCGGCGGCGGGGCGAGCGGAACCGGCGCGGCTGCCGGTGCGCGCGCGGCCTTCGGCGCGGGCGGTTTCTTCGCAGCAGGTGCTGCAGCCTGTGGCGAGGTCGCGGCCGGTGCGCGCGCAGCTGGCGCTGCAGCCGCGTTGGCAGCCGGCGGCTGGCGCGTTGCCGCCGTGGGCGGCTCGGGATTCATGATGCTCACCGGCGGCGTCGACGCGGCGCTCGGGAAGTCCGCATTGGTTGGCTTGCCCGTCGGCATCGTGGTCGGCAGCGCCGCGAGCGCGCCCGAGGGTGGCATTGCCGGCGTCGCTGCGGGCGCGTTCCAGGCCGGCGCGTAGCGCGCGACCAGCGTGTCGTAGAGATGGGCGTCCATGTTGGCGGCGACGCGCTGCTGATCAGTCAGCGAGCGAAATATGGCACAATCGAACTGGGTGCAGCCGTCGCGCGCGACCAGCACCTGGGCAACGAGGCCGTAGCGATCGCGCTCCAGCGACTTGCGCAGCGCCTTCGTGTCAGGCGTCAGGTTCTTATCTGCGGAGGCAGCATCGCCGAGCGCGGCGAGCCGATCGATTCGGGCCGCGGTGTAGGAGACGGCGGCAGCCGCCGCATCCGGCGAGCCGAACAGCGCCTTCTCACAGCCGGCCAGCACGGCGTCACCGGCGAGACCGTCGAGGCAGGACAGCGCCGGCAGGTTTGCGATCGCCACCGCCTGGGCGCGGGCTTCGCCCGGCGCGGTCTGCCCCGCGGGCCCATAGATGCGCATGGTGGCGGCCACCGCGATGCCGATCGCAAGCAGCGTGATGACGGTCAGCGCCCCGTTGGCGACCGACTTCTCGGCGCGAACGAGCGTGATCAGGAGAATCAATCCGAACAAGCCGGCGGCCGCCAGCGTCGTCCACATCGGAAGGTCCGGCGAACGCCAGATTTCGTCGAGCGAAGTGGCCCATGCCCAGTTCATGCGCGACGTCCCCTCACGCGAGCAGAGAGCGAATGGTTAAAGCGAGCACCGCAAGTCGGCAACTGCCCCCGGGCCACCTTGTCGAGGCGAAGCGGGCCTTTTAACGGCGAGCGGAGCAAATTCGTCCGCGATGTCAATGCGTGGTGCCGTCAGCGCATTACGACAGTGCGAGCTGGCTTTCCTTGGCGACCCGTTCGAAGGCTTCGGTCGAGCTCTTGATCCGGTATTGGCAGTCGTCGCCTTCCGTCGGCAGCAGGCGGATGATCTCGTAGGAGCCGCTGGCAGCCGGGCGCGCGACGTTGCTGGCCGTGAACAGTACGCGCGTACCAATCGGGAATTTGTGCTTCAACACCCTCTCCATCACTCAAACAACGCCTGCCTCGCCCGTGGTCCCACTGTGGCGGCCGGCTGGAAACCCAGCCGCTGTATAGCACGCATGCGGCGTTTTTGGCCAGCCTCATGCGAGCATGGCAAACGTGCCAATTTTGAAGTCATTTCAGGGCGATACCGGGAACAACGGCCCGCCTGTATTACCGCTGGAACCAGGCCTCAGGCGCCATGGGGCAGATGGCCCTCCGGGCTCGCCTGATCCACGGCCTTGGGCAGTTCCTGAGCCAGGATCTCACCCAACTGGTCGACCGGGATGTTGTAGCGCGCGGCGAGCTGGCGGACGGTGTCGTTACCGAGCACGGCGCGGAGCTGGTCGGCCGAGATCGGCAGGTTCTGGCCGTTGCCGAGCCAGGATTTGACCTGGTCGCCAAGGCCCGCCTGCTGAAGCTTCGCGACGATCGCGCCAAGGCCGCCCTGATTGTTGCTGCCGAGCACTTCGTTCATCACGGCGGGCAGGACCGCTGCGCCGAGCTGACCGAGCGCGGCGCGCAGCGCGGGGTTGTTTTCCAGCGAGTCCAGAATTCCCATAGCCGTGCTTTCTGCTTGCGGAGTGTTCCATCGCGATTGAGCGCCGCGAGCCAGCATGCCGTCAAGCCGCACTCAATCACATTTTAAGCGAGCATGATCTTATCGGAAAACCGGTGCCCACTTTGCGCCAACGCGGCCTGCGGGTCCGGATTCATGCTCGTGATTTACACAGTCTCGAACTTTTCGATGACAAGCGTTTCGGCGAGACCATCGCGGGTCCATTCCTGGAACGCCGGCAGCGCCATCATCGTCGTCCATATAGGCCTTGGCCTCGGGCCCGACCTCGATCGCAAAGGTCCGGAAACGATGCACGACCGGCGCGTACATCGCATCCGCCGCGCCGAAGCCGCCGAACAGGAACGGCCCGCCGGCGCCGTAGCGCGCCCGGCATTCGCGCCAGATCTCCTGCACGCGCGCGACGTTGGCCTGTGCATCCGCCGACAGCGTGATCGCGCGTACGGGGCGGTGCAGGTTCATGCCGCATTCGCTGCGCAGCGGCACGAAGCCGGAATGCATCTCGGCGCACACTGAACGGGCATGGGCGCGGGCGGCTACGTCGTCGGGCCACAGCTTCTTCTCCGGATAGCGCTCGGCGATGTATTCGATGATGCTGAGCGAATCCCACACCGTGACATCGCCGTCGACCAGCACCGGTACCTTGCCGGCACGGCTGAAGGACAGGATCTGCTGCTTGTCCGCGGGATTGTCGGTGTAGAGCGGGATGACGGTCTCCGCGAACGGGATGTCGTTGGCGCGCAGCGCGAGCCAGGGCCGCATCGACCATGACGAGTAGTTCTTGTTGCCGATCGCGAGCTTGAGCGCTGCCATGTCGCTGGTCCTTCCCGAGTCCTTTGGATGCGGCTGCTTTTAACGCCATCGCCTGCCGCCAATCAATCGTTGCCGCGACCCGCCATGCGTGGCAGTCGTTGCGATCCTCGCGAGGAGCAGGACATGAGCAGGCATTGGGTCGACATCACCGCCATCGGCTTCTTCATCATCGAATGGCTGGTCTATGCCGCAACGCTCGAGCATTCGGCCTATGGCCGCGACAGCCTGTCGGCGCGGATGAACCGCTATCGCGAGGTCTGGGTGCGCCGCCTGCTCGACCGCGAGGCGCGCATGGTCGACATGCAGATCATGGCCTCGCTCCAGAACGGCACCGCCTTCTTCGCCTCCACCAGCCTGCTCGCGCTCGGCGGCGCGCTGGCGCTGCTGCACGCCACCAACGACGCGATTGCCATCCTGGGCAAGCTGCCGATCGACCTCAGCCCATCGCCCGCGCTGTGGGAGCTGAAATGCGTCGGCCTGGTGCTGATCTGCGTCTACGCCTTCTTCAAGTTCGCCTGGGCCTATCGCCTGTTCAATTATGTCGCGATCCTGTTCGGCGGCATGCCTCCGGCCTCGCAGCGCGACACGCCGCAGGCCGAAGCCCATGTCATCCGCACCACGCGCGTGTTCGAGTCCGCCGGCCGCCATTTCAACCGCGGCCAGCGTGCGTTCTTCTTCGCACTCGGCTATCTCGGCTGGTTCGTCAGCCCCTGGGTGCTGTTGGTGACCACGGCCGCGGTGGTGATCGTGACATGGCGACGGCAATTTGCGTCCAGTGCATGGGAGGCGATGGCGCCGGAGGTGGTGGTGGTTGTTGAGATGCAGAAGCGTGGTCCCCAGGGATGAGGAGTTGGAGTGCGCTCGCAATGACGGAGTATGAGGCAACAGCTTCGCAATTCCAGCTCGCATTTTGAAGCGCAGACACACCTTCGCATCCTCGCGGCGGATTTCGCCCGAGCTTTGCTTGATCTCTCCGCCCTCATAGCCAAGAGGGCGCAGGGAAGGCCGGGTGCCGGCTCGCACCCGCGGTCCGCTGCGCGAAGTTGTAGCGCAAGGAGACCGCACAGCAGCATACAGGTGAAGCCCAACACACGGCCTTCCCTGCGCAGTGGTTTGACGGCTTATGCCGTGCTCTCCCGGGAGCCGAATTCCTTCTGGCCTCCCTCGCTCCGCGAATTGACGATGTGGTTGACCCGGTTGGGCGCTCCACACCTCCGCGAAAGGCTTGGCCGTAGCGACGACGGCCAGGACCACACGGTTTTGCCGTACGCGCGTTCGCCGATCGCCACAGGGTCTTGCGGCAGTGTGCACACGCGCCGCAAGAATGTTGGCGAGACGAACTGAACAGCGCCGCTCATCCGCACGCAGTCTCGGGCTCACAGGGACTACCCGCCCTGCCCGCACCATCTCGTGCCGACGCTGCCGCGTCCACCGCAAGCCCGGCTCACGATCCGTGACGACCTACGATCGCCCCTCAAGGTCGAGCCGGGATGGACGACACATACGATAAATCCGAATTTCGGTAAAGTGGAATATTTTAGTGAAGGCGGGTTGACAGCCTCCGCAGTGTTTTGCCCGTCAGGCAACTTGTAGGATGGGTTTCGCTGCACTCTACCCATCCTACAAGCCAGTCACGACCCGAAATCCTGCGGCGTGAACGAAAGGTCCATCACCTTCCACTCCCCGTATTTGTCGATCGGCAGCATCTTGTAGGGCTGGCAGGCTTGCAACGCGCTCATCGCGGACTTCACGATGGCCACACCCTTGGCGGATGGCGGGGCTTCGATCAGGATCGGGGGGCGCGCCAGCGTGCCGTCGGTGGCGAGCACCGCGCGCAGCTTGATGCGCACGGCATCGGTCGGCGCAACCCCGGCCGGCAGTTTCGCGCAACTCCTCAAATGGCGGCGAAGCTCGGCAATGACTTCGGCCGGCAGCTTGGCGCCGATCGAATCCTTGGCATCGCCGCCGTCATCCCTGGGGGCGTCCTTCGGCTCGGGCGGCAATTCGGGCGGCAGGCCCAGCATGACGCCATATTTGACGGTAACGTCGGGTTCGGGCGGCTGATAGGCCGGGGGTGCGGCCTGCGGCTCCGGCATCGCGGGTGGCGATTGCTGCGCCGGCTGAGGCTGCGGCGGTGGCTGTTGCGGCGACAGCTGCGATTGCGGCGGCTGTTGTTGCGGTTGCTGAGCTTGCGGCTGCGGTTGAGGCGTTGGCTGAGTTTGCGGCTGCACGTTGGCCTCGCGCTGCTTCGGCGCCTGCGCGGGCTGTGCTTGCTTCTGCTGCGGCGATGATTGCGGCGCAGCCGTCTCTTTGGGCGCGGGCTTCGGCGCGTCCTTGTCAGCGAGGTCGATCTTCGGCAGTTGCAGTTCGGGAGTTGGCTCCGGCGGCTTCTCCTTCACCTCTTCGTTGGCCTTCTCCTCGGCCTTGGCCTCCTCCTGCTTCACCTGCTCCGGCGTGACGATATCCACCGAAACAGTCTCCGGCGGCGCAGAATGAAATGGATGGACCTCGCTGATCAGGATGATCAGCCCCACCAGCGTCAGATGCGCGATCGCCGACGCTGCAATGTCCGTCCGTATGATCTTCCGCGGTTCCATCGCCCGATCTTGGGTTGCCGGCTTGCTCCTAGCATAACCCAACCGCCCCTCAATCCCATTTCGGCGCGAAGCCGAAATCGGTCAGCCGCCCCTTGGGGCTGGCCAGCGCCGCGATCCGGGCCATCTCGTCATCCGAGAGCTCGAAATCGAAGATCTCGATGTTTTCCGACAGGTGCTCGACGCGTGAAGTTCTGGGAATCGCAGACACATTCTGTTGCACAAGCCAGCGCAGGCAGATCTGCGCCGGCGTCTTGCGATGGGCGCGGCCGATCTCGGCAAGCGTCTCGTCGGCCTTGATCCGGCCCCTGGCGATCGGGCTGTAGGCGATGAGGGCCATCCCGTGCCGGTCGCAGGCCGCCCTCACCTTGGTCTGGTCCAGGTAAGGATGATATTCGACCTGGTTGCAGGCGAGCGGCTCCGGTGACAGCGCCACCGCCTGCTCGACCAGAGCCACCGTGAAGTTGGAGACACCGATGTGGCGGGTCAGGCCCATCTTCCTGGCATGCGCCAGCGCGCCCAGCGTCTCCGCCAGCGGCACGTGCGGATTGGGCCAGTGCAGAAGCAGGAGGTCGACGGCGGGAAGCCGCAAGCGCACCATGCTCTCCTTGACCGACCGCTCGAGGTCGTGGGGCGCGAAATGGTTGGTCCAGACCTTGGTGGTGACGAAGACGTCGTCACGGCGCACGCCGGAGGCCCGCAGGCCGTCGCCGACCTCGCGCTCATTGTCATAGACCTGGGCGGTATCGATGTGGCGGTAGCCGAGCCGCAGCGCCTGCTCGACCATGCGGGCGCAGGTCCGGTCGCTCAATTCCCAGGTCCCGAGCCCAATCGCAGGGATTCTTGCGCCATTGGCCTCGACGAACAGCATCAGGAATCCTCTCTGTTGCGGCAGCCTCAGACGTCATTATGGACCAGGTCCGCCATAGTGCAACGGACGCCGCCGACCGCCGGGCCGGATCTTCAGCCCAACGCTAACGAGAGGTTCGTATCAGGCTTTGGCGAGCGCCTGGAACACCGTGTCGGGCGCATGCGCGATCACGGCGAGCAGCGCGCGGGCGGGTCCGCGCGGAGCGCGCTTGCCCTGCTCCCAGTTGCGGATGGTCTCGACGGGTACGCCGAGCTTGGCGGCGAACTCCATCTGGGTGAGACAGGCCCGGCGGCGCAAATCGCGCACCGCGAGCGAGCCGGCCTCCGCCGGCGGCGTCCCGACCGCCGGCTGGACTGGAAACGGCTGGACTGGAAATTCTTGCCCGTCCCGCAACTCAACGACCCGTCCGTCCGCCTTCAGCCGCAACCGCATGCTCATTCCCCCAAGCGCGGGCGATGATGCGGCAGCACGCTTAAGGTCGGATTAAAGGCGCAGCACGTCCGCGACACGAGAGTGAGCCGTGCCGTTGCCTTCCCCCCGTCATTGCGAGGCGCTCTTGCGACGAAGCAATGACGGGGAGAGAGCGCGGGCCCAACTGGCCCCTATTTCAACCCGAACCACAGCGTCGCGATGCCGAGGAAGGAGAAGAAGCCGACGACGTCGGTTACGGTCGTCACGAACGTGCCGGAGGCCACCGCCGGGTCGGCCCGCACCCGTTCGAGCGCCATCGGAATCAAGATGCCGCCGAGCGCGCCTGCGACGAGATTGACGATGATCGCAAGCCCGATGACGATGCCGAGGCCGGGGATCTTGAACCAGACCACCGCCGCGATGCCGGTGATCACGGCGAAGGCGAGACCGTTGACGAGACCGACCGTGGTCTCGCGCATCACCACGCGCCAGGCGTTGGAGGAGCCGAGCTCGCGGGTGGCGAGCGCGCGCACCGCGACCGTCATGGTCTGGGTCGCGGCGTTGCCGCCCTGGCTGGCCACGATCGGCGCCAGCACTGCGAGCGCCACCATCTTCTCGAGCTGGCCCTCGAACAGGCCGAGCACGGAGGATGCGAGGAAGGCGGTGGCGAGGTTGACCAGCAGCCAGTTGAACCGCGCGCGCGCAATGGTGAACACGGTGTCGGAGAGTTCTTCGTCGCTGTTGACGCCGCCGAGCGCCTTGAGGTCCTCGTCCGCCTCCTCCTCGATGACGTCGACGACGTCGTCGACGGTGATGACGCCGACGAGGCGATCCTGGGTGTCGAGCACGGGTGCTGCGACGAGGTTATATTTGCCGAACATGCGCGCCACCTCCTCCTGGTCCTCCAGGACGGAGACGCGACGGCGATCCTCGTCAGTCAGCTCGGCGAGCGGCACGGGGCGGCGGGCGCGCAAGAGCACGTCGAGCGAGACCGCACCCTGCCAGTGCCGCTCCTTGTCGACGACGTAGATCTCGTAGAAGCGCTCGGGCAGATCGGGTGTATCGCGCATATAGTCGATCGCCTGCCCGACGGTGAAATCCTGCGGCACGGCGATGAACTCGGTCTGCATCCGCCGGCCGGCGGAATTTTCCGGATAAAGCAGGCTGCGCTCGAGCGCGACGCGCTCCTGCAGCGGCAGCTTCTCGAGAATCTCCTCCTGCTCCTCCTCGTCGAGGGTTTCGAGCAGCTCGACCGCGTCGTCGGATTCGAGCTCGCGGACGCCCTCGGCCACCGTCTCGGGCGGCAGCTCGTCGAGGATCTCCTCGCGAACGGACTCATCGACCTCGTTCAGCGCGGAGAAGTCGAAGTCGCGCCCCGTGAGCTCGACCAGGCGGACGCGGTCGTCGGGTTTGAGCGCCGCGATCAGATCGCCGAGGTCGGCCTCGTGCAGCTCGGCGACGCAGGCGCGCAGCGCGGCGCTGTCGGCGGCCTCGATCGCATGCGCGATCTCCTCGACGAATTCGTGCCGAATTTCGCCGTCTTCATTGCGCATCGGCACGTGGTCGAGTACCGAGGCCTCGGCGGAAGCGGCGTCGTCCATATGTTCATCCATGGTACGCCTCGCCGTTTGACAGGTTGGATCGGGCGTTGGGGCCGACGGTCAGGCAATACCCACAAGGCAATCGCGAGCGCAATGGCAAAGATGCATCGTCTGAGACAGACCTCGATCGCGGCGGGCCTGGCTCTCGCTGCCCTCACCGCGATCGCCTCGGCCGAGGCCGCGGACTGCCCGCGCAAGGACGCGCTCGGCACCTCGCGGGTGTTGAGCGTCGATGCCAGGACCACGCCGCGCGTCGGATTGAAGAGCTTCCCGCAGACGCTGCCGCTCGCCGATCACGAGGTCGTACTGACCTTCGACGACGGCCCGCATCCGCCGACCACCTCGAAGGTGCTGGCGGCGCTGGCGCAGGAGTGCGTGCGCGCGACCTTCTTCCTGATCGGCCAGCACGCCTCCGAACACCCTGACATGGTCAAGCGCATCGCCCGCGAGGGCCACACCATCGGCCACCACACCTGGTCGCATCCGTTCATGGCGCGGATCCCGTCCGACAAGGCCAAGAGCGAGATCGACCGCGGCATCGCCGCCGACGAGATGGCCCTGCACGGGGTCTCGACGACGACGCCTTCGACGCCGTTCTTCCGCTTCCCCTATTTCGAGTCCACGCAAGGCCAGCTCGACCTGCTGCAGTCGCGCGGCATCGTCGTGTTCGGCGCCGATCTCTGGGCCAGCGACTGGAACGAGATGACGCCCGAGCAGGAATTGAAGCTGATCACCGAGCGCGTGGCTGCCGCCGGCAAAGGCATCGTCCTGTTCCACGATCCGAAGGCGCGCACGGCTGCCATCATGCCGGCCTTCCTGCGGTATTTGCGGGAGAACGGGTTTCGCGTCGTTCAAATTGTCCCGGCGGGCACATCGCAGAAGAACGCCGACGCGCATTGATGCCGGAATGTCACGCCGGCGCAAAATGGGGTGATTTGAGCCCTATTAACACTCGGTTCATGTTACGCCGTGCAATGATGACAGGGGTCATGCGCCTGAACCGTTTCGGGACCGCCTCGACCATACGGATATGGCCATAATTGTGGCGACAAGCCGCGGATGAGGACAGACGGGGTTCATGATCGGCAGTAGCGTTGTTGTCCGGAGGTTATCGTGGACCGTCCTGCTTCTGGTTTTGCTGACCACGGCATCGCCAGCGGCCTTCGCCGCCGAATGCCCCGGCCATCCGGACGCGCTCGGCACCTCCCGCACCCTCGTTGTCGACCCGCATGAGCATCCGCGCATCGGCACGATGCAGTACCGCGAGACGCTGCCGCTGAAAGACCACGAGGTGGTGCTGACCTTCGACGACGGTCCGCTGCCGAAGAATTCGAACCAGGTGCTCCAGATCCTCGCCGACGAGTGCATCAAGGCCACCTTCTTCATCATCGGCGAACAGGCCAAGGCGAACCCGGAAGGCGTGCGCAAGCTGGTGGCCGCGGGCCACACCGTCGGCTCGCACAGCATGAACCATCCGCTGACGTTCAACCGGATGCCGCTCGACAAGGCCGAGGTGGAGATCAACGGCGGCATCGAGTGGACCTCGGCCGCGATGACCGATCCGTCCAAGCTCGCGCCGTTCTTCCGCATTCCCGGCCTGATGCGCGCCGAGGGCGTCGAAGACCTTCTGATCTCGCGCGGCATCCAGGTCTGGAGCGCCGACTTCCCGGCCGACGACTGGCGCCACATCTCGTCCGATCGCGTCTACCAGCTCGCGATCCAGCGGCTGGAGGCCAAGGGCAAGGGCATCCTGCTGTTGCACGATATCCAGGCGCGCACCGTGGCGGCGCTGCCGAAGATCATCCGCGACCTGAAGGCGCGCGGCTATCGCATCGTGCATGTGGTGCCCGCGACCGCCGACCAGCCGGCGACACCGACCACGGCGGTGGAGTGGCTGTTGCATCCGCCGACGGAAACAACGCCGATCGCGCGCTGGCCGGCGGTGCCGAGTTTCGTGTTCACGCAGACCCAGACGCTGTCGGCGCCCGGCCTGGCCGATCTCAACGCGCAGACCGCGCACCAGCCGCTGGTGCTGCCGCGCAAAACCATGGCGCAGGCCGATATCGCAGCCACCCTGCCCGCGCCGGGGCGCGATCTCTTCGCGATCCCCGAGGGCTCGGTCGAGGTCTTGCTGTCGACGACATTGTCGCGGCGGGCCGCGACGCGACAGGCGATGGCAGCCGAGGCGCCGCCTGCCGGCAAAGGCAACGCTGGCAGGATTCAGGCACGGCGAACGG
The DNA here is from genome assembly GCA_963819355.1 of uncultured Alphaproteobacteria bacterium. GTDB lineage: Bacteria > Pseudomonadota > Alphaproteobacteria > Rhizobiales > Xanthobacteraceae > Bradyrhizobium. The sequence continues at coordinate 302,942 of CAWFVZ010000030.1, read as the reverse complement.
CGCATGCTGCGCACGCCGCGCCGAAACACGCGGCTCGAGCCAAGAGCACAGCGCAGCGTCCAACGCGGCTTGCGAGCCTGAAGAAGCGGACGCAGTAAGCCTTCACTGCCGCATGATGGCGGCGACGCAGAGCAGCACGATCAGCGCCAGGAAAAACAGGTCCATATAGGACTTCAGCTCGCCGTCACGGCGCAGCCGCGCGACATCCATCACGATCTGCTTGCGCCCGGCCGTTCCGCCGGAGCCGTCATTGATTGGGCCCTGGAGACGCCGCGTCTCGGCCTCGAGCCGCTCGATCTTCTGGAAGAAATAGAACGAGCGCAGCGTCGAGGCCGCGCGCATGGCGCTGTAAACCAGCACCAGGATCGCGAGCATCGCCCGGTTCGGATACTTCTCCATGAAGTTCACGCTGAAATACACCAGCGCCATGAAGGCGAAGTTGGTCAGGAAGCGGTAGGCGAAGCTTAGAAAGACCATGCTGGCTCCAGCCGAGAGAAGGCACGCGAGGCCCGTCTACGCCAACTTTGTTTCAACAAGGATACGATCGCCCGCGCGCCGCCGCCTTTTAGCCACGCGCCGCCATAATGCAAGCGAGCGCGCGGGCGATCGGCTTGTTCCGCGCGCGCCACGAAGCGGCCCGCGGCTCGATGGAGATTCGACGGAAGCTACGGTAGACTGCAGCGGCCGCACCACGAGAGGTTTGCGGATTGGGGTCTGCCGATGCCGAAGAAGGGAATCACGGGCCACGACGACTGGGTTCTGACCGAGGCGCTTGCGACCGCGCTGGTCGCGCTGGAGCAGCTCGAACCGAAGCACCAGCCGAGCGCGCATATGGACGATATCCGGAAAATGCTTTCGAACGGCAAGGAGCCGGCGACGGTGAGCCTGCATCTGGCCCAGGCCAAATGCCGCCTGTTCCCCGACCTCGATCCGCTCGACATCTACCGGGAATACGGGATCGGCGAGGAATATGGCTAGCGGATCTGCGGCCGCATTCGGCGTCATTTCAGTGAGTTGTCAGCGGTCCTTCAGGCTCTGGATTTCAGCAGAGCTGCGACCGGGCGCGATTTAATCGAAACCACACCCCCGACGACCGTTGATGCCGGGCCGCCGATACGGCGATCTCCACGTCGTCAATCAGTCGGCGCGTCAGATCTTCCGGAGCGCCGCCGGCGCCATCCCGACAACTGCCATTGCACCGGAGCCAGCGAGCGTGCGGCACAACATTGCGCGATGACAGATCACCTGTACGCCATCTTCGAGCGAGAGTGCGCCAGCCACGACTGCCGCCGACACTTCGCCCATCGAATGGCCGATCACCGCCGACGGCACCACACCCTGGGCCTTCAGGGACGCCGCCAACGCGACCTGTACAGTGAAAATGGCGGGCTGGACACGTTCGATGCCGTTGAGTTGTTCGGGCTGACGCAGGGCATCGATCACCGAGAAGCCGCTGAGGGTCTGAATCAGAGGCTCAATGGCGGCAACCACCTCGGCGAAGACCGCGTCGATGTCGAGCAGCGCCGCTCCCATCAACTCCCACTGCCAGCCGTGGCCAGAGAATACGAAGACGGGCCCGCGACAATTGTGGTCAGCCCAATCTGCATCGATAGACGCATCGGCTGCGACTCCACGTAATTGCGCAGTCAAATCGTCGAGCGTTTTCGCAATGAGCGCGTGCCGGACTGGCCGGTGCCCACGTCTGCAGGCGAGGGTCCGCGCTACGTCACTCGGGCGATGACTGCCGGCAGTCGCGTCGAGCCAAGACGCAAGGCGCCCGGCCGACGCGCGAAGCGCCTTTGGCGAGGTGGAAGAAATTGGAAACAGCCACGGCGGTTCGTGTGTTCTGGTGCTCTCTAGTGTCCTGACTCTCAATTGCCCTGTAATAACTCATGCTGCCTCGACTTTATCGAGAGCGGCGCGGGCGCGGTTGATTTTCTCGAGGATTGCGGCGCCTTCGGCCTTCCAAGTGTAGGGTTTCGGGGCCGCATTGCGATCGGAGAGATAGGCTTCGATGTCACGGACGAGTTCACCGATGGAGGCGAAGCTGCCGGAGCGGATCACGTCGGCTGTCAAATCGGCAAAGAAGCGTTCGACGAGGTTCATCCAGGACGAAGATGTCGGCGTGAAGTGCGACTTGAAGCGCGGGTGGCGGGCGAGCCAGGCCTTGACCTTCGGATGCTTATGAGTGGCATAGTTGTCTTGGATCAGATGGACGTCGAGTTCCTCGGGCGTTTCGCGGTCGATCTGCTTCAGGAATCTCAACCATTCGACATGAGTGTGGCGCGCCTCAGTGCGCGCGATCAACTTGCCCTTCATCGCATCGAGTGCAGCAAACAACGTGATCGTGCCATGCCGGGTGTAGTCGTGCGTCATCGTCCGGGGACGCTTGGGCGCAAGCGGCAGACTGAGTTGAGTACGCTCCAGAGCCTGGCATTGGCTCTTCTCGTCGCAGCATAACACCAACGCCTTCGCTGGCGGATCGAGGTAGAGCCCGATTACGTCCCAGAACTTTTTCTCAAATTCCGGATCATTCGACAGCTTGAACTTCTTCACGACGTGCGGCTTCAGGCCGTTCTTCGACCAGATCCGCTGCACGGTACTGTGCGACACACCGGCGTGACGGCCCATGCTCCGCACGCTCCAGCGTTTTCGGTTCTTCGGCGGCCGCGTCGCGTCGGTGACCACACGCTCGATTTTCTTCTCTGTAATCGACGGCTTGCGTCCGCGCCCGCTCTTGTCGTTAAGACCGTCGAGGCCGTGTGCCTCGAAGCGAGCAGACCATGTCGACACCGTGGGCATCGATGTCTTCAGCCGCTTGGCGACCGTCGCGATCTTCAGTCCTTCCAGACGCAGCAGGATGATTTTCGCCCGGAAGCGATCGCGATGCGCACTGGTCGGAGCGTTGGCCCTCCGTTGCAGTTCCGCCCGAATCTCCGCACCCGCCGTGATTACCTTGATGGGACGCGCCATCCCGTAGCCCCTGTTTGCCCGAAGCACCCAAGGTTATTTAAACTGATTTGCGAGACGCTACACTAGCGGAAGAGGTGAGGCAGGTGCCTGAGGAGCCTGTTCGAGCACGACGTGCGCGTTCGTGCCGGACATGCCGTAAGACGATACGGCTGCACGGCGAGTTCGTCCGCGCCAGTCGAGGGCCAGGGCACGGTATCCGTCGGGACGAAGAGCCGCGTCTCGATTGTCTGGAGATGCGCAGGCAGCCGCTGGAAGTGAAGTGATCGCGGTACGACGCCGTGCGCGATTGCGAGCGTCGTTTTGATCAGGCCAAGGACGCCCGCCGCTGATTCCGCATGGCCGAGATTGCTTTTGAGCGAGCCGAGGGCGCAGGGCGACTGTCGTCCATACTGCGTTGAGAGGCCGTGGAACTCCTCAGTGTCGCCCATCGGCGTCCCGGTGCCGTGCGCCTCGATCATGCCGACGGACGAGGGGTCAACCTGCGCTTCGGAAAGGGCACGATCGATCACCGCGATCTGCGCCGCGCGGGAAGATGCCAGTATGTTGTGCGTGCGTCCGTCTTGGTTGACGGCGCTACCGCGGATAACGGCGAGCACTCGGTCGTTGTCGCGGAGGGCGTCGCTCAGCAGCTTTAGCATCACTACGCCACAGCCTTCGGCGCGCACGAAGCCATCGGCACGCTCGTCAAACGCATGACACCGCCCTGTAGGCGACAGCATGCCGAGCCCCGATGCCGAGGCGAATGTTGCGGGCGAGAACATCAACATTGCCCCGCCGGCAAATGCAATGTGGCACTCGCGCTCAAGCAGGCTTCGCCGAGCCGCATGCACGGCGACGAGGCTGGACGAGCAGGCCGTGTCCATGGTGATAGCTGGACCCGTGAGGCCCATCGCATGGGCGACCCGCCCTGACGCCATGCTGAAGGGCGTTCCCGTGAAAGTGTAGGCTTGGCCCATCGCACCCGCGTCACGCGTGACCTGCATGTAGTCCTGATGCGAAAGGCCGAAGAATACGCCGGCGTTAGCCCCAAGCAGGCACCGCGGATCGCGACCAGAATGTTCGGCGGCTTCCCAAGTTACCTCAAGCAACAGCCGGTGCTGTGGGTCCATGGCGAGGGCCTCGGGTTCGCCGATGCCGAAAAAACGATGGTCGAAGCCCGATGGGTCGTCAAGGAACGCGCCCCAGCGTGAGACCGAGCGGCCCGGCACGCCTGCCACGGGCACGTAGTAGTCGTCGGCATTCCAGCGCTGCTGCGGAATATCGGTAACGAAGTCGATGCCTGCCAGCAGCGCGCCCCACAAGGCGTCCGGCGAGTCGATATATCCCGGTAGTCTGCAGCCAATGCCGACAACAGCAATCGCAGTCACAATCGAGACCTTCTTCCGGGAGAACACTTTGCGTCTGGGAGAACACTTTCGATCCAAATGCAATACTATTATTGATCCTCTGAACAATCGTCCAGCACGCTGGTTGCGGCTGTTGAAGAACTCAGCCGCGTTCGCAAACGAAGCCTGAATCGTCGCCATTGTGTATGTAGAAGTGGCCGACGAGCCTGCCCGCAGTGCCGATCATGACCCATCCGCGACCGCAGGCGGGGTCATTCTCGTCGTGTCCTTCCCATGAGAACTCCGCGCAGGCCGAACCGTCTCGCGCGCCGTAGCGGACGTCGAGAAAGCCCTTCAGCGCACCGAAGGCAATTTCACCGTCGGACTTACCCTCGAAGGTGAGATGCGCCTCTTCGACAAGATCGAGGAAGTCGCTGTCCCAGTTGTCCATTTCGACGATGCGCCAGCGGCCGGCAAAGGCCTTGGCGAAGCCGGGCACCTTGGCCATCAGCCGGCCTCCGCTATCAGCTTGGGCAGCCGCACCAGATTGTAGGCGGCGGCAGCGAAGGTAAAAGCCCATGCGACGCGATCACGGCCACGGAAGCTGGTCTTCTCTTGCCCTGCGATCGTCTTGATCCAGCCGAATGCCTCCTCGATGCGCTTGCGGATGCGCTGGCTGACGGCATAGCCGCCGTGCCGGGTCGTTCGCCCGTCGATCGCAGAGCTGCGGCCGCTGGTGTTCTGTGCAACATGCGGCGTCACGTTCATCGAGCGCAGCTCGTTGACGAAGTCTTCTGCATCGTAGGCTTTGTCGGCGCCAAGTGTGATCGCTGTCGGTCGGTCGGCACGAGGCTCAATCATGTGCAGCGCGGCCACCCGTTCGGCATGCCCGCCAGCCAGCGTCAGGCAGGCATCGACCAGCAGGCCGTGGCGGTTCTCCATCAGCCCATGCCCGATGAAGCACAGCTTCGTCTCCTTGCCTTTACCCTTGCGGTAGAGCCTGGCATCGGGATCGGTGGTCGAAGCATGGGTGTCGTTCGAGCGTTTCTGGCCATGGAAGTCCGCTTCGGCATTGCGCCCGCCGCCTTGCGCCGGCGGCTCGCCAGAGCCGTCCTTCGGCTTGACGCTCTTCATCGAGGCCCAGGCTTCGATCAGCGTGCCATCGACCGAGAAGTGATCGCTCGACAGAAGCTTCTTCACCTTGGGCTGCGCCAGCACCGCCGCGAGGAACTTGGCCGCGATGTCGCCTTCCAGCAGCCGGTCGCGGTTCTTCGAGAACACCGAATGGTCCCAGGCTGCGTCGTCGACGCCGATCCCGACGAACCAGCGGAACAGCAGATCGTATTCCAGCCGCTCCATCAGAAGCCGCTCCGAGCGGATCGAATAAAACGCCTGCAACAGCATCGCCCGCAGCAGCTTCTCCGGCGGGATCGACGGCCGCCCAATCGGCGAATAGAGCCCGGCAAACTCGCGCTCCAGCGCCGACAGCGCCTCGTTCACAATCGTCCGGATCGCTCGCAGCGGATGATCTCGCCGCACCCGCGCCTCCAGGTCAACGTAGCTGAACAGCTCGCCCGTTCTATTGTCGCCGCCGCGCACGCACCATCTCCGAATCTCGTCGGAGCCAATGAATCACGGTCGCCGGTCGGCGGCGAGCGCCTTTTTCAACAGCCTGCTAGAGGTCAGACTCGATGTCGCCGCAAGCACAATTTTATTTTTCGTGATGGCTTGGTCGTTGAAGAAGCTCCGTGGAATCCTCGTCAACCCGCGCTCGCACTACCCAAGCTGACGTTGCGCGAACGATCCGCGCCGCAAAACAGGCTGGCGCTGGGATGGTCGAAGTTCGACCGGACGGGACAATGCTGGTGCACCTGTCCACCCTCTGGCGACTGGGGAAAACTCCCCGATGCCGGTAAAAAATAGCTTGAGAGTGACGGCGGGGCTATCCTGTGATGAAGGTTATGCGCCGCCCTCGCCCGCCTCACCTTCACCGCGAGACTTACCCGTCACGGCAAAACCGTCTGGTACGTCCGTGCCGACAAAGGTCGCCGAATAGGTATAAGCGCTGACTTCGGATCGCCGGAGTTTCAGCAGGCGTATCATGCCGCGATCTCCGACCAGCAAGCCCTGCCCACAGAAAAGGCCGCCAGGGGCCCGCTGGAATGGCTGTGGCTGCTCTATCGGCAATCGATCGCGTGGCGGGACTTGTCGATGGCGACGCGCAAGCAGCGCGAAAACATCATGCTCCACGTCCTCAAATCCGCCGGCCGCGAGCCGCTGTCGCGGATTGACCGGAAGGCGATTTTGAAGGGCCGCGAACGACGTGCGGATACCCCTTCCCAGGCCAAGAACTTCCTGAGCAGCATGCGTGGTCTGTTCACCCGGGCGGTGGATGCCGACCTCGTCAGAACCGATCCGACGCACGGCGTCACTGCCAAAAAGTCAACAGCAGCGAAGGCTGGGGGATTCCCTGTTTGGACTGACGACGATCACCATATTTGAAGGGCGATGGCCGCGTGGCACGCGCGAACCGGCCTCCGCCGCGGCGGTCGGCAAGCAGCTTGTCCGCAATGGTGTGATTTCGATCCAGACCGAGAAAACAGGCATGTGGGTGACGATCCCTATCCTGCCCGAGCTTCAAGCAACGCTCGATGCTGGTCCGACTGGCGACCCCGCCTTCATTGCCGCCTCGAACGGCAACCCGCTCACCAAGGAGAGCCTGGGCAATTCCGAGACGCTTGCCGAGCGGCCGGCATCGACAAATCGGCACACGGCCTACGCAAGGCCGCCGCGACCAACGCGGCCAACCACGGAGCCACCGTGGCCAAAGTGGAAGCCATCTTCGTCTGGGCGGGCGGTCAGATGGCCTCGCTCTATGCGCGCTCAGCAAACCGTCGCGCGCTCTCGGCCGGCGCCGTGAACAAGCTGTCGAGGACCGAAACGGAAACATCCATTCCCGCACCTAGCGACAAGGTGCGGGCGCCAGAGCGAAAAGCCCAGGAATTTCAATGCTGTTTTTCTGGTGGTGGTGCGCTCGGAGGGACTCGAACCCCCACGATTTTACTCACTGCCACCTCAAGGCAGCGCGTCTACCAATTCCGCCACGAGCGCTTTGGGGATGCCGGCTTAAGGCTTGAGGCCTGCCGGATCAACGGCGCCGATCTAACAAATCCATCAGAGGGGTACAAGCCTGCAAAGGCCCCGAATTCCACAAGCTTGGGAAGAAAAGTTTCGTCCGTCTCGGCTGGCTTACCGGGTGCCCGGGCCGCTACCGCGTACCGGTCGTGCGCGGCAGCATCTGCTTGACCTCGACCGCGATCCGGTTGCGGTCGACCAGCACGACGCCGGAGGCCACCGGCAGATTGTTGGCCAAAACCTTGACCTCGTCGGCCTCGGTTGCGTCCAGCTCGATGATGGCGCCGCGGGAAAGACGTAATACTTGATGGATCGGCATGGTGGTCGTCCCGAGGACGACCATGAGATCCACGGTGACTTTATCGAGTGTGGGCACTGTCAGCACCGCCGCAACTAGGGACTAGGGACTTGGCATTTGCGCCCGCGATCATCACCCGGTTATGGTTAGCCAATGGTTAATTCGCCCCAAAACCCTCGCCAAGACCTCGATTTGACGTCGTTTTCTGCCGCAGGCGGCGACCCCGTGGAGTGGCGGATTTCGGACTCGCCGGTGCCCTATCCGGAGGCCGTGACCGCCATGGAGGCACGCGTCGCCGCGATTGCGGCTGGTGAAGCCCCCGAGCTGGTCTGGCTGCTCGAACACCCCCCGCTGTACACCTCCGGCACCTCCGGGAAAGCCTCCGACCTGCTCGACCCGCGATTCCCGACCTTTGCCACGGGACGCGGCGGGCAGCTCACCTATCATGGCCCCGGCCAGCGGGTGGCCTACATCATGCTCGACCTCAAGCGCCGCCGGCCGGACGTCCGGGCCTATGTCGCGAGCCTGGAGGAACTGATCCTGAAGACGCTCGCGGCCTTCAACGTCCGCGGCGAGCGGCGCGAGGATCGGGTCGGCGTCTGGGTGAAACGGCCCGACAAGGGACCCGAGCATGAGGACAAGATCGCCGCGATCGGCGTGCGGCTCAAGCGCTGGGTCTCGTTCCACGGCATCGCCATCAATGTCGAGCCGGAGCTGGAGCATTTCACCGGCATCGTGCCCTGCGGCGTCGCCGATCCCCGCTACGGCGTCACCTCGCTGGTCGACCTCGGCCAGCTCGTGACCATGGCCGATGTCGACATCGCGCTCCGGCAGTCGTTTGAAGAGCTGTTCGGCCCGACCCGCGCCCTCGTGCCGGAAGCGACCGCCTGACGCATTCCTGTTGGAGACGCACCGCTCGTGTTCTCCACGAGCGCGGAATTGGTTACGCTTGCTTCCGGCGCCGCCCACGCCTCCCCCCTCCGCCGGGAAAGCAGATGTCATGCCGGGCGAGTTGATCATCGGACCGACTGTTCGAGCGCCAGGCATAAGGAGGGATTGCGCTTTCTGCTCGCAATGGGAGGTTTTGACGATGAAATTGTCTGCCCCGATCTATCATCTGAAGCGAAAAGCGAAGCGCCTGTCCCGCGAGGAAGGCATTCCGCTCCACGACGCGCTTGACCGCGTCGCCACGACGGAAGGTTTTTCCGCCTGGAGCATGCTCGCGGCCAAAGCCGCCGCACTGACGCCGGCCAATAAACTGTTCCCGCAATTCCGGCCGGGCGATTTGGTGCTGGTCGGGGCGCGCCCCGGCCAGGGCAAGACGCTGATGAGCCTGGAATTGGCCGTGGAGGCCATGAAGTCCGGCAGTCGAGCCGCGTTCTTCTCGCTCGAATATACCGAGAAAGACGTGCTGGATCGCTTGCGCGCGATCGGCGCGGACCCCGCACAATTTGCTGACACGTTCGAAATCGATTGCTCCGACGCCATCAGCGCCGATTACGTCGTCAAGCAAATGGCCGCGGCCCCCCGCGGCACGGTCGTGGTGATCGACTATCTGCAACTGCTCGACCAGAGGCGGGAAAACCCCGACCTGACCGTTCAGGTACGCGCGTTGAAATCCTTCGCGCGCGACAAGGGGGTCATCGTCGTCTTCATCTCGCAGATCGATCGATCGTATGATCCGTCGACCAAGCCCTGCCCCGACCTCGGCGATGTCAGGCTGCCCAACCCGCTGGACCTGAAGCTGTTCGACAAGACGTGCTTCTTGAACAATTCCGAAGTTCAGTTCCGGGCGGCGAGCTGACGATCCCTCCCAACCGGTTCGGGTCGCGGGTGAGATTGCTCACCCGCGACGTCCGGAATCACGCAGCCTTCAGCGAAACCTCGAGCTTGCCGGCGATGTAGCGGCGCTCCTGCGTCAGGCCACCAAAACCGTAGGCGTCGCCCTTGACCTCGTCGACATGCAGATAGGTCTCGGGGTGCAGCGGGCCCAAAATCTCGGCCATGCGCTTGAACATCGCAGCGAGATAGGCCGCCTTCTCGTCCTTGGTGTTGGTGCCCTCGGTGACGTGGATGTCGATCCAGTAGCTTGCGAGCTTTTGCTCGGCGAGCGATTGGCCGCCGGCAAACCAGTCGCCGGCATCCACCGACTTCACGATGATCGCGGTCACCTTTGGATCCTTGTGCAGGATTTTTGCGGTGAGCTCGGACACGGCGTTGGCGATGTCGACCTTCAACGAGGGCGACTGGCGGGAACTGGTGTAGGACACGGTGATCAGGGGCATTGTCGTTCTCCTCGGAATGTCGCGCGGGGCTTGCGCGGCATTGATGAGAAGCTAGACCTCCGCCTGTCATTTTTGTATCTTATCTCTGTTGATACCAGTGATAAGACTTAATAATGACAGCCACACTCGACATCGCCACCGTCCAGGCCTTTCTGCTGGTCGCCGACCTCCAGAGCTTTACCCGCACCGCCGAAGCGCTCGGCACGACGCAGGCAGCGGTCAGCCTCAAGCTGCAACGGCTTGAGACCCTGCTCGGAAAACGCCTCGTTGAGCGCTCGCCGCGCGCGGTGCGCTTGACCGCAGACGGCGCGTCTTTCCTCGATCGCGCCCGGACGCTGATGACGGCGCATGACCGCGCGCTGTCGGGCGAGGCAGCGGCCACGCAGTCGCTCTCGCTTGGCATCTCCGACCATGCCGCAGGTCCCGAGTTGGTGCCGCTGCTCGAACGCCTGCACACGATGTCGGCAAACCTCACCCTCGCCGTCACCATCGGCTTCTCGCGCGAGATGCAGGACGCCTACGACGCGGGCCAATTGGACGCGGTGATCGTCCGCCAGGAAGGCAGCCGCCGCGGCGGCGAGAAGCTGACCGAGGACCAGTTCGGCTGGTTCGCATCACGGCGCTTCACCCTGCCGAAAGGCGAGCCTCTGCCGCTTGCAACACTCGCCCCGCCCTGCGGCGTTCGCGCCGTCGCCGTGCGCGCGCTGGACAAGGCCGGCATCGCCTGGCGCGAGCGTTTTGTCGGCGGCGGCGTCACGGCGGTGGTTGCGGCAGCGCTCGCAGGGCTTGCAATTGCGCCACTGGCGCGACGGATCGCACCGGCGGGACTGGTCGATATCGGGCCGGTACACAAGCTGCCGAGCCTCGGCGCTTCAAAAGTAATGCTGCATTCGAAGGTCAGCGACCCCGCCAAGCTGGCGGCGCTGCGCGCGGTGGCGGCGACGTTCCGAAGCGTGGGGGGCTAACTGTCTTCGCAGGCCTGCTTTGTCCTATCCTCGCCCGCATACTTGCCTGCGACGCTTCGATACGCATTCAACGCACGAGGAGAGGTGTGACAGGACATGACGTCACCTCACAAGATCGCCTCGAACGCGCTGCGCAGCGTCTCATGCCGGAACACAAAACCGCGGCTTAGCGCCTTGTTCGGCAGCACGCGCTGGCCGCCGAGCAGGAGCTCATCGGCAAAGCCGCCGCCGATCCGGCGCAATAGCCCGCCGGGAATGCGGAACACTGCCGGCCGATGCAGACGGCGCCCGAGCTCTTCTGTGAATTTTGCATTGGTGACCGGGATCGGCGCGGTGGCGTTGACGGGGCCGGCGAGATCGGGCGTCGCGATCACATAGGCGATCAGGCGAATGAGATCGTCGCGCTCGATCCACGACATCCACTGCCGCCCCGTGCCGAGCGGTCCGCCGAGACCGAACTCGAACGGCGTCAGCATGCGCGTGATGAAGCCGCCCTCTGTCCCGAGCACGAGACCGATGCGCAAACAGACCACGCGCACACCAAGCTCCTCCGCCGGCCGCGCCGCCTTCTCCCAGGCCGCGCAGAGCTCGTGGCTGAAGCAGGCATGCGACTTCGCCGATTCCGTCAGCACCTGGTCGGCCCAGAGGCCGTACCAGCCGATGGCGGAGCCGCTGACCAGCACCTCGGGTTTGTGGTCGAGCCGCGCGATCAGTTTCACGATCTCGCCGGTCATGTCGGTGCGGGAGTTGATGATCTCGCCGCGCTTCGCCTCGGTCCACAGGCCGTTGCCGATCGGCTCGCCGGCGAGATTGACGATGGCGTCGATAGGCGTGTCCGCGGCGAGCTGATCGAGGCTGGTGATCAGCGTCACCGGCGGCGGCAGCATCTCGGCCTTCGCCGGGTTGCGGATAAGCGCGATGACGTGATGCCCTGCCCCGCCGAGGCCCGCGGCGAGGCGGCTGCCGATGAAGCCGGTCGCGCCGGTGATCAGCACGGTCTTGCGGCCGGGAATTTTCTCGACCAGCCCGTTTGCAGGAACACTCTTCATGCGGCCCAGCCGGCGCATCGCGGCAAAATCCCTGACGCCGCAGAGCGCTGCGCCGATTGCGCAGGCCGTCGCAGCGATGCCGAGCAGGCCCTGATACACGACGGTCACGCCGAACGGCTGCATCGCCCAGACGAAGAGCACCGGCAGCAGCAGCACCAGGATGGCGCCGTAATTGATCGCAAGCAGCGTGTGATTGATCCGCTCGCTCGGCGGCAGTTTTCGGCTCAGATCCTCCTCGACGAAATCCATCAGCGTAATGACGATCTCGGCGACCAGCACCGCAACGATCAGCAGCGCCAGCACGCCGTACACTTCGAGCCAGCCGAGCAGCAGGAACAGCAGCGCATAGAACATGTTGCGGATGCCGTGCAGCTTCAGCTCGAATCGCTGCGACGGGCGCCAGGCCAGGCGCTCGGTGAACTCGTGGTGATAGAAGGTGTCGAACACGCCCATCACGATCTGGATGGCGATGAGGGTCCACAACAGCGGCGTCATGACACGGCCTCCCTGAACATTGCGGACTGGTGGATCAGCGCGCCGTAACGCGGATGAATGACATCGAGAGTGAAGCGGAAGGCGCCCTCGCCGAGATCGGAATGCGTCACCGTGAGATCGCCCGGCGTGAGCCATCGCGGCAGCGGGATCCACAGGCGGCCGATCTGGAGGCCGTAGCCGGCGCTGCGGAAGGTCAGCGTCTCGCCTTCGACCGCGATGCGGAGCGCCATGCAGACGCCGAAGCCGACATATTCCTCGAGCCCGGTCGGGCCGGCGAAGCGCTTTGCGGAATGGATGACTTGCGGAAAGCCGCGCTTGCGCGCGCAGATGCGGGTCCAGGTCTGGCCGCCGGTCGCGCCGTCCTCCGTGACCGTGACGATCATTGGCACGCCGGTGTCGCGTCCGGTCGGCAGCGGACCGCCGATCAGCCGCGCGGCTTGTGCCAACCACCAGCCGATGTCGCTGAAGCCGACCTCGTCGACGATTCCGACATAGATGACGCTGCCACCGTCGGCGACGCGCTTGGAAAAGCGCCGCCAGGTCGCGAGCGGCAGGCGGCCCCAATCCTCGTCCGGCAACAGCGCGCGGAAGCGGCGGTCGTCGAGCAGTTTGATGTGAGCGGAGGGAGTTGCGCTGGAGCCTGATAATCTTGCCGACGTCATCGCACCCCCTCAACGCTATTTGGCCTTGCCCAGCGGCAGCAGGTTGGCGATCTTCTCGCCAAGCCGCATCAAGGCGACCAGCCGCGGCCGCGGCACCTTCAGCATCTGCATGAACCAGTGGTCGGCGAGCTCGGTGAAGGCGAGCATCTCCTTCAGCCGTTTGCTCGCGACCGGATTGATGGTTGGATCGTCGGCAGCATCGGACACGCAGGCCCGCAGCGCCGTGATCGCCGGATCGAGCTCCCGCTCCTTGCGCCGCGCCGCGATGCGGGCTGCGACCTCCCAGATGTCCGTCTCGGCCTCGTAATGATCGCGGCGGTCGCCGAGGATCGGCACCCGCCGGATCAGGTTCCAGGCGAGCAGCTCCTTCAGCGAGTTGGAGACATTGGAGCGCGCCATGCCGAGCGTGTCGGCGATGTCCTCGGCCGTCATCGGCGCCTCGGCGAGATAAAGCAGCCCATGGATCTGGCTGACCGAGCGATTGACGCCCCACCCGTCCCCCATGTCGCCCCAATGCAGGATGAAGCGCTCGATGGCGGCTGGGAGTTTCTTCTTTCCGGTTATTTCTGTCATAACAGAAATATCTGACGAAGATGGCCGGCTGTCAAGCCGCTGCCGCGGCTTGCCCACCTGTATACCGGCGCACCTATTTGCCTAAGAATCCTTCGGCGCCGCGGGAACCAAGCGGACCTTCGAGCGTTTGCCCCGATCGAGGCGGGGTCTGGGAATGGTTAAAAAGCTTAATCAACAGAGAGACTTATTCGAAAGCGAACGCAGTTTCCGGCTGTTGGTTGAAGGGGTTGCTGACTACGCCCTTTACATGCTCGACCCCTCAGGGATCGTCACGAGCTGGAATGTCGGCGGGGAACGCATCAAGGGATATTCCTCGGAAGAGATCGTCGGCCAGCACTTTTCCCGCTTCTACACCGAGGCAGACCGGGCGAACGGCAAGCCTGCCCGGGCGCTCGGCATCGCGCGCGAACAAGGCCGTTACGAGGAGGAAGGCTGGCGCGTTCGCAAGGACGGCACCTTCTTCTGGGCGAGCGTCATCATCGATCCGATTTACGAAGACGGCGCGCTGGTCGGCTTTGCCAAGATCACCCGCGACATCACTGAGCGCCGCAACACGCAAATCAAGCTCGATGCGATGCAGACGCAGCTCGCCGAGTCGCAGAAATTCGACGCGCTGGGCCAGCTCACCGGCGGCGTCGCCCACGACTTCAACAACCTCCTGATGATCATCAGCGGCAGCCTTCACGTCCTGAAAAAGGGCACGAGCGACGACGCCAAGCTTCAGCGCGCGATCTCGGCGATCGAGACCGCGACCAAGCGCGGCGCCGCGCTGACCGGCCAGCTCCTCACCTTCGCGCGGCGGCAGAGCGTCAATCCGCAGGCGATCGATTTCGCCGACCGCATCGACCGCGATCCGCGAGGTACTCGATGCCGGCGTCGGCAGCTCGGTGCGCCTCGCCTTCGACATCGATCGCGATGTCTGGCCGGTCACGGTCGACGCCTCCGAGCTCGAGACCGCGCTGCTCAACCTCGTCATCAATGCCCGCGATGCGATGCCCGACGGCGGCACGGTGACAGTCAGCGCCCGCAACGTCGTGCTGGACGAGACGCTTCTGACCGGCGAATTCGTGGCGATCGACATCGCCGACACCGGGCTCGGCATTCCCTCCGATGTCGTCGACAAGATTTTCGAGCCGTTCTTCACCACCAAGCCGATCGGCAAGGGCACCGGTCTTGGCCTATCCCAGGTGCATGGCTTCGCGCATCAGGCCGGCGGCACGGTGAAGGTCGCAAGCGAGCTCGGCAAAGGCACCACCTTCACCATCCTGTTGCCGCGCGGAACGGACGCGCCGGTCCGGGAGACGGCAGAGGCAGCGCCCTTCCGCGGCAGCGGCACGGTGCTGCTGGTCGAGGACAATCCTGATGTCGCCCTCGTCAGCATCGGGCTCTTGGAGCAGCTCGGCTACCACGTTCGCCGCGTTCCCGACGCCGAGTCGGCACTGCGCGAGCTCGAGCAGAACGGCGTCGACTTCGTGTTCACCGACATCGTGATGCCGGGCAAGATGGACGGGCTCAGCCTCGCCCATCACCTCCGTCAAATCCGCCCCGGCCTGCCGATCCTGCTCGCCACCGGCTACAGCGAAGCCGCCGCCGACGTGCGCGGCGATTTCCCGATCCTGCGCAAGCCCTATGAGATTCACGAGCTGAGCGAGGCGATCGCGAAGCTGCCGCGGTGAGGGGGTCAGGTCCCTCGAAGATCTCACGTGCGGAGAGATCCCGTAAGAACGGGGCGAGGGAGCGCACCGCCACTGCGCGCAGCGGCTCGACCTCAGCGCATCTGGTCACACCGTCGGCAGCACCGAAAACGCTTCCCCTGCCCTGCGCAGATTCAGCTCATCGGCGCTGGCCGTCTCACTGGTCACGCTATCCACGCGCGACGACGGCGGGCCGTGACGGCACAGCGCGACCATGTCGGCGACATGCTGCGGTGGTCCGGCAAACAGCGCCTCGACGCTGCCGTCGCGGCAGTTGCGAACCCAGCCTTCCAGCCCGCATGTGGTGGCCTGATATTCGACCCAGGCCCGGTAGCCGACGCCCTGGACACGGCCGCGGATCATGACCTGGAGGATCGCGCGGCTCATCTCTTCAGCCCGAGAACATCGGCGCTGCGCGCCTTGACGTCGGCTTCGCGCATGACGCGGTTGGTCAATTCGGACGATGGGAGGCCCTTGAGCGCCTTCGGCGCCGTGCCCTCGCGTAGCGCCTTCAGCGTGTCGTAAACCGCCTGCGTCGCAGCCGCGATCGGCGCGTGGCCCTGGAGCGCGATGCGCACGCGCTGGCCAGCGAGGTAATCGATCGCGTTCAATTCGTCCGGCGCGCCGCCGAGCACGATCGGCAGGCGCGTTGCGGCCGCGATGGCTTCGAGTTCGGCGCGCGACTTGATGCCGGTGAAGAACAGCGCATCGACGCCGGTGGCCTCATAGGCCTTGGCACGGCGTATCGCATCCTCGATCGAGGTGATCGAGGCAGCACCGGTGCGGCCCATGATGACGAGCGAGGAATCGCCGCGGCCATCGAGCGCGGCCTTCATCTTGCCGACGCCCTCCTCCAGCGAGATCAGCTGCGCCTTCGCTTCGCCAAAAGCAGCGGGAAGCAGCGTGTCCTCGATGGTGAGGCCGGCCGCACCCGCCGCCTCCAGCTCCTGCACCGTGCGGCGCACGTTGAGCGCATTGCCATAGCCGTGGTCGGCATCGACCAGCACCGGCAGCGCGGAGGCGCGCGACATCCGCCGCATCTGCTCGGCAATCTCGGTGAGCGTAATCAGCGTAATGTCGGGATCGCCGAGCACCGCGAGCGAGGCGACCGAGCCGCCGAACATGCCGAGCGGAAAGCCGAGATCCTCGGCGATGCGGATCGAGATCGCGTCATAGACCGAGCCGGGATGGACGCAAGTCCCGCCCGACAGGACGATGCGCAGTTTTTCGCGGCGGGAACGAAAGGCCATGGTTGCCTCACTCTCAATTCCTCATCCTGAGGGGCACGCTCTTGCGCACGTAATCCTCAGCGGTGAGTGGTGCTACTGTTGTGACGTCTGGAGCCTTACGCAAACTCCAGGATCAGCGCGTCCACTGCAAGCGTCGCGCCTGCACTTGCATGGATCTTCTTCACCGTGCCGTCCCGCTCGGCGCGGAGCACGTTCTGCATCTTCATGGCTTCGACGACCGCAAGCGTCTCGCCGGCCTTGACCTCCTGCCCCTCGGTCACGGCGATCGAGACCACGAGCCCGGGCATCGGACAGAGCAGCTTCTTGCCGGTGTCGGACGCCGTCGTCACCGGCATCAGCCGCGCGGAGGCCGCTTCCGCTTCGGTCCAGACATAGACCGGCACCTCGACGCCCTGATGCGCAAGGCGAATGCCGTTGGCGATCGGGCGCGCCTGCACCGCAACGACCTGGCCGTCGATGGTGCCCTGCCAGACCGGATCGCCCGGTGTCCACGACGACTGCAACAGATGCGCATTGCCGACCTTGCCGTCGGCACCGACGAAACGCACCGCGATGGCATCGCCCTCGCGCGCAACCTCGAGCAAGATCTCCTGGCGATCGAGCCAGACCGCGCGGCGGCGCTCGCGCTGCACGATGCGGCCAGCCATCTGGCCCGAGATCTGCCGCTTGCGCGCGCCCAGCACGTGATCGATGGCGGCGCCGACCGCGGCGATCCGCCGCGCGACCTCGCCTTCCGGCACGCGCACCGCAAAGCCCTTGGGAAATTCCTCGGCGATGAAGCCGGTCGAGAGGTTGCCCTCGCGCCAGCGCGGATGATGCATCAGCGCCGACAGGAACGGGATGTTGTGGCGGATGCCATCGACATAGAACGCATCGAGCGCGGTCGCCTGCGCCTCGATCGCGGCCGCGCGCGACGGCGCATGGGTGACGAGCTTGGCGATCATCGGATCGTAATAGATCGAGATCTCGCCGCCCTCCTGCACGCCGGTGTCGTTGCGGACGGTGATGCCGTCCTTGCTGACTTCCGCCGGCGGCCGGTATTTCACCAGACGCCCGATCGAGGGCAGGAAATTGCGGAAGGGGTCCTCGGCGTAGAGGCGCGATTCCACCGCCCAGCCCTTGAGCGTAACGTCCTTCTGCGCGATCGCCAGCTTCTCGCCGGCGGCGACGCGGATCATCTGCTCGACGAGGTCGATGCCGGTGACGAGTTCGGTGACGGGATGCTCGACCTGCAGGCGCGTGTTCATTTCCAGGAAGAAGAAGCTCTTGTCCTGCCCTGCGACGAACTCGACGGTGCCGGCGGAATCGTAGTTCACCGCCTTGGCCAGCGCGACGGCCTGCTCGCCCATCTTGCGGCGGGTGGCTTCATCGAGCAGCGGCGACGGCGCCTCCTCGATGACCTTCTGGTTGCGGCGCTGGATCGAGCATTCGCGCTCGCCGAGATAGATGACGTTGCCGTGCTTGTCGCCCAGCACCTGGATCTCGATGTGGCGGGGATCGACGATGAACTTTTCGATGAAGACGCGGTCGTCGCCGAACGAGGCCTTGGCCTCGGCCTTGGCGAGGTTAAAGCCTTCGGACACCTCGGCCTTGGAATGCGCGATGCGCATGCCCTTGCCGCCGCCGCCGGCGGAGGCCTTGATCATCACGGGATAGCCGATCTCGTCGGAGATGCGGACCGCGTGCTTGTCGTCCTCGATGACGCCGAGATAGCCCGGCACCGTCGAGACCTTGGCCTTGGCGGCCGCCTTCTTGGATTCGATCTTGTCGCCCATCGCCGCGATCGCGCCCGGGTTCGGGCCGATGAAGACGATGCCGGCCGCTTCCAGCGCACGCGGAAACGCCTCGCGCTCGGACAGGAAGCCGTAGCCGGGGTGCACGGCCTCGGCGCCCGTCTTGCGGCAGGCCTCCACGATCTTCTCGATCACCAGATAGCTCTCGGCCGCCGCCGGCGGGCCGATCAGGACGGCCTCGTCGGCCATCTCGACATGGAGGGCGTCGCGGTCGGCCTCGGAATAGACCGCAACGGTCCGAATTCCCATGCGGCGAGCGGTCTTGATGACCCGGCAGGCGATTTCGCCGCGATTGGCGATCAGGATGCGTTTGAACATGCTTTTCTTGAGTCTCGACCTTGGGCGGGACCCTTCCCTGGCCGTGGGGCCTATGGGACGGGCCGTGTGGCTCCCGTGGTACATCAAAATAGGCCGGAGGCAACGGCCAAAATCCGCGCCCCTGGCGTACCAGCGCAAGACCGAAACGGAGCCTGGCGAGGTCCGGGACAGTCTACGGCTTCGCGGCCTTGGCCACGTCCCGGACCAGCCCGTGAATGAAGCCCAGTTTCGCCACCACAGCGGGCGACAGGATGAAGGGATAGAGGTCGCGCATCCCCATGGCGCGGTTGACGCTGTTCATGGCGAAGGTGAAGGGCAGCCATGCGTCGACGATGGTCTGGACGTCCTTTGCCTCGTAGGGGTTGAACCTGATCCGCGTCGACAACTCGCCGTCGCGGTCGACCCGCGGCCGCACCTCCATGCCGAACTCCGAGGCCATCTCCAGCGTGTCGACGATGTGGAGATAATGCGCCCAGGTCTCGGCGAAGTCTTCCCAGGGATGCGTCGTCGCGTAGGCTGAAACGTAATTCTGCTGCCAGTCCGGCGGCGCGCCTTCGGCGTAGTGGCGCCACAAGGCCGCTCCGTAATCGACGAAATCGTCGCCGAACACCGCGCGGCATTCTTCCAGCTTGCCACCGTCGCGCACCAGCAGATCCCAGAAGTAGTGACCGACCTCATGGCGAAAATGCCCGAGCAGTGTCCGGTACGGCTCGCCCATCTCGAGCCTGCGGCGTTCGCGCTCGATCTCGTCGGTCTCGGTGAGCGCGATCGTGATCAGCCCGTTGTCATGGCCGGTCAGGATCTTTTGCCCGCTGTTGGGATCGTCGGCGAGGAAATTGAAGGTCAGGCCGTGCTCGGGATTGTCCTGACGGGTCTGGAGCGGCAGCTTCCAGCGGATCAGGGAATAGAACGATCGGTGCTTCGCCACCTCCAGCTCGCGCCAGCCGGCGAGTTGAGCGAGATCGGACAGGTCCGGCACGATGCCGTTATGACGGCAGGCACGGCAATAACCGGTGTCATCGTCCGTATCCGTCAGCCAGTTGCAGGCGTCATACTCCGCATTGCGGCACAGCATCCGCCCGTTGCCCTTGTCGGCGAGCGTCGCCCAAGCCAGACCGTCAGCCTCGCCGTCGGGCTCGAGCGCCGACATCGTCTCCTTCTCCGGCAGGAAGGCGACCCGATGGCCGCAGCGTTCGCAGACGCGGTTCTCGAAATAGAGGACGTTGCTGCAGGCCTGACAGACAAAGAGCTTCAAGATTTTGCCTCTTCGGAAATGGAGTTTATGAAAGATTGCTCGGCGCCTCGCGAAGACGCCGCCACGGGCCGATCGTTCCAATCTTCGGAACAAAATGCCGGCCCGGAGGTTGACTGGGCGGACTTATCCCGCGTTCAGGCAGGCCGCGGAGCTTTCCTGACTGCCCCTCCCCTTTGAGCAATGGCCATCACGCCCCGTCTGTGTGAATATCGGTCTGGCACGTGCGCACACGCATCACAACGGCCGACGCCTTGAACGAACCTTTGCCCGAAACCATCGCGGCCGAACGGCTGCGCCAGCATCTGGAAGAGATCGCGCGCGAGCGCGACGATGCCTATCACGCGCTCCAGGAGCGCGAGGCGGAGCTGGCGCGGATCCAGCGCATCGCCAAGGTCGGCGGCCTCGAAGTCGACTTCCGCGAAGGCTTCAAGAACCGCCGCTCGCCGGAATATCTGATGATCCACGGCCTGCCGGCGGAAGCCGCCGACGAGTCGCACGACGACTGGGTGAATCGCATCCATCCCGAGGACCGGGACGCGACCGTCAAGCATTTCTTCGAGGCGCTCGCCGGGACTAGCGAAGACTACACAGCCGAATACCGCATCATCCGCCCGAGCGACGGCGACACCCGCTGGATCCGTATCGTCGCCAAGATCGAGCGCGACATGGACGGGCGCGCCATCCGCCTCGTCGGCGCCCATATCGATATCACCGACCAGATGCTGGTGCGCGAAACGCTGCGCGAGAGCGAGGAGCGCTTTCGGCTGATCGCCGACAGCGCCCCCGTACCGATCTGGGTGACCAAGCTCGACCGCAAGCGCTCCTTCGCGAACCGGGCCTATGTCGACTTCGTCGGCCTGCCCTACGACGAGGCCATCGATTTCGACTGGCGCAAGGTGCTGCATCCGGACGACCTGCCGCATGTGCTGCAACAATCCGTCGAGGGCGAAGCATCGCTAAAACCGTTCGTGCTGGAGGCACGCTACAAGGACGCCAATGGCGGGTGGCGCTGGCTGCGCTCGGAATCGCAGCCGCGCTGGGACCCGACCGGCAAGCACATCGGCTTCATCGGCGTCGCCCACGACATCACCGCGGCCAAGCAGGCCGAGATCGAGCTGCGCCAGCTCAACGAGACGCTGGAAGAGCGCATCGTCGAGCGCACCGCCGAGCTCGAATCCAACGAGGCGCGGCTGCGCGCGATCCTGGGGACGAGCAACCAGTATCAGGGACTGGTCAACCTCAAGGGCGAGCTGCTTTACGCCAACAAGACCGCGCTCGACGGCATCCGGGCGAGTTCTGCGGACGTGATCGGCAAGCCGTTCTGGGACACGCCCTGGTTCAGCACCACCGCGGGCATGAGCGCTACCGTGCGCGAGGCCTTCGACACCGTGCTCAGGGGCGAAGCGGTGCGGATGGAGATGCGGCTGGGCCTGCCCATCGGCGAGCGCGATTTCGAATTCGGCATGCGCCCCGTGCTCGACCGCCACGGCAACATCACCGGCGCCGTGCCCGAGGCCGTCGACATCACCGAGCGCCGCCGCGGCGAGGAAGCGCTGCGGCAGTCGCAGAAGATGGAGGCGATCGGCCAGCTCACCGGCGGCGTCGCGCATGATTTCAACAACCTCCTCACCATCATCCGCTCGGCCACCGACTTCCTGCGCCGCCGCGAGTTGCCGGAGGAGCGCCGCCGCCGCTATGTCGACGCGATCTCCGACACCGTCGAGCGCGCTTCAAAACTGACCGCGCAGCTCCTGGCCTTCGCGCGGCGGCAGCCGCTGAAGCCGCAGATCTTCAACGTCGGCAGCCAGGTCGAGGGCGTGGCGCAGCTGGTCCGGCCGCTGGTCGGCGGCCGCATCGAGATCGAGGTCAAGGTTCACGACGCCGACTGCTTCACGGTGGCCGACATCGCCCAGTTCGAGACCGCGCTGATCAACCTTGCCATCAACGCCCGCGACGCCATGAATAGCGAAGGCCACCTCACCATCGCTGTGCGCAAGGTGGAGGGCATTCCGAGCCTGCGCGCCCAGTCGGCGCGCGGCGGCGACTATGTCGCGATCTCGGTCGCCGATACCGGCAGCGGCATTGCACCGGCGAACATCGACGCCATCTTCGAGCCGTTCTTCACCACCAAGGAGGTCGGCAAGGGCACCGGCCTCGGCCTGAGCCAGGCTTTCGGCTTCGCAAAACAGTCCGAGGGCGACATCGCGGTGACGAGCACGCCCGGAAAGGGCGCGACCTTCACCATCTACCTGCCGCAGGCGCAGAGCCCTGCCACGGAGAAGGAAGCCGCAGCGCTGACCCACGAGGCCGCCACCACCGGGCGCGGCTATCGCGTGCTGGTGGTCGAGGACAATGACGATGTCGGCCAATTCTCGACCGAGCTTCTGGAAGACCTCGGCTACGTCGTCCGCCGCGTCGCCAACGCCAATGCGGCGCTGGCAATCCTGGGCGAGAACGAATTTGCGGTCGATCTGGTGTTCTCCGACGTCATCATGCCCGGCATGAACGGCGTCGAGCTCGCCGGCGTCATCCGCGAGCGCTATCCGGGCCTCCCCGTCGTCCTCACCAGCGGCTACAGCAATGTGCTCGCCGAAAACGCCCATCGCGGCTTCGAGCTGATCCAGAAACCGTATTCGGTGGAATCGCTGTCGCGCATCCTGCGCAAGGCGATCATGGAGAAGCTGTCGGTGGCGCGGTGAGCACTGGTGTCGTCCCGGCGAAGGCCGGGACCCATACCCCCAGGGAGACATTGGACACGAGATGGTCATTGGCAATCTTCGCCAAACACCTATTCGTGGTTATGGGTTCCGGCCTTCGCCGGGACGACGGCGTAAGGCTAGCGGGCCGCGCCCCGCACAACGCCAAACGAAGGCAAGGCTTAAGGTATTCCCATGAAACCCGCCCTCTTCTCCGCCTGGCAGACCTGGGCGCTGCTCTCCGCCTGCTTTGCGGCACTGACTGCGATCTTCGCCAAGATCGGCGTCGAAAACATCAATCCGGATCTAGCGACCTTCATCCGCACCGTCGTGGTGCTGCTCGCCTTCTCGGTGCTGCTGTTCTTCACCGGCCAGTTCGCGGTGCCCTCGGCGGTCTCCTCAAAAACCTGGCTGTTCCTGGTGCTGTCCGGGCTTGCGACCGGCGCGTCGTGGCTCTGCTATTTCCGCGCGCTGAAGCTTGGCCCGGCGACGCTGGTGGCGCCGATCGACAAGCTCAGCGTCGTGCTGGTTGCTCTTTTTGCTTTCGCCTTTCTCGGTGAGCGCCCGACCGCACAGGGTTGGGTCGGCATCGCCATGATCGGCGCCGGTGCGGTGCTGCTGGCCGTGAAGTTCTGAGCGTGCAGATGCGATAGTCGAGCGGGACCGGGAGAACTGCAATTGCCGACGTCGCCGTATGCCATCTGGGCCTGGAGCATCATCGTTGTCGCGACCGCTTGCGTCATCATCCGTCCCTTTCGCCTGCCCGAAGCGATCTGGGCTGTACTCGGCGCCGGCGCCCTCGTGCTGCTCGGCTTCCTGCCGTGGCAGGATGCGCTCACCGGCATCGAGAAAGGCGTCGACGTCTATCTGTTCCTGATCGGCATGATGCTGATCGCCGAGCTCGCCCGGCTCGAAGGCCTGTTCGATTATCTCGCAGCCCTCGCGGTGGAATATGCGGCCGGTTCCCCGCAGCGCCTGTTCCTGCTGATCTACCTCGTCGGCACGCTGGTGACTGTGCTGCTCTCCAATGACGCCACCGCGATCGTACTGACGCCCGCCGTCTATGCCGCGACGCGCGCGGCCGGTGCAAAGCCGCTGCCTTATCTGTTCGTCTGCGCCTTCATCGCTAATGCCGCGAGTTTCGTGCTGCCGATCTCAAACCCCGCCAACCTCGTCGTGTTCGGCGCGCGCATGCCGCAGCTCACCGAGTGGCTGCGCCTGTTCGCCCTGCCCTCGGCGGCCTCGATCCTGCTGACCTATGTCGTGCTGCGCCTGACCCAGCACCGCGCACTCAAGAAAGAGACCATCGCGCGCAGCGTGCCGCATCCAAAGCTCGGCCGCGGCGGCATGCTGACGGCCGCAGGCATCGTTGCGATCGGAATCGTGCTGGTCACGGCCTCCGCGCTCGACAAGCAACTCGGCTTGCCGACTTTCATCTGCGGCGCTGTCACAGCCGCCAGTGTGCTTCTGATCAGCCGGCAATCGCCACTACCGGTCCTGAAAGGCGTGTCGTGGAGTGTGCTACCGCTGGTCGGCGGGCTCTTCGTGATGGTGGAGGCGCTGGTGAAGACCGGCGTGATCGGACAGCTCAGCACAGTGCTGCATGAAGCGGTCGCGCAATCGGTCCCGAAAGCGGCCTGGAGCGTCGGCATTGCAACCGCAATCGCCACCAACATTGCCAACAATCTGCCGGTCGGCCTCGTCGCGGGCTCAGTCGCGGCCAGCAATCATCTGCCAGCGCCCGTGGTCAGCGCCCTTTTGATCGGCGTCGATCTCGGACCCAATTTGTCGGTGACCGGTTCGCTCGCCACCATCCTCTGGCTGGTCGCGCTACGGCGCGAGAAGATCGAGGTCGGCGCGTGGCCGTTCCTCAAGCTCGGTCTGCTGGTGACGCCGCCGGCCCTGATCGCGGCATTGGCTGCCGCGATCAGGTAACTTGCGAGATCAGTCGTTTTCGTAGCCGTAGACTTCCGGCAGGATGAAGATTGCGGCGAGCAATCCGATCAGCGGGAAGATCGCGACGAACAGCGTGGCACCAGCCTGTCCGATCGCCGCGAACAGCGACGGGAACAGGAAGATCGCCAGGAACGACGGCAGCTTCACGAACATGTAGGCGAAGCCGCTGGCGGTGCCGCGATATTTCGGCTTGGCGACCATGGTCGGGATCGTCATGCAGTTCGAGGCGTCCCAATAATGGCCCCACAACATGGCGGCCGCGGCAAACGGCAGCAGTATCTTGTTGTCGGTGTAGAGCGCGAAAGCCGCAACCAGGAGAGAGACCAGCACGATGCCGAAACCGGCGATCGCGATGCCGCGGTGGCCGATCTTCGGCGTCAGGAGCGGACCAACCCAGCCGGACAATGCGGCGAAGCAGAACAGCGCCATCGTCACCAAATTGATGCCGAGCACGCTCGACACGCCGACCATGACGAACAGCACCGGCAGATAGAACGCAAAGGTCGAGAACTCGCTGCCTTGCGCGAAACAGGCGATCCAGCCGTAGATCGTCGCGCGCCAGCGGATCGGATCCTTCCTGAGGTCGGCGATGAAGTCGCTCGTTCTGACCTTCGGCATGACCACGTCCCGGTCCGGCAGCATGGCAAGATCGTCGTTGAACATCTCGCGCGCGACCTGCTTGGCTTCGCGGAAGCGCCCCTTCTGCACCAGCCACACTGCCGTCTCCGGCACGTCGTGACGCATGATCAGGATGATCAGCGCCGGCACCGCGCCGAGGCCGAGCGTCACGCGCCACAGCATCTCGTGCTGAATATCGAGCAGCAGGAAGATCACGATGACGCCGATGGTCAGGACCTCGCCGACGGCGAACATGAACTGCCAACGGTTGCCCATCACCTCGCGTTCACCCTTGGCCATGGATTCCATGATGTAGGTGTAGCCGGTCGAGATGTCCGAGCCGAGCGGGATGCCGAGCAGGAAGCGGATCGCGATGAGCCAGGTGACGTTCGGCACGAAAGCCTGCGCCAGCGCCAGCACGATGAACATCACCATGGTGACCAGGAACATCACGCGACGGCCGATCTTGTCGGACAGCCAGCCGCCGAGCAGCGCGCCGATCAGCGCGCCGCCCTGCGTGCCGGCTGCGGCAAGGCCCAGCATCAGCGGTTCGGGATTGTACTGTTCCTTGATGAAGATCAGCACGAAGGCGATTGAATAGAGGTCCCAGGCCTCGACCAGGATCGAAGCCATCATCAGCCAACCGACCTTGTTACCCTTGGGACTGTAGTTCGTGATGAGGTAGCGGACCGCGGCTTCGCTCGCGGTTGGTTGGGGCACGGCCATCGTTGACATCTCTGGTCCTCTCTTCAAAACTCTTTACGCGCCGAGTAGCGGCTCGATACTGCAATCGAGCAGTCGCGGGTCGATCCCCGCCTCCATACCCGTGAAAATCTGGTCCATGTAGTCGATCAGTGCATCGCTTGCCCTCACCGCGTCCTCGACGCGGCGGCCGGCGACCGCAGCGAGAATGGCAAGATGGTGATCGATCGTGCCTGACAGGTCGGTCTGGCCCGGCATAAAGCGGTGGTGGATGTAGCCGATGCGGCGGTAAAGCGTGTGCAGTGGCCGCAGCGTATGCACCAGAAAGGGCTCGCCCGCCGCCTCCAGCACCAGTGCGTCGATGCGGCGGTCGATGCTGTTGAATTCGTCGAGGCTCAGGGTGGCGCGGCGTTCGCGCAGGAGACGCTCGATGTGCAGCGCCTGATTGCGGTGCGAGAGGCTGGCACGATCGGCCGCGAGTTGGATCACGAAGCGCTCCATGTCGCGGCGCAGGCCAAGCAGCATGCGCTCACGCGCGAGATCGATCGGCGCGATGTGCAGGCCATGCCGCGGACGAATGATGATGAGTGTATCGGCGGAGAGACGATTGACGGCGTGATGCACCGGTGTGCGGCCAAAGCCCGTGATCTGCTGCAACTCCAGCATGGTCATGAACTGGCCGGGCTTGAGCTCGCAATGAACGAGGAGCTCTTCGATCCGCTGATAGGCAAGCTCAAAGAAGTTGAGACGGTTGCGCCGCGAGGGCTTGCCCTCGCCGTCGTCTTCGTTTCTCACCACCTCGAGCGCGCGCTTGCGCCGTGCCATTGAATTCCTCCCGTCGGCCTGCGCTCTCGCACAGGCGGCGCCTTATTTGTGGTACACTTAAAACATGTTGTGATATATTACAAGCAGGCGTAAGACCTCGCCGACCCGCAACATGCTGCGATGCCGAATGAAAACACGACGGGCACGAGGCGCCTGTGATGGGAGGAAAGCTGCCGTGAAGATCACGTCGATCGAGACCTTGCGCACCGCGGAATTCTCCAACGTCATCTGGGTACGTGTCCACACCGACACGGGCATGATCGGTCTCGGCGAAACCTTCTACGGCGCAGGCGCGGTCGAGGCGCAGATCCACGACACCTTTGCCGGCCGCCTGCTCGGCCGCAATCCCCTGCACATCGAGGCGATCCATCGCGACATGCTGAACCTGCCGATGGCGCAGTCCTCGACCGGCGTCGAATATCGCGCAGCCTCCGCGATCGACATCGCGCTGTGGGACCTGTTCGGCAAGGTCTGCAATCAGCCGGTGCACCAGATGCTCGGCGGCCTCTGCCGCGACAAGCAACGCATCTACAACACCTGCGCCGGCACCCAATATGTCCGCTCGACCAATATCAGCCCGGTCGCGAACTGGAATTTCTCGGCGCCTCCAAAGGTCCCTACGAAGACCTTGACGGCTTCATGCACCACGCCGACGCGCTCGCCGAAAGCCTGCTCGAAAGCGGCATCTCCGCGATGAAGATATGGCCGTTCGATCCGGCGGCACAGGAGAACAAGGGCCTCTACATCACGGCCGCGCAAATGAAGCGGGCCATCGAGCCGTTCGAGAAAATCCGGAAAGCCGTCGGCGACAAGATGGAGATCATGGTCGAGCTCCATTCGTTGTGGAATTTGCCGACCGCAAAGCAGATCGCGCGCGCGCTCGAGCCCTACAAGCCGACCTGGTACGAGGACCCGATCCGCATGAACTCGCCGCAGGCGCTCGCCGAATATGCGCGCTCGACCGACGTCTGGGTCTGCGCCAGCGAGACGCTGGGATCGCGCTTCCCCTACAAGGACATGCTCGACCGCGACGCCATGCACGTCGTGATGGCGGACCTGTGCTGGACCGGCGGCCTCACCGAGGGCCGCAAGATCGCGGCGATGGCCGAGACCTATCACCGGCCCTTCGCGCCGCATGACTGCATCGGCCCGATCGGCTTCATCGCCGCGATCCACATGTCGTTCAGTCAGCCCAACACGCTGATTCAGGAATCGGTGCGCGCCTTCTACAAGGGCTGGTACAATGAGCTCGTCACCACCATGCCAACCATCAAGGACGGCTATGTCTTCCCGATGGAAGGCCCCGGCCTTGGCGTCGACCTCCTCCCCACGGTATTCGACCGCTCCGATCTCACCGTGCGCCGCTCCAACGTCTGAGGATTTCTTGAGATGAGCACCGCCCTGTTCGACCTCTCCGGCCGCACTGCGCTCGTGACCGGCTCCTCCCGCGGCCTCGGCCGCGCCATTGCCGAGGGCATGGCCAAGGCCGGCGCCACGCTGATCATCAACGGCGTCGATCCCAAGCGCGTCGAGCAGGCCGTCGCCGAGTTTCGCGCCGCCGGACATCAGGCCGAGGGCGCCGCGTTCAACGTCACCGACGAACCGGCGATCGTCGCAGCGTTCAACGACTTCGACAAAAAGGGCATTGCCGTCGACATCGTCGTCAACAATGCCGGCATCCAGCACCGCAAGCCGCTGGTCGAGTTCACCACCGACGAATGGCGCAAGGTGATCGAAACCAACCTCACCAGCGCCTTCGTGATCGGCCGCGAGGCAGCCAAGCGCATGATCCCGCGCAAGCACGGCAAGATCATCAATATCGGCTCGCTCGGCAGCGAGCTCGCGCGCCCCACCATCGCGCCCTACACCGCAGCCAAGGGCGGCATCAAGAACCTGACCCGCTCGATGGCGGTGGAATGGGCACAGCACGGCATCCAGGCCAACGCCATCGGCCCCGGCTACATGCTCACCGACATGAACGAGGCGCTGGTCAACAACACCGATTTCAACAACTGGCTGATGGGCCGCATCCCCTCCAAGCGCTGGGGCAGGCCCGATGAGCTGGTTGGCGCCGCGATCTTCCTGGCGTCGGACGCCTCCACTTACGTCAACGGCCAGATCATTTATGTCGATGGCGGCATGATCGCCGCGATGTGATCGCGACAACTATACGGAGCAAGCCATGCGCGCTGTCGTCATCCACGCACCGAAAGATTTGCGGATCGACCTCTATCCCGATCCGGCGCCAGGCCCGGGCGAGGTCCGCGTCAAGATCGCCAATGGCGGTATCTGCGGCTCCGACCTGCACTACTACCATCACGGCGGCTTCGGCGTCGTGCGCATCCAGCAGCCGATGGCGCTGGGCCATGAGATCGCGGGCGTCGTCGCGGCCGTTGGCGACGGCGTCACCGGTGTCAAGCCCGGCACCCGCGTTGCGGTCAATCCGAGCAAGCCGTGCGGCCAGTGCCTGCATTGCCATGAAGGCATGCGCAACCAGTGCCTCGACATGCGCTTCCTCGGCAGCGCGATGCGCTTTCCCCATGTGCAGGGCGGTTTTCGCGAATTTCTAACGGTCGATGCGATGCAGGCCGTACCGATCTCCGACAAGCTGTCATTGGCCGAGGCCGCGGTCGCCGAACCGCTCGCGGTGTGCCTGCACGCCGGCAAGCAGGCCGGCCCCCTGCTCGGCAAGCGCGTGCTGATCACCGGCTGCGGCCCGATCGGCGCGCTGATGATTTTGGTCTCGCGCTTCGGGGGCGCGTCCGAGATCGTGGTCACTGATGTCGCCGACGCACCGCTCGCGGTCGCGAAAAAGCTCGGCGCCACCCACGCCATCAATGTTGCGACCAATGCCAACGCGCTCGATCCCTGGCGCGCCGGCAAGGGCGTGTTCGACACGCTGTTCGAAGCTTCCGGCAACCAGGCCGCGCTGCGGACTGCGCTCGACGTATTGCGGCCCGGCGCCACGCTGGTGCAGCTCGGCCTCGGCGGCGAGATGACGCTGCCGATCAATTCCATCGTCGCCAAGGAATTGCAGCTCCGCGGCACCTTCCGCTTCGATCCCGAGTTCGAGCTGGCGGTGCGGCTGATGGGCGAAGGCCTGATCGACGTCAAGCCGCTGATCACGGCCACCATGCCGTTCGAGAACGCGGTCGCCGCCTTCGAGCTCGCCAGCGACCGCGCGCAGTCGATGAAGGTGCAGCTGACGTTCTAGGGCTGCGCCTGCCCCTCGACCAGCCGCTCGCTGACCAGTCGCACGGCGCCCCGTTTCCACGAATAGTCCGCGCCCATGCGCAGGCCGCTGTCGCTGCGCGCCAGCACTGCACCGGTTCTGGCGTCGCGAACCTGAAAGCCGACCGTGTATTCGGTGCGGCTGACCCGCCGCACCACGCCGATCAGCGATTGGTCTGCGCCGAGCTTTTGCGCAATCGCCACCTCGCAGCCGTCGCAGTCGCGCAAGGCGCGCGCCTTCACCGTTTCGCCGCTCGCGCTGCCGACATCGACGATGCGGTAACGGCCGGATTGGCCGAGGGCGTCGCGGACGCTGCCAGTGACTTCGGCCAGATAGGATGCATCTGCGGCTGTGAGGCCGGCGGCCGGTGCCGCGGTGTTGTCATCGAGTTCGAATTCAAACACCGCCAGCGCGATCGGCGCCGGTGTGCCGAGCGCGGCCATGACCTCGCGGGACACGAAGATCTCGGCGCGCTCCCACGATTCATCATTGTCGCCGCGGAAGGTGTAGAGCTTGTCCATCACGACCTTTTTGGCGCCGACGTCGATCACCGCGATCTTGGCCCATTGCACCAGCGTGCTCGTCTTCTGGATGCCGCCGATGACCTTGAACGCCGCCCCTTCCTGCACGGACGGCGCCAGCCGATAGCGCCCGTCGGCGGCAATATCTCGCCGGAGCGCGACCATGAACGTCTGGAGCCGCCTTTCGTGGGCGGCGCTCTGATCGGTGGGCTCGGCCGAGGTATCGGTATAGCTGAAATCGTCGAGGGCAATGGCGGTGGCATCAGTGGCTGCGGCCGGGCCGTCCAGCCCGGCGCCGAGAAGAACAAGGAGGGGCAGGAACGACAGGGTACGGCGCATGGTGGGCCTCGCATGACGGAAAAGCCGCAAGCTAGGCCAGACGCTTGAAGCACCGCAGCCATGGCTGTCCCGACCGGAGCCGGGAAAATTTCACGACGTTGCACCGCAGCAGGCGTGGTGCTTTCCGCCGCTTCCGTTCTGCCGTTTAATGGGCAGCCAACAATTCCGTTCGCGCCAGGTGCCCGCCGATGTGGAACCGCCCGAGATTCGATCTCAAGGTCCGTCTGACGTTGCGCGTAGCCGCCATATCGGCCGCCTGCTTCGCCGCGATCGCCGCGTATTTCCTGATCACGGCTGACCGCGCGGCGCATGCGCGCATCGACGATATCGCCGCCATCGTGGCCAAGACGCTGGAGCTGCAACAGGGCAAGATTCAGTGGGTGGCGAGCCCCCGTTCGGACTTTCCCAACCTTGACCCCGTTTCGGCCTATGTGATGACGCCCGGCCTGTGTCTGGCGTTCCGTGGCACGGGCGGCGACGTCCTCCAGCGATTCTGTAGCGGCGCGCCTATACCGGCGAGCCTGCCACCGCAGGCCTTCGCGGCCTTCTATCACGGCCTGTTCGACCCGGGCCGCGAGGCGGCTCGGCCCGTGATCGTGCGCGGTGCGAAGCTCGGCGAGGTCGTGGTCTCGGTCGATCCGGCCGTGCAGACGGCCGACGCCTGGCACGAGGCCGGCCGCCTGATGCTTGCGCTTGCGATCGCACTGCCGCTGTTGTGCGTCCTGGTCTACGCCGCGCTCGCCCGGGCACTGCGCCCGACGCGCATGATCCGCACCGGCCTCGAGCGGATCGCCGCCAATGACCTGACGACGCGGCTGCCGCCGTTCGAGCTCGCCGAGCTGTCCGCGGTTCGCGACGTCTTCAACCATCTCGCCGAGAGCCTCGACACCGCGCTTGCCGAACGCGCCGAGCTGACCCGGAAGCTGATCGCGCTCCAGGACGAGGAGCGCCGCCATCTCGCACGCGAGCTGCACGACGAGTTTGGCCAGTCGCTGGCCGCCATCCGCGCGCTCGCCTCCTCCGCCCGCCAGACCGCCGCGCAGGAGTGCCCGTCCCTGCTCGGCGAATGCGACGGCATCGCGCGGACCGCAACCGGCATGATGGAGACGCTGCGCGGCACGCTGTTCCGGCTGCGTCCGCCCGACGTCGAAGAGCTCGGGCTCGTCGCCAGCCTCGAAGGTCTCGTTGCGGGGTGGAACGGACGCAGCCGCGGCGAGACGCGTTTTGCGATCCGTTTCGACGGCGCGTTCGAGACCCTGCCGGCCACGATCAGCGCCAATCTCTACCGCATCGTGCAGGAGGCGCTCACCAACGCCGCGAAGCATGCCGGCGCCACGAAGGTGAGCCTGGAACTGACGAAGCACGTCAACGAGATCGCCCTCGCGATCGACGATGACGGACGATCTCACGATCCCGCCGCGAAGTCCGGCATGGGCCTGCTCGGCATGCGCGAGCGCGTCGCGGCCTTGCGCGGCCGGCTCAGCTTCGAGACCGGCCCCAACGGCGGCTCCGCGCTGCGCGTCGTCATTCCGCTCCCGGCCACCGATCAGCCGGTGCTGGAGCACGCGGCATGACCGCGACCATTTTGCTTGTCGACGACCACTCCGTCGTCCGCGAAGGTTATCGTTCCGTGCTCCAGAAGCAGCCGGGCCTGCGCGTCATCGCCGAGGCCGCCGACGGCGCCGAAGCCTACCGTCTGTTCAAATCCGAGGCGCCGGACCTCGTCATCATGGATCTGAGCATGCCGGGCATTGGCGGCATCGAGGCCGTCAGGCGCATCAGGCAATGGGACAAGGCCGCAAAGATCCTCGTCTTCACCATGCACGAGAATGCCGGTTTCGCCGTGCAGGCGATCCGCGCCGGCGCGAGGGGCTACGTCACCAAGACCAGTCCGCCGGAGACGCTGGTGCGCGCTGTGATGGACGTGCTCGCCGGCAAGATCGCTATCAGCCCCGACATCGACCACGAGCTTGCGCTGAGCCGGATCAGCGGCGAAAGCTCGGCCGCCGACGTGCTGACGCCGCGCGAGTTCGAGGTGCTGCGGCTGCTGCTCGCCGAGAACACCACGGAGGAGATCGCCGAGACGCTCCATGTCAGCCCGAAGACGGTGGCGAACCTGCATTCGCTGATCAAGGACAAGCTCGGCGTCGGCTCCGACATCGAGCTGGTCCGGCTGGCGCTGCGCCAGGGGATTTTGACGCAGCTCGATCTCGGCGACGCCTGATTGCCCCGCGTTACGGCTCGAGCTTCGCTCCGTCAGGCCCAAATGCTTCGACCGTGCCGCCGATCCGAAACGACATCATGTCGCGGCCGACCAGCAGTGGCCCCTGATAGGCCATTCGCGTTCGCTGGATCAGCGGCTCCTCCGGGATGTCGGGTCCGGGCTTCACCGTGCCGAACACGATGTGGGAATACACCGCGAGTTTTGGCTTGGCGGTCGCAAAGATCTGGCCGGCCTCCTCGGGCGAGGTGTGGTGCGCCCCGATGTCCTTGTAGACGGGATTTCTGACCTGCAGCTCCGGCTCGATCACGGCAACTTCGTGGATCAGCAGGTCAGCACCTTCAGCTGCTTTCGCGATCCGCTCGTCGTATTTCGTATCGCCGGAGAGTACGAGCTTGTGGCCGGCATATTCGACGACGTAACCGAATGACGGCTTGATCTTCTCGCCGTGATTGACCTCGATCGCGGTCACCTTCACGCCGTTATTGCCGTAGACCAGCCCGGGTTCGATATCCTTCGCAGCGAACTCGACCGCCTTCGGATCGAGATGCTCGTCATCGATGCGAATGCGGATGTCGTCGGCGAAGGCTTTCGTCAGGTTCTCCGTCATCGCCACGGTGCCCTTCGGGCCATAGAGCTTCATCGGCCCCTTGCGTGAGGCCCAGGGCGTGGCGAGCCAGCCGGTCAGCCACATGTCGGGAAGGCCGACGATGTGGTCGGAATGCAGATGGGTGATGAAGTTCGCCGTGATCGCGCCGAGCGGGATCTTCAGCTTGTAGAGCTGCATGGTCGAGCCGCGGCCGAGATCGAACAGCAGCTTCTCGTTGCCCGCCTCCACCAGTGTCGATGCGCTGAAGCTGGTCGGCCGCGGCGTCGGCACGCCGGTGCCGAGCAGCGTCACCTTCATTGGTTCCGCCGAAGCAGAAGCGGTGAACGCGAGCAGCACGAGGCCCGCCCGCGAAAGGGCTCCGAACATGATGTCCTTCCTTGATGTCAGGTCATTGCGGTGTGGCCGCGGATCATTCGCGCGCGACCACCGAATCCAGCCAGGCGCAATTCAGCGGCGGCACACGGGGGTCAGCGACGCGCACGCCGCGCGCGGCCGCATCCATCCGCATGTCGCGCAGGCGCTTGCGCTGCTCCGCCGGCATGGTGAGCCGCTCGTGCCCCCACAGCGACGGGCCATCAAACGTCTCGTGCGGTTGCCAGGTCTCGGGATCGATGATGCGCCCGCCCCAGCCATATTCAATGAAGAAGCCGGAGGGCGTATTCACGTAGAACGACGTCATGTGGTCGTTGGTGTGCCGGCCCAGCGTGTAGACGACACGGCCGTCTTCGAGCTGCGCGAGATCGTAGCCCTGCCCGACATCGTCGAGGCTGCCGAGCTCGACCATGAAATGATGCAGCGCCTTCCGCCCCGATCCGACCATCGCAAAGGAGTGGTGGCGGCCGTTGACGTGGAAGAAATAGAGGCCGTAGGGCTTCAGCCCGAAATCGGAGACGTGGAAACCGAGCACGTCGCGGTAGAACGGCAGCAGCGGCTCGACATCCTCGACGTTCATCACGACGTGCCCCATGCCGAGCGCGCCGGTGCGAAAACCGGAGATCGGCCGGCCCGGCCTGAAGGGTTCGGTCGCAAGCTCGGGCTTGCAGAAGGCCTCCAGCCGATTGCCGGCGGGGTCCGCAAACGTGACCAGCTCGGCCACGTGCCGTTGGTCAGCGAGCGCGCGCGAACCGCGCGTCACCTTCACGCCATGACCTTCCAGCCGCCCGGCCAGGTGGTCGATCTCAGCGGTCGTGGGAACCTCCCAGCCCATCACCGCGAGGCCAGCATCGCTGCTCCCGTCGACGATCAGGCGTTGCTTGCGATCGTCCATGCGGAAGGCGCGCATCTTGCCGCCGCGATCGACCTGCTGCATGCCGAGCAGCCCGGTCGCCATCTGGCCCCACTGGTCGAGCTGGGATGAATTGATCCCGATATAGCCGAGCGCGGTTATTTCCATCGATATCCTCCCGAAGGCATCGCGTCCGCCGCAGTGCGGCGAACTTGATACCGGCCGCGCGCGATCCTACGGTGGCGCGCGCAATCGCTTCGCGTTTGCAACGACGATAGTCGCGGGAAGACGCCGCACAAGGGAGGAAATGCGAAGTGTCCAAGGAGCGGACGCGGAACGGGCAGCCGCGGCAGTCTGAAGGCGTCCGCGCCTTCAAGCGCGGGCTGGACGTGCTGCAGGAGGTCAACCGCTCCGGCGGCATCCGCGCCGGCGACGTCGCCCGCGCACTCGACCTGCCCCGCCCGACCGTCTACCGCCTGCTCGAAACGCTGGAGGAGCTCGGCTATGTTGCCCGCAGCGCCAGCGACGACCGCTTTCGCGTCACCCGGCGGGCGCTGAGCCTCGGCGATGGCTACGATCCCGGCGTGGTGATCTGCCAGGCGGCCGCGCCTTATCTCACCGAGCTCAGCAAGACCCTGGTCTGGCCGGTCGATCTCTCCACCTACGAGAACGCCGCGATGGTGGTGCAGGAGACCACCCATTCCCGCAGCCCGCTCTCGATCGACCGCGGCATGATCGGCAAGCGCCTGCCGATGCTGCGGACGTCTGCAGGCCGCGCCTATCTCGCCGCCTGCCCGGCGCGCGAGCGCGACCTCATCGTCAGCCATCTGCGCCGGATCGACGAGGCCGACGACCGCCCCTTCCTCGACGAAGGCCGCTTCGATCGCATGATCGCCGAGACCGCCGCGCGGGGTTATGCGATCCGCAGCGAGGGCGAGTACAATCCCAAGACCGCCTCGATCGCCGTTCCCATTGTCCGTAACGACGCCGTGTTCGGCTGCATCTCCATCATCTGGATCCGCTCGGCGCTGGGGATTGGAGAGGCGGTCGCGCAGTTTGCGACGCAACTTCAGGAGGCGGCTTCGGCCATTCCGGTCGAGGTCTAGCCGGGTCCGTCCGCAGGGCGGACACTTGGCGCGCCGGCGTTGATGCGGCGGCGTCGCTTGGGGAAGAGATAGCCCCATGCAAGATAAATCCGCCCCCGAAGACTTTGATGTCGTCATCGTCGGCCGTGGCCCGGTCGGCGCCACGCTCGCCAACCTGCTCGGCCTCTGCGGCGTGCGGACCCTGGTGCTGGAGCGCGAGGCGCGGACCTACTATTTGCCGCGCGCGGTGCATTTCGACGACGAATGCATGCGCGTGTTCCAGACCATCGGCTTGGCCGAGGCCGTCCTGCCGCATGTGATCCTCAGTCCCGGCATGCTGTTCCTCGACGCGGATGGCCGGATGCTGCTGGACTGGTCGCGCCCGCAGACGTTGACACCGATGGGTTGGAATCTCAGCTATCGCTTCCACCAGCCGGACCTGGAGGACGTGCTGATCGGCGGCCTGAACCGCTGGCCGCATGTCACCTTGCGCAGCCGCTGCGATGTCTTCGCACTGGATCAGGACGAGACCGGCGTGCGCGTCCGTTATGAGGACCTCTCCAACGGACAGCTCAGCGAGGTCCACGCCGGCTATGTGGTCGGCTGCGATGGCGCCCGTTCACTGGTGCGCCGCTTCATCGGCTCGGGGATGGACGATCTCGGCTTTCACGAGCGCTGGCTCGTGATCGACGCGCTGCTCAAGCGCGACCGCGACGACCTCGGCGATTACAGCATCCAGCATTGCGATCCGCGGCGGCCTGCGACCTACGTCCGCGGCACCGGCGCGCGGCGGCGCTGGGAGATCACGGTTCTCCCCGACGAGGATTCCCAGGACGTGGCGCAGCCGGCAAAAGTCTGGGAGCTGCTGTCGCGCTGGATCACACCTGACGATGCCGAGCTCGAGCGCGCTGCGGTCTACACCTTTCACTCCGTCATCGCACAGCGATGGCGGAGCGATCGGCTGCTACTCGCGGGCAATTCCGCGCACCAGACCCCGCCCTTCCTTGGCCAGGGCATGTGCGCCGGCATTCGCGATGCCGCCAACCTCGCCTGGAAGCTCGCTAGCGTCATCCGCGACGGCGCCGCGCCTGATCTGCTCGATACCTATCAAAGCGAACGCCAGCCGCATGTGCGCGAGTTCATCGCGCTCGCCATTCGCCTGGGCGGTGTCATCAACACCAAGGCGATCGAAGCCGGCCTCGCTGTCGGCGAAGCGCGCGAGAATGCGCCCGTGAAGCTCGAAGTGAAAAAACCCCTGCTCGGCCCCAGCCTTGCGCTCGGCGATCTGCCGCTCGCCGGGCATCTTGCACCGCAATTCGAACTGAAGGACGGTCGCCGCAGCGATAATCGGATCGGCTACAGCCATGTGCTGCTCGTCGAGAGCGCGACCACGCTCTCCTCCAATCCTGCGCTGTCGCAGGCCGGAATTAAAATCCTGACCAGCGACGATGCCGAAGACATCGGACCCTGGCTCCGCGAACACGGCATCACGGCCGCGCTCGTTCGCCCCGACCGCTACGTCCGCGGCACAGCCCGCAACGATGCCGAGCTCGACCGGCTCATCGCCGCCATCTCGCCTCCCACCCAAGTGCCGTCCGCGGCCTGATCGAACTTTTCTCAAGGACATCTCATGAAGCTGCTCTCTTTCATCGCCGACGGCCGCGCCTCCTTCGGGGCCGTCAAGGACACCAGCGTCGTCGATCTCGGCGCGCGCATGGCGGGCTGCACCACGCTGCGGCAGTTGCTCGAAGCCGGTCGCGTTGCCGAGGCGGCAAAGCTGGTCGCGTCCACGGCCCCCGATCACGCGCTCGACAAGATCGCTTTCGCGCCCGTGATCCCCGATCCCGGCAAGATCATCTGCGTCGGCCTGAACTATCGCGACCACGTTGCCGAAACCGGCCGCACCGTCACCGAGAAGCCGGCCCTGTTCGTCCGCTTTCCCTGCAGCCAGGTCGGCCATCTCCAGCCCATCGTGAAGCCGGCCGTGAGCAACGATTTCGACTATGAAGGCGAGCTCGCGCTCGTCATCGGCAAGCAAGGCCGCCACATCGCCGCACACCACGCGCTCGACCATATCGCCGGCTATGCCTGCTACAACGAGGGCAGCGTCCGCGACTGGCAGCGCCACACCAGCCAGTTCCTCTCCGGCAAGACCTTTGCGGAGAGCGGCAGTTTTGGCCCGTGGCTGGTGACGGCGGACGAGATCCCCGATCCGTCGAAGCTCAGCTTGCAGACGCGGCTCAACGGCACCGTCGTTCAAAACACCACCACCGATCTCCTGATCACGGCGATCCCCGAGCTGATCGCCTACATCTCGACGATCTGCCCGCTCGTTCCCGGCGACGTCATCGTCACGGGCACGCCAGGCGGCGTCGGCGCCAAGCGCACGCCGCCTTTGTGGATGCGACCCGGCGATTCCGTCGAGGTCGAGATCTCCGGCATTGGCATCTTGCGCAACAAGGTGATCGCCGAGCCGGCCTGACCGCGACCTTCGATCAAACAACGACAACAAAATCAGGAAACGCCATGGCCAAAATCCGCTCGACATCCACCGCCATCCTGCTGATCACGCTGGCGCTCGCGGGCACCGCGCGCGCCGAGATCAAGGGCGATACCATCCGCGTCGGCGTGCTCACCGACATGAACGGCATCTTCGCAACCGCGATGGGCCCGGGCTCATTCGAGGCGGCGCGAATGGCGGCGGAGGAATTCGGCGGCAAGATCAACGGCAAGCCGATCGAGATTTTGCAGGCCGATCACCAGAACAAGCCGGACCTTGCCGCCTCCCTCGCGCGAAAGTGGTTCAGCGACGGCGTGCAGGCGATCGCGGACGGCGGCAGCTCGGGTGCGGCACTCGCGGTGCAGGAGCTGGTGCGCGGCAACGGCAAGATCTTCCTCGTTTCCGGCGCCGGCGCCAACCAGCTCACCGATGAGGCCTGCGCGCCGAGCAGCGTGCAGTGGACCCAGGACGCCTATTCCACCGCGACCGCGGTGGTCTCCGGCATCATGCAGACCAGCAAGGAGCCGTGGTTCTTCATCACCGGCGACTACGCGTTCGGCCATTCGATCGAGGCGACCGCGCGCGACCGCATCGCTGCGCTCGGCGGCAAGGTGGCCGGCAGCGTGAAAGCTCAGCTCGGCACGCCCGACTACAGCTCGTTCCTGCTCCAGGCACAGTCCTCGGGCGCAAAAATCCTCGCGATCAACGTCGCCGGCGACAACGCCACAGCGATCAAGCAGGCGGAGGAATTCGGCCTCGCCGACCAGGGCATCAAGATCGTGCCGATGTCGTTCCAGAACGTCGATATCGAGGCCGTCGGGCTGAAGGCGACGCGCGGAGATCTCATCGTCACCTCGTTCTACGAGGACGTCTCGCCGGCGGCGCGGAAATTCTCCGATGCGTTTTACACGCGTCGCAAGGCGATGCCCTCGCAGATCCAGGCCGGCGTCTATTCCGCCGTGCGCCACTATCTGCAGGCCGTGAAAGACACCGATTCCGACGACGGCGCCACCGTGATGGCCAGGATGAAGGCGACGCCGGTGTCGGATGCGTACACCACCAATGGCCGCATCCGCGAGGACCAGCGCATGGTGCACGATCTCTATCTGGTGCAGGTCAAGACGCCGGAGGAGTCCAAAGGCCCGTGGGATTTCGTCAAGCTGGTCGCGACCATCCCGCCCGACCAGGCTTTCCGCCCGCTCGACCGCAGCAAGTGCAGCCTGGTTGGCAAATAGAGCGTTTTCAAGCGAAGTGGATACCGGTTCGCGTCAAGAAAACGCGTCAGAAAAGTCTAGCCGATCAGGCGAGATAGCGCGTGAGATAGCCTTCCATGGCGTAGAGCGCGCACAGCGCGAGGCTCGACCACACCGCGGCGCTGAAATACAGGAACATCCAGGTCAGCTCGCCCTTCCAATGCGCGATGTCGTGGGTCACCACCCATCGCGTCGAGACGTCATGCAGGCCTTCGAGGAAGCCGAGGAACTTGCCGCCCTCTTCATGCCCTGCCCGCCAGCGGCTGAGATACATCGGCACGTCGACGGTGACGAGGAAGGCGAGGAAACAGGCGATGCCGATGATGCCGGCGATCAGCGCCAAGCGCACCGGTCCCTGGAATTCCGGCATCAGCCGGCACAGCGCGATGCCGGCGAGGAAGAAGGTCACCGCCCACAGCGAGTTCTCGATCGCGTTGAAGAGGAAGTTGGTGGTCACCACCGCGTACCAGGAGAAGCACTCCGCGATGATGATGATCGGTACGATCACGAGCGCGATATTCACCGCGGTCTCCGCGCCCGTCATGATCCCGAGCTGATGCAGGATGATCGCCCATTGCGCGGCGAAGCAGACTTCGGCGACGGTCGCGACCGTGCGGCCGACGAACACGCTCGACAGCCAGGTATCGAAAAGACAGATGCGCTGCACGTCGGCGCGCGGCAGCACCGAGCGGAAGGCGCAGCCGAACACATAGCCCGCGCAGAGCAGGAACATCAGGCCGATATCCGAACCGCCGCCGACGCTGCCGGCCACGCTCGGATAGAACTCGCGGTACAGCATGAACCAGACGAGGATGTTGGCAGCGCTGACCAGCGTCAGGGACCCCCACCACCACGCCAGGGGATTTGACCGTGCCTGCCAATGCAACATGAACCGCTCCGCTGTAATCGATGTGACACGTCTTCGTAATAATCCTGTCACAAGACGCCATGGAATCACGACAAAAATCTGTGTGCGGCGGTGCTTTCCGCGCCTCTCTTGTCCTCGCCGAAGCAGCGCTCTTTCGTCCGCATAGTGGACAAAAATCAGTATTTTTTGAATCTATTGGACAAAGGCCTGCACCGGGTTCATTAAATCCGGATGGTTCGAACCCCGCCCAATCCGCCCCACGCCTCCTCGTCCTCCGCCGCGGTGCTGGCTTCGAGCGCCGATGACGCCGCGTTCGCGACGACGCTGGCAAAAGGCCTCGTGGTGCTCGAGGCTTTCAAGGCCGGAACGACCTTGCTCGGCAACATGGAGCTGTCGACGCTGACGGGGATTCCGCGGCCGACGGTGGCGCGGCTGACGCATACGCTCGCCGAGCTCGGCTACCTCCGCTACGATTCCGAGCGAGCGAAATACCGCGTCGCGGCGCGCGCCTTGCGCATGGTGCATCCCCTGCTCGCCGACATGCAGTTCCGCCAGGTCGCGCGTCCCATGATGCAGGAAATGGCGCAGAGCGTGCGCGGCACGGTCTCGATCGGCCTCCTCGATGGCACATCGATGATCTATGTCGAAGTCCGCGCGCTCCGGCGACGTCGGTCCGCACGTCCCCGATATCGGGATGCCGATTCCCGTGGTGATGACGGCGATGGGCCGTGCCGCGGCGTCGACCTTGCCGCAGGCCGGTGCGACACGCCTCGAAGAGCGCATTGCGAGCGAGGATGCCGAGCTCTGGTCAGCCTTCCGCGACAGATATCGCGCTGGCATCACGCAATGCGCCAGCCGCGGCTTCTGCACCTGCTGGGGCGAGTACATGGCCTCGATCCACGCCGTCGCCGCGCCACTGTTTCACGTGGGTGAGACGAAGCAGTCGTTCTCGATCAATTGCGGCATTCCCGCGTTCCGGCTCCAGCCGGGCCAGCTCGAGGTTGAGATCGGCCCGCGCATCGCCGCGCTCGCCG
Organism: uncultured Alphaproteobacteria bacterium; assembly: GCA_963819355.1. Classification (GTDB taxonomy): domain Bacteria; phylum Pseudomonadota; class Alphaproteobacteria; order Rhizobiales; family Xanthobacteraceae; genus Bradyrhizobium. The sequence continues at coordinate 261,187 of CAWFVZ010000030.1, read as the reverse complement.
ACAGCATCCGCGCCATCATTGGCGCAGCGGGGCCTACGGCCGAGACACCAAAGCAAAACAAGAAGAGGGCTAGGAGATGACCAAGACAACTGGCGCTCCACCACCGGGAGGCCATCATGACCATCACACGCCGAACGTTGCTGGGCACCCTCGCCCTGTCCCTGTCCGGATTTCCATTCTCCGCGTGCGCTGAGGACGCCTGGCCGTCGCGCATGGTGCGGCTGATCTCGCCCTACGGGCCCGGCGGGTCCAACGACATCTCGCTGCGTCTGCTCGCCGAAGAGTTCGCTCGCAGCCTGCACCAGCAGTTCATCGTCGAGAACAAGCCGGGCGCCGGCACGCGAATCGCCAACGACACGGTCGCGCATGCGCCGGGCGACGGCTACACCATTCTCTATGTCGCAGCGCCCTACGCCACCGCCGAAGCGCTGTTCGGCAAGCTGACCTATGACCGCGGGGATCTCCAGCCTGTCGCGATGGCGGTGATCGCGCCGCTGTTCCTGATCATCAGCGCCGCCGCGCCGTTCAAGACCCTCCCCGAGCTGATCGCCTACGGCAAATCGAAGCCGGATGGGCTGACCTTCGCCTCGCCCGGCGCCGGCTCGCAGCCGCACCTTGCCGGCGAGCTCCTGTTCAGGGACGCCGGCGTCAAGGGCCTCAACATTCCCTTCCGCGGCGACGCCGCCTCCTACACCGAGCTGCTCGCCGGCCGCGTCGATGCCACGCTGACGGCGCTGCCGACCGCGCTGCCATACATCCAGAGCGGCAAGTTCATCGTGCTCGGCGTCGCCTCACCCGAGCGCAGCGCGCTCTACCCGCAAGCGCCGACCCTGCGCGAGCAGGGCTTTCCCAACGTGGCCGCCGCAGGCTGGTACGGCTTCATGGCGCCATCCACGACGCCGCGCGCGATCGTCGACAAGCTGCAAGCCGAGGTCTTGCGCACGCTCGCCGAGCCCGCGATCAAGGACAAGCTGACCGCCCAGGGCCTCGAGGTACGCGCCGGCACCGCCGCCGAGTTCGGCCAGTTCATCGGCAACGAGACGAAGAAATGGACCGGGCTGATCCGCGAGGCCGGCCTCAAGGGCGAGTGACGATCACGAACAGGGAATGGAAATGAAAAACCTACTTCTCAAACGCACCGCGGCATCCGCGCTTGTTCTCGTGCTGTTGATCCCGGCCGCACAGGCCCAGAAGAAATACGATCCCGGCGCCTCCGACACCGAGATCAAGGTCGGCCAGACCGTGCCGCTCAGCGGACCGGCCTCGGCCTATGCCGTGATCGGCAAGACTCAGGCCGCCTACATGAAGATGATCAACGACCAGGGCGGTGTGAACGGCCGCAAGGTCGACTTGATCCAGTATGACGACGCCTATTCGCCGCCGAAGACGGTTGAGCAGACCCGCAAGCTGGTCGAGAGCGACGAGGTGCTGCTGACGTTCCAGATCATCGGCACCGCACCGAACGTTGCCGTACAGAAATATCTCAACGCCAAGAAGGTGCCGCAGCTTTTCGCCGCGACCGGCGCCGCGCGCTTCACCGACCCGAAGAACTTTCCCTGGACCATGGGCTTCAACCCCTCCTACCTGGTCGAGGGCCGGATCTACGCACAATATCTTCTGAAGAACCATCCGAACGCCAAGATCGGCGTGCTCTACCAGAACGACGACCTCGGCAAGGACTATCTCGCCGGCCTCAAAGCCGGTCTCGGCGACAAGGCCAAGATGGTCGTGGCAGAGACCTCGTACGAGATCACGGAGCCAACGATCAACTCGCAGATCCTGCGCGTGAAGGATGCCGGTGCGGACGTGCTGTTCAGCGCCACGACGCCGAAGCAGGCGGCGCAGGCGATCAAGAAGGTCGCAGAGATCGGCTGGAAGCCGCTGCATATCATCGACATCAACGCCTCCTCCGTCAGCGCGGTGCTGAAGCCGGCCGGGCTCGACAACGCTAAGGGCATCGTCAGCGTCGGCTATGTCAAGGATTCCGCCGATCCCGAGTGGAAGGACGATCCCGGCATGAAGCGGTATCTCGCCTTCATGGCAAAGTACTATCCGGACGGCGACAAGGATTCCAACCTGAACGTCTACGGCTATATCACTGCACAGCTTTTGGTGCAGGTGCTGAAGCAATGCGGCGACGACCTGACCCGCGAGAACGTGATGCGCCAGGCCGCCAACCTCAAAAGCATCGAACTGGACCTGACGCTGCCGGGCATCTCGGTGACGACGACGCCGACCGACTACCGCGTCAACAAGCAGTTCCAGATGGTGCAGTTCGACGGCCAGCACTGGCAGAAGCTCGGCGGCATCGTCGCGGATGAGGCGAAGGAGTGAGCCGTCCGGAGGACGGCGGCGCTTCCGCTCGTCTATGACCCATCCACGCGCTTCTACAGGTGCGGCTGGAGGTGGATGCCCGGGACAAGCCCGGGCACGACGACTGAACGGTGGGTTACCTCTTCATGTCAGCCGCATACGCCGCCAGCTTGTTCAGCGTCTGATAGCCATATTCGACGGCGCCGAAACCGATCATGTGGTCGCGCTGCGCGGTGCTCGACGCCAGCTGCCGCATCATCAGCACGGTCTTACCGTTGCTCTGCTCGGCAAAGGTGATGGTGGAGCGAAACATCCCGCGATCATCGTCCTGGTCGAGGCCGTGGTCCATCTCCATCAGCTTCGGCCGCTCGATGCGGCGGAAGCGCATGCGGTTCGGATAGACGGTGCCGTCGGGGCCGATCATGTTGAAGCGCCAGACGCCGCCGACCCGGACGTCGATCTCGAAGGTCTCGATCTTGAATCCCTTCGGCCCGAACCATTGCGGCAGGTGCTTCGGATCGGACCACGCCTCGAACACCAGATCGCGCGGCGCGTCGATTACGCGCGACATCACGATCTCGCGGTCGAGCGACCATTGCGACAGAGCGGGATTGGCAGAATTCGTCATCACTCAGAACCTTTCCGTTTGGGTGTCTTGTCGGTTTTCCTGGACGGCCGCTTGGCGTCCGCCCTCTCCTTCTTGAGCTTCATCACATAGGCCTCGAACCGGTCGAGCCGCGCCTCCCAGATCGCGCGCTGCTGCTGGAACCAGTCTTCCGCGCCGACCAGCGCGTCCGGACTGAGGCGGCAGGTGCGAACGCGGCCGGATTTCTCCGACTGCACGAGCCCGCTCAGCTCCAGCACATGGATGTGCTTCATGAAGCTTGGCAGCGCCATGTCGAAGGGATCGGCGAGCTCGCCGACCGAGGCCTCGCCGGCGCACAACCGCATCACGATCGCCCGCCTCGTGGGGTCGGCAAGGGCCGCAAAAACCTGGTCGAGCTGGGATAATTGGTTAGCCATGTAGCTAACTATAGAGGCGCCGCGCGCAGGTGTCAATAATTGTTAGCTCATAAGCTAAGTATTTTCGCAAACAGAAAGCCCCGGCTGAGCCAGGGCTTTCCACGCAAGGGGTCAGAACGGGATGATGCTCAGTACACGATTAGTACCTGGCGACGACCGGTCCGCCGAACTTGTAGTTCACGCCGACGCGCACAATGTTCGATTTGAGATCGACCGAGTGGGTGAAGACGTTACTCGGATATTGCGTAACGCCGTCAAGCAGATTGGTGCTGGTCGCGGTGCTGCGGCCGAGATCGACATAGAGGTATTCGGCCTTGAGCGACCAGCCGCCGCCGAACGCATATTCGGTGCCCACGCCGGCGGTCCAGCCGAGGCGCGTGTCGCGGATTGCGACCAACTCCGTTGCCCCGAAGGTGTCAGTGAAGTTGAAATTGCCCTTCACCTCGGCGATTGCCGCACCGCCCGTTGCATAGACCAGCCAGGTCGGAGCGGCGAGGAAGCCGATCCGGCCGCGGATGGTGGCGAGCCAGTCGGCCGAGACCTGCGAGGACATGGTGAAGCTGAACGGCGCGCAGCAAGGATAGGCTGCCGAGCCGGTCGCGCTGCCCTTGAAGCTGAAATAGTTGATGTCGCCTTCGAGGCCGAGCACCGCGTTGTTGACTTTCCAGTTGTAGCCGGCGGTGAAGCCGCCGGTCACGCTGGAGCTGTTGACGCTCTGGGCGCCGACCGCGGCGATGGCAGGGATGCTGCTGGTCGCGAAATAACCGGTCGGCGTCCAGACGGTCGATGTGGTCGGGCCCGCACTGCCCCATTGTCCACCGACGTTGGCGCCGACATAGAAGCCGGTCCAGTCGTAACCCTGCGCCATCACCGGCGCCTTGGTGTAGTGCGGCGCGATGTCAGCCGCGAACGCGGACGCGGTGCCCAAGACACCTCCCAAGACAACCGATGCGACCGCCAGCAATAACTTCTTCATTCCAGTCTCCTTGCCCCACGCGCTTGATCTCGCGTTTTCGAAAGCGCGCGGGTGGGAAGCTCCGGCGCGGATTGGGCATAGGCTGCTCACCGCTCAGCGTCTTGGGCTGCGGCGAAGTTCATAGGGACTGTGACGTAGTGTGAGCCGCGCATCGCGCAAACGGATGAAGGGTGTGGCCGAGGCGCCACACGTCATCCTTCATCGGGGGCCCGCGACGCACACCCATGTCGTATCACGACAAGAACGCGCGAGCGCGATTCGAATCCGCCTGCCTCAGACCGAGCGTGTCAGCCCGCCGTCGACGCGGATGTTCTGGCCGGTGATGTAGGCCGCGCCGTCGGAGGCGAGGAAAGAGACCGTCGCGGCAATCTCCTCGACTTTGCCGTAACGCTTCATCGGCACGCTGTCGCGGCGCGCATCGGTCTGCGGCAGGCTGTCGATCCAGCCCGGCAGCACGTTGTTCATGCGGATATTGTCGGCCGCATAGGTGTCGGTGAAGATCTTGGTAAAGGCGGCAAGGCCTGCGCGGAACACCGCCGAGGTCGGAAACATCGCGCTCGGCTCGAAGGCCCAGGCGGTCGAGATGTTGATGATGGCACCGCCCTTCTGCGCCTGCATCACCGGCGTCACCAGCCGGGTCGGACGGATCACGTTCAGCAGATACGTATCGAGGCCGGTGTGCCACTGCTCGTCGGTGATCTCCGTGATCGCCGCGCGCGGCCCGTGGCCGGCGCTGTTGACGAGCACGTCGATGCGCCCCCATGTCGCGAGCGCACCGTCGACGAGACGCTTCAGATCGTCATTGGACTTGTTCGAGCCAGTTACGCCGAACCCGCCGAGTTCGGCCGCGAGCGCCTCGCCCTTGCCGGAGGACGACAGGATCGCCACGCGAAAGCCGTCGGCCGCGAGCCGCCGCGCTGCCCCCGCCCCCATGCCGCTGCCGCCTGCGGTGACGAGTGCGACCTTCTCTGCTGCCATGACCGATCATCCCTGTGATACCGTTGAGGCGAACCGAAGGCTCAGCCTATCATCGGGCATTTTTACAGCCAAACTCGCCGGCAGGTCCACCGTCGATGGCATCCGTCATGAGCGACTTGTAAGATGAGCGATTTGCAGATCCGCAACCTGCGCCCCGACGAGATTTCCACCGCGGTCGACTGGGCCGCGGCCGAAGGCTGGAATCCCGGTCTTGCTGACGCCGCCTGCTTCGCCATTCCCGACGCACTGGGCTTCTTCGTCGGCGAGATCGACGGCGAGCCCGTCGCGACCGTCTCCTGCGCCAACTATGGCGAGACCTTCGCTTTTCTCGGCTTCTACATCGTGCGCGCGCCCTTTCGCGGCGCAGGCCATGGCCGGCGCATCTGGAACGCGGCCATCGCACATGCGGGCGCCCGCGTGATCGGGCTGGACGGCGTCGTGGCGCAGCAGGAAAATTACAAGAAGTCCGGCTTCCAGCTCGCCTATGCCAATATCCGCTATGGCGGTGTCCTCGCTGCACCACCGCCGATCGCCGGCGTAGTCGCTCTTCACGAGATCCCGCTCGCCATGGTGGAGGCTGACGATGCCACGGTCTTCCCCGCTCCGCGCGGCGCCTTCCTGCGCGCCTGGATCAACACACCCGGCCATGTCGGCCGCGCGCTCGTGCGCGACGGCAAGCTCGCCGCATGGGGCGTGATCCGCCCCTGCCGGACCGGCCACAAGATCGGCCCGCTTGTCGCCGACAATCGAGCGGCGGCGGAGGCAGTCGTGCAGGCCCTGCTGGAGGGCGCGGGCGGCGGCGAGGTATTCCTCGACGTACCAGCGATCAACCCTGATGCGATTGCGCTGGGGGAATCGCTCGGCCTCAAGCCAGTATTCGAGACGGCACGGATGTATACCGGACCGAACCCGGCCCTGCGGCTCGACCGCATCTTCGGCGTGACCAGTTTCGAATTGGGATAGCGAGTACAAACAAGATGACAGAATTTCTCATGTCGCGCTCGATCGGCGATTTCCTGTTCGCATACGGCGCGCTGTTCGCCATCATCAATCCGTATGGGCTCGCCTTCGTCTTCCTCGACCGGACGATGGGCCTCAGCGACAGCGAGCGCGCACGGGTCGCCTTTCGGGTCGCGATCTATGCCTTTGCCGTGCTGCTCGGCTCGCTTTTCGTCGGCGGCCAAATTCTGAAGATATTCGGCATCACGATGCCGGCCCTGCGGGTTGCCGGCGGGCTTGTCGTGGCCGTCGCCGGCTGGTCCATGCTGCACACGGTACCGACCGCGCCCGGCGCAAGTGCGACGTCGACCGCCGGTTTTGCAGCCGTTCAGCGCATGGCGTTCTTCCCGATGACGATCCCCCTGACCACCGGTCCCGGAACGATCGCAATCGCGATCGCGATCGGTACCAACCGGCCGGACGATCTCGATGGATTGTTCACCGCGTCGATCGTGTCGCTCGTCGTCGCCGTCGCGGTCGCGGCGACGATCTACCACGCCTACAGCAGGTCGAGCGCAATGGCGCGGATATTCGGCGAGGAAGGCACCAGCGTGGTGACGCGGCTGTCCGCCTTCCTGCTGCTCTGCGTCGGCGTCCAGATCATCATCACCGGCGCGGTCGAAGTCGCGCGATCGGTGCTGGATAGCGCTGCCCGCCCCTAGCTGCTCAAGCCCGTGGTTGCGAGATTGTCCTCGACATTCCGGCCATGAACCGCGATGCTGCCACGCTCGCGGCCCCTTGGGCCTGAGGCCGACATTCGAAGCGGCTCGAATGCATATCGGATCGATCCCGTCACTGCGGTTCGACCGCGTCTTCGGCGTGACCAATTTTGAGCTGGTCCAGCGCCGCTCCAAATCTTTGTAATCTGTTTCACGTTACCGCTGCTGCGCAGCGTGTATTGGTGTTGGAGCCGCTGGTTTTGCAGGGCGGCCCGGACTGACAGCCTTTTCTCGACAATGAATATTGCTTCGACAATCAATATTTTGATCATTCAAGAGAGGATTTCATGACCGAAACAAGAAGCAAGGCCAGCCCTCCTCCGCGAACGACCGATGACCTGCCAGCCCCCGCACTCGCCGCCGCGCTGCTGCTTGCCGTGGTCGCGGCCTTTGGGCTGCATACGCTGTTCGTGTCGGGTCCCGCGATGCGCGAAGCCGCCGAGGCGGAGCTGGTGCGCGTCACTGCAGATGAGGATCGGGATGTCTGCGGACAATTCGGGATGCGACCGGACACGCCCCAGTTCGCGGTCTGCAGCGGCGAGCTTGCGATCGTCAGGCGGAAGCAGTCCGACCGCGATCACGCGGCCGCGGCAGGTATTCTGTGAACGAAGCTGGCGCCGATCAGTAGCAGCGCATGATGTTGACGGTGTGCTCGCCACCACCGCGGCCGGGCACCGTCACAGACTCCGTCGGACAGCTCGGCACATAGGGCCGGTCGGACGGCACGACGTTTGGCGGGAAGCGATGCGCCCAATCCCAGGGAACGTCATAAGTGTAGGTGTAGCGCACGTCGCTGGAGACCGGTTGCCCGGCATCGGCGAAGGGCTGGCTGTAGCCCGCGCCGTCGTAGAAGAACCCGCCGCCACCCGGCCAGTAGACCCAGGGATTGTTGCGGCCGCGGAACCGCGCTCCCGGCGCGATCGGCGGACGTGCTGCGGCCGGCGGCGCGGCAGCGGTCACGATGCCATGCGGGGCGACACCGCCCGGTCTTGCAGAACTGTCGCTGGCGGCAAGGAGCAGCGCAGCAGCGCTGAGCGAGGCGAGCAACGCCCCATATGATCTGCAATGTGATCTGGACATCATGATACGCACCAACTGTCTGGCTTCGCGATACTGCTCCCCACCGCACGCTAGGCCGGCCCGTCGCCCGCCCGCAAACGTATAATTAATTGTTGGTTAAGGCGCGGGATTAACCGGGAACAAAGTGCGGCAGACCGCCCGGAATTCCCGGCTGGTTTCAGTGACTTCGTTCCCGGGACCGCCCGCCTCATGACCAGTTGATCGGAGTTGATCGCGTGAGCCGGAAACGTCCGGAACGCTCCCCCATTGCAGCCGTTGGCACCGACACAAAAAAGGAGCATCTCAGATGCAGAACAAGTCAAAACTGCTCTGCCTGGTCGCGGCATCGCTCGTCGCGGGCATGGCGACCGCGTCGGCGCAGACCTACGATCGGTTCGGCAATCCGGTGGGATGGGAGCGAGGCGGCCCCCGCCATGAAACCGTTCAGCCGCGCGCAATGTACTATCCCGGTCTGGGCGGACCTTATGGCGCGCTCAACGGCGCCAATCATCCGACACCGAGCTCGTCGCAAGGTGACGTCGGCCCTGACGGCAACAACAACGGAACGCTGACCGGCAGCTACCGCAGCTGGTAGGCCCGGCTCGATCAAAGGCCCGTCGTTCCCGCGGACGGCGGGCCTTCGCGCGTCAGCGGCCCTGCTGCTTGCGCAGCCAATCCAGCATGTCCTGCGCGTTTCCCGTGCCCTGCGACACGATTGCGGTGTTGCCGCCGCTGCGGCGATAGACCGTGGTGCGGCCCGGCTCCTTGTCGATCTTGACCTCGGCCTGCGCGGGATCACCGCTTTGCGTAATCACCGCAGTTCCGTTTTCGTCCTGGACCACGGTGGTGTGGCCGTCGCCAGTCTCGCCGGCCCCGGCCGGCGCCATCGCAATTGCGGTCATCAAGGTCATTCCGGATGCGAGCAGGAGGAACTTCATGTCACGCCTCTTCGTCTCGATCATCGTGCAAACTGGAATATGGCCGACCAGTTGAAACGTCCGAACTGCCTGACCGCTCCCGTGTTCATGTCGCCGACCTGAAGCAGCAGCGCGTTCGTGGAAGTGCCGACCTGGGTGATATCGGCGATGTTGCTCACGCCCGACTGGCCGATCAGCGCGTTGGTCGTGCTGCCGACCTAAATCACATCAACATAGTTGCGCGTCCCGTTCTGGACAATCGTCGCATCGACGGTGCCCGTCCCGAACTCGATCACCCGGGCGATATTGATGCGGCTGTTCTCGACGATCGTGACCGGCTGCGGGTTATTGCCGAACTCCACGACCGTCTGGATGCTCACGTTCCTGTTGGAGAACGCGAACCCGCCAATGGCTGGCGATGGCCTGGATCCTGCGGATGCCTCGGACGTAACGCTGATGGCGGCGAACAACGCCGCCCATGCCACGAGCTGCCGATGATATCTCATCGCCTTCCCCCATTATACTTCGCATTTTTTGACGACGGCGAGGTCGCCCGCAGCTCACGGACTGTTCTGGATCACCGTCGACGAGTTGATCGCGCCAAATTGCGCGATCGCCCCCGTATTCATGGCCCCGAGCTGGGACACGAGGCTCGTCGCCGATTGGCCGGTCTGACCAACAAAGGCAAAATTGGTCATACCCTGGAGTGGGCCCCTCGGGGCGGACAGGAGGCTACTGGATTGACCGTCCGCCGGGCGTGTTGCTTTTCAAATTGTACAGGGCTGATGTAGCCGAGAGCTGAGTGTAGTCTTCGCGTATTGTAGACTTGGTCGATGAATTGGGGAAGATTTTCGACGACGTCGGCGAGTGTCTCGAACGCCATTGGATAGATGCCCTCAACCTTCAGCGTCTTCATGAAGCTTTCAGCCTTAGCGTTGTCGTACGGATTTCCTCGCCGACCCATGGACCCTTTGATCCCGTGCTCGGCAAGGTAGTCGCGGCACACCTTGGCAGCATATTGGGAACCTCTATCAGAATGATGGACGCAGCCAAGCGGCGGGTTTCTTCCCTCAATCGCGGCGGAAAGTGCAGCGAGTGTCAACCGCGCGTCGATGGAACGGCTGATGGCATAGCCCACGACGCGCCGGGACAAGGCATCCAGAATGACGGCAATATAGACGAAGCTGCCGACAACGGTGACGTAGGTGATGTCGGCGACCCAGAGCTGGTCGGGGCCGTCCAGGACGATGTTTTCAGCGAGGTTTGGAAAGATCGGCTGGTCGTGATTGCTGTCGGTCGTTGTCGTGAAGCGGCGCCGCATTCTGGGCTGAAGGTCATGCTCGCGCATAAGACGGCGGACCTTCTTGTGATTGACGACCATTCCTTGATGCCTGAGGGCGACCTGGACCCGTCGCCAGCCATAGTGCTCGAACTCGTCGCAGATTCCAGCCATCGCCGCGACGATGGCGGTGTCGTCAGCCTGACGGATCGGTTCGTCGTAAAGCGTGGAGCGGGCTATTCCCATCAGCCTGCACCCTTCGGCAAGGCTGATGCCGCGGGGCCGACAATAGCGGATGTGGTCTCGCTTCTCGGCCGAGGTCTTGGCTGAAGAGCCCCCTTTAGGAACTCCAGTTCAAGAGCCTGCTTGCCCACCAATCGCTCGAGCGCCGCGATACGCGCTTCATACGTCTCGAGCAGATCGGCGGAAGCGACGTCCTCATCGAGCGCGCCTGCCTGAAACTTGTCGACCCAGATCCGGATCAAGTTGCGCGAGACATTGTGCCGCTTCGAAAGTCCGTGCAGCGTCTCGCCGCTCAGATACTCCTGTGACACCTGCCGTTTGAACTCGACGCTGTGGGTTCGATGCTTTGCCATGGGCCTTCATCCTCTGAAAGCCCGGCCGCCCGGTCAATTGCTGAAAGCCATCCTGTCCGCCCCGAGGGGCCCACTCCACCCGCCTGCCCAACCGAGGCCGAATTCGTTCCGCCGAATTGCAGGATCCCGGTGGCATTGTTGGTGCCGTGCTGGACCACGGTCGCGCTGGTGCTGCCGCCGATCATGAACACGCCGGCCAGGTTGAGCTGGCTGTTCTGATTGAGCACAACGGGCGGTCCGCCGACCGACACGATGGTCTTGATATCGGAGGTCTGCGCACTGGCCGGTCCGGCGCCTGCGCAACAGAGAGCGAGAAGCACGCCGCAAGCGACGCCTGGAAGATGTTTCATGATATGCCTCGTCACTGCAAATGGGCTCATGGGCTCTGCTGGAGAACCGTCGACCCGTTCAGGATTCCGAGTTGGAACACCCCGGCGGCGTTGTTCAAACCAATCTGGCCAATCAAACTCGTGTTGGCGCCTCCGACTTGGGCAGCCGCAGCGGTATTGGTCGCGGTGGCCGTCGTTCCGCCCTGACCAATCGTCACTGAATTGATCGAAGAGAGTGAACCGAGTTGCGTGCTCGATGCCTGGTTGAAGGCTCCGAATTGCAGCGTCGTCGCGGTGTTGTTCACCGGGCCGGTCTGCGCTGTGGACGAGAGATTTGTCGCACCGAACTGCAACACGCTAACCGAGTTGGCGGCTTGGGCATCGACAGCGGTCAGCGCGCTCAGCATGACGACCGTCGTGACGAGAAATTTCATACGCATATCATTTCCTCCGCGAAATACCGGCCCTCGATCCGCCGCCCCGTTCAGGCAACCTGATCGCGGTCATTTCGAGTGTGGCCTGTCGAGTATCGCCCGGACGCGCCGCTGGTTGGACGCGCCCGGCCGATACGGGGCTGGTTTAGTGCTGGACAACGGTGCTGGAGTTCGTACCGAAGATGATTGAGAGCTGTCCAACGGCTGCGCTGTTGGCCGGCGGGTTACCGATCGACTGCTGCGTGATCGAGCTCGTGTTGTTGAAGAGACCGACCTGGCCCGTGGCGGCTGCGTTGACGGCGCCGACCTGGATCACGGTGCTGCCGTTGTTGAGTGACGGGGTGGTGGTGCCCTGCATGGTGCTTGCAGCGTTCAAGACACCGACCTGCACGGTGGTCGACGAGTTATTCACGGTGCCCTGCTGATTTACGGAAGAGCCGTTCGCGAAGCCAAATTGCAGCACGGTCGAGGTGTTGGCAGCCTGAGCCGCGGAGGACAGAGCGAATACGGCGACGGAAGCGAGAAGCAATTTGCGCATGGAATATCCCTTCTGTTCAAGTTGTCTAACCGGGTTACGGATGCCGTCTTGGAGAAGGTCGACATCGTGGGATGACTCTGAACCGATCAAGCTCGATACGACAGACTGCAGTTCATGCTAATCGGTACGGACTAGACGTTGTGCGATATCTCGCCGCCCACACTGTCGATCAATCTCACGACTTCGATCGGCGAACGCAGCTTCAGCTTTCGCATCATCCTTGCGCGATGCACCTTCGCGGTCACCTCGCTGACGCCCAGTCTTGCCGCGATCTGCTTGGCGACGAGCCCCTCTGCCATCAGCAGCATGATCTCCCGTTCGCGGGCGGTCAGCGTTCCGACGCGCTGGCGCGCGTCGCGCACCGCGTCCTGGCGCTCCATCCGCTTGCGATCGCGCTCGATGCCGTGCCTGATCGCATCGAGGATTTCCTGTTCGCGGAAGGGTTTCGGCAAAAACTCGACCGCGCCGCGCTTCATGGCCTCGACGGAGGTACGGACGTCCGAATGTCCGCTGATGAAAACGATCGGTATCGGCACACCTGATTTCAGCAAGCCGGAGTTGAAGCTCGAGCCCGGTCGGCGACGTGCCGGGAAAGCGGACGTCGAGCACGAGGCATGACGGACCATCGGAAAGTCTCTCTGCGAGGAACTCTTCCGTCGAGGCAAACAGCCTCACCCGATGTCCGGTCTCCTCACAGAGGCTGCCAAGCGCGTTTCGTATCTGGATTTCGTCGTCAACGACATAAGCTGTGGCTTGAATTGTGGCTTGATTTGAAACTGTGGCTTGATTTGAATTCATTGCAATACGCTCCCGGACTTGGCGCTCGATGATCCAGCAACGAGCCTTCCATTGTTCTTGCAAGCGATAACAAGGTGCTTGAATGCATCGGCGAAGACCCGACGAGTCGCATCGGTCGACCGATGCGAGGTCTTACGGCCTCCACGCGCTCAAGACGAGTGAAGGCGTTCACATATCGGGCTTCCTGATCCCTGGAAGTTGACGCCGCCATCTGCGGTGTCACGGCGAGGCGCCACGTCGGAAATGCGGCGATCAGGCGTCGCGGCCGGAATATCGCCAGGTGCGTCACAATGTGCGTCATGGCGTCGCCAACAATGTTGCTGACTTGAATGCCGATGGACAGCCGCCTGGACGAGACCAGACGGAGCGTTCAGCCAGCTTATCCAGTTCGATACCGCGCGCGTCTTTTCGATACGCCCGGTATGCGCTCCGAGCAAATCACGAAAAGTCGTACCCCTCCGACCTTACTTCTGGATCATGGAGCGCACCCGTCCGTCGCACTATCAACGGCGACATACCTTCGAGACAGCTGCGCGACTTGGGTGAAATACAATCATAGCGTGTTATTCGGCATTTCCGCCAACTTCGTCATTTCAAAAAGGCGGGTTTTGATATGCGATTTGTGCCAGTCATTGTCCTGTTCGGAACTGTATCCGGCCTCGCCACAATTTACGGCGCGGCACCGCAGGTCGTCGCGGGCGCAACCGGGGGCGCCGCGGACGGCGCCAGCCGTGCCTACGAATCGACGAAGCAGTTCCTCAAGCCAGGGAGCGGCGAAACCCCGACCTTCGGGGCGGATGCGCCGGTGTTCCGCTACGCCGCCATCCAGCGCGGCAGCGTCGAGCAGACCATCACCGTCACAGGCGCCCTGCAACCCGTCAAGACGATCGAGGTCGGCTCGCAACTGTCCGGGCAGCTCGCCCGCGTCTATGTCGACTTCAACGATACCGTCAGCAAGGACCAGCCGCTTGCCTTGATCGACCCCCGCAGCTTCGCAGCCAAGGTCGACGAGGCCAAGGCGGCGGTGGCCGTCGCCAATTCCCTTGTGGACATCGAACGGGCCAAGCTCGATCGCGCCAGGATCGATCTGCAAAACGCCAAAGGCAGCCGGGACGTCCTCGCCGCCAAGCTGGACAGCGCCCAGGCGGTCAAGGCGTCGGCGCAGAAGACCTTGCAACGCAAGCTCGCACTTCAGTCACAAAACGTCGTGGCGACGTCGACAGTCGACGACGCGCAGACGGAATTCACCGCGCGCGTGGCCCAGGAACGCGAGGCCGAGGTCCTCATGTCCCTCAATGCCTACGCCGTGGACGGCGCGCATGCCGACGTCCGCCGGATCGAGGCGGAGCTGGAACAGTCCCGAATGGCGGTGCCGGAGAAGGCCGCCGTCCTGGCGGCGGCCCAGGCCGATCTGGACCGCACCGTGATCCGCTCGCCGATCGACGGCGTCGTGGTCGGCAGGTTCGTCAACGAAGGCCAGACGCTGGCGGTTGGCCTCGAGTTCCCGCACCACCTTCGTGGTCGCCCATCGCCTGGAGGACATGGAAATCCACGCGCAGGTCGACGAAGCCGACATCGGGCGCATCGCCGCCGGCCAGCGGGCTCACTTCACGGTGGATGCCTATCCAGACCGCCGCTTCGAGGCAGCGGTGCGGCAGGTGCGCAAGGCGCCGCAGAACCAGCAGCACGTGGTCACCTATACCGTCGTCCTGTCGACCACCAATCTCGATGGCGCGCTGCTGCCCGGAATGACTGCCCTGGTCAAGATCGTGATCGAGCAGCAGGACAACGTGCTGAAAGTGCCGCTGGCCGCGCTGCGCTTCCAGCCCTCGGGCGCGCGGGCCGACGCGGTCCCCGGCCGCAGCGGCGTCTGGGTGCGCACGGCCAATGGCGCGCTTCAGCGTATCCCGGTCACCGTCGGCGCGGCGGGCACCGAACAGGTCGCGCTCAAGAGCGGAGAGCTCGTCGAAGGCAGCCAGGTCGCCATCGGACAGGCGATCCGGCCGACCGGCATGGAATTTCTCGGCATCAGGTTCGGATCATGACAGCCACCCTGCCCCTCATCAGCCTCCGGTCCGTCGGCAGGACCTACCGCACCGACGGGATCGCAGTCACCGCAGTGCGCAATGTCAGCTTCGACATCGATCAGGGCGAGATCCTCGCCGTGATGGGACCGTCCGGTTCCGGCAAGTCCACCTTGATGAATATGATCGGATTGCTCGACCTTCCGAGCGAAGGGGCTATCTATCTCGAGGGCGCAAATGTCGCCGATCTCTCGGAAGATCGAAGATCGACCTTGCGCGCCCGCAGCATCGGCTTCGTGTTCCAATCCTACAATCTGCTCGCGCGCCACAACGCGATCGAGAACGTCGCCCTGCCGTTGGTCTATGGCGGGGTGGGCCACAAGGAGCGCCTAGCGCGCGCCGAGCAGAGCCTGGAGGCCGTCGGCATGCTGCACCGGGCGCATCACTTTCCGCGGCAACTGTCGGGCGGCGAGCAGCAGCGCGTCGCCATCGCGCGCGCGCTGATCGCCTCTCCGCTGATCGTGCTTGCGGACGAACCGACCGGCGCACTCGACAGCCGCACCGGCGCCGAGATTCTGGCGCTGTTCGCGGCCCTCAACCAGACCGGCCAGACCATCGTGATGATCACGCACGATCCCGGCATCGCGACCCAGTGCCGGCGCACCATCCGCCTGCATGACGGCGAGCTCGTCAGCGACGAGACGATGGCACCGTTGCTGCCGAAACGGAGCGTTGCGTCATGACGATGCTCCAGGGCTTTAAGATCGCTTTGCACGCTTTGCGCCTCAACCCGCTGCGCAGTTTCCTCACCATGCTCGGCATCGTGATCGGGGTTGCGTCGATCGTGACGGTCTTCGCGATCGGCGCCGGCGCGCAGTTGCGGCTCCAGGAGCAGATTCGCTCGATCGGCGCCAACGTATTGATGATCACGCCCGGCGCGGTCTACCAGGGCGGCGTGCGCCTGAAGGAAGGCAGCAAGCTGACGATGACCGAAAGCGATGTGCAGGCCATCCTCGAGCAGATCCCGGAGATCCAGGCCGCGGCCGGTTCGATCGCCGGAACCGCGCAAGTCATCCATGAAAGCAAGAACTGGAACACGACGATCAATGGTACGACGACCGGCCACTTCATGGTGCGCGACTGGCAGCTCGCCTCGGGACGCTACTTTTCCAGCGCCGAAGAGGCCGCCGCCGGAAAGGTCGTCATCCTCGGAAGCACGGTCGCACGCGAGTTGTTTGCGCCGGGCGACGATCCCATTGGCGCCCAGATCAGGATCATGAAGGTGCCGCTCGAAGTGGTCGGCGTGCTCGATCACAAGGGACCCGCGCAGGACGACGTCGCCTTCGTCCCCCTCACCACCGCCAAGCTCCGCTTCCTCGGCAGCGCCAGCAACATCAACCGGGATTCAGTCGCCTATATCATCGCCAAGGTGGGCGCCGATGGCCAGATGGCGGGGGCGCGTTCGGAAATCGAAGGCCTGCTGCGGCAGCGGCATCGGATCGCGGTCGGTCAGGAGGACGACTTCAAGGTCCAGGATCCGGCCGCCGCCATGGAAGCGCAGCAGGGGGCGATCCGCACCGTGGCGCTTCTGCTCGTCGCCATCGCCTCGGTCTCGCTGCTAGTTGGCGGCATCAGCATCATGAACGTCATGATCGTGTCGGTGACCGAGCGCACCCGCGAAATCGGCATCCGCCGCGCGCTCGGCGGGAGGATGCGGGACATCCGTCTCCAGTTCCTCTGCGAAGCGCTCGTGCTCTGCCTTCTCGGCGGCGCCATCGGCGTTCTCGGCGGTGTCACCATGTCGATGACGGTCGCGCGCATGGCCGGGTGGATCACGTCGATCGACAGCGAAGCAATTGCTCTGGCCCTCGCCTTTTCGATCGCGACCGGCCTCATCTTTGGTTTCTATCCTGCACACAAGGCGTCCAAGCTCAGTCCAATCGAGGCACTCAAGACGGAATGAGAACATGCTGGCTGGGGTGGCCACAACATCAAACCAAAAGGCCAGGGAGGAGCAAGTCATGAGCCTGTATCCGAACGATTTGATTACACCGACGCCACGTGAGCGCGAGCTGATGATGCTCATTGCACGCGGACTGCAGAACAAGAACATCGCCTACGAGCTCAAGATCTCGGAGAACACGGTGCGGGCGCATATCGGCAACATCATGCGCAAATACCGCCTCCACAACCGAACCCAGATCGCGATCGTCTATGCGCTCAAGGCAGCCCCGCTTTCGCTGCGGCGCGATCCGGCCAGGAACGGAGCCAACCGGGCAACCGTCAAGCCGGCACAGGCCCTCGCAGAAACTCCGCAGGTGCCGACCGTGCCGGAATGACCGTCCCGACTACTACCCCTTGCGTCACCCGTCGGGCAAAACATCCAGGCCCGGGGTCAAGAGACCGGCGACAAAATATTTCTCTTTATTCGAATTCGGAATTTTGTTAGAAATCGCCCACTCCGGCCCAGGGAAGAGGGGCGTATCGCGATCGTCACGAACGCGGGCCGGACGGCGGTGGACGCAGGCCATATCGGCGCGAAGGGTTTTGCAGGGCGGGCAACCGTGAGCAAAAACCTCGCGCACACGACCGGTGTGATCCGCGTACGGCGAAATCGTGTGGTCCTGGCGCCCGGGGTCTGTGCGTCAAGGCTCGTGGTGATGCGTGTGGCCCAACCGGGCCTTCACATCAGTCATCCGCGAGGCGACGGGGGCAATAGTGCATCGCTCCCCGGGGAGAGCACGACATAAACCGTTCCAACCATCGCGCAGGGAAGGCCGGGATGCCCCGGTTGCCCTGTTACCCGCTGTGCATTGTAGCGCAATCCGCGTTTGGCATAGCGGACAATGGGAGCCAACCGGCTCCCGGTCTTCCCTGCGCCCTCTTTCATTGACGAGGGTGAGGCGACGAAGCAAAGCTCGGGCGAAATGAGCCGCGAGAACGCGAAAGCATGTCCGTTGTGAACAATGGCTGTTGCGCCCCCATTCCGGGGACGCATGACCGCCCTCTCCCGTGACTTCTGCATTCGGGTTCGTTCTTGTAACAAAACTGTCATACAGCAAAACTAAACGAAGGCGGCGGCCGCGGTTGGCCGCCAAGCCGCCTCAACCGCAGGCAGGGAGAGATTTTGATGCGCCGTTCATTGGTGTTGCTGTCCGCCGGGCTGACAGTCCTGTCCACCGGACTTTCCACCGGACTTGCGTCCGCCCAGAACAACACGCCCCGCAACCTGATCCTGTTCATCCCCGACGGGCTGCGTGCGCTGAAGATCACGCCCGAGACCGCCCCCGCGATGGCCGAGGTCCGCGACAAAGGCGTCAATTTCAAGAACTCGCATTCGCTGTTCCCGACCTTCACCATGGCCAACGGCTCGGCGATGGCGACCGGCCATTATCTCGGCGATACCGGCGTGTTCTCCAACACGATCTGGACCAACTACACCTCGGTACCCGCTGGTGACACCGTGGTCCCCTTCATCGAGAACGACGCCGTGCTCGGCGACATCGACGAGCATTTCAAGGGCGACTATCTCAACGAGGAAACGTTCCTGAAGATGGCCCGCGACAAGGGCTTCAGCACCGCCGCGCTGGGCAAGCATCGGCCCGACCTATCAGTGGGACCACACCGACCAGCCCGACAAGCCCGGCCTGCATTCGGTCGTGTTTGACGACGCCACCGGCGCCAAGAATCGGCGTGCCACTGTCGGACGAGATGAAGGCGGCGCTGACCAAGGCCGGCCTGCCCCTCGCCGCGCCCGTCCCGCGGCGACAATGCCAAGGCAGGCGATGCCAAGACGCCCGGCACCACGGTCGCTAACATTGCGCAGCAGGCCTATTTCGCCGACGTCGCCACCAAGGTCGTGCTGCCGATGTTCAAGGCGCGCAACAAGCCGTTCGTGCTGGTGTTCTGGTCGCGCGATCCCGACGGCAGCCAGCACAACACCGGCGACAGCCTGAACCTGATCCTGCCGGGCATCAACGGGTCGACCTCGATGGCCGGTATCAAGAACGCCGACAACAACCTCGCCCAGCTTCGCAAGGCGCTGGACGAGCTCGGGCTCACCGCCAACACCAACATCATGGTCCAGGCCGACCACGGCTTCTCAACCATCTCCAAGGAGAGCAAGACCAGCCCCTCGGCCAAGGTCAGCTATGACGACACGCCGAAGGACTTTCTGCCGATGGGCTTCGTCGCCCTCGACCTGGCCAAGGCGCTCGACCTGCCGCTGTTCGACCCCAACGACAAGAACGCGGCCGTCAGCGGCAACGCCCATCCGAAGGCCGGCAACGGCGTGCTCGGCAAGGACCCGACCAAGCCCGACCTCGTCGTCGCCACCAATGGCGGATCGGACCTGATCTATTTGCCGAACAAGGACAAGAAGCTGGCGGCCAAGACCGTCAAGGCGCTGCTGGAGCAGGACTACGTCTCCGGTCTGTTCGTCGATGACTCGCTCGGCCGCTTCCCCGGCACCCTGCCGCTGTCGAGCATCAATCTGCGCGGCAAGGCGGCGACGCCGACGCCGGCGATCGTGGTCAACTTCCGCTCCTATGCCAGCGAATGCGGCGAGGCGCCGACCAACTGCTCGGTGCAGGTAGCCGACACCGTGCTGCGCCAGGGCCAGGGCATGCATGGCAGCTTCAGCCGCGGCGACACCTACAACTTCATGGCCGCGATCGGTCCGGACTTCAAAGCCGGCTTCGTCGACGAGCTTCCGGTCAGCAATGCCGACGTCGGCATGACTGCGGCTCGGCTGATGGGTCTGCGCAGCTCGGAGAACGGCGGCCTGGTCGGCCGCGTGATGTCGGAGGCCCTGCCCAACGGCATCATCCCGAAGGCGTTCAAGGCCGTGGAGAAGTCGAAGAAAAAGTCCGAGAACGGTCTGGAGACCGTGCTCAACGTCCAGCGCGTCGGCAGCCAGCGCTATTTCGACGCTGCGGGTTTCCCCGGCCGAACGCTGGGCCTGGAGCCGGACGCCGGCAAACAAAAAACGGCGGGGAAATAACCCCGCCGCTTGCGCTCGCGCCCCGCAAGGGGCGCGAGAATATCTCGGTCCTTAGTCTTACATGCCAATGTCGAATACGTTTGGCAATTGGCCCGCCAGAGGCAGCGCGGTGGCGCCCAGGAAGGTCGCCACCATCGCCATCAGGCGACGGTTGTTCTGACGCTTGCCGCGCATCTGGCCGGCAATCCACTCCAGCATCTCGATGTTGACCCTGGAGGCATAGGACGGCGCCCAGCTCTCGATATCCTGCGCCAGCGCGACACTGCGCGGCGGCACCTTCAGGCCCGAGGCGCTCGCGGCGTAGTGGGCGACGGCCTTGGCCAGCAAATCGTCGAACCGGCCGCCATCGGTGCGCTCGGTCGCGGCTTCGTTGATCTCGAACAGCGCCTCGGCTTCGGCACGGCTGACCGGCTGGTCGTTGACGGCTGTGGCGGTGAGGATGCGGGCGCACCAGGCGGTATCATCGGCATCGAGCGAGCGGGAAAAGTGTACCCGGCCCTTGGTGGTCGGGCCTTCGCCCGTGATCACGCCGTCGCGCACGACGGAGAGTGCATGGGCCGCAGTATCGCGGCAGGACGGTTCGAGGGACGGCGACTCGACTGATTTAGGCGCAGCGGCAGACATAGTTCACTTCCAGATTTCTACTAATCGACCAGCATTTTCATGCTGGCGTAAAGGGGCGGTTAATGATTCGATATGGGGATCGCGACTTTTCTCGATGGTTGCCAATTGGTCGCTATCAGGACCATCTTGGTTCCATCAAACGTCGAGTGAGCGTGTGCGAGTCATAAACGGCTTTATCGGGGCAATCGAGACCGTTTGGCTCCGGTGGAGATGTTTCGCCGCAGGCGCCGCTGTAACAGAAAGGTGCTAGAAAATCGGCCTTTCAGGGAAGGAATTCACATTTTACTTGAAGCGGTTCACTTGGCGTTCACTTGGCCTCGCCGAGACCCTATACTGATCGCGACGGCGAGAAAAAAATTCCCAAGCAAATTCAATATGATGAGGTAGCACCATGACACTTCCGATTGGCACCACCGCCCCTGACTTCGAAGCCGAGACCACCGAAGGGAAGATCAAGTTCCACGACTGGATCGGCAACAGCTGGGCGCTGCTGTTCTCGCACCCGAAGGACTTCACGCCGGTTTGTACGACCGAGCTCGGCGCTCTCGCCAAGTTGAAGCCGGAATTCGACAAGCGCGGTGTCAAGCTGATGGGCCTCTCGGTCGATCCGGTCGACCGCCACTCGAAGTGGTCGGAGGACATCAAGGAGACGCAAGGCGCCGCCCCGAACTACCCGATGATCGGCGACACCGATTTCAACGTCTCGAAGCTCTACGGCATGCTGCCGGCCTCGACCTCGGGCGATCCCCTCACCCGGACGCCTGCCGACAACCAGACCGTCCGCAACGTCTTCATCATCGGACCGGACAAGAAGATCAAGCTGGTGCTGGTCTACCCGATGACCACGGGCCGGAACTTCCAGGAAATCCTGCGCGTGATCGACTCGCTCCAGCTCACCGCCAAGCATCGCGTCGCGACGCCGGCCGACTGGTCGCAGGGCGATGACGTCATCATCGCGGGCTCGGTTTCCAACGATGAGGCCAAGACCATCTACCCGCAGGGCTGGAAGGAACCGAAGCCTTACATCCGGATCGTGCCGCAGCCGAAATAACGGCTTACGCCGTCAACCGGTCTGCCACCAACAGCCGTCAGTTACGTCACGGCGGGCCGATGGTTTCAGCCAGCCATTCCGAGATCAAGCCGCTTGCACGCGATCGAGGAAGCTGTCGACCTCGGCCTTCAGATGCAGGCTCTCGCCTGACAGCGCCTGGGCGGAGGCAAACATCCGGCTCGAGGTCTCGCCCGTCTCGCTGGCGCCTTCAGCCGCATGACGGACGTTGACGGCGACGTCGGCAGTGCCCGAGGCCGCGGCGCGAACGCTGGCGGCGATGCTGTGGGTGGCGCTGCGCTGCTGCTCGACCGCGGCCGAGATCGAGCTTGCGATGCCGCTGATGCGCTCGATGGTCTCGGTGATCGCCCTGATGGCGATCACCGACTCCTCGGTCGCAAGCTGCATGCTCGCGATCTGGGTCGAGATCTCATCGGTCGCCTTCGCGGTCTGGCCGGCGAGCGTCTTGACCTCCTGGGCCACCACCGCAAAACCGCGCCCAGCATCGCCCGCGCGCGCGGCCTCGATGGTGGCGTTCAGCGCCAGCAGATTTGTCTGCTCGGCGATCGAGGTGATCAGCTTGACGACGTCGCCGATGCGCGCGCCGGCTTCCGAGAGCTGCGCGATGCGCTGATCGGTGGCCTCGGCCTGCTGCACCGCCTCGGCGGAAATCGCGTTGGATTCCTGCACCCTTCGGGTGATCTCGGAGATCGATTGGGACAGCTCGTCGGAGGCCGACGCCGCCGAACGGACGTGGTCGGAGGCTTCCTCGGACGCGCCGGCCGACTTCGCCGACAGGTCGGCGGTAGAACGCGCGGTATCGGTCAATTGGCGCGCCACGCGCTCGAACTCGCCGGAGGAATGCAGCACCTTGTCGAGAATGCCGCCGACGCCGCTGCGGAACTCACCGACGAAATTGCGCAAATCGGCCTTGCGCTGCTCGGCCGCCGCAGCCGCGGCTTCCGCCTGCTCGCTGCGCATGCGCGCCCGCTCCAGCGAATTGCTCTTGAACACCGCGACCGTGCGGGCGATCTCGCCGATCTCGTCGGCACGGTCCTCGCAATCGATCGCGACGTCGCTTTGGCCGTTGGCGAGTGCCGTCAGAGAGCGCGTGACCGAGGTGAGCGGCCGGGTGACACGGCGGACAACAAGCATGGTCAGGATCAGAACCAGCAGCGCGGCGATGCCGGCGGCGACCGCCATGCTCGAAATCGCCTGGCTCAGCATGGCCTCGAACTGCGCCATGGGGATGCCGACGTAGAGAATGCCGACGACCTTGCCGGTCGCATCCGCGATCGGGAAATAAGCGGTCATGAATGTCTTGCCGAACAGCGTGGCCGGCCCCTTATAAGCTTCGCCACGTCGCAGGACGGCTTGCGCCGGATGGTCGGCAGCAAGCTGGGTGCCGACGGCGCGGTCGCCGTTTTCCTTCTTCACATTGGTCGAACGGCGGACGAACTGCCCGGTCGCATCGTCAAACACGAACAGGGTCGCATTACCGCCGACATACGACACCGCGCGATCGACGATGGCGTGATCCCTGAAGTCCGGCATCTTGGCGATCTCGGCACGCGCCACCGCGCCATCCCGCATGGTGATCCTGGCGTCAGGAACGACCTCGGTGAAGGCCAGGGCCAGCGTGCGCAGGCTGACCTCGATGTCGCGCAGCGCGCGATCGTTGAATGCGGAGGTGAGCGACCAATAGCCGGCGCCGACCACCAATGCTGTGTTCATCGCAATCAGCAGCACCGCGCACAGGACCGCCTTGGTGCCGAGCTTGAATTGCGGCACGAACTTCGCCGTTAATGAGTTGGACATGAATGGAACCACCCTCAGAATTCCTGCATATTCATGCAATCGGCTTACGGCCCCATTAACGACGGTTCACAGCTCCCCACGCGGCATCCTTTCCAAATCGTAAACGAGGACACGCCCTGACCACGCCAAGCGCCCCGCCTGTTATCGTCTGGTTCCGCGACGACCTCCGCCTGTCCGACCACCCCGCTCTCCACGCCGCCGCCAGATGTGCCGCGCCGGTGATCTGCCTCTATGTGCTGGACGACGCGGCCGGACGGGCCCCCGGCGGCGCGGCACGCTGGTGGCTGGCGCAATCGCTACGCGCACTCGGCGCCGACATCGCATCGCGCGGCGGATCGCTGGTTCTGCGCAGAGGATCGGCGGCCAGGGTGATCCCGGAGGTGGCGCGCGAGAGCGCAGCCGGTGCGGTCTATTGGAATACGATCGCTCAGGCCCCGCATCAGGCCGTCGAGAAACAGCTCGAAGCGTCTCTGGCAAAGCTCGGCGTGGGCTCGCAAAGTTGTCCCGGCGACCTGCTCGTTCCGCCCTCGGCGATCCGCAACAAGGAAGGCCGGGGCCTGCGCGTGTTCACGCCATTCTGGCGGCGGGTGCTGTCGCTGGGCGATCCGCCTAAACCGCTGTCTGCACCGAAAGAGCTTCGCCCGGCGGCGAAGATCGCCAGCGATCGGCTGGAGAGCTGGAAGCTCGAGCCGACCAAGCCTGACTGGGCCGTCGGCCTGCGCGAGAGCTGGGCGCCCGGTGAAGCCTCAGCACGCGCCCGCCTGCGCGACTTCCTCAAGCACACCGCGCGCACTTATGTCGGCGATCGCGACCGCCCCGATCGCGAAGGCACCTCAGGCCTCTCGCCGCATTTGAGGTTCGGCGAACTCAGCCCGCGCCAAGTCTGGCACGCCGCCCACTTTGCCGCGGCGGAGAATCCGGCGATCGGATCCGGCATCGACAAATTCCTGAGCGAGCTCGGCTGGCGCGAGTTCTGCCGCCACTTGCTCCACGATCATCCGAACCTTGCCACCGAGAACCTGCAAACCAGTTTCGACGACTTCCCCTGGAAGTCCGACAAGAAGGCGCTCGCCGCCTGGCAGCGCGGCCGCACCGGTTATCCCATCGTCGATGCCGGTACGCGCGAGCTCTGGCACACCGGCGTAATGCATAACCGGGTCCGGATGGTGGTCGCCTCGTTCCTGGTCAAGCACCTCCTGATCGACTGGCGCGACGGCGAGGCCTGGTTCTGGGACACGCTGGTCGACGCGGATGCCGGCAGCAATCCGGCCAACTGGCAATGGGTCGCCGGCTGCGGCGCCGACGCCGCGCCGTACTTCCGCGTGTTCAATCCGACGCTCCAGGGCGAGAAGTTCGACCCCGAAGGAACCTATGTCCGGCGCTGGGTGCCGGAACTGAAGGACGTGCCGGCGAAGTTGATCCACCAACCCTGGCAGGCGACACCGATCGAGCTTGCGAGTGCCGGCGTCACGCTCGGCAAGACCTATCCGCAACCGATCGTCGATCATGCCAAGGGACGCGAGCGTGCGCTCGCCGCTTACGCAAAGATCCGCAAAGGTTGAGCGTCGCTTTGACACTATTATGAAACCCGCTATCGTCATCGCTCCATGCAAACCGTGGGGGACACGATATGGACGACGATAAGCCGATCACCGAGCAGGCGATGGAGACGAT
Source organism: uncultured Alphaproteobacteria bacterium (assembly GCA_963819355.1). Classification (GTDB taxonomy): domain Bacteria; phylum Pseudomonadota; class Alphaproteobacteria; order Rhizobiales; family Xanthobacteraceae; genus Bradyrhizobium. The sequence continues at coordinate 236,039 of CAWFVZ010000030.1, read as the reverse complement.
CACCAGCGCCGTGGACGCGACCAAGGACGCCGCTATCACCGCCGTGAAGAAGGTCAAGAAAGCCGCCAAGAAGGTCGCGAAGAAAGTAGCGCCGAAGAAGGTTTCCAAGAAGAAAGCCAAGAAGACTACGAAGAAAACCTCGAAGAAGGCTGCCAAGAAATCGGCGAAGAAGGCGGCCAAGAAGACCGTGAAGAAGGCTTCCAAGAAAGCCGCCAAGAAGAAGAAAAAGGCCAAGAAGGCCAAGCGCTGATCGCAGTGCGATGGCAAATCTCCGGGTGCGGTCGCGCCCGGAGATGTCTTCCCAACATACCTACCCTCGCCGCTTCGAGGCGCGCCGGCCCGGGTGATGAACGCCCTGCGGATCGCGAAACTCGCTGCGATGGCCGCGCCGGTCTTCGGCGTTGAAGCGCCGCCGCTTCGCGGGCGAACCGAACGCCCTGATCACCTTCCGGCCGTTGACCTTCTTGATGACGTAGCCGCCCTCGGTCATCGAGAACGGCGCCGTCAGCGTTCCCTTGTGGTCGAACCTGGTGCCGCGAGGATGCTTGAACGGCTCGAACCAGGACGGATAGACGAAATTCGACATTGGCAATCCGTCAACGTCAAAGGTGTCCTCCTCCACGGCATCGCAGACTTCATAGGCGTATTGGGTGTTCCGGTTCTTGTCGGCCCACAGATTGGCCATGGGATCGAGCACCATCTCGAACAGCTCGTGCGAGGCCGCCACGCTGACCGGCTCGCCATCCAGCGCCTTGACGAAGATCTTCGAGATCGGCTGGCCACGATGGGTGAGCTCATGGCGCCCGAGCATGTTCTTGTGCGAGGCGTTGTCGAAATAGACGAGCTGCCAGTCGGTCGGCTTCGGCTTGCGCGTGACGTAGAGATCGACCGGATAGCCCCACACCGGCAGGAAATGCTGGTCGTAGCAGTTCTGGAGCGCTGCGGTCAGCTTGCTCATCGTTCGTTCGTCGATATCCTTCTCGGCGTAGTTGATGCAGGCAATCCGAACCGGCTTCATGGACCTGCCGAGCAGTGCGCGTCTCGCCTTTTTCATGGAAATCACCGTGTGAAAGGGCAACTGAAATACGGTCAGCCTAACACGACGCACTCCGCACGTCAGGGATGTATTCCAGCAGCCCGGCCCTACGAGCCGAAGCGCCGGTTGACCACGAACACCGCGGCCGCGCACATCGTCATGCCCGCGACCGCCAGCGCGTCGAGTTTCTCGCCGAACAGCAGATAGGCCATCAGCGCCGTGACGGCGGGCACCAGATAGAACAGGCTCGCGACCGACGTCGCCGCGGCGTGGCGGATCAGCCAGTACAACAGGCCGATCGACCCGATCGAGAGCGCGACCGCAAGCCAGGCCAGCGCAAGCACGAACTCCCGCGTCCAGTGCACGACACGGTCTTCGAACAGGAAGGCGCCGGCCGCGAAGAAGAGCGTGACAGCCACATATTGCACGAGGTTGCCGGCGCGCCAGTCGATGTGGTTGCAGTAGCGCCGCTGATAGAGCGTGCCGAGCGTGATGCTGATCAGCGAGACTACCGAGGCGAGCCAGCCGAGCCCGGCCTCTCCGGTCATCGGGCGATTGTGCAGGATCAGCGCGACGCCGCCGAGCCCGAGCAGCAGGCCGCCCCATTGCACTGGCGTCACCTTCTCGCCGAGCCAGCGGTTGGCGATCGTCGAGGTCAGGATGGGCTGCAGGCCCGGAATGAGTGCGGAGAGTCCCGCCGGAATGGAATGCGCAATCGCAATCGCAGTGCCGCCGAGATAGAAGCCATGGACGAGAATGCCGGCGACCGCGCTGTGCGCGACGCCGATACGGTCTGGCCATTTCGGCCGCGCGATCGCCGCGATGATCGCCATCAAGCCGACCACCACAGCCATGCGGATGGCGAGATAGGTCAAGGGATCGGCATTGTTGATGACGAATTTGGTCCCGATAAATCCGGTGCTCCAGAGCACGACGAACAGGACCGGCGCCGCCCGCGCGGCCAGATGTTCTTGATTATGCTTCATTGCCGCCCTCATTGCCCGACCCCAGGTGGCGCGGCAATGCGAATTTCGGCCCGAACGATGCTGCGCTGCGACGGTCGCGACGGCTCAGGTCAGCCGATCACCATTCTTCCGGACAGGGATCGATGATCTTCCAGAGATCGACGCCGTTCTTGATCTTCTTCATGTCGGTGGTGAGCCCGCCATTGCGGCGGATCCAATCCTTCACCGTGTCGGGATAGTAGGACATCAGGTCGGTCGTCCCTTCCGCACTGGTGATCTTCATGCCGAAGGTGAAGGCTTTGTCGTAATAGGCCTGGTGGAAGCCGAGGCTAGCCTTTGGCGTCACGCAGATCTTGTTCATCGGCACGATGCCCAGCACCAGGGTACAGGCCGAATTGCAGATGCCGTCGATGATGACCCGTTCGCCCTTGTCGCGGACGCGCTTGTACTTCGTCTTGTACTCCTCGACGTAACCGCCATGGTCACGAGTGATATGCAGCTCGGCCCGCGCTGGCGTGGCGCCAGCGACGAAGAGCAACAGCAGGCTGAGGAGCGTGATGCGCATGGCAGCGTGAGAGCGAAAAACCTTGCAGGAACGAACCGCCCTCGAAGAGCACCCCAGAGGGCCGGCGGGAATATTTGACCGAATTCTCTTTGGCCATACTTGTGTGGGGAATTCGTTAAGCATCCCGAAAAGGCCAAAAATGGGCAGGCATCGACCGCACTTCCGGCAATTGTGTCACACTCATCCGGGAATTTGCGGGATTAGCCCCTATTTCGGGGCGCCGGACGGGTGCCCCGGCGCCCCGAAATGGCTATAGATGGTTAACCTATTCACGCGGGTTCCGGAGAATTGAGATGAGCAAGTTGAAACTTGTAGCCGCGGTTGCTGCCCTGTCGGCGGCAATCCTAGCCCCCAGCCTGGCCGAGGCGCGGGTGCATCACCGGTACCATCGCTACTACGCCAATCCGCTGCCCTACCCGATCAGCTATCGGCACAATTACGGCCCCGGGGTCACCGCCGGCACTTTCGCCTATTATGACGGTCCGTCGACCAACCACTGCTACCAGAGCGCGGCCGCCTATATCGGCCAGGACGGTCGCCGGCACCCCTGCTACTGAGCGGCGCCGCCGCGCTGTTATGCCCCGCGTCGGCGCTACTATGGTTACTACGGCTATCGCCGCTGGTGAGATCCGAAGGGGCCTTCAAGGGCCCCTTCGCTTTTGCGAGATGGCGTGTTGCCCCGGTGTGTGTGTCTCACGGGTTGAGCCTGGAGCGATTCCAAAACTGATCTAGATCAAAGATGAAATTCGTCGTGCCGTCATGCTGCGCCGATGGCCGATTTGATCGTGTTCCGATGCCCTCAGACGGGCATGAATGTGCAAACGCATCTCGAGAAGCAGCAAAGCCGAGAGGGACGGAGCTTTGAGTCCTTCGCCTGTCCCGCTTGCACGCGCGTCCACTTCATCGACCTTGCCTCCGGTCAACCGATGAGCCGAGACCGTTGACGGTGACATCGATCCGACCGACCTTGTTGGCATGATGTCCGCAATATTGCGCCCGGAATCCTGCTTACTGAATCGTCATGGTTCGCCATTGTTGGCCATGTACCGACGTTCATTTCATTGTCATATTGCAGCATCGGGCCAGACGCATGTTCTTCGACGCTCTTACCGTGCAACCTTCCGGGAGACGCCCTAAGGACACGCTGGCGCGAGGCCGCTCGCATACGGTTGCTCGGGAACAAGTGCCCATGAACCACGTTGATGGCCTCCAGATCAGTGTCGGCCCCAACGGACGCAAGATCCAAAGCACCCCGACCGCACCAAGAACGGGCTGATCGAAAAAATTGTTTCAATATCAGGCGGGTCAATGGCGCGCTCGGAGAGATTCGAACTCCCGACCCTCGGAATCGAAATCCGATGCTCTATCCAGCTGAGCTACGAGCGCCCTGACCCCGGGGTATTGAGCCACCAGTTGCTGGCAGGCCAGCACACCGACGACGTCCGGATCGGTTCGAATTAGCAGAGAGGTCAGACAATAAAAAGCCCTTCCCGCCTCGATCGAGCCGGGAAGAGGCGCTCTTACCAGGTCGTGTTAAAAAGACCGAAATGCGGCTGCTGTGCCACCAGCATCATTGGCTGCGCGCGCTGCGGTGCCGGATGCGTCCTGGCGACCTTGCGCTTGGGCTGAGCCTTAGCCGGGGGAACTTGAACTGGAGAGGCGTTGGCCTGAGTAACCGGAGCCTGAGCCTGCGGCTTGGCATCCGCCTTCGCTCCAGCTGGCGTGAACTGGGCGAAAGTCTCGCGCACCCGCGCCTTTGCCGACATCTCGGCCAGCGCGTCCGCCTGCGCCGCCGGCTGAGAAGCCGCGACGGCGGCAGCCGTCTTGACCACGGGTGCGGCGATGGCCGGCTGGCTGGTGTCGAGCACGACACGATCAGGCAGATGACGATCGGATCGGATCCGGATCAACGGCTGGTCGTAACCTGCGGTCGCAACCGCCTGTGCAACCGGCGACTTCGGCCAGACGAAACCGGCCGCTAACAACAGTGTGAGCAACGCTCCACCGACGAACATGAAATAGCGAAAGATGGGCATTGGCACGCTCCGCCCCCCGCATCCCCGCGTGGGCTATCCGCCCTAACGGGCGATCCTTTAATTGGTTCCTAGGCCAGCCGTTCGGTTCAAATGGCAACGGCAAGTTTTTTGACCAAGGGGCAAGGGCGGTAACTTTTCCGCCAGCGGAATGTACGGTCCTTCATGCGCGCCGCGCCGTTACCAGCGAGCATTTTGCCTGATCGGCATTCACGTTGACGAAGCCGACGGGGATGCGCGCAAAGGTTTTGCGGCTCTTCATGCCGACGATGTCGGCCAGCACGCGGTTGCGGTCTGTCAGATGGCTGCCGTCACGGCGCGTAAAGGCGCAGACAATCTCAACATCCTTTACGGAATAGTCATTGTCATTTCGCACGGTGAACGTCACCAGCGCCTTCGAGCCGAGCCCACCGCGGCGCCAGGTCTGCGAAGAAATCTTCAGCCGGTCGAGCCCCGCGGCCTCAGCGGCGGATGTCTCTGAGGCCGTCGCAGGCGGCGTTGGGGCGACGCTTGCCAGCGCCAACTTCACCGGTTCGGGTTGCGCGACATTGCCTTCGGTGGGCGGCATCAACAGCCAGACCGCGCTGCCGACGACGATCGCGGCCAGCAGCCACAGCAGACCTCGCTTGAGCCAGACGCTTTTGGTGGGCTCGGACCGTGGCGGGTCCTCGCCATTCCCGGCGAAGCTTCCGTGTCCGATCCGGCCGAACCCTGCATTCATGGGAGCTTCACCGAATGCCGGCCCGGGGGCGCGGCCCGGCATGCTGCATCATCATGTCACTCGTCTCCTTTTCAATCCGTGAGACGAACTATGGTTCCCGCAGCTGCGCGAATCGCGGGTAAGAGCCACGGTGGCGATCGTCGATCCGGATCGCTAACATGCGCCGCAACATCGCAAAGACCTGTCGGGAGGAATTGAAATGCCAGTCGTCGTCACTTGGGATCATGTCCATCTGCGCAGCCCCGATCCGGAAACGACCGCGGCCTGGCTGCGCGATATCCTCGGCGGCGAGATCGTGCGCGGCGCCGGGGCGCATCGATGTCAACCTGGGCGGCGCAAGGATCTTCATCGCGCCGCTGGAAGGCGACAGCGCCGTCAGCCCGCCGCCGCCGCACCCGCATCAGGGCCTCGACCATTTCGGGCTCACGGTGAAGGACATCGACGCGGTCGCTGCCGAGATCAAGGCCAAGGGCGTGACATTCACGCGCGAGCCGACCACGATCCGGCCGGGCGTCCGCATCTGCTTCATCCGTGGTCCCGAGGGCATCTCCATCGAGCTGCTTGAGCGCGACAAGAGATATACCTGATGCGGCACAGGCCGCATCAGGTGCCGACGACAGCGGGCGAGCCGTCGCCCGTTAAGTCATGCTACCGGGCATAAAGCAGCGGATGGTGACGCCCATGTAGCCGTAGATCGGCCACACCATGGTACGTCCGACCCGGTTGGGCTCGGAGATCAGGGCCTCCTCGGGCACGTCGACCCAGACGAGCTCGTGTGGCCCTCGATCACGTAGCCAAGGCGCGGGACGCGGACACGATAGTGCCCGTCCTTGCTCTCCCAATCGGAGTCCGAGATCGCCGAACCGTCGGCGTCGGAGCAGCATGGCCCCTTGCCGCTGCGCAAGCCGTCGAACCAGGCCTTCAACTCGGCGCTGGTATTGACGAACTGACCGCGGTCGCGCGCGTACCCGAAGGGGGCAGCGAGCGCGATCAGGCCCAACGCGCATACGAGGCTCGCCACGCTTCGCCGGCGTGTCGCACTTCCAGTCCTCCGCTGTTGGTTTTTGCAATTCGTGGGACGCGCACTGTACAGACGCGGCTCTTGGCCGCCGGAATCGATCCAGTTGGTCACGTTGCTCTTGCTCCAGCACCCCGCGGCTAGTGCAACAATGGTTATGCATTTCGCGGGCCAACTTTGATTCGCAACGACTGGCCTCGCTTCATGATGAGACCGTCATATCCGCGTCACAGGCAAGCTGAAACAATTTGCGATTCGCGGCCTCAGCCAGATTTGCCGGCCGGCCAACTGCCGCGTTGCGCGAGGGATTGCGCTTTGGCATAAAAGCATCACCGGTTACGCCATTGGGCGATGGCGGCCGGCCGACGGGACGTTATGAAGAACGGCCTCTATTCGATTCACGTGAACCTGCTCGATGGTCGAGTCGGCAAGGGCAGCGGCGTGATTCTTTTTCGCGACGGCAAGATCCTTGGCGGCGATGCCTACCTCTATTACACCGGCAGCTACGTGGTGAAGGACGACCACACCTTCAAAGGCGAGGTGCTGGTGCAACGGCACACCTCGCCGCGGGGCGATGACAATCCGCTGTTCGGCGGTCCGGCGCCGGTCGGCATCGGCGTCAGTGGGACCTACACGGACAGCCGCGCGGAGATGACGGGGACGGCGCTGGTTGGCAAGGCCAGCCTGATTTTCCGCGCCACCTTGCACAAGCTCGCAGAGGCTGGCTAAGGGTAGAACTATTCAGCAGCCTGCTCCAGCGGCGCGGTGCGCGGCAGGATCATCTGGATGCGCGTCCCCTCGCCCGGTTCGGAATCGAGGTCGAGCCGCCCGCCGAGCCGGTTGGTGACGATGCTATAGACGATATGCAGTCCGAGACCGGTGCCGCCCTGGTCGCGCCGCGTCGTGAAGAACGGATCGAAGGCGCGGCGGCGGACGTCGAGGCTCATGCCGCAGCCATTGTCGGCGACGATGACCTCGACATTGTCCTTGCCGGACTCGCGCACATGGATGTCGATGATCCCGGACGTCCGTCCGGGAAGGCGTGCGCCACCGAGTTCAGGAACAGGTTGGTCAGCACCTGGCCGTACGGGCCGGGATAGCTGTTCATGGTCAAATTGGGCTGGCACTCGACATTGAGGGTCAGGTTCTGCTTGCGCAGTCCCGGGCGCAGGCTCATTACCACCTGCTCGGTGAGGTCGGCGAGGTCGAAGCTGCGCTGGTCCGAATAATTGCGGTCGGCCGCGACCTGCTTGAACGACTGGATCAGTTCCGCCGCGCGGTTGAGGTTGGAGACGAGCTGCGACGACGCGTCGCGGCTGGTGTTGAGGTAGTCGTTGAGCGTGGAGCGGCGGAGCTCGCCGCGTTCGACCTCGGCGGTGAACATCGCAGTCTTGCGCTCCAGGGCGGACGCCACCGTGAGGCTGATGCCGACGGGATTGTTGACCTCGTGCGCGACGCCGGCGACCAGCCGCCCGAGCGCCGCGAGCTTTTCCGCCTCGATCAGCGAAGCCTGGGTCTCGCGCAGATTGCGCAGCGCGGTCTCGGCGGCTTCTTTCGCCTTGCGCATCTCCTGCTCGCCACGCTTGCGCTCGCCGATGTCGAGCGCCACGGTGACGATCCGCTCGATCTCGCCCTCGGCATCGAGCAGCGGCAGCTTGTTGACCAGCCATTGCCGCATGTTGCCCGAGGAATCCTTGTACTCCTCCTCGTAGAAGCCGAGCCCCTTGCGCAGCGCCACCACACGCTTGTCGTTCTCGTCGGTCTTGGCGGCGCCGTAGCGCGACATCAGGTCGGCGGTGGTGCGGCCGAGCGCGTCGCCGGGCTCGATGCCGAAGATGCCAGCCATGTAACGGTTCATCAGCACGTAGCGCAGGTCGCGGTTCTTGACGTTGATGACGGCAGGCACGGTGTCGATGACCTGCTGGAGCAGGCGCCGGCCTTCGGCGATGGCGTCTTCCGCCCGTTTCTGGTCGGTAATGTCGCGCAGCGTGCCCTCGTAGCGGACGATCCTGCCCTGCTCGTCCCGCACGCCGGTCGCGCTGTCGGAGAGCCAGAGGATGTTGCCGCTGCGCTGGCGCACCTGGTACTCGAACTCGCGGACAATGCCATCGCGGTGCATCAGCCGCTGGTATTCCTCGCGCGCCTCGGGATGAACGTAGATGGTGTGGGCGATATCGTTGACGCTGTCGATCAGGTGCTGCGGGCTGTCATAGCCCATCATCCGCGCCAACGCCGGATTGGCATTGAGGAGATCGCCGGACGGCGTCGTGACGTAAATGCCGTCGACCGAGCCCTCGAACAGTTTGCGATAGCTTTCCTCGGCCAGCCGCTGCTCGGTGAGCGCGCGCACCGCCGCCTCGCGCGCCGTGTCGGCCTCCTCCAGCGCGCGGCGGAACACTTCGGCTGCGCGCGCGATGTCGCCGATCTCGTTGTCGAGATCGGCCGACGGGATCGAGGTGTCCTTCTCGCCCGCAGCAAGGGCGCGAATGGATCGCGCGATCTGGGCCAGCGGACGCACCGTCCGCCGCACCACGAAGGCAGCCGCGACCATGCCGATCAGCACGCCGATGGTGCCGAGCACGATGCTCTGCCATCGCGCCTCCGTCAGCGTGCGGGCGAAATCGCGCGACAGCACGTGGCCGCGCCGTGTGCTGACCTCGCGCAGCAATTCGGTGACGCGCCCGATCAGCCGGCCCTCGGTTCCCAGCACCTCGCGGTCGATATCGGCGATCTGCCGTTCGCGGACGGCGACTGCGATGATGGCGTCGGCGTAATTGTTCACCGCCGATTTCAGCGCGGTATCGGCGATGTCCATCGTCCGCATGCCTTGCGCGGCCTGCTCGGCCGCCGATGGATTGCGCGCGAGCAGCCCGAGCGCGATCCGGCTCTGCGCCTCCGACAGCCGGGCGGCAAGCTCTCGATCCGCAGCACCAGCAACCGCCGCATCAAACTGGTCGCGCAGCGGCGGCAACCCGGCGAGCAACTGGGCGCGGCGGTCGATGAGGGTCGATATCCGCTCCAGGCCGCTGCGGTAGGTCGCAAGCCGCTCGGTGACCCCGTCGATCATGTCCTGCTGCTCGGGCGCGAGCTCGATACGGGTCTTCTTCAGGACGTCACTGAGCGTGGAGGCCGCCTCGCCCACCTGCTTGAACTGGATGCCGGCGCCGGGGTCAGTGACGAAGTCGCGCGCGGCGAGCCGCAATTCGTTCATGCGGCGGTCGATGTCCTCGGCGAGATCACCGACGCTCTGGAGCCGCTGCAACTCGGCGAAGGTCGTGTCGATATGCCTGATCGCGATCACACTCGCGGTCGAGGTGACGATGATCACCGCCAGCACCAGCAGGAAGCTGCCGAACGTCAACTGGCCGATGGAGAGCGAAAATGTTCGCTTTTTCTCAGGGGTCGGCGTCAATTCGGCGGACATTGGTGCGTTTTAGGGACCGGGCTACTGGGAGTCCAATATACGACGTATTGCGGCCCCGGGGGAACATACCTCCGGCCGCGGAATATCCTTAATATTGCGGATCTCCGACCGTCCTCTCGTTGGATTTATGACGTTTTGACGCTGGCCGGGCGCCGGGCCGGGATCGTCATGGCGGCAACGCCGAGCACGACGCAGGCCAGGCCAATCCAGGCGGTCTGGCTCAGGCTCTCGCCGAGGAACGCGACGCTGATGGCGACCCCGATCGGCACACGGAGATAGGCCTGCGCGGTGGTACCGACCGAACCCAGCGTCTGGATCAGGCGGAAGTAGATCGCGAACGCCGCCGCGGTCGAGAACACCGCGAGCGCGAGCAGCGCCAGGACCGAGCTCAGCGAGGGCGACAGCGTCCAGGGCCGCTCGACGACGAGCGAGGCCGGGACCAGCACGGCCGCGCCCGCCAGCAGCGAGCCGGCGGCCGGCGCCATGGGATCGAGGCCCTTGAAGCTCCGGCCGAAGATCGCGGCGCAGGCGTAGCAGATGGTGGCGGCGACGATGGCCGCTTCCGCGACGAGGCCGCCGCCAACGTCATGGAACGCATCGACGCCGACGATCAGCAGGATGCCGGCCATGCCGGCGATGACGCCGAACAGCTTTCGCGGTGTCGTCGCCTCGTGGCGGGTGACCACGGCCGTGAGCAGGAAGGTGAAGATCGGCCCGGCCGAGTTGAGGATGGTGGCGAGTGCGGCATCGACATGGCGCTCGCCCCAGGCGATCAGCGTCCAAGGAATGACGCTGTTGAGCACGGCCTGGAAGGCGAAGCGCTGCCAGGTCGCGGCATCCGTTGGCATCTTGATGCCGCGCGCTCGCATGACGATGAGCAGCAGCAGGCCGGCGACAGTGGTGCGGGCCGCGATCAGCGTGATCGGCGGGATGGTGGCGACGCCGAGCTTGATAAAGGTGTAGGAGCCGCCCCACAGCGTTGCGAGCGCGATCAGCAGCGCCAGCTCGACGGCAATGTTGGTGTCCTGCCGGTTGTCCATGGCGCGTCCCGTCCGGTTTTCAATGGGCGGAGCATACAGCGGCCACGGGTGCAATAGTTCGTCGCGTGTCGAAGTGTGTCAGCCGACAGCGCCGACCTCGAACACCTCGCCGTCGTAACCTGCTTCGCGGGGAATGCGGAGCTGACGGCCGCTCTCGGTCTTGGTCATGACAGGCATTACCGTGACGATCGACATGCCCTTGGCATGGTCGAGCGCGGCTTTCACGCTTGGCTGCTTCGCAAGCCGGATCAGATTGCGCGTGGTCGGGAATGGCAGCTTGAAGCGGCCGCTCTCGCCGCCCTCCACCGCTTCGCGCGAGGAGACCCAGATCGAGTTGGTCGACTCCCGGCCGTCATGCGCGCCGAGCTGATCGGGCGGCGCAGCCGCAAGGAAGAACCAGGTGTCGAAACGCTTCGGCATGCCCTCCGGCGTGATCCAGTGCGCGTAAGGCACGAGCGTGTCGAGCGCGAGCTGGAGGCCGTTGTCGGCCAGGATGCTGAGGAAGCTGATCTTGTGCTCGTTGAGCGCGACGCGATGCATGTCGGCGATCTCGCCGGCGCGCTTGGCATCGACCGGCGTACCCGAGTCCTTCGACCGTGCCAGCAGGATGCCGCTTTCCTCAAACGTCTCACGGATCGCGGCGATGCGGAAGCCGCGGTCGGATTCGCTCAAGCCCTCGCCGCCCGAATACAGGTCGGCGCGGGCGACAATCTCGTTGTCGCCGGCATCGACACTGCCGCCGGGAAACACCAGCGCGCCCGAGTTGAACTCGATCTGATGATGGCGGACCATCATGAAGACCTCGACCTCCTTCGCACCGTCGCGCAGCAGGAGGATCGTCGACGCGGGGCGTGATGCGGCGGCTTCTGGCATTCAACTAACCTGCGGCGCTGGATTGCGGCCCAAGATTGGCGCGCTTGTCGACGCGGGCGACGCGCGACAGCAGATACTCGACCTCGGCCTTCGCCGCCGGCGTGATGGTCGCGCCGGGCTTGCGCTGCGCGCTGGAGGCAATGATGCCGCGCTTCTGCAGCACGTATTTGCGCACGGCAAGGCCGGCGCCGGGCTGCTGCTCGTAGCGGATCAGCGGCAGATGCGCGTCAAACAAATCATGCGCGGCATCGCGCTTGCCAGCCTTCGAGAGGTTCACCACGTCGATCAGCAGCTCGGGGAAGGCGTAGCCGGTCATGGCGCCGTCGGCGCCGCGCTCCATCTCGAAATCGAGGAACAGCCCGCCATTGCCGCAGAGGATCGAGAGCGGCCGCAGCGAGCCGTCCTTCTGAAAACCGCGCAGCGCCGAGATCTTTTCCAGGCCCGGCCAGTCCTCGTGCTTGAGCATCACGCAGTTCGCATTATCCGTGACGATCTTGCGGATTACGGCCGGCGTGAACACCACCGACAAGGTCAGCGGATAGTCCTGGAGCACCCAGGGCACGTCGGGCCCGATCGCTTCGGCCGCCTGCTTGTAATAACCGACGATCTGATCATCGGTGCGAAGCGACGGCGGCGGCGCAATCATCACGCCGGCCGCGCCTGCGTCCATCGAGGCCTTGGCCAGCGAGCGCATGGTTGCAAAACCGGGCGCGGAGACGCCGACGATCACCTGCATCTTCTTGGCACGCTTGACGAAGCGCACCGCGACCTGCTCGGCCTCGGCGGCGTCGAGTTTCGGCGCCTCACCCAGGATGCCGAGCACCGTGACGCCGTCGCAGCCGACCTCCTCGTAGAAATCGGTCAGGCGGTCGATCGAGCGCTCGTCGATCCGGCCGTCATCGTGGAACGGCGTCGGCGCGATTGCAAAGGTGCCCTTGGCGTCGGCGGTGAGTTTCATAAGTCTTTCCTTGCTCTCTCTATTCGTCATTCCGGGATGGCCCGAAGGGCCCGGCCCGGAATCCATAACCCCGGCTGGTGGTTATGGATTTCGGGCTCGCGACTTCGTCGCGCCCCGGAATGACATTGTGGCTAGAACCGCCGCGCGCCCATCTTGATCTGCTCCTCGGAGAAGAAGATCTCCCTGGCATGATCGGCGATGTCCCGGGCGTTCCAGCCCGTGTGCGGCGGTTTCCAGCCTTCCATTTCCATCATCCGCATTTCGCGCACGCCGCGGGGCCCGGACACGCCCAGCACCTTGCCGGTCTGGTCGCCCGACAAATCGCTGACCATGTATAGCACGGCCGGCGCGATCCCGTCCGGCCCCAGCGCCGCACCGGGGTTCTCCTTATAGCGGGGCAGGTCTGCGGTCATCCGGGTCAGGGCGCCCGGGGCCAGCGTCCAGATCCGGATGTTGTACTTGCGGCCCTCGATCGCCAGCACGTTGGACAGGCCCCAGATGCCGCCCTTGGCCGCGCCGTAATTGGTCTGGCCGAAATTGCCGATCAGGCCCGAGGTCGAGGACGTATTGACGATGACCCCGCCGCCGTTTTCCCGCATCCAGCGAAACACCGGCATGGTGCAACAAAAGGTACCCTTCAGATGCACCTTGATGACCTTGTCCCAGTCGGATTCGGTGGCCTTGGCAAAGGTCTGGTCGCGCAAGATTCCGGCATTGTTGACGAGGATGTCGGCACGGCCGAAGTGCTTGATGGCGTCGTCGAACAGCGACTGGCCGCCCTCCATGCTGGAAATGTCGGCGCCGTTGGCGACCGCCTTGCCGCCCTCGGCCTTGATCGCGTCCACGACCTGCTGCGCCATCGACTTGTCGGCGCCGGAGCCGTCACGGGGCCCGCCGAGGTCGTTGACGACGACAGACGCCCCTTCCCGCGCGAACAGTTTGGCGTAGGCCTCACCGAGCCCGCCACCCGCGCCGGTGATCAGCGCGACCTTGCCGTCGAGTAGTCCCATGGTGGCTTCTCCCTGTTTTTGTTTTCTTGCTTCGCCTCTCCCCGAGGGAGTGAGCGGCCGTGCCCGCCTAACCCAGCACCGTCCTGCCGTTCTTGATCACGGTGACGCCGCGCGACTTCACCTTGGCTTCGAACGAGATCGTGTTGCCGTCCTTCCAGAGGTCCATGGTCACGGTCTCGCCAGGATAGACCGGCGAGGAGAACCGCGCGACGTGCTGCCGGAACGCGCTGGCGTCGTAGTCGGCATAGGTTTGCAGCACGCCGCGGCAGGTGATGCCGTAGGTACACATGCCGTGCAGGATCGGACGCGGAAAGCCGGCCTTCTTGGCGAACTCGGGATCGCTGTGCAGCGGATTGCGGTCGCCGCAGAGACGGTAGACCAGCGCCTGGTCGGGACGCGTCACGATGTCGATGGTCTTGTCGGGCGCGCGCGACGGGATCTTGTGCGGATCGGGCTGCGTCAGGTTCGGCCCGCCAAAACCGCCGTCACCCCGGGCGAAGCGCGAGGCGACCAGCGTGGCCAGCTTCTCACCCTTCTCGTTCTTCAGCACGGTCTGGTGGCTGATCACCACGCCCTTGTCCTTGCCCTTGTCGTAGACCTCGACAACGGAGGAGTTGGCCGTGATGTTGGCGGCCACCGGCAGCGGCTGATGGAAGGTAATGTCGCGCTCGCCGTCAACCACCATGACGCGGTTGAGGTTCATCTCGCCCGGCCCCGCGCCCCACGCCGCCACGGAGGCAAAGGTCGGCACGACCTTGAGCGGCCGCGGCGTCAGCGTGCCCTCGTTGACGAAGGCAAGCTCGTTCTCGTCCATGGGATCTGCGCCGAGCCCGATGCCATAGGCGTAGAGCATGACGTCGCGATCGCTGTAGGCGTATTTCTGGCCGATGTTTTTGAGGCCTTTGAGTTCTTCGTATCTGGCGGACATCTTGTTTGTTTCCTCCCGAATTTCTTCAACACCGCCAGTTAGAGTGCCCTCTCCCCTTGTGGGAGAGGGCGGCAAGGACGGCGAGGCAAATTCATTTGGGTGAGGGGTTGTCTCCGTATCGAAAGTCTCCGTGTGGAGCGATACCCCTCATCCGGCGCTTCGCGCCACCTTCTCCCACAGGGGGAGAAGGGAAGAAGTCAGACCGGCGTGAAGAACGGCAGCGGGGCGCCGTCGGTCGGCTTGAACACCACCTTCACCTTCTGGCCGATCTTCAGCTTCTCGAGATCGCAATCGACGAAATTGGTCTGAAGCGACGGCCCCTCCTTCAGCGTGACGTAGCCGATCGCGTAAGGACCGGTCGGCGACTTCCGCATCAGGCTCCAGGTGTAGATCGTCGCCTCGCCGGAAGACTCTTCCCACACCGTCTTGTCGGAGTAGCAGAACGGGCAGATCGCGCGCGGGAAGTAATGCGCTTCGCCGCAGGCGGTGCAGCGCTTGATCATGAACTTGCCCTGCTTGGCCGCGTCCCAGAACGCAGCGGTCTCGGGGTTCATCACCGGAGCCGGATATTTCTTTGCATCTACCATCACACGCGCTCCAGAATAGCCGTCGAGGCGGCGTGGCGAACTCCCAAAAGGCCACCGGTCCCGTGGGCGATGGCGAGATCGCAATTTTGAACCTGCACCTTCGGATGCGCCTCGCCGCGCAGCTGCCGCACGGCCTCGATGATCTTGGTCATGCCGCCGCGGTTGACGGGGTGGTTGCTGCAGAGACCGCCGCCATCGGTGTTGAACGGCAGCTTGCCGACACCCGAGATGAGGTTGCCGTCGGCGACGAACTTGCCGCCCTCGCCCTTCTTGCAGAAGCCGAGGTCCTCGAGTTGCATCAGCACGGTGATGGTGAAGCTGTCGTAGATCGAGGCGTATTTGATGTCCTTCGGCGTGATGCCGGCTTCCTCAAACGCGCGCGGGCCGGACCAGATGCCGGCGGAGTAAGTGAGATCGAGATCCTTGCCGCCGCGCGGGCCCTTCATCGCTTCGCCATGACCGATCAGCTTCACCAGCGGCTTCTTCAGGCTCCTGGCGATCTCGGGCGTGGTCACGATCAGCGCGCCGCCTCCGTCGGAGACGACGCAGCAATCCATGCGATGCAGCGGATCGGAGATCATCGGCGAGTTCAGCACGTCCTCGACGGTGACGACGTCCTTGAGCATCGCATGCGGATTGTATTGCGCGTGATGCGAGGCCGCGACCTTGATCCAGGCAAGCTGCTCGCTTGTGGTGCCATAGTCGTGCATGTGGCGCATGGCACACATGCCATAGGCATTGTGCGTGGTCGCGCCGTAGGCGGACTCGAAATCGGCCTCCGCGCCAGCCGCGCGCGGCGGCATTACGCCGGTGCGCGGCTTGCCGGCGAGCGTGATCAGCGCGATCGAGCACTTGCCCGCGGCGATCGCCTCCGCCGCGTGACCGAGATGGATGATGTAGGAACAGCCGCCGGTCTCTGTGGAATCGACGTGACGGAGCTTTTTGGTGTTCAGCCCGAGATAGTCGACCATCGGCCAGGCGCCGCCAGGCGCGTCGCCCGCGCAGAAATAGCCGTCGACGTCGTCCTTGGAGAGCCCGGCATCCTCGATCGCGCCCTTCGCGACCTCGGCATGCAGCTGCGCGGTGGATTTGTCCGGCGCATGCCGGGTCGGGTGTTCGTAGATCCCGGCAATGTAGGCCTTGCCCTTGATGGTCAAAACAGAGGTCTCCGCTCGCGTTTCTTCTTGCTCCGTTTTTCTGAACCGCGGTGGCCTGATTGGCAAGCGCGGAAATATTCCGTCGGGCGAGAGGGTAGCGGGTTGGCGCAAGTGGCGTCACCACACCCAGGCGTCATTGCGAGCGTAGCGAGGCAATCCAGAATCTTTCCCCAGCGACAGGATTGCTTCGCTGCGCCCGCAATGACGGAGTCTGAACGCTGACGCGCGTGGGCGCCACGGGCAGAGTCCTAGAGGTGTTTTGCCCGACGACACAAGCGATCTTCCTTTTATCGAAAACAACCCCATGCACAGTAGAACGATGGTTGATTTCAAAGGAGAAACCGTAGGGTGGGTTAGCCGAAGGCGTAACCCACCAATTTTATTTCCGCGGCGACAGAAGCGGTGGGTTACGCCTCGCGAGCTGCGCTGCGCGCAGCCGCATGGCTAACCCGCCCTCGAGAGCCCCCACTCCGCTGCGATCTGCCTCGGCGCGGGCGGCGGGCTGGCGAGGTCGGCGGCGAGCTGGGCGTAGCGGGCCTTGGCCTCAGTGACCGCCTTCTCCTTCACCGGGCCGTAGCCGCGGATGCGGTCGGGCAATGACAGCAATTCGACGGCGGTGTCGATCGTGAGCGGCGACAACAGGCCGAGCACGGTGGCGACGTCCTTCTCGTAGCCCACGATGAGGTCGCGCTCGAGCTTGCGGTCGGCGCTGCGGCCGAAGATGTCGAGCGGGGTGCCGCGGAGGAACTTGAACTTTGCCAGCACGCGGAACACCTTCAGCATCCACGGGCCGAACGCGCGCTTCTTGGGGCGGCCAAGCGCGTCGACGCCGCGGCTGAGGATCGGCGGGGCCAGGTTGAAGCTGAACTTGAAGTCGCCCTCGAACTGGTCGCGCAGCTGTTGCTCGAAGCCGCCGTCGGTGAAGAGCCGCGCGACCTCGTATTCGTCCTTGTAGGCGAGCAATTTGGCGTAGTTGACCGCGACCGCGCGCGGCAGCGCCTCGTCGTAGCCGCCCTGCTTGGCGGCGTCGCTGACCTGATCGACCAGCTTGCGATAGCGCTTGGCGAGGCGGCCGTTCTGGTAGGCGGTGAGATGCTTGGCGCGGTGCGCGATGACCTCGTCCAGCGTCATTGCGTCCAGGGTCTTGGGTGCGACCACCTCGTCCGTTCCCTTCAGCATGTCGGCGAGGCGCTGGGGGTCCGCGACCGCGAGGCGGCCGAGGCGGAAGGCTTCCTTGTTCATCTTGATCGAGACGCCGTTGACCTCGATCGCCTGCTCGATCGCTTCCGCCGACAGCGGGAACAGCCCCTTCTGATAGGCATAGCCCATCATCATCATGTTGGTGGCGATGCTATCGCCGAGCAGCTCCTCGGCCGGCTTGGTGAAGTCGAAGAACACCGAATCCTTATGCAGCGCCGTTTCCAAGAGCCCGTTCAGCTTGCGGGTCTGGAAGTTGAAATCGCGGTTGAGGACAAAGTCGGCAGTGGGAATGACGTGGCTGTTGATGATGCCGCGGGTACGGGTGGTGTCGCAGAGCGAGATCGTATCCTTGGCGACCGCGACCACCTCGTCGGCGGCAAGCACCAGATCGGCGGTGCCGGTGACGATGCGCGAGCACGTCACTTCCGCCGGATGATCCGAGAGGCGAACGTGGCTGAGCACCGCGCCGCCCTTCTGCGCGAGGCCGGACATGTCGAGGATCATCGAGGCCTTGCCCTCGATATGCGCGGCCATGCCGAGCAGCGCGCCAATGGTGAGCACGCCGGTGCCGCCGACGCCGCCGACGGCGATGTTGTACGGCTTGTCCAGCGTCGGGCGCGAGGCCGGCTCCGGCAGTGCGCCGATGTCAGCGAGCTCTGCCGGCGCACGATGGCGCGGCGCGCCGCCGTCTATGGTGACGAAGGACGGGCAGAACCCCTTGAGGCACGAATAGTCCTTGTTGCAGGACGACTGGTTGATGGCGCGCTTGCGGCCGAACTCGGTCTCCAGCGGCTCGACCGAGATGCAGTTCGACTGCACCGAGCAGTCGCCGCAGCCTTCGCAGACGGCCGGGTTGATCATGACGCGGCGCGCCGGATCCTCCAGCAGGCCGCGCTTGCGGCGACGGCGCTTCTCGGCAGCGCACGTCTGCACAAAGACGATCGCCGAGGTGCCCTTGTACTCGCGGCACATCTTCATGACGTTGTCGAGTTCGTCGCGGTGATACTTCTTCACGCCGGGCGCGATGGTGTCGGCCGGATAGGTGTCGGGGGCCTCCGAGACCAGATAGATCTCGCGGATACCCTCGGCGTGGAGCTGGAAGGTGATCTGCTGCGGCGAGAGATCGCCGTCATGGCGCTGGCCGCCGGTCATGGCCACCGCATCGTTGTAGAGGATCTTGTAGGTGATGTTGGTCTTGGAGGCGACCGCCTGACGGATGGCGAGCAGGCCGGAGTGGAAGTAAGTGCCGTCGCCGAGATTGGCAAAAATGTGGTTCTCGTTGGTGAAGGGCGCGATGCCGACCCACGGCACGCCCTCGCCGCCCATATGCGTAAAGGTCTCGGTCGAGCGATCCATCCACAGCGCCATGAAGTGGCAGCCGATGCCGGCGAGCGCGCGGCTGCCTTCGGGGACTTTTGTCGAGGTGTTGTGGGGACAGCCGGAGCAGAAATACGGGGTGCGGGAGACAGGCGCGACAGCCTGCATCTGGGTCGCCTGACGGCCGTTGAACCAGTCGGCCTTGACCCGCAGCATCTCCGCAATTTCGGGGTTGAGATTAAGTCGAAGCAGTCGTTCGGTCAGCGACGTCGCAAGCGAGGCGACGCTGAGCTCGGCGGCGAAGGTCAGGAAGCGCTTGTCGTGCTCGTCCATCTTGCCGACGATGCGCGGGCGGACGTCGTCGCGCCAGTTGAACAGCTCCTGCTTGACCTGGTTCTCGACAATCTCGCGGCGTTCCTCGACGATGAAGATTTCTTCGAGGCCGACGGCGAACTGCCGTACGCCTTCCGGCTCCAGCGGCCAGGGCATGCCGATCTTGTAGAGGCGCAGCCCGATCTTGGCCGCGACGTCCTCGGTGATGCCGAGCTCGCGCAAGGCCTGGCGGACGTCCTCGTAGCTCTTGCCGGACGCCATGATGCCGAAGCGTGCGTTCGGCAAATCCATGGTGACGCGGTTGACCCTGTTGGCGCGCGCAAAGGCGATCGCGGCAAAGCCCTTGTAGTCCTGGAGGCGGCGGTCCTGCTCGAAGCGATCGTCGGGCCAGCGCAGATTGAGGCCGCCGGGCGGCAGCTCGAAATCCGGCGGGATGATGAAAGGCTTCATCTCATCGGTGAGGTCGATCTCGGCGGTGGTCTCCACCGTCTCCGTGATCACCTTCATGCCGACCCAGCAGCCCGAATAACGCGACATCGCGATGCCGAGCAGGCCCATCTCGATCATCTCGTGGATGCTGGACGGGTAGAGGTAGGGCATCAGCGCCGAGATGAAGGCATGGTCGGACTGATGGGGAACGGTCGAGGATTTTGCGCCGTGATCGTCACCGGCCAGACAGAGCACACCACCGTTCTTGGCCGAGCCGGCGGTATTGCCGTGACGGAAGACGTCGCCGCAACGGTCGACGCCGGGGCCCTTGCCGTACCAGATGCCGACCACGCCGTCATATTTGGCGCCGGGCGAGAGGTCGAGCTGCTGCGAGCCCCAGACGGCGGTCGCCGCCAGATCCTCGTTCACGCCGGGCTGGAACTTGATGTTGTACTGCTCGAGATGCTTTCGCGCGGCGAAGAGCTGCTGGTCGTAGCCGCCGAGCGGCGAGCCGCGATAGCCGGAGATGAAACCAGCGGTATTCAGCCCCGCAGCGCGGTCGCGGCGAATCTGGGCCATGGGCAAACGGACCAGCGCCTGGATGCCGGTCGTGAAAATATGGCCGGTGTCCTGAGTGTATTTCTGATCGAGACTGATCGGACCCTGGTTGATGCCCATTGTTGTCCTCTTCCGCCCTTTTGAGCGTTTGGCTGCCTAAGCCGTTGCCTGCCCGTTGTTTTTAGCTAGGGCGCGCCGACCATCTCCGCCACTCTATGTCGGATATTTAACGCTCCGCATCACAAATCTGGGCCTGACGCGGCGACGGGAAAAAAACGCAATTTCGTGGCCGGAAAGGCGTCGGCAATTTTCAATTTGTGTCACCTTACCCCCGTTGCCGCGAAACGACGTGACGCAGCTATAGTCAGGTCATCGATGATTGGTCGCAGGAGAAGGCTATCGATGCGAACGATTCTGGCTGTTGTGCTCTTGTGCAGTGCGGTTGCGAGTGCCGCCATGGCCGCCGAGCCGTCGCCCGAGCTGATCGCCTATGGCAAGACGCTGGTCGAGGCCGGCAACTGCGCGGGCTGCCACACCGCCGATCCCGCAAAACCGTTTGCGGGCGGAAAGCGCATCGACACGCCATTCGGCGCGGTCTACGCGCCGAACCTGACGCCGGACCGCGACACCGGGATCGGCGCCTGGCTAGATGCCGATTTCACCCGCGCGGTGCGCACCGGCACCGCGCCGGATGGCTCGCTTTATTACCCCGCCTTCCCCTACCCCTACTTCACCCGGATGACCAAGGACGACACCCTGGCGATCCGTGCTTATCTCGGCACGCTCGCGCCCGTCGTGAGCCGCAACAAGCCGCCGGAGCTGCGCTGGCCGTTCGGCTATCGCGGCCTGATGCGGGCCTGGAACTTTCTGTTCTTCAAGCCCGGCCTGTTCGAGCCGGACCAGGGCAAGAGCGCGGCGTGGAACAGAGGCGGCTATCTCGTCACCGGGCTTGGCCATTGCGGCGCCTGCCACACGCCGAAGAACTATTTTGGCGCGGACAAGGCTGCACAGGCGTTGGCTGGCAGCGAGATCGGCGGCTGGTTCGCGCCGCAACTCGATGGTGCCACACGGACCGGCTTGCAGTCGTGGAGCGTGCAGGACGTCACCGAGTATCTGCAAAGCGGCCGCAACGCCAAGAGCCATGCCGACGGGCCGATGGCCGAAGTGATCGTCAATTCGACGTCGAAGATGAGCGATGCCGATGTGCGCGCAATGGCGGTGTATCTGAAAGACCTGCCGCCGGTGCGGCGCGAGCCGAAGGTGACGCCGCCTGACGATACCGAAATGAAAGCCGGCCAGGCTGTCTACGCGAAGCTCTGCATCGCTTGCCATGAAGCCGATGGCTCCGGCGCGCCACGCATCTATCCGCCGTTGCCGGCGAATGCGCTGCTGCAATCGATCAACCCTTCTTCCACCCTGCGCGTCATCCTCGACGGCGCGCACACCGTGACGACGCCGCGCGCGCCCAACACCGGCGAGATGCCGGCCTATGCCAGGCAATTGTCCGACGAGCAGGTCGCGGCCGTGACGAACTACATCCGCAATTCCTGGGGCAACACAGCACCGCTGGTGACGCCGGCGCAGGTGGCGAAGGCGCGGAAGCAGGAGCCGTAACTGATCCTCATGGTGAGGAGCGCGGAACGCGCGTCTCGAACCATGAAGGCCCGGATCTCGCCCACGGCCATCCTTTGAGACGCCCGCTTCTCGCGGGCTCCCGAGGATGAGGGTGGAGTGCGCTTCTGGGATAGTCGAGCCTAATTTGGGGGTCCCTCGCGCTCGTCTCCCGTGAACACGAATTTCGGCATCTCCCATTTGTAGCGCACTGCGAGCAGGCGGAAGCTGATGCCGAGCACGAAGGTCAGAATGGTCCAGAGCTCCGCATTGGGTTTGAAGCCGAACGCGGTCGCATAGAACAGTCCGGTGACCACCGAGACGCTGGCGTAGAGCTCGGAGCGGAACAGCAACGGCACGTCGTTGCAGAGCACGTCGCGCAACACGCCGCCGGCGCAGCCCGTCACCATGCCGGAGACGATGACGATCGGAAGTGTAGCATCCATCTGCCAGGCGACGTCACAACCGGTCATGGTGAAGACGACGAGGCCGATGGCATCGAGCACGATGAAAGCGAGCTTCAACCGATGCACAAGCCGCGCGATCAGAATGGTGAGGAAGGCCGCGCCACCGCTCAGCGCCAGATAGATCGGATTTTGCACCCATGCCAGTGGGTAGTGCCCGAGGAAGAGATCGCGCAGCGTGCCGCCGCCGAGCGCGGTGATACTGCCGAGAAAGCAGACGCCGAGCCAATCCATGCTGCGCCGGCCGGCTGCAAGCGCGGCCGTCATGCCTTGCGCGGCCACAGCGACCAGCGACAGAAAATGCAGCACACTATCGCTCGGTGGCAAGCTCCACATCGCCTGGTCCCTTCTCCGAACGGAACCTACGCCTTGGGTTCCCCGACGAACAGGTTCCCAATTCCCGGCGCAGGAACAACATGCGACGAAAGCATGAGAAGCGCGGAACAGAATCTCGCATCCACGGGTTGTCCCGCCGCAATAAACGAGGAGACCTCATGATGGCTGACGACCGTTTTCCCAACGATCCGTATCGCCCGAACCTCGCCGACGATCAGTACCTTCGCGCGGCGCGCCGGAACGGCGACCTTCAGGCTGATCTCGAACTCGGCGAACGCCCCGCCTCCAGCGGCAAGGTTGCCCTGTTTGCCGTGGCTGTCGCCCTGGTGCTGGGCGCCGTATTCTACGGCTTGAATAATACGAGCACGACGAACCAGGCGAGCAACGCGCCGATGTCGCAGACCGCGCGGACCACGCCCGCCAATCCGGCGGCGCCTCCGGGCATGCGGGACGTGACGCCGCGCAACAACACCGAGCCAGGCATGACCACGGGTGCGGCGCCGAGCAAACCGGCCGCGCCGGATCCGGCGGCTCCGTCCGACGGCGCGAAGTAACAGTTCGCAACGACGCGAGAGAGCGGCGGGACATGTGTCCCGCCGCTCTTCGTTTGGCTCTAGCCGAACATCTTGTTGAGCTCGCCGCCGGGATAGCCGCTGCCGAGCTCGGCGAATGTCCCCTTCTCCGCCATCTCCTTCGCGGCGCGCATGAAACCGCCCCATGCGGCGCGCGCGAGCGAGCCGCCGACGCTGATCCGGCGCACGCCGAGATCGGCGGCTTCCTGCAACGACAGGCCGGAGGCGCCGATCAGCAGGTTGAACGGTTTCGGATGCACCGCCTTAACCACCGCGGCGATGTCTTCGCGCGCCTTCAGGCCCGGCGCGTAGAGGCAGTCAGCGCCGGCGTCCGCATAAGCGGTGAGCCTATCGATGACGAGCTTGAGATCGGTCGCGCCCCAGAGGAATGCTTCGCAACGGCCGACCAGCAGCGCGCCGCTGTCGCCGATCGCCTTGCGCGAGGCCTTGATGCGCTCGACCGCTAGCGCGCGATCGTAGATCGGCTTGTCCTTGTCGCCGGTGGAATCCTCGATCGAGAGGCCGGCGACGCCGGTGCGCACGCAGCGCTCGACATTGTCCGCGACCTTGTCCGGCTCGACGGCGAATCCGCCCTCGAAATCCGCGTTCACGGGAATGTCGACGGAAGTGCTTAGTGCTGCCAGATGCTGACAGACATCCTCGACGGCGACACGGTTGTCGGCCTTGCCGATGGTCCAGGCAAAGCCCGCGCTCGATGACGCCAGCGCCTTGAAACCGAGATGCTGCAACGCTTTGGCGCTGCCGACATCGACCGGATTGGGCAGGATGAAGCAGCCGCTCTCGTGCATCTTCTTGAATTTGGCGCGCTTGTCCGCGGTTGTCACATGCATGTTTCTCTCCCTTGTTGGTCGCGCGAACATAGGCACGCCTCGACGCGAACGCTAGTGCGCGTCGTGCACGGCGCGGCTGTCCTTCGGCGCCTGCTCGCGATCAGTCATGCCGTAGTCACGGATGACGCTGGCAATGCGCAGATGATAGTCGGCAAAGATATTTGCCCGGCCCTTGGCCTGGGTGCGCCGGTGCTCCATCGTGTTGCGCCAGGCCGCGACGGCTGCCTCATCCCGCCAGAACGATAGCGACAGGATCTTGCCCGTCTCGGTCAGGCTTTCGAAACGCTCGACCGAGATGAAGCCGTCGATGGTTTGCAGGATCGGCTTCAGATCGGCCGCGAGGTCGAAATAGTTCTGGCGGTGTTCCGGCTTGGGCCAGACCTCGAAGATCACGGCGATCATGGGCGTCTCCTGCTGTTGATGTCTTACAATACCACCTTGCGCAGGAAGGTGCGCTCTTCGGCGAGGATGAATTTGTTGTCCTCGGCAAAATGGAAATTCGCCATGCCGTCGGAATCCTGGCGCAGCCGCGCGCGATAGGCCTCGTAGGCGGCGAGGCTCTCGAAGGTGATCAGCGCAAAGGCGATGTTGTTGGTGCCCTCATGCGGCATGAAATAGCCGATCAGGTCCCCGCCGCATTTCGGGATGATGGCGAGCCAGCGCTTCGAATATTCCTCGAACTGCGCGCGCTTGAACGGATCGAGCTGGTAGCGGATGAAGACGGTGATGGACATGATGGGCTCCTGATTTCGCTCGTTGCGACAAGCACGGCAACACCGTCGCCGCAGAAGCACTGGATTGCTTCGCTTCGCTCGCAATGACGTGTTTGTGGCAAGAGCCTACGCGCTTGCCCGACCACGATGCTTCGGCTACCATCGAAGCATGAAATCAGGACCCGACATCGCCATGGTTGCCGCGCTGGTCGGCGACCCCGCCCGCGCCAACATGCTCACGGCGCTGATGAACGGCCGCGCGCTCACCGCGAGCGAGCTCGCGCAGGAAGCCGGCATCACGCCACAGACGGCGAGCTCGCATCTTTCAAAACTCGAGGCTGGCGGGCTGGTCGAGCCCGAGAAGCAGGGCCGCCACCGCTACTACCGCCTCACCGACGACGACGTCGCCGGCGTGCTCGAAGGCCTCGCGGGCCTTGCCGCGCGCACCGGCCACATGCGCGTGCGTACCGGGCCGAAGGATCCGGCGCTGCGGCGCGCGCGGATCTGCTACGACCATCTCGCCGGCGACCTCGGCGTGCAGATGCTCGATAGCCTGCGTGCGCGAAACCTGGTCAGACAGAGGAAGCAGGAGATCGAGCTGACGGCGGAAGGCGAGCGCTTCCTCGCCAGGCATTTGCAGATCTCGCCCGACATGCTCACCCATCCGCGCCGCCCGGTCTGCAAGGCCTGCCTCGACTGGAGCGAGCGGCGCCATCATCTCGCCGGCACGCTGGGTGCCGCCCTGATGCAACGCTTCGCCGAACTGAAATGGGCCGCGCGCGACGCCACCCCCGGCAGCCGCGTGGTGAATTTCAGCCGCACCGGCGAGAGGCAGTTTGCCGCGCTGTTCGGAAATGGGCGCGACTAACACAACTGCGTGTGAACAACGACTTTCGTCATGGCCGGGCTTGACCCGGCCATCCACGTCTTTAATGCGGCTCGCACGTGGATGCCCGGGACAAGCCCGGGCATGACGGAGACCTCCATGAATCGCATCCTCTCGGCCGTACTCGCCGCCGCCCTCACCGCAACCATCCCTTTTGCTTCCCGCGCCGCCGACACCGCACCACGCGAGCCATACGGCATCGCACTTGAAGGCTTTCCCTATCCCTATCCCGTGCAACTGCTGCCGGTCGTCAATGACGGCGAGCAGCTCAGCATGGCCTATATGGACGTGGCGCCGGCGCAGCCGAACGGCCGCACCGTGGTGCTGCTCCATGGGCGCAATTTTCCGTCGAGCTACTGGGCGCCTGTCATCAAGATGCTGAGCGAGGCCGGCTTTCGCGTCGTGGTGCCGGACCAGGTCGGCTTCGGCAAATCCTCCAAGCCGACCGGCGAACTGCATTTCGACACGCTGGCGCGCAACACCATCGCGCTGCTTGATCATCTCAAGATCGACAAGGCCGAGGTCGTCGCGCATTCGCTCGGCGGCATGCTCGGCGTGCGCATCGCCCGTGCGTACCCGGATCGCGTCGCCCATCTCGTGCTGACCGCGCCGATCGGGCTCGAGGACTACCGCCTCTCAGTGCCGCCGACGCCGACCGAGAGGATCATCGAGGCCGAGGATAAGCTCACCGCGGACGGCTACCGCAAGCAGCTTCAGTCCAATTACGCGATCAAGCTGCCGCCGGACGCAATCACGCCGTTCATCGACGCCCGCTTCAACATCAAGGGCAGCCCGGATTATCCGCGCTGGCTGCGCGCCTTCGTCAGCTCCAGCCAGATGATCTATCGCGAACCTGTGGCGCACGAGGTCGCGCTGATCACCGCGCCGACGCTGTTCATCATGGGCGCCGACGACCACAACGCACCGGGCCGACCGAATGCGCCGGAGGCGTTGCGGGCCAAGATGGGACAGAACGCCGAGCTCGCGAAGGCGTTTGCCGCGAAGATGCCGAATGCGCGGGCGGAGGTGATCCCGGACACCGGGCACCTCGTCTTTCTGGAAGCGCCGGAGAAGTACAAGGAGCTCGTGCTGGGCTTTCTCGGCCGCTAGCGCCGTCGCTGTCGCTTGAAGCAGGACGCAGTCCGCGTTCATGCCGCGTTCAGGTCATGATTGGCAGGTTTGGATCGCGACGTGTCGGCTCGTGTTTCTCCCAAATTTAGCGTGTCGAATTGTGTCTTTTGATTCATTGTGCGCCGCAGGCGCCCTGCCCAAAAACCTGCCCCAAGGACGAGAAGGAAGACCATAATGAAATATCTGTTCGCCGCCGTGATGCTCGCCAGCGCGGTCGTTGGTTTCAGCGAGGCGGCCAGCGCCGCCGGCGGTTGCGGCCCCGGCTGGTATCGCGGGCCCTATGGCGGTTGCCGCCCGATGGGAGGCCGTCCGCCGGTCGTCGTCGTGGCGCCCGCCCCCGCGCCGATCGTGGTGGTGCGTCCGCGCGTGTGTCCCTATGGCTTCCGCTGGTACGCCGGCCGCTGCCGTCCGTTCTGATCTTTTGCGCTTGCGAAATGGCCGTGCGGCGAAAGCCGGCGCGGCCATTTTCTTGAGATGCACACATTCTTGAGATGCACACACAAATCAAAAGGGGATCGCTGACGCGATCCCCTTTTTCGTCCAGGACGCGGCTACCAGTGCCGCCAGTGGTGGCGATGCCAGCGGTGACGCCAACCCCAATGGCGATGGTGCCAGCCCCAGTGACGGTGATGCCAGCCTCCGTGCCAGTGCACCTGTTCAGGCTTCAGCTGGGCGATTTCCTCGCTGCTGGTGACCGCCGGACGGACATCGGCGTTGGCGCCGGGCGCGCCGGCCGGACCATTGAGCGGCTGCGGCGCCAGCGGCGCGGCCTGTGCAGCGGCGGCGAAGGCAGCCACACCGATCGCAGCACCGATGGCGAGTTTGAGAAAATTGCGGCGTTCCATGATATCTTCCTCCCGATCAAGCATTGCATGATGCGGAGGAAGTGTCGGGTTCGCGACATGAACTGCGGCTGAATTGGGCGTTCAGGTTCATTGCAGAGGTGAGAGGGAGGCGCGCTACCTCGCAAACTCCTGCGCCAGCACCAGCGTCTCGCGCGAACGTTTCACGTCGGGCTAGTCACGGTTGAAATCGGCGACGAGCTGCTTCAACGCGTCACCCTTCAGCATCGCCGCCAGCGCGGCCTCGTCATCGAACTCATACATGGCCGGTGCAGCGAGGGACCGTCCAGGCTCCAGAACCGCCAGGCTTTGCTGACGCCGAAGGCCTTCACCGCATCGGGCACATGCTCGGTCTCGTACCATGTGTCGAAGGCGGCGCGCTTGCTGGCATCAGCGACGATGGCGCGGACGACGAAGTAGGCGGCGGGCATCGGATGTCCTCCTGTTGTTTGGCGGCAGCATAGAAGGTTATAGTGCCGGCAACAAAAAGCCCGCGCGACGGAACATGACGATCGCGCGACATCAGGGAAGGACCGGCCATGCGCAGGATCGTCACGGGCCTCATTGCGATCGCCTGCGTCTTCCCCCTCGCCTCGCGCGCCGAGATCGTCCGCTTCGACGTCCTGGAACGCGTGCCGGCCTTCGCCGGGCGCAGCTTTGGCAATGTCGGCAGCTATGAGCGCATCACCGCGCGCGCGACTATCGCGCTCAACCCGGCCGACGATCGCAACGCCGTCATCACCGATCTCGCGCTCGCCCCGCGCAATGCCGACGGCAAGGTCGAGGCCACCGCCGACGTCGTGATCCTCAGGCCCAGCGATCCCACCCACGGCAACGGCACGCTGCTGCTGGAAGTGCCCAATCGCGGCAGAAAACTCGCGCCGCAACTGTTCGACGATTCCGCCCAGCCCGGCGCCAACAATGCTGATAAGGCCGACGACGCCGGCATCGGCTTCCTGCACCGCCAGGGTTTTACGATGGTCTGGGTCGGCTGGCAGGGCGACATCCCCTCCAAGCCGGGACAGCTCGCGATGAGCGCGCCGGTGCTCAAGGGCGTCACCGGCCCGGCGCGCGAAGAATTCGTATTCGACAACACCACAAGCCCCGCGCGCGCGACGCTGACCTGGCCGGCGGCTGATGCAGCCAACCTCAACGTCACCGTGCGCGCCGCCTGGGCCGATCCGCGGCAGACGCCGTCCGGCCTCTCCGCAAAGCTCGTCGATCCCGTGACGGTGGAGATCACCCGGCCCGACGGCTTTGACGCCGGCGCGCTCTACGAGATCACCTACACCGCGCGCGATCCGGTGCCGCTCGGCATGGGCTATGCCGCGGTGCGCGACGTCGTCAGCTTCCTCCGCCACGACGAGACCCAGGCCAACCCGCTGCTCGAGGGCCTGCATCCGTCGGTCAGCCGCGCCATCGGTTTCGGCGTCTCGCAATCCGGCCGCTTCCTGCGCGACTTCCTCTATCTCGGCTTCAACGAGGACCTTTCGGGCCGCATGGTGTTCGACGGAATGATGCCGCATGTCGCGGGCACGCGGCGGATGGCGACAAACGTCCGCTTCGGCCAGCCCGGCCGCAACCCGCGCCATCCGCAGGACCCGGCGTGGCAGGCCGATCTCTTTCCCTTCACCTATGCGACGCTGAGCGATCCCTATTCCGGCAAGACCGACGGCGTGCTGCGGCGCTGTTCGCTCTCGGTCACCTGCCCCAAGGTGATGCAGACCGACAGCGAGCATGAATGGTGGGCCTCGCACGCCTCGCTGCTGGTGACGGATCTCGCCGGCAACCACCTCGACCTCCCCGACAACGTCCGCGCCTACATGATCGCGGGCACGCCGCATTTCGCGGAAGCCGCCGACGTGATGCGCAAGAGCCTGCCTGCGCTGTCGCTGCCGCAAAACCCGATGCATGCAGGCATGCCCATGCGCGCGCTGCTCACCGACCTCAACGCCTGGATCAGCGACGGCACCAAGCCGCCCGCAAGCCGCGTCCCCATGCGCGCCCATGGCACGCTGGTCGCAGCCCAGGGCGCGGTGCCGACGGATATCCCCGGCCTGCCCTATTCCGGCATCCACACGCTCGCCGCCTTCTCCGACCAGAGCGTGCTGCCGCCAAAGGAGATCGGCCGCTATCCCGTGTTCGTGCCGAAGGCCGACGATGACGGCATGGCGATTGCGGGCATTCGCCAGCTCGCATTGGCGGTACCGCGCGCGACCTACACCGCATGGAATCCGCGGGCGCAGGGATTTGGGCCAACGGCGCTCTACCCGTTGCAAGGCGCGATCGTGCCGTTCGCACCAACCGAAGCCGCGCGGAAGGAAGTGCGCGATCCGCGGCTGTCGATTGCGGAGCGATATGCAGATGACGGGGCGTATGTGGCGGCGGTACGGCGTGAGGCGGCCCGGCAGGTCGCGGAGCGGATACTGTTGCCGGAGGACGCGGAGCGTGCTGTTGAGGCGGCGAAGCAAGGCAAGCTTGCGAAGCTCGGTCAATGAGCGCGCGGTCGCGTCATACGACAGCAATTTCTGTCAACTGATTTGGGAGACCGCTTTGAAGAGATGGCGGCGATTGGCGCGTACGTTGGGAGCGCTTGGATATCTTTACATTTTCTGCGGCCTGGCGGGACAATCGGCATACGCCGATGGCTCCGTATCGTCGCTCCACATGGGCTACGGCGCGCCCAATGCATCCACGTTTGCGCAATTCCAGGCGGTGATACAGCAGTATAACGCGTCGGGCGAACGCTTCCGCATCGACAGCCACTGTCAATCAGCCTGCACGATGTTCCTTTCGATACGTAACGTCTGTGTCACGCCCGGCGCCACGTTGCTGTTTCACGCTGGTGGTTCCATGCGGAAGGGAATTATCAGCCCTTCTCGCACGCAACAAATGGCCGACACCTATAACGGCGCCTTGCGCAAATATGTCACCGATAACCATTTCATGGACACTTTCGCCTTCCATTCGATTTCAGGAAGCGAAATCATCAGGCGCTTCGGCTATCCGGCGTGCCGGTAAGCCGAGGGCGCTCTGCAAAAATTCCATCCCCGATGTCGGAACGTGCGCCTCTCGCTCGTCCAAGCTACGCAGCACCAACTTCATCACGAACTGGCGATTGGCCATCGCAGCTGAAAAGATCGCGGATTTCTCTGATACGTTATTATTTCCCCAGCGAACGTTGAGGCAGATCGAAATGACGGCCTACGTAATTTTTGACGTCGAGATCAGAGATCCGCAGCAGTATCAGGAATTCATGTTGGGCGTGAAGCCCGCCCTGGAAGCAGCCGGGGCCAAATACCTCGCCCGAGGAGGCGCTCACCGGGTCTACGAGGGCGACTGGGAGCCGCGCAGGATCGTTCTGCTGGAATTCCCGTCCTTTGCGGCATGGGAAGCGTTCTACAAAGGTGCGACTTACCAGGGGCTGAAATCCATCCGGGACGCCTGCAGTTCTGCCCGCCTGGTCGGTGTCGAGGGCCTCGGTTAGCCTGGCGCGTCGCGGCGCCTCACATCAGCTTGAGCGGCGCGTCTTCGACCAGGCGAAGGTCGATCCTGGCGATCAATTGCGCACGAAGCGCTTCCGCGGCGTGGATAGCGTCATCGGTCTGCCGCAACGTGCTGACGTTCGAGCCGAGCGAGACGATGCCGCCGAGCACCAGCGCGATCGATCCGAGTGCGGCGGTTTGCCCCATCCCCAACAGGCCGAGGATCGCGATCAACAACAGCGCCGCCCCACTGCCGATGGCGATCTTGGACGCCAGGATGTACTTGCGGCATCGCTCGGAGATCTCGGCCAACGCCTCGATCCGCGCTTCGATGTCTGAAATCTCATCGGTCGGATCGTCTTCGGTCATGACAAGATCAAAGGTACCGCGGCGACAGTTTAGTGACCCGCATGAGCGAAGCGACATGCGGGACGTGGCAAAGACCCGGATGTAGCTACGCTCATCCGCCCTACTCTTTCCTTACAACGGCAAATTGTCGTGCTTCTTCGCCGGCGTCTCGACCTTCTTGTCCTTCAGCATCGACAGCGCCCGCGCGATCCGCTTGCGGGTCGAGTGCGGCATGATGACGTCGTCGATGTAGCCGCGCTCGGCGGCGATGAAGGGGGACAGGAAGCGGTCTTCGTATTCCTTGGTGCGCGCGGCGATCTTGTCGGGGTCGCCGATATCCGAGCGGAAGATGATCTCGACCGCGCCCTTGGCGCCCATGACCGCGATCTGGGCGGTCGGCCAGGCGTAGTTCATGTCGGCGCCGATTTCCTTGGAGGCCATGACGTCGAAGGCGCCGCCATAGGCCTTGCGGGTGATGATGGTCACCAGCGGCACGGTGCACTGCGAATAGGCGAACAGCAGCTTCGCGCCGTGCTTGATCAGGCCGCCATATTCCTGCGCCGTGCCCGGCAGAAAGCCCGGCACGTCGACGAAGGTGACGATCGGGATGTTGAAGGCATCGCAGAAACGAACAAAGCGCGCCGCCTTGCGCGAGGCATCGGAGTCGAGCACGCCGGCCAGCACCATCGGCTGGTTGGCGACGAAGCCGACGGTGCGGCCCGCGATACGGCCGAAGCCGGTGACGATGTTCTTCGCAAACGCGTCCGCGATCTCGAAGAAGTCGCCCTCGTCCACGACCTTCAGGATCAGCTCCTTCATGTCGTAGGGCTTGTTCGGATTGTCGGGGATCAGCGTGTCGAGCGACATGTCGACGCGGCCGATGTCGTCGAAGCTCGGCCATTCCGGCACGCCGTCGGTGTTGTTGGACGGCAGGAAGTCGATCAGCCGCCGCATCTGCAAGAGCGTCTCGACGTCATTCTCGAAGGCGCCATCCGCAATCGAGGAGCGCGTCGCATGCACCGAGGCGCCGCCGAGTTCTTCCGCGGTGACGACCTCGTTGGTGACGGTCTTCACCACGTCGGGGCCGGTGACGAACATGTAGCTGGTGTTCTTCACCATGAAGATGAAGTCGGTCATCGCCGGCGAATAGACGTCGCCGCCGGCGCAGGGACCCATGATGACGGAGATCTGCGGGATCACGCCCGAGGCAAGCACGTTGCGACGGAACACGTAGGAATAGCCGGCCAAGGCAGCTACGCCTTCCTGGATGCGGGCGCCGCCCGCGTCATAGAGGCCGATGATGGGCGCCCGCGCCTTCATCGCCATGTCCTGGAGCTTCGTGATCTTCAGCGCGTGGGTCTCGGACAGCGAGCCGCCGAACACCGTAAAGTCCTTGGCGAAGACGAAGGTCTTGCGGCCGTTGACGGTGCCCCAGCCGGTGACGACGCCGTCGCCGGGCACCCTGTTCTTCTCCATGCCGAACTCGATGGAGCGGTGCTCGACGAACATGTCGAATTCCTCGAACGATCCCTTGTCGAGCAGCAACTCGATGCGCTCGCGCGCGGTCAGCTTGCCGCGGGCGTGCTGCGCCTCGATGCGCTTCTCCCCGCCGCCGAGCTTGGCGCCGGCACGACGGTCTTCAAGGGCGTCCAGGATATTCTTCATTTGCTCCCGCCAGTTCTTAAGCCTTAAGTGCTGGGCGTTCTAACACGGCATTTTGCGGGCCGGGAAGCGCCTTTCGGCCTCGCAGGGCTGCCTTGCCCGCGCGGAAAACCGTCAGCGATTACAGAGTATTGCCTCGGGAGGCGGATCATGGATGAGGCCAGGGATGAGCCCAAGCCCACGACCGGCGCGGCGACCGGCGGCGTCAAGCTCCTGCTCCGGCTCGAGGGGCTGACCCTGTTCGTCGGCATGACGGCGCTCTACGCGGCCTGGGACGGCTCCTGGACGGTCTATCTGCTGCTCTTCCTGGTCCCGGACCTGAGCATTCTGGCCTATCTGTCGGACGCGCGGTTCGGCGCGATCGTCTACAATACCGCCCATAGCTACATGGCACCGATGACGCTGATGACGCTGGGCTTCGGCCTTGCCTCGCCAATCACCCTGTCCATCGCCTTGATCTGGCTCGCCCATATCGGCATCGACCGGGCGCTGGGCTACGGCCTGAAATATTCGGCCGGGTTCGGCTTTACCCATCTCGGGCGGATCGGACGGCAGAAAGACACCTGAGGCTTGCGCGCTCAGACGGCGGGATTGCCGCCATTTTGTCGCCCCTCGCCGGTTGACCGGGCCAGCCGATTTCAGGCTTGCTCACCTTTCGATCTGGCGCCGAATGTTGCGTGAGCTCAGTCGGTACGGCGGCGGTCATCACGTCCGGCTGCAAGCATCACCTCATGTCCGCCACGGTCGTTCCCCTGCCTCCGAACAGCGCGTCCGAGACCACCGACTTCCTGCGGCGGATGGCCAGCATGGTGTCGGGGCGGAACGGTGAGATACTGCTGCGCGCGGCAAGGCTGATTGAGTCGCTGGGTCAGCGGGCGACGACGGCCGAGCGGCTCTATCATCAGCAGCAGGAAGAGAGCACACGCCATGTCGAGCTGCGCGAGGCCGCCGAGCTCGCCTCCGACGCCATGGTCAGCCAGATCGAGGCCCTGCGGGCGCAGCTTGCGGAGGTGACCGCGGCCGCCGCGGCCGAGCGCGCCGCATTCGACGCCGAGCGCGGCAAGCTGCTCGACCTGATGCAGGATGCGGAATGCCATATCGGCAAGCTCACCGGCGAGCTGGACACGCTGCGCGCCTCCGTCGATAGCTTCAACGAGACCCTGGTGTCGGTCCCGATCGAAGTGCTGCGGCTGGCGCGGACACAGTTCGACCATCTCTCGAGCGGCTTTGCGCGGAAGGGCGACGTGATCTCGCATGCGATGAGCGAGATCGGCGGCTTTGCGATCGACCAGGCAATGACCGCGAAGAAGCCGGCCGACAAGGCGTGAAGCTGCCGCGCGCAAATTGACAGCGCGCCGGCTGGTTGGTCTAATTCCCAGAAATCACAAGGGAGGATCCGATGCCAACGGCATTCCGCGTCGCCATGGCGCTTATCGCGCTTTGCGCGTCAACCGTGCTCGCCAATGCGCAGTCCCTTCCCAAGGAGGCCCCGGCCCGGACCGAGATCTTCCCGATCCTGTCGCTCACCCTCTCCGATCAGCAATTCCTGAGCGGCGATGCGGCGGCCGGCAGGCCGGTGACAGTCGCCGGCGAATTCCGCGTCGCGCAAGGCACCGGAAAACTCCCCGTCGTGGTGCTAATGCACGGCTCGAGCGGCGTCGGCGCCACCACGGAAGCCTGGGTGCACGAATTCAACGCCCTGGGCATCTCAACCTTCGTGATCGACGGTTTTACCGGCCGCGGGCTGACGGTGACCGGGCCGAACCAGGCCCTGCTCGGCCGGCTCAATCTGATCATCGACATCTACCGTTCGCTGGACATTCTGGCGAAGCATCCTCGCGTCGATCCTGACCGCATCGTGCTGATGGGATTTTCGCGCGGCGGACAGGCAACGCTCTATGCGAGCCTCGACCGCTTCAACAAGCTCTGGAACAAGTCCGGCGTGCAGTTCGCGGCCTACATCCCGTTCTATCCGGATTGCTCAACGACCTATCAGACCGACACCGAGGTCGCAGCGCGCCCGATCCGCATCTTCCACGGCACGCCGGACGACTACAATCCGGTGAAAAGCTGCAAGGCTTTCGTCGAGCGGCTCAAGGCCGCCGGGCGCGACGTGATGCTGACCGAATATCCGGATAGCGCGCACGGCTTTGACAGCGGCCTGCTCGGCGTCAACACGGTTGCGGTCTCCGCCAATGCGCAGACCGTACGCAACTGCAAGATCAAGGAAGGCGACGGCGGCGTGCTGATGAACGGCGATACGAACGCGCCGTTCACCTACAAGGACGCTTGCGTCGAGCTCAACCCGCATGTCGGCGGCAATCCCGCTACCGCCGCCGAAGTCGCGCAAGGCCGTGGCGGATTTCCTGCAGGCGCTGTTCAAACTGGGATAGGCACGGTTCCGTCATTGCGAGCGCAGCGAAGCAATCCAGAATCCCACAGCGGAGATAGTCTGGATTGCCGTCGCATC
The DNA here is from genome assembly GCA_963819355.1 of uncultured Alphaproteobacteria bacterium. Taxonomy (GTDB): domain Bacteria; phylum Pseudomonadota; class Alphaproteobacteria; order Rhizobiales; family Xanthobacteraceae; genus Bradyrhizobium. The sequence continues at coordinate 200,516 of CAWFVZ010000030.1, read as the reverse complement.
AGCGCAAAATTGCTTCGCAATTTGTCGCGAGCTCCTCGCAATGACGAGCCTTACGGCTCGCCGGGCTTGAACGGCTCCTGCTTGTCCGGCGGCGTCGTCTCCTCGGCCATGGCGAGCAGCATTGCGACCATCACATAATTGCCGGAGACAGCCGTGAGGTCGACGATCTGCTGGTCGTTGAACACCTTCTTGGCGCGCGCATAGGTCTCGTCGGAGACCTTCTTGGTCGTGGTGAGCTCGGTGACGAAGTCGTAGACCACGGCTTCGTCCTCAGCCATGTTCGAGGGCCGCTTGTTGGCCTTGAGCTCCGCGATGATATCAGGCGACAGACCCGCCTTCGCCGCAAGCGGCGCGTGGGCAAACCACTCCACCTGCGAGCGCCATTGCCGGCCGATGATAATAATCGCAAACTCGTTGAGCTTGGTCGGGACCGACGTCTCCCAGCGCAAATAGTAAAACAGGTCGAACAGGCGCTGGCCGAGCACGGGGCTGCGGATCATCGGATTGTAGGGCCCGCCGATGCCGACGCTCGACACCTTCATGATCTGCTCGCCGAGCGGCTTCTGCTTCTCGTTGAGCTGGTCCATGGTGAGCTGCGGAAAGCGCGGCGCCTTGCTGGTGGCAGGGGCTGCAAACATCGTGGCGGCGAGCCAGCCGCCCGCGGCGGCAAGAGTGATCGACGACAGCCAGAGCGGCGTTGACTTCATTGTTTCCTCCAGACCTTTTTTCTTGCTTGGTCGGAGGGATGCTAGTCGAGCAAAGGCGTGCGCGCCAGCGTTGGGTCAGACCGCGCCAATGTTGGCAAGGCAGGCTTGCGCCAGGTTCATGCGCTACCTTACACGACCCGACAGCCGCAGCACGAACACCAGCACTTCGGCGACCGCCTTATAGAGATCAGTCGGGATTTCCTCACCGAGTTCGATCTTGGAGAGCGCACCGGCCAACACCTCGTTCTCCTCGATCGGAATGTCGTGGGCTTTGGCGATCTCGACGATCTTGGCGCCGATCGTGCCCCTGCCCTTGGCGACGACAACAGGTGCGCCGCTTCCCTTTTCGTAGTGCAGCGCAATTGCGAGCTTGGAGTCCTCGCTCATGTGGCGCGATCCAGGAAGTGTCCGGCGCGGGCCGGTGCCGGTTGCGGCGGGATGCCGTCGCGCACCACGATGTCACCGGGCTTGAGTTCGGCTCTGGTCATCGCCTGGCTGAGCTCACTGACGCCGGCGCGGAGCTGCTGCGCGGTCGCCGGGCGTTCGGCCCACATCCGCACAAAGGTCTTGTCGCCGTTGAGCGTGATCAGCGCGTGCACGGGCCCGGCCGGCTCGACATTGAGCGAGAATCGCGCACGCCAGGCGCGCTTGGCGGGATCGGCGGACTTGTTGCCGCCGTCGCGCGAGATCTCGAACTGCGCCATCGCGGTGCCCTGTGGGGTCGCAAACGGAATCTCGAAATTCCATTGCGGCACGGTCGGATCGATGCGATGGCCGCTGGCATCGACGCGATCGGGCAGCGAGGCAACCTGCAGCAGGGTCTGCCGTGCGATCGCGGCGCCGGTGTCGTCGAGCAGGCGATGCACGGTCGCAGCCAGCGGCGTATCCGGCGCGAGCGATGGCGAGGCGACGGATTGCGGCGACGGCAGCGCGCCGCGGACCGGCGGTGGCGGCGCGCGCGCGGCCGCCTCGAAGACGTGGCCATCCGGTACGGCCTTGGTGGCGCCCGGCAAATTACCGGTCATGCGCGGTAGATTTTGCGTGACCTCTTGCAGCAGGCTCGCGGCAAGGCTTGCCGACATGGTCCGCGGCAGCGCCGCCTGCGGCGTTTCGCCAGCCATGTCCGCCAGCACGGCGGCGGCAAGCGCAGCGTCGCGTGGCAATTGCGCAAGGGCAATCCCTGCGTCGGGTGGTGGCAACGCCGCCTGCGCGGCTTCGCCTGCCACCTGGAGCGCCGACGTTGCGGTCTGCGGCGTTGCGGTGCTCGCCGGCAGCGCGGCGCTTTGCGTCGCCGCTTGCGGCACGCCGGTTTCCAGCGTGCCGGACGTCGCCGCCAGCGTCTGGCGCAGCACGAGCAGGGCCGCCTTCAGGTCCGGCACCGGGCCCGACTGCGGCGTCGCGCCCGCGGCTAGCGAGGCCTCGAGAAACAGGCCGGACTTCTGGAAGGCGGATTGGATGTCACCGCCATCGAGCCCGGTATTGAGCGGTGTCTGCTGCGCCAGCACGTCCAGCACGGCCTGTTTCAGACCGGCCGGCAGATCGCTGCCGGTGACGACGGACGCCAGATTGGCGAACAGCGGCGCCTGGCTGCCCTGTTTGGTCGCCGCCTCGGCCGAGGCCAATGTGAGGGCGACCTGTTCGGTCGGCGTCAGGGGATTGCGGGCCGTGGTCGCGGATGGCGCAAGCGACGGGCTGTCCACCAGCGACGCCGCCGTCGGGGTCAGCGTGAGCTGATCGGCGGTCGCTTCGCCTGCCCCGTTGACGACGGCGAGCCGGATGGTGCCGTCGTTCTGCGACACCGCGAGTTGGAGATTTTGCCCGGGTGTCAGCGACACCTCGGACATCACGTCCATCGAAAGGTTGGCGATCGCGATCCTCACCAGATTGTCGGCGAGCACGCTGACGACCCTGGCGTCGACGACGCTACCGGCCTGCAGCACGAGATCGGGCGTCGCCGCATCAGCCACGGGGCTGGCGGCACTGACGGGAACGATCGAGCTTATCGGCGTCGGCATATCAGGGCCCTGGGAATGCTGGCCCCACCCTAAGGCCCCCTCGTGAACCTCTCGTTAAGGACCTTGGCCGCGGGCGGCTTCACGGCAGCCAGCACCTCCACGGCGGCCTCGAAGTCCCGCAGGCGGGCGGCGCGGCGGGCGACCGCCTCGTCATCCACACCCCATTTGTCGGCGTTCCAGTTCTCATCGACATAGGCTGCGGCCCAGATTTGGTCGGCATCGCGGACGCCATGGAACAGCGCCAAGGCCAGCAGCGCCGAGCCGGTCAGGGTCGTGATCACATGCAGGGCCGCAACCGACCAGGGGTCCTGAGGCAGCGCAGCGCAAGCGGCCTGAATGGCCTCGTCCGGCTGCTTTACATGCACAATACCCTCGGACAGGATGAAATGCGCCCCCAAGGTCTCCGCGGCCCAGAACAGCACGGGGTCCCAATGCGCGGCCTCGCGGGCGACCAATCCCTCCGGATGGCCGGCACGATAGAACAGCAGGTCGGATTGGAAGTATTTGGCGAGGTCGTCGGTGACGAGATCGACGCGGTCGACGACGCCCTCGACCACGCTGTTGGCAATCCGCGTCAGCGGCATGGTCAGGGGTTTGATCGTCTCCTCCTGCGCCGCCCATTCCGCCGCCACGGCATCAGCAAGCTTCCGTGACGGGATCACAACATGGCGGCTGGAGGGCGTGCGGATCGGCTTGCCGTCGAGCGTGATGGCAAAGCCGCCCTCGGCCTCGGCGACGCCGGCCTCCTTGTAGAAGCGCTTACGCTGCGGCGTACGCGCGGCCTGGCGGACAGCCTCCTGCGGGTCGAGCGGGGACTTTCCCGCCATCTCGTCGAACAATTCGCGCATGTGAGTTTTCGGTCCCGGTCGCTGAATGCTACGCTTTTAAGCTAAGACCGTCGGCCGATAAAGCGAGCGGCAGGGATGAGGGAACTTGCGGGCATTGTGGCCCTGTTCGCCGGGTTTTGGCTGGCCGCGGCGGAGGCCGGCTTTCGTACCCCGGAATCGCTGGTCCGCAACGTGTACGCCTATTACGGTGAGGGCGCGCCGGAGCTGTCCAAAGGCCTGCCGCGAGACGACGCCACCGCCCGGCAATTCTTCGACCCCAGCCTGCGCAAGGCTTGGTCCGCGCCTCGGACCGAGCCCTATGATTTCCTGGTGCAGAGCCTGAGCTGGAAGCTCGGCCCGGTCGCGATTGCGACCGTCCGCAAGCAATACGACAAGACCTATGTTGCGGCGAATTTCGACAATCACGGCCGGCCAGTGACGCTGAACTTCATCCTGGTCAACGGCCCCGAGGGCTGGCTGATCACGGACGTCGAGAGCCCGCATGATAGCTTGCGGATGTTTCTGGAGCAGTTTCGGAATTGAAGGGACCGCCATTGCGAGCGCAGCGAAGCAATCCAGAGTCTATCCGCGGGGACAGTCTGGATTGCGTCGTCGCACCAGCGCAAAATTGCTTCGCAATTTTGTCGCGGGCTCCTCGCAATGACGGGGCTAGCAGCGAAGCACAGCCCTACTCTTCAGGCGCGTTCTCGATCGGATCAAATCTGCTGGCGTCCAGTCCGAGCAGGTTCCACGACTGCTGCATGTGCTGTGGCAATGGCGCGGTGGCGTCGATCACACCGCCGCGCGGATGCGGGATCACGATACGGCGTGCCAGAAGATGCAGCCGGTTTTGCAGGCCGCCCGGCAGCTGCCAGTTCTCGATGTTGAAATATTTGGGATCGCCGACGATGGGGTGGCCGATATGCTCCATGTGGGCGCGCAGCTGGTGGGTGCGGCCCGTCACCGGCTTCAGCGACACCCAGGTCAGCTTGTTGCCGGCGGTCTCGACCACCGCGTAGTAGGTCACCGCGTGGCTGGCGCCCTCGTCGCCATGCTGGGCGATGCGCATGATGGTGTCGTCCTCGCTCTCTTCCTTGGCAAGGAAGGTCGAGATGCGGCCCTGCTTCGGCTTCGGCAAGCCCGGTACCAGCGCCCAATAGGTTTTCCGTGCCGAGCGCGAGCGGAAGGCGCCGGTCAGATGCGAGGCGGCGAAGCGCGTCTTGGCGATCAGCAGACAGCCCGACGTCTCCCGGTCGATGCGGTGCACGAGGCGCGGCTTCTGGCCCTTGGAATCGCGCATGACTTCCAGCATCTGGTCGATGTGCCGCGTCATGCCCGAGCCGCCCTGCACGGCAAGACCCGCGGGCTTGTTCAGCACCAGAACGTCATCGTCCTCGTAGATCGTCATCTCCTTCAGCGCCTGGAGTGTCTTTTGCGCGCCTTCCGACAGCTCGCCCACCGCCTTCGGCGTGTCGAGCTTCAGCGGCGGAATGCGGACGCTCTGCCCCTCCTCCAGCCGGTCCTTGCTGTCGACGCGCTTGCCGTCGACGCGCAGCTCGCCTTTGCGCACGACGCGCTGGATGTGGGAGAACGACAGGCCGGGAAATCGCGCTTCCAGAAAACGGTCGACGCGCATGTTGTTCTCGTCGGCCGTGACCTTGACGGTCTGCACCTTGGTCGGCAGCAGCGCCTCGACGGGCTTTGCAGCCGCCGGCTCTTCCATTGCAGCTTTGGGCACACGCCGCTCGGCGCGTTCGCCTGCAAAGCGCGGCAACTTCGCCCCCGGCTTGGCCCCAGGCCGCGGCCCCGCTGTCTTCGCGCCGCGCGCCTTGAATGGACGCGCCTCCTTGCGCTCGTCGCGCTCGCGAGGTTTTGGATTCATTCTCTTGATGCGTCGGCTCATGCGGTTTTTCCAAGCTTTCGTGTCGTCTGCAGCGCGGCCCGCCGCGGCAGCGACGCAACCTGCGCCCCCACCTCTTTCTCCGCCAGCCGCAGCTCATATTGCTGTTGCAGGTTCATCCAGAATTGCGGGCTGGTGCCGAACCAGTGACCAAGGCGCAGGGCCGTATCGGCAGTAATGCCGCGTTGTCCGTTGATGATGCCGGTGATGCGATTGACCGGCACGTCGATCTGGCGAGACAGCTCCGCGGCCGTGATGCCGAGTTCGCGCAGCTCTTCGGCAAGATGTTCGCCGGGATGTGTGGGTGTGTGAGGCATGGATTACCTCGGCCAAGTAGCAAGATTTACGTGTTACGTAAACCATAAATGTGCGCCTTGCGGCGGGCCTCGGAGATTATTTCCCGCCCCGCTCCTTGCGCAGCTTGGCCCAGTAGTCCAGTCGCTTCCTGATCTCCCGCTCAAAACCGCGCTCGGGCGGGTCGTAGAAGGTCTGGCGGCCCAGGGATTCCGGAAAATAGTCCTGACCGGAGAAGGCGTCGGGCGTATCGTGGTCGTATTCGTAGGCTGCGCCGTAGCCCTCCGACTTCATCAGCTTGGTCGGCGAGTTGAGGATGTGCTTTGGCGGCAGCAGGGAACCGGCCTGCTTGGCGACCTGCATCGCCGTGCCGAAGGCCGTGTAGACGGCGTTCGATTTCGGCGCGGTGGCGAGATAGACCACCGCTTGCGCGATGGCGAGCTCGCCCTCGGGATGGCCGAGGAAATCGAAGGCGTCCTTCGCCGCATTGGCGATGACGAGTGCCTGCGGATCGGCCAGGCCGATGTCCTCGACCGCCATGCGCACGACGCGGCGCGCCAGAAACAGCGGGTCTTCGCCGGCGTCGAGCATGCGCGCGAAATAATACAGAGCGGCGTCCGGATCGGAGCCGCGCACCGATTTATGCAGGGCTGAGATCAAATTGTAATGGCCATCGGCCGATTTGTCGTAGATCGGCGCGCGGCGCTGCAAAATCTCCTGCAACTGCGCGGCATTGAAAATCTCGTCCGCCCGCGCCGAACGCCAGACCTCCTCGGCGAGCGTTAGCGAGGCCCTTCCATCGCCGTCGGCCATACGCACCAGCACGGCGCGTGCCTCCGCATCGAGCGGCAGCTTGCGGCCCTCGGCCTCCTCGGCATGCGCGAACAGTTTTTCGATCGCCGCGGCATCGAGCGAACGAAACACCAGCACGCGCGCGCGGGACAGAAGCGCCGCGTTGAGCTCGAAGGACGGGTTTTCCGTCGTGGCGCCGACCATGACGACGGTGCCGTCTTCCATCACGGGGAGAAACGAATCCTGCTGCGCGCGGTTGAAGCGATGCACCTCGTCGACGAACAAGAGCGTACCCTTGCCCATCTCGCGGCGGGCACGCGCGGCCTCAAAGGCCTTCTTGAGGTCGGCGACGCCGGAGAACACCGCGGAGATCTGCTCGAAATGCAGATCGGTCGCGTCCGCGAGCAACCGCGCCACCGTGGTCTTGCCGGTGCCGGGTGGTCCCCAGAACACCAGCGAGCCGAGCGTGCGTGTCTCCAGCATGCGCGTCAGCGCGCCGTCGGGGCCGAGGATATGATCCTGGCCGACGACATCCGACAGCGCACGCGGCCGCAGCCGGTCCGGCAGCGGATGCGGAGCCTCGTGATCGAGCCCCGCCGCGGCAAAGAGGGTTGGCGTCTCCTGTGGTCGCTTCGGACTCATCCGCCCAGCGTAACGTTGATCTGCTGGCCGCCGCGCACCAGCGTGATGCGCCAGAGCCGCTGGCTTACGCCTGCCGACCCCTCTCCAGATCGTCGGTCTTGCCGATCTTCTGGTTGTTGACGGCGAGGATGATGTCGCCCTTCTGGAAGCCGACATTGGCCGCCGGCGCAGTCGCCGCCGAGATCGGTAATGACGACGCCTTCGGTGTCGGCATCGAGGTGCAGTTCGTCGGCGACCGCCGGCGTGATGCTCGAGACCTTCGCCCCCTGGAACGGCGAGCGCGCGGTGATGACCAGCTCGTTGCGGCCGAATCCGGCGCGGTCTCCAGCGCCACCGTCAGCTTCACCGCCTTGCCGGCGCGCTGCACGTCGATCTGCGCCGTGCCGCCAAGCGGACGCGTCGCAAAGCGGTAGTCGAAGGCATTGGGATCATCCACGGTCTGACCATCGATGCCGATGATGAGGTCGGAGGATTTCAGACCGGCCTTCGCCGCGGGGCCGCTGGCGACTACGCTTGCGACCAGCGCGCCGCTCGGCGAACGTCAGGCCGAGGCTCTCGGCGATCTCCGGCGTCACCGCCTGCAGCTTTGCGCCGAGCCATGGCCGCTTCACCGCCTTGCCGCCGCTCTTGGCGGAGGCGACGACAACGCGCACCATGTTGGCGGGGATCGCAAAGCCGATGCCCTGCGAACCGCCGGAGCGCGAGTAGATCGCGGTGTTGATGCCGGCAAGCTTGCCGCTCATGTCGACCAGCGCGCCGCCGGAATTGCCGGGATTGATCGCCGCGTCGGTCTGAACGAAGAACTGGTAATCGGTGATGCCGACCTGCGTGCGCGCGAGCGCCGAGATGATGCCGTGGGTCACGGTCTGGCCAACGCCGAACGGATTGCCTATCGCGAGCACAACGTCGCCGACCATAAGCTCGTCCGAATTGGTGAATTCGAGAGCCGGAAACTTCTCTTTGGTATCCTTGAGGCGCAGCACGGCAAGATCGCTGCGGGGATCCTTCAGCACGATCTCAGCTTCGAACTCGCGCTTGTCCGACAGCGACACCTTCACCTGGTCGGCGCCCTCGATGACATGGACGTTGGTGACGACGAGCCCGGACCCATCGACAATCACGCCCGAACCGAGCGACCGCTGGACCTGCTCCTGCTGCTGGCCCGGCGAGCCGAAGAAGCGGCGAAAGATCGGATCATCCAGCAGCGGATTGCGGTTCTGCACCACCTTGGCTGCATAGACGTTGACGACCGCCGGCTGCACCCGCTGCACGATTGGCGCATAGGACAGCCGCAGCTCCGCCGGCGACGACGGGACGCGACGATCCTGCGCGGCAGCCGGATTGAGGTGGGCCGAAAAGGCTATGCACAATGCCGTGACGACGGCGGTCCAGATCGATCGAAACATTCCTACCTCTTGGAAAAGACGCCGGAATATAGGCGCGTTCGCCCCCCAATAGAAGGGCGCCGGGCGGCAATATTCGGCCCCTTTTCCGGTGTGGCCGGCACGCAAGCACGACGTGCAAAATGACAATTTGGGAGGCGCCACACATTGGCATGATGCGCATCATCTTGCATGCTGCCCGATAGCGGATACGGCTGCGGCGAATTTGCATCAGACGGAACCATTGCAGCCGTGGCGCGCCGTCGCGGGTCAGTCATCGATCATTCTTAGGCTCTCCCGTTGCGACTTGGGGAAGTTGGTCTAACCGATGGAGTGGTGACGTGAGCAGGACAAGAATTGCAGCCGCGGCGATTGGTCTCGCCGGCGCGCTGGCGACCTCGCAGGCCCAGGCACAATCAGCCAGCAACAGCGATCAGGAGATCGCGCTCCTGAAACAGCAGTTGAAGATGCTCGAGCAGAAGCTCGACAAGCTTCAGAGTCAGACCGCCGCCAACACGGCGGCCACCGCAAAGGCCAAAGCTGAAGCCAGGGCCGAAGCAAAGGCCGAAGCGCGCACGGAGGCGAAGGCCATCGTCACCAACGCCAATGCGGCGATCCCGCTCAAGGGCCCGCCGCCGCCTTCCGGCGTCGTGGTGACGATGCCGAACAACCGGCCAACCATCTGCACCGCCGACGAGCAGAACTGCGTCGCAATCACGAGCCGCGTGCACTGGGATGTTGGCGGCTACAATTACCGTCCCAACACGGCAGCGACGACGCCGCAACAGCTCGACAGCGGCGAGAACCTCCGCCGTGCCCGCATCGGCATCGTCGGCAAGTTCTTCGGCGACTGGAACTACGCCCTGATCTACGATTTCGGCGGCTCCTCCGACGGTTTCGGCGGCACCGGCGCGGCCGGCGCCACCCCTGTCGGCTTCCTTCCGGGCGGCGGGACGTCGGGCGTCGAAAATGCCTATCTCAGCTACACCGGCCTCAAGCCGTTCGACGGCAAGATGGCGATCGAAGCCGGCATCATGGACATCGCCTGGACGCTCGACGAATCCACCAGCTCCAACGACATCATGTTCATGGAGCGCGCCTCGGTCGGCCTCATCGCGCAAAACATCGCGGCCGGTGATTTCCGCTCGGCCATCGGTACCCGCTGGTGGAATGACCAGCTCTGGATGGGCGCCTATGTCACCGGACCGACCACGGGCCGATCCACTCCGCATCCAGCGTCTCGCCGCCCGGCACCAGCGAGCAATATGGCGCAGTCGTCCGTGTCGCCGGCAACCCGATCAGCGGCAACGGCTACTCGGTGCATATCGGCGCCGATGCGGAGTGGCTGATCCAGCCGCCGCGCAACCTGGTGACGCAGGGGCAGACGCTCACGCTCAGCGACCGGCCCGAATTGCGGATCGATCCGACGACGCTGATATCGACCGGTGCGATCGCCAACGTCTCGGGGGCACAGGTCTACGGCGTTGAAGCGGCCGCGACCTATGGCCCGTTCATCGCGCAGGGCGAATATTACTGGTTCAATGTCGACCGCACTGCGAATACCGGCCTGCCGCCGTTCGGCGCGTCGAGCCTGAAATTCGACGGCGGCTACGCGCAGGTCGGTTACGTGCTGACCGGCGAGACGCGCGCCTACAATCCGGCGACGGCCTCCTACGGCGGCGTCAAGCCGGCCAATCCTTTCTCGCTCGCCGGCGGCGGCTGGGGCGCCTGGGAAATCGCCGGACGCGTGAGCACGATGAACCTGAACGATCAGCTCGCGACCGCGGCCGGCATCGCAGGTGGACGCCAAACCATCTACACCGCCGCGCTGAACTGGTACGTCAACAACAACGTCCGCTTCATGCTGGACTATTTGCACGGCGACATCTCCAAGCAGGCGAGCGCCATCTCTGCAGTGAACACGGGCTCGACGTTCAATGCGGTCGCAATGCGCACGCAGGTCGCGTTCTAAGGTTATCTCTTCCGGGAGCGGTACGACCGCTCCCGGATATCTACGCCGCATGCTTCGGCTTCTTCGCGACCAACGGCGTTGGCACGCAGGACAGCCGCTGCTGATGGCTCTCGCCCCACGCCTTGAGGATGTCGATCACCGGCCGCAGGCTCTCGCCGAGCTCGGAGAGGCAGTATTCCACGCGCGGCGGCACTTCGGCATAGACCTTGCGGACGACGAGCTTGTCCTCCTCCAGCGCGCGAAGCTGTTTTGTCAGCATGCGCTGGGTGATGCCGGGCATCATGCGGCGCAATTCGCCGAAGCGCTGGGTGCCACCTTGCAGATGGTAGAGGATCACGCCCTTCCATTTGCCGTCGATCAGGTCCAGCGTGGCTTCGACCGCGCAGCCGGGACGCCGGGCGAAATCTCGCCGTTTCATGCGTGTTTTCCCAATAGTATCCAAACAGGGACTATATCCCCGAATTTACAGTACTTGCCAAATCGGAGCCAGCGCGACAGTTAGGGCGGCAGGCGAACACGCCACCTGATGGAGACAAGCCATGAAGGCCGTCGGCTACAAGAAGTCGCTTCCGATCGAGGATCAGGACGCGCTGATCGATTTCGAGACCGCAAAGCCCGAGCCCAAGGGACGCGACATCCGCGTCGCCGTGAAGGCGATTTCGGCCAATCCGGTCGATTACAAGGTGCGCAAGCGCGCCGCTCCGCCCGAGGGCGAGGTGAAGATCCTCGGCTATGACGCGGCCGGCGTGGTCGATGCCGTCGGGCCCGAGGTCACGCTGTTCAAGCCGGGCGACGAGGTGTTTTACGCGGGCTCGATCCTACGCCAGGGCACCAACTCCGAATTCCACCTGGTCGACGAACGCATCGTCGGCAACAAGCCGAAATCGCTCTCGTTCGCGCAAGCCGCCGCCCTTCCCCTCACCTCCATCACCGCCTGGGAATTGCTGTTCGACCGCCTCGGCGCGGTCCCCGGCAAGAGCGTCGATCCGCGGACGTTGCTGATCACCGGCGGCGCCGGCGGTGTCGGCTCGATCCTGATCCAGCTCGCGCGCCGCCTCACCGGCCTCACCGTGGTTGCGACCGCGGCGCGGCCGGAGTCGCAAAAATGGTGCAGCGATCTCGGCGCGCATGCAGTGATCGATCACGGCAAGCCGATGAAGGAGCAGATCGAGAAATTGAAGCTGCCGCCGGTCGCGCTGGTGGCGAGCCTCACCTTCACCGACCAGCACTACAAGGCGATCGCCGAGTTCATGGCGCCGCAGGGCAAGTTCGGCCTGATCGACGATCCCCCGGAGTTCACCGTGAGCGCGTTCAAGGGCAAGGCGATCTCGGTGCACTGGGAATCGATGTTCACGCGCTCCTCGTTCCAGACGCCTGACATGATCGCGCAGCATCATCTGCTGGGCGACGTCGCCGACCTCATCGACAAGGGCGTGCTGCGCACCACGCTCGACCAGACTTTTGGCACGATCAACGCAGCCAACCTCAAGCGCGCGCACGCGCTGCTCGAAAGCGGCAAGTCGCGCGGCAAGATCGTGCTGGAGGGGTGGTAGGAGCGACAACGTCGCTGCGTGGGGTGGGTCAGCCGAAGGCGTAACCCACCGCGTCTCTAGCAGCGTGGCGACAGAAGTGGTGGGTTACGCTTCGCTAACCCACCCTACAGTTCCGCCTCAGGCAATGGTATTGACGATGCCGCCCTCGGCCCGCAGCGCCGCGCCGTTGGTCGCGGACGCTTCCTTGGAGGCGACATAGACCACCATGTTGGCGATCTCGTCGACGCTGGCGAAGCGCTGGATCAGCGAGCTCGGGCGGTGCTGCTTGACGAAATTAGCGGCGGCCTCGTCGACCGACTGGCCGTTCTGCTTGGCGAGATCCTTCACAAACGTCTCGACGCCTTCCGACATGGTCGGGCCCGGCAGCACGGAATTGACGGTGACGCCAGTGCCGCGGGTAAGCTGCGCCAGCCCGCGCGCGACCGAGAGCTGGGCCGTCTTGCTCATGCCGTAGTGGACCATCTCGGGGGGAATGTTGAGCCCGGACTCCGAGGAGATGAAGACGATGCGGCCCCAGTTGCGCTTCAGCATGCCCTTCAGATACGCGCGCGACAGCCGCACGCCACTCATCACGTTGACCTCGAAGAAGCGGGTCCAGTCCTCGTCCGGAATGTCGAAAAAGTCTTTCGGCTCGAAGATGCCGGCATTGTTGATGAGGATGTCGACCTCCGGCAGCGCCGCCACAAGTGCTTTGCAGCCGGCCGCAGTCGAGACGTCGGCGGCGATGCCGCGGACCTTGGCCCCCACCCCTTCCAGTTTGCGCACGGCCGCATCGACCTTGTCCTGGCTGCGCCCGTTGATGAGGACACTGGCGCCCGAGCCGGCAAGGCCCTTGGCGATGGCGTGGCCGATGCCGGCGGTCGAGCCGGTCACGAGGGCGGTCTTTCCGGAAAGGTCAATCTTCATGCGTCATCTCCATTGAGGTTGACGCAGATATCGTGCGCTGCACGCGTAGCTTCAATCGCACCTCACCGACGCGTGAGGATTTAGCTGCGCGGCGGTAACTTTCGGAGAAAGGCGACGATGGCGTCTAGATCCTGCGCGGTCATGGTGGCGTAGCCGGCATAGGCCATCGGCGGCTTGAGCTTGTGACCGTCGCGGGCGACGCCTTGCGTAATCGCACGTTTGATTTCGTCGTCGCTCCACTGCCCGAGGCCCGCCACAGGATCCGCAGTGATGTTGGCGGAGACGGATTCGCCCCATGGCCCCTTGAACGTCCGACCGCCCTTGCCGCTCGCTGCCGTGAAATCATGCACGGCGGACGGCCCCTCCGGCGTGTGACATTCCAGGCAATGGGCGATGGTCAGGAGGTAGCGGCCGCGCGCGAGCTTGTCGGCCAGCTCAGCTTCGATCGCCTGCTTGCCGGCATAGATCGGCGCTTCCGGCTTCAGCGCGCGTCTGTATTCCGGCGCCGGCGTCTCGTGGTGCACCGATGGCACGGAGCGCAAGTAAGCCGTGAGAGCATCGAGATCGCGCTCCGTGAGCACCGTGTAGAAGACGGTTGGCATGATCGGCGCAACCGCCGATCCGTTCGGCCTGACGCCACTGACGAGGAAATGTTTCAGCTCGGCATCGCTCCAGTTGCCGATTTCGGTGTCCTTGTCCGGCGTGATGTTGGATGCAGTGACCTTGAAGGCAGGCTCGTCGAAGGTCTGCCCGCCCGAGAGCGCACGCGTGAGGTCCAGGCCCTGAGGACCGCGCGGCGTGTGGCAGTTGTGGCAGACCATCACGCTGTTGACGAGATAGGCGCCGCGTTCGACCGGCGTCTCGGCGGCAGCCGGCGACAACAGCAGCGCCAGCGCGATCCCAAACACAATCCTCATCGAAGCCCCCCGGCCAGAATCGCGCTTCACAACGATGCGCGGCATGAGATGTCGCCGCTTCATACAAAAAAGCGGCACCCAAGGGCGCCGCTTTCTAAGATCTCAGTACCGGTCGGCTTACGCCGCCTCGGCTTCCTTCGCCTGCACCGGACCGGAATCCTGGCCCTTGGCATCGACGTCGCGGTCGACAAACTCGATCACGGCCATCGGCGCGTTGTCGCCGTAGCGGAAGCCGGCCTTGATGATGCGGGTGTAGCCGCCCTGGCGATCCTTGTAGCGGGCCGCCAGCACGTCGAACAGCTTCCTGACCTGGTCCTTGTCGCGCATCTCGGAGATGGCCTGGCGGCGCAGGGCCAGCCCGCCCTTCTTGCCGAGGGTGACGAGCTTCTCCACGATCGGGCGCAATTCCTTCGCCTTCGGGAGCGTGGTGACGATCTGCTCGTGTTTGATCAGCGCGGCGCACATGTTGGCGAACATCGCGCGGCGATGCTCTGCGGTGCGATTGAGCTTACGATGAACCTTGCCGTGACGCATTTTCTATTCCTTGAATTCCATTCGTCGCGACGGTTCGTCGGACATGTTGCTCAGGTGGGCTGCCTGCGTTCGCCCGCTAAAGCGCGATGAATTCGCGCTTTAGCCTGTTGTGAGTTCGGATCAGTAGTGATCCTCGAAGCGCTTGGCGAGCTCGTCGATGTTCTCCGGCGGCCAGCCCGGCACTTCCATGCCGAGGTGCAGACCCATCTGGGCCAGCACTTCCTTGATCTCGTTCAGCGACTTGCGGCCGAAGTTCGGAGTGCGAAGCATTTCCGCTTCGCTCTTCTGCACGAGGTCGCCGATATAGACGATGTTGTCGTTCTTCAGGCAGTTGGCCGAGCGCACCGACAGCTCGAGCTCGTCCACCTTCTTGAGGAAGGCCGGGTTGAAGGCGAGGTCCGGGATGATCTCCTGGGCGACTTCCTTGCGCGGCTCTTCGAAGTTGACGAACACGTTGAGCTGATCCTGCAGGATGCGGGCGGCGTAGGCCACGGAGTCATCCGGCGAAATCGCGCCGTTGGTCTCGATCGTCATGGTCAGCTTGTCGTAGTCGAGGATCTGGCCCTCACGGGTGTTCTCGACCTTGTAGGAGACCTTGCGGACCGGCGAGTACAGGCTGTCGACCGGGATCAGGCCGATCGGCGCGTCCTCGGGACGGTTGCGCTCGGCCGGCACGTAGCCCTTACCGGTCGCGACCGTGAACTCCATGCGAATCTCCGCGCCCTCGTCCAGCGTGCAGATCTGCAAATCCGGATTGAGCACCACGACGTCACCCACGGTCTGGATGTCGCCGGCGGTGACGGCGCCCGGGCCCTGCTTCTTCACGACCATGCGCTTGGGGCCTTCGCCCTGCATCTTGATCGCGATGTCCTTGATGTTCAGCACGATGTCGGTGACGTCCTCACGGACGCCAGCGATCGAGGAGAACTCGTGCAGCACGCCGTCGATGTGCACCGACTGCACCGCCGCGCCCTGGAGCGAGGAGAGCAGGATGCGGCGCAGCGCGTTGCCGAGCGTCTGGCCAAAGCCGCGCTCGAGCGGTTCGGCAACAATGGTCGCAAAACGGGCCGGGTCGCTGCCAGCAGACACCTGCAGCTTGTTCGGCCGAATCAGTTCTTGCCAATTTTTCTGGATCGTCACTGTTTCACCCATACAGGCCAGTCAAACTGCGGTTGCAGACACCGGCGTTGGAGAAAGGCCGCAGATCAATCCCGCGGCTTTGCAAAAAGTCATCGCGGGCGACAATGCGCCCGCAACTTCGTATCAAACGCGCCGACGCTTGCGGGGACGGCAACCGTTGTGCGGGATCGTGGTCACGTCGCGGATCGAGGTGACGGTGAAGCCCGCGGCCTGGAGCGCACGGAGCGCCGACTTACGGCCCGAACCGGGACCGGCGACTTCGACTTCCAGCGTGCGCATGCCGTGCTCCTGCGCCTTCTTCGACACGTCTTCGGCGGCAACCTGCGCGGCATACGGGGTCGACTTGCGCGAGCCCTTGAAGCCCATCGTGCCAGCGGAGGACCAGGCAATCGTGTTGCCCTGCGCGTCGGTGATGGTGATGGTCGTGTTGTTGAACGACGAGTTCACGTGCGCGACGCCGGAGGCGATGTTCTTGCGCTCACGACGACGAACGCGGGTGGCTTCCTTGCCCATAGAGTACCTTTCCTGGAGATCTCAAACGCCGCCGTAATGCCAGCGGCTACACCTGTGGAACGAAAGGCGTGTGGCGAACGGGTGATCCCCTGTTCGCCACACGCCGCGATTGGATTCGAAAACTTACTTCTTCTTGCCGGCGATGGCCTTGGCCGGGCCCTTGCGCGTACGCGCATTGGTGTGGGTTCGCTGACCGCGCACCGGCAGACCGCGACGATGGCGCAGGCCGCGATAGCAGCCGAGGTCCATCAGACGCTTGATGTTGATGCCGACCTCACGACGCAGGTCGCCCTCGACGAGATAGTCGCGGTCGATCACTTCGCGGATCTGGAGCACTTCGGCGTCGCTGAGCTGGTTGACGCGACGATCCACGGGGATTTTCACCTTTTCGAGGATCTCACCAGCAATCTTCTGGCCGATGCCATGGATGTACTGGAGCGCGATCAGCACGCGCTTGTTGGTCGGAATGTTCACGCCGGCAATACGGGCCACGGCCTTCTCCTGTTGCCAATCCCTCGTCAGGAACCGGTCTTTAAGTGCTTGTGTTCTCGGGCAGGTGTTCACAAACGCGAACACGACGCCCACCCCTAGTCTTCCTGGGGCCCGGCATCGTTTGAAACTATCCGACTTGGATGCGGGGCTTATTAAGGGATTCAGGGGGCTTCCGTCAACCGCTGCTAGCGCTTAGCTCGCTTTTTCGTGACCTTTTTTGCGGCCTTTTTGGCACCCTTTTTGGCGGTCTTTTTGGTTGCCTTCTTCACGGACTTCTTAGCCGTCTTCTTGGTACCCTTCACAGCCTTCTTGGCCGCCTTTTTGACCGTTTTGGCAGCCTTTTTGGCCGTTTTCGACGGCTTTTTTGCAGCTTTGGCCTTCTTGGCTCCAGTTTTGGCTCCAGTCTTGGCCGGCGCCGCCTTGGCCGCGCTGCGGGCATGGCTCTTGGGCTCGATCGCCCCCAGCGCGAGGAGCTGGCGGTGGATGGCGCGGGTCACCTCGTCGATGGCCATCATGCCGTCGATGGTCGAGAGCTTCCGACGCTCGGAATAGTAGTGAATCAGCGGTTCCGTCTGGCTGCGGTAGCTGGCGAGTCGCCTGGTCAGGACCTCCGGGGTGTCGTCGACCCGGACCTCCTCGCCGCGCTCCCGCATCTGGGCCACACGGGTCTCGACACGACTCAAAAGCGCGCTCTCGTTGACGCGCAGCTCGACCACCGCATCGAGCTTCATGTGCTTGTGCTTGAGCAGCTCGTCCAGCGCCTCGGCCTGCGGCACGGTGCGCGGGAAACCGTCGAGGATGAAACCGTGTCTCGCGTCGGGCTGATCGACGCGGTCGGAGATGATTCCAACCACGACCTCGTCGGGCACGAGCCCGCCGCTGGCCATGATTTCCTTTGCCTTCAGCCCGACCGGCGTTCCGGCCGCGACGGCTGCGCGCAACATCTCACCGGTCGAGAGCTGGACGATGCCATAGCGCTGCACCAGCAGCTGCGCCTGGGTCCCCTTGCCCGACCCCGGCGGCCCCAGAAGTATAATTCTCATCGGCGTACGCCCCCCGGATTGGCGCGCGATGTTTCGCGCACCTGCGTTTGAAGATCGAGAATAGTGCAAACCACAATCAGCGCCGCACCACCACCCATTTTGTAATGTAGCCCATTCTCGAAGGCGAAGAACACCTCCGGAATCAACGATATCGCCGTCAGGTAGACGGCGCCGAGGAATGTCGTCAACGACACCACATTGTCGAGGTAGCCGGCCGTGGCCTCTCCCGGCATGACGCCGGGAATCACGCCACCCTGCCGGACCAGCGAATTGGAGGTGTGATCGGGATCGACGACATACGCCGTGTAAACGAAGGCGAGCACGAAGATGGCGATCGATCCGAGAACGAGATGTGCGGGCCGGCCAAATCCCACGTTCGCATAGACGGTGTCGAACCATGGCGTATTGGCACCGAAGACGAGGCCGGCAAAGAACAGTGGCAGGGAGATCATCCAGGGCGACACCATGAAGGGCACCATGGAGCCGGCACTGTTGATCTTGATCGGCAGGACGGCCGCATGCGAGACAAGCACGCGCTCGCCGATGCGGCGTTCGGCAAATTGCACCGGCACATTTCGCCGCGCCGATTCGACGAAGGCGATCGCAGCCACCAGCGCGACCCATAGGCCGGCATGCGCGAGAACGGCACTGCCGGAAACCGCGCCGCTTCGCATCAGCATGAGAATGATGGCCACTTCGTGCGGCAGGTCGATGAGAATCCCGACGCTCAGAATCAACGCGAGGCCGTTGCCCAAGCCGTGGCGCGTGATTTGCTCGCTGAGCCAGATCAGGAAGAACAGGCCACCGACCATCGAGGCGGTGGCCGAAACCACCAGCCAGTCGCTGGATTCAAAAGCCGCCGGCGAAATCCTCTGGACGGTCGACGCGATGCCGTAGGCCTGAAACGTGGCCAGGAGCAGCGTCAGAATCAGGGTGTAGCGGGCGATCCTGTTGCGGCCGCGCTCGCCAGAGCGCTCGATCGAGCTCAGCCTCTTCCACGCCAGCGTCAGCAATCGAATCAAGACCGCCGCACTCAGATAGGGAATGAGGCCGAGAGAGAACATCGACTGGGAAGGTACTGCGCTCTGCAGCGGCGCAGCCTGCCACGGCCAGACACCCGAGATCGGGATATGCGTGCCGAGCCTGTAAACGAGAAGCGCGCCGATCGTGATAGCGATGCGGCGCGCGAGCTCGGTCGTCATTTGCGATGGACTCTACCTGCGGCGGCCCCGCAGCTTCGACTTGCGGATCAGGCCTTCATACTGATGGGCCAACAGATAACCCTGCACTTGCGCAACCGTGTCCATGGTGACGCTGACGACGATCAGCAGCGAGGTGCCCCCGAAGTAGAACGGTACCGAAGCGTAGGAGATCAGGATTTCCGGGATCAAGCAGACGATCGCCAGGTAAATCGCGCCGAGCACCGTGATGCGCGACAGCACGTAGTCGATGTATTCCGCGGTACGCTCGCCCGGACGAATGCCCGGGATGAAGCCGCCATGCTTCTTCAGATTGTCCGCGGTCTCGGTCGGGTTGAACACGATCGCGGTGTAGAAGAAGGCGAAGAACACGATCAGCGCGAGATAGAGGATCAGGAACAGAGGACGGCCGTGGCCGAGCTGGGTCGTGATCCACTGGAACCATTCCGGCCCGCTGCCCGCGTTGAAGTTCGCAACCGTCGTCGGCAGCAACAGCAGCGAGGACGCGAAGATCGGCGGGATCACGCCGGAGGTGTTGAGCTTGAGCGGCAGATGCGAGGACTGGCCCTCGAACATCTTGTTGCCGACCTGGCGCTTCGGATACTGGATCAGGAGCCGGCGCTGCGCTCGCTCCACGAACACGATGAAGGCGATCACGGCGACCGCCATCACGATCACGATCAGGATCAGGCCGGTCGACATTGCGCCCTGACGGCCGAGCTCGAGCATGTTGGCGAGCGCCGCCGGCAGCTCGGCGACGATGCCGGAGAGAATGATCAGCGAGATGCCGTTGCCAATGCCGCGCGAGGTGATCTGCTCGCCCAGCCACATCAGGAACATGGTGCCGCCGGTCAGCGTGATCGCGGTGGAGAGACGGAAGAACATGCCGGGGTCGCTGACGACATTGCCGGCGCCTTCGAGGCCGACCGCTATGCCGTAGGACTGGAACGCAGCCAGGATCACCGTGAGGTAGCGGGTGTACTGGTTCAGCGTCTTGCGGCCCGCCTCACCTTCCTTCTTCAGCGCCTCGAGCTGGGGCGAGACGGTGGTCAGGAGCTGGATGATGATCGAAGCCGAGATGTACGGCATGATGTTCAGAGCGAAGATCGCCATGCGGTGGATGCCGCCGCCGGCGAACATGTTGAACATGCCGAGGATGCCGCCCTGCTGCGACTTGAACACCTGCTCCCAGATGTTGGGATCGATGCCGGGCAACGGGATATAGGTCCCGAGCCGATAAACGAGCAACGCACCCAGGGTGAACCAGATGCGCTTTTTCAGCTCGTCGGCCTTGGCGAACGCGCCGAAATTGAGGTTGGCTGCCAGTTGTTCCGCTGCAGAGGCCATATTGGACTTTCTCCCGCCGCCTTTTGCGCCGTCATGCCCGCGGCCGGGCTACTTTAGCGAACGCCGGACATTATCTGGTGCTCGGCATCGATAAGTCCATCGTCGCACATGCGTATAGGCCCGCAAGGCGCGGGCCAATGACGCAGTTGTTACGCCGCCTCGCCTTCTTCCTTGGGCGCGGCGAGGATCTTCACCGAACCACCGGCCTTCTCGACCGCTTCAATCGCGGACTTCGTGGCGCCATGGACTTCGATGTTGAGCTTGGCCTTGAGCTCGCCACGGCCGAGCAGCCGCAGGCCGGCCTTGGCGCGGCGCAACACGCCGGCCTTCACCAGGGCCTCGACATTCACGACGCTGCCGGTCGCGATCTTCTTGGCATCGACCGCATCCTGGAGCCGGTCGAGATTGATCTCGGCGAACTCGACGCGGAAGATGTTGTTGAAGCCGCGCTTGGGCAGACGGCGATGCAGCGGCATCTGGCCGCCTTCGAAACCCTTGATGCGCACGCCCGAACGCGCGGTCTGGCCCTTGCCGCCGCGGCCGGACTGCTTGCCCTTGCCGGAACCGATGCCACGGCCGACGCGCATACGCTTCTTGCGCGAGCCGGCGTTGTCGGCGATATCGCTGAGCTTCATCGCCCTTCTCCTTGTGTCTTGCGCATGATCTTCACCGAAAACCGGTGCCCAGTTTTCGGGATCATGCGCCGTTTCTTACTTCTCGTCGACGATGCGGACGAGATGGTGAACTTTCTCGATCATGCCGCGGACCGCCGGGGTGTCCGGCAGTTCGCTGGTGCGGCCGATCTTGTTGAGCTTGAGCCCGATCAGCGTCGAACGCTGCGAGTGATGGCGGCGGATCGCGCTGCCGGTCTGCTCAAGCTTGATCGTCTTTGCGGCCTTGGCCATCGTGGTCTACTCCGAAAAGCGTTCGTTAGTCGGCCGCCACCTCGGCATCGCCGCCGACGCGACGACCCTGCAGGGTGGACACCTTGATGTTGCGACGCGCCGCGACCGAACGCGGGCTATCCTGATGCTTCAGCGCGTCAAAGGTCGCGCGAACCATGTTGTACGGGTTCGACGAGCCGATCGACTTCGCGACCACGTCCTGGACGCCGAGCGTCTCGAACACGGCGCGCATCGGGCCGCCGGCGATGATGCCGGTACCCGCCGGAGCAGCACGCAGGTAGACACGGCCCGCGCCATGACGGCCGGCGATGTCGTGATGCAGCGTGCGGCCCTCGCGCAGCGACACGCGGGTCAAATTGCGCTTGGCGGATTCGGTGGCCTTGCGGATCGCCTCGGGAACTTCGCGCGCCTTGCCGTGACCGAAGCCGGCGCGGCCCTTCTGATCGCCGATCACGACCAGCGCTGCGAAACCGAAGCGCTTGCCGCCCTTGACGACCTTGGCCACGCGGTTGATGTGGACGAGCTTGTCGACGAACTCGCTGTCGCGCTCCTCGCGCTGCTGGCGGTCACGTCCGCCGCGTTGATCGCGTCCACCACGTTGTTCGCGTTCTGCCATTTTTCCAATCCTTCAGAGGCTTCCGCCTCAATCCTCAAATTCTGTTAGAAGCTCAGCCCACCCTCACGCGCTGCGTCGGCCAGTGCCTTGACGCGCCCGTGGTAGAGGTAGCTGCCGCGATCGAACACGACTTCCTTGACGCCCTTCTCGG
This sequence comes from uncultured Alphaproteobacteria bacterium, assembly GCA_963819355.1. Lineage (GTDB taxonomy): Bacteria > Pseudomonadota > Alphaproteobacteria > Rhizobiales > Xanthobacteraceae > Bradyrhizobium. The sequence continues at coordinate 178,669 of CAWFVZ010000030.1, read as the reverse complement.
CGGCGCGCTCGGCCAGCAGCTTGCCGACCGCCTTCGCTGCATCGATGTCGGCGCCGGTCTTGCTGCCGTCGCGCATCGACTTCTCGAGCGAGGAGGCAGAGGCCAGCGTCTCGCCCTTCAGGTCGTCGATGACCTGGGCGTAGATGTGCTTGGACGAACGAAACACCGACAGACGCGGACGACCGCCTCCGGAGCGGCGCAGCTTCAGCCGCACACTCCGCTTGCGCCGGGCATTGGTAACCTTGGCTTTGGACATGACCGGCTCCGTTACTTCTTCTTGCCTTCCTTGCGGAAGATGAATTCGCCAACATACTTCACGCCCTTGCCCTTGTAGGGCTCCGGCGGACGATAGGAGCGAATCTCGGCGGCGACCTGGCCGACGCGCTGGATGTCGCTGCCCGTCACCGTGATCTCGGTCGGCTTCGGCACGGTGATCGTGATCCCTTCCGGGATCGCATAGACCACATCGTGGCTGTAACCGAGCGCGAGCTGCAGGTTCTTGCCCTGCATCGCGGCGCGGTAACCGACGCCGGTGATTTCGAGCTTCTTCTCGAAGCCCTTGGTGACGCCTTCGACCAGATTCGCGACCTGGGCGCGAGCGGTACCGTACAGCGCCCGCGCGCGATTGGTCTCGACCCGCGGGTTCACCTTGACCTGGCCGTTCTCGAGCTTCACCTCGACGTCATTATGGACGACGAATTGAAGTTGGCCCTTCGGCCCCTTCATCTTGACGGTCTGCCCGTCGACGGTTGCGGTCACACCCGACGGCACCGCAACCGGCCTTTTGCCAACACGTGACATGGATCAAAAATCCTTCTCAGAACACCGTGAAGAGGACTTCACCGCCCACGTTCGCTTCACGCGCACTGTGGTCGGCCATGATCCCCTTCGGTGTCGACAACACCGAAATACCGAGTCCGTTATTGACCCGCGGCAGGTTCTTCACCGAGGCGTAAACCCGACGCCCGGGCTTGGAGACACGTTCGATCTCGCGGATGACGGGCTCGCCGTCGAAATACTTCAGCTCGATCTCGATCTCGCTGCGGCCCGAGGAATGCTCGAGCGTGGCGTAACCGCGGATGTAGCCCTCGCTCTTCAGCACTTCGAGGACGTTCTCGCGCATCTTCGAGCCAGGCGTGGAGACCTTGCTCTTGGCACGCATCTGCGCGTTGCGGATGCGGGTGATCAGATCGCTGATTGGATCGTGCGTAGACATCTAAACGACCCTCCTTACCAGCTCGACTTCACGAGGCCCGGGACCATACCCTTGGAGCCAAGATCGCGCAGCGCGATGCGGGACAGCTTGTTCTTGCGGTAGACCGAACGCGGACGGCCCGACAGCTCGCAACGCAGACGGATGCGGGTCGCCGACGAGTTCCGCGGCATTTCCGCAAGCTTCAGGGTGGCGGCGAACCGCTCCTCCATCGGCAGCGTCTTGTCGGCGATGATCGCCTTCAACCGCTCGCGCTTCGGGGCGGCGTTCTTCACCATCCTCTTGCGCCGGTTGTTCTTCTCGACTGAACTCTTCTTTGCCATGCTTGGCTCCTGGGTATCCGCGTTTGAGAGGCTTTTTAGGTCAGCGTCTCACTGCCGGAACGGGAAATTGAAAGCGGTCAACAAGGCCCTCGCCTCGTCGTCGGTCTTGGCCGTGGTGCAGACGGTGATGTCCATACCGCGGGATTCCGTGACCTTGTCGAAGTCGATCTCGGGGAAAATGATGTGCTCCTTGAGGCCGAGCGAGTAGTTGCCGCGGCCGTCGAAGCTCTTCGGGTTCAGGCCGCGGAAGTCGCGGACGCGCGGCAGCGCGACCGTCACCAGGCGATCGATGAACTCGTACATGCGGGCCTTGCGCAGCGTGACCTTGCAGCCGATCGGCTGGTTCTCGCGCAGCTTGAAGGTCGCGATCGCGATCCGCGAATAGGTCACGATCGCCTTCTGGCCGGCGATCTGGGTCAGTTCGGCGGCGGCGTTCTCGGCCTTCTTGCGGTCGTTGACGGAATCGCCCACGCCCATGTTCAGCACGACCTTGTCCAGACGCGGAACCTGCATGACGTTCTCATAACCGAACTTCTCGGTCATCTCCGTCCGGATCTTCGCGTCATATTCCGCGCGCAGGCGCGGCGTGTAAGCGGCCTCAGCCATCGATCTCAGCTCCCGAGCTCTTGGCGATGCGGACCTTCTTGCCGTCCGCCAGAATCTTGAATCCGACGCGCGTCGGCTTTCCGTCCTTGCCGAGATACGCGATGTTGGACAGTTGGACCGGCGCCTCTTTCGAGATGATGCCGCCCTCCTGGGCCTGCGTCTGCTTCTGGTGACGCTTGACCATGTTGATGCCGCGCACCAGCGCCGTGCCGGCGTCGGGGCGCACCTCGAACACCTCGCCGGTGCGGCCCTTGTCGCGGCCGGTCAGCACGACGACCTTGTCGCCCTTGCGGATCTTCGCAGCCATCACAGCACCTCCGGCGCGAGCGAGATGATCTTCATGTGATTCTTGGCGCGCAGCTCGCGCGGTACGGGCCCGAAGATACGGGTACCGACCGGCTCGGCCTGGTTGTTGATCAGGACGGCGGCGTTGCGGTCGAAGCGGATGACCGAACCGTCAGGGCGGCGGATGTCCTTGCGGACACGCACCACGACAGCCTTCATCACGTCGCCCTTCTTCACCTTGCCACGCGGAATCGCTTCCTTGATCGAGACAACGATGATGTCGCCGATCGTGGCGTAGCGGCGCTTGGAACCCCCGAGCACCTTGATACACATGACACGGCGTGCGCCAGAATTATCGGCCACGTCGAGGTTGGTCTGCATCTGAATCATTGATGCACCTCGTCCTCTTCTCTTTGCGCCAGCCTAGCCGGCGCTCAACATTTCCCTGAAGTCAGTCGGCCAAGGCCAACAGATCAGGCGCTTTTCTTGTGCTCGCCCCGGATCACGATCCAGGACTTCAACTTCGAAATCGGCTTCGATTTCCTCGATCCACACCATGTCGCCCGGCTTGAACTCGTTGTTCTCGTCGTGCGCGTGGTAGTTCTTCGAACGGCGGATCGTCTTCTTGTAGATCGGGTGCGTGAATCGGCGGTCGACGCGCACCACGACGGTCTTGGCTGTCTTGTCGCTAACGACCACGCCTTGCAAAGTACGTTTCGGCATCTTCGTAGGCCTCTTACTTCTTCTTCGCGCGCTGCTGCGCGGCGACAGTCTTGATCCGGGCGATATCGCGACGGGCCTCGCGCAGGCGCGAGGTGTTCTCGAGCTGCCCGGTGGCACGCTGGAAGCGCAGGTTGAAGCGCTCCTTCTTCAGGTTCAGGACGGCGTCATCCTGCTGGTCGGGGCTCAGCGCGCGGATGTCTTCGATCTTCATCTGGGCCATGGCCATTACTCCGCAATGCGCTCGACGAAGCGCGTCTTGATCGGCAGCTTGGCGGCTGCGAGCGTCAGCGCTTCACGCGCCGTCTGGGTGTTGACGCCGTCGATCTCGAACAGCACCCGGCCCGGCTTGACGCGCGCGACCCACAGTTCCGGCGCGCCCTTGCCGGAGCCCATGCGGACTTCGGCGGGCTTCTTCGACACCGGAACGTCGGGGAACACGCGGATCCAGACGCGGCCGGCACGCTTCATGTGGCGGGTCAGCGCGCGGCGGGCGGCCTCGATCTGGCGCGCGGTGACGCGCTCAGGCTCGGTGGCCTTCAGGCCGAACTGGCCGAATGCCAACGTCGCGCCCGAAGACGCAACGCCGTGGATGCGGCCCTTATGCGCCTTCCGGAACTTCGTTTTCTTAGGTTGCATCATGGCTGTAAGCCCTCAAATTCCTGTGCTGGCTCAGGCTGCGGCGTGATCGCGGCGCTGACGGCCACCACGATCGCCACTGCCGCCCGTCTCGCCTTCGGCCATTCTCTTGTCCTGGGCCATCGGATCGTGCTCGAGGATCTCGCCCTTGAAGATCCAGACCTTGACGCCGCAGGTGCCGAAGGTCGTGAACGCGGTCGCAACCCCGTAGTCAATGTCGGCGCGCAGCGTATGCAGCGGCACGCGACCTTCCCGGTACCACTCCATGCGCGCGATTTCCGCACCGCCCAGACGACCCGAGCAGTTGATGCGGATGCCTTCCGCGCCGAGACGCATCGCCGACTGGACGGCGCGTTTCATGGCACGGCGGAACGCGACGCGGCGCTCCAGCTGCTGCGCGATCGATTCCGCCACCAGCGTCGCATCGAGTTCCGGCTTGCGGATTTCGACGATGTTGATGACGACGTCGGACGAAGTGATGTCCGCGACCTTCTTGCGCAGCTTGTCGATGTCGGCGCCCTTCTTGCCGATCACCACGCCCGGACGAGCCGAGTGGATGGTGACGCGGCACTTCTTGTGCGGACGCTCGATCACGATGCGGGCGACGGCCGCCTGCTTGAGCTCCTTGTGCAGGATCTCGCGGATCTTGACGTCCTCATGCAGCAGCTTGCCGTATTCCTGCTTGCCGGCGAACCAGCGGGAATCCCAGGTCCGGTTGATGCCGAGACGCAGACCGATCGGATTGATCTTTTGACCCATCGTTTTCTCCTGCGACCCTTAAGCCGCTGCTGCTTCGGCTTCGACCTGACGCACAATGATCGTCAGCTGCGAAAATGGTTTGTAGACACGGCCCGAGCGGCCACGGCCGCGGGGGGCAAAGCGCTTCATCACGAGGCCGTTGCCGACGAAGGCCTGCGCCACGACGAGATCGTCGACGTCGAGGTCGTGGTTGTTCTCGGCATTGGCGATAGCCGATTCCAGGCACTTCTTCACGTCGACCGCGATCCGCTTGCGCGAGAACTGCAGGTCGGCGAGCGCAGCAGACGCCTTCCGGCCGCGAATGAGCTGGGCGACCAGGTTGAGCTTCTGCGGGCTCACCCGCAGCATCCGGGCGACCGCCTTGGCCTCGTTCTCGGCGAGGCTCCGTTCGCGCTTAGGTTTGCTCATCGTTTAATCCTCAAGCCTTCTTGGCTTTCTTGTCCCCGGAGTGGCCATGGAAGGTCCGGGTCGGCGAGAACTCGCCGAACTTGTGACCGACCATTTCCTCGTTGACCGCTACCGGAACGTGCTTCTGACCGTTGTAGACGCCGAAGGTCAGGCCGACGAACTGCGGCAGGATGGTCGAGCGACGGCTCCAGATCTTGATGACGTCGTGACGGCCGGACGCGCGCGCGGCATCTGCCTTCTTGAGCAGAGAACCCTCGACGAACGGGCCTTTCCAGACTGAACGAACCATGTCCGGCGTTCCTTACTTCTTCCGCTTGTGGCGGCTTAGGAGAATGAATTTATTGGTCGACTTGTTGGTGCGGGTCTTCTTGCCCTTGGTCGGCTTGCCCCATGGGGTCACCGGGTGGCGACCGCCCGAGGTACGACCTTCACCACCGCCGTGCGGATGGTCGATCGGGTTCATCGAGACGCCGCGGTTATGCGGCTTGCGGCCCAGCCAGCGGTTGCGGCCGGCCTTGCCGATCGAAGTGTTCATGTGATCCGGGTTCGACACCGCGCCGATCGTGCCGCGGCAACGGCCGTGCACCAGACGCTGCTCGCCCGAGTTCAGACGGATGATCACGTAGTCGTGGTCGCGACCGACGAGCTGGGCATAGGTGCCAGCGGAACGGGCGAGCTGGCCACCCTTGCCGATCTTGGTCTCGATGTTGTGGATGATCGTGCCGACCGGCATGTTGCCGAGCGGCATGACGTTGCCCGGCTTCACGTCGACATAGTTGCCGGCAACAACGGAGTCGCCAACGGCCAGGCGCTGCGGCGCCAGGATATAGGCCTGGGTACCATCCTCGTACTTGACCAGCGCGATGAACGCGGTGCGGTTCGGATCGTACTCCAGCCGTTCAACCGTCGCAGGCGCGTCGACCTTGTCGCGCTTGAAGTCAACGGTACGCAGGGTCCTCTTGTGACCGCCGCCGCGGAAACGCACGGTGATGCGACCGGTGTTGTTGCGACCGCCCGAGGAGTGCTTGCCTTCGGTGAGCGCCTTGACGGGCTTGCCCTTGTAGAGGGCTGAACGATCGACCATGACCAGCTGGCGCTGGCCCGGTGTCGTGGGATTGAATTTCTTCAGTGCCATCGTCGTGCGACCTTACAGACCGGTGGTCACGTCGATCCGATGACCCTCTTCGAGGGTCACGATCGCGCGCTTGGTGTTCGACTGCGAGCCGAGATTGCCGCGGAAGATCTTGGTCTTGCCCTTGCGGACCAGCGTGTTGACGCTCTTGACCTTGACGTCAAACAGCTTCTCGATCGCTTCCTTGATCTGCGGCTTGGTCGCCTTCGCTGCCACCTTGAACAGGACCTTGTTGTGCTCGGACGCCAGCGTCGCCTTTTCGGTGACGACCGGGGCGACGATCACGTCGTAGTGGCGAGCCTCGATGTTCTTCTTCATTTGAAGCGCGCCTCCAGCGCATCGATGGCGGCCTTGGTCAGAACGAGCTTCTGACGGCGCAGGATGTCATAGACGTTGATGCCCTGGATCGGCAGCACGTCCATGTTCGGGATGTTGCGGGCCGCAGCGGCAAAGCCGTTGTTGAGCTCGGCACCGTCGATGATCAGCGCATTGGTCAAGCCGAGACCCGAGAAGTGACCGAGCAGCGCCTTGGTCTTGGCGGCTTCCAGCGCGGCCTTGTCTATCACCAGCAGATCGCCGTCCTTGGCCTTGGCCGAGAGCGCATGCTTGAGAGCCAGCGCGCGGACCTTCTTCGGCAGGTCGGTGGCGTGCGAACGCACGACCGGACCGAAGGCACGGCCGCCGCCGCGGAACTGCGGCACGCGGGCCGAGCCGTGACGAGCACCGCCGGTGCCCTTCTGCTTGTACATCTTCTTGCCGGTGCGCCAGATTTCGGCGCGGCCCTTGGCCTTGTGGGTGCCGGCCTGACGCTTGTTCAGCTGCCACTGCACGCAACGTGCAAGGATGTCCTGGCGCGGCTCAAGGCCGAAAATGGCGTCGGAAAGCTGGACCGAACCGGCTTCCTTGCCCTCGAGAGTGGTGACCTTCAATTCCATCTCACGCACCCTCTTGCTGGGCCGCAGCCTCGGCTTCGCCGCCGGCAACCTTGAACTTGCCGGGCTTCGGAGCTTCCTTCGGCAGCGGCTTCTTGACGGCGTCGCGCACGCGAATCCAGCCGCCCTTGGAGCCGGGAACGGCGCCTTCGACGAGGATCAGACCACGCTCGACATCGAGCTGAACAACGCGGAGGTTGAGCGTGGTGATGCGGTCGACACCCATATGGCCGGGCATCTTCTTGTTCTTCCAGGTCTTGCCGGGATCCTGACGACCACCGGTCGAACCGATCGAGCGATGCGAGACCGACACGCCGTGGGTGGCGCGCAGACCGCCGAAGTTCCAGCGCTTCATACCGCCGGCAAAACCCTTGCCGACCGAGGTGCCGGTGACGTCGACGAACTGGCCGACGACGAAGTGGTCGGCGAGGATCTCGGCACCAACCGGGATCATGGCATCCGCGGAGACGCGGAATTCCTCGACCTGCCGCTTCGGCTCGACCTTGGCAACCGCGAACTGGCCGCGCTCTGCCTTGGGCATGTACACGGTCTTGCGGCTGCCAGAACCAAGCTGGAGCGCGACGTAACCGTTCTTCTCTTCAGTGCGGTGGCCTACGACCTGGCAATTGCCGAGCTTCAGCACGGTCACGGGGATATGTTCGCCGGCCTCTGTAAAGACCCGCGTCATCCCGACCTTTTGTGCGATCACTCCGGAGCGCATCGGCGTGCTTCCTGTTCTTTCTGTCCGCAAGTGGCGAACGTGATCCAAAAATCTTAGAGCTTGATCTCGACGTCGACACCGGCGGCCAGGTCGAGCTTCATCAAAGCATCGACGGTCTGCGGGGTCGGATCGACGATGTCGAGCAGACGCTTGTGAGTGCGCATCTCGAACTGTTCGCGGCTCTTCTTGTCGACGTGGGGCGAACGGTTGACGGTGAACTTCTCGATGCGGGTGGGCAGCGGAATGGGTCCGCGGACCTGCGCACCGGTGCGCTTCGCCGTGTTCACGATCTCGCGGGTCGACGTATCGAGGATACGATGGTCGAACGCCTTGAGACGGATACGAATATTTTGGCCGTTCATTGCCGTGGTCTCTCTTCGTTGGGTGGCGAATAGCGAATAGCGAATGTCACCATCCGCTACTCGCCGATCCCTATTCTCGTAATTACTCGATGATCGAAGCGACGACGCCGGCGCCGACGGTGCGGCCACCCTCGCGGATCGCGAAGCGGAGCTTCTCTTCCATCGCGATCGGCACGATCAGGTGCACTTCCATCGCGATGTTGTCGCCCGGCATCACCATCTCGGTACCTTCCGGCAGATGCACGACACCGGTCACGTCGGTGGTGCGGAAGTAGAACTGCGGACGGTAGTTGGTGAAGAACGGGGTGTGGCGACCGCCCTCTTCCTTGGTGAGGATGTAAGCCTCAGCCTTGAACTTGGTGTGCGGCTTGACCGAACCCGGCTTGCACAGCACCTGGCCGCGCTCGACGTCTTCGCGCTTGGTGCCGCGGAGCAGCGCACCGATGTTGTCGCCGGCCTGGCCCTGATCGAGCAGCTTGCGGAACATTTCGACGCCGGTGACCGTGGTCTTCTGCGTCGCACGCAGACCGACGATCTCGATTTCCTCGCCGACCTTGACGATGCCGCGCTCGACACGGCCGGTCACGACGGTGCCGCGGCCCGAGATCGAGAACACGTCTTCAACCGGCATCAGGAACGGCTGGTCGATCGGACGCTCCGGCTGCGGGATGTACGCGTCGACCTGCTTCATCAGCTCGAGGATGGCGTCATGGCCGAGCGTCTTGTCGGAATCTTCGAGAGCGGCGAGCGCCGAGCCCTTGATGATCGGGATGGTGTCGCCCGGGAATTCGTACTTCGAGAGCAGCTCGCGGACTTCGAGCTCGACGAGTTCGAGCAGTTCCGGATCGTCGACCATGTCGCACTTGTTGAGGAACACGACGAGGGCGGGCACGCCGACCTGGCGGGCGAGCAGGATGTGCTCACGGGTCTGCGGCATCGGGCCGTCAGCGGCCGACACGACCAGGATCGCACCGTCCATCTGGGCGGCGCCGGTGATCATGTTCTTCACGTAGTCGGCGTGGCCGGGGCAATCGACGTGGGCGTAGTGGCGGTTCTTGGTCTCGTACTCGACGTGGGCGGTCGAGATCGTGATGCCGCGCGCCTTCTCTTCCGGTGCCTTGTCGATCTGGTCGTACGCGGTGAACGTCGCACCACCGGTCTCGGCGAGGATCTTGGTGATCGCCGCGGTCAGCGACGTCTTGCCATGGTCGACGTGACCGATGGTGCCGATGTTGCAATGCGGCTTGTTACGTTCAAACTTTGCTTTGGCCATTTGACTCTCCGTTCAATCGTCAGCTTGAGACCGACGACAATCAGGCAAACTTCTTCTGGACTTCTGCCGACACGTTGGCCGGCGCTTCTGCGTAGTGGTCGAACTGCATGGTGAAGGTTGCGCGACCCTGGCTCATCGAGCGCAGGTTATTCACGTAACCGAACATGTTCATGAGCGGCACCATCGCGTTGATGACGTTGGCGTTGCCGCGCATGTCCTGCCCCTGGATCTGACCGCGCCGGGAATTCAGGTCGCCGATGACCGAGCCGGTGTAGTCTTCCGGGGTCACCACTTCGACCTTCATGATCGGCTCGAGCAGGACAGACTTGCCCTTCTGCAAAGCCTCGCGGAATGCAGCACGCGAAGCGATTTCGAAGGCGAGCGCCGACGAGTTGACGTCGTGATACTTGCCGTCGACGAGCTGGACCTTGACGTCGACCACGGGGAAGCCCGCGACGACACCGGCGCCCATCACGCTGTTGAGGCCCTTTTCGACGCCCGGGATGTATTCCTTCGGCACCGCGCCGCCGACGATCTTCGACTTGAATTCGTAGCCCTTGCCGGGCTCGTTCGGCTCGACGACGATCGACACTTCGGCAAACTGACCGGTACCGCCGGTCTGCTTCTTGTGCGTGTACTTGACTTCGGCCTTCTTGGTGACGCGCTCACGGAACGCCACCTGCGGCGCGCCGATGTTGGCGTCGACCTTGTAGGTACGACGGAGGATGTCGACCTTGATGTCGAGATGGAGTTCGCCCATGCCCTTGAGGATGGTCTGGCCGGACTCCTGGTCGGTCGACACGCGGAAGGACGGATCCTCCGCGGCGAGCTTCGCCAGCGCCACGCCCAGCTTTTCCTGGTCGGCCTTCGACTTCGGCTCGATCGCGATCTCGATGACCGGCTCGGGGAATTCCATCTTTTCCAGGATCACCTGCTTGTCGGAATTGCACAGCGTGTCACCAGTGCGCGCTTCCTTCAGGCCGGCCAGCGCGACGATGTCGCCGGCATAGGCTTCCTTGATGTCTTCGCGATTGTTCGCATGCATCAAGAGCATGCGCCCGATGCGCTCCTTCTTCTCGCGGGTCGAGTTCACGACGCCGGTGCCGCTCTGGAGAATGCCAGAGTAGATGCGGCAGAAGGTGATGGTACCGACGAACGGGTCGTCCATGATCTTGAACGCGAGCAGCGCGAGCGGCTCCTTGTCGTCAGCCTTGCGCACGACTTCGTTGCCGCGGTCGTCGGTGCCCTTGATCGCGGGCACGTCGATCGGCGACGGCAGATAGTCGACGACGGCGTCGAGCAGCGGTTGCACACCCTTGTTCTTGAAGGCCGAACCACACAGCACGGGATAGAACGCTCCGGTCAGCACCGCCTTGCGGATCAGCCGCTTCAGCGTCGCTTCGTCCGGCTCGTTGCCGTCGAGGAAAGCGGCGAGCGCATCGTCGTCGAGCTCGACGGCGGCTTCCACCATCTTCTCGCGATATTCCTTGGCCTGCTCGACCAAGTCTTCCGGAATGTCGACATAGTCGAACTTCGCACCGAGCGACTCGTCATTCCAGACGATGCCCTTCATTTTCACGAGGTCGATGAGACCCTTGAAGTTGTTCTCGGCGCCGATCGGAAGCTGGATCGCGATCGGCTTGGCGCCGAGACGGTCGACGATGTCGGCCAGGCACTTGAAGAAGTCGGCGCCGGTCTTGTCCATCTTGTTGGCGAAGACGATGCGCGGAACCTTGTACTTGTCGCCCTGGCGCCAGACGGTCTCGGTCTGGGGCTCGACACCCTGGTTGCTGTCGAGCACGCAGACGGCGCCGTCGAGCACGCGCAGCGAACGCTCGACCTCAATGGTGAAGTCGACGTGGCCGGGGGTGTCGATGATGTTCAGACGCTTGCCGGCCCAGAATGCGGTGGTGGCAGCCGAGGTGATCGTGATGCCACGCTCCTGCTCCTGCTCCATCCAGTCCATCGTCGCGGCACCTTCGTGCACTTCGCCGATCTTGTGGCTCTTGCCGGTGTAATAGAGGATGCGCTCGGTCGTCGTGGTCTTGCCGGCGTCAATATGCGCCATAATACCGAAGTTACGGTAGTCTTCGATGGCATGTAGGCGGGGCATGGGTCGTTCCTTGCGAGTCCGAGTGTGTCGCCGTTACCAGCGATAGTGCGAGAAGGCGCGGTTGGCTTCCGCCATCCGGTGCACGTCTTCGCGCTTCTTGACGGCGTTCCCGCGGTTGTTCGATGCGTCCAGAAGCTCCGCCGAGAGCCGCTCGGTCATGGTCTTCTCGTTGCGCTCGCGCGCAGCCGAGATCAGCCAGCGAATGCCCAGCGCCTGACGGCGCACCGAGCGAACCTCGACCGGAACCTGGTAGGTCGCGCCGCCGACGCGGCGGGAGCGCACTTCGATCGTCGGCATGACGTTCTCGAGTGCCTGCTCGAACACGCCGAGCGGGTTCTGCTTGGTCTTGCTTTCGATGAGGCCGAACGCACCGTAGACGATGCCTTCGGCGACCGACTTCTTGCCGGCATACATCACCGAGTTCATGAACTTCGTGACGATGATGTTCCCGAACTTCGGATCGGGAAGGACTTCGCGCTTTTCCGCTGAGTGGCGACGAGACATTGAGCTGGTTCCCGCTTACTTCGGACGCTTGGCGCCGTACTTCGAACGACGCTGCTTACGGTTCTTGACGCCCTGGGTATCCAGAACGCCGCGGAGGATATGGTAGCGCACGCCGGGCAAGTCCTTGACGCGGCCGCCGCGGATCATGACCACCGAATGCTCCTGGAGGTTATGGCCCTCACCCGGGATGTAGCCGATCACCTCGAAGCCGTTGGTCAGGCGCACCTTGGCAACCTTACGAAGCGCCGAGTTCGGCTTCTTCGGGGTCGTGGTGTAAACGCGCGTGCAAACGCCGCGCTTCTGCGGCGACTGCTGCAGCGCCGGCACCTTCTTGCGCGACTTCTGCACTTCGCGCGGTTGTGCGATCAGCTGGTTGATCGTCGGCATCCTGGCCTTACCCTTTGTTCTGCCGCAATCCCTTGCGGGACCGCTGTCTTGCCGCGGCCCGCTGCCGGGCCGCAAATTCTTTCGAGCTACCTGCCCGACGGGGCCGCCCTGCACGGAACATCCGCACAAAGCGAAATCGCGCCAACCGCTCCATCACTGAGCGGAAAGCGTTTCGACGCCACAGAGGACCGCAGTCTTTAGGCCGATCAGCTTAAAGCCGGGGCCCGCGCACCGAGGTCATGCATCCGAATTCGATCTCAAGAGAACAAGCTCAAGAGAACTAGAATTGCACTGGCATTGCCTAGCTATGATCGACAGCGTTTGAGCGGCATTCGTCGAGGTTGGTGCCCGCCTTTAACGACCCCAGAGGGATCAACGGGTGGCCCGTTCCGACGCTGGCGATGCTCACCGCCTGTCGTTAAGTGAGGCGCTTTCTATAAGTGAGAATCGATCAAGTCAAGGTGAAATGACCGTCAGAAAGCTCTTATCGCGCCTGAAGAAAAAGCCGGTTCGCCCTTTTACCGCGCTCGCCCAATATGGGATCGAAGTGCCCGCTCCGCCAGCCCCGACGGCAAATTATACCCGGATGAAATATACTTTTATAACCCACGCTAAGGCTTTTTTTTCTCTTGATGCGTCAATCTGCCCCTTCGGCAGAGAAAAGCGCCATGCGGTACACCGACATTGCCATCATCGGCGGGGGACTTGCCGGCTCGACCGCCGCCGCGATGCTCGGGCGTGCCGGCATTTCGGCGGTGCTGATCGACCCGCACGAGACATACTTGGCCGACTTTCGCGTCGAGAAACTCAGCGGTTACGGACAAGTCGAGCGATTCCAGCGGACGGGAATCGCAGAATCAGTGCTTGGCCGCGCGACTTTCTCCGGCGAGAACTGGATCGCACGTTTCGGCCGTCTCCTCGACAAGGCGCCGAGCCGTCAGTTCAACATCCTCTACGATTCCCTGGTCAACGCGATTCGCGACGAGATTCCCGAAACTGTCGAGCGGATCTGGACCAAGGCGGTGTCCGTCGAGACCAGTCCGGAGCGGCAGAGAATCGCGCTCGCCAATGACGAGACGATCTCGGCCCGCCTGGTCGTGCTCGCCAACGGCCTGAACGTCGGTCTGCGCCACCAGCTTGGCATCACGCGAAACATCATCAGCGCCTGCCATTCGATCTCGATCGGGTTCGACGTGGTGCCGGCCGGGCGGAATTCGTTCGATTTCCCGGCGCTGACCTACTTTTCGGAACGGCCGAGCGACCGCATCCCCTACATCACGCTGTTTCCGATCGGCACGCGGATGCGCGCCAATCTGTTCGTGTACCGCGGCTTCGACGATCCCTGGCTGCGCGAGTTGCGCCGCGCGCCGGCCGAGACATTGAACGCCGCCCTGCCGCGGCTCAAGCGCATCACCGGCCCCTTCGACATTGCTGGCAAGATGAAGATCCGCCCGGTCGATCTCTATGTGAACGACGCCAGCCACCAGCCGGGCGTGGTGCTGGCGGGCGATGCCTTCGCAACCTCCTGCCCGGTCGCCGGCACCGGCTGCGACAAGGTGTTCACCGACGTCGAGCGACTCTGCAACGTCCATATCCCGCAATGGCTGGCGTCCGACGGGATGGACGCGGACAAGATCGCCGCCTTCTACGCCGATCCGGTCAAGCGGGCCTGCGATGAATGGTCGGCGGCGAAAGCATTCGACTTCCGCTCGGTTTCGATCGCGACGAGCCCCTACTGGAGCGCGCAACGCTGGGCGCGCTTCGCGGCGTGGTCGACCCAGGGATTATTGCGGCGGCTGGGAGGCGTGTTCCATCTGGAGCCGAACTTCCTCGGTCACTCCTCCTCGTCGTCCTCGTCCTCATCATCCTCGTCGAGATCGTCCTCGTCGTCATCATCGTCGCTGTCCTCATCGGCCTGAGCGGCCGCACCGTGAGGCTGGTGGGTCTGATCGTTCCACAGCTTGCGATAGGTGCCGTTCCTGGCGAGCAGCTCGACGTGCGAGCCACGCTCGATCGCCCTGCCCCCTGAAATCACGATAATCTCGTCCATCTCGACCACCGAGGACAGACGGTGGGTCGACCAGATCATGGTGCGACCCTTTGCGACCTTCAGCAGCGTGCGGTTGATCGCGGCCTCCGTGGTTTGGTCCAGCGCCGAGGTGGCTTCGTCCAGCAGCAGCACGGAAGGATTGCGGATGATCGCGCGCGCGATCGCGATGCGCTGGCGCTGGCCGCCCGACAAGGTATCGCCGCGTTCGCCGACCGGCGTGTCGTAGCGCTGCGGCAGGCCCATGATGTAGCGGTGGATCTCGGCCTTCTTGGCCGCCTCCTCCACCTCCTGGTCGGTCGCGCCCTCTTTGCCGAGCCGGATGTTCTCGCGGATCGACATGTTGAACAGCATGTTCTCCTGGAACACCACCGCCATGCTCCGGCGCAGCGAACCCAGCGTCACCTTGCGGACGTCGACACCGTCGATCGTGACGCGCCCCTCGTCCGGCACGTAGAGCCGCAGGATCAAGTTCAGGAGCGTGCTCTTGCCGGAGCCCGAGGGGCCGACGATGGCTATGCTCTTGCCGACATTGAGCTTGAGGCTGAGATTATCCAGCACCGGCGTCTGGCCGCCCTCGTACTGGAACGTCACGTGGTCAAAGGTGATGTCGTGGGTGATGCGCGGCAGATCCGGCGCGCCGGGGCGATCGGCGCCGCGCGTGGGTTCGTCGAGCAGCTCCTGCATGTGGCGGATCGCGGCGGCCGAGGAGATCGACACCGGAATGAAGTGCATCACGTGGGCGATGTTGTAGGAGACCTCCCAGAACGCGCTCTCGAAGGTGACGAAGGTGCCGATGGTGATCTGGCCCTTGGTCGCCAGATACGCGCCGATGGCGAGCACGACGAGGTGCAGCAGCAGCACCGAGATCGTAACCGTCCGCTCCACCATGGTCGACAGGAACGCGGCGGACGCAATCCTGTTGCGCGTCTCGTCATTGCGGAAATTGAAGAAGCCGAACATCCTGCGCTGCAGGCTGAACGCCTTGATCACGGCTTGCGCCGCCACGTTCTCCTGCACCATGCCGAGCAGCGCGCTTTCGTTGAGCTTCTGCTCGTAATTGGCCTGCACCGCCTTCGGCGTCAGCATGCGCGGGCCGATCAGCGTGATCGGAAACACCAGCAGCGCGACCATGGCGAGCTGCCAGTTCAAGAAGAACATCAGGATGATGCCGGCGATCAACTCCAGGAACGGCAGCGCGGCGCTGTTGGCGAAAGTCTTGACCGAGCCCTCGAAGGCAGCCTGGTCGACGGAGAAGCGCGACAGGATCTCGCCGCGCCTGGTGCGGCCGAAATAGGCCGCCGGGAGGTCCTGGACGTGCTCGAACAGCCGCTTGCGGACGTCGGAGATGACGCAGGCAGCTAAACGCGCGTCCCAGCGCTCGTACCAGACCGCGACGATCGAGGTGAAGATGCCGGCGACCGCGAGCACGCCGAGGATCTTGTACAGCGCCTGGAAGTCCTCCTCGCCGAGCGCGTCGTCGATCAGGAACTTCAGGCTGAGCGGCATGATGACGTTGAACAGCGTCTCGACCAGCACGCCGAACGCCACATACGACAATGTTCGCTTGTAGTTGGACAGAAAGGGTTTGACGAAACCCCAGATAGTCGCGAGCGCGCCGGCGGCTTCGCGGGCGGTAAAGACGACGAGGTCCTCGTCCTCATCGTCGTCGAGCTCGAGCTCGTCGTCCTCGTCGTCCTCGTCCTCGTCCTCCTCCAACTCGGGCTTCTCGCCGACCACGAGCTTGTTATCGAGCTCCGCCGCCTCTTGCGCAGCGAGCTTCTGATTGTCGGGAGAGAGAGGCCTGGACGCCATGAAACCAACCGATGCTGACGGCCGGCATGACCGCAGAGAAAGCAGAAATAGCGGAAAGCCGCTACTTGCACCGATTCTATGCGATCAGGATCAATTCGGCAAAGCAATTGGCGAATTCATCCGCCCCTTGAGGCTAGTCGTCGTCTTCGTCCTCGACCTTGTCGAAAAAGGAATAGCGCAGGCTGTCGGCGTCGGCATACCACTGGCCCGGGCCCTTGTTGGCAGCGAGCGTCGCCGCCCAGAGCGCGTCGGTGCAGTCCTTGCGGTGCATCGACAGATCGAAGCCGTTGCCGAAGAACAGTTCGGACCATTCCCACCAGGTGCCGAGCTTCTTGACGCCGCGCAACAGGTCGTAACGGTCGATCACGGCCGAGGCCATGTCCGAGGTGATCGAGCCGAACACGAGGCCGGTCTTGACCACACGGTTCAACTCGCGGATCGCGCGGGCCACCTGCTTCGGCGCAACATGGCAGAGGCTGGTCTCGAACACGAAGTCGAACGCGCCGTCCTTGAACGGCAGGTCGGTGATGGAGCCGAGCTTGTTGTACTTCTTCAGCGCCTTCGGCGTCTTGGCGTGGATGGCGCGGTTGTTCTCGATGCCCCAGGCATCGAAGCCGCGCTCGCGCAGCGCGCCGACCAGCTCGCCGCTGGCCGCGCCCGCGACCAGGAGCTTGGCGTCCTTCGCCTTGCCCCAGACGATGCCGATCAGCTTTGTCAGATAGTCGGGATCGGTGAAGTGGCTCCACGCCTCGCTGTAGGGGCCGAGGCCGCGATAGTTCTCGAAATAGTCGCGGTCGATCTTGTCCGAGACTGGCTCGCCATCCTGGGCGTGCTCGCGGCGCAGCCGCATCATCTCGGTCAGGATGATATCGGTCGCCGCGTCCGAGGAGTCGAGCAGGCCGTTCAGCGTGGAGTCGAACAGATAGTCGCCGACCACGACGATGCCGGGATGTTCCTTCGGCTCGGGCCGGTGATTGGTCATGACGTCCCGCACGGGCAGACCGCCCGGTATAGCGTTCACCGACGACAGCCAGCGGTGGATCTTGCCTTCCATGAAATGCTCACGCGCATCGCCGAGCGAGGCCGGCAGCGATTTTAGCGCCGCGTCGATCAGCTCCTCGTCCGACAGATTGGCGAACGCCAGCGCGTCGGAGCCGGGAATGAGCCAGTTCAGGACACCGTGCTTGCCGACGTCGTGACGCGCGCCCTCGTTGTAGACGCAGCAGCCGCCGAAGGCTTCCGACATGAACCAGGCGCCGGCAATCTTGTCGCCCCAGAACGGGGAGTCGAACAGGATCGAGACGCGCAGATAATGCGCGGGACGGTCGAAATAGGAGACGTGCTTGACCATCGACTTGCGCAGCTGCTCGCCTTCCCAGCCGACGGTGGCGAGCCAGGAATGCGGCAGGCAGACCAGCACGAGATCGAAGTCGCGCGTCTCCGGTCCCTTCCCGTTCATCATCTTGAGCTGATAGCGACCGGTCGGCGCCTTGCCGACGGCGAGCACGCGATGGTTGAGCTGGATATCGGCATTGACCTCCGACTGCAGGCATTCGATCAGCTGCTCGTTGCCGTTCTGGATGGAATAGAGGCCGATATAGCCGTCGACATCCATCAGATAGTTCTTGAGCGCGTTGAGGCCGTTGGTGTTGTGGCTCTCGGTCGCGATGTCGGAGCGCGCCATCACCTTGAAGAAGCGCTTTGCGGTCTCGTCCTCGACCTCCTCGTCGAGCACCTGCTCGGCGGTCTTGTAGGCCCAGGGGTTCTCGTTGTCGTGGGCGCCGACGCCCTCGTAATATTCGATCGGCGACATCTTCTCGGCGCAGCGCTCGCGGAATGCCTCGATCGCGGCCGCAGTCTTGGCGCCGTATTTGCGGCGCATGCCGGCGACGTCGTTGAGGAGCTCGCCGCCGAACTGCACCTGCTCGGCGTCCATCGGAATGGTCTGCAAGCCGAAATGCTGGATCAGCTCGCGCAGCGGGTCGGGCCCGGTCATCGAGTAGTCGTAGATCTCGGCGACGCCGGCCTCGTACATCGCCGGCGCGGAATCGAATTTGCGCGTGACGATCTTGCCGCCGAGCCGGTCGGAGGCTTCATAGATCGTGATGCGGCAGAGGTCGCCGAGCTTACGCTTCAGGTACCAGGCGCTCATCAGCCCGCCGGGGCCGCCGCCTACGATTGCGAGATCAAGCATGTCAGTTCCGTGGGTCTCCGGCCCTGCCCCCGTCGCGGGACCACCGGTCTAAGCTCCCCTAGCAGAAGCGCTTTTCTGACTGAAGGGAAGATGAACAAAGGTTGATCCCGCATCGCAACAGCCAAACAAAGCAGCAAAAAGGCCGGCTCTCGCCGGCCTTTTCATTGTCCTCGGTATTCCTACGGATGAACCATTATTCCGCTGGCGGCAGCGCCATCGGCTCGGCTTCCGGTGCCGGCGGCACCACGGACGCCTGCTTCTCGCGCTCGTCGAGGATCATCTTGTCGCGCTTGACGGCGACTTCGCGGATCTTGGCCATGGAGGCGCCGGTGCCCGCCGGGATCAGCCGGCCGACGATGACGTTCTCCTTGAGGCCCTCGAGCGGATCGACCTTGCCGTTGACCGCCGCTTCCGTGAGGACGCGGGTGGTTTCCTGGAACGAGGCCGCCGAGAAGAAGGAGCGAGTCTGGAGGCTCGCCTTGGTGATGCCGAGCAGAACCGGCGTCCCCGTGGCGATCTTCTTGCCCTCTTCCTTGGTCTTCTCGTTGATCGCGTCGAACTCGATCTTGTCGATCTGCTCGCCCGAGATCATGTCGGTGTCGCCCTGGTCGGTGACTTCCACCTTCTGCAGCATCTGACGGACAATCACCTCGATGTGCTTGTCGTTGATGAGCACGCCCTGGAGCCGGTAGACCTCCTGGATTTCGTTGACCAGATAGGCCGCGAGCTCCTCGATGCCCTTGACCGCCAGGATGTCGTGCGGCGCCGGGTTGCCTTCCACGATGAAGTCGCCCTTTTCGACGACGTCGCCGTCCTGAAGGTGGATGTGCTTGCCCTTCGGGATCAGGTACTCGCGCGCCTCGTCGGTCTTGTCCATCGGCTCGATCGAGATGCGACGCTTGTTCTTGTAGTCGCGCCCGAACCGGATGGTGCCCGCGATTTCGGCGATGATCGCCGCATCCTTCGGACGCCGTGCCTCGAACAGTTCCGCCACCCGCGGCAGACCGCCGGTGATGTCACGGGTCTTGGCGCTTTCGGTCGAGACACGGGCGAGGATGTCGCCCGCCTGGACCTTGGCTCCGACGTCGACCGACAGAATGCCGTCGACCGACAGCATGTAGCGGGCATCGCCGCCACGGGCGAGCTTGAGCACCTTGCCGTCCTTGCCCTTGACCACGATGGCCGGACGCAAGTCCGCACCGCCGCGCTGCGAGCGCCAGTCGATGACCACGCGCTTGGCGATGCCGGTGGCTTCGTCCAGCGTTTCCGAGATCGACTGCCCCTCGACCAGATCCTCGAAGCCGATGGTACCTTCGACCTCGGTGAGAAGCGGACGGCTGTAGGGATCCCACTCGGCGATGCGCTGGCCACGCTTGACCGTGTCGCCCTCGTCGATATGCAGGCGCGAACCGTACTGAATACGGTGCGTCGCACGCTCGGTGCCGTCGGCATCGACGATCGCCACCACCATGTTGCGCACCATCGCGACCAGATGACCTTCGCTGTTGCGGGCGATGGCCTTGTTCCTGATCACGATCTTGCCGTCGAAGTTGGATTCGACGAACGACTGCTCGTTGAGCTGCGCCGCACCGCCGATGTGGAAGGTGCGCATGGTGAGCTGGGTGCCCGGCTCGCCGATCGACTGCGCCGCGATGACGCCAACCGCTTCGCCGTGGTTGACCGGCGTGCCGCGGGCGAGGTCGCGACCGTAGCACTTGCCGCAGATGCCGTTGATGAGCTCGCAAGTCAGTGCCGAGCGGATCTTCACCTCCTGGACGCCGCCCTGGTGGATGGCATCCAGATGGCTCTCTTCCATCAGCGTGCCGCGCTTGATGATCACCTTGCCCGAGCTGTCGCGCACGTCTTCGCAGGCCGTGCGTCCGAGGATGCGCGAGCCGAGCGAAGCGACCACGGTGCCGGCATCGACGATGGCGCGCATCTTGATGCCAAGCTTGGTGCCGCAATCGTCCTGCGTGATGATGCAGTCCTGCGCCACGTCGACCAGACGACGGGTCAGGTAGCCGGAGTTCGCGGTCTTCAACGCGGTGTCCGCGAGGCCCTTACGGGCGCCGTGGGTCGAGTTGAAGTACTCGAGCACCGAGAGGCCTTCCTTGAAGTTCGAGATGATCGGCGTCTCGATGATCTCGCCCGACGGCTTGGCCATCAGGCCGCGCATTCCGGCGAGCTGGCGCATCTGGGCCGGCGAACCGCGCGCACCGGAGTGCGCCATCATGTAGATCGAGTTGATGTCGGCATCGGCTCCACTCGCCGTCTTCTTGGTGGAGGAGATCTCCTTCATCATCGCCTTGGCGATTTCCTCGGTCGCCTTCGACCAGGCGTCGACGACCTTGTTGTACTTCTCGCCATGGGTGATCAGGCCGTCGTTGTACTGCTGCTCGAAATCCTTCGCCAGCGTACGGGTGGAGTCGACGATCTTCCACTTGGAGTGCGGCACGACCATGTCGTCCTTGCCGAACGAGATGCCGGCCTTGAACGCATTGTAGAAGCCGAGCGCCATGATGCGGTCGCAGAAGATCACCGTCTCCTTCTGACCGCAGTGGCGGTAGACCTGGTCGATCACGCCGGAGATTTCGCGCTTGGTCATCAGCTTGTTGATGATCTCGTACGAAATCCGCGGGTTCTTCGGCAGGAGATTGCCGAGCATGACGCGACCTGCGGTGGTCTCGATCCAGCGCGTTGAGACCTTGCCGGTCTCATCCATGCCTTGCCACCGATACTTGATCTTGGTGTGGAGGTGGATGACCTTCGCATGCAGTGCGTGCTCGAGCTCGGCCATGTCGCCGAACAGCTTGCCCTCGCCGGGCAGGCCTTCGCGCATGATCGAGACGTAGTAGAGGCCGAGCACGATGTCCTGCGACGGCACGATGATCGGCTGGCCGTTCGCGGGATGCAGGATGTTGTTGGTCGACATCATCAGCACGCGCGCTTCCAGCTGCGCTTCGAGCGACAGCGGAACGTGCACGGCCATCTGGTCGCCGTCGAAGTCGGCGTTGAACGCGGCGCAGACCAGCGGATGAAGCTGGATCGCCTTGCCCTCGATCAGCACCGGCTCGAACGCCTGGATGCCCAGGCGATGCAGCGTCGGCGCGCGATTGAGCAGCACGGGATGCTCGCGGATGACCTCGTCCAGGATGTCCCAGACCTCGGGCCGCTCCTTCTCGACCAGCTTCTTCGCCTGCTTCACGGTCGTGGACAGGCCCTTGGCGTCAAGCCGCGAATAGATGAACGGCTTGAACAGCTCGAGCGCCATCTTCTTCGGCAGGCCGCACTGATGCAGGCGCAGCTCGGGACCGACCACGATCACCGAACGGCCCGAATAGTCGACGCGCTTGCCGAGCAGGTTCTGACGGAAGCGACCCTGCTTGCCCTTCAGCATGTCGGCGAGCGACTTCAGCGGGCGCTTGTTGGCGCCGGTGATGACGCGGCCGCGGCGGCCGTTGTCGAACAGCGCATCGACCGCTTCCTGAAGCATGCGCTTCTCGTTGCGGATGATGATGTCCGGCGCGCGCAGCTCCATCAGCCGCTTCAAGCGGTTGTTGCGGTTGATGACGCGGCGGTAGAGGTCGTTGAGGTCCGACGTCGCGAAGCGGCCACCGTCCAGCGGCACCAGCGGACGCAGGTCCGGCGGGATCACCGGGACAACGGTCAGGATCATCCATTCCGGCTTGTTGCCGGAGTGGCGGAACGCCTCGACGATCTTCAGGCGCTTGGCGAGCTTCTTGTGCTTGATGTCGGAGTCGGTCTCCTGCATCTCCGCGCGCAAGGTCAGCTCGAGCTTCTCGAGGTCCATGCCCTTGAGCAGCTCGCGGATCGCTTCGGCGCCGATCATGGCGGTGAAGAAATCCTGGCCGTACTCGTCCTGCGCCTTCAGATACTCGTCTTCCGACAAGAGCTGACGGTCCTTCAGCGCGGTGAGGCCCGGCTCCAGCACGACGTAATATTCGAAGTAGAGGATCCGCTCGAGATCCTTCAGCGTCATGTCGAGCAGGAGGCCGATGCGCGACGGCAGCGACTTCAGGAACCAGATGTGGGCGACGGGTGCCGCGAGCTCGATATGGCCCATGCGCTCGCGCCGGACGCGCGACAGCGTGACCTCGACAGAGCACTTCTCGCAGATGATGCCCTTGTACTTCATGCGCTTGTATTTGCCGCACAAGCACTCGTAATCCTTGATCGGCCCGAAGATGCGCGCGCAGAACAGGCCGTCGCGCTCGGGCTTGAAGGTGCGGTAGTTGATGGTTTCCGGCTTCTTGATCTCGCCGTACGACCAGGACAGAATCTTCTCGGGAGACGCGATCGAAATCCGGATCTGGTCGAAGACCTGAGCCGGCGTCGTCGGGTTAAAGAAATTCATAATTTCTTGGTTCATCGTCTTCTCCTCGCGTGCCGGTCGCCTCCGGCAGCAAATTCGAAAATCACTATGCGGGGCGCCCTGCCCTCAAGGCCTTGGGAGGGGCGCCAATGCCCGGCCGAGCCGGCCGGGCATGATAGATCGCGTTACTCGGCCGCTTCCGCCGTCCCCGGCCCGACCTTGGAATTGTGCAGGTCGACGTTGAGGCCGAGCGAGCGCATTTCCTTGACCAGCACGTTGAACGATTCCGGAATACCGGCCTCGAAGGTGTCGTCGCCACGAACGATCGCCTCGTACACCTTGGTACGGCCGGCGACGTCGTCCGACTTCACGGTCAGCATCTCCTGGAGCGTGTAGGCCGCGCCATAAGCTTCGAGCGCCCACACCTCCATTTCGCCGAAGCGCTGACCGCCGAACTGCGCCTTGCCGCCCAGCGGCTGCTGGGTGACGAGCGAGTACGGACCGATCGAACGCGCGTGGATCT
Organism: uncultured Alphaproteobacteria bacterium; assembly: GCA_963819355.1. Taxonomy (GTDB): domain Bacteria; phylum Pseudomonadota; class Alphaproteobacteria; order Rhizobiales; family Xanthobacteraceae; genus Bradyrhizobium. Next base: position 155,380 of record CAWFVZ010000030.1, on the reverse strand, counting down.
TGTCGTCGACGAGATGGTGCAGCTTGAGCATGTAGATGTAGCCCACCGTCACCTTGCGATCGAAGGCATCGCCGGTGCGGCCGTCATAGACGGTCGACTGACCCGACGCGTCGAGACCGGCAAGCTTCAGCATCTCCTCGATGTCGGCTTCCTTGGCACCATCGAACACCGGCGTCGCGATCGGCACGCCGTGGCTCAGATTGCGGCCGAGCTCGATCAGTTCGCTGTCGTTGAGCGATTTGATCGTCTCGTCCTCGCCGTAGACCTTCTTCAAGGTTTCCTTCAACGGCTTGATGTCCTGCTTCGCCAGATACGCATCGACCGTCTGGCCGATACGCTTGCCGAGGCCGGCGCAAGCCCAGCCGAGATGGGTCTCGAGAATCTGTCCGACGTTCATGCGCGAAGGCACGCCCAGCGGATTGAGCACGATGTCGGCATGCGTACCGTCTTCGAGGAACGGCATGTCCTCGATCGGCACGATCTTCGACACCACGCCCTTGTTGCCGTGGCGGCCGGCCATCTTGTCGCCGGGCTGGATCTTGCGCTTCACCGCGACGAAGACCTTGACCATCTTCATCACGCCGGGCGGCAATTCGTCACCGCGCTGAAGCTTCTCGACCTTGTCGAGGAAGCGCTGCTCGAGCCCCTTCTTCGATTCGTCGTACTGCTTCCGCATGGCCTCGATCTCGGCCATCAGCTTGTCGTTCGGCGACGCGAACAGCCACCACTGCGACTTCGGGTATTCCTCGAGCACCGCACGGGTGATCTTGGTGTCCTTCTTGAAGCCCTTCGGGCCCGCAATGCCCTGCCGTCCCTCGAGGAGCTCGGCAAGACGGTTGTAGACGTTGCGGTCCAGGATCGCCTGCTCGTCGTCGCGGTCCTTGGCCAGACGCTCGATCTCTTCCCGTTCGATCGCCAGCGCACGCTCGTCCTTGTCGACGCCGTGACGGTTGAACACGCGCACTTCGACGATCGTGCCCTGCACGCCCGGGGGTACGCGCAGCGAGGTGTCGCGGACGTCGGAGGCCTTCTCGCCGAAGATGGCGCGCAGAAGCTTTTCTTCCGGCGTCATCGGGCTTTCGCCCTTCGGCGTGATCTTGCCGACCAGGATGTCGCCGGCGCGCACTTCCGCGCCGATGTACACGATACCGGCTTCGTCGAGGTTCTTCAGCGCTTCTTCCGAGACGTTCGGAATGTCGCGGGTGATTTCCTCGGGTCCGAGCTTGGTGTCGCGGGCCATCACCTCGAACTCCTCGATGTGGATCGAGGTGAAGACGTCTTCCTTCACGATCCGCTCGGAGAGCAGGATCGAAGTCTTCGAAGTTGTAGCCGTTCCACGGCATGAACGCGACCAGCACGTTGCGGCCGAGCGCGAGCTCACCGAGATCGGTCGACGGACCGTCAGCGATGATGTCGCCCTTCTTGACGATGTCGCCGACCTTCACCAGCGGACGCTGGTTGATGCAGGTCGACTGGTTGGAGCGCTGGTACTTCATCAGCCGGTAGATATCGACGCCCGACTTGGTCGGATCGAGATCTTCGGTGGCGCGGATGACGACGCGGGTCGCGTCGATCTGGTCGATCACGCCCGAACGGCGTGCCGCGATCGCAGCACCCGAGTCACGCGCAACGACGCCCTCCATGCCGGTGCCGACGAACGGCGCCTCGGCGCGAACCAGCGGCACCGCCTGGCGCTGCATGTTCGAGCCCATCAGCGCGCGGTTGGCGTCGTCATTCTCGAGGAACGGGATCAGCGCCGCGGCAACCGAAACGAGCTGCTTCGGCGACACGTCCATGTAGTCGACCTTGTCCGGCGTCATCGGCACGACGTCGCGGGTGCCGCTCGCGCGACAGACCACCAGGTCTTCGGTGAAGCGGCCCTTGGCGTCGATCGGCACGTTGGCCTGAGCGACGGAATAGCGGCCCTCCTCCATCGCCGAGAGGTACACGACCTCGTCGGTGACGCGGCCGTCCTTCACCTTGCGATAAGGCGTCTCCACGAAGCCGTACTTGTTCACGCGCGCGAAGGTCGCGAGCGAGTTGATCAGACCGATGTTCGGACCTTCCGGCGTTTCGATCGGGCAGATGCGGCCGTAGTGCGTCGGATGCACGTCGCGCACCTCGAAGCCGGCGCGCTCGCGGGTCAGACCGCCCGGTCCAAGCGCCGAGAGACGACGCTTGTGGGTGATCTCCGACAGCGGGTTGGTCTGGTCCATGAACTGCGAGAGCTGCGAGGAGCCGAAGAACTCACGCACGGCGGCGGCCGCCGGCTTGGCGTTGATCAGGTCCTGCGGCATGACCGTGTCGATGTCGACCGAGGACATGCGCTCCTTGATCGCGCGCTCCATACGCAGGAGGCCGATCCGGTACTGGTTCTCCATGAGCTCGCCGACCGAGCGCACACGGCGGTTGCCGAGATGGTCGATGTCGTCGATCTCGCCCTTGCCGTCGCGCAGATCCACCAGCGTCTTGATGACGGAGAGGATGTCTTCCTTGCGCAGCGTGCGCTGGGTGTCGGGTGCATCGAGGTCGAGGCGCATGTTCATCTTGACGCGGCCGACCGCGGAGAGGTCGTAGCGCTCGGCATCGAAGAACAGCGACTGGAACATCGCCTGCGCCGAATCCAGCGTCGGCGGCTCGCCCGGACGCATCACGCGGTAGATGTCGAACAGCGCGTCCTCGCGCGTCATGTTCTTGTCGGCCGAGAGCGTGTTGCGGATATAGGCGCCGACATTGACGTGGTCGATGTCGAGCAGCGGCAGCTCCTTGTAGCCGTGCTCGTTGAGGGCCTTCATGGACTTGTCGGTGATCTCTTCACCGGCTTCCGCGTGGATCTCGCCGGTCTTGGGATTGACGAGGTCCTCGGCGAGGTAGTTGCCGACGAGTTCCTCGTCCGACAGGCGCAGCGCCTTCAGACCCTTCTCCTGCATCTGACGCGCACCGCGAACGGTGAGCTTCTTGCCGGCCTCGAGCACGACCTTGCCGGTGTCGGCATCGATCAGGTCGTTGATGGTCGAGTAGCCGCGGAAACGGTTGGCGTCGAACGGAACCCGCCAGCCTTCCTTGGTGCGCTTGTAGAGGATCTTCTTGTAGAACGTGCTGAGGATCGCCTCGCCGTCGAGGCCGAGCGCGAACATCAGCGACGTCACCGGAATCTTGCGGCGACGGTCGATACGCGCATAGACGATGTCCTTGGCGTCGAACTCGATGTCGAGCCAGGAACCGCGATACGGGATCACGCGGGCGGCGAACAGCAGCTTGCCCGAGGAATGCGTCTTGCCCTTGTCGTGGTCGAAGAACACGCCGGGCGAACGGTGCATCTGCGAGACGATGACGCGTTCGGTGCCGTTGACGATGAAGGTGCCGTTCATCGTCATGAGCGGGATGTCGCCCATGTAGACGTCCTGCTCCTTGATGTCCTTGACCGACTTCGCGCCGGTTTCCTCGTCGATATCGAACACGATGAGGCGCAGCGTCACCTTGAGGGGGGCCGCGAAGGTCATGCCGCGCTGGCGGCACTCATCGACGTCGTATTTCGGCGGCTCGAATTCGTAGCGAACGAATTCCAGCATCGAGGTGCCGGAGAAGTCCGAGATCGGGAACACCGAGCGGAACACCGCCTGCAAGCCTTCATCCGACCGACCGCCCTGGGGCTCGTCCACCATCAGGAACTGGTCGTAGGACGCCTTCTGAACCTCGATGAGGTTCGGCATCTCGGCGACTTCCTTGATGTGTCCGAAGAATTTGCGAACGCGTTTGCGACCGGTGAATGTCTGCTGCGCCATCGTGGCCTCTCATTTCGTCGCCCGCTCCGGGCGCGCCGTCCAGGACGCGGCTGGCGCCGCTCCCCGGGTTGAATTTTTTCGAACCCGCTTTGGGGACCGAAAGTCCAGTTTCAGGCCGTCATGTCCTGAATTTGTCTTCAGACCTTCAAAACGCAAAACGACGCGCGGGGCGCATAGGCACGCCCGCCCGTCTCACGATCGTCTTCACGGACTGCAAAAGCCCGAAATAGCTTGCTCTCCCAACGGCTTACAGGAAAATCCGGCTTCCCTGCCCACCGCGCTTTCGTGCTGCCGAACCGATATGGGGCGACAATAGTGGAGATTCGAGGGATGAACCCTCAAATCCCCACACATTTTCGTGTTCAGCCTGCGTCGGGACGTTCCGTCGCACGCCTTTTGCATCTGGTCCGCCCTTCTGAGGGGGTGAACCAAGATCCCGAGCCTCGCTTGAGGCTTGCCCGGGACCTTGCCAGTAAGCGTTGCTTACTTGAGCTCGACCTTCGCGCCAGCCTTCTCGAGCTGGGCCTTGAGCTTCTCGGCCTCGTCCTTGTTCACGCCTTCCTTGACAGGCTTCGGCGCGCCCTCGACGAGGTCCTTTGCTTCCTTCAGGCCCAGGCCGGTGATGGCGCGGACTTCCTTGATGACCTCGATCTTCTTGTCGCCGGCGGCGGCCAGAACGACCGTGAACTCGGTCTTCTCTTCAGCCGGAGCGGCGGCAGCGCCACCACCAGCCGGGCCGGCCACGGCGACAGCCGCGGCAGCCGAAACGCCCCACTTCTCTTCGAGGAGCTTCGCGAGTTCGGCAGCTTCGAGCACGGTGAGGCTCGAGAGGTCGTCAACGATCTTCTGCAAGTCAGCCATTGTTCAGTTTCCTTGAATGTAAGTCTGGTTCGGGTTTGAGTTTTGCGAAGGGCGTCAGGCCGCTTCGCCCTTTGAGGCATAGGCCTGGATGACGCGCGCGAGCTTGCCCGCGGGCGCGTTGGCGAGCTGCGCAAGCTTGGTCGCCGGGGCCACGAGGAGGCCGACGATCTTGGCACGCAGTTCGTCAAGCGACGGCAGCGAGGCAAGCGCCTTCACACCGTCGACATTCAGGACGGTCGTTCCCATCGACCCGCCAATAATGACGAACTTTTCGTTCATCTTGGCGAATTCGACGGCGACCTTTGGCGCCGCTACCGGATCGTTCGAAGTGGCGATCACGGTCGGTCCCTTCAGCATGGGACCGATGGCAACGACGTCAGTGCCTTCAAGAGCAATTTTGGCGAGACGGTTCTTCGAGACCTTCACCGAGGCGCCAGCCTGCTTCATCTGCATGCGCAGCTTCTGCATCTGGGCAACGGTCAGGCCGGAATATTGGGCAACGACCGCGACGCTCGTGGTCTTGAAGACCCCATTGAGCTGTTCGACCGCTTCCTTTTTTGCCGCTCGTTCCACAGCAAGCTCTTTCCGGTTGGCGGCCATCGCAAAAGCGGGACCGCCGGGTTGCACCCATCGTCCCGCCCAAACCTGAACCTCAGGGTCAAAACCCATCGGACACGCCGGGCAAGACGACAATTCAAAGCCTGCCCTCCGGGAGCCCGCTAGAGCCCACGGCGTGTCGAGGTCCGAACCAAACCCATTCCGCAACCACCTTAAGGCGGGAGGCGAAGTGAAATCCGGTCTTCACCCGTCTATGCAGGCCATGCGATTAAGCCGTTGAGAAGTCGAAATTTCCCGCGGGCGCCTGCAGTCTTGGACAGGACAAGGCCAGCCGGCGAACCGCCTGACCTCTGCCCGCATCCCACCAACCGATGGTTTTCCTTCCTTTTCCGGCAAATCCTTGCGGACGTCCTGAGAAGGAATGATCTCCTATCGTGTCGGGTTTTCGGAATGCGTGCACGGACGCGCCAGCCAAGGCCGGCACGTCCGGAAGCGGTTCTTTAACCGCTCTCTGCCGGCTTGCCAAGAGCAAAATTCACACCAGTTCCAATCGATTGGTGGCCGGTTGACCCGGCCTGAAAAGGGCCGATTTCAGGCCAATTTGACCGCGTGTGGCAGCCCTTGGCCAGCAAAAAAGCCGGTCAGGTTGGCCAGCACGCAGTTCTGCATGGCGACGTGCGATTCCAGGGTGTGGCCGCCGATATGCGGCGCGAACACTACGTTTGGCAGCGCTGTCAGGGCGTCGGGGGCGTGCGGCTCCTTCTCGTAGACGTCGAGGCCGGCGCCGGCGATGGTCTTGTCGGAGAGCGCCGCGATCAGGGCCTTCTCGTCGATCACCGAGCCGCGGGAGATGTTGACGACATAGCCGTCCGCGCCGAGGCGCTTGAGGATATCGGCGTTGACGACGTGCTGGGTCTCGGCCCCTGCACGGACCGCGATCATCAGCACGCTGCACCAGTCGGCCATAGCCTCCAGCGACGGGAAATATTGATACGGCAGATCATATTTGCTGCGGCTGAAATAGCCGACCTCGCTCTCGAAGGCGGCGCAGCGCGCCGCGATCTTGCGGCCGATCTCGCCCATGCCGTAGACGCCGATGCGTCGGCCGGGCATGCCGGCTTGCGGGCGCATCATCGGCGACTGCTTTGCGCCTGCCCAATCGCCGCTGCGGACATAATGATCGGCCACCAGGATCCGCCGCGTCGTCGCCAGCATCAGGATCATCGCGATGTCGGCGACCGAGGCGGCATTGGCGCCGGGGCTGTGGCCGACCGTGACGTTGCGCGCGGCGGCCGCCTTCAGGTCGATGCCGTCATAGCCGGTGCCGTAGCAGACGATCGCGCCGAGCTTCGGAAACAGGTCCATCGCCTCCGCGCCGAGCGGCGTGCTACCGGCCGTCAGCACCGCGCGGATGCCGCCGAGCTCTTCCGCCGAAAACACCTCCCGCGCGGGCTTCCCGCCGGTGTCGAGCAGCTCGAACCGCTCGGCGAAGCGCGCCATCATCGTCTTGGGGAAGCGCGAGTAGACCAGGACCTTGTCAGCCATTGTTTCTTGGTTTCTTGTTTCCGGTGAGGGCCGCACACAAACGACGAGGGGCGGAATTGGTTGCCCAATTCCGTCCCTCGCCTCATGCAATTTCCAAACCTCTGCTCGAGGCAAGCCTTAGCCGAGAATGGTGCCCGGCTCGACCTTGACGCCGGGACCCATGGTCGAGGACACCGCGACGCGCTGGATGTAGGTGCCCTTGGAGCCGGCCGGCTTCGCCTTCGAGACAGCATCGGCCAGAGCCTTGATGTTCTCGACCAGCTTCTCCTCGGAGAACGAGGCCTTGCCGACGCCGGCCTGCAGGATGCCGGCCTTCTCGACGCGGAACTCGACCGAGCCGCCCTTGGCACCCTTCACCGCACCGGTGACGTCCATGGTCACGGTGCCGATCTTCGGGTTCGGCATCAGGCCGCGCGGGCCGAGCACCTTACCGAGACGACCAACCAGCGGCATCATGTCGGGGGTGGCGATACAACGGTCGAAATCGATCGAGCCGTTCTGCACCTTCTCGACCAGGTCTTCGGCGCCGACGACGTCGGCACCCGCAGCCCTGGCCTCATCGGCCTTGGCGCCGCGGGCGAACACGCCGACGCGGAGCGTCCGGCCGGTGCCGTTCGGCAGGGTCACGACGCCGCGAACCATCTGGTCGGCGTGACGCGGATCGACGCCGAGATTGATCGCGACCTCGATGGTCTCGTCGAACTTCGCTTTCGCGCGTTCCTTGACCATCTTGATGGCGTCCGCGAGCGGGTAAAGCTTTTCGCGGTCAACACCTTCGCGGGCTTTGTTCAAACGCTTTCCGATTGCCATGAGCCCTTACCCCGCCACTTCCAGACCCATCGAGCGGGCAGAGCCCTCGACCATCTTCATGGCCGATTCGATGGTGTCGCAATTCAGATCCTTCATCTTCTTCTCGGCGATCTCGCGCACCTGCGCGCGTGTCACCGCACCGGCCTTGTCACGGCCCGGCGCCTTCGAGCCGGACTGGATCTTGGCGGCCTGCTTGAGGAAGAAGGACATCGGCGGCGTCTTCATCTCGAAGGTGAAGGAACGGTCCGCATAGATGGTGATGACCACCGGGATCGGGGTGTTCTTCTCTTCCTTCTGGGTCTGGGCGTTGAACGCCTTGCAGAACTCCATGATGTTGAGACCGCGCTGACCAAGCGCGGGACCGATCGGGGGCGAAGGATTCGCCGCACCGGCCGGGACCTGAAGCTTCAGGTATCCGGTCACTTTCTTTGCCATGTATCACTCCTGTTGTGCCGGCTGGGCCGGCGGTTTCAGGTTCGTGGTCTGGGTCGGATGCGGCTGGCAACCGCCCTCTCCCTCCCACGGCCTCTTGCTAGCGCGAGACCGAAGTCTCACGCCTCGTCCGATCAGACCTTCTCGACCTGACCGAATTCCAGTTCGACCGGTGTGGCGCGGCCGAAGATCGACACCGCGACCTTCACGCGCGAGCGCGCCTCGTCGATTTCCTCGACGACACCCGAGAACGAGGCGAACGGGCCGTCGGCCACGCGCACGTTCTCGCCGATCTCGAACGACACCGACGCCTTCGGCCGCTCCACACCCTCCTGCACCTGGTGCAGGATGCGCATGGCCTCGGATTCCGAGATCGGCATCGGCTTGTTTTCGGCGCCGAGGAAGCCCGTGACCTTCGGCGTGTTCTTGATCAGATGAAACGCCTCGTCGGTCAGCTTCATCTTCACCAGCACGTAGCCGGGGAAGAACTTGCGCTCGGCGTCGATTTTGCGGCCGCGGCGCACTTCCGTGACCTTTTCGGTCGGAACCAGCACCAGCTCGAACAGTTCCTCGAGCCCACGCTGCTTGGCCTGCTCGCGGATCGATTCGGCGACCTTCTTCTCGAAGTTCGAATAGGCGTGGACGATGTACCAGCGCTTGTCTGACGATTGGGTTGCAGCGGCTGTTGCCATCAGTGAATGCCCAAAAGGAAGGTGATGAGGTAACGGATGATCTGGTCGGCGGCGAAGAAGAAGATCGACGCCACGGCGACCATCACGAACACCATGATGGTGGTGATTGTGGTCTCGCGGCGGGTCGGCCAGGTGACCTTGGCGGTCTCCGAGCGCACTTCCTGCAAGAATTTGAACGGGCTGACTGCCATCGTTTGAGGTCCAACGTCCGTCGACAGACGCGAATGAATTTCAGGGATCCGAACAGCCGCCGTTGGCCCAGCCCTCTGTCTCGAAGGATGAGCCGGAAAACCGGGCTCGATTGTTCGGGGATTTCAAAGCCGCGCCGGAAATCCGCGTCTAACGGGCCGACTGCGAGTGCGGGGTAGATACTGCGGATGGGGCCAAAGGTCAAGATGTGGGCTGGCCGGGATGCTCGCGGCCACGGCCAACGGACCTGATCCGGATCAATGGCTTATCCAGCCATGGTGAACCGCGGCACGAGCTTCCAGGCGTTTCTGTCTGATCTTGGGCGGGGTTAGCTGGCAGGAGTGGCAGGGCAACCACAACTCAGCAATATCAATGGGTGCGACAACCGCAAGCCCCAAATTGAACCCACGGAATTCCCGGGAAACCCGACGGAGTGTCGCACTTTTCGTACCCTGGGCCCCGACGATTATATCGGCTATGAGCGCCGCGCCGCGATCGACCGCTGCCTGACTGTATCGACGCCGGCCACTCCGCGCTCGGGATGCCCTCTCCCCGACTTCCTCGCGCCCAATGCGTGGGCGGCCGAGCTGTCGGCGCTCGCCGCGGCCGCGGCGAAGGCATTGCGCGAGCGCCCGCTTCTCCTCGCCCAGGTAAGCAAGCACGATCGCCAGCGCGAGTTCTTCGGCTACGCGCTGCGCCACTTGGTCGAGCAGTGGGCCCCAGACCATAATGCTGTTCCGCGATGCCATGGCCAAGGAAGCCGGGATGCGGGTCTATAGACCGATTGAGTCATTTCAGAAATTCGTGGGACATCAGTGAAACACCGAAACAGTGAAACACTTCTTCGTTGAGGATTAGTTGGACTGGCGCGCAGGAAGTGGTTCGCTGCCGTGAGAACTTCAACGCTCCACTCTTGTGGTCATGGTGCGCTCGGAGGAAGTCCGATTACCAAATCGGATCAATACCTTGTCAAAAGGTGCGGGCAAGTGACTGCCTTTCAGCGCAAAAGACTATTTTGAGGGGCCCCCGCACCCAGGAGCTCCTGTCGTGCAATGCGATTTACCCTCAAGGACGGAAGCGATCAGCCCAAGCCGTCAGGTTTGAGACGGTGCGTTATCGAACCGGTCGAGATGGAAGTGTCAAACTCGGTCCGGGCTACCAGCTGTATCGCACGACGCCCTTGCCAGCGTAGCTGCGGGTAACATTGGAGAACTCGCCCTCGAAGGTGCCGGCGGCAGACCAGCCGTTCAGCCACTTCACTTCGGCGGCGGCGGTCAGGAGGGCGGAGTTGCTCGCCTGCGCTGCGCCGTTGACGACGAAGGACGCGCCGGGAAGCGCCAGGAAGGTCGAGCCGATGCCGCGATCCGGATTGTAGTCATGCGCCCAGGCTGCACGGCCCCGCAACGTCAGCACGGAGTCCTGCATCGCAAACGACTTGTCGGTGCGTACGCCGAGTTCGCTGCGCGTATCGGTCACGCTTTTCGAGCCGTTGCCAGCGCGAACGCCCCTCCGCCGGAGATGACGCTTTCGGCATAGGCCGGCAGATCGAAGGTGGTGAACTGGCCCGCTGCATAGGGCGTGAAGCCGACGCCGCCCAGAACCGGTGCGACAAAGCGATAGCCACTTTCAACCCGGCCGGACCAGGCATTGGCGTTGAACCGCGCGCGCAGTTGATCGATGCCGGTGATGGTGACCGTGCGATCGGTGGTAACGTCCTGCCAGCCATAGGCCAGAGCGCCGGACAGATAAGCGGCACCAATGTTGTGACGGATGAACGCACCGGCCTGGAACAGGTCGGACCGCCCGGTGCCGTTATTGACGAGGCTGAAATTGGTGCCGCCACCGGCCAGCGAGAAGCCGGCGATGGTGAATGGCGAAAAGCGATAGTCGGCACCAATGGCAGTGCCATAGACCCGCGACGTGGTGGTGTTGGAGCCAACCGCGGTGTTGCCGTCCGTGGTCTGTGAGCCACCGAAGCCGACCGCCCAGACGCTCCAGCGCTGCAGGACCGGCATCACCGGTGGCGCCTTGGTGTAGGTCGCCGCTATCGCGTCGTTCGGGTTGCGTTTCTTCGCTGCGTACGCCAGTGCTTCCTCGTCGGCGTAGCCGGGCGCCGTGCTGCCGGCAGTTACGCCGTCCCCTCGTCCGGCGATGAACGGGTCCATCAGTACGCCCATGAACTGAGTCATCGCGTTGAAGGTGGTCTGCTGCGATCCCGTTCCAGTTTGACCTGCAGCCTGCGACAGGCCAGCCGGCGACAGATTGGCGAACATCGCCGGAATGCCGCCCGTGCGGTTGAAAAAGCCGGTCAAGTCGTTGCTGACGTTCTGCTGGTTGATATTGAGACCGCCTGGCACGCCGAAATTCAGGACCAGGTTGAGATACACATTATTGGCGTCGTAGCTCAGCGTGGGGTGCAGGTTCGACGGCGTGTTGGAACCAGCCACGGAGCCGAAGGTGCCACTGACGCCGCCGGTCGCCGTCAGAATCGTGTACTGCTTCTGCACATACGATCCCGGCGCAAACGTCGCGCCCACGGCGGCGCCACCCAGGCTGGCCGTACCGGTGACCGCCGCAAACGTCGACGTGGTCGGATTGACCTGCACCAGAAATTGCGCGCCCGACTGGAACGCGAGATTGCCGACAATCGCCATCGATGTGCCCGGCGTCCCGTTGCCAGGGGCAATGACACCCAAGATCGTGCTGTTGGCGCCGGTCACCGTGCCAGCGCCAAACAACGCAGCGAACGTCTGGTTGAAGCCGTTCAAGTCCAGCGTCGCCCCGCTTGCGACGATGAATAAGTTGCTGGTCCCGAACGCGCCCGCTGATCCGGCGCGCAACGTTCCGGCGCCTACCTGCGTCCCGCCAGTATAGGTATTGGTCCCAGAGAGCACCAGGGTGCCGGCATTGGCCTTGTTCAGGACGCCGCTGCCCGAAACCACACCCTGGACCGTGCTGGTGGTGGCCGCCGCGATGTCGAAGCTCGAAATACCGGCGACCGAAAATGCACGCCCGGATGCGAATGTCGCATTGGCGGTGACGCCGAACGTTGCTCCGTCCGAGATCGCGACGTCGTTGTTAATATTGCCGAGGTTGGCGGTGCCGGCGACGGACAAGGTGCCGGCCGTGATGTTGATGTTGCCGGCAAAGGTGTTGGTCGCGGACAGCGTGAGCATGCCGGCACCGGTCTTGTTGATCGCGGTGCCCGCGAGGCCGGTACCGCCGATGGTGTTGGCATACGTCACGTTGCCGCTGGTCACGCCGATATTGGCGGTGACAGTGCTAAGCCACCTGAGCGGGACTTTTGAATAACTTGGAGCCCCAACATGTCTGACGTCGAACGCACCTCCGCCGGACTCCAGATGATTATTCCTGGATGCGAGCAGCGGACCTTGCCAAAGTCTACAAGCCGCGTTGACGAGATCGGTCAGGGCCTACTCCACTTCTACAAGCCGCCGAGCTTGCGCGAGAAGCTCGAGAGCCGCGCAGACGCACCTTTGCGGCCGAGCCGAGGACAAAAGGCACTCCCGAAAACTGGTTTGTTCAGTTCTTAGCTTGCCCCTGTGCGCGCGCGAGGGCGGTCGCATCCAAGTAGCACCGGCATCCGCCGTCCCTGAACCCTCTCACATGGGCGATGATGCTTCTTTCGCTGGTCTGGGCTTTATGGCTTATCGCCGGTCGCGCAAGTCAAGGTCTCGCGCTGGCTGCGGCCTGATCGAACTGATCATCTACGATGCGCATAGAGAGCGCCTTCGGGCGGCTTTTTGTTGGCGTAAATTGATCGCGCGACCAGTTCTTCGGGGTGACGCGCAGTCGTTGTTTGCTCGCCATCAGATGCGACCCCAGAGCGATGGCGTTGAACGCTGATCGGTGGTGACCGGCATCGCGCACCATACGAGGGCGAGAGCCCATCCGAGGCGACTCCAGCCCAGTAAGAGGTTGAACAGCAGGATCGACACGCGATGCTGATGCCGCCGCCGGTCAGCGATGTATGCCGGCAGCAAGTAGATGAAAAGTAGGAAAAGCAGTGTGCCCGCTGCCACTAGCGCGCCCACCACCGCCCCGACCGCCCTCATCGTTCCTCCAACACCACTGCCAACTACATTTATCACATCGGTGACTGGCGCGGTCATTGGGGCGAACAGTACGATCATGGCAAGGCAAGTCACCGTACAGATGCCTGCCAGCCACACATTCTTTTTCATGTCAGTCATAGTCATTGCTCCTTTGAGTATTCAGCACGAAGCCGTCGATGAACATCTGCATCAGACGCTCCCGTCGTCCTTCTTCACGCGCTTCGTGTCATCGGCTGTTGCACAGGCGGCATCGGTTGCGTCGGTGCCACGTTGCCGGTCGGTTGCGTCGGCGCGGGCTGCGTCGGTGTTCTGGCGCGGGGTTAAGCGGTGCGGCTCACGGTGGCCTGGTCTATGGCTGGGTGAGCCTGCCCTATGTCGCCGCGTTGATCGACGGCGTGAGATACCTCGAGCCGTCCGACGTGAAGCCTTCGGAAAATGATGGCGTAGAACGCTACCGCCACAGGGGACCGAGCTTGCGGTCGCTGATGCGGCATGTGGTGCGATGCGACGACGCCGAACAGACGGGCCTCGCGTTGAAACGACGGTTTGGCCGCAGTTTAGCGTGAGCGCTGGTCGCCGGCGGGCTGTAAAAGCGACGTCGCGGCGTCCCTGGGTGTCGGCCGGTCGACAATTTCGCGAGACCTGGCTGAAAAGCCGGTCAACGCAAAGGCCGCCGTCACTGCACGCTGACGGCCATTGTCAACATCAGGGAGACGATCGCGATGAAAGCTGCCGTCTCGATGCCGCTCATGAGCCACATGGTGCGAGCCTCACTACATAAGCCGATCCGAACGATCAGCATCAGACCGATGTATGAAGGAACCGTGCACCCCGCAGGCTTGGCCGGCCCCACCGCCACCGCCCAGGCCGAGCTCGAACGGCCGCTCACGTTGGGCTAACGGCGCGGCGTCGCTGCACGCTCATGCTTTAAAAAAATACTTTCCAGATGATCCAGATCGCCACACTGGACAGCGCGAAAAACCCAAGAACTACAATCTGGACGCGACGCTCGTCTCGGTTCATCCCAGCCCCCCGTTCACCAGGGAACTGCAAAACGCCGATGCCGTCTCTCCGAAGACTACGGAAACGGATGCAGTGCCGCACCAGTGCGTTGCCAAACAAGGTACGGCCCCAGTCGGAGGAGATGACTGAGGCCGTGGGGTTGGGGACCCTGGAGTACCGTGGGCATTGGTACGTCGGCCAGCTAAGCTCGAGAACCTGGTCAGGGAAAGTTGTCCTTAGGCACATTGACCTGAGGTACAGGCATCTTACGGCCTCACTGCACGCTGAACCCGCCGCGCAGGATGCTGGCGTCTATGCCAGGCGATCGCCTCTTCGACGCTGCACAGTGAAGATACGTCACAAACAAAAAGCCGCCCGAAGGCGGCTTTTCAATTCAAACCCCATGATCGTGGATCAAGCGGCCATCAATGTTGGCTTCGACTTGCATCGATAGGCCATGAAGCCGACGCCGCAGAAGCCGAGGATCATCATAGCCCAGGTCGACGGCTCGGGGACTGCGTTGATCGCGCCAAAGAGGCCGTCTTTCTCCCCGTTGATGCCGTCGGTAAAGTAGAGAGTGTTGGGATCGCCACCATTGCCGCCATTCCCGAAAATGAGCGCCCAGAGGCCTCCCGGGGTGTTTGTGCCCGTGTCAATCGGGATAGTGCCGATAAAAGCACCGGTGTTCGGGTCGAATGCGTTGATCTCACTGGCAGCGAAACTGAAGTTCCCGACAAGCAGGTCACCGCCGAATTGGCCAAAACCTGAAGGGGCAAGGACGATACCCCACGGCGATGCGAGGTGGTCCCCAGCCCTAGCTATGAGCTGCTTGATAAGGTTACCGTTCGTATCGAATTCCGCGACAGCGCCCATTCCCTCTGTCGCGGCAATCTGCGCCGCGCGACCCGCCGGCGCGTAAGTCACATAGATATTTCCACCGATCGTTTGAACATTGAAGGGAACCAGCCCCGTGGTTGGATTAACAAAGCCTCCCGGTGAGTTGATGGGTGCGAAAGAGCTATTAAAAACGTCAATCCGATTCTGCGCCCCATTCGCCGCGTAAAGGGTCGGCGGGATCGGAATAACGGAGTTCCCGGCGATGGCCAGCCCGGTGTAGACGGCCCCCGGTGTCGTGGCTGTGATTTGGGCGGTCGTACCTAGACCGCCGTTCCAGGCCGAAATGGTTCCATTCAGATTCGCAAAGATGAAATTTGCCGGTGTACCATTCACCACGAACGCCGGATTTAACGCCGAAGCAAAGGGGTTGTTGACCTGGCCAGTGGGACCTTGTGGTCCGCTCATTGTAGTAGGAATAGAAACCGTGAGACCAACTTTGTTCACGGTTCCACCGCTGACGGAATAGAGGGTTGATACGTTAGTTCCCTGATCCGAAACCCAGAATGGACTTGTGGCACTGTGCGAAACTCCCCACGGATTATTCAGATTTGGATCCGGGATTGTCGCAAACCCCGGTATATCCGAAACCAGATTGGTTTGGATGTAGTCGGCTTGGGCCGCAAAGCTCCCTAGGAGCCCGTCCAGATAGGCGTTGCGACGGGCATCTATTGGCAGGTTAGCCGGCTCAGGCAGCCGTTGCGAGGGTGAACAGCTTCAGGACGTTGTGGGCGGTGCAGATCATGGCCCACTCGGCGCGCACTTTTTCGACGCCCCGCAACAGGAACTGGCGGAAGCCGCGGGCCTGTTTGATCTGTCCGAACACCGGTTCGACCACTTGCTTTCTCAATCGGTAGGGTGTTTCGAAGCCACCGTCGTCGATCTTCTTTCGCATCCGTTGGGTCAGCGGTCCGCCGATTTTTCCGTGCGCTGCTGTCGGGTGCTTGGCGCGTCCGGGCGCGACATAGCCGTCGACGCGATGTGCTTCGAGCGCTTCGAGATTGGATTCGCTGCAGTAGCCGGAGTTCCGCCGAGGCCTGATCCGGCTTGCGGCCGAGATTGTTCTCGATGGCCTCGATCAAGGGCACCAACTGGCCCTGATCGTTGCCGCACTGCGTCAGTTCGTGCGCGACAATGATCTGGGCGCCCGCGTCGACGGCGGCCTGTGCATTATAGGCCTGAACGAAGCCATCCTTCGACTTCATGATGCGGCTTTCCGGATCGGTGAAGTTGCGTTGCGACTTGGGATCAGGTTGGTCCGATGGCGGCGCGGCCGGTTTGCCCGGCTTCTTGCGGCCTTCGGCTTGGCGCTGCTGTTCCTTTTTGGCATCGATGCGACGCTCTTCCTCCGCCGCCAGCCTGGCATCCGCCTCCAGCGCCGCCATCGCCTGCTGGATCTTCGCCAGCCGTTTCTGCTTGTCGCCGGCCCAATCCGGCATCTCGTCGCCGCGCTTGTCCTTACCGAAAGTCTCGTCCTCCTCGGCATCCGCCGCCTCGGCGGCCGCCAGCATGCGAGCGACCTCGGCTTTCAATTCCGCCTCGCGTTTCTTCATGCGCTCATAACTCATCGCTTTATGTTTCGACGCGTTGGCTTTGATCTTCGTGCCATCAAGCGCGACATGGCCGAGTTTGACCAGCCCTGCTGTCTCGCACAACTTCAGAACCTGCAGGAACAGTGCGCCGAGCGCCTTCAAGTGCCGCTTGCGGAAGTCGCTGATGGTGCGAAAATCCGGCGGATCGAGCGCCACAATCATCACAAAATCGTTCCGTTCGCGGCAGGCCTTCGCGATCCGCCGCGATGAATACAGCCCACTCGCATAGCCGTGCAGCAGAAGCGCCACCATCATGCGCGGGTCGAACGGCGGCTGCCCGAGCCCGCTCACATAGCTGCCCGTGATATCCTTGAGATCGAGGCTCTCCCGCACCAGTTCAACGATAAACCGTGAGACATGGCCTTTCGGCACGAAGTCCTGCACATTCGGCGGCAGAAGCAGCGTCTGATCGATATTCCAGCGGCGAAAATACTTGCTCATCGCCCAAGGTTGAATCAGACTCGCTCAGAATTGAACAGCCGCTATTCGGACAGGCTCCTAGCGTCGCCGACAGGGAAATCATGACCTGGAGTAATGAGCCTGGGCAAGATCTGTGCATGACAACTCTCCCACCGTTCTGGTTTGAGCTAAAGCACCGTCCCCGCCCCGTAGCGCCTAACAACGTCGATGACTTGTTATTCCGCGACGACACGAAACTATTCTAACGTATACGTTTTTCTACACTGCACCGTTAAGCGCGAGGTGGTGGTTTCCAGCACCGGTGGAACCGATAAGAACTCACCGGTCATTGCGGTGCGAATTCTTTCGGCGCCGGCGTGCAGCGCTGCGCTGCTTGCGGCCTCGGAACAGATGCAGTTGCCGCGCTGTCACCGGCACGCCCATGGTCTACGTCCCGGCCTTCCGCTCGCGATCGTAGAGCTCGAGCGCCGGCAACAGCGAGCAGTGCAGCGTCGAGCCGTCGGATAGCGTCACCGTGACGGTGTAGCCGACGAGCTCGCGCCGCTTGACGCTCACGTCCTTCGGAAATAGGCCTCACTCAACAATCAGCGGCAAGCCGACGTTACAGGACCGTATTTATTGGTCGAGGGCACCCTGGATGAATGCATCCGGGAATCCATGGCCAAGCCGGCGCACCAGCGGCACCTTTACGAGATTCCTACGAAGCCTCAGGCGCCGTTAATAGACGACGTCTTGTCGAGACAAATCGTCGCTGAACTCGCGCGGCTTCGGGATTTTCTCTGAACTTGGCGCGTGGGAAAGTCGAGATCGAGCTGAAGGCGAATAGAGAAATGACTGAGGTGGAATCCCCCGCTGGGACTGAGAAAAAAGTTCGAGGCTGCTACGTCGTGCCGCGAGACGAGGCCACAGTAAGAGAGATTCCACGCCCTTCGCGCTCTAGAGACGAATCCAAACCGCGAGTTCGACCGGCTGGAGAGTGAACGGCGTGCCATATGGTTCTTCGGGACCCGGCCGATTTTCATGATCCTCCATGCCATCTGTGTGAGGATCGGGGCGATATAGGGTGGGCACCCAGGGGCAACGTCTGCGCTGCGTCAGTTGGGTGCCGGGCGCGATTTGCGTGCCTACTTTCAAATAACGGGACAATGCTGATCGCCGCCTGCTCACCCAAGTATCAGCGATTTGTATCTCTCGCTTGCCAGGGTGTTGCCTGACGTACGTCAGCTTTGAGCGTGCGCATTCCGCGCGCACTTTGCTCTCGTGCCCAACCTGTGAGCTTGGACGTGTCGAGAACGAGATGAACATTGTCGACGTCTTTCATGTTTGTAAGTTGTAAGGACGCATCACTGTGCTAACAGCGCGACTCAACAATAGATCGGGAGCTAATAAATTGAAACGTACCGTCAAGAAAAAGACGCAAGCACGTCGCGAATGGACTGCCACTGATTTGCGGGACCTCAAGAAGCATTCGAGGGCTCGGACGCCGGTTGCCAAGGTGTCTAAGGATTTGAAGCGGACGGTCGCCGCATTGCGTGTAAAAGCCTCACAGCTTGGTGTCGGCCTCGGCCATCAACGCTGACCTTTTGTTGAGAGCTGCGCGACTTTGAGTCGCGCGGCCCTCGCAATTTGGGCGGCGCTCACTTCGTGGGCTCGCTGTGTTCCGGCATCAGCGCGGCTGCGCGCTCGCACTGCTCGAAACCATGCGAGCAATAGCCGATCCGGGCTCGACCTGCGTCACGGCATACTACGGCGACGGTCACCTAAAACACGACTTACCTCCGGCCGCACAAATTGCCGTTCGGCGCGCGGCAATGAACGTGAATTGACTTGGATCAAGTTTGCTCGCCCCCGAAGAGCGCCGCGATCGTTTTATTAAAGTTGGCCATTTAACGGTAAATCGGGTTCTCGATAGCGCTCGGATGTGAATGCCCCATCGGCCCCCCCGCGAACGTCCGGCTCGCGACACGCTTTAAGCCGATTCATACTGATAGCGGCACCACTTTCCCCAACCGTCGAGTTTGGAAAAGCGCCCCAGCCGCCAATTGCTCCGCTTTTCGACCAAATCAAATCAACCCCAAAAAGGCCATTGAGGAGTTCAACCCGCGGCTTTTCTCTTGCACTCGCTCTCTGGTTGCTGTTGGCTAATCAACCTCCGGGAAGCGGCTGAGCACCGCCATGCATCTATTGCTGGGTCACTCCGACGATCCCTGTTGCGCCGGCGTTTTCGCCCGGCTCAAGGCCCGCGGCTTGCCCGTGCGTATCGTTGCGGCACCGCTGGCGCCGCCGGCCCAGCTCACATGGCGCCTCGACGCCGCCGGCCTCGCGAGCAGCCTCTACCCTGATGCTCCCGATACCGCGATCGCCGGGGTCCTTGTGCGTGACACGGGCTGGCTCGAGCCTGACGGCTGGGACGCTGTCGACCATGCCTACATGCAAGCTGAGATTCGCGCCGTCACCCTCGCTTGGCTCGCCGGCCTCGCCTGCCCGGTCATCAACCGCCCCAACGCCGCGCTTTGGTACCGCGCGGGCGCCCCGCTCCTCGCTTGGTGCGCGCTCCTCCGCCGCTCCGGCCTGCCTCTGCCAGAGATCGTCGTCACAAGCGACCCGACCGAGGCCCGCGCCTTCCGCCGCCGCCTCACCACGGGCGGCGTCGCCGGCGCAGTCTACGCCCCGCTGACGGAAGCCGCTGGGTATCTCCTCGCCGACGACGACGCCTGGGAGCGCCTCGCCGCTCTGCAGGTGCGAACGCCGGTCTGCCTCGCGGAGCCGCATGGCGCCACCACCCTTGCCTGCGTTGTCGGTAATGCGGTGATCTGGGACCACGCGCTACCCGAGGCGGTCGCCCTCGAACCTGCACTGTCGCACTTCGCCGCGGCGGCGCACCTCGCGTTCGTCGAGATTGCTCTCGCCCCCGTCCGTCGCGGCCTCGCCGTGGTGCTGGTCGACACGCTGCCGCGGCTCGAGCACTTTGCCTTGCCCGCCCGCACCCGCATCATCGACGCCCTCGTCGGGCTACTTACGCCGGAAAGGGAGATCACACACGCCGCTCTGGGGGGGCTGTCATGATCCTGGTCTGCGGCGGCCTTGCCGACGGCGTAACGGAGCTCGTCTGTTCTCGGCTGCAGGACTGCGGCTATCCTTACCGCTTGCTTGACCTCGCCCGATTCCCCGAGGACTATCGAGTCTCGTGGCGGTGGACGGACAGCGGCCCTGAGGGATGGATCGCCGCCACAGACTGGCGTCTCGATCTCCACGCGATCAGCGGCGTCTATGCACGCTTCCTCGGGCCCGAGGATCGACCGCATTTGCCCAGCCTCAACCCCGCCGACACTGCGGCGCTCCGGGCTGAGGGCGACCTGAGCCTGATGGCGCTCCTCGAGGACCTCGAATGCCCGGTGGTCAACCGCATCGGCGGCGGGCTCTCAAACAACTCGAAGCCGTACCAAGCGCTCGTCATCAGCCGCATTGGCCTAAGCGTGCCACCGACACTGGTCACCAGCGCCCCCGCCGCGGCCCGCGCCTTCCACGCCGAGCACGGCGAGGTGATCTACAAGTCGGCCAGCGGCATCCGCTCAATCGTCCGCCGCCTCGGCGCCGACCATCTCGCGCGTCTCGATCTCTTGTGCGACGGCCCGGCGCAGTTCCAGGCGTTCGTTCCCGGCCGCAACATCCGCGTGCACACCGTCGGGGAGCGGGTCTTCGCCACCCGGATCGAGTCCGAGGCGGTGGACTATCGTTACGCTCATCTCGACGGCCTGACCACCAGACTTGAGCCGGTCACCCTGCCACCAACGGTGGAAGCGGCGTGCCTGCGGCTCGCACACGCGTTCGATCTTCTTTTCACCGGGATCGACCTCAAGGAGACGCCCGAGGGCGAGTTCTTTTGCTTCGAGGTCAATCCCTGCCCGGGCTTTCTCTACTACGAGCGCCACACTGGGCAGCCGATCAGCACGACGCTCGCCGAGCTGCTGCACTGTTCCGCCCCATCGTCTGCCGCGAGGCCAGCAAACGCCGTGACCTGAAATCCACACGCCGAGATCCCACTCAACCAAGGAGGCACGACAATGGCCGACAAACCCAGCAAGAAGCCTTTCGTCTCGCAGGCCGACCGTCCCGAGGTCCGGCTCAAATCCGACACCCCGATCAGGGACCTCACGGTGCGCGACCTCGCCACAATCCTCGGTCAGCTCGGCACGGGCAAGGACTTTTGGGACGGCAAGGACTGGCAGAAGGACGACTTCGACGGCCAGAACAAGCCATGGAAGGAGGGCAAGGAGGGTAAGGAGTTCAAGGACAAGGAGACCAAAGAGTTCAAGGACGGGAAGGAGAAGCGCGAGATCAAGGAGCTGAAGGCCGAGAAGCTCGAGCTCGACGGCGTTTTCGACCCGCAGTCGCAGCCCGACCCGCGCATCGAGCAGGTGATCCGTGCGCTCTCCGGTATGTCAGCCAAGGTCGACCAACTCGCCGACCAAATCGAGGCGTTAAAAAAGGGCAAGGGCTGAGGGGTCGGCCCCGGATGCACGGGTTCTACATCGCGGCCAGATCGCTGAGAACTCGTCGCTGCGGTGATGAAGCGCCCAGTGCCGGATCTCCCGATGCGCCTATCCGGCTTGACCCACAGCGTCTTTCGGGCTCGGAACTGGAAGCCCAGAAAATCGAAGTGGATGTCCGGGTGATCGCCGCGCCGGTTCACATGCTTGCAGTAGACGCTCCTCGTCTTCTCAGGATGGATAACCAGCTTGCAGGCCGAAAAGCGGTCGGCAATCGCACGTCGGGGCATTCGGTGATGCAAAATTTCTGGACCAATGCACCCGTAGGCTGCCACGCACCTGACCGCTCACGCTTTGGCCTGGATCAAATTTGCGGGGCGAGACGAGGCGAGACGCCGACTGGCCAACCGCCGCGCAAGAGACCCCGTTTACGACCCCGGTTGCGCGATCGACGATCATGATTTTCTTGCCGGAGTAATCGACAAATACCTTGTCGCCGGCCGGATGGTCCTGCCGCATGGTCGGCGACAGGCGCCGCTCGAACCCCCGGAATAGATCGCAGAAACGACTGTAGCCATAGCCGCCCGGGTGAACTGCGCGATACTCCTCCCAAAGCACCATCAAATTGAGGTTCACAGGCGAGCGAGCCCCAATCTGGCTCAGCTCGCCGGCGGAACCCGCGCTTGACGCCGGCATGGTCGAATAGATGCTGCTCAAGCGCAGCGTCCGTAAGGTCGCCAGCCAAAGGCCACGCAGGCCCGGCCGCTAATAATTATTCGGCGTGCAAGAACGCTGATTGACAAATGGAAACTGCTCAGCGTTAAGGTTGACAAGTGAGGTTACCGGCGACCTTCGATTGAAGTCGAGTCGGACAGCGAGAACACTCCTGTTGCCGCACTTGGCGGCGCTCATGCACATCGGGAGAATGGGGAATGCTAATCATCTTTTGGGCTGCGTGCACGATGGTGCTCGGCTTCTTCACGCCGCGCACGCGAACTGAGCTCGCGCAAGATCAACACCGCCTCTTGCAGACGACGATCTAAACAATAGTGCGCCTGTCTGTTTTGACTTCACCTCGAGCTTGATGATCACGACCCGCGAGCCACGGGCCGATTGATGTCGCGATAAGCCCGTTGATCGCCGCGTCCGGACTGGAAGTTATAGTCACCACGCTACTCGCGTTGGACGTCTACCTCCGGTGTAGGCTGTCAATCGTAATATTGCAGGCCGAATGACCCCGTTACCGGGGATGGGGCTCAGAACGATGACAGCTTCTCGCTTTTGCAACACCAATGTCCCCCAGCGGGGACGGACCGATCGCGCGCCGGCCCAAAATTTCCACCCAGAATTGTGAGCTAGCTTACAAAGCTACTCCGCCAAACATGCCAATTTCTCCCGTCCCGTGCCGATGGCCGAGAACAGCATTTTGCCGATCCCTCACAACTTTCAGAGGTTCAAATGGCATCGAAAAAATCTGTTACGCACTTTGCTACTCAGAGTCGCACTGTATTGTCGGGCAGCGAGAAAGCGCCAGTTGGAGCGCTAGGCAGCGAAGAGCCCGCGCCCTTAAACGGCCGCCTCACTGTATCCGTTATCGTTCGGCGCAAGACACCACTCGACGCCGCGCATATTACAGGCGAGCAACGCATCACTCGCGCGGAGTTCAACGACAACCATGCGGCAGACCCCGCCGCCGTGAAACTGGTTCAGCGCTTCGCCCAGGAGTTTGGTCTAACCGTGGAGCGGGGCACGCCTGCACCGGGACGCAGAACCATCAAGCTTACCGGAACGGTCGCCAATATGCAGCGGGCTTTCGGCGTTTCGCTGTCGCACAAGACGGTGGAGGGCGTATCCTACCGGGTCCGCGAGGGGAGCATCCACCTGCCCACTGAACTCCAGGGCTATATTGTTGCCGTTCTTGGTCTGGACAACCGCCCGCAAGCCCAAACCCATTTTCGTATCCTTGGCGAACAAGGTGTAGCCGTTGCACAAGTCGCTCAAGGCCAAGGCTTCGCTCGTCCCCACGCCGGTGCTGGTAACTCGTACACGCCGGTCCAGGTCGGAGAGCTCTACCAATTCCCAGCTGGCGTGACTGCAGCTGGTCAAACCATCGGCATCATCGAACTCGGTGGCGGATTTCGCCAAGCAGATATTACGGCCTACTTCAAATCTCTTGGTCAAAAACCGCCCACCGTCAAAGCTGTTCCCGTCGGAACCGGAAAGAACAAACCAACTACCGCCGATAGCGCTGACGGCGAGGTAATGCTTGATATCGAAGTCGCCGGCGCCGTTGCGCCTGGCGCTCGTATCGTCGTCTATTTCGCGCCCAATACGGACCAAGGATTTGTCGACGCAATCGCTCACGCTATTCACGACACGACATACAAGCCCAGCGTGATCTCGATCTCGTGGGGCTCTGCTGAGATCAACTGGACCGCTCAAGCGATGGCTGCACTGGACTCTGCCTGCCAATCTGCTGCTGCGCTCGGTGTCACGATTACTGTAGCGTCTGGCGATAACGGTTCTTCGGATGGCGTTGCTGACCGTAAGAACCACGTCGACTTCCCCGCATCAAGCCCCCATGTCCTTGCTTGTGGCGGCACAAACCTACAGGGCAGCGGTTCGACTATCAGCACCGAAACTGTCTGGAATGCGCAGCCGCAGGGCGGCGCAACCGGCGGAGGTGTCAGCAACGTTTTCCCGCTACCAATCTGGCAGGCCAAATCGAAAGTACCTAGACCAACAAATCAGGCGGGCGGACGCGGCGTTCCAGACGTCGCCGGCGACGCCGATCCGGCCAGTGGCTATATCGTCCGCGTTGACGGAAAAATCTTCGTGATCGGCGGCACAAGTGCCGTTGCTCCATTGTGGGCCGGGCTCATTGCGGTCGCCAATCAACAGAACGGCAAATCTGCTGGCTTCATCCATCCCGCTATTTATGCCGCTCAAGGCAAAGCCGCTTTCCGTGACATCGATCATGGTAACAACGGCAGCTTCCAAGCCGCTAAGGGCTGGGATGCCTGTACGGGCCTCGGTTCACCAATCGGCCCGCAGCTCATCAGGGCAATTAAGCCGACCGCATCCCAGTCAAAACTCAAGATTGCTGCTAATCGGAAAAAATAGTGGTCCGAAGGACGAAATGAGCCAAGTCGTCTATTCATGTCGCAAATTGCACACGCAGGGAAGCCATTAACGCTTCCCTGCGCGTCAGCTGAAATCAGTGGTCACGCCCACGCTGGGATTCCTGGATGGCCGCTGCGTGGTACCAACTGCCGTGCAATCGGTCAGGTTGCCGACCGGTTCGGCGCTTGATCCCAGGTCAGCGAGCGACGCAGTTCTTCGGGCAAGGTGATGACGGTGCGCGTGATCGCGTCGCGCACGGCTTCGGCCCCGTGTCCCGCGAGCGCCGGCCCGTTCTTCGCGCGCGGAGCTTCGCCATGCCCCGCCAACCGGGGAAGGTGCAATAGCATCGTGAAGCGCGTCGTACGCTCGACCAGCGTGCCGATTGCCGAGCTGCCAAGACCGACGATGAGGTCTCCCTCCCAATGTCCCGGCACTGCTCGATCGGCCGCTTCAGCAGGGCGTTCACTGATCATGATCTCCGGCGAGACAAGCCCTTGCCTCGCTTGCGTACGCGCGCCTTGGGCATCCGTAATACGCGCCCGGTTCTTAAGCAGGCCGTCAGCTCGCGGCGCAGCGCCCCACGGCCCTGAACGAAGAGAGCTTGATAGATAGCTTCGTGGCTGATGCGCATCGCCTTGTCGTCCGGGAAGTCGATCGGCAAGCGTCGGGCGATTTGCTCAGGGCTCCAGGCTTTGGCCCATCGCCGATCCTTGCGCGGGCCATGCCGGCGGCCCTTCCACGGAACGGCGGGACCAGGAACGGGAGCACCGCTCGGGGCGACGACGCCGCCAGCAAGTCTCTCCTCCACATAAGTGCGCAAGGTTGCATTGAGCGCAAGCTTGGTCGGCTTGGGCCGGCGGGCGGATCGTTCCGCATGCCATTGGGCAGTTGTTGCCCGATACTCCAACCCGCCGCCGCGGGTGGCCGCGTTGCGCCGCAGTTCACGGGAGACTGTCGAAGCAGCCCGCCCCAGGCGACGTCCAATCTCTTGCATGGAATGGCCCTGCACCTTGAGAAGTGCGATCTCCTCGCGCTCTACCAATGACAGGTACCGCCCGGAGAGCGCCTTTGCCGAAGATCTGAACATCGCTGGTGGCATGCCGCCCGCCTTTCGGAATAATCTGCTTCCGACAGGTTGTGACAATCCGGCTTCAAGCGCAGCATCTTCGCTGCTTAGCCCCGCGGCAATCGCCCGCCAAAATTTATTCTGTTCATTGCGTCCTGCAACAGACGGCCGTCCTGGCGATGGCAAAGGGGCTCGTCCTGACCGCGCCGATCGGCGCCTTACAACGTTCATCGCAACCTCCAACCTCCGAGTGTTGCGACGACCGTTTAAATCCGCCCCCGAAACGGAAGTCGCAAAGGTGCGAGGGCGGCTCACACTACGATTTGCTGTGCTTCGCCGAGAAGTACCGCATCAGCCTCGACTGGCTGATCTGCGGCGACATGAAGGGGCTCGTTCAAACGATCGTCGCGAGGCGCACATGAAGCGCCGGCGCCGAATGCATAAGAAGCGCGACCGCCAGCGGCTGTGACGCACCGCCGGCGGCTGAGGCGGTAACCCGACGTCAACAGGTAGGCGGTACGATTGACCATCGCGGATTGGTGACGAGTATCGCGGTACGCATGGGCATTGAGAGAACCCGCTGGCTGACGAGGCTTGCGGGTTTTCTTTGGCCAATATAGCCTGCTCGGCCGCTTTCGCTCTTATTCTACGCTCGAGCTAATTGAACGGATCTGCAATTGAGGGGGCTGTCAGCCTGACCCGCCGGACACTGACAGGCGTTCCATCCGAGATGAAGAGCAGTTCGTATCTGCGGCCCTCGCTGTCGATTGCAGAGCAGGTGATGTCATTCACCTTTTTGGCGGCAAAATTGCCGGTCTGGCGGCAGGTGCCGGTGGAGGTTTGCTCCGCTGGCACCGGCAGGCCATCAACCTTCGGCCGGTCCTTGGAATTGAGCAGCATGCGGTCGATTGGCAGCTCGTATGAATTGTCGTCGGCGCGCTTGCCGTTCTCTCCCGAGAACGAGATCACGCGGCTATCGTCGTTTGGGTCGTCGACAGCCACCGCAAAGTTAACACGGCCCCTATCGCCATGAGCGTAGGCAACCGTCTTGCAGGAAAAATCCTGGCCAGCGATCTTCAACGTCTTACAACTCCCCGACATCAACGCCAACAGGTCGACAAAGCCTTGCTGCTGCTCGGGCTCGGCAGCCACAACGCGAGAGGCGGGAGGGAGAAAGAGCAAGGCAACTGCTAACGCTGCAGGAACTCAACCGCATGAAGTGCTACTGAGAAGTTTCAACATCAGCCTTCCGTATGACTAAGGTGGGGAAGCTGGTCAAGGACACCGTTGCAAAACGCGGCCACAACTGAAGTTCGCTGAACCATCGCTGCCTCCTTGATCCACTGGGCCGTCGCGGGCGCAACCGCCAGAGGCACATGATGCACCGCGCCGGCTGAGGCGTAACGTAGAATTTTGCGCATAGCGTACGTCTGTCCGGGTACCATCCCATTTCATTCGGGCAACGCAATAAAGGCCCGAGCTCGGTGATCGCGTCTCCGAGCTAGGGCTTTGCTTTGTACGCCGGCTCACGCGGGCCCATTCACTTCGTACTCGATCGCCACGCCCTCGGGATCGTTCTCCGTAAACCAAGCTTCCGCAGCTTCTTCCGAGGCGAAGACCTTGATGTGGTCCTTTTCGCCGACCTGTTTGGCGGTGTTCACGTAAACGAAGACGGTCATTGATCCCTCTTCAGCTTGCGCCGGCCCCAATGCGGCTCCTTGCCCTTCGGGTTCAACTCTGGAACGTAGTGCCGGTTCAGAGCCCGCATGACGCCGATGCGGGCAAGCATCGTCGGGCCACCGCTTTCCGCCACTAGGATTAAATATAACGCCTGCATCGCAGCCTGCCATTCCGGCGCGCCGTCAGCCTAGCGCCGGCCTTTCCTCGCCTGTGAATTCGTGCGCAGCAAGTCGCTATCCAGCCTCAGAAATTTGAGTTTTGCGTGCTGTGGATATGCTGCGGACAATAAGGGAGCGGATTTAGGTCCGCGTCCGCTGCGGACCCGCCCGTGTGCTGGCACCGATCGACGGGCAACAGAAGCCCGCAGCCGCCGGACCAACAGCGGCCTTGCCAGCATCGTGGAGAGGCTATCCCGCAAATAAACGCCGCTGGTCGCCACCAGCATCACTCCAACGACTGCGCGCAGGCGGCTGCTATCGCACTCGGGTGGCCAGAGGATCGTGGCGAGGCCGCAGGGTGGCCGGCTGCTACCCAGGCGCTACCGGTAGCGAATCCCCGGTAGCACGGCGGTGGATTATTGCTGCTAAGTCTTTGATTTTACTGGCAGGAGTGGCAGGGCTCGAACCTGCGACCCCCGGTTTTGGAGACCAAGCCTAAACAGGCAAAATCAACAGGTTGGCGTCGGCAAAGCTGTCAAACCGCCCTGCCCGCATCAAAGGCTTAGCTCGGTTTTGTCAAACCTCAAGGGGGGCGCCAATGCACGCGCCGCCTAGTGGTTCATCACAGTGGTTTTGACGTTTTGATACCGAGCCATTCGAGGATGGGCAAGTTTTCGGGTGGCAAGAGAATCTCGATGCTTCGGGGAACGCCGGGCTGGCGGCGAATAAAACCGTTCCGTTCGAGGGTGACGACCATCTGGTGGACCGATGGTGGGCTGACACGGAAATGGTGCTGGATGTCGGCTTCAGCGGGCGGCTGTCCGAACATGTAGGAATAGGTATGTATGAAAGCGAGGTAGTGTCCCTGCTTCTCGGTCAAGTGCGCGCCTGATTTTTAACTCATCGCTGGATTCGTCCCTGGCCTCCGACAAGGAGGCGAAACATGAATGTACGTTATCGGGTCGAATTGAGCCAAATCGAGCGGGACGAACTGGTGGTGATGCTCGGCGGCGGCAAACATGCCGCCCGTAAACTCAAGCGAGCGCAGATTTTGCTGGCGGCCGATGCCGGCAGTTGTGACGCGGAGATTGTCCGAACCGTCCGGGTCAGCCTATCCACCGTCGGCCGGACCAAGCGCCGCTTCGTGGAAGGCAATCTGGAGCGGGCCTTGAGCGAGGAGCCGCGTCCGGGCGCGGAACGCAAGCTGACCGGCAAGGAAGAGGCCCTGCTGGTGGCGACGGCATGCGCCAGGCCGCCCGCCGGTCGCAAACGCTGGACGCTGACGCTGCTGGCCGACGCGATGGTCAAACTCACCGATCACGACAGCCTGTCGGGCGAGACTGTGCGCCGCCGGCTGATCGACAACGACCTCAAGCCGTGGCGCAGGGACATGTGGTGCATTCCCAGTGTCGATGGCGAATACGTCGCCCGCATGGAGGACGTGCTCGATCTCTATGCTGAAGCGCCGGATCCCGAGCGGCCTCTGGTCTGCTTCGACGAGACCCCCGTCCAGCTCATCGGCGAGGTGCGTCAGCCGATTCCGGCTCAGCCGGGACAGCGCGAGCGCTACGATTACGAGTACCGCCGCAACGGCACCGTCAATCTCTTCGTGACCTTCGACCCTCATCGTGGCTGGCGCAACGTCAAGGTTACAGACCGCCGCGCCGCCGTAGACTACGCGCACTGCATGCGCGAACTCGTCGACATCCATTATCCCGACGCTGCCTGCATCCGTGTCGTGCAGGACAATCTGTCGATCCATACCGCCGGCGCGCTGTATCAAGCATTTGCGCCTGCCGAGGCCCGTCGCATCCTGCGCCGCCTCGAATTCCACTACACTCCGAAACACGCCAGCTGGCTCAACATGGTCGAATGCGAGATCAGCGTGCTGCAGCGCCAGTGTCTCGGCCGTCGCATCGACGACCCCAAAAGGCTCCGAAAACAGATCGCGGCATGGCAACGGCAGCGAAATAAAACCCGAAACCGCATCAAATGGATGTTCACAACCGACAAAGCCCGCGCCAAACTCGGCCGCGCCTATCCAACGACCGACAAAGAGTCAAAACCACTGTGAGGAACCACTAGACGATCAATTCCATGAAACCTGCATCATGGAACCGATGGGTTGATGGCGGATTCCTTGTTTTGCGGTTGGCGAAACGAGGAGCGGCATCATGGCAGGATGGCGGCGAGCGGTCGAATTGGCAATGACCTGCGAAGAGATTGAAAGATTGACGACACTTTCGCGGTCGCGAACCGAGCCGGCGAGCCGGGTATCGCGGGCGCAGATGCTGCTGGCCTATCGCGAGAATCCTTCGTTCTGTGCGGTGGGGCAAAGAGTTGGGGTTCACCATCAAACGGTTCAGCGCTGCGTGGAGCGGGCGCTGAGCTATGGGCCGCTGGCGGCGATCGAGGATCGGCCACGGCCGGGTAAAGAACCAGTCATCACGCCGGAGGCCAAAGCCTGGTTGGTGTCGCTGGCGTGCGACAAGGCCAAGGAGCACGGCTATCCGCATGAGCTGTGGACGACGCGGCTTTTGGCACGTCACGCACGCGAGCACGGCCCGACGGCGGGGCACGAATGTCTCGCCAGGCTGGTTCAAGGCACGGTGTGCAAGATCCTCGGCCAGGAGGAAATCAAGCCGCACAAGGTGCGCTACTATCTGGAACGTCGCGATGCCGAGTTCGAGCAGAAGATGGCCGAGGTTCTGTGCGTTTATCGCGAGGTCCAGGTTCTGAAGAGGGCCGCCGCCAAGTCGCGCAAAGCCATCAAGCGAGTGGCGATCGTTTCCTACGACGAAAAGCCGGGAATCCAGGCCATCGCAACGACAGCACCCGATTTGCCGCCCAAGCCCGGCGTCCACGCGACCTTCGCGCGGGATTACGAGTACAAACGTCATGGCACGCTGAGCCTGTTGGCCGGAATCGACCTGCTTACCGGCAAGGTTCATGCGCTCGTCAAAGACCGCCACCGCAGCCGGGAGTTCATCGAATTCCTCAAGTGTCTCGACGCCGCTTATCCGGCCAGCACCGCGATCAAGCTGATCCTCGATAATCATTCCGCGCACATATCGAGAGAAACAACAGCCTGGCTCGACGCTCGACCGCCTGGACGCTTCGAGTTTACCTTCACGCCCAAGCATGGTTCGTGGCTCAATCTCATCGAGGGCTTCTTCTCCAAATTCGCGCGGTCGGTCCTGCGCCACATCCGGGTCACCTCAAAACACGAACTCAAAGAGCGCATTATGGCCGGCATTGACGACGTAAATCGCCACCCCGTCATCCACACTTGGTCATACAAACTCGCCGACGCCGCCTGATATGATTCGAACCAAGGAAACGCTGACCTAGTTCAGAAATGCGAAACCCCGCCGGATCTGGGGAGAGCGGCAGGGCCAATTCGCAGAGGTCTAAGAGCAACACTGAATCTGACACGTCGCCGCTGGCTTTTCAAGCGGCCGAGCTAAGTCGGGTTTACTGTTTTTGCTATGCCACCGCCCGCACCATCGCCAGCCTCGCCTTCGCGGGAGGTCCGCGATGAACGCGCATACAAAACCGCCGCAGATTTCGCCGCTGGCTGTCACTGATCCAAAAATCCGCAAGCAGCTTCAGCTTGCCGGCCTCCGCTTCATGATTACGCGGGCGCGCTGGCTTGAAAGCGAAGCAACAAAGGTCGGCAAGGCACTGAAGTCTGGTGCAATGACCTCGGAAGAGGTTGACGCCGTGCTCGAGGAATTGGGGGCTCTCGATCTTTGCTACCCGGAACTGATGGTGGGTGGCGAATGACGGAAGCAGAAATTGAAAGTGCCAGCAATGAAAAGCTCAATTCTGTTGTCATCCGGCTCGACCGAAGGGCGAATTACAAAGGATTCCCATATTGCCGTTTCGACGAGATGCAAGGCACCGTTGCCAAGCGTCACATCATCAAGGGGGTCTTCGCGCGCGGAGAGACCTCGGCTTGGATTGCTCCACCGGGTGGCATGAAGTCGGCATTGATGGCGTCGGCGGCTATTGCTGTTGCAAGCGGGACCGCCTGGTTCGGTAAACGCAGCAAGGAAGCCTGCGCCGTTGTCTACTTCGCTCTCGAACGTGGCGACCTGGTACGGCGGCGCATCGAGGCGCAGACAAGGCACGGCTGGACTTGCAGGACCTTCCGATTGTGCTCGTGAGCGCAACAATCAACCTAATGAGGACTGAGACCGTCGCCAAGGTGGTCGCAACCATCCGCGAAGTAGAGGCTGACTACGGGCGGCGGGTGGGGCTGGTCATCTTCGACACCTTTGCCAAATTGATCGCCGCCGGCGGTGGTGACGAGAACCTGGCCAAGGACCAGGGTACCGTCTTCGCAAATGTCCAACGCGTGAAGGACGAGACCGACGTTCACGTAGCGTTGGTCGGACATACCGGCAAAGATGTGCAGAAGGGTGCCCGTGGCTCGAATGCCATCCTGGGAGATGTCGACGTGATGGTCGAGATATCGGGCGACGACGTTCGCACCGCGACGGTCACCAAAGGCAACGATATGCCGGAAGGTCCGCTATTTTCTTTTAGGTCCGATATTCACGAGTTCGGTACCGACGAGGATGGCGATCCGATTACGGTCAACGTGGTGAGTGAAGAAGAAGTCTCAGCGCAATCGTCGCCGAAAGCCGCCGAGCCAAAACTATCCACCAACCAGCGCGTGATGTTCCGCCTGCTCCATGAGGAAGGTTCTGCTGGCCTGACAACGGAAGAATGGAGCGACAAGGCGAGAGAGGTGGGGATCAACACTAAACAGCGAACCTACGAGCTCCGCATGGCGCTGAAGGACAAGAACATGGTGCGGGAATATGGCGGGCGTTAATTTACCAGTAACGGGTAACGGGTAACGGATCACGGTAACGGTCGGGCTCCTATAGAGCCCCGAACCGTGACGTGACCTCGTGACCGTAACGCGTGACCGGATTCTGTGACCGTGACCGTGACCGTGACCGGCGTTACCTTTGAAAAGACAGGCAAAATACTATGTGCCTGAGACAGACAAGGACGAAGGGCGTGAATGAACACGAAAACAGGTCATCAGACGGACGCTGGCTCAAGGGTAAGACTGGCAATGCCTCTGGGCGGCCATTAGCGGCCCGACAGCGCATCTCG
This sequence comes from uncultured Alphaproteobacteria bacterium, assembly GCA_963819355.1. Taxonomy (GTDB): domain Bacteria; phylum Pseudomonadota; class Alphaproteobacteria; order Rhizobiales; family Xanthobacteraceae; genus Bradyrhizobium. Next base: position 122,874 of record CAWFVZ010000030.1, on the reverse strand, counting down.
GAAAAACTGCTAGCCGATCTAGCTTCGGTCTGGGAGCAGCATGGAGAGTCAGTTCTGCAACGCCTAGCGGTCACCGAGCCAGCCAAGCTTGCTCAGATCGCATATGGGCTATTGCCTCGCGATGTCTTCATCAGCGTCGAGCAGCGACGCCAGGAAACCTAGTACCCACTTTTCTTGGATCGTGAGTTGTGATTCAAGATATGGATGATCCCCGAAGCAAGAGAAGTCCACCTTTCGCGGAAAGATCGCAAGGTGCTTGAGGCGTGTTGTCGCTCGCCGGTGACGTTGCAGCGCGATTTGAAGCGGGCGCGGATAGTCCTGTTGGCGGCGGCCGGGCGCAGCACCCGCTCGATCGCCAAAGAAGTCGGAGTCCAGCCGCGGATTGTCAGCCTTTGGCGGCACCGCTATGCCGATCATGGCCTTGAAGGGTTGCAAGACAAGCCGCGGCCCGGCAAGCAGCCGATCTATACGAAGGCCACCGACAAGCGGATTCTGAAGCTGCTGGATAAGCCGGCCCCGCAAGGATTTGCGCGCTGGACCGGCCCTCTGCTGGCCGAGGCGCTGGGCGATGTTGACGTCCAATATGTCTGGCGGTTCCTGCGCAGCCACAAGATTGACCTCGCGGCTCGCAAGTCCTGGTGCGAGAGCAACGACCCGAACTTTACGGCCAAAGCCGCCGATGTTGTTGGTCTCTACGTCGCCCCGCCCGCCAAGGCCATTGTGCTATGCGTGGACGAGAAGCCTTCGATCCAGGCCTTGGAGCGAGCGCAGGGTTATCTGAAGTTGCCCAATGGCCGCGCCTTGACCGGCCAAAGCCACGATTACAAGCGGCATGGCACGACAACACTGTTTGCGGCGCTTGAGGTCGCCACCGGAAAGATCATCGCGACGCATTCAAAACGTCGTCGCCGCGTCGAGTTTCTCGACTTCATGAACAGCGTCACCGCGGCCTTTCCAGGCCGAAAGCTTCACGTCATCCTCGACAACCTCAACACCCATAAGAAGAATGAGCCCTGGCTCAAGGCCCACCCCAACGTGCAATTTCATTTCACGCCGACAAGCGCGTCCTGGCTCAATCAGGTCGAGGTATGGTTCTCGATCTTGCAGGGGCAGTCACTTAGCGGCACCTCCTTCACAAGCCTCAAGCAGCTCCAGGAACACATCGATGCCTACGTCAACGCCTACAACGACAAAGCCGAGCCCTTCGTCTGGACCAAGAAAAAGGTCCGTCAACGCCCTTTCAAAGGCCGCCGTATCACTCAGCTCTGATTCCGGGTACTAGTCTTTCTCGCTAACGACAAGGTTCCTCGAGCGACCGTGGATGATATCGTGGCCGGAACGCGCGAAACCTATGACGGTCCGTTGCAGGTTGGTGAAGACCTGATGTCCTTCGAAATCGGCGATACTGTCATCGTGAGCCAACGTAAACCGTAAGCGGTAAGACCCGGTCCGCTCCCGATGTGGTGCGGCCGCGCGGCATCCGGTCTTCTTGTCCGCGTCGGCTTCTGCCGTATGAGATCATCCGGGTGGCAGACGGGGGCATCGTAATGAAAGCGCAGTTCGCGCGTGGTTCGCGGCAATCGTCGTGCTGTTGATTGGCGGGACAGCTTCTCAGGCTGAAGACATCAAAATCACCCATTGTTATTCGGGTGTGTACTCCGCCTTTAACAGAACCGAGGGACCTCAATGCCTGGATCATGGTCTCAAAACGGCATCATCATGAGTGCTGCAGAATGCGGTGGTGCGCTGCGAGGGCATCCAGATCGGTGCCGCGGCAGCGCGCTCTTTGCATGCCCTTTGCCGAATTGTGGACAAGGATGGCGATGTAATCATCGCAGAGCTTCCTTGGCCGCATAAGGGGATTGACTTTACCGTGAAGTTTCTCGAAGGCACCGGCAAGTGGAAGGGCGTCACTGGCCAACTTACTTCGACGGTCATAGCTCGCAGCACACGAAGCGCTACGACCGACTCCTATCAGGCTTGCCGGCGCGAGACTGGTCAGTTCGAAATTCCAAAATAGTGGCCACGAGATCCCGGCATGACGGTAATGACGGGCAACGCGGCTGGAGGCCTTCGCGGAGGCTCGCGGCGATGCCTCAGACGTTCGGAAGGCACTTGCACCGCTGATGCCCAAGCCCGGCGAGGACCGGGCTTGCGTGGCCGATGTCTTCGGGAATGTTTATGCGCGATGCATTGAGCTTATGGCTGGTCGAGCTGCTGAAGCGATGCTGCCGAGCGACCGCGATCCAGCGCCGCCCGCCGACGATCTTCGGCAGGCTCGCGAGTTGGCGCTGCTGATCTGCCGCAGCGAGGAGGCAATCGAAACGTATATTGCTCACTGCGATGTCGCGGTGCGCGATTTGTTGATGCCGTATGGCGATGTCGTGATCGTGCTGAGCATCGTCTGGAGTGGGCCCCTCGGGGCGGACAGGATGGCTTTCAGCAATTGACCGGGCGGCCGGGCTTTCAGAGGATGAAGGCCCATGGCAAAGCATCGAACCCACAGCGTCGAGTTCAAACGGCAGGTGTCACAGGAGTATCTGAGCGGCGAGACGCTGCACGGACTTTCGAAGCGGCACAATGTCTCGCGCAACTTGATCCGGATCTGGGTCGACAAGTTTCAGGCAGGCGCGCTCGATGAGGACGTCGCTTCCGCCGATCTGCTCGAGACGTATGAAGCGCGTATCGCGGCGCTCGAGCGATTGGTGGGCAAGCAGGCTCTTGAACTGGAGTTCCTAAAGGGGGCTCTTCAGCCAAGACCTCGGCCGAGAAGCGAGACCACATCCGCTATTGTCGGCCCCGCGGCATCAGCCTTGCCGAAGGGTGCAGGCTGATGGGAATAGCCCGCTCCACGCTTTACGATGAACCGATCCGTCAGGCTGACGACACCGCCATCGTAGCGGCGATGGCTGGAATCTGCGACGAGTTCGAGCACTATGGCTGGCGACGGGTCCAGGTCGCCCTCAGGCATCAAGGAATGGTCGTCAATCACAAGAAGGTCCGCCGTCTTATGCGCGAGCATGACCTTCAGCCCAGAATGCGGCGCCGCTTCACGACAACGACCGACAGCAATCACGACCAGCCGATCTTTCCAAACCTCGCTGAAAACATCGTCCTGGACGGCCCGGACCAGCTCTGGGTCGCCGACATCACCTACGTCACCGTTGTCGGCAGCTTCGTCTATATTGCCGTCATTCTGGATGCCTGGTCCCGGCGCGTCGTGGGCTATGCCATCAGCCGTTCCATCGACGCGCGGTTGACACTCGCTGCACTTTCCGCCGCGATTGAGGGAAGAAACCCGCCGCTTGGCTGCGTCCATCATTCTGATAGAGGTTCCCAATATGCTGCCAAGGTGTACCGCGACTACCTTGCCGAGCACGGGATCAAAGGGTCCATGGGTCGGCGAGGAAATCCGTACGACAACGCTAAGGCTGAAAGCTTCATGAAGACGCTGAAGGTTGAGGGCATCTATCCAATGGCGTTCGAGACACTCGCCGACGTCGTCGAAAATCTTCCCCAATTCATCGACCAAGTCTACAATACGCGAAGACTACACTCAGCTCTCGGCTACATCAGCCCTGTACAATTTGAAAAGCAACACGCCCGGCGGACGGTCAATCCAGTAGCCTGATCCTGTCCGCCCCGAGGGGCCCACTCCAGTCCTGCGGATCAAGCGCACGCTTGATGGTGCAGAGATCGACGAGATCATTCGAGGTCTGGAAGCCCAGAAGGCATTGGCGGCGGAACAGCGACGGCGTGCCGAGTGGAAGCAGTGTGAGCTGGCCGCTGACTGGTTTCGTGCGCAATGTGATCGCCCGTTGTAATCGGCAAAGGATCGGACGGTCGGCGGATGTACCCGGCCGGATGATCTCGAACGGCCCCGGTGGGCTCTATTGCTGGGGCGGTTTCACATTCTCGGGCCTGCTTAGCGTTGACGCCTAAACCGATACTTAAAGGCACGGGCCTTCTCTCGCAGTGGGGCCTTTCATAGGACTTGTACTCATAAACGCGCGACGCCAGTCTTGGGAGTAGAGCGGACATGCCCGAAAGCTGCCACAACGTCGCTTTTTGATCCAGCCAGGACATTCATTGATCTGGATCAACCCGAAAGCGAGTGTCGCTCCGATTTTGTGCGTCTCAGCATCCGTCAACGGAGAGGATCCGTCATGAGCAACGATGACATTCCTGAAAACTCCAAGATCAGCACCGAGCCGACCAGCGCAGGATTGAAACGTCGCGATTTGTTATTGAGCGGTACTTCTCTCGTCGCCGCTTCTGCGTTTTCGGCTGTCGGGCTCACAAGCCCGGCGCAAGCGCAGCAGCAACCGGGAGCGCCCGCAACTGACGGAAAGCGTCCAAACATCGTTGTCATCATGGGCGATGATGTCGGTTGGTTCAACATCGGCGCCTACCATCGCGGGATCATGTCGGGCAAGACGCCGAACCTCGACAAGCTGGCATCTGAAGGCATGATGTTCACGGACTATTACGCCGAAGCAAGTTGTACGGCAGGTCGGGCGAACTTCATCACCGGCGAGTTGCCGATCCGCACCGGACTGACGACCGTAGGCCAAGCAGGTGCCGACGTGGGCATCCCGGCTGCAGGCTGCGACGCTCGCCACCGCCCTGAAGGCACAGGGCTATGCCACCGGGCAGTTCGGCAAGAACCACCTCGGCGACCTGAACAAATATCTGCCGACCCTGCACGGCTTCGACGAGTTCTTCGGATATCTGTACCACCTCGACGCGATGTCCGATCCGTACTGGTACTCGTTCCCCGTCAACCAGGACTACTACAACAAGAACGGCCCGCGCAGCCTGATCCACAGCTATGCGACCGATACCGACGATCCGACCGAGATGCCGCGCTGGGGCAAAATCGGCAAGCAGAGGATCATCGATGAAGGCCCGTTGCCGCCGTTCCCGGACATGTCGAACGTGCCCAACATGCACGATTTGCCCTTCCTGAAGGCGAAGTACGACATGACGACCTTCGACGAAGTGTTGGTCAAGTCTTCCAGCGACTTCATGGACAAGGCCAAGCAGGACGGCAAGCCGTTCTTCGTCTGGCACAATACCACGCGCATGCACGTCTGGACGTTCCTCTCGAAGAAGTACAGCGCGATGCAGAACAGCGAGACGAACTACGGTCTCGAGGAAGCCGGTATGACGCAGATGGATGACAGCATTGGCGCCCTGCTGAAGCATCTCGACGACATCGGCGAGACCAACAACACCATCGTCATCTTCACCACGGACAACGGCGCGGAGGTGTTCACCTGGCCGGATGGCGGCATGACCCCGTTCAAGAACACCAAGGGCACCGTCGGCGAGGGCGGCTTCCGCGTGCCGTGCATCATCCGCTGGCCGGGCCAGATCAAGCCGGGCATCGTCGAGAACGGAATCTTCTCCGGCCTCGATTGGTTTCCCACCCTGGTGGCTGCTGCGGGCAACCCGAACATCACCGATCAACTGCTGAAGGGCGTGAAACTCGGCGACCGGACCTACAAGAACCATCTCGACGGCTACAACCAGATGGACCTCCTCACCGGCAAAGGCCCATCCAAGCGCCAGGAGGTGTTCTACTTCGGCGGGGCGAGTCTGGGCGCGGTTCGCATCGACGACTTCAAGTTCACGTTCTTCGCGCAACCTTGGGGCTGGCCGGGCGAAAAGGTCACCACGGACATGCCCGACAATGGTCAACATTCGCCAGGATCCGTTCGAGCGCACGCCGAGTATTCGCGGCGAGTCGTCTCAACACGGGCGCTGGCGGCTATACCAATGACTTCTTCGCCCGCGAGTTCTGGCGCTTCGTCCTGGTTCAGCAGTATGGTCGGGAAGCTGGCGCTGACCGCAATCGAGTACCCGCCGATGCAGGACCCGGCTTCCTTCAACCTCGAGGCGGTGAAGAGGAAGGTCCAAGAGATGATCAAGTCACCACGAGGGTCAGTAGAGAAACCTAGAATCTTTGCGGGAGCGTATGTGACAGTTGCGCTCCCGCTAGTCTGCACAATCCGGTGTGTGACCGCTAACGGACCCTAAACGGAAGTCGGCCCCAGTCCTGGCGGCGGCCCGATATGCTTTGATGCGATACTCCAAACCTCGTCGTTTTTCCACATCAGGGGGCCGAGCCATGAAATGTAACGGGCAATCGTTAACGGTCGTCGCCATACTCTTCGCGGCGCTTTTGCCCTTGAGTTCGGGACAACTTAATGCGCGCGACGCCGATAACGCCTCGACCACCTTCGCGGCTGCGCAGACCGCCAAGCAGAAATGCATGAACGTCTGTCATTCACGATACCGCGACTGCTTTTCCTTGAAGCAAATACCATCCTTCGAATGTCGGGGCGTTTACCAGGACTGCGTTCGCTACACTTGTACTGGCCTGGGACCAGGATGACCGACGTGCTTTTGCTGCCGCGCGGACTGAGCTGCATGGTATCGAGACGGGATGAAACACGCCACTGACCGCCCCTATGCCGATCAAAGCCGCTTGCAAGCTCATTGAGATCGCCAACAGCGTTGAGGCTGTGCAGGACGGCCGTGTCTATATCGAGAAGATCAACGGGCCGTTCCTGTTTGTCGAGAAAGCCACGGCGGCCGAATACAAAGCTGGTCTGGATCTGGCGATTGCTCGCGGCTGGCTGGAGCTGCACGAGAGCGGGACGTCGTCAGACGGGTTCATGGCCAAGCGTTCGCGGAGACCCAAACGCGGCCGTTGAGATGGGCTTCAAAGGGCCGCCGGCTCGTAATTTCCCGTCTCACTGTGCTCAGGTCGAATCGGTCTCTTGGTGTCATGACAAAAATAAAGCCCGGCTGGGGATCGGGACGCCCCCGGCCGGGCCTTGCTGAAGACTGGGGTGGAGAAGACCGGCCCCAGCGAATCGACACATTGGAAAAGGCTCGTCCGCGCCTTCCTTGATCTATGTCAAGGCACCCGCATCAGAAGGCGCGCGCGATCCGCCCGCATGAAGAGGATTTAACCAAGCGCAAGGAGGAAGCCATGATAAATCTGAAAGTTCTTGGCGCGATCGTTATTGCGGCATCCGCCCTGTCCGGCTCTGCTGCACTGGCGCAGGCGGCCCTCTCCAATCCGGACGAATGCCAAGCTGAATTCGCCAGCTGCACGGGTCTTGGAACCGGGAGTACCCCCGTCTATCGATATCGGCGAACGGCGTATCGCCATCCGGTGGCGGCGGCCGCTACCGTGGGTGGCTGGGGCAATACCTACGCCATGTCCGGCGGGATGGGGTACGGCGGGATGGGGTACGGCCCCAACGGCTGGTACGGCAACTGGAGTACGTATGCTGCCCGCAACGGCATCGCCTGCAGGCCCGGCACCTATTTCAAGGGTGTTGATGGTTTTCCGCATCTCTGCCAATAGGTCATCCGCTCTGAGGCTAAATCAGACGGCCCCAAAGGGCCGTCTGATTCATGCCGGACTGTGGTTCTCGTCCTGAGTGGGCCAGCGTGGAGGGTACCAGGCGCTTGTCTGCTAACTGATGGACGCTTCTGGCACTTCTCCGAAATGGCGCGATGTCCGAATTAAGTCCGCAATGGGCTTCAACGCAGACAAGTTGTGATTAGTCCAACGTCGGATCTTCCTCCTTCCGAACCTCCCGCTCCTCGTCGGTGGTCAAGATCACCGGCATGGCTTTCGGATGGATCGGCTCGACCACCGCGTTCTGCGCTGTCGTGAGAAACCCGTACACTGTCCACACACGCCGTTCTCAGAGGCGTAGCTTCCGAGCAGAAGTGGCCCCGCCCGATGGAGACAGCGGGCGGGGTTTTGATCAATGACGCCAGTCCGGATTGACGGTGGGAAAAACCGGCAATTTGGGCGTGACGTGGGGTTCAAGGTATTTAGTTAGAGGTCAGCGCCTTGGCGCCAGCCTCGTAAACTCCATCCATGGTCTTCTTGGCATCGGCATCCGGCGCACCCTTCGCGTCGAACTTGCCAGTCCATTTCAACGCTGAGCCCTTGGCATCTCCGGTCACGGTAATGGTGGAGTGATAATTTGTGACGGGCAGCGGGCCAGACAGGATGGTGTACGTGTAGCTGTGATCGGCGTTGTCCCAGTTTTCCAGTGCCTCGACGATCGTACCGCCGCCCTTCAACGAGAGCGTGCGCTCCTTGCCATCCGCGCTGAGGACACACTTCTCAATTGCCGGATGCCACGAGGCGATCCCGCAAAAGTCTCCTACTTTTTTCCAAAGTGCGTCCGGCGGCATGGACGAGGTCATGGTAACGCTGGAGTTGATCGCCAGCGCGGCAGTGCTCGATACGCCGAGGGCCGCGAGCGCGGCGAGAGCCGTATAACGCATCACATATTTCCTCCCTATACTGTTTGTCGATGCTTTAGCCGGGCGATCTTACACGTAACACATCGCGAGTTTTGCTCTACCTGAGCCGCTGTCCCGCCAGCGTCATTTATCGTGGTGACAAAAGTGCGATGGCCAAAACAGGCCATCCGACGATAACCGGCGAAGTGACCGCACCCGCAGTTATTTTGGCTTTCTCTTTCGGGGTGTAGCCGCGCCTTGCCGCTCGCTGGGCCACCAAGAGGCGGATCGCTCGCCGAAATCTTGGTAGCGCGCAGCACCACCAGATTGCTCCGCCTGTACACATAGCCCCGGACCTGCGAGCAGTCCTTGCAGCGCATGTAGCGCTCAAGCTCCGGCGTTGCCTTCGGTCGCCGCACCATCATGATGCGCAGCCATGCCGCCTTCGCCAAGGCATGCTTCGTATCAATCGCAGCGCGAGGCGATTGCCGCCGCTCGCGCCGCAAGTATCGCATCTATTCAACGCGGCTCAGATCGAGCGGGAAGCCGTCCGCTGGATCACGCCTTCGGCTTCGAGCTTGCCAATGTAGGTCAGGCTGCAATCGAGGAGCTGCGCCAGTGCCGACGCGCCGACGGTCGCGGGCTTTCTGGATCGCGGTCGAGAGACAGGCTTAGTGGTGAACGAGCGATCAAATCAGGCATCCTGTTCGCTCCTGTTGCGTCGCGGCAGGATAACTCACTCACTTCGCTACGGCGGCATAGCGGATATGACCGGGCTGGCTCAACCTGGTCTCGCGAATGATCCCCGCCGCGCTCCCGCTACGTAGCGGACCGCTGCGTGTCGCCTGATTATTCCCCGCCCGGCCAGTAGATTAGTCAGCTTGAGCGTATTGGCGACGTGCAAGCGAAGTATTAGGGTTTTCGGGCGGCAACTAAATCACAGAAAAGATAGCGAGTTGGGCTGAACGGCTACACAAGGGAGATCGCGATGTTCTTCTTTCAAGAAGGCTTCACCTATCGAAATTTCCTGATGGATATGATTGCGGTGTTCGCATTTGTCGTATGGTTCTGGCTCCTCATTGTAATCTACGGCGACCTGTTCAGGCGACACGACATCTCCGGTTTGGGTAAAGCGCTATGGGTGCTAGCGCTAGTCGTAACCTCCTACTTCGGCATCTTTGCCTACTTAATCACCCAAGGGAGTGGCATGGCGGAGCGAAACGCTCAGCGGGCTCAACAGGCACGCGATGAATTGCGACACGTCGTTGGCTTTAGTGTCGCAGACGAAATCACTAAGCTTGATCAGCCGAAAAAATCGGGATCAATAACCGAGGCCGAGTACGGACGTCTTCGTGCCAAGCTGGTCTCGTAGCCCGTTTAGCAAACGGCGTGGAGTAGTTGGTGATCCAACTTCATGACCGCGAAGGCGCTCGGCCGCGCCGTGCCGCCCTCACTACTCGTCCGCGCCGACGAGGTGATCGAGTAAGGCAGACCAACCGTTGCCTGCCCTTTATCTGCAACCTCGGATTTTCTCGCGGCAGATGCCCTCGAAAAACCGGCGTCGCGCGGTCCCCGCCCGTCCTTTCGCTCTCCACAGGACCCTGACGAACTGATGCGGCAGTGGGCGCGCGCCCCACGCGACGCCCCTGACGTGCGCGCGATGTGGGGCAGTTGCTCGGACGCCTGCTCGATGCCGGTCTATCAATATTCGAACCCGATCCGATTGGCGCGATTGCCCAGGCCAAGCAGCGCCAGACGGAGAGATGAAGCGGAAGTCCGCTCTGACGCGCACTCCGTCATCGCACCATGTCCGCGAAGGGGCAGGCCAAGAGGCGACATCGAGACTTGCCATAATACAAAGTAAGCCGCCAACTGAGGTAACCTTGTTCGTTGCGCAGATCACGATCGAAGCTTTCCATGACCCGTTCTTCGCCGCTCTTTTCGGCTGGAAGGCCGATTCGACGGCGCCTTTGGCACAAATCATTTTATTCCATCGGCTCGTCATAATTTTCTGACGGTCGAATTGTTGCCTTGTGCCATATCGGCGGCGTAGCTTGCGAAAAAACATAGGGAGCGGAGAAAAGACAATGAATCGAATACTGACTGGGTTCACGCTCGGCGCCGGCCTGTTCGTCGCCGGTCTCGCGACAGCTGCACAAGCGGCAGAGGTAACGTTGGCCCGCCTCGATTGCGGCACACCACAGGAACCAACGGTCGTCAATGAGCGCTTCTCGGATACGTATGCCTTCCCGGGCCTGAAGGTTCAGTTCGTCTTCAGTTGCTATATCATCAAGCACGGCGACGAATATATGTTGTGGGATACCGGTCATTCTATGACGGCACCCAATGTTGCGCCAAAGGTCAGCGTGGTCGATCAACTGGCCAAGATCGACGTCAAACCCGATCAGATCAAATATGTGGGCATCAGCCACTATCATGCCGACCATACTGGCCAGATAGACTCCTTCCCGAAAACGACTCTGCTGATCGGCGCCAGGGAATGGGAGGCGATCACCAGCCCGAAGCCCGCTCAGGGCGTGAACTTCAAGCCGTTCGAAGGTTGGATCAAGGGCGAGAACAAGGTCGAGCCGCAAGCCATCGACAAAGATGTATTCGGTGACGGTTCGGTGATCATGCTGCGTACGCCAGGGCACACACCGGGCCATTCCAGCCTGCTGGTAAAGCTTGCACAGATGGGCCCCGTCATCATCACAGGCGATGCGGTCCACTTCCGCGAGAATTACGACACGGGTGGCGTGCCTGCATTCAACTTCGATCGTGCGCAGACAGTAGCGTCGATCGAACGGCTGAAGAAAATCGCTGCGAATTTGAAGGCGACCGTCATCATTCAGCACGACGCACGCGACGTGGAAAAACTTCCGGTATTTCCGGCGTTTGCGAAGTAGCTCGCGGGTCAAGTGTTCGTAGGGCGGATAATTATGAGCATGATGCGGATCATGGCGAGTTGAACGAATGCGGCTGCGGATCGCGCGTAGCGCTCGAAGTCGCGCGCAAGGCGACGGTTGTGGCTGATCCATGCGAGCGTGCGCTCGACAATCCAGCGCTTGGGCAGAACCACGAAGCGATGTGGCTCGTTGCGTTTGACGATCTCCAGCTTCCAGCTACCGATCTTGGCAATGGCTGCGGCCGTCTTGGCTCCTTGATAGCCAGCATCGGCGAAGATGCGTTCGATGAAGGGGAATAGACGTCGGGTGCGCTGATCAAGGACCAGTCGGGCGCCGTCGCGATCTTGCACATTGGCGGGATGGACGACGACGTTCAGGAGAAGGCCGAGCGTGTCGACAAGAATATGCCGCTTGCGTGCGGATTCCGATGATCTCGCCCGGGTATTCCGATTTGATCTCGCCCAGGATTCCGAGATGATCTCGCCCACCCTTCCGATTTGATGTCGCCCGGGGCGCGAGGCGTTCTGGCTGTCTGTTTTCTGGCATCGGCGAAGCCGCGTGGTCAACCTTAAATCGCGGCTTGAAAGTCTTCTTCGTCTTGTCTCTGCTGTGGGCATGTGGGCAACGCTCTTGCGTTGTCCAAGCGCAGCGGCATGTCCACAGCGCCACTGGCTCAGGCCTTTCGGCCGGGTTTACGGGTTCGTCGCAGGCTCTCGCCGTTGAGATCGATCCGGTGGGCGTTATGGACCAGGCGGTCGAGGACGGCGTCGGCGTAGGTGGGGTCGCCGATCAGTGCGTGCCATTGATCGACGGGGATCTGGCTGGTGACGACGGTGGAGCGGTGGCCGTAGCGGTCCTCGAGGATCTCCAGGAGGTCGTGGCGGGCCGCGGCGTCGAGCGGCTCGAGGCCCCAGTCGTCGAGGATGAGGAGATCGACGCGACCGAGCGCGCGCAGGAGGCGGGGGTGGCGGCCGTCGCCGCGCGCCAAAGCGAGATCGGTGAACAGCCGTGGGACGCGCTGGTAGAGCACCGAGCGATTGTCGCGGCAGGCCTTGTTGCCGAGCGCCGAGGCGAGCCAGCTCTTGCCAACGCCGGAGGGCCCGCAGATCAGCAGGTTGGCGTGGTCGTCGATCCATTGGCCTTCGACCAGCATCGTCAGGAGGCTGCGGTCGAGGCCGCGCGGGGTGCGATAGTCGATGTCCTCGACACAGGCCTGCTGGCGCAGCTTGGCGTATTGCAGCCGCTTCGACAGCCGCTTGTCGCGTCGCAGTGTCGCTTCGCGTTCGAGCAGCAGTGCAAGCCATTCGGCGTGGCCGAGGCTCGCGGCGTCGCCGCCGGCTTCGATGTCGGCGAAGGCCTTGGCCATGCCGTGAAGGCCGAGCGCGTGGAGTTGATCGAGGGTCGGATGAGTGAGCAAGACACGATCTCCTAATTGTAGTAGCGCGGCCCGCGGATGTTTGGATGGAGGATCGGCGCGTCGTCCGCGGAGCGCTGGGGTGAAGGGCGCCGATCGAGATTGTTGGCGAGGATCGATTTGACTGAGCCGTAGGTGCGCGCGCCGATGTCGATCGCCCGCGTGGCGGCGGCATCGAGCCGCTCGTGCCCGTAGGATCGGGCGAGCCGGATGATGCCGAGACAGGCCCGGAAGCCCTGTTCCGGATGCGCGCGCTCGTCGAGGATCAGATCGCACAGCGCCGCGGTGGCCGGCCCGATCGTGGCGGCATCCTGGCGGATGCGCTCGATGGTCCAGCCGGCGTAGCGCCGATGACTGGACGCCATGTGTTCCGGCACGGTCGTGTGCTTGTGGTTGCCGCTCATGCGTTGATGCGCGGCGATCCGCTCACCCTTGTGGAAAATCTCGACGGTGCGAGCGGTGAAGCGCACCTCGACCTCGGCGCGGACGAAGCGATGCGGGACGCTGTAGTAATGCGCCTCGACCTCGACGTGATAGTCGATGCTGACCCGGCAGATCCGCCACTCGGCGAACACGTAAGGGCTTTCCGGCAAGGCTTTGAGTGCCGGCCGGTCGATCTCCTCCAATAGCTTGCGGCGGGTCACGCCGAGCCGCCGGATCGGCCGCTCCTCGTTGAGCCGGGTCATTAACTCGGCGATCGCCGCGTTGACCTCGGCGAGGCTGTGGAAGGTGCGGTGGCGCAGCCGCCCGAGCAGCCAGCGCTCGACCATGAGGACCGCCTGCTCGACCTTGGCCTTGTCCCGTGGCCGTCGCGGCCTGGCCGGCAGAATGGCGGTGCCGTAATGCGCCGCCATGTCAGCGTAGCTGCGGTTGATCTGCGGATCGTAGAGGCAGGCCTTGATCACCGCGACCTTGGTGTTGTCCGGCACCAGCAGCGCGGGCGCGCCGCCGATCGCCTCGAAGGCGCCGACATGGCCGCTGATCCAGTCGGCGAGCCCCTGCGTCCAGGTCGCCTGCGCGTAGGTAAAGCTCGATGCGCCGAGCACCGCGACGAAGATTTGCGCGGCGCGCCGCTCGCCGGTGAACCGGTCGATCACCACCGGCACGCCATTCTGCCGCGCGGAGAGACCTCGGAGCGCTTCATAGGACGTGCACTCATACGGCCGGTCTTGGGAGTAGAGCGGGCACGCCCGAAGGCTTTTTGACCGGGCAACGGGAGTTCCCGTGCCGAGTAGCAGACATTCCTGCTACCTTGCCGTCACCACATGTTCCGACGTGTGGCAGAAATCCACTGTTGTTTCTTCAGTCGCTAAACGAGCGGAGAGTTGAATGTCAAGTGAAGACAAGATCAACAACCATGAAGGCTTCACCGACGACCGTGCCGTCAATCGTCGTAATATCTTACTCGGAACCACGGCCCTGGTTGCGGCGGCGGCGCTAACTTCCGGTGCGCTGGCGCAAAGCCAGAAAGCCGCACCAGCAGCACCTGCGGCAGCCCCCTCTCCAGCTCTGGCGCCTACTACGGCGTCCGGCCGAAAACCCAATATCCTTATCATCTGGGGCGACGATGTCGGCGTCGCCAACATCAGTGCTTACTCGAACGGCCTGATGGGTTACGAGACCCCGAGCATCGACCGCATTGGCCGCGAAGGGATCAAATTCCTTCACTATTACGGCGAGCAATCCTGCACCGCAGGCCGTGCGGCATTCCTGACCGGGCAACACGGCATTCGCAGCGGCCTGACAAAGGTGGGCTTTCCCGGCGCGCCGATGGGCATGAGCCAACTGGACCCCTCGATTGGTGGACTCCTCAAGAATCTCGGCTACGCCTCGGGGCAATTCGGCAAGAACCATGTCGGCGACCGCAACGAGTTGCTGCCGACCGTGAATGGGTTCGACGAGTTCTTCGGCAATCTCTATCATCTGAACGCCGAGGAAGAACCGGAGCTGCCCGACTATCCGAAGGACCCGGCCTATCTCGCCAAATTCGGCCCGCGCGGTGTGCTGAAATGCAAGGCGAGCGACCGCGACGATCCCACGGTCGATCCGCGCTTCGGCAAGATCGGCAAGCAGACCATCGAGGATACCGGTGCGCTGACCAAGAAGCGCATGGAAACGATCGACGACGAGACTTCGGCCGCGGCGATCGACTTTATGAAGCGTCAGCAGACAGCGGGCAAGCCGTTCTTCTGCTGGTTCAACTCGACACGCATGCACTTGCGCACGCACGTTCGTGCCGACCATCGCGGCCGCTACACTCACGGCGACAGCGAGTACATCGACGGCATGCTCGAGCACGATGACACCGTCGGCTCGCTGCTCAAGGCCCTGGACGAGATGGGCGTCGCCAACGACACCATCGTCGTCTACTCCAGCGATAACGGTCCTCACATGAACTCCTGGCCGGACGGCGCCATGACCTGGTTCCGCTCGGAGAAGAACACCAACTGGGAAGGCGCCTTTCGCGTGCCTTGCCTGGTGCGTTGGCCGGGAAACATCAAGCCCGGCACGGTAAGCAACGAGCTGATGAGCCACAACGACTGGATCCCGACGCTGTGCGCGGCCGCCGGCGAGCCTGATATCGTCAACAAGCTCAAGGCTGGCTACACCGCCAACGGCATCAATTACAAGGTCCACCTCGACGGTTTCGACCAGACTGCGTTCCTTCGCAACGTCAGCGGCACCCCCGGGAACAACAACGGCACCAGGAGTGCGCGCGACAAGTTCTTCTATTCTGATGACGATGGCTTGCTGGTCGCCTTGCGCAAGGGCGACTACAAGTACGTCTACGCCGAACAGCGTTCGCCCGGAACGATGCAGGTTTGGGCCGAGCCTTTCACCAAATTACGCCTGCAGAAGATCTTCAACCTGCTGCAGGACCCATTCGAGCGGGCCGACATCACGTCCAACACCTTCTGGGACTGGCAGCTCAACCATGTCGGCCAGGTCTATGGCGCCATGGATGATGTCGGCGCTTTCGTGATGACGTTCCGGGAGTTCCCGCCGCGCTCGTTCCCGCCGAGCTTCGTGCCGGCGACCATCCTTGAGGAGCAGCTTGACGACATCAAGGACAACCGGGCGAAGGCCGGTCAACGGGCGCAGAGCATCGACAAGATTTGCTCGGGTGTAAACCAGATGATCGAGCAACAGCTCCAGCAGCGCGGGCTCAAGTAAGCGACGCTGCAGCGAACCCGGCTCGCCCACGGGCGGGTCGGGTCATTTCGTCTTGAGTGGACTTAAACTCGACAGGGCGATTCGATGTTTGCGTTGCTCCGTGTTGGCGTCAGGCATGCCCTGTTCGTGGCATGCCTGGTCGTCGTTGCGATCCCACATCTCGCGCAGGCCCAGTCCGACCCACTGCCATCCTGGAATGAGGGGAATGTCAAGAAATCCATCACCGATTTCGTCGCCCGCGTGATGACGCAAGGCGGCACCGACTTCGTTCCCGTCGAGCAGCGCATCGCGACCTTCGACAATGACGGCACGCTGTGGACGGAGCAGCCGTTCTATTTCCAGCTTGCCTTCGCGTTCGATCGCATCAAGGCGATGGCGCCGCAGCACCCGGAATGGAAGACCACGCAGCCGTTCAAGGCGATCTTGGACAAGGACATGAAGGCGCTGGCGGCCTCGGGCGAAAAGGGCCCGCTGCAGATCGTTGCCGCTACCCACATCAGCGTGACGACGGACGAATTCTCGAAAGTGGTTGTCGACTGGACCGCGAACGCCCCGCGCTTCAACCGCCCCTATACGCAGCTCGTCGACGGCTCGACCGTCTACAAGCTTACCGTCAAGGACGTGCCGGCCGAGGCATTCTGGTCCGTCAGTCTCTACAATGCTGTCGGTTACTTCGAAAAGAATTCGCACAACGCCTATTCGGTCAACAACATCCCCGCGCAGAAAAGCGCCGAGGGTTCGATCGCCATTCAGTTCGGCGGTTGCGACGGCAAAATTCCGGACTGCCTTCCGATCACCAAGGGCTGGAAGTAGACGGTGCGGCTCGACCGGCCACGTCCTGAAATCCTGAACGGCTGGTGGAAGTTCCCCGAGCCGCAGCCGGCTGGCTGAGGAAACGCTCATGCACGAAGGATCAAGAACATGAAAATACTTCAGCGAATGGTGGTGGCATTGGCGGTTGGGCAGGCGGCCTGTTCAGTCGCATCGGCGAAGGATGTCCCGTCGGCCAAGGCGGCGCTGCCTGCCGGCCCGGTCGAGAACACCAAAATTACCGAAGGATACGCACGGCTGGTGGCGCGCGACGTCTTCTTCTGGGCGTGGCCGATGGTCAACGTCTACAACCGGCGCCTGACCTTCAAGGATATGCCGAAGGCCGGACTGATGGGGGGTATCGTTCCGGTAGGCCCGCCCAACCAGCTCAGCATGTTGACCGACTACATCGAGCCGCAGGAACGATTGGTCGCCTGTCCCAATCAGGACGTCGTGTACGGCTTCTCGCTGCTGGCGCTGGATCTCAGTCCGATCGTGGTCCAGGTGCCCGACTTCGGCGACCGCTTCTGGGTCTACCAGGTGGTCGACTTGCGGACCGACAGCTTTGCCGAATTCGGCAAGATGTACGGCACCAAACCCGGCTTCTACCTGCTGGTCGGCCCGAACTGGTTCGGAACGGTGCCAAAGGGAATCAGGAAGGTTTTTCGTTCCACAACCAATACCGGCGTCTTGATTCCGCGTGTGTTCCAGGACGATAACGCCGCGGACAAGAAGGCGGTGCAGGCTACCATTGGTGGCATCGATCTTTATCCGCTCGCCGAGTTCGACGGCAAGATGAAGCGCCGGGATTGGGCGGCGTTGCCGAAATTCCCGGCCGAGGCGCAGGGCGAAACGGAGACCAAGTGGGTTGTGCCGGGCAGAATTTTCGATGTGCTGCCGGCGGTCTTGAAAGACGCGCCGCCGTTAGCCGGTGAAGCCGCGCGCTACGAGCAGGCGCTCAGCGTCGTCGCCGCCGCGCAGAAAGATCCTGACTTGAAGAAGGCGATGATCGACGAGGCGACCAAGGCCGACAAGGACCTGGTGGACCCGCTACTGCAGTTTCGCAACTTCGGTATCCAGCTTCAGAACCACTGGAGCACCGTTTCGAACGGTGCCGCATTCGGCACCGATTATTTCAGCCGGACGGCGGTCGGGAAATCCAACATCTTCGTCAACCGGCAGAACGAAACCAAATACTTCTACCAGGACCTCGATGAAGCCGGCCAGCGCCTGAGCGGCGCCAAAAACTACACCGTCACCTTCGCGAAAGGGCAGACGCCGCCGGTGCGGGGTTTCTGGTCGCTCACGCTCTACAACCAGAACCACTTCTTCTCGCCGAACGAGATCAAGCGCTACTCGATCGGAACCAGGAACAAGACCCTGAAGAACAATCCGGACGGGTCGCTGACGATCTACGTGCAGGCCGATCCGCCTGCCGAGGAACTGCGTGGAAACTGGCTTCCCGCACCCAAGGGCGCGGAGTTCTCGCTCTATGTCCGAAGCTACTGGCCCGAGCGCGCGATCACGGATGGCTCATGGACGCCGCCCGCCGTGCAGAACAAGAACTAGGAGTGGCTCAGATGAATACCCGCATTGCTCTCGCGTTGCTCACCGCTGTTGCGATCATTGTCACGTCCGCACAGGTATCGGCTCAAACCGTCCCGCCCGCCGAGGCGCAAGCGATCGCCAAGGACGCCTACATCTTCTCCTACGCCATGATGGAAAATTATCAGACGTGGCGCAAGCAGACGACCGATAAGACGTTCAACGGCTACATCGGCGGCTTCAACGTCTACCGGCACTATTCAGAGCCGGCGACGCCTGACAACAAGGATATCGTTACGCCAAATAACGACACGCCGTATTCCTGGGCGTGGCTCGACCTGCGTGCCGAGCCGATGGTGGTCAGCGTCCCGGCGGTCTCCAAGGACCGTTACTACGTCATTCAATGGGTGGACCTGTACACGCAGATTTTCGGCTATATCGGCGTGCGCACGACCGGCTTCGGCGCCGGCAGTTACCTGGTCGCCGGGCCGAAATGGAAGGGCAAGAAGCCCGCCGGTATCAAGGAGGTCTTCAAGGCCGAAACCGATATCGTGGGCACGCTGACCCGAACCGCGGAGTTCGGTGCCGACGACGTTGCCAACGTCAGGGCGCTGCAGGCGCAATACAAACTGCAACCGCTCAGCGCATTCCTGAAACAGCCGGCGCCGCCCGCAGCACCCGCCCTCGACCTTCCGCCCTATGACAAGGACAAGGCGCGCTCGCACGATTTCATCGGCTACCTGAATTTCCTGCTGCAATTCGCCGAGCCGCCGTATCCGAGCGAAGTTGCGCTCCGTAAGCGCTTCGAGAAGATCGGTATCGGCCCGGGCAAGCCCTGGGATGCCGCCAAGGTCGATCCCGCGATGCTGGCGGCGATCGATGCGGGCGTGAAGGAGGGGCAGGCGGAAATCGACGCGCGCGCAGCCAAGACCTTCACCACCAACGGCCTGTTCGGCTCCCGCGCGCAATTGAAGACGAATTATCTGCAACGCGACGTCGGCGCGATGAAGGGGCTCTATGGCAACGCGCTTGAAGAAGCCTGGTATGGCGGCTACGTCTGCGACGGCAGCAGGCCGGCGACGGTTCATTTCACCAAGGCCAACCTGCCGCCGGCAAAATTCTTCTGGTCGATGACTATGTACACGATCCCCGACCGGTTTCTCTACGCCAACCCGATCAATCGTTACTCGATCGGCGACCGCACCAAGGGATTGCAATACGGCAAGGACGGTTCGCTGACGATCTATGTCAGCAACCCATCTCCGGGCAAGGACAAGGAAAGTAACTGGCTGCCGGCGCCAGCGGCCAAATGCAGCCTCGTTGCGCGGGTATACGGGCCGAGCCTGGCCGCGATGACCGGCGCCTGGAAACTGCCGCCGCTGGAGCCGGAGAAATGATGCAAGCAGGTCAGGGGCATCACATGAGCGGTTTCGACATCTTCGCCTGGGTCGTCCTCATCATCCTCGTCGCCAGCGTGGTGGGCGTGTTCTGCATCGCCGGCTGGCTGCCTGGACACATCGCCAAATCGCGCGGGCATCCCTGGGCCGAGGCGGTGACGGTCGCGGGATGGGTGACGCTGATCTGCGGCTTCGCGCTGTGGCCGGTCGCGCTGATCTGGGCCTATGTCGATGTGCCGGCACCGCGTCGGACGGAGCCGCGCCCATGATCATCGCGATGCTCTGCGTCTATCTGGTGCTGCTGTTCGCGTTGGTGCATTTCGGCATCGTCAAGTTCAACCTGTTCTGGAAGAGCTCGCCCTTCATCGTCCTTCTCCTGCTCAATCTCGGCCTGTTCATCCCGATGGGGTGGGGCGCGCCGCAGGGACCTGTGCTGGTGGTACGCAAGTCGGTGGCGATTGTGCCTGACGTCGCCGGCGAGGTGACCGATGTACCGGTCGAACCGAACAAGCCGCTGAAAACCGGCGACGTACTGTTTCGCATCGATCCCGTGCCCTATCAGGCGCAGGTGTCGGCGATCGAGGCCCAGCTGAAATTGTCGGCGACGCGCCTTGCCCAGATGACGCAATTGTTCGAGCGCGATTCCGGCCGCGGCTTCGACGTCGAACAGCGGCAATCGGAAGTCGATCAGCTCAAGGCGCAACTCGAAAGCGCGAAATGGAATCTCGACAAGACCACGGTGCGGGCGCCGGGAGACGGCTACGTCACCAACCTCGCGCTGCGCAAGGGCGCACGGGTCGCCAACCTGCCGCTTTCGCCTGTGATGGCCTTTATTGACACCTCGAGCACGCTCGTCGGCGTCGCCATTGCGCAGATCGACGCCCGCTACATCGAACCGGGTCAGCCCGCCGAAGTCACGTTCAAGTTCATGCCGGGCCAGATCTTTACCGGTAAGGTCGAAAGTGTGCTGCAGGCGATCGCCAGCGGCCAGGTGCAGACCTCAGGGTCGGCGGTGACGCCCAGGGCTGATGTGACACCACCTTTGGTCGTCCGCATCCGCCTCGATGCCGCCGCGTTCGCCGATACCTTGCCCGCCGGTAGCACCGGCGACGCCGCGATCTTCACCGAAGCACGTCAAACTGGCCCACATCATCCGCAAGGTGCTGCTGCGCCAGATCGCGATCACGAACTACGTCAATCCGTTCTGACCCCCTGTGAGGGCTGAGTCATGGAGCCGGTTCGACCAGAGGCAATCGCGAGAAGGAGGTCGGTTCGGCTCGGGTTCAAGACGTCGATCATCGGGCTGTTTGTCGGCATCGTCCTCGTTATCGGCCTGACGCTGGTCTACCTCAGTTTCGAGCGGATCAGCGCCGTCACGGATTCGGCAGCCAGCCAGTTCATCGGCAAGGTGGCTGAATTGTCGGCGGACCGGATCGGTTCGCAATTGAAGCTCGTGCGCGACAATCTTGAAATATTGAATGAGCTGCCGCCGATCCAGTCCGCGGAGATCGAGAATAACCCGGGGCTGTATGCTCTGCTCGCGGCCATGGTAAAGAACAACGACCAGCTTTTCAGCTTGTATGTCGGCTACGACGACGGCTCGTTCATCGAAATGGATGATATCGGCGGTACCGGGCGAGACGCGCGCGCGAAGCTGGAGGCGCCTGAGCATGCCGCGTTCCGGCTGGTGGTGATCTCGCGATCCGACCCCGCCCAGATCAAATCGCGCAGGCTGTTTCTGTCCGACCAGCTAGAGACGGTCAGGGAATTGCCGGGGCCGCTCGACTACGACCCGCGCGAGCGTCCCTGGTACAAGGACGCCGAACGCCGCGACGGCAGCTGGTTGACCGGGCCGTATGTTTTCTTCGCCACGGGAAAGCAGGGCTACACCGTGCAATCCCCGCTGAAGCGGGGCAAAGGCGGCGTGATTGCGGGCGACCTGTTGATGGATGCGACGCAAGAGGTGTTGAAACGGGAGAAGCTCACGGCTTCCGGCGTCGCCTTTCTGTTTGACGATGACGACCATGTTCTGGCCCATCCCCGGATGTCGGAAATGCTGGGTCGAGAAGTGTCGGGCACGATTCCCCGGCTGCGCGAGACCGATATGGCCGGCGTTCTCAAGGCGATCCGTGCCTCGCGCGCCGACGGAATTTCTGAACAGTTTTTCACGGACCCGGCCGGCCGGCGCTATGCCGCGGCTTTCCAGAAAATTCCGCAGTCAGGCCCCGCCAATCTGCGGGTGGCGGTGGTAGCGCCGGTCGACGAGTTCTTCGCCAATATTCTTTCCGAGCGTGGACGGCTGTTTGGCGCCACGCTCGGCTTCGTCGCCGCGATGGTGCCGATCGTATTCTTCATCGGTTCAATACTGTCCAGGTCGCTGCGGGCGCTGGCGCAGGAAACCGACCGGATCCAGAAGTTCGAACCGGCGGTCGGGCCTCCGGTGCATTCCGCGATCCGCGAGATCGATGAATTGAGCCATTCGGTCTCCACCATGCGCACGCTGATGCAGACGTTCTCGAACTTCGTGCCCAAACGCCTGGTCGAGCAACTCGTGCAAACCGGCGACGCCATGAAGCTCGGAGGCTCGCGGCGCGAGGTGACGGTGCTGTTCACCGATGTCGTCAACTTCACCGGGATTACCGAAAACAGGGACCCCGCGCAGGTGATGCAATACACCTCGCGCTACTTCGCCGCCTTGTCCGAGGCCGTTATGGCCAACAGGGGCACGGTCGACAAGTTCATCGGCGATGCCGTGATGGCGATATGGAACGCGCCGATCGAGGACGAGAACCATGTGGCGAATGCTTGTACCGCAGTGCTCGCCTGCGTCGAGGCTAACCGTGAACTCAACGCCGCGTTCGAGCGCGAGGGATGGCCAGTCTACAACACTCGGTTTGGCGTGCATGTGGGCGATGTCGTGGTCGGGAATATCGGCTCTGCGGACCGGATGAACTATACCGTACTGGGAGCGACGGTGAATCTCGCCGCGCGGCTGGAATCCCTGAACAAGAACTATCAGACTACGGCTTTGGTCAGCGAGGCCGTCAAGCAGCGGGTCGAGTTGCGTTTCGAATTTCGCGCGGTTGACCGCATCAAGCCCAAAGGTTTTGTCGCCGAATTCCAGGTTTATGAATTGGTTGGGGCGAGGACCTAGGCAGCGAAATCGGACCAGACGAAGAGATCAAGCTGCGACGTCTTAGTCGAGCATCCCGCACCAACGAATTGCGCTTACCCAGCCTTGGTGGAGGCTGGGGGCATTCCAAGGCCGACGTTCCTGACCGGCGACGGGCGACTCAGCCTTAGCAAGCGGACATGACGGCCTGTAATCACAAAGCGCGCAGGATGCGCGGATCGTTAGCTCGACTGTGCCAGCGTTCACCGCGATCTACAGGGCTCCGCCGCCATTCTTTTATTTTCGCAGCCGGATCGTCACGGGATCGCGACACAAATGTAGACACAACGGCGATACTACATTGATATATCTAGGCTTTTTCCGTCAATACTCTCCCTGCATCAGGAAACGCCTGATGAACTCGTGCGGGTGAAGCCGCTTCGTCTTCCACCGGTCCGGGCCGCTAACGCGATAGTCCTTCCAGCGGAACGCAATCGCGCCGTCGTCGGCTGCAACGAGGCGGCGGTTCGAGATAGCGACGCGGTGGGTGTAACGGGAGAGATAGCGCAGCACTTGCTCGGGCACTGCGAGTGGCGCCTTACAATACACAACCCACCTGATGCGCCGCAGCGGAGCGATGAAACGCTTGAACCTTCTCTTGTCGGCAAGTCCGCCAAGGGTGTTGAAGAACGTCAGCTGATTGGCGTCGTGCGCAGCCATGAGCATTGCCAGTATCTTGCCGCGGAACAGGCGCGCCAGCACGTTGATGTGGACCAGGAAGTCGGAGCGCGAGGCAACCCATCGCGCGCCGTCGAACGAGATCCCTCCACCCGGCACGATCATGTGCATGTGCGGATGATGGGTGAGCGCCGAGCCCCAGGTGTGCAGCACGGCGGTGATACCGATCCTTGCGCCGAGGCGCCTGGAGTCGGCAGCGATGGCGAGCGTCGTCTCGGCCGCCGCCTTCATCAACAGATTGTAGACCACACGCTTGTTCGGGCAGGCGATGTCGCGCAGCTCGCGCGGCAGCGTATAGACGACGTGAAGACGGCACCGGCAACAGCTCCGCTGCGCATACCGGGGAAGGCGACCACGCTGTCCGGCGCATGGAGACCACGTGATCCGGTCGATGACGACCGGGGCGGCGCACGAGCTTGATGGCGCCGTTGGATTTATTTTCTGATCTCAGTATTTGAGGTTCGGGTCAAGCGATAGGTGGAGCCCGTGCGCGGCGCGAAGTGACCGCCACGAGTTAAACGCAGCGCCACGCATGGGCGGGCCGGAGGGCGCATTGTTCATTTTTTCGCTCCTGTCGGCGGTTTCGTGACCGTCGTATCCGCGGCGCTCGGCCCCGGCGCTGTGGTATCCGACTTGGCCGTCTTGGGATCGCGCATCGATGGCCCATCGAGCGCAAGACGATGGGCGTTATGCACGAGGCGGTCGAGGATAGCGTCGGCGAAGGTCGGATCGCCGATGACCTCGTGCCAGGCATCGACCGGCAACTGGCTGGTGATCAGCGTCGAACCGGCGCCATAACGGTCCTCGACGATCTCCATGAGGTCGCGCCGCTGGTTGGCCGAGAACCGGTCTGGGCCCCAGTCATCGAGGATCAGCAGATCGGCCTTGGTAAGCGTGCGGAACAGACGCGCGAAGCGGCCGTCGCCGTGGGCCAGTTCGAGATCGGCAAAGAGACGCGGCACACGGGCATAATGCACCGTATAGCCATCGCGGCAGGCTCTCTGCGCCAGCGCGCAGCTGAGCCACGACTTGCCGACACCGCACGAGACAGCGTCACAATGCCGGGTGTCCGGCGTTCGAGGTTTTGATCCTCTATCCGTTCCATCCTCGGGCCGGGCAGATGGTGCAGGTCGAGCACCGCAAGCGCTTCGCCGGCGAGGACCATCTGGTTGTGGTGCAGCCCGACGGGACACTCGCCCTGATCCCAGCCTGGATGAGCGAGGATATTGCCCGCTCTGCAACGCTCACAGCAAGCCCTCGGTTGGCTGTCGAAAGGCTCGTCGAGCTGCGGGCGCGAATCGATGCCCTTATCGCCTCTCAAGGCGGGGCGTGGCCCCTGCGTGAAGGAGGGGATCATGCAACCAAGACGCTACTTGCAACGAAGCCTGTTCGAGGAGGATCGCCAGACGCCGGCGATTCCGGTGTCGCAGAGAAGCACTCTCGTCCGCCTGATCGAGAGGCTGCTGGTCGAGGCCCTCGCCGACGGCGCCAATATCGAGACGGGCACACCAACCGCAGAGACGAGGGAGGCCGCTCATGAGCAAGGTCACGCCTGAGCACCTCGCCCGTCAGGCCGTCGTCTACATCCGTCAGTCGACGCCTGATCAGGTCGTCAAAAACCTGGAAAGTAAGCGCCGTCAGTACAATTTGCCGGAGCGCGCGCGACAGCTGGGCTGGAGCGATGTTGCCGTCATTGATGACGATCTCGGCCGCTCCGGCGGTGGCGTCGCGAGGCCCGGCTTCGAGAAGCTGCTGGCCGCCATCTGTGAGGTGCGCGTCGGAGTCGTGGTCTCGATCGAAGCGTCGCGGCTCGCACGCAACGGTCGCGACTGGCACACCCTGCTCGAGTTCTGCGGTCTCGTCGGCACACTGATCGCCGACGAGGACGGCGTCTACGATCCGCGACAGCCCAACGATCGCCTACTGCTCGGCATGAAGGGTACCATGAGCGAGATGGAGTTGTCGGTACTGCGCCAGCGTTCGCTGGAAGCGCTGAAGCAGAAGGCGCGCCGGGGCGAGCTGTTCATGACGGTCGCCGTCGGCTACGTGCGGGTCGGCCACAACCGTATCGAGAAGGACCCGGATCGGCGCGTCGGCGAGGCGATTGCGCTCGTCTTCGCCAAGTTCACCGAGATGCAGTCGGTGCGTCAGGTGCACCTCTGGTTCAGACACGAGCGCGTTCCGCTGCCGGCCGTCACCTATGGCGCCGAAGGCCACCTGGTTGAGTGGAAGCTGCCGGTCTACAACACGATCCTGCACATTCTGACCAACCCAATCTATGCGGGCGCGTATGCATTCGGGCGCACTGGCAGCCGCATCAGCATCGAGGCCGGCCGCAAGAAGGTGGTTCGCGGCTTCAAGAGGGAGCGCAAGGATTGGGAGGTGTTGATTCCGAACCATCATGAGGGTTATCTGAGCTGGGCGGACCATGAGAGGAACCTCGGCCTGATTGCGGATAACGCCAACGGCAAGAACCCGATGAGCCGCGGTGCCCTGCGCCGAGGTGAGGCTCTGCTCGCCGGCCTGCTGCGCTGTGGCCATTGTGGTCGCAAACTTCACGTCGCCTACTCCGGCAAGGACGGCAACACCGGTCGCTACCATTGTCGGGGCGGCGCCAACAATCATGGCGGTGACCCTTGCATCTCGTTCGGCGGCATGCGGATCGATCGTGACGTGGCCGCCGAGGTGGTCGAGCGCCTGCAGCCGCTCGGTATCGAGGCGGCACTCGCCGCGCAGGCTGCGCGCAGCCGTGCGAACGAAGACAAACGCGGCCAAGTCGAACTGGCGCTGGAGCAGGCTCGCTATGAGGTCGGGCGGGCGCGCCGCCAATACGATGCCGTCGATCCCGCCAATCGTCTCGTCGCCGCCGAGCTGGAAAAGCGATGGAATGACCGGCTGGCGGTCGCGCGCAATCTGGAGACCGAGCTGGACGCACTGACGGCTTCGCCCGCTGTTGATCTCACACCCGCCGACCGGGAGCGGCTGATGACGCTAGGCGCCGACCTGGAGCGTGCTTGGTCGAGTGCCAGCGTGGCCCCCGAGACGCGCAAGCGGATCGTGCGAACGCTGATCGACGAGATCGTCGTCCGCGTCGAGGACACCACGCTCGATCTGGTGATCCGCTGGCACGGCGGTGACCACTCCGCTCTCAAGGTCAAGAAGAATCGCTCCGGCCAGCACCGCTGGAGCGCAGCGGGAGAGACAGTCGATCTCGTGCGCGTGCTGGCGCGGCAGATGCCGGACAAAGCGATCGCGTCGGTGCTAAACCGCTCCGGCAAGACCACGGGGCGCGGCAATGGCTGGACCAAGTCGCGAGTGTGCAGCTTGCGTAGCCACAACGACGTCGCAGCCTATCGTGAAGGCGAGCGCCACGACCGCGGCGAGGTCACTCTGGACGAGGCGGCCGCGGCCCTCTCCGTCAGCCCATCAACCGTGCGACGTCTGATCAAGGACGACCAGCTCGCGGCGGGCCACCTTTGCAAAGGGGCACCTTGGATCATCAAAGCAGCCGATCTTGAGCGTGCTGACGTCAAACGAGCCGCCACCGCGCGGCGCCTCAGACGTCCGCCGTCCGGCACTCCGCTACAAAAAGAACTGGAAGTCTAACGAGATAGAAAGGTGAGCATTATGAAGCGGGCTCGGTCGGTCCGGTGATCAGCAGATTGCGATGCTCGGCAATCCAGCGGCCGGCGGCCAGTTGCTGGAACAGCGCCTTGTCGAGCCGTCGGGCGGCACGATAGTCGACGTCCTCGATCGACGCCTGGCCGTGGCGCAGCTTCGCATTGCGCAGCCGGCTCTTGAACCGCTGAGTGCCGCGATGCGCCGCCTCGCGATCGAGCAGCAGCGCCAGCCATTCGGCAGGTGCGAGATCCCGGGCAGCGTCCTGCGACTGCAGTTCGACAAAGGCCTCGGCCATGCCGTCGAGCCTCAGGGCTCGCAGCTGGTCGATGGTTGGATGGGTCAGCATTGCGTGTTTTCTCCTCAGTGGAAGTAGCGGGGGCCACGGATGTTCGCGTGCACGATCGCCGGCCCGTCCGTGGCGGAGGCAGGCCGTCGGCGATCGAGGTTGGTCTTCAGGATCGAGGTAACCGAGGTGTAGGAGCGCGCGCCAATCTCGAGCGCGCGGCCGCAGGCGGCTTCCAGTCGCTCATGCCCGAAGCTGTTGGCGTGCCTGAGGATGCCGATCGTGGCGCGGAAGCCCTGCTCCGGATGCGTCTTCTCGCGCAGGATGATCTCGATCAGCGCCGATGTCTTCGGCCCGATCTCGTTCGCTCGGCCCTGGATGCGTTCCGGCGTCCAGTCGGCATAGCGCCGGTGGCTCGACGGCATGTGCTCGCGCACGGTCGTGTGCTTGCGGTTCGATGACGAACGCACGTGGACAGCGACGCGATTGCCGCCATGGAACAGCTCCACCGTGCGTGCCGTGATCCGCGCCCATAGCTCCTCGCGCAGCAACGCGTGTGGCACCGAGTAGTAATGCTTCGCGACCTCGACGTGATAATCGAGGCCGGCCTTGCACTGCTTCCACTCGGCGTAGACGTAGGGCGCAGTCGGTAATGGCTTCAACGCTGGCTGGTCCAGCGCCTCAAACAGCGCGCGGCGGCTCGCGCCGAGATGCCGGGAGACGCGGTCGTTCAGCGCTGTGACACAATCACGGATCGCTGCGTTCAACTCGACGAGCGAGAAGAACCTGATGTTGCGCAGCTTGGCGATAATCCAGCGCGTCGCGACCTGCACGGCGACCTCGACTTTTGCCTTGTCGCGCGGCTTTCTCGGCCGTGCCGGCACGATGGCCGTGTCGTAGTGCACCGCCATTTCGGCATAGGCACGATTGACGCCCGGCTCGTAGAAGCAGGCCTTGGTGATGCCGGACTTCAGATTGTCGGAAACGACCATCGCCGGCACACCGCCGTAAAAGCCAAAGGCGCGTGTGTGCGAGCCGATCCAGTCGGGCAGCGTCTGCGTGAAGGTTGCTTCGGCGTACGTAAAGCTCGATGCGCCGAGTGCGGCGACAAACAGCTGGCAGGCATGCACCTCTCCGGTCGTGGCATCGACGATGTCGATCGTCGTGCCGGCGTAATCGACGAACAGCTTCTCGCCGGCCACATGCGCCTGCCGCATCGTCGGCGACAACCGGCCTTCCCAGGCCCGATAGAGTTCGCAGAACCAGCTGCGGCCGTAACCGTCGGGATGCGCGGCGCGATATTCCTCCCAGACCAGTTGCAGCGTCACGCCCTTGCGGCGCAACTCGCGGTGGATCGCCGGCCAGTCCGGCAGCGACCGCCAATCCTTGGCCGTGGTCGTCGGGACCGGATAGAGGCGGCTCTCCAGTGCGGCGTCGTCAAGATCGTCCGGCAGCGGCCAACCGACGCCGGCTTCGCGCGCCCGGCGCAGGCACGCTCCGGCGGCGGTCGGGCCGATCCCGAGACTGGCGGCAATCTGGCGCTTGGACAGGCCGGCGGCCGACAGCCGCAGCACGTCGCGGATCTTGCGCATGGGTAATCTCTGTTGGGCCATCCCCACTCCTCTCGAAAAAGGAGCGAAGTCCGGCTGATTCGCGGATCACCCAACGGCGTTCATCACGCCCGTCCACAGCCCTGTTGCCCTGGTCGCCATCGACCGGAACAGGTGGTCGTCATCCACCGGAAACGGTGGTCCCCTCTAACCGGAAACCCTGGTCGCCATGGACCGGCGCGCGCAAGCTCCGCTTCGCGGTCGGTCAGCCACCGGCGCGACGCCGCGTCCTGGCACTTTGGGCAATGCCGGTTGCGACAGGAGTTGTAGGCGATCTCGGTATGGCGCACACCGCGTTCTCGCAGCGCGCGACATGGCCGCCGAGCGCCGCCGCGCGACAGCGCTCGATCGCACTCATCACCTTCAATTGGTCGAGGCTCACATGCCCCCGAGTGGCCTCACGCCAGGTAGCGCCGTGGCCGTGGAGAATGTCCGCGATCAGTTAGGCCGCTGATCACGGTGGCGCGTAATTTGAGTTGTTGCCCTCTCGCGATGTGTTAGTAAGGCCGCCCCATCAAAATGAGGAGCTAACGCGTTGAAGGTTACTGAGACAAAGAAGAACGGTAAATCAGTTCGTCGCGAATGGACGAAGGTCGATGTGAAAGAACTCAAGGCGCATTCAAAGGCGAGAACGCCCGTGGCAAAAATATCCAAAGAGACAAAGCGTACGATTGGTGCGCTGCGCCAGAAGGCGCTTACTCTCGGGTTTGGACTTGGACATCAGAGATAATATAGGAGACACCGCGCGCGGCAGAGCCGAGAAGGCGGAGCCTGCCGCGCGGCGTATCCGATCAGAAGCGGACGTCGGCTAGTCCCTGCCGACTAACTTCAAATTCCCTGCTACCATGACTTAGCCCGTCATGCCGATTTGCCGCGCGACGGCCCGGGACGTAGCCACTCGGCCAGTTTCGACCACCGACGCCGACCCGAGATGTTGCGTACCGCCATGGCGATGGCCTTTTTCTGGCCGACCAGTACAACCAGCCGCTTCCCACGTGTGACGCCGGTGTAGAGAAGGTTTCGCTGCAGCATGGTGTAGTGCTGCGTCATGACTGGGATGACTACGGCGGGGTATTCCGAGCCCTGGGATTTATAAATCGTGGCGGCATAGGCTGGCACCAGGGTATCGAGTTCGCCGAAGCCATATGTGACTGAATGACCGTCGAAGCTCGCGGTAAGTTCGCCGGCGTCCGGGTCGACGTCGTCGACGTAGCCGATGTCGCCGTTATAGACCTCCTTGTCGTAGTCGTTCTCGATCTGCATCACCTTGTCGCCAGACGCAAAGGTCCAGCCGAAACGTTCTACCTTGCGTTCACCGGCTGGGTTCAGTGCCGCCTGGAGTTCAACGTTCAGCGAACGAGCGCCGACGCCACCGCGGTTCATCGGACAAAGCACCTGGATGTCGCGAATGGGATCGAGGCTGAACCGTTTGGGGATCCGCGTCTTCACCAATTCAATGATGCGCGACACGGCGGTTTCGGGGTCGTCCGCTTGCACGAAGTAGAAGTCGGTCTCGGTTCCTGGCGCGCTGAGATCGGGGATCGAGCCCTGATTGATGCGATGGGCGCTGGTGACGATACGGCTCTGCGCTGCCTGGCGGAAGACTTCAGTGAGACGTACCACCGGCACCGCACCGGATGAAATGACGTCTGCCAGCACTTGGCCGGGACCAACCGAAGAAAGTTGGTCGATGTCGCCAACGATCAAAAGTCCGGCGTTGTCCGGCACGGCCTTCATGAGCGCCTTCATCAGCATGACATCGACCATTGAAGCCTCGTCGACAACCAGGAGGTCACAGTCGAGTGGGTTGTCTTCGCTGCGCTTGAAACCACCACCCTTGGGATCGACTTCCAGCAGCCGGTGGATGGTCTTGGCTTCAAAGCCGGATGCCTCGGTCAGGCGTTTTGCGGCGCGGCCAGTCGGTGCGCATAGGAGAAGGTTGGTGCCCTTAGCCGCAAGGATGCGCAGAATGGCTTTGACGATGGTGGTCTTGCCGACGCCGGGACCGCCGGTCATCACCAGCACCTTGGACATGAGGGCGAGCTGGATCGCAGCAATCTGACTTTCGGCAAGGGCGAGCCCGATTCGCTCCTCGGCCCATGGCAAGGCCTTGTTCGGATCGATCCAAGGCCAAGGCGGCTTGCCACTCGCCAATCGTGTCAACCGCTCGGCGATCCCG
The DNA here is from genome assembly GCA_963819355.1 of uncultured Alphaproteobacteria bacterium. Lineage (GTDB taxonomy): Bacteria > Pseudomonadota > Alphaproteobacteria > Rhizobiales > Xanthobacteraceae > Bradyrhizobium. Next base: position 91,802 of record CAWFVZ010000030.1, on the reverse strand, counting down.
CGCTCCGCCCGATGTAGCCCGGCCAAAAATACAGAAGGTACTTCGCCGACACGGCCGGCGACCACCGTGCCGTCCCGCAACTCGAGATCGAGTGCTGTGCGGATGAGCTCCTGTGGCACCTCGAGCAGCTTCTCGGCAAGTGGTATCAGCTCTTCGATAGGCAAGCCGCAGTGTCCCTGATCCATGGCCTCAGTCAGTGCATAGGAAATTCCAGCGCGCACCCGCACCACGGCGGTCTTCTCGATGCCGAGCTTCATGGCGATCGCGTCAGCAGTCTTGAAACCGATGCCGCGGATATCACGCGCCAGGCGATACGGGTTTTCCGTCATGACCTGGACGGCATCCGAACCGTAGGTCTTGTAAATACGGACTGCCCTTGCCGTACCAACTCCGTGACTGTGCAGGAAGACCATGATTTCGCGCACGATCTTCTGCTCAGCCCAGGCATCGGTGATGCGTTTGGCGCGGACCGGCCCAATACCCGTCACCTCGCGTAGGCGATCAGGCTCTGCCTCGATTGTGTCAAACACCTTCTCGCCGAACGCCCGAACAAGCTTTTTTGCGTAGACCGGGCCGACGCCACGGATCATGCCGGAGCCCAGGTATTCCGGCCAGTTTGACCGGGTGGTTTCGGTCGGCATGATGGAGCATGTCGGCATCGGACATTTTGACGAGTATTTCCTCAAGATCCGCGAACTCCTGACACCTGACGGCTATGCCTTCATCCATTGCATCGGCCGGTTGTCGCAACCCGGGACCACGGGCCCCTTCATCCGCAAATACATCTTTCCTGGCGCCTATGTGCCCGCGCTATCCGAGACCTTCGCCGCCACGGAGCGCTGCGGTCTGTGGTGCAACGACATGGAAGTGCTGCGGCTTCATTATCGCTACACGGTGAAACACTGGCGCGAGCGCTTCGCCAAAAATAGGGCCCAGGCTGCTGCGATCTACGACGAACGGTTTTGCCGCATGTGGGAATTCTATCTCGCTGCCGTCGAACTCGAATTCCTGCATGGCTCTCACATGGTGTTTCAAATTCTGCTGTCGGCCAAACGTGATGCAGTGCCGATCACGCGCGATTTTATGATCGACTTCGAGCGGGTAGCCTGGGCGCGCTGACGGACGGTTGAATGACACCGCCCCGACATTCCACTGATCTTCCTGACACGCAGTCGAGGTGATCGAATAGTCACTTCCGGCAATGGCATGAACCGAACCAACCGGGCCGGTCCGACGATGTCAGTTGATCGGTGCAGGCCGGAAGTGGCGTTTCGGGGCCGTCTGGTCGCATTTTGACCCAACTGAGACATCGAGCCTGATCGCGTCCGAGGCCGGACGTCTATCTTTTCACAACCCCGACGCCAGTGACCATGCGGCAGTCATACCGAGCAATCCGCCGCGGTCCATCCCAGATTTCGACGGGCTATCGCCAAGCTTTGACGGCGACCACCAAAGCCGGGTTGCCGCTCCGTCTGGATTTCTAAACGGGATCATCTCCCGTGACCTGACGGTAGACTGAGCCGGAGGTCCATTTGAAGCCGCGCGGAACTGATAGCCGTGGTTGTTGAGCCATTCCGCGATCTGGCGGGTGGTTTTGCAGCCGGCCTTCTTCGCCTTTTCGATCGGCGCCATCATCTCGGCACGAAACTCCCTAGCTTTGCGGATCGTGGCTTCCTTGGCCTTGACCCTGGCTTCCTTCATGTTCTTGTTACGCGGCACGTCCTTGTGATTGAGCGCCTTCTTGGCCTCGCGTTTGACCTTGCCGATCAGCTTCTCGATGCTGGCCGTGTCCGCGACCTCAAGCTCCGCGATTCTCTGGGCAAACATCTCCAGCACACGGTAGCGCGTAAGGTTCTGCTGCATGGGTTATGAATTGCCTAACTAATGCCGTGGGCAGCCTGTTTCGTGTCCCATTGTTGTAAGTGTTTCGAGACAGGAGTGAAACAGCGGTACGCACGCGCATACGGAAACCCATCAGGGAACCAACGGAGCAGAAATCCGCCAGGACGGCACCTGCGCATCACAGAACGACTGCCGATGCCGGGGCATACCTACGAAAATCCGGGTCTGGGATTCGACAGCCGAAACGCCTCAGTTTGCTAACCCATTATGCTCGCGGCCTTCTCTGCAAGCATCTACCGGACCTGTCTCGGTGTTCCACTGAGGGTGTATCGAAAATCGGCATCAGCGAATTTCCCACCGAAAGAACACTCTTCCATCATTTGTGCGTCGCAATAACATGGCTACTTGGGAGGACTTGCCCTTGAGGAGACCTAGCCATGTTGATTGCATTGGGCACTGTAGTTGCCGTCGCTTTCACTTCGATCATCGCCGTAGGCCAAGGAAGATAGCTTTGGTACTAGCGACTGAAGTTGCGATTATCATTCTGCCGTCCGTAATGCTCGGTTTCGTGACAGGGTACGGAACGCGCGCATATGTTTCACGTCAGAGACGACGACGCGCGGGCCTTTTGTAGTCCCAGCCGATGTCAGTTCGCGCGGATTTGGAGTGACGCCCCGCTCGCCTGATAATTAACAACGGCCTCTGGTAACAGCACAGATCACCGCGACGTTCTGATCGTGAAGGCTGATAGGCAGGAGGCGCTCGTCGTCGTGCGGATGTTCCTGGCCGTCGAGATTGCCCAGGCCGCCAACCCTAAGGGACCAGGGAGTAAAATCGGTTCTTCTTTCATATTCAATGGCTTAGGATTTTAAATACTAGGTAGTGGCGCCAGTCAGCAGGGCCGTCAGCTTGAAAACAATCAAGAAATCAACGGTTTAGTATGTAAGCAATTGGCGTATAGGCTCCCCCAAGCTAAGCTATTGATATAAAATAAGTATCTGCGTTTTTGGCGCAGTTATCACGGCCAGTCAGTTGAAAATAATCAAGCTAAGCCAATGGATTTAGAAGCTACATCAATGACTTAATCGTTCAGGGCAACGGGGCGATAGATTGCCGGGCTCAGTTTTTTCTCCATAATAGGAACCGTGGCTAAGATAACCGCGTTTCCGTCTTGCTTAGGCTTCCCCGGGCCTAGCAATGCACGCAAGGTGACAGCAGTACGGCCCCAGCTTGTCCCAAGGCTGGGGCCGTTTGCTTTGTAGAACTGCCTCGGGGCAGCGCGAGCGATTTGAAGGCCCAACGCATGGCCGAGCTGGGAATCCTGCCGGTAGCTCACCAGCTGTTAACCATCCGTCGACAGAATGAGCGTGTCCTTTCTGGGACTCACAATGGAAAGAAGCCGTCGCTGTCCCTGTCCACTCGCAGCGGCGGCTTTTTCATGCCTGAGCGGCTGGGCTGAGGAGCTTGCCCGCCGGTTCACGCTGCCGGGCTCTCCTTGCTAGATTTCGCGATGGCCAGTGATTGTCGTGGCCGCGTCAGAACGTCGCTTTCCGAGGAATATTGGCGATCGCTATTGGTTTGTGGATTTGAGCGTCGCGGCGGCCTCGCTCTCCGAGAGAGAGAGCGGCCCTGGCGTTTTGCCAGCCCCCGCTGGGACCGGTCCTCAAGGATCAATATTCCACCGGGCCAGGGCGTAACCCAGCGCTATGTCGATGGCGATAACCGCCAGGACAACCAAACCGCCCATCTGTACGACAGTCATAGTATATCCTCCCGTAGTCAGCACATAGAGGTCGGAAGGCTCATCTTCGTTTCTCTTTTCCGAGCCGCTCAGGGGCGTCCATGGGACACTCGGCTAATTGGCGGAGCTCTTGGCCTTGGACGACTGTTTTACCGCCGGCTTAGCCGGCGCGGCCGACTTCTTCGACGCATCATCGCCGCGGGCAGTTCCCCACGGATCGGCCGGCTTCTGGTCCGGCACATTGTTGATGGAGCGTTGATAGGCGCGCTCGGCCCGATTGTCGTCCGCCTTCTGCGCCGCCGTCTTCTCCTTGGGCTCTTCGCCATACTGCTGAACATGGTCCTGCGCCAGTGCGGACCCAGCGATCAGGGCAAACATGACGGCGGCGGCGATTTTGCGCATCGAGAAACTCCCGGTTCTGCGACGAACATAACATCGTGCCGATTGCGGCATCAACGCAGCGGAGAGTGAGCCGGGGCGAACATCGTCGGGCCGCCACCCTCTGGCACCAGGATCAGGGCTTCCATCGCGGCTTGCCATTCCGGCGCCGCGTGCTCCTTCTTCGGCAGACTGGCAATGTACTCGCCGGCATCACGCAGCGTCACCAGCTTGCGGTCGTTCACCTCTATTGGACACTCGAAAGGCCGGCCTCAGCCCTTGGTCATTTCGTGTTTCGATACCCCATCGTTGCCGGTGCACTCGACCTGAAGTCAGGCCGAACATCCGCGCCGCGCTTGCCACAGGCAGAGCAGACGAACCGCCGCTCGATGTCTGACAGGCGCATCTCGTCGGACCAGCGATCGGCGCTGACGACGATGCTATGGCTGCAACGGTAGTCCGCGCAATAGACGAGGACACCGCGCACGCCCATCTCGCGCATCTCTCGGAAGGTGATCTTTTGAGGCCGCATGCCGGCATCAAAGCGACGCCAGCGGCATCTCGCATTTATCAATTCCTAGGGGGTCGGAAAGGCGTCGAGCTACTGCCCGTCGTGGCTCGCCGGTTCACGCTGGCGGGCTCTTGTCTTACACGCCGTCCTACGACCGGAGGCCCGGTCGTAATCTACAGTTCAAACTTCCCGCCGGCTCACAAGGTCGGCGGGTTTTCTTTCTTAGTCAGTCCTCCGACAGTCGCATTCCACCGGGCCAGACCGTACCCCAACGCTACTTCGAAGGCGATAATAGCGAGGACAACCAAACCACACGTCTCTACGGCAATCATAACCATATGCTCCTGTCCTCAGCGCATAGATGTCGGAAGCCTCACCTTCGTTTCTCTTTTCCGAGCTGCCGCCGGCTCACGCTGGTGGGCTTTCGTGTGCAGCATTGCCACACTCAGTGCACAGTCGCCTGAGCGGGTGCGGTTCGAAGACCTAACTGAGCACGACACGCGTCGATCTCGGACTGACGGGGTGCGGGAAGCGCAGCGACGTTATCAAGCGCTTCGATCAATTGCGGTAGCCAAGCAGCGCTCGTGGCGGCGGTGCTTGCTCCCTGGGACTTCATGCCGGGTATCGAGGTCGAAATGACACCCTCGTAAATCGCGTCCAGAAACATGTTCAACATGACCGCCATCCCTTATTGGTTGGCAATGACGCTAGGCACGGATTGTTTCAGGGGGACTTCGCCGAGGAGGCGAAATGGCTTCGTGCGGGTGGCTGGACAGATCCTTGGCCGGGCTCGGCTGGCGGCCAATGGGCGCTAAGCGTTCCGAACCGAATTACCAAACCGGTGCTTGTCCGCCGCTAGGCTACTGATCAAACTCAGGATTGTAAGCAGCGGAAGTGTCGACTGCTACCGTATTGCTACCAAAGGCCCTGAAAACAACTCCTCCAGGCCGATCTCGGCGCACTCGCGTTGCGACACGCTGAGCAACGCGCACGATTCGCGCAGCGATGCTTTCTGGCCGGCTCGCCTTCAAGTCTCGGGTAGCACCAGCGCGCCAGATCCGCCGTCGTCAGCTCCTGGTCTGGGTTGGTCATGAAGGCACGCCAGACACGCCGCTGGATCCTGCCAGCTGCCCGCAAGTCAACAACCGCGTGAGGCGGGCCGTCAGTCATGACGAGCGGTGGCACGGTGGCGGCCCTTTCAGTCTGAATTTGCGCGATCATCCGATAGTCTTGCGGCTGTTTTCGCCCGCGCAAACTCTTGTGAGGCCGAGAGGTGAATGCAGCCCGATCAATCTCTTGTAGATACGGTCTCGCATTCGACTTGAGCATCGCGGTTAAGTCGACGCTGATCACCATTACCCGCTCGGAAATTCCTGTTGGGGGAGATGGAAATTCGGAACCTATCCACCGCTTTAATGATCGGTTGATAGCGGTACGCTTTTGCTAGGCGCTTTTTTACCGAACAGGCCAAGGTGACCCGGACTGATTTGCGGAAGACCGAAACGACCGACTAGTGCGCTGGGGAAGATGGGAATCCTCATCCGCCATCCTGCGCATCCCATGCAGAATTTTTGTACATATGATTCGAACTGATCTGAAAGGGGTTCAAGTGACCGATCATAACTCACATTACATCCGCCGCGATGAAGTCGAAAAGCTGCACCCCGTGCATGACCGAACTCGCCAGCGCGCCGAGGCCCCCGGCTTGTTTCCGGCCCGCATCAAGCTTGCTCCTAATGTCTCCGTCTGGAGCCGTGCAGAGGTGATGGCATGGCAGGCGGATCCGCGGGGGTGGGTCGCGCGGAGCGTGGTGGCGGCCTGATGTCCAGCGCAATGCTTCAGATCAACTGGCAACCGAAGCGGATGCTCAGCCAGTCCGAGGCGGCGCACCACTGCGGACGGTCGATAGCAAGGTTCAAGATCGAGTGCCCGGTCCAGCCCGTCCGATTTCCGAACGGCGATCTGCGGTGGGACGTTCAGGATTTGGACGCTTGGATCAATAGCATCAAGGCTGGCGCCGGCGATCATGATGCCGACGCTATCGTTGCGAGGCTCGGTGTATGACCGTCGTTCGGGTCAAGGGCTTCCAGATCTTTGATGATCGCCACGGTCGGCGGCGCTGTTATCACCGCAGGACCCGTATAGCCATCGATCTGGTAAAATACCCCATTGGCTCGGCAGAGTTTCTGGCGGAGTGCAGCCGGATCGCCGCGCTGGTAAATGCGACGGCACCGAGGCCCGGAACGCTCGGTATGCTGATTGAGGCCTATCGCGGTCACGCCGCTTTTTTGGACCTCGCGCCCCGCACTCGCTCCGACTATCAGGCCGTCTTCAACTACCTGAAGCCTATCGCCGACACGCCGCTAATCAAGTTCGACAAACCGCTGGTCGTCCGGATCAGGGACAAGGCCGCGACGGACAAGGGCCGCAAATTCGCCAATGACGTGGAGGCTCGATTCTCTGGATTATTCGGCTGGGGATCTGAGCGCGGCTTTCTGGCTGCCAATACCGCCGCCGGCATCAAGGACATCCGGCGCCGGAAAGACGCGCCCGACGCCAACCGGCCGTGGGCTGACGAGGAGCGAGACGCAGTACTAGCCGCTTGCCCGGCCCATATACGGCCCGCCATAGCGCTGATGATGTTTACCGGCCTTGGCCCTCAGGATGCGCTGAAGCTTCCCAGGAGTTTCTACAAGGCGAATGAGATAGCCACCAATCGGTCCAAGACCGGGGAGCCGGTGTTCTGGCCCTGCCCTGCCCAGCTGACGGCCATCTTGGCGGAGGCACCCGACCATGACGCAATAACGCTGTGTGCTAATTCGGATGGCAAGCCTTGGACGGTAAGCGGCTTCAGGGCGTCATGGCGCAAAGTTCGAGTGAAGCTTGAACGTGAAGGCAATGTCGGACCGGCACTCACCTTGTACGGCCTGCGACATACCGTGGCTGTCATCCTGCGGGAGATAGGCATGGACGAACGCACGATTGCGGACGCGCTCGGACAGAAGACGCTGGAGATGGCGAGACACTACGCCAAGGGCGCCGATCTCAAGCCGAAGATGCGGGGTGTGGTCAGATCGCTCGAGGACGAACTGAACAAACGAAAAACAAAAGTTGTCAAACCAGCCGAGTAAAAGTGTCAAACCTTCGCGGAACCGAAAAGGACGAACGATAAAATATGAAGAGTATCAGTAACTTAATTGGCAGGAGTGGCAGGGCTCGAACCTGCGACCCCCGGTTTTGGAGACCGGTGCTCTACCAATTGAGCTACACTCCTACGGACCCTAGCGTCGCCGCGCGGATCAGGGCCGCTTTCAAGCACAGGGGACGGCCGGATTGCAAGGCCGGATTGCAAGGGTGAAGCGCGCTGGCTTCGCTTGTTTGTGCCGCCGCTTCTGCGCCACAGTTCAACCCCGATAATAATGTGCCCCCGGGAGTGAACATGACCGCCACAGCCGCCCCTCACGCCGCGACCGCGCCGAAAACCCCGCCTTTGCCCGAGGCCAAGCCGGAGACGCTCGGTCTGTCGCGCCCCCGCCTCCAGGCGATGTCGGATGCGTTCAAGCGCGAGATCGACAAGGGAACCGTGCCTGGCGTGACCGTGCTGGTTGCCCGGCGCGGCCAAATCGGCTGGTTCGAGGCGATCGGCAAGCAGAGCCCGACGGGCTCCGCGCCGATGGCGCATGATTCGATCTTCCGCATCTTCTCGATGACCAAGCCGATTGTGTCGGTCGGGATCATGGCGCTGGTCGAGGACGGCCACCTCCTGCTCAGCGACCCCGTCGCCAGGTTCATTCCGGAATTCGCCGACCAGAAGGTCGGCGTGGCCAGCGGCGGCAAGCTGGAACTGGTTCCGCCGAAGCGGCCGATGACCGTGCAGGACCTGCTCCGCCACTCCTCTGGTCTCACATACGAGCACCAGGGCGATGGCCCCGTGCACAAGCTCTACCAGGACTCGCGCGTCCGCAGCCGCAAGATCACCAATGCCGAGCACGCCGCGCTGGTGGCGAGCTTCCCGCTCGTCTGCCATCCCGGCGACGAGTTCAACTACAGTCGCTCCACCGACATCCTCGGCCGCATCATCGAAATCGTCAGCGGCAAGTCGCTCGGCACCTACCTCACCGAGCGCATCCTCGCGCCCTTGCAGATGGCCGAGACCGGTTTCTCGACCTCCGAGGCCAATGCCGGCCGCCTCGCCGAGCCTTTCGCGGCCGATCCCTGGACCGGCGACAAGGTCGCACTCTTCAACATGCTCGAGCAGCCGATCATGGAGTCCGGCGGCGGCGGTTTGGTCTCGACCACGATGGACTACGCCCGCTTCGCGCTGATGCTGCGCAACGGCGGCGCGCTCGACGGCAACAGGATCATCGGCCGTAAGACGCTGGAGCTGATGGCGTCCGATCACCTCGGACCGGGCGTGAGGATCAACAGCCCCCTGCTCGCGCCCGGCCACGGCTTTGGTCTTGGCTTTGCGGTGCGCACGCAATCCGGCATCGCGCCGTTCCCCGGCAGTGTCGGCCAGTATTTCTGGAGCGGCATTGCGGGAACGTTCTTCTGGATCGATCCGAAGGAAGACCTGTTCGCGGTGTTCATGACGCAGGGACCGGGCCAGCGCGACTACACCCGCACGCTGGTGCGGGATCTCGTGTACGCGGCGGTGGATTGAGCTTCCGTTCCCCCAGACGCGGTGCGGTACTGCTCACCGCGTCCGGGACACGCAGTCCTCAACTGATCGTTGCGCCGCCGTCGATCACCATGGTCTGGCCGGTCATGAAGTCGCCGGCCTTCGAGCCGAGGAACACGGCTGCGCCCGCGATCTCGTCGGGGATGCCGATGCGCAGGAGCGGCGAGCGCGAGGTGGAGGCCTTCAGGTTCTCTGGATTGTCCCACAGCGCCTTGGCGAAATCGGTCTTGATCAGGCCGGGCGCGATGCAGTTCACGCGGATGTTGTCCTTGCCGTATTCGCAAGCGAGGTTGCGCGCGAGCTGCATGTCGGCGGCCTTGGAGATCGCGTAGGCGCCAAGGATGGTCGAGCCCTTCAATCCGCCGATCGAGGAAACGATGATGATCGAGCCGTCCTTGCGCTCGATCATCTGCGGCACCACCATCGAGATCAGCCAGTTGTTGGCGACGATGTTGTTGTCGAGAATCTTGCGGAACTGATCGTCGGAGATGCCGGCGAGCGGGCCGTAATACGGGTTCGACGCGGCGTTGCAGACCAGCACGTCGATCTTGCCGAAGGCGCGGTTGCTCTCGTCGATGAGGTTTTGCAGATTTTCCTTCGACGAGATGTTGGCAGCAATCGCGACCGCCGTGCCCTTGCCGAACTTGTCGTTGATGCCCTTCGCCACCTGGTCGCAGACGTCGGCCTTGCGCGAGGAGATCACCACCTTGGCGCCGTGCTCGGCCATGCGCTCGGCGATCGCAAGTCCGATGCCGCGCGTCGATCCGGTGATGACGGCGACTTTTCCCTTCATGTCGAACAAGGTCATGCTTCTCTCCCAGAGTATGATTTGAATTGGCCTGAAGCTTACGCCGCGATCGCGTGACCGGACAATTGCTCAGGCGAGCTTCTTGACTTCCGGTCCCGCCAGCTGATGCATCTCGGCGTGCGCATCGTCGGCGATCCACGGCTGCTGATTGACCATCGGCAGTCGCCAGACGCTGCGTTCAGGGCTTGCAAAATAATCGAGCCGCGTGATCGACACATTGTCGATGTCGAACGACAGCGCCCGCTCCACGTGGCCGTCGAGCGCGAGGCCGACAGCCGCCTTGATGGTGCCGCCATGTGCGACCGCGATCACGTCCTGCCCGGCCGCCTCATTGTTGATCCGCTCGATGGTGCGGCGCGTGCGGTTGTAGAGGTCCATGAAACTTTCGCCGCCGGGAGCAGGCTCGTTGATGTCGGCAAACCAGCTCGAACCGACGGGGCGGCTCGCGATGAACTCGGCGCGGTTCATGCCCTGCCAGCGGCCGAGATTTTGCTCGGCGAGATCCGCTTCCCACTTCATCGACGCAGGCCGCGGGTAGCCCGCCTCCCAGATTGCTTCCGCGGTCTGATGCGTGCGCATCAGGTTGCTGGAATACCAGACCGCCTTGCGTGGCAGCACCTTGGCAACAGCATTGAAGACGTAGGTGTCGCTGGTGTCGCAGGCGAGATCGCTCTGCCCGTAGATATTGCCGCCGTCGTTGCGCACCGGCGCATGACGGACCCACCACCATCGTGTCGTGACCACATTCGGCTTGTCTGCGGCTGCCATCGAAACCCTTCCATCCCGTGTGATGTCGCTGTACGTCAGTAGCGAACGTGTCTCAAGACACTTTACCGTTTGAAATCTTGTTTGAAATTCCGTTGCGCGGCAAGCGTCGCGTACGAGCCAAAGGGAGAAACGCATGGGCCGCCTGCAAGGCAAATCCGTCATCATCACCGGCGCCGGAAGCGGCATCGGTCGCGCCGCTGCGCTCTTGTTCACCAAGGAAGGCGCCAAGCTGATCGCGGTCGATCGCACCGAGGCGGTAATGGAGACTGTCGACGAAGTGAAAAAGGCCGGTGGCGTCGCTGAAGCCGTGGTCGCAGATGCGGGCTCCGAGAACGACGTCATGGCTTTCATCGACAAGGCCGTGAAGACGCACGGCCGGCTCGACGTGATCTGGGCCAATGCCGGCGTCTCCGGCGGGCTCGTGCCGCTCGGCGAGCAAACCGTGGAGCACTGGCAGGAGGTCTTGCGCGTCAATCTGATCGGACCGTTCCTCGCGGTGAAGCACGCGATGCCGCACATGGTGAAGCAGCAGTCCGGCGCGATCGTGCTGACCGCGTCCGTCGCGGGCCTCAAGGCCGGCGCCAGCGGACATCCGTACGCGGCGAGCAAGGCCGGCGTGATCAGCCTGGTGCAGACCACCGCCTATTCGCTCTCCGGCACCGGCGTGCGCATCAACGCGGTCTGTCCCGGCCTGATCGAGACCGGCATGACCAAGCCGGTGTTCGACCGCGCCAAGGAACGCGGCACCGCCGACAAGATCGGCCAGCTCAATCCGTTGAAGCGCGCCGGCCAGCCGCACGAGCTCGCGGCGATGGGATTGTTTTTGGCGAGCGACGAGGCGTCGTATGTGAATGGCCAGGCGTTCCCCGTGGACGGCGGTCTGACGGCGTCGATGCCGTATGCGGGCAAGCCGGTTTAGCAGGGGCACGAGATCACCGTTTCGGCGCACAGCTGCATCAACATCATTGCGAGCGCTCGCAATGACGGAGTTTGCGGTGACGGGGTCGCTCTTTCAATTCGCATCCCAATCGCAGAACACAGCTTCGCATCCTCGCGGCTTGTTCGCCCGAGCTTTGCTTCGTCGCCTCACCCTCGTCAATGAAAGAGGGCGCAGGGAAGACCGGGAGCCGGTTGGCTCCCATTGTCCGCCATGCCGAAGTAGATTGCGCTACATTGCACAGCGGATCAGGGCAACCGGGGCATCCCGGCCTTCCCTGCGCAATGGTTGGAACGGCTTATGTCGTGCTCTCCCCGGGGAGCGATGCACTATTGCCCCCGTCGCCTCGCGGATGACTGATGTGAAGGCCCGGTTGGGCCACACGCATCACCACGAGCCTTGACGCACAGACCCCGGGCGTCAGGACCACACGATTTCGCCGTACGCGGATCACACCGGTCGTGTGCGCGAGGTTTTGCTCACGGTCGCCCGCCCTGCAAAACCCTTCGCGCCGATATGGCCCACGTCCACCGCCGCCCGGCCCGCGTTCGTGACGATCGCGATACGCCCCTCTTCCTTGGGCCGGAGTGGCACGACACATACGCCGTTTCCGAATTTCGGTAAAGTGGAATATTTTCACCGAGCGGCGTTGACCCACCGCTCGCGTGTTTTGCCTGACGGGCAGCGCAAAATCTTGTAGCCCGAATGGAACGAAGCGTAATCCGGGATTCTCGCAGATAGCACGAAGGTCCCGGATTTCGCTTCACTCCATCCGGGCCAGAAGCTCAGATGTTGATTTGCCTGACCGGTCGCCGCGTTGGTATGGTTCATGCAAGCGCCTCGGCCTCCATTTTCCTCCGACAAGAACGTGACAATGCAAAGCCCAAGACCTGACCGTATCCGCAAGCTGCTCGCCGACCTCGTCGGCTTCGACACCATCAGCGATCGCACCAATCTGCCTCTGATCGCCCATATCGAGAGCTATCTCGCTTTCCTTGGCGTCAAGGGCGAGCGCATCGCTGACGAGACCGGCAAGAAGGCCTCGCTGTGGGTCACGATCGGGCCGGAGGATCGTCCGGGCCTCGTGCTGTCGGGGCATACCGACGTGGTGCCGGTCGTGGGCCAGGACTGGAGCCATGATCCGTTCAAGCTGCTCGAACGCGACGGCAAGCTCTACGGCCGCGGCACCACCGACATGAAGGGCTTTGTCGCGGTATGCCTCGCGATGGTGCCGGAGATGCTGGAAGCGAAGCTGACAATGCCGATTCATCTGGCGATCTCCTATGACGAGGAGATCGGCTGCGTCGGCGTGCGGCCGATGCTCCGCGAGGTCGCCAAGAAACGGATCAAGCCGCTTGGCTGCTTCGTCGGCGAGCCGACCGAGATGAAGGTCATCATCGGCCACAAGGGCAAGCACGGCGTGCGCGCGACGTTCAAAGGTCTCGCCAGGCATTCGTCGATCGCGCCAGACGGCGTCAACGCCATCGAATATGCGGCCGGGCTGATCACCGAGATCCGCCGCCGCGCGGTGCAGCTTGCGGCCAAGACATCAACAGACAGCCTCTACGACGTCCCCCACTCGACCCTGCTCACCAGCATCGTGCATGGCGGCGCGGCGCTGAACATCGTGCCCGATCACTGCACGGTGGATTTCGAATGCCGCGGCATCGGCATCACCGAGTCCAGAGAGGTGACGGATGCGATCGTCGCCTGGGCCAAGGCCGAGCTCGAGCCCGCGATGAAAGCGAAACATCCGGAGTGCGGCATCGATTTCGAGGAGATCCTCGACTATCCCGCGCTCGACACGGCGGCCGATGCCGCCATCGTCACGCTCGCGAAGAAGCTCGCAGGCCGCAACGATCACGCAAAAGTCGCCTTCGGCACCGAGGCGAGCCTGTTCGCCAGCATGGCCGATATCCCGTCAGTGGTGATCGGCCCCGGCGCCATCGCGCAGGCGCATACGCCGGACGAGTTCGTGGAGATGGCAGAGCTGGAAAAGTGCGCGGGGTTCATGGAGAAGCTGATCGCGCATTGCGCAAAGGGATAATGATTAGGGCGGCCTGGCTCAACGAAAAAGCGCGGCCATCGGCCCCGCGCCTTTATCTCGTTCAAACCGCTCCCGCCTTCTGCGCGTATTCCCATGATGCCTTCGACAGCGGCACGGTGCGCTTGGCGGATTCGAGCGCCTTGGCATTGGCGGCGGTGCCGTCGCGGACGCGGCCGGCGATTCCTTGCGTGATGCCGGCGAGGCGGAACAGATTGTAGGCGAAGTACCAGTTGAGGTCCGGCACCGTCACCTTGGTGACGTTGCAGTAGATCTGCGCAGCCTCTTCGACACTCGGAATGTTCAGCGCCTTGAGATCGGCGCCCTGCAATCCCGGCATCACCCACTGCATCAACAGATAGGTGAAGTCGGCCATGGGATCGCCGAGCGTCGACAGCTCCCAGTCCAGCACGGCCTGCACGCGCGGTTCCGTCGCGTGGAAAATCATGTTGTCGAGGCGATAGTCGCCGTGGACGATCGAGACGCGGGCCTGCTCCGGCACGGTCTTCGGCAACCATTCGGCGACCTTCTCGAACTCCGGAATGGTCTGGGTCTCGGAGGCGCGGTATTGTTTGGTCCAGCGGTCGATCTGGCGCGCGAAATAATTGCCGGGCTTGCCGAAGTCGCCAAGACCGATCGCGACGGGATCGAACATGTGGAGCTTGGCCAGCGTCTCGATCTTGCTGGTGAAGATTTTTCGGCGATCCTCCGGCGTCTGGCTCGGCAGCGACGGATCCCAGAACACCCGGCCTTCTTCCATCGACATGATGTAGAAGGCCGCACCGATGACGCCGTCGTCCTGGCACAGCGCATAGGCATGCGCGACCGGAAAGCCCTGCTTTCCCAGCGCCGCGATGACGCGATATTCGCGATCGACCGCGTGCGCCGACGGCAGCAGCTTGCCGAACGGCTTGCGGCGCATCACGTAGGAACGGTTCGGCGTGTTCAGCCGATAGGTCGGGTTGGACTGACCGCCCTTGAACTGGAGGACCACCAGCGGGCCCTCATAGCCTTCGACGTTGTCGCGCATCCAGGCTTCGAGCCGCATCTCGTCGATACGATGACGCTCCTCGACCGGCTTGGTGCCCGAGAACTCTTCGTCTTTCCTGACGCCGTCGGCCACGATGACGCTCCCTCTTCAGTCAAAGCATGATCCTAATCGGTAAACGCTCGTGCACTTGCGTCAAGCGGTTATCCAATGCGGATCATGCCCTGTCGTTTTTCAAGTCGGGAGCGCCAGCAAGCTCTCCCTCTTAATGCTTGGGAGAATTTGCATACTTCCGAACTTCAAGTCTGGCAATGGCGCGGTTGTGCACCTCGTCCGGACCGTCGGCGAGCCGCAGCGTGCGGATGCCGGCATAGTCCTTGGCAAGCCCCGCCTCGTCGGAGACGCCTGCGCCGCCATAGGCCTGGATCGCCTCGTCGATGATCTTCAGCGCCATGTTGGGCGCTGCAACCTTGATCATGGCGATCTCGGCCTGCGCGGTCTTGTTGCCGACCTTGTCCATCATGTCGGCGGCCTTGAGGCACAAGAGGCGCGTCATCTCGATGTTGGTGCGGGCCTCGCCGATGCGCTGCTCCCACACCGAATGCTCGACGATCTTCTTGCCGAAAGCGGTGCGCGACGTCAGCCGCTTCACCATCTTCTCCAGCGCCTCTTCGGCCTTGCCGATGGTGCGCATGCAGTGATGGATGCGGCCCGGACCGAGGCGGCCCTGCGCGATCTCGAAGCCGCGGCCCTCGCCGAGCAGGATGTTTTCCTTCGGCACCCGCACGTTCTCGAGCAGCACCTGGGCGTGGCCATGCGGCGCGTCATCGAAGCCGAATACCGGCAGCATCTTCTCGACCTTGATGCCGGGGGTGTCGAGCGGAACCAGGATCTGCGACTGCTGCTGATGTTTTGCGGCGTTGAAATCGGTCTTGCCCATCAGGATCGCGATCTTGCAGCGGGGATCGCCGACGCCGGACGACCACCATTTGCGGCCGTTGATGACGTAATGGTCGCCATCCTTCGCGATGCTGGTCTCGATGTTGGTCGCGTCGGACGAGGCAACAGCCGGTTCCGTCATCAGGAAGGCGGAGCGGATCTCGCCGTCCATCAGCGGGCGCAGCCATTTGCGCTTCTGCTCCTTGGAGCCGTAGCGCATGAACACTTCCATGTTGCCGGTGTCGGGCGCGGAACAGTTGAAGACTTCCGAAGCCCAGGAGATGTGGCCCATCTGCTCCGACAGCAGCGCGTATTCGAGATTGGTCAATCCCGCGCCGCGGAATTCATCATCCTCATGCTCGTTCGGCGGCATGAACATGTTCCAGAGACCTTCGGCTTTCGCCTTCTTCTTGAGGTCCTCGAGGATCGGGATCACCTTCCAGCGCTCGCCGCTCTCGTCCTGCTGCTTGTAGATCGGAACCGCCGGGCGCACGTGCTTGGTCATGAACGACTGCACGCGGTCGAGCCATTCCTTCTGCTTGGGGGACAGATCGAAATCCATGGGACGCTCCTCGTTTCTCTTTGCGATTTCGTTTTGCGCCGGACTGTCCTCCCGCCGCGCGCGGCCCGCAAGCGCGAATGCGTGCGCTTTGCGAGCCCCCCGAACACATTCACGAGTTGCGAACGAGTTGCGATTGCGGATTGACTTTCTCCGGCCTTCGAACGATAGTTTCATACAAGTGTTTGAATTGCAACTCCCTCCCCTGAGGGCACAATGGCCAGCGATCATACGAGGTCTGCCATTCTCGCCGCCGCCGAACGGCTCTATGCCGATCGCGGCTTCGGCGACGTCACGCTGCGCGACATCGTCGCGGAGGCCAATGTCAACCTGGCCGCGGTGAACTATCATTTCGGCTCGAAGGACGAGTTGATCGCGGAGCTGTTCGTCACCCGCAGCCTCGCGCTCAACCGTGAACGGCTCCAGGAATTGCGCGCCGTGGAAGATCGAGGCGGCGGACGGGCCGAGATTGCGGACATTCTTCGCGCGCTGGTCGGACCAACCCTGCGCGGCTGCCTGGGACCGGAGAACCAGCGCTCGACCGCAGCGCGCTTCATGATCCGCGTCAACATCGAGTCGGTGCCGCCAATTCGGCGCATTCGCAATCGCGAGATCGATCACCTGCGCAAGTTCATCGCCGCGATGCGCCGCTCGCTGCCCGGGCAATCCGATGTCGAACTGTTCTGGGGCCTGCACTTTGCGCTTGCCATGGCGCAGCAAACGGTGCGCGACAGCGAGCGGTTGACGAAGCTCTCAGAAGGCAAATGCGACGTCGATGACGTCGAAAGCATCATCGAACGCGTGGTCGGCGTGGCGGTGATGGCGTTGACGATCGGAAAGACGGCCGGCAAGGCGCCCGCGCGGATGCTGGCGCGGGACGCGGGCTGAGACCTTAGATCATCGCGATGCAGTCGATCTCGACGTCGAAGGGGCCGAACCATTCCGGCGTGCAGACAAAGATCCGCGCCGGCGGATCAATCGGGAAGTAGCGCGCATAGACCGCGTTGAACGCGGCGAAGTGTTTTGTCGAGGTGCAGTAGACGTTGCACTTCATGACGTTGTCCAGCGAAGCGCCGGCCGTCTCCAGGCAGAGCTTCATCTGCTCCATGACGATCTCGCTCTGCCGCTCGATCGGCATCTCCGCAAGTTCGCCCGTCTCCGGGTCGAACGGCGGCAGGCCGGCGACGAAGATCATGTTGCCGGCGCGTGTCACCGGCGAGGTCGGCGCCTTCCAGCGATCGAGAAAAGACGAGATCGGTTCGACGCGGAGCGCTTCGCGTTTCATGGGCGGCCACCTTCGGTTCAAGCGAGACTGGGGCCTTGCTACATTATATTGCAGCCGGCAGGCTTCGCTTCTGATCGAAGTGTGATCGCGATCGCGGGATTACGCCCGCTGCGGCATCTCCTCGGCCTCTTCCTTGGCGAGCAGCAGCAGCATCTCGATGCCCATGTCGCCTTCCTGCGGCGAGCGGATGTATTTAATTTCTTCGGCACTTTGCCGCAGCGCGGCAATGATGGCGACGGCCTGATTGGCCGTTGCCGCCTCGGTCGGCAGAATTGCCTTCTGGTCCTTGGCTTGAAACCCGATCGTATAGGACATGCACTTCTCTCCCGAACCCAGTGGGAGAGATCGAATCTGAAGTCGCGGGCGGAGCGGAAGCCTCTGTGAGTACGGCCCGGGTTTATCTGGGGATTGCGCGCAAGCCTCACGTAAGGCCGCGCGATCGTCATGCTTCCGTCACCAGCCTATGCGCAGCGAACCGGTCCCGGCCTGGCTGCTACGCCAGCCCGAGCATCGCGCGTGCATCGTCCGCGGTCGCGACCGTCGCACCGAGGCTGCTGAGAATGCCGGCGGCATGCGCCACGAGCTCGGCATTGGTCTTCGCCAGCACGCCTTTCGACATGTAGAGATTGTCCTCCATACCGACGCGGACGTGACCGCCGAGCAACCAGGCCTGCGCCACCATCGGGAATTCGGCGCGGCCGATGCCGAAGCCGGACCAGATCGCGCCCGGCGGCAGCAGGCTGCGGGCGTAGAACATGGTCTCCGGGGTGGCTGAGAAGCCGTACTTGACGCCGAGCACGAGCGAGAACAGGCCCGGCCCCTTCAGCGTGCCGTCGGCGAACAGGTCGCGCGCCAGATGGCAGTCGCCGGAATCGAACAGCTCGATCTCGGGCAGCACGCCGGCCGCTGTCATCCGCTCCGCCATGATGCGGACATTGCGCGGCGTGTTGATCACGACCTCGCCGCCGGAATTCATGGTGTTGAGGTCGAGCGTGCAGATGTCGGGCTTGAGCAGCTCGATATGCTCGACGCGCTTTTCGGGGGGAAGCAGCGTGGTGCCGGGGCCGGCGATGCGGGGGTCTTCGATCGAGGGCACGAAGCGCCCGCCGGGGCCGGTCGTGAGGTTGATGACCAGGCTCTTGTTGCGGGCGCGGATCTTCTCCACCACCTCGCGGTAGAGATCGACCGACATCGACGGCCGTCCCGTGGCGGGATCGCGCACATGGATGTGGGTGATGGCGGCGCCGGCTTCGGCCGCTTCCAGCGCGGACGTCGCGATCTGCTCGGGCGTGATGGGCAGAAACGGCGACTGCTCGGGCTTTGTCAGATTGCCGGTGATGGCGCAGGTGATGATGGTCTTGCCGTTGGTCATGCGATGTCGTCCCCTTGCCCGTCTAACTCAACGCGAACGCGCCCCTCTTCCTTCTCCCTTTGCGGGGGAGGAGAAGAAAGTCAGATGATACCCTGCTTCTTCAGCGTCTCGATCTTCTCCGCATCATAGCCGAGCTTGCCGCCGAGCACCTCCTGGGTGTGCTCGCCGAGCAGCGGCGGGGCGCGATACGTCTCGATCGGGGTCTCCGAGAAGGTCAGCGCGTTGCGGATCAGCGACAGATCTGGCTCGAAGGGATGGTCGACCTTCACCCGCATGCCGCGCGACTGGACGTGGGGATCGCTGAACACCTGCTCGAAATTGTTGATCGGACCCGAGGGCACGCCGGCCTCCTCCAGCTTGTCCAGCCAGTAGGCCACCGGCTTCTTCAGGAACAGGCCGGCGAAGATCGCCATGATCTCCTTGCCGTGCACGACGCGGTCGTTGTTCTTGATGAAGCGCTTGTCGTTGGCGAGCTCGGGCTCGCCAAGCACCGCGCAGGTCCGCTGGAACTGGCCGTCATTGCCGACCACCAGCATCAGCTCGCCGTCGGTGCAGCGGAACACGCCGGCCGGCATGCCGCCATTGCCCCAGGTGCCGCGGCGCGGCGGCATCTTGCCGTTGACGAGGTAGATCTGCAGCCAGTGCGACAGCGACGCGATGACGGTATCGAACAGGCAGACGTCGATGTGCTGTCCCTGCCCGCCATTGACGTCGCGATGGTAGAGCGCCGAGAGAAGCCCGATCGAGGTGTTCATGCCGGTCATGTAGTCGACGATCGACGGGCCGACCTTCATCGGGCCCTCGCCGGGCTCGCCGTCGATATGGCCGGTGACGCTCATCAGGCCGCCCATCGCCTGGAGGATCGCGTCGTAGCCGGCGCGTGGCGCATAGGGCCCGGTCTGGCCGAAGCCGGTCACCGAGCAATAGATGATCCTGGGGTTGATCGCCTTGATCGTCTCGTAGTCGAGGCCGTAGCGCTTGAGATCGCCGACCTTGTAGTTCTCCATGAAGACGTCGACGTCTTTCACAAGCTCGCGGATGATCGCCTGCCCCTCGGGCTTGGCAATGTTGACGGTAACCGACTTCTTGTTGCGGTTGGCGCAGAGGTAGAATGAATTGTTGTTGTTCGCCTTGCCCTCGGGATCGGTCAGATAGGGCGGGCCGAAGGCGCGCGCGTCATCGCCGGTGCCCGGCCGCTCGATCTTGATCACGTCGGCGCCGAGATCGCCCAGCATCTGGGCCGACAAGGGCCCGGCGAGCACGCGCGTGAGGTCAAGGATCTTGATGCCTGAGAGCGGCAAGGCCGACATGTCGATTTCCTCCGGGAACTGGATCTTGGCGCGGCGGCGAGATCGCGGCCCGCGCTCCCAGCGGATACACTATTTTGACGCCCTGAGCACTGCGCTCCGGGCATACGGCCATCCCCTGCCCGGCAGCAGGAACGGCCCGCGTCGAATTTCCGCGTCGCGATATTGCGTCAGGTCACCGCCGCTGCGGCGATCCCCGGACGACGCCGGCCGAGCAGGATCAGGATCAGCACCGTTGCGCAGGAAAAGGCGAAGGTGAGGCCAAGCGCCCCGCGGCTGCCGAACTCGGTGAGCAGACCGGCAAGCAGCGGCGGCGAGATCGCGGAAGCCAGATTGAGCGGCAGCGCGATCATCGACATCGCCTTGGCGAACTCGGCCTGGTCGTAGAACACGAGCGGAATGGTCGCGCGCGCCACCGCCATCGCGCCGCTGCCGGCGCCACGGGAGCATGTCAGGCGGAGGACGGCCGTCCCTACCCCGCGATCCCGAGCAAGGATCGCGCCTCGACCGCGGTCGCGACGCGCCGGCCGTGGCGCGCGACAGCCTCGCCGGCGAGGGTCACGAGCTCGGCGTTGCTGGCGGCGAGGCGCGTCTTGTCGATCCTGATATTGTCCTCGAGCCCGGTGCGAACCGCGTCCGCGCCACGCGCGAGCGCCCAGCCCATGACTTCGGCTTGATGGCGTCCGATCCCGGCCGCGGTCCACGTCGCTTTCGGGATCAGCCGCCTGAGCTCTCCCAACAGGATGTCGAGCACATGCTCGTCGGCCGGCATTGCGTTCTTGACGCCCATGACGAACTGCACGTGCGGACGCGGATCGATCAACCCCGCCTCGATCAGGCGGCGGGCTCCATGCAGATGCGACAGATCGAAGATCTCGATTTCCGGCCGGATGCCGCCTGCCTTCATGCCGGTGGCAAGAGTCTCGACCCGTGCGGCGCTGTTCTCGTAGACAATCGTCGGAAAGTTCACTGATCCGGTGGAGAGCGAGGCCATGTCGGGCTTCAAATAGAGCGATGATCCCCGCGCCGAGGGATCGCGGCCTCGCCCGCCGGTCGAGAACTGGACGATCATGCCCGGACAATGCTTCCGGATTCCCTCCTGCACCAAGGCAAAACGCTGGGGATCAGAGGACGGCGTCTCGTCATCGTTGCGAACGTGGATATGGGCAAGCGTGGCGCCGGCCTCGAAGGCCTCGTGCGTCGACTCGATCTGTTCGGACGGCAGAATCGGGACCGCGGGATTATCCTTCTTGCGCGGAACGGAGCCGGTAATAGCGACAGCAACGACAGCGGGGTTCATCCTGCAACCTCATGATGATCGCGCTCGCGCGCGGAAAGTTCGAGTAGGCAGTCACGTAGCGTGGAGCCCTGCCGCTGCAAACGTCAGGAATCGCAGCGGCATTGCTTCCTTACGTCCCCGTCAGGTCGGAATTGCAGCCGCGCCGCCCGCCGCCTCCGCACGCTGCCGCTCATAGTCGGCCCGCGCCATCGGAACGGCCTCGGGATTGCCGAGATCGTCGATGCTGATCCGATAGGTTTCCCGGGCCGTGACGGCCGCCAGTGCCGCGATGACCGTGATGCCGAAGGCGATCGCCCCCACCGTCAAGGGAATGTTGGCGGAACCCGGAGGCGCCACCGTCGCAAACAGGGCCGGAAGCAACGCGGTGATGGTGGTTCCGACGTTCTGCGAGATCGCCATCGCCGACACGCGGGTGCGGGTCGGAAACAGCTCCGGGTAAAAGCTCGGGAAGATCGCGTTGTAGCCCTGATAGACGACGCCCCACATCAGGAGCGACATCAGGATGGCAAGCGGCACGTTCTTGATGCTGATGGCGTAGAGATAGCCGAACGCGAGCAGGCCGGAGAGCAGCGCGCCGACGATGATCGGAGGCTTGCGGCCGACCTTGTCGGAGAGATTGCCGACGAACGGAATCACGAACACGGCCAGCAAGTTTCCGAGCACCGGGATCCACAGATAGACGTCCTTGGCAAAACCAATGCCATAGGCCGGCTGGACCGCATAGGCCGCACCGAAGATGGTCGCAACGACCGGAATGACGTTCATCAGAGCCATGCAGATGACCCTGAGCATGTCGCGCCAGCTCAGCTTGATGGCCTGAACAATGGGCGCCCGCGGCGTCTCTCCCCGCTCGCCCTCGCGGGCAAAGGCAGGGGTCTCGTCGACTTCGCGACGAATGACGTAGCCTGCGGCGATGACGAAGAAGCTCAGCAGGAAGGGAATCCGCCAGCCCCAGCTGTTGAATGCCTCGTTCGGCATATAGGCCGCCAGCGGCAGGAAGACGGCTGCTGCGAGAATTTGTCCGGCCTGCACGCCCTGAAGGGCGAAGCTTGCATAGAAGCCGCGCCGACCGAACGGCGCGTGCTCCAGAATCATCGAGCTCGCGCCGGAGATTTCACCGGCAACGGCAAATCCCTGAATCAGGCGAAGGATGACGAGCAGGATCGGCGCCAGGATGCCGACTTGCTGATAGGTCGGCAGGATCCCCACCGCCATGGTCGAGATGCCCATCAGGAACATGCAGACGATGAGAACGGTCTTGCGGCCATGGGTGTCGCCCCAATGTCCGAGGACGAAGGCGCCGATGGGACGAGCCACATAGCCAACGCCATAGGTCGCCAGCGATGCGACGATGGCGACGGTGGGATTGTCCGACGGGAAGAAGATCTGCGGGAAAATCAGCGACGCGGCGGTCGCGTAGATGAAGAAGTCATAATATTCGAGAGCCGACCCGATCCAGCCGCTCGCAGCTGCCTTCCTGGACTGACTCTATGTCATGGATCGCGATCATCTCAAAATTCCTCCACTGGTTTGCTAGCGTCCCGTTGGCGGGCTTCTTGGAGAAAGTGGGCAGCGCTCTCCGCGCGCTGTGCGGGTTTCCGCAAGCGCTTGTCACTGCCGATAGGTGTCTGATTGGGCGCGACAATAGGCTTTCGCCGGGCTAACACAATTACCCAGTTATTCGATAAACCTAACATGATGTTATTTGCGCGTGGGGGCGCAGATATGGTTCCTACACTTGCGCAGTCACCTGCGCCGCAGCCTGATACGCCGCTATGCGCGCTTCAACCCATCCTCGAGCGACGTCGTCGCGCGCCAGCCGAGCTTTGTCAGACGACTGACGTCGAGCAGTTTGCGCGGCGTGCCGTCGGGGCGCGAGGTGTCGAAGGAGATCTCGCCGCGATAGCCGACGATCTCGGCGACGACGCGCGCAAACTCGGCGATGGCGATGTCCTCGCCGGTGCCGATGTTGACCAGCTCCGCGCCGGAGTAGGTCTTCATCAGATGCACACAGGCATCCGCCATGTCGTCGACATAGAGGAACTCGCGCCGCGGCGTGCCGGTGCCCCAGACGACGACGCTCTTCGCACCCGACACCTTCGCCTCGTGAAAGCGACGGATCAGCGCCGCGACGACGTGGCTCAACTCGGGGTGATAATTGTCGCCGGGCCCGTAGAGATTGGTCGGCATCACGCTGATGAAGTCGCTGCCATATTGGCTGCGATAGGCCTCCGCCATCTTGATGCCGGCGATTTTCGCAATCGCATAGGCCTCATTGGTCGATTCCAGGGGACCGGTCAGCACCGAATCCTCGCGCAACGGCTGCGCGGCCAGCTTCGGATAGATGCAGGACGAGCCCAGAAACATCAGCTTCTCGGCGCCATTTTGATGCGCCGCATGGATCACGTTGGCCGCGATTGCGATGTTGTCATAGATGAACTCGGCGGGCAGCGTGGCGTTGGCGACGATGCCGCCAACCTTGGCGGCGGCAAGGAAGATCACCTGCGGCCGCACTTTCGCAAACCAGTCGAACACCGCGGCCTGGGTGCAGAGATCGACCTCGCTCCGGTCCGCCGTCACGAGCTTGACGTCCTCGCGCGCCAGCCGGCGCAGAAGCGCGCTGCCGACCATGCCGCGATGGCCGGCGACGTAGACGCTTTTGCCCCTCAGCTCAAACGCTGCGTTTGCCATTTGCAACGTCCCGTTTGGCCTCGGCGAGATCGCTCGCCATCATCTCCGCGACGAGCTCGGCAAAATTCCGCTTCGGATTCCAGCCGAGCACCTCGCGGGCCTTGCTGGCGTCGCCAATGAGGAGATCGACCTCGGTCGGGCGGAAATAGGTCGGATCGATCTTCACCACGGTCTTGCCGCTCTTGGTGTCGATTCCGGTCTCGTCGACGCCCTCACCGCGCCATTCGATGCGGCGGCCGACCTGCGCAAACGACAATTCGACCATCTCGCGCACCGAGCGCGTCTCGCCGGTGGCGAGCACGAAATCGTCGGGCTTGTCGGCTTGCAGGATCATGTGCATGCCCTCGACGTAATCTCTCGCATGGCCCCAGTCGCGCTTGGCCGAGAGATTGCCGAGATAGAGTGTCTGTTCCAGCCCGACTTCGATGCGGGCGACGCCGCGGGTGATCTTGCGCGTGACGAAGGTCTCGCCGCGGATCGGACTCTCATGATTGAAGAGAATGCCGTTCGACGCGAACATGCCGTAGGCTTCGCGGTAGTTCACCGTGATCCAGTAGCCGTAGAGCTTGGCAACGCCATAGGGCGAGCGCGGATAAAACGGCGTGGTCTCCTTCTGCGGGATCTCCTGCACCAGGCCGTAGAGCTCGGAGGTCGAGGCCTGGTAGAACCGCGTCTCCTTCTCCATGCCGAGGATGCGGATCGCCTCGAGCAGGCGCAGCACGCCGATGGCGTCGGCGTTGGCGGTGTATTCCGGGCTTTCGAAACTGACCGCGACGTGGCTCTGGGCGGCGAGATTGTAGATCTCGGTCGGCCGGATCTGCTGCACAGACGGATCAGATTGGTCGAATCCGTCATGTCGCCGTAATGCATCAGGAACGGCACGTTGCCGACATGCGGATCCTGATAGAGATGATCGACGCGCGCGGTGTTGAACGAGGATGAGCGCCGCTTGATGCCGTGCACGACATAGCCGAGCGACAGCAGATGTTCTGCAAGTTAGGCGCCGTCCTGACCCGTCACGCCGGTGATGAGAGCGATCCGCTCAGCCATGGTGCAAATTTACTCCCGACCACGCCCCGACAGGCACTGCCATTCGGTCGACGCCACCGTCGATCTACCCCCCTCCTTTGACATATCGGTCGCTGAGGTCAACCTCACAGGCGCGCCCGGGCGGGTTTCCCGGGGCGCGGCTCTTGAATTGGGCCACAGCCCCGCGAAAGTCGTGAGGTGTTACTGCGAGCGGTCCGAGGTCCAGCCCTTGTATTCGGCGATATTGTCCCGGGTCACGAGCTTCGACGGCAGCAGCTCGACGGTCGAGGCCGGCTTCTGCCCCTTGAGAATGCCGACACCGACCTGCACGGCGCGTCGCGCCATGAAGAACGGGTCCTGCGACGCTGACGCCTGGATCTGCGGCGCCGCCGGGTCCTTGAGCGCTGCCTCGATGTCAGGCGCGCCGTCGACCGCAGTGATGATCATGCCGCTGCGATTCTGCTGGCGTGCCGCGAGGTCGGTGCCGATCGCCTGCGGGTCGTTGATGGCGAAGATGGCGTCGATCTTGGCGAAGCGAGTCAGATAGCCCTGCGCGACGGTGAGGCCGCCTTCACGCGAGCCCTTCGCGTCCTGGTCGCTGGACAGCACCTTGATCCCGGGATTCTTCGCGAAGAACGTTTTTGCAGCCGACGACGCGGTCGATCACCGCGGAGACCTGCGGTCCGTTCTCGATGATGACGTCGCCCTTCCCGCCCAGCTTGTCCACGATGTACTGGCAGGAGATCTCGCCGGCCTGGACGTTGTTGGTGGTCACGGTGGCATCAGCGCCGTCGGCCGCGGTATCGACCGCGACGACGACAATGCCTGCCGCCTGGGCCTTCTTGATCGCTGGCCCGATCGCCTTGGGATCGCCAGGGTTCAACAGGATCAGGTCGACGCCGGCGGCAATGAAATTGTCGATCTGGGTGACCTGTTTGCCGAGGTCGTATTCGAAGCCGACCGTGGTGATCTTCACATTGGGATTGGTCTTCTTGGCCTCGAACTCGGCGCCCTTCGACAGCGCGACGAAGAACGGGTTGCCCATCGAGCCCAGCGAGACACCGATCGACTTGAGCTCCTTGGCAAAGGACGGCGCGGTGGTCAGGGCGAGCGCCATTGCGGCGCCGGCGAGCGTGGTCATCTTCAACATTGGCTTCCTCCCTGGTCTGTCTTTATCCCCGGCACGGCAGACCAGTTGCCGCAACGGAACCTCGCATCACACACGCGCACTCCGGTGCGCGCCGAACCTTTCAGGTTCTGGCCGAGCCTTGCAGCCGGTAGCGATCCAGCGCCACAGCGCCGATGATCACCAGACCCTTGATCACATACTGCCAGATGTCGGAGACGCCGGTGAGGATCAGGCCGTTCGAGAGAACGGCGATGATCAACGCACCGATCAGCGTCCCCCAGATCGAGCCAATGCCGCCGACGAAAGAGGTGCCGCCCAGGATCACCGCGGTGATGGCGTCGAGCTCGTAGCTCTGTCCGAGCTGCAGGCCGTTGGCCGCATAAAGCCTCGCCGCCTGCATGCCGCCGCCTAATCCGGCCAGCAGTCCCGACACACCATAGACGAAGATCAGCACGGCCCAGACCTTGATGCCGGCCAGCCGCGCCGCGCTCTCATTGCCGCCGACTGCGTAGATGTGCACGCCGAGCACGGTCCGGCGCAACACCAGCCACGAGACGAGGATGACGAGCAGAGCGATCACCGAGAGCCACGGGATCGACACGACGCCGGGAACGACCGTCAACGAGCCGTTGCCGATGAAGGCGTAGGGAATCGAAGGATTGAACACCGTGGTGTCGGCGCCGAGCAGCCGCGCCAGGCCACGCACCGCGGTGAGCGAACCCAGCGTGACGATGAAGGGCGGCAGGCGCAACAGCGCGATCAGCGCGCCATTGACGACCCCGAAGCCGAGCCCGGTGAGAACGGCGGCCGGCAGCCACAGCGCATCTAACTCGGGCAATTTGGAAATCGTCAGGCCGGCCATCGCGGATGCCGCCAGGATCGAGCCGACCGAGAGATCGATGCCGCCGGTCAGGATGACGAAGGTCATACCCGCGGCAAGCACCGTGTTGACGGCAGCCTGCTGCAAGACGATGCCGAGATTTTGCCCGGTGAAGAAACGGCCATCCGACAAATAATGAAAGCCGGCGCAGAGCAGCAGCAGCACCGGCAGCATGCCGGCCGCGCGGATCAGCAGCCTGATGCGCTGGCGCTTCGTTTCCTGGGCGGCAGCAAGGCCGTTTGCCGTGGCAGCCTTCGCCTGCGTCGACCCGTTGTCAGGCATCGAGATGCTCCGTCCCCGTCGCAAGGGCCATGATGTCCTCCTGACTGAGCGGCGCCGTCTCGGTTCGCCTGACCTCGCCCGCGACAAGCCCCGACCGCATCGCGATGACGCGGTCGCAGATGCCGATGATCTCGGGCAGGTCGGACGAGATGACGAGGATCGCGGTGCCGGCCTTGGCGAGATTGTCGATGATCGAATAGATCTCCGACTTGGCACCGACGTCGACACCGCGCGTCGGCTCGTCGAGAATCAAGACCTTTGGCGCAATTGCGAGAAGACGCGACAACAGCACCTTCTGCTGGTTGCCGCCGGACAGGCCACCAGCGGGGACGCCGGCATTGGCGGCGCGGATGCTGAGCCCCGTGAAGGCCCTGTCGGCGCATTCGCGCGCCTTGTCGCGGTCCAGGAACCAGCCAAGCTTGGCATCGCGCCCGAGCACCGCGAGGTTGATGTTGTCCAGACATGACATATCGAGAAACAGGCCGAGCGCCTTCCTGTCTTCGGTCAGATAGGCGATGCCGGCCGCGAGTGCTTCGCCGGGGGTGCGGATGTCGATCGGCCGGCCTTCGAGTTCGAGGCGGCCCGACGTTCTCGGTGCCGCGCCGATGATGAGATGCGCAAGTTCGGTGCGGCCGGCGCCGATCAGGCCGGCAAGCCCCACCACCTCACCCGCATGCACGGTGAGCGAGCAGCCCTTGACGCGCAGCCCGTCGGCCATGTCGATTACGGTGAGCACCGGATGCCCCTTCCCGGCCCCGGGATCATGATCCTTCTTGTAGAAGGAGGAGACGTCGCGCCCGACCATCAGGCGAACGATGGCGTCGGCGCGAATATCCTGCTTGTCGAGCGAGCCGACCAGGCGGCCGTCACGCAGCACGGTGACGCGGTCACCGAGTGCATAGACCTCGTCCATGCGGTGCGAGATGTAGATGATGGCGAGCCCCTCGGCGCGGAGCTGACGGATCAGCGCAAACAACCGCTCGCTCTCGCCGGCCGACAACGCGGTGGTCGGCTCGTCCATGATCAGGATTTTCGAGCGCGCGTGCAGCGCACGCGCGATCTCGACGAGCTGACGCTGACCCATGGAGAGATGCGCCACCAATGTCGACGGCAGGAAGTCCGCACCCAGCCGTTCCAGGATCGGGCCAACGCCGACCCGCATGGCGCCGCGCGCCAGAAATCCCGAATGGGAGACCTCGCGGCCGAGATAAATATTCTCCGCGACGCTCAGATTTGGGGCCAAAGACAGTTCCTGATAGATGATCGAGATGCCGGCGGCCCGGCCGCCGAGCGGGCCTTCGATGCGCACCGGCTTGCCCTCGATGCGGATCTCGCCGCCGGGATCGGGCCGGTAGGCACCCGACAGGATTTTCATCAGGGTCGATTTGCCGGCGCCGTTCTCACCCATCAGGGCATGGATCTCACCGGCATAGACGGTGAGGTCAACCGCACGCAGAGCCTTGATGCTGAAGAAGGATTTTGAGACTCCCCGCATCTCGAGGATCGGATCGTTCATCGTGCCTCCCGGCGCACAATGCGTTTCCTGTCCGCGTCTGGTTTTTTTAAGCGCGGTTCGCGCATTAAACAAAAGGCCGCGGCACAGGGCAACAACGAACCGACGGAAATGCGAGATCGAAGCGATATTAGTGGCGCGGCCGGTACAGTTCGCGCCAGGCGGGAAGCCGCCCGGCATAGGCTTCGACAAGCACGCGATCCGGCTCGAACGTCTCGACGCGGCGCGGTGGGGTGCAGACGGCGTCGATTGCCTCGCCCGTGACAGCAAGCCGTCCCAATCTCGCCGCACCGAATGCCGCGCCGGTTTCACCTTCGGCAAAGCGATGGATCGGAACATTGAGAACGTTGGCCAGCACCGACAGCCAGAACCGCGACCGTGAACCGCCACCGATGACATCGGCTTCCGCGACCGCAATGCCGGCACAAGCGAGCGCGTCACGGCAATCCGCAAGCGCGTAGGCGACGCCCTCGAGCACGGCCTGCACGATCGCCGCGCGGTCGGTACCGTGGCTCAGGCCATCGAGCATGCCGCGCACGACGGGATCGTCGTGCGGCGTCCGCTCGCCCGCGAGATAAGGCAGGAAGCTCACGGAAGACGGCACCTGCGGGCGCGCGCCCAGCGGCGCCAGCAATTCAGCCTCGGCGACGCCGAACAGGCGCGCGACCCAAGCCAGACAAGATGCCGCCGAGAGGATCGCGCCGGCCTGAATCCACATTCCGGGGATCGCGTGGCAGAACGTGTGGACCACGCGATCCGGGTTGGCGGCAATGTGGCTGGTTGGCGCCAGCAGGGCACCTGAGGTTCCCAGCGAGATGAACGCGGTTCCTGGCCTGATCGCACCGATGCCGATCGCACCAGCTGGATTGTCGCCCGCGCCGCCCGCGATCATTGGCCGCCTGATCATGCCCCAGCGCTGCGCGAGTTCGCTGCGCAATGTTGCCGCCGGCGCGCACCCTTCGACCAGGCGCGGCATGTGCGCGCGGGACAGGCCGGTCGCGGCCAGTGCCGCATCCGACCAGTCCCGGCGCGCAGCGTCGAGCCACAGCGATCCCGATGCGTCCGACACGTCCTCGATGGCCTCGCCGGCCAGCACCAGGCGGAGATACGCCTTCGGAAGCAGGACGCGTGTCGTGGCCGCAAAGATCTCAGGCTCGTGCGCGGCGATCCAGAGCAGCTTCGGCGCCGTGAATCCGGGCATCGCCTTGTTGCCCGTCGTCGCACGCAAAGCGGGCCAGCGCTGTTCCAGGATGCGGCACTCCGCGGCGGAGCGCCCATCGTTCCAGAGGATGCAAGGCCGCAACGGCGCGTCGCTCGCATCGAGCAACGTGGCGCCATGCATCTGGCCGGACAATCCGATGCCTTCGACCACCGCCAGCTCTCTTCCATGCGACGCCTTCAAGGCGTCCAGCGTGGCAAAGGTCGCCTCGATCCACTGCGCGGGATCCTGCTCGAAATAGCCGGGCTGCGGCGAGGCGATCGTCAACGCCCGGCTCTCGCTTGCAATCACGCGCTGGGCGTCGTCAACGAGAACGCTCTTGACCGCGGAGGTGCCGAGATCGATGCCGAGATACATGGATGCTCATGGTTGCAGACGCCGGTATGGACGACGGCGCCGCGGCGTCGGTTGGTCCAATCTCAATCCAACAAGCCGGATCGCGTCAAGGGTGGCTAGATGCTGAAATCAATCGCCCTCAGCCTTGATCTATCGCAAGGCGTCAAACTCCCGGCGTCCAAAGCTTGCGCCACTCGAAACACAAAGGCCGGACTCTCCCCCCTGCCGCACAGGTCGGAGCGATTGGACGGCCGAGGGAGAAGCGAAATGATCAGGACGATTGCTGTTGCTGTCCTCGCCTTGTCGATTGCGACACCGGCGCAAGCCATGACACCCGCACCGA
Source organism: uncultured Alphaproteobacteria bacterium (assembly GCA_963819355.1). Taxonomy (GTDB): domain Bacteria; phylum Pseudomonadota; class Alphaproteobacteria; order Rhizobiales; family Xanthobacteraceae; genus Bradyrhizobium. Next base: position 60,920 of record CAWFVZ010000030.1, on the reverse strand, counting down.
TGGTTTATCAGCCGGACGCCATGATCACGCAGATCGCTGCTGCCTGCGGCGTGGGTCGGACACGCATTAACGGAGTGTGCGTCGCGAGAACGACTGTGCGCCAGACTCGCCGAGCCGTCCGCAGATGTGCGACCGGAATGACCTGTTAACACCGCGCTGGTGATGTGAGCCAGGCACAAAGTATTGCTGCCGGGTGCGCGGAGACGCACCCGGCCGCCTTCATATTGCATGTGATGGTGTTCGACCCGACACTGGGTCAATCGCGAAGATCCGCCCTTCAAGCTGGCAACTTCGGTTCAGCCCAATGATATCCGTGGGTCGGCCTCCAACAGAGAATGGCAGGAGGCAGGATCCTAGCGCCAGTTCTTCTGCATTGCATTCATGACGGTATCTGACTTGTGCGCCTTGCAGTAGCCTCCAACCACCTTCGCGTTCCGCTGCACGTAACGGATATCGAGCTCGCTGAGATTCTTGGTCGCACTGAAATAGCCGGCCATCCACGAACTTATCAGGGACTGTCGTTCAGCGTCTGACTCAAGGAGCTGCTTGCAGGTGATCACCGAAAGGTCGATCACCACCTGGGCGCTGGCTGGCACTATGTTCGTCAGCAGCAGCACGCAGAAGCTGGAAATGATGGTCCGTTTCATAATGCCTCCAGGTGTCGCCTGTGATCGCTACTGGGCCGTGGCACGTTGAAGACCGGCCATGACCGTTTGCGTGGGGTTTAAAGCGCACCACGACTTCACATTCGCGACGTTTCGAGCATAGGCATTCAAGTCGACGAACACGTAGCCGGTCTTCTGATTGAACCAACCGCTCATCCACGCGGAGAAGACCGCCGAATCGGCAGCTGGAAGCGCCAGATAGTCGGCACATGTCACGCGGGCCATGTCGATCTTGACCTGTGCATGGGTTGCGCACGGCCAGGTCGCACCCGCGAGCATCAGGTAGAGCACGGATTTCCGCATGATCAACTCCATCACCATAGGAGATGCATTCAGGACGGAAGGTTGCCCGGCCGGTTTTGATTTAGATCAAGCCGGGAAACGCGGCGGCACCAAAGGTTTCGGGACGGGGCCCAGATGACGGAACGATCGTGCCTGCCCATGTCGCATCGCGGCGAATTGGACTATTGCCCACCTGCGCCGCATCCTCCGCCAGGCCGGCTCGGATTTGCAGAGCTATTGATCAGGCTAAAGCGAAATCCGCTTGAATGCTGGAGCGCGGAGTTTTTTCAGGAGCCCATTGCCAGGCTTCGCCTTCCCTTCACCGATTGCTTTCTGGTTCACGATCCCCAGGCCATCAAGCGCGTATTGATGGACAATTCAAGAAACTATCGGAAGGATCGGATCCAACGTCGCATCCTTGCATCCGGACTGTCCGACGGGTTGTTGAGCGTCGAAGGCGAACGTTGGGAGATTCAACGGCGACTGCTCGCACCCCTGTTCGCTCGTAGAACCGTCAGTTCATTCACCAAGGCCATGATCGCGGCAGCCAACGAGGTCGTCGCAAGATGGACAGGGTTGGGGCCCGACGCTTCGGTGGACGTTGCCGCCGAGATGGCTCTGGTCACCTTGAACGTACTCGCACTCACAATCTTTTCTGATGGTGTCGGTGGCGACCTCGATGAATTTCGAGAGGCGATGAATGCTTATTTCAGCGTGCTCGGTCGCATCGGCGTGCTGGACCTGCTCGGCGCGCCCAAATTCGTGCCGCGACCGGGCCACCGCCGGCTGCGGCGCACCATGGCGTACTTCGAAGCGGTGATTGATACAATCATCCAGGCAAGAGACCTAAGGCTTGCGGGCCTCGCCGAACACGAAAAACCAGACGATCTTCTGACATTGTTATTGCGTGCTCAGGACCCGTCAACCGGACGGCAACTCAACCCGACAGAGGTTCGTTCCAACATCCTCACTTTTCTGTCAGCGGGACATGAGACGACGGCCAACACCCTCACCTGGTCGATCTTTTTGCTATCACAGGCACCCGAGTGGCGGTCGCGCGTCGTGGCGGAAGCTGAACGGGAATTGTCATATCCTTGCGATGACCTGGCCGACCGACTGGTGGAGACAAGGGCAGTCATCGAAGAAGCATTACGGCTGTACCCGCCGATCGCCGCACTCAGCCGCGCAGCGATTGAGGGGGATGTACTGGGTGATATGGCGGTCAAGCCAGGATCTCTGGTCGTGATAGCGCCCTATGTCCTGCATCGACATCGCAGGTTATGGAGCCGCCCCGATGCATTCGACCCTTCACGTTTTCTACCCGATGCCCGCCGCGGAATTCCGCGATTTTCCTATCTGCCCTTCGGGGTTGGGCCTCGGACCTGTATCGGCTCGACCTTTGCCTTGCAGGAGGCCGCAATCATACTTGCTGTCCTGACTCGCCATTTCGATATGCGGCCGCTTCCAAACGCCCAGGTGTGGCCGCTTCAGCGCATTACGCTGCGTCCCGCAACCGGGCTTCCGATGGCACTGATCCGGAGGAAAGTGCCCTGGACCAACAACTCAGCGCAATGTCAGCCCATGTAATCGAGCGATCGTCGCTCGCTAGGTCATGCCCATTGCCCAATGTCCATTGGGACAATTCGCGTTCAGGTTTTGGATCGCTACACTACACCTCATTGCCAACGCGGAGAGAGGCGATGGGATCACTTGAGGCATTCGTGCACCACGAGAACCTGATCCTCTTCAAAAGGCAGCTTGCCGATCCGCGAACACCAGACGGGCAACGGCAAATGCTCCTCAGGCTCTTGGCGGAAGAGGAAGCAAAGCAGTTCCCCGACCAGAACCGCTCCGACAAGCTCCTCGCGTTGCAGGAGAAAGCCATGATCAGGCTGGAGTTGCTGCGAGACCGAGGCATCCTGATTCTCTCGCCCGAAGGCGCGCTCGGGAAAGCTGACTTTGAACAGCTCGCCCAGGAAATCGATCCGTTCATCGCGGCGAATGGAAAACTGGCCGGCCTCATGATATTCGCCAAGACTTTTCCGGGCTGGGACAGCTTCGGTGCGCTCGTGTCACATCTCAAATTCGTGAAGGATCATCATCGACGGGTGAAGCGTGTGGCCATCGTGACTGACAGCGAATTCCTCAAGACCATGCCGCAGATTGCGAAACACTTTGTCGCGGCGCAGGTTCGTCAATTTCCATCCGATCAACGAACTGAGGCGCTGGCCTGGCTGGAAGCGCAATGATCCACGGGCTTCCGCTTGATCCAGATCAAGCTCCCTTTGTTGGGCAGCGCTGCACTAAGACGGCCTGCGGCGAGCACCGAAGCAAGCGAGACGCCCCTGTTATCATGATGGCTCCGGGGCGCAGGCTTTCACCGCCGTCGCGTCACGGATGGAGCCTGCCGATGTGGATCCTGATGTACGTCTTCTCCTATTCAGTCAGTCCGGCCGCTACAAATGACAGAACGGAATGGAGGCTCCTCCCGACCGTGGTGTTCCAGGAGTTTTCCAGTGAAGCGCGCTGCCTGACAGCGAAGTCCAAACTGGAGGAGAGCTTGAAGGAGGCGGGAGCCAGGATGAGAAGCGGTTTGGAAGAGTTGAAGAGCCTGGGTCAGGCCGACCCGGCGCAGATCATCATTGCCTTCAACGTGGAATGCGTACCGAAGTAGAGGCAGCGAACCACGACGGCGCCGCGCGCCAGACGGGAAGACCTTGTCCGAAGCAATGGCCCCGGGATCGCGCCTGCGATACGCTGGTGATCGGGGCATCCGGCGCATGGTTTGGAAAACCGGAATTGGGGGGTGGATCAACTTTAAGGATGCCGCCAATGCGACCCGAGTTCAACCGATTGCCCGAGATAGCGACGCTTGAGCCTGAGCTACGAAACGTTTTTATGCCCCGCTCGCCATCCCTAAACGCGCCTGTCCCCAAAGCGGCTAACGACAACGGATCGGGTTGGCCCTTTATTCCGTTTCCTGACGATTGGTACGCAACCTGCTGAATGAAGTTCGCGGTGGAAAAAGCCGTCACCGGAGACTTGGGGGGTGTACGGTGACGGCCTCTTGTATCGCTCCATTGTCCTTCGCAAGGACGGGACCGATGGTCGACCCAATCAGTTAACGGATTACTAACGGCACCGCCTGTTCGCTCGCGATGGCGTGGCCGCCGTCGCGCCGTGGTGATGACGCGATGACGCCCGCTATCGGTCGCCTGCCCGCGCCGCGATGCTTCCGGCGGTCGTGACGCGGTTGGCGAAGCCGCCCATCCCGGAAGCCTCTCAAGGTCTCTGACGCTGCGACGATCATGTGCGGCTGTCGGACATCGAGCCCGGCTTCGTCGCCCCAACTTTGGTACTACGTAGAAATCCCAAATGTTCCTGCCTTCGCAGATCGAATAATCGCAATCATTATGCGATCACACGACGATGCCCAGCTACCTCCCGCGTGCGAGAAGTGCGAGCGTGAAATGATGCTGCTGGGAAAATTACCACAGATCGGAAATCGTAAAGCCGTGCGCGTCTACAGATGCCTGCCCTGCCAGCGCATTATCGCAACGCACGACTGAGGCAGCGGCTGGCAAGCTGGCGCGGCCTGCCCGGCGTCTGACAGCCCTGCGCTCGCGGCGCGCTGTAGGAGGCCGATCAGGCGTCCGGAAAGGCCCAAATGTTCATTGTGGCTATCCCCTCGCGGAGCTTCTTGATCGGGACGTAATCGGGAGAATTCCAGAACGCGTGGATAGCCTCCATGTCCGGAAACTCGAACATCACGACCGGGCGCTCGTCATGTTCGCCTTCCAGCACTTCCACTTTTGCGCGTCTGGCGACAAGCTTTCCGCCAAAGCCGGCGATGAACGGTACGACGGCCTGCACGTATTTCTGATACTGCGCTTCGTCTTTGATCGTGTTTTGGACAATGAAATAGGCGGGCATAATGAACCTCCGTTAGCAATGCTCTGGCAGGCCAAGGCACACACGGTAGCATGCCTTCAGGCCTGTCCACCATGTCCCCGACAGCGGCGCGAGCGCAGGTTGCCGAACGACAGCTTGGTCGATGGTGATGAACGCGATGCGCGCAACAGTTGGCGATGGTGACGGAGAGCGAGCGCCGGCGGGGACCGTCGCCCCAGAGATTTTCAGAGACCGTCCCAAGAGGTGTCCGGGGCTGGGGTCCTGTGAAGCTCAGCCTCCTCCGGGGGAACTGCGCAACGGCACCCTGTCAGCTTATTTCACCCGGACGTGTTCCGGGTTGCGTTGCGGATCGGTACAAAATTGGAGGGGCCAATCGCGGTGCGCCTTGGCGCGACGATGACTTGATCCAGATCAGAACCGAGACCAGCGAGGCGCGTAGATCGACTGGTGCGGCGGGGGCGAACACATGAAAGCATCGGAGAGACCGATGTGGCAGATGGGAACGCCGGGTAGCCTGATCTTCATCGGACTGGTCGCAGCGTTGATCGCGGTGTCGCTGGTGCTGCTGGCATGATCCACGCCGAGGGTCGCCCACGTGGGAGGGAAAGCGCCCGCACGTGCGGCGGCAGGCGCCGTCACGGCCGACGATGCCGTGACGGGAAGCGATAGAAACAGGCTCCGGGCCGGAACCTGTTTGTGAATTCATGCCAAACATTTATTTTCAGCGGCCAAATGCGATCTGAGGGAATGTTGCGGGCTTGCTCGCGGTCGGTCTCCGCATAGGTGCAGACCAACCCGTCGCCGTCACCCAACGAAGCAACAGCCCCAATGTCCAGCCAGCACCAGCGAAACGACAACGAACGTCCGTTAGGGGACAGCCTGCCGCGGCCAGTCTGCCAAGAGCCAGACAAATACGTCCTCAATGCATGCGCTATGCAGCGGTTGGCGGGTAGTCCGCGGAAGCCCGTCGAGAGCGTTTAAAAACGCACACAATGCGCTCCACTGCGCCTACCTCAATCTCACGGATGCCAATGTGATCGACGCCGCGCAAATCGAGCGTGCCCGACTGAACGTGACGCTGACCTTGTATGCCATCGCGCGTCTGATCGAAGCGCGGGCGACCGGCGATGCGCGGTTCATCGAGGCCGCCGATGCCATTAAGCAGATCGCCGAGACGATGGATCAGATCAGCGACGCCACAGTACTGCGGATCGCCACCGCGAAAACCATCAGCGAAGGTCTATTGTCTGGAATGATCACATCGCGGCTGGCAGCAATCGGGTTCGCCGTGCCGCACTGTGCGAACGCGGCGGAGTTCTTCCATCCGTTGGTTGAACAGGCCGAAGTGATCCTACATCGCGCCCGCCCGCGCCTGCACTGACGCATCCTCGAGGTTGCTTTTGCCGATAGCGCGGTTGAAGCACCGGCATGCCGTCCACCGCCAGTTGTAGCGGCTTGCCCATGCCGGGCGGAGTTGCTTGTCATTTCTGGTCCCCGCGATATTCTGACGGTCGGCTGGGGGGCCTTAGAATGTTCGATGTGTATCTGAACACTAAGCGTGATCTGTTGGTTGTGCGCAATGGCTTGCCAATTCCTCTTCCTGACGCGTCAGGCAGATGGCGTAAGAAGAAACAGGTAGCGAGCGTCAGCGAGGACATTAAGCTCGCCGTTGAGAGGCAGGGCTACTACATGCGGAAGCTAACGGGCTTTAAGAAGCGTTAGTCCGCAAACTGCTCACGCCAATGCCCGCAACCAAGCAAGGCGGGCGATCGCGCGCTGGGCGAGCGCTTGCAAGGCTTCAAGACGATCGGGATCATCGGAACTCTCGGCGCCATCGAGATAGGCATCGGCCAGAGCCTCTGCGATGGTTTGGGCATCGGCCCGTTCAAGGCTGCGCGGGAAATCGTCCGATCCCGTCCGCCTCAGCCGACATGCCGGTCGCCTCCTGACGAAGCTCGCGCACGCGGTCGAACGATGCGCCCGCGACACGACCCTCGAGATCGGCCAGATGTGCAACCAAGCGACGTTCCAGGCCCCCGGCATCGACCTGGCCGTCCGCGACGTTGCCCCCTTGTCCCGCACGCGTCGCGCCATGCTCGCTGTGATAGGCGCGGCGACGCTCCTTTCGCAAGGTGGCGACATGCCCAAGTTCCTCCCGCGCCATCGACTTCGGCGGACTTCTTGATCTCGGGGTCCTCGGCAAACCCGGCGACGTAGGACCAGAACGCGAAGGCGCGCTCCTCGTTGCGCACCGCCATGGACAACGCCCGGTAGGGCGTCATCCGGCGAGAACTCTTGATTTCCGCGGTCGTATCGGCATCGAACGTCTCCGGCGCTTCCCAGCGCACCAGCGCAGGATCGGGTGCCTTGCCCCGTCGCGATTGCGACCAGGCCGTCACGCTGTCGACATGCTCGCGCTCGGCGGCCTCGAGGTCCGCGAACACCGAAGCCAGTTCCGACCGGTTCTGACGCCGCATCTCCTCGGCGAGTTCCGCATACTTGTTTGCCGCTTCCTGTTCCATCGCGTTGGCGAGCGCAAACAATTCGTCCAGCGAACGCAGGACACCGGCGGGTTCGGATTTGAGGAGAGAAGTTCGCAACAGCGGCATGATCCACCTGCATGGTGCGACATAATTTGATGGCCTGCCCGCCTCTTGGCTTGATCTGGCGCAAACTCCGCGAAATTTGTTCGGACTAAGACAGATCGCACATGATCAGGCGGTCAACTTGCCTCGGCGAGCCTGTGACCCCCCTCCGGGCTGTCAGCGGCGACATCCCGGGATTTTGCAATCAAAACTCAGATGGAATAGCGCGTCCTCCCGGGCGGGCCATTCCGTTTCGAGGTGCTCGATGGCCCGGAGTTCTTCCGCCGCCTCCGAACGACGCGTAGCCGGCTTGGTCCTGGTCGCCGTTCTGCTGGTGTGGGCGGCGCTATGCACGCAGGCGGCCTTGGCCGCCGGCGACCTCGCTTCGTATCTGCCGAAGGCTGCGCCCGCCGATTTCTTTCCCGCAGCCGACCGCTTCGGTCCGCCGCAGGGCGAGCCTCCCGTCGTTCCGGTCTATCGCGGCGAACAATTGCAGGGTTTTGTTTACCTGAATTCCGACTTCGCCAATGCGACCGGCTATTCCGGCAAGCCGATCCGCTTCTGGTCGGCATCGATCCGAAGGGCGTGCTGACCGGACTGAAGCTCGTCGAACACAAGGAGCCCATCGTTCTGGTGGGCATTCCGGAAAAGCGCATTCTGGAAGCCGTCAACAAGCTGATCGGCGCCGACATGGCGCCGGTCGCCAGCGGCGCGGCGCCGGCGCCCCAGGTCGACATCGTCAGCGGGGCGACCGTAACCGTCCTGGTCATCGGCGACAGCATCGTTCGCTCCGCGACGAAGCTGATCAAGAGCTGGCCGGCTTGGCACCAAGGGCAACGCGACTGCCGGCGTGGCGCCGCGAGCTTCGAAAACCATCGATCCCGCGAGAAGCGAGATCCGCGATTGGCAGAGCCTGGTTGGTGACGGTTCGGTCCGGAGACTGCTCCTTTCGGTCAGGGACGTGAACAAGGCTTTCGAGAATACCGGCAACGCCGCCGCGGTGGCGCATCCGGAGGAAGGCGATCCCGACGACACCTTCATCGACCTCTACGTCGCCGATGTCGCGGTTCCGACGATCGGCCGCAGTCTGCTCGGCGACGAAGGCTATCGATCGTCTGGCCGGCCGGCTGAAACCCGGACAACAGGCGCTCGTCGTCGCCGGATCCGGCCGCTACTCATTCAAGGGCGCCGCCTACGTCCGGGGCGGAATCTTCGACCGCATCGAACTGATCCAGGAGACCAACAGCGTCCGGTTCCGAGATCGCGATCACACCCGGCTTGGCAGCCTTGAGGCCGAAGGCGCGCCGGATTTTCCCGAGATCGCGTTGTTTATCGTGCCGCCCGAGCTCGCGCTCGAGCCGACGGAACCTTGGCTGCTGCGACTGCTGGTGCAGCGCGTGGTCGGCGCCCGCGACAAGGCCTTGGTTACGTTCGATCTCGGCTACACGCTTCCCGACATCTATCTAAAGCGCCCAGGCGCCAGTCAGCGCAGCCCGCTGCGGCCCCTCCCGCGAATTCGTCGGCGCCGCTGGCGGCCGAGAGGCGCGAAGCCGGTACGCCGCCGGCCGCGACCGACGAAGAACCGCTGTGGATGCGCATCTGGCGCACCGACACCGTCAAGATCGGAACGACCGTCGCCGCATTGGGCGTGCTGACGCTGATTTTCTTTTTTCAGAACTTCCTGGTCCGCCGCCCGGCGGTATACGTCTGGGTCCGCCGGGGCTACCTGCTGTTCATCCTTGTCTGGTTGGGCTGGTACGCGAATGCTCAGCTTTCGGTCGTCAACGTCCTGACCTTCGCCAACTCGTTGCTGACGGGCTTCAGTTGGGAGTACTTCCTGTCCGCACCGCTGATCTTCATTCTCTGGGCATCGATCGCGGCGGGCCTGTTGTTCTGGGGACGCGGACCGTTCTGCGGCTGGCTATGCCCCTTCGGAGCCCTGCAGGAACTGCTCAACAACATCGCCAAGGCGCTCAAGGTGCCCCAGTTCAGGGTGCCCTGGGGGCTTCACGAACGGCTGTGGCCGATCAAGTACATCATCTTTCTCGGCCTGTTCGGCATGTCGCTCTACTCGACGGCGTTCGCCGAGCAACTCGCCGAAGTCGAGCCGTTCAAGACTTCGATCGTCCTGAAGTTCGCGCGCGAATGGCCGTTCGTCGTCTACGCCCTGACGCTGCTGTCGGTCGGGATTGTTCGTCGAGCGCTTCTTCTGCCGCTACATGTGCCCGCTCGGCGCAGCACTGGCGATTCCCGGCCGCATCCGGATGTTCGAATGGCTGCGGCGCTGGCCCGAATGCGGCTCGCCCTGCCAGCGCTGCGCCAACGAGTGCCCGGTTCAGGCGATCCATCCGGAGGGGCACATCAACGTCAACGAGTGCATCTACTGCATGCACTGCCAGGAACTCTATTTCGACGACCACCGCTGCCCGCACATGATCCAGGTGCGGCTGAAGCGTGAGAAGCGCGAGGCGCTGTCCTCACCCTCGATGCGTAGCGGCGGCAAAGGTCCGAGCACGGTCATCACCGCCGGGGGCAAGCCTGTCAGGCCTGCCGCCCGTCGACGCCATCACTCCATCTGCAACCTGAAACCGAAGCCGAGGAGGCAATCATGAGCGACAACGAAAATGGAAAGGGCGTCAGCCGACGAACTCTGCTGGGGACCACGGCTGCGGCTGCGGGCGTCGGACTTGCCGGCGGAGCGGCAGTGACGAAGGACGGCGGTGGTTCGTCTCGACCGCCGATGCGCAAACGAAGACCGGCAGCGCCGAAGGCGCCGCCGGCGCGACCGGCGGTGCAGAAGACCGAAGTGGCGCCGGGCGAACTCGACGAATACTACGTGTTCTTCTCGAGCGGCCAGTCCGGCGAGATGCGTATCATCGGGCTCCCGTCGATGCGCGAACTGATGCGTGTTCCGGTCTTCAACCGCTGCAGCGCGACCGGTTGGGGCCAGACCAACGAAAGCCTGAAGGTTCTGACCGAAGGGCTGCAGCCGGCAACCCGCGAATTCCTCAAGAACCGCGGCGGCACGTTCATGAACGGCGATCTGCATCACCCGCACATCTCGTTCACGGACGGCACCTACGACGGCCGCTACGCCTTCATGAACGACAAGGCCAACAGCCGGGTAGCGCGGGTGCGCCTCGACGTCATGAAATGCGACAAGATCATCGAGCTGCCGAACCAGCATACGGTTCACGGCTTGCGGCTGCAGAAATATCCCCGCACCGGATACGTGTTCTGCAACGGCGAAGACGGCGTACCGCTGCCGAACGACGGCAAGATTCTCGACAATCCGAAGGAGTACCGCTCCATCTTCACCGCGCGTCGACGGCGACACCATGAAGGTCGCCTGGCAGGTGATCGTCAGCGGCAATCTCGACAACGTCGATTCCGACTATCAGGGCAAATACTGCTTCTCGACCTGCTACAACGGCGAGGAAGGCGTCACCCTGGCCGAGATGACCGCCAACGAGCAGGATTGGGTCGTCATCTTCAACCTCAAGCGGATCGAGGACGCGGTGAAGAAGGGCGACTTCAAGGAAATGAACGGCGTGCCCGTGATCGACGGCCGCAAGGGTTCGCCCTACACGCGCTACGTCCCGGTCTCGAACAATCCGCACGGCATGAACACCGCGCCCGACGGCATCCATATCGTCGCGGCGGGCAAGCTTTCGCCGACCGTGACGGTGATGGACGTGCGGCTGTTCGACCAACTGTTCGACGACAAGATCAAGCCGCGCGACGTCGTGGTCGCCGAGCCCGAACTCGGGCTCGGGCCGCTGCATACGGCCTACGACGGCAAGGGCAACGCCTATACGACGCTGTTCCTCGACAGCCAGGTCTGCAAGTGGAACATCGATCTCGCCAAACGGGCCTTCAAGGGCGAGAAGGTCGACCCCATCATCCAGAAGCTCGACGTCCACTATCAGCCCGGCCACAACCACTCCTCGATGGGTCAGACCAAGGAGGCGGACGGGAAATGGCTGATCTCGCTGAACAAGTTCTCGAAGGACCGCTTCCTCAACGTCGGGCCGCTGAAGCCCGAGAACGATCAGCTCATCGACATCTCCGGCGACAAGATGATCCTGGTCCACGACGGCCCGAGCTTCGCCGAGCCGCACGACGCCACCATCGTCCACCGTTCCAAGATCAATCCGATCTCGATCTGGGACCGCGCCGATCCGATGTTTGCGGATGCGGTCAAGCAGGCCAAGGCCGACGGCATCAATCTCGAAGCGGACTCCAAGGTCATTCGCGACGGCAACAAGGTGCGCGTCTACATGACTTCGACCGCGCCGGCGTTCGGCCTCGAGCAATTCCAGGTCAAGCAGGGTGACGAGGTCACCGTCTTCATCACCAATATCGATGCGGTCGAGGACCTGACCCACGGCTTCTGCATCGTGAACTACGGCGTCCAGATGGAAGTCGCGCCGATGGCGACCGCGTCGGTAACGTTCGCGGCCGACAAGCCGGGCGTCTACTGGTACTACTGCTCCTGGTTCTGTCACGCCATGCACATGGAGATGAAGGGCCGCATGTTCGTCGAGCCGAAATCGGTCTGATCGGGAGCGACACTGTGCGTCTCCCGTCACGCATACTTCCGGCGGCGCTCGTCGCCGCCGGATTGTCCGGCTTCGCCAGTGCGGAGACGCTGACGGCTGTGCCGGATCAGCCGCTGCAGGCGTTGCTGGATCGTGCGCACGACGGTGACGTCGTCGAACTTGCCCCGGGCGAGTACAACGGCTCGATCCGGATCGATCGACCTCTTGTACTGACCGGACGCCCGGGCGCCGTGCTCGACGGCGGCGGCGCCGGCAACGTCATCACGGTAACCGCGCCCGACGTTGCGGTCCGCGGCGTGACCGTCCGGGGATCGGGTCGCGATCTGCAGGCGATGAATTCCGGAATTTTTCTCCAGAAGACCGCCGAACGCGCGACGATCGAGAACAACCGCCTGGTCGGAAACCTGTTCGGCGATCTACGTGCATGGCGCCGCGGGATCGCGGGTCGCCCGCAACGTGATCGAAGGCCTGCGCGGCGGCCGGCTCAGCGAGGCCGGCAACGGCGTCTCGCTCTGGAACGCGCCCGATGTCACCATTGCGGACAACACCTTCCGCTACGGTCGCGACGGCATCTTCACGATTTCCAGCCGCAAGGACCGCTTCGTCGGACAACCGCTTCGAGCAGGTCCGCTTCGCGGTCCACTACATGTACACCAACGACAGCGAGGTGAGCGGCAACGTCTCGGTCGGAAACCATGTCGGCTACGCCATCATGTATTCGAACCGGCTTGATCATCCGCAACAATATCTCGGATCGCGACCGCGACTACGGGATCTTGTTCAACTACGCCAACTACGCCGAGATCGACGGAAACCGGGTGACGGGCGGCCCGCTCGATACGGTCGCGGCCAAGGCGGAAGAAAGTCCCGACGACGAGCGGGGAATGATCCCGGAGGCGAAGCGGGAGCAAAGTCTCCGGAGCGGCCCGGAAAAATGCGTCTTCATCTACAACACGAACCACAACCGGTTCCGGAACAACTGGTTCGAACGCTGCTCCATCGGCGTTCATTTCACCGCCGGCTCCGAAGGCAACGAAATCACCGGCAACGCCTTCGTCGGCAACCGCAACCAGGTCAAATACGTCGGCACCCGCGACCTCGACTGGTCGAAGGGCGGGCGCGGCAACTATTGGAGCGACAACCCGGCGTTCGATCTCAATGGCGACGGCATCGCCGACACCGCCTATCGGCCCAACGATCTCGTCGACCGTGTCCTGTGGACGGCGCCTTCCGCAAAGGTGCTGATCAACAGCCCCGCCGTTCAGGTGCTGCGCTGGGCGCAGGCGCAGTTTCCGGCACTCTATCCCGGCGGTGTCGTCGATACCCATCCCTTGATCGCGCCGCCGCCGAAACCATCAGCCAGCCGGAGCCCGCGAATGACCTCACCGTCGCCGTCAACGGCGTGGAGAAGAGCTACGGCGCGGTAAAAGCGCTGCGCAACGTCTCGTTCGACCTCGGTCCGGGACGACTGAGCGCGCTGGTCGGTCACAACGGCGCCGGCAAGACCACGCTGATCAAATTGATGCTGGGGTTGATCCGCGCCGATCACGGCACGATCCGGGTGCTGAATGAAGATCCGGCGGCAGGCGAATTCTCGGCACGCCGCCTGCTCGGCTATCTGCCGGAAAATGTCGCATTCAATGCCGCCCTGACCGGACGCGAAACCCTGGCATTCTACGCGCGACTGAAGCAGATCAAGCCAGCGTCGGCGTGGCCGCTGCTCGACCGCGTCGGCCTGATGGATGCCGCCGATCGCAGGGTCGGGACCTATTCCAAGGGCATGCGCCAGCGGCTCGGCCTCGCTCAGGCGCTGCTTGGCCGGCCGCGCGTGTTGCTGCTGGACGAGCCGACAACCGGACTGGATCCTGCGCTTCGCCAGACCTTCTACGAAATCCTGAACGAACTGCGTGACGACGGCGCCACCGTCCTGATCTCCTCGCACGCGCTCAATGAGCTCGAGGATCGCGCAGAGCATGTCCTGATCATGAACCGTGGGCTTCTGGTCGCGCAGGGCACGCTGGCGGAGCTGCGCTCCATTTCGCAACTGCCGATCCGGGTTTCGCTCGACTTCGCGCCCGGCGCCAGCGTCCCATCGGCATGGATGAACGGGGCGAGTATCGCGAGCACGCGCGGCCGCGTCATGCTGGTGCCCGATGAGGCCAGCAAGATGGAGTTGCTGCGCGTCGCCGCCGGCAATCCCTCCGTCACCAATATCGAGATCGCGGAGCCGACCCTCGACGATCTCTACGCCCATTTTCTTCGGGAGAATGCCGCGTGAGGAACATCGTCATCATCGCCGGAAAGGAAATCAAGGAAGGGCTGCGCAACCGCTGGGTCCTGGCGACCACGCTGCTGCTGGCCGCGCTTTCGCTGTCCCTGACCTTCCTCGGCAGCACGCCGACCGGCAATGTCGGCGCCGGCGCGCTCGATGTGGTCGTGGTCAGCCTGTCCAGCCTCACGATCTTCCTGCTGCCCCTGATCGCGCTTCTGATATCGCATGACGCGGTCGTGGGCGAGATGGAGCGGGGCACCATGATCCTGCTGCTTAGCTATCCGGTCGGCCGTTACCAGGTGATCCTCGGCAAGTTCTGCGGGCATGTGCTGATCCTCGCCTTCGCCACCATCATCGGCTACGGCGCGGCGGCCGCAGCCCTTGCCGTAACAGGCGCCTCAGTGCTGGCGGCAAGCTGGTACGCCTTCGCCTCCATGCTCGGAACTTCAATCATGCTCGGGGCCGTGTTCGTGGCGATCGGCTATCTGATCAGCAGTCTGGTGCGCGACCGCGGAACCGCTGCAGGACTATCGGTAGGAGTCTGGCTGCTGATGGTGCTCATCTTCGACATGGCGCTGCTCGGAGTCCTGGTGGTCGATCAGGGCAATATCGTCACCGCAACTGTCCTCGAAGGGCTCTTGTTTCTCAATCCGACGGACCTATACCGGATGACCAATCTCACGGGCTTCAACGTGAGCCAGTTCTCCGGCATGGCGGGGCTTGCCGGCACCGCAACAACCAGCGTAGGCGCCCTGATCGTTGGGCTGATCGCCTGGATCCTGGCGCCGCTCGGGCTCGCTGCGAGGTTTTTTGCGCGGAGGGAATTATGACCCTGCGAATCTGCGTCGCCATTCTCGCCGTCATCTCGCTGACCGGATGCAATCAGGATGCGGCCAATTCGGTCGTGCCGCCACCGGTCGCTCTCAACGCGAATGCCATGGGCGTTTTCTGCGGCATGAATCTGCTCGAGCACGCGGGGCCCAAGGGCCAGATCATCACGGCGGGCCGGATTGATCCGTACTGGTTCACCTCCGTGCGCGATACGGTTGCTTTCACCCTGATGCCGGATCAACCGCGCGACATCCGCGCGATCTACGTGTCGGACATGGCCCAGGCGCCGAGTTGGGAAGAGCCGGGTACGACGAATTGGATCGATGCCCGCAAGGCGTTCTTCGTGATCGAGAGCCGCCGGCAGGGTGGAATGGGCGCCGCCGAAGCGGTGCCGTTCGGCAATCGTGCTGCGGCGGAAGCTTTCACGGCCGCCAATGGCGGGCAAGTCGTCACGTTCGCGCAGATTCCGAGCGCGTACGTGCTGGGCAGCGACGCGACGGCCGACCCGACGGAACACGATCGTTCCGGCGTGCGCGTGAATTGAGAGGACCGCCGATGTCAAACGCAAATCTCTCGCGCCGGCGCATGATCGCGATCGCTGCGACCGCGGCCGGCTCGGCGCTTCTCGGCGGCGATCGCCTTGCACGCGCGAGCGTTCCCGTGCGCTGGCACGGATCGGCGCTCGGCGCCCAGGTATCGATTGAGATCTTTCACCCGGACCGAACGGAAGCCGACAGATTGGTGCAGGTTTGCCTGCAGGACGTCCGGCGTCTCGAGGCGCAATTCAGTCTGTACCGGACCGATTTCGGCGATCTGCACGCTCAACCGTACCGGCATCCTTCTCGCTCCGGACGCCGACATGGTGGAGCTGCTCCGGGCCTCGCTGTTCTTTTCCAACCTGACTGGCGGAGCGTTCGATCCGACCGTCCAACCCTTGTGGCGGCTTTATGCCGAACATTTCTCGTCGGACCAGCCCGATCCGGAAGGGCCATCCAAGGAGAAGCTCGCTGAAGCGTTGGCGAAGGTGGGGCGTGATGGCCTGCTGGTGAGCGCGGACCGCGTAGCCCTCACCCGCCGCAACGCCGGAATTACCCTGAACGGTATCGCCCAGGGATACGCGACCGATCGTGTGGTGGACACGCTGCGTACGGCCGGGCTGTCCACGACGCTCGTCAACATGGGGGAGATACGTGCCATCGGGGCGAGGCCCGGCGGCACACCATGGCGCGTCGGGCTCGCCGATCCGGACAAGTCCGGGGCGGTCACCGAGACGATTGACGTCGTTGATCGCGCTGTCGCCACCACGGCCGGGGCCGGTTTCCGCTTCGATCCCGCCGGCCGGTTCACGCACCTGTTCGATCCCGCAACGGGACGTAGCCCCGCATTGTACCGCACGGTGAGCGTCATCGCGCCGACGGCCACGGAAGCGGATGCGCTGTCGACGGCGTTCAGCCTCACGCCGGCGTCGCATATCGGGGACATCGTGGCCGCTCGGCCGGGTGTGCAGGCCCGGCTGGTCACGGCCGGCGGGGATTTGCTTGTCTTTGGAACCTGAAACCGGACCTTCCGGTGATGGGAATCGTTTGTCGTAGAGTCCGCGCGGAACGCGGACGCAGAAGGGAGAACAGGATGCGAGGACTTGTATTTGTGGCGCTATTGGCAGTTACATTTTCGAGTGAAGTCAGGGCTCAGGATGCCGCTGCAGGCGAGAAGGTGTTTGCGGTCTGCAAGGCATGTCACCAGATCGGAGAGAACGCGAAGAACGCCGTCGGGCCGGTTCTGAACGGCGTGATCGGGCGCAAGGCAGGCAGCGTACCCAGCTACGCATATTCGCCCGCCAACAAGGATTCCGGCATTACATGGGACGAGGCGACCTTCCGCGAGTACATCAAGGATCCAAAGGCCAAGGTACCGGGCACGAAAATGATCTATGCCGGATTGAAGGACGAGCAGAAGACCAACGATCTGATCGCGTTCCTCAAACAGTTCGACGCCGACGGAAAGAAGAAATAGCTCCTTCCACGCCGCCCTGCATCAGTTTCACAAACCGGTTTGCAGTCGGAGGAGTGGTCCACCTCCTCCGGCGCCGCCGATGCGCGCGGCCTCAATGGTGTTGCTGCGCAGATTCGACTGCCGAGCACGCGTTGCCTAGCGCTCGACGAATTTGTCCTTCGCGGAAAGAACCGCGGCGCCGGTTTCGTCGCGTGCCGTGAACACGACATCGCCTCGCCCGGATGCCGTCGCCGTCAGCGTGACCCGCAGCACCTCGGAAGCGTCGGGGGCCACCACGATCGGCGCCAGGCCGTCGTTGCCGATGATGGCCACCTTGGCATCCACTCCGCTGACCGAAAGCGTGTAGGCACGGGAGACTGACGACTTGTTGAGCAGCTTGACGGTATAGGCGTTGCGCACCGCGCCATCGGACAGCCGAACCGCGAGCGGATCGCGGTCGTGTTCGACTGAAAGCGTTGCGCTCATCTTGGTCGCGAAGGCAACGCCGATAGTGCCGGCCAGCGCCAGGCATGCCGCCGTCAGGCCGATCGTCTTCGGCCGTATGAGCCGGTTGACGGGAGCCTCCTTTTGCCGACCGCGCTCGATGTTCTTCCAGCTTTCGTAGTCGATCAGGCCGCGCGGGCGGCCGAGCTTCGACATCACGCCGTCGCAGGCGTCGACGCAGAGACCGCAGTTGATGCAGGCGAAGCTCGGCCCGTCCCGGATATCAATGCCGATCGGACAGACCGTGACGCACTGGCCACAGTCGACGCAATCGCCCGCCGGCTTGCCTTGAAGTCGCAGCTCGGCGGCCTTCTTCGCGGAGATCCGCTGCTCGCCACGGTAATCCCTGTAATTGACGGTGAACGCTTCCGGATCCCAGATCGCGCCTTGCAAGCGAGGCCAGGGACACATGAAGGTACAGACCTGCTCGCGCGCGAATCCGGCCAGGCCGTAGGTCGTGCACGTGAAGACGACGATCCAGGTGAGCGCGTTGGCCGAGACGTCGCCGGATGCGAAGCCGCGCAGCAGGCCAGGAGCGTCGGTGACGTAGAAGATCAGCGTGCCTCCGGTCGCCAGTGAGATCAGCAGCCAGGCGGAATGCTTCGCGACGATCCGCGCCGCCCGCTTCGTCGTCAGGGGCGCGCCGATGTTCTTCAGACGCTGCCTCCTGTCGCCCTCGATCAGCCGTTCGACGAGCAGGAACAGGTCGGTCCAGACGGTCTGTGGACACGCAAAGCCGCACCACAATCGCCCCGCCAGCGCGTTGGTCAGGATCAGGATTGTCGCGGCAAGGACCAGGAGCCCCGTGATCAGGTAGAGGTCCTGCGGCCAGAGTTCGACGAAGAATGCATAGAGCCTGCCGTGCGCGAAATCGAGCAGCACGGCCTGGTCGGGGGCATTGGGTCCGCGGTCCCAACGAAGGAAGGGCGCGCAGTAATAGACGGACAGCGTCAAAAGCAGGATCGCCCACTTGATCCGCCGGATCCGTCCCTTGACGGCTTGGGGCACGACCGGTTGACCGGCGGTCGCCGCGGCCTTCGCATGATCGATCTCGATCGTGATCGCCACGCCCCAGACCTCAATTTACCGCGGCGAAACCGAGCGAAGCGCGAATGGCCGGCTCGATGCGCGACGGAGTCCAGGGGGGATCGAACGTCATCTCGACGTCAACCAAACCGACGCCCGGGACACGCGCAGCACTGTTCGCCACGCCTTCCTTCAGGAAGCTGGTTGCCGGGCATCCGGGCGTGGTGGCGGTCATTTTGATCCGGACGGAGTCCCCGATAACCGCGATGTCATAGACGAAGCCGAGAGCGACTACATTCTCACCAAGCTCCGGATCGATCACGACGCGCAGCGCGTCCCGGATCTGATCGACGAGTTCGCCGGTCATGACGGTGCTCTGACGGTGAGTTCGTAGGTCGTGCCGTCCGGCGTAAATCCACCGAGCCAGCGGAAGCCGCGCTTCTCGAGTTGCGGAAACAGGAACACCGGCTCGCGACGCAGCAGCGCCGAAAGGGTCTCGCCAGGCGCCAGTTTATCGGCGGCCGCTAGGATCCGGACCATGGGCTCCGGAGGGTCGAGGTCGCGGCTGTCGAGCTTCACGCCGGGCTCCGGCCAGTTGTCGAAGGCTGAGGTGCCGGCAGCGGCAGCCACCGTCCGCGGCGTCGCCGCCGGCGTGAACAGAACCTCCCACTCGCCCGCATCGAGGGCCCGCTCGGAATGCGCAAATCCCCGGTCGGCCATGACGGCGAACAGCGGGACCGGCTTGAAGGGGGCGTAAAGACGGAGCCCCTGCCCCGTCTCGAGGCTGTCGAGCGTCGACATGATGACTGAGAACGGTTCACCGCCTGCGCGCAGGATTGGACGGACATCCACATCGATGTATTCGGTCATCTGACTTCCTTTCGTTTCGTCCTCAATTCCTGGCGAACAGCAGATGGGGGGCGCATGCGCCGCCCGGGAGGCGCAGCGACGTCGCGACGTCGGCAAGCCGCCGCGTGCGGATCATTTCATGGACGATGCCGATGACCCCCGCGGCCATCACCGCCGCGGCCGCCCGGAACGCCGAGGGCTGGCCAATCAGCAGCATCAGCATTCCAGCCCAGACCGCCGCGTAGTAGGTTACGAACCACTTCGATGCTCTTCCCTCGGCGACGAGGTCCTGAACGCGGGGCGTTGGCGCCCGTCCCATCACCGGCCCGTAGGTCTCGAGCCAGGTTAGAAAGGCAACGATCTTGTAGAGCTTCGCGAGGACCAGGCCCGACAGCCAGCCGAAGACGGCGAGGAAGACGAAGGCGCCGACATGCGCGGCGAAGGCCCCCGTCGCAGCGAGTGCTACTCCCAGCAAAGCCGTTCCCGCCAGACTCGCGAACGACATCGTCGCCACCCGCATATTGAGCTCGAGCTGTCGCCGCTTGCGGCCACGGAAGATACCGGCGACATCGCGCCCGTACAGAGCGGCAGATGCCAGGCCGAGCACGGCGGCGATCGACAACACCACGCTCAATCCGGAAGCTAGCCCGATCGCGAGGATCCCGCCCACCACCGTCACGGTGATGGCGAGCGCACTGACCGCCAGCGTCACGCGGCTCTGGCGCTCATCGACATCCGGCGACAGCATGAACATGGACAACAGTCGGTAGCTGACACCCATGGCAGTCAACGTCAGCCAGCCGCCGAGGCCGGCAATGGCATGCAGCGGGATGCCGCTGGCCAGAATTGAATTCTCCGACCGATCCCGCCCAACCCGCGAGGGAGAACGCGAAGGTCGCGCCGAAGGCGACGGTTGCGCAAAGCGAAGCCAGGCCGACGAGAACGAAACGGGCCGGCCCGGTCGGTCGCAACCACGCGGTCAGGCCGAGATCGACGACGACCAGACCGAATCCGGCAACGAGCAGCACCGCACCGACCGGAAAAAGCCAGAGCCAGGCGGGCAAACGGCCGCCAAAGGCCAGGAAACCCGCGAGCAGGGACACGAGGCCCGCGGTCAGGAGGCCCAACGCCGGCAAGGCGCACTTCTCGGAATAAAGCGGCTTCGCGACCAGGACAGGCACGAACTGGAACAGCGCGCCGCACATCGCAAGGCTAAGCCATCCGATGCAGACCACGTGCACCAGAACGAGCGTATCCGGCGCGCCAAGATCCGCCGCCGGGAAAGCCGATGCCCCCGATCATCAGCGCCAATGCGACAAAGAGCCACGCGATCGACATCGCGAAGTAGCTCATGGTCCACCGTGATATGCTGGCGCCAATCATCGTGACCTCAGAACCTTCGAGCGCGGCACAGGCATGGAGCGTAGGCGAACGCGAAGCCAGGGAATGCTGCCATCCATGCAAAGCCTGCGACCGTCATCGGACCGATCGCTCCTCCAATCCAGGCGTGCACGCGCGCGGAACTCGTGAGAGAACAGCGCGGCCCCCAATAGGCCCTCAGTTTCTGTATCGTTGCCAAGGACGTCGCTCCCGATCTGTTGAAGCCATACTGGGCCGTGGCGACCGCCGTCTCTTTGTCGAGGCTCAAACTTAGGTGCCGTTTGCTTGTCTGTTTGATCTCCGACAAGGATCACATCGGCCGGCATCGGCAAACTCCGCCCAGTCATCAACGGAGAGCATGATGCGGATTTTCGAGCGGTTGCGCGGACGACATCGGAGCGAACGCAGCGTCGAGCTGAGGCTGGTCGGAACCATCGTGGGGGACCTTCTGCGGCGCATCGACGATGAAACTCCGGTCACGGCTGTGTCCGACCGAACAGAAGGCGCCTTGAGGGCGCTCCGTTCGGGCGGCGCCGGAACGGGCGGAACTCTTCCAGACATGTCGACGTCGCGGACGACGTAGCGAGGGAGGCATTTCACACCGTAGACACCTACCTCGTCGAACTTGACGGCGACATCCGCGTTGTGGCCCCTGTCGATCGTTTCCCCGGAACTTGCGCCACGGGCACCCGTGCGACGAGCCTCGCGCAGATTGCGCCAGCGCAACGTCCTTGCGGGCTCCTTGGGCTAAGAGCCTAGGGGGCGTTGAGGCTTGCGCGGGCTCCGGGTCGTCTCCGGGCGTTTGAAACGAGGATATCGATGGTCGCTGTCGACCGATCGCTGGTCGCGAATCTGCTGATGTTCGTGGGGCTTTCTCCCGTCGAGCAGGACGAGCTGCTGCGCGAGGCGCGTTCGATCCGATACCCAAAGGGAACCACGGTGTTCGGCCAGGGCGCGGAATCCGACCGCTTCTTTCTCCTGCTTCACGGGCACCTCCGCGTCGAAAAGACCACGTCCCAAGGACAACAGTCCATCGTGCGCTACGTCTCGGCAGGCGAGCTCTTCGGCGTCGCCCAGGCCATGAACCTGACGCACTATCCGGCGACCGCCGTCGCCGCGGTTGACAGCATCGCGCTCGCCTGGCCTTCGTCGTCCTGGCACCAGCTGATCGCCAAATATCCGAGCCTCGCCTCGAGCGCGCTCCAGACCGTCGGCAGCCGTCTGCAGGACACCCAGGCCCGCGTCATGGAGATATCGAACGAACAGGTCGAGCAGCGTGTGGCGCATGCGCTGCTGCGCCTGGCCAAACAGGCGGGGCGGAAGGTCGATGCCGGAGTGGAGATCGACTTCCCCATCAGCCGCCAGGATATCGCCGAGATGATCGGTACGACGCTGCACACCGTCAGCCGGATTCTCAGCGCGTGGGAAAGCGAGGGACTGGTTGTGGGCGGCAGGCAGCGCATCGTCTTGCGCGATCCGCATAGGCTGCACGGGCTTGCCGAAGGCAACGAAGGGATCCACATGCGCAAGCGCGCGCCCTAAGCCGCTGGCTTCGCAGTTTCCAGGAGCTTCGGCAGGAACACGTTGGGGTCGACGTCGTGCTCCACGCATGCATCGTGGACCGAGTGGAAGCCGGCGATCGGACAACCGACGCATCGCATCTTGAAGTCGAGAAAGACACGGATCGTAGACGGCCAGCGACGCATGACATCGTCGACCGTCATTTCAGCGGCGGGCACTGCATTCTCTCGCATGCAGCCACTTTTGCCTCTTCGGCTCCAAGCGCTCTTTGCTCCCGCACAACTCTTCGAACGAGCCCGTTCATCAAGCACTCCGGCATCTTTCTCGCTTTCACCGAGGAGCCGGTGCGCACGTCAGTCTAAAGCCCGTCCTCCAGACGCATGGCGAAACGGCGTGAATCATTCGCCGTTGTGATAGGAATAGCCTGCCTCTCCTGTCAGGAAGCCGTTTGAAAACGGTACGTCAGGATATGTCGCAGCGAGGCGACGGCCGCCGCTCCCGGGGTCCTCACGCCGATCCAACACATCGCGGAAGATCCTGATCACCTCAACCATGTCGCAATCCTGCGGCGATAGGCGCAGCGAACGAACGCCCGCCTCGCGCAACGCAGCCACGTCGCCCAGCAAATTGGCGCAGGTGTGGGACAGAGTTTGAACACCGTTGATGTTGAGAAAATTCTGCTGTTCCAGCGTATTCAACGTCAGCCCGTCCGGATCCTTTTCGCAGACGAAGCGGCAGTTGTCCTTGGCGAGCTTGTGCACGCGCGCGTGGTAACAACGTGCGGAGATCGCGAGTGGCACGCGGCCAAAGGCGAACACCTCGATGGTCAGATCCTGGATCGCGGCCGCGATCGCCGCCACCGAAGAAAGTGGCAATTCAGGCGGCAGGCAGACACGCGTCGCCCCACGCCCGGCGTGAAAGGCGGCGCTCGCCTCATTATAGACGTTGACGAACGGCCCGATCGCGTGCGGCCGGCCGGCGAGCGCCTTCAGGCAAGTGAGATCGTTCACCTCGACCAGGACGTCCTCGACCGCGGCAAGCTCTTCGGTCTGGCGGCGCTCGCGCCGCTGCGACACCAGGATCAGCGAGCCCAGCATCACCTGCTTGCCGGCCTGCCGCAGCCGCTCGACCACGGCTGGCAGATGTTCCGCAAAAAATGAGGACCGTTTCGAACAGACGATCTCGCCGACGGAGACGACGTCGACTGGCGCCTCGTCGGCTATGCGGAAATAAAAGTCACGCCAGCGTTCCGGGGCCCAATTGTAGAGGACTGGGCCTAGGCTGAGTTGCATCGGAATTTATCCTACTTGTACGCGAGGCGGCACTTCATCGCCAGATCTTGACATCGCCAGGTTTTGTCATCGCCAGGTCTTGTCATCGCCAGGTCTTGCGATAGGCGCCGAGGGTCGAGGACTGCCCCTCGGTGAACGGCTTCAGGCCGACGATATCGGCCTCGCGGCCGCTTTCGAGCGCTTCGAGGGCGCCGCGGAAATGGCGAACCACGCTTTCAACATAGGCGCGCCCCCGCTGCCGTCCCTCGATCTTCAGCGCGGTGACGCCGGCATCGCGCAGGCCTTTCAGCAGGACCGTTGCATCCAGGCTGACAGGATTTTCAAAAATATAGCCGGTACCGTGTTCAGTCGAGAAGCGTCCCTTGCACAAGGTCGGATAACCCGCGGGCTCCCGGGGTGCGAACCGGTTGATTGTAAAGCTGCCGAGGCGCGAGCTCGTCCCCCCGCCGGTCTGCTCGTAGACCACGTGGCTTGCCGGCGAGCAGACGCCGTGCATGTTCGGCGACTTGCCGGTGGCATAGGACGACAGCGAGCAGCGCCCCTCTGCCATCACGCATAGGCCGCCGAAGATGAAGACCTCGGTCTCGCAAGCCGTTTCACGGGTGATCTCGGCAATCTCCGGTACGCTCAAGACCCGGGGCAGCACCACCCGCCGCGCGCCAAATGTCTCGACATAGAAGGCGACGGCGTCGGGATTTGCTGCAGCCGCCTGCACCGAGACATGCAGGCGCTGGCCTGGATGGTGCCTGGCGGTATAGTCCATCAACCCGACGTCGGCGAGGATCAGCGCATCAGCTTTGGCGCTCACCGCGTCGTCGACGGCGCGATGCCATATGTCGACTGCTCCGGCACGCGGGAAGGTATTGATGGCGACCAAGACCTTCGTTTTGCGTTCGTGTGCAAGCGCGATCGCCTTGCGCAGCTCGTCGCGGCTGAAATTCAACCCCGGAAAGTTGCGCGCATTGGTTTCGTCATTGAATCCGCAATAGATCGCATCGGCGCCGGCTTCAATGGCGCTCTTCAGCGCGGCCGGCGTGCCGGCGGGACAGATCAGCTCCATCACTTGAACTTCCTGCTCTGACGGAATGATCCGATCAAGGTGTCGCGCGCCGAGTTGAGTACGCGCCTGGCCGGCTCGCCCAACGGACCGAGCAGCGCCGCAAGTTCGTCGACCAGATCGATCTGAGCGTCGTCGATCGCATTGCGCAGCGCCAGCACCGCCTCGACATCACCCTCGATGACGAGCTCGCGCGCGAACATCAGGGCGTCGCCGTCGACCTTCCCTTCGAGCAGAAAAAGCAGATTGGCAAGAGAGGCCGAAATGCGGGCATCCAGCCCCTGTGGCAGTTCACGCACCACGAGCAAGCGCGGCGGCGCGGCCTCGACGATGAAGCTGAACGGCAGATCGGTCGGCCTGATGCCGAACCGCGCGCGGGAGTGTTCGCCGAGTCGGTCGAAAATTGCGGGACTACGAGCCAGAATCCTCTGCAGGAAGCCGGCGAGAACGAGCTGCAATGGCGGCAGGGGAAGGGGGCGCATTGCAAGAGCCAGAAGCGACGGGACCGTCGGCGACGGCGCTGATGATGCGGCGGCAGAACTACTCATAGGGGCAGTCTGGCCGGAATGCGCATCGCTGTATTTGCGCTGGAACAATCAAGGCCGGGATCAAGCAGGATAGCTTTGGCTTTTTCAAGGAGCCTCTTCGCTTGCAACGTGATGTCCCGCGCTTTCGGGAATTGTCGGACTTCCTCCGCTTCATCGAAAGCAAGGGACAGCTGCGACGAATTCGCGAAGAGGTGTCCGTCGTCCATGATGTGGCCGAGATCCATCGCCGTGTCCTTGGCGAGCACGGACCGGCACTGTTGTTCGAGCGGCCGATCAAGGCGGACGGAGCGCTGTCCGACATGCCGCTGCTGACCAACCTGTTCGGCACGATCGAACGGATCGCGTGGGGCATGGGCGTCGCACCGGATCGGCTCGACGAGCTCGGTACACTGATGGCGGAGCTAAGGGCGCCGCGCCCGCCGCATAGCCTGAGAGAGGCCTGGCACAAGCTTCCCCTGGCGCGTGCTGCGCTCGCCACCCGACCGCGCATGCGCGCGGCGGCACCAGTCCAGGACTGTGCCGCCATGGGCGACGATATTGATCTTGGAAAACTGCCGGCGCAGATCTGCTGGCCGGGTGAGCCCGCGCCGCTGATCACCTGGCCGCTCGTCATCACCGTGCCGCCTGTATCACCCATGGCCGATCAAGAAGAGAATGTCGGCGTGTACCGGATGCAGGTGCTTTCCCGCGACCGGGCCATCATCCGCTGGCTCGCGCATCGCGGTGGAGCTCGCCACCACCGGCAGTGGAAGGATCTGGAGCGGGACATGCCGGTTGCGGTCGTCATCGGCGCCGATCCCGCAACGATACTGGCCGCGGTAATGCCGCTGCCCGAGACGATCTCCGAACTCCGCTTCGCAGGTATTCTGCGCGCTGAGCGACCCGACCTGACGCCGTGCCTCACGGTGCCGCTTGCAGTTCCCGCCGCGGCTGAGATCGTGATCGAGGGGTTCGTTTCGTCGACCGAGACCGCGCCCGAAGGGCCTTACGGCGATCACACCGGGTACTATAATTCCGTCGAGGAATTTCCGGTGCTGCGCGTCACGGCCATCACCAGCCGACGACACCCCGTCTATCTCTCGACCTTCACCGGTCGGCCGCCCGACGAACCGTCGCGAATCGGCGAAGCGCTTGAACCGGCTGATCGTGCCACTGATCCGGCAGCAATTCCCTGAAGTGGTGGACTGCTGGCTGCCGCCGGAGGCCTGCTCATACAGGATTGCAATCGCTTCGATCAAGAAGCGCTATCCCGGACAGGCGCGGCGGTTGATGCTTGCGCTGTGGTCCATGTTGCCCCAATTCAGCTACACCAAGTTTCTGATCATCGTGGACGACGACGTCGACGTCCGCGACTGGCGCGCGGTGATGTGGGCGATCTCGACCCGCAGCGATTCCTCGCGCGATCTGGTGACAGCTCACGGACACGCCGATCGATTATCTCGACTTCGCCTCGCCGAAGTCCGGGCTTGGCGGCAAGCTCGGCATCGATGCCACCACCAAGATCCCGCCGGAGACGGATCGGGTCTGGGGCGCGCCGTTAGCGATGGATCCTGCCGTAATCGCCCGGGTCGACGCGTTGTGGCCACGGCTCGGCTTGGCCGGTCTGGTGCCGGAGCGCGTATGAGCGGGCGGCAGAACGTCATCGTCGGCATCACCGGCGCCTCGGGAGCGGCGATCGGCGTGCGCGTTGTCGAGCGGCTTGCGGAAAGTCCGCTCTGCGCCGCGCACCTCGTGGTGTCGCCTGCAGCGGAGCGAACGCTCGCAGAAGAAGTCGGCCCCAACACGCTGGCGCGGCTGCGCAGTCTCGCTGTCCGAGAACATCTTCACACCGACATCGGTGCTTCCATCGCGAGCGGCTCGTTTCCGGTCGCCGGCATGATCGTTGCGCCGTGCTCGATCCGGACACTGTCCGCCATCGCCTGGGGACAACTCGACAATCTGCTGGTACGCGCCGCCGACGTGCAACTCAAGGAGCGGCGACGGCTGATCCTGATGGTGCGCGAGAGTCCGCTGCATCTCGGTCATCTGCGTGCAATGCTGCAGGCCACCGAAGCCGGCGCCATCATCGCGCCGCCGCTGCCGGCCTTCTACCTGAAGCCACAATCGCTTGACGATCTCGTCGATCAGATGGCCTGTCGCGCGATCAACCTGCTGAACATTACAAACATATCCGCACCGTCGTCCATTTGGTTCGGCTCGTCGGCGCGAAACTCGTAGCGTCACCCCAGCTAGAGCTATGCTGTCGCAACGCCAAATGCGCCGCGTTGTACCGAACACCTCCACACAGCTGGCTAGTTCGATTTCTGCCTGACGTACCGGCCGGGCGCTGCCTCGATCACAGGGAAAGTAGCGCTGCCCAATTCCTTCGGAGCCTGAACGGTGCCGCTGGAATGGGCCTTCATCCAGCCATCCCAGTCCGGCCACCAGCTGCCCGGCTTCTCCTCGGCGCTTTCCAGCCAATTCTTCGCGTCGCAATTCAGATTGTCATTGACCCAATGACTACGCCTGTTGCGGGCCGGAGGATTGATCACACCAGCAACGTGACCACTGGCGGCGAGTATAAAGCGCGTGTCTCTTCCCATGAGGTCCTTCGAGCGATACGCGCTCTGCCAAGGGACGATATGGTCCTCGCGAGAGGCCAATAGAAACATTGGTACCTTCACCTTCGAGAGGTCAATCCGTTCGCCACATTGTGTGGTGGCGCCGGGATCCTTGATCTTGTTCTCAACATAGGTGTTCCGCGCGTACCAGCAGTACATGGGCCCCGGCAGGCTGACGCTGTCCGAATCCCAGTAAAGGAGGTTGAAAGCCTCGGGGGTCGCTCCTTTAAGATAACTATCGACCACATAGCGCCAGATCAGATCGGTGGCACGCAAGGTGCCGAAGATAAAGGCCAGTTCCTTACCAGGCAGAATACCGCCCTTTCCTATTGTCGCTTCGCGCAGGGCCAGGGAATTCCGGTCGATCAAAAGACCAATTTCCCCGGTATCTGCGAAATCGACCATCGTGGTCAGGAGGGTTATCGTCGCGAACCTGTCTTCTCCGCGTGCGGCGAGAACCCCCGCGGCGCAGCTCAAAATGGTGCCCCCGACGCAAAAGCCCAGCGCGTGCACCCGATCGACCTTGGCAATGTCGCGCACAACCTCAACGCTCTTGAGCACCCCGAGGTTCAGGTAGTCGTCCCAGGTCAGATGTTGGATCCCGGGAAAGGCGCTGCGCCAGGAAATCAGGAACACCTGATGCCCCTGAGAGACCGCATACTCGACAAACGAGTTTCCCGTGCCGAGATCGAGCAAATAGTACTTGTTGATGCAAGGCGGCACCATCAGGAGCGGCGTTTTCTCTACCTCCGCCGTCTGCGGCGCGTATTGGATGAGCTGAATCAGCTCGTTCTCGAAGACAATCGATCCGGGTGTTATTGCCAGATCGCGCCCCACCTCAAACGCGGATTCGTCGACCCGGGTGATCCGCCCTTTCTGGAGATCTTCGATCAGGTTCTGCATCCCGGTCGTCAGGCTCGCTGAACGCGTCCGGATCGCCGTTCGAATGACTTCCGGGTTGGTCGCGGGGAAATTCGACGGGCTCATCGCATCAATGAATTGACGCGCGTAGAAGCGAAGCTGAAGCTTTGATTTCTCGTCGACCTGAGCTTGCTCGACGAGCTCGGCCAACTGCGTTGAGGTCATCAAGTAGGATTTCTTGAGAAGTTGGTAGTAAGGCGACTCGCTCCAGGCATCGTCCTGGAAGCGCCTGTCACGGCGCGGCGGCCGGGCGCCCGCGGCGGATACGTTGCCGAGAGCGCCTTTCCAGAACTCCACAATCGGCGACCAGAACTGGCGCTGCAGGTTTGCGGCCATGGCAAACGGCGATGAATCATCTCGCGTGGCAAGCTCGCCTTCAACGCCCATCGCGTTGGTGAGCGCATCGTCAAATTGCTTCATCGATTGCTGGCCGGCGTGCATCAGGCTCTCAAAATATGCCGATGATGACGAGCTATCCATGTGAACCTCCAACGAACGGTTCTCTGAGTTGGGCGCCTTGGTGATAGCGGCGGACCCTGATGTTTGGCGCCGAAGCACCGCGATCGCCTAAGACGCGATTTTGCAGTGCGCGCTCTGCATCGTTTGACATAGGTCAACAAAGGTCCGCGCCGCCTCCAGCATGTTGCTCGACAAGCTGATGCAACGTTTCCACCCAGAAGCCGGGAGCAATGGCTCCAAGCTCAATGCTGCGGTGCATACGACACCCATACAGACAGACATTGTTTGCTCACTCAAATCCAGTTCGTAACCGGAAAGTGACGCAGCATGGATCATCCGCTCAGACGTCCGGAAGACATTCTGGCTTATCGCCCTTTAAAGCAGATCATTGCCGCAAAGCCGAGACCCCTGTGGACCGTCGCCCCCAAGGATAGCGCGCTCACGGCGATGCGTCTCATGGCCGAAAACAACATAGGGCTTGTCGTGGTTGCGGAGCATGGAGCTATCGCAGGCGTCCTTTCCGAACGCGATTGCGTGCGGCGGCTCGTGCTTGCCGGGAAGTCTCCGGAACTTACGCCGGTAGCGGACATCATGGTCCGAAATGTCATCAAAGTTGATGTTGCAAGGACGTTCGCAGACTGCCTGAAGCTGATGCACCTGCACCGCATTCGTCACCTGCTGGTGGCCGATAACGATACCCCGATAACCGTTATCTCGATCCGGGACCTGTTGGCCGAGGCGGTCGCACACCACGCCAAGGTCATTAGCGAACTGGAGCGCGAACGCCTGACCATGCTCGTGTCGACGGCTTGAGCATGCCTGAAGCTATCTGCTTGCCATTGAAAATGGGAATGTGGCCATGAGTTTCTTGATCGTGTTGGGCGCCCTGATCTTTCTGATGTTTATCGCCTATCGCGGTTACAGCGTCATCCTGTTCGCTCCGATCGCAGCCCTCGGCGCGGTGTTGCTGACCGACCCCTCGCTTGTTCCACCACTATTTTCCAGCGTCTTCATGGAGAAGATGGTTGGCTTTGTGAAGAACTACTTTCCCGTTTTCATGCTGGGCGCCGTCTTCGGCAAGGTCATTGAGCTTTCGGGTTTTTCCAAATCAATCGTCGCCGCTGTCATCGGCGTGCTGGGCCGGGAGCGCGCTGTATTATCCATTGTCGTCGTCTGCGCAATCCTGACCTATGGCGGCGTATCATTGTTCGTCGTGGTGTTTGCGGTTTATCCGTTCGCGGCCGAGATGTTCCGGCAGGGCGATATTCCAAAGCGGCTTATCCCCTGCACGATCGCGCTCGGCGCGTTCAGCTTCACGATGGATGCCCTGCCGGGAACGCCGCAAATTCAGAACATCATTCCGACGACGTTCTTCAATACGACGACGTGGGCTGCTCCGGTACTGGGGCTCATCGGCAGCGCTTTCGTTTTCAGCGCAGGCCTCGCCTATATCGAGAACCGCCGACGGGCAGCGCAGAAGCGCGGGGAAGGTTACGGCACGGAACTTCTCAACGAGCCGGAGCCATTCGAAGAGCAGGAATTGCCCAACCCGTGGATCGCCATCGCGCCGCTGGTCGTGGTGGGCGTCATGAACTTGCTGTTCACGTATCTGGTGCCTCGGGCTTACGGCGCGAAGCACGAGGTCACGCTCGGCGGCCATGCGATTGTTACGCAGATTGGTCCCGTTGCAGCCATATGGGCAGTCGAGGGCGCGCTGCTCCTTGGCATATTGACGGTGTTCATCTTTGCCTGGCGCCCCGTGCTTGCGAGAATTCGCGGATGGCAGCAAGGCGGCGGTCGCCGGGGCTTTGCTTGCGTCGCTCAATACAGCGTCCGAGTATGGGTTCGGTGGGGTGATTGCGCTGTTGCCGGGCTTTGAGGCGGTATCCGCTGCGCTCAGGGCGATCCCTAATCCGCTGGTCAATGAAGCCGTCACCGTCACGGTTCTCGCCGGGATCACCGGCTCGGCCTCCGGCGGCATGAGCATTGCTCTTGCCGCGATGTCCGATGAATTCATTGCAGCGGCAAAAGCAGCAGACATCCCGCTTGAAGTCTTTCATCGTGTCGCAGCGATGGCGAGCGGTGGCATGGACACATTGCCTCACAATGGAGCCGTGATCACGCTGCTTGCTGTTACAGGCCTCACCCACAAGCAAGCCTATAAAGACGTGTTCGTGATTACGTTGACGAAAACTGCGGCGGTGTTCGTCGTCATCGCGTTCTATTATTTGACCGGAATCTACTGACACCAAGACTGACGGTCCTGTCGCACGCCAATGGACATCAGCAATCGAAGAGGCAAAAGCCTGTGGAGGATCCATGTCAGCCGATGCGATTCGTCTAACGCTGGCGCCGGTCAAGGCACTGGATAGCGGAAAGATCGTCAGCGCCGAGGAAGCAGCCAGCCTGATACGAGACGGGGACACTGTTGCAACAGGCGGCTTTGTCGGTATCGGCTTCGCCGAAGAAGTCGCTCTCGCAATAGAGACGCTGTATCTCGCGAAAGGTGACCAGCCAGCCCCTGCGACCGACAAACCGCGCAATCTCACGCTGGTCTACGCCGGAGGACAGGGCGACGGCAACGACCGCGGGCTCAATCACCTTGGCCACGAAGGTCTGGTGCGCCGCGTGATCGGCGGGCATTGGGGGCTGGTGCCGAAACTGCAGAAACTGGCGATTGCCAATCAGATCGAGGCGTACAATCTTCCGCAGGGCGTGATTTCGCACCTGTTTCGAGACATCGCGGCAAAGCGCCCCGGTCATCTCACACGCGTGGGGCTTGGCACTTTTGTCGATCCCCGCCATGGCGGGGGCAAGATCAATGAATGCACCAAGGACGATCTGGTCCGCCGGATCGAAATCGAGGGCGAGGAGTTTCTTTTTTACCGTGCGTTCCCGATCGATGTCGGAATTATCCGCGGCACGACGGCCGATCCCGACGGAAACATTACCATGGAAAAGGAGGCGCTCACTCTGGAAGCGCTGGCCATCGCCATGGCGGTACGCAATTCCGACGGAATCATCATTGCACAGGTGGAGCGCATCGCCGAGCGCGGTTCGCTCAACCCGAGGCAAGTCAAAATTCCGGGAATCTTCGTCGATTGCGTGGTGTTGGCAAAGCCGGAAAATCACTGGCAGACCTTTTCAGTTCAGTACGATCCGGCATTCAGCGGTGAAATTCGCGCGCCCGGGGGATCGGTGACCTCAATGGAATTGAGCGAGCGAAAGATCATCGCGCGTCGTGCGGCGCTCGAACTCGATGCAAACAGCGTCGTCAATCTCGGAATTGGCATGCCCGAGGGTATTGCCAATGTCGCCAACGAGGAAAGAATTGCTGATTTGCTCACGCTCACGGCTGAACCTGGCGTGATTGGCGGTGTGCCGGCGGGAGGACTCAATTTTGGCGCGGCGGTCAACGCACAGGCGGTGATCGATCAACCCTATCAGTTCGACTTTTATGACGGTGGTGGGCTCGACGCAGCCTTTCTCGGGCTGGCGCAGGCCGACCGCGAAGGCAATCTGAACGTGAGCAAATTCGGTCCGCGCCTGGCAGGCGCAGGCGGCTTTATCAATATCAGTCAGAATGCCAAGAAACTGGTGTTCGTCGGCACATTCACGGCCGGCGGCCTCCGCGTGGCGGTCGAAAACGGACGCCTGCGCGTGGTCAGGGATGGTAGTGTGGTGAAGTTCGTCAGCGAAGTTGAACATCGCTCGTTTTCCGGCCCGTACTCGGTACAACGCGGGCAACCCGTGCTTTACGTGACGGAGCGCTGTGTGTTCAAATTGATGCCGGATGGGCTTGAGCTGGTCGAAATCGCGCCCGGTATCGACATCGAGCGCGATATCGTCGGCCGGATGGAGTTTCGCCCAATCATCCGCAATCCCGTCATGATGGATCAGCGTATTTTCGCGAGCGGTCCAATGGGTTTGCGCGACCAGCTGCTGCGAATGCCGATCGAGCGACGGTTCACCTATCACCCCGGCGAGAACAGGTTCTTCGTCAATCTCGAAGGCCATCGTGTTCACAGTCACGAAGACGTGGAAAAGATTCGCCAGATCGTCGCCGACGAGTTGGCTCCCCTGGGTCGGAAGGTCTACGCCATTGTCAATTACGACAACTTCGAGATATTTCCCGACGTCATCGATGAATACTCGACCATGGTTCGCGATCTGGTCGATCGTTTCTACTCCGGTGTCACCCGCTACACGACGAGTAGTTTTCTTCGCGCCAAGCTGGGCGATGCCCTGAAGCAGCGTGCGGTGGCTCCGCACATCTACGAGCGCGCAGAAGATGCGACCACCCACCTGCGCGACTTGGAAAATAGGAAAACAGGCTGAGCTGGGAGCAAGCACCCGGACATCGTCTCTGAGTCATACCTTTCCGGTCCGGCTGGCCCAACTCGCTTGAACCTCTTACTTCCCGCCCGGATACGCCGGACCAAATGCCGCCCGGTAGATTGCCCAGTACACAGCGCCGACCAAGCCAGCTCCGCCTACGATATTGCCGAGTGTGACCGGAACGAGATTGTGGACAATCCCGGAACTCGTAATAACTGAGGCGTCGAAATCAGCAGGGACATGGCCCGTCTGGACCAGCACCCAGGCCAAGGGCAGAAAATACATGTTGGCAACGCAGTGCTCGAAGCCAGCCGCTATGAAGGCGGAGACTGGCAATATGAGGGCGAGAATTTTGTCAGTGACCGTACGGCCAGCATATGCAAGCCAGACCGCCAGACAGACGAGCACGTTACATAGAATGCCCTTGAAAAATAGTGTCACAACATCCGGCTGGATCTTTGCGACAGCCGTATTCAATATCGACAATCCGACTCGACCGCCGTTCATGTCGAGGTGATGTGAAAAGAAAACCAGGAACACCAGTGCAAGTGAGCCGACCAAATTGCCGAAATAGACGACGACCCAATTGCGCAACATCTCTCTCGTGGAAACTTTTCCGCTCGCCCACGCCATGACAATCAGGTTGTTGCCTGTAAAAAGCTCGGCCCCGCCTACGATTACAAGCACCAGTCCGAGCGAGAACGTCAACCCGCCGAGAAGGCGGACCGCGGCAAAGCTCATCCCTTCATCGCTGGCAACAATAGTATAGAAAAGCGCGCCGAGCGCGACGCTGCCTCCCGCAACCATAGCCAGCATAAAGGAGGCCAGAAGCGGCAATCTTGTCTTCTTGACCCCGACTTTTTCAACTGCCTCTTTGATCTCGGCCGGGCTATAGGCATTCAAATTGAAGATGGGTGGCTGCGGTACACTTGGTCGGTCGTCCATCCCGCATCTCCTTCAGCACAGGCTCCAGCTATTAATGGACGGTCGCCCAGGAAGGTCTTGAAAGCTTCAAACTCCCCGAAAGGCTGAAGCGCTAACCGGTGCCGCCGATCGTCAGCAGACCGACGATCTGCGCGGCAATGACCTTTACCAGCGTCATCGAAGGAAAGATCATGGCATACCCGATATCCGGCCGCTCGGTCGGAGCCATCTTAGTCGAGTAGACGAGAATGGCTGGATTTCCCGTTGCTCCGGACGCGACGCCGACGAGATCGTCGTATGGGATTTTCATCAGATAATGACCGACGAGCAGGACGATGAACACGGTCGTCAACAGGACCGCGACACCGATGAACAGCATCGTCGGTCCGGACTCCGCAACGGTCCGGACGAAAGGCTGTCCGGCGTTAACGCCGACGGTTGCGAGAAACATCGCAAGACCGAAGTTTCGCAGCACGATGTTGGCCGGCAACGGCATCGTCCAGAGCATCGGCCCGGTACGGCGCAGTCTGCCGAGGATCAGAGCGACGATAAGCGGTCCGCCGCCGATGCCGAGCGTCACGGTGCCCACGCCGGGAATGGGGATCGGAATGAGGCCAAGAAGAACGCCCAGAACCATGCCAATCCCGAGTGAGACGTAGCTGAATTCGGCAGCGGCCTTGACCGTATCGCCGAAGTGCCGGCGGATCTCTTCTTTCCGGTCGGGAGGCGTCAGCACTCCGACCCGGTCGCCAAACTCCAGCATCAGGTCCGGGGCCGCGACCAGGTCGGTGTCATATCGCCGAACGTGCAGCAGATGAGTTGGATACCCGGCAGGCATTGGAAGGCGAGCCAGCGGAATACCGACCGCGCTGGCTTTCCCGACGAAGACCCGGATGTAGTCAAGGTCTGCACGGTCGCTGGCCAGCCTGCCTGGCTCAAGTTTTCCGAACTGACCCGCGGCGGATGCGATCGCCTCATTGTCTTCAGCTACCACCAGGATCGCGTCCCCCGCGGCCAGAATCGTATCGTCGTCCGGAACCAAATTGCGCCCGTCCTTCCGAAGCATGGTTACCTGGAGGCCACTCGGCACGTTCGATACAAGTTCGCCGAGACGTCGACCGGCAAATGCCTCGCCGAGCGAAATCTCTCCCATATGGAAGCGCTGTGTCTTGGCGGGGAATTTGGGCTTCACGATCTGCGTCATGAAGTAAATGCAGAGGATGGGGCCAATGACGCCAAAAGGATAAGCGATGGAGTAGCCGATCGAGGGGTCCTTATTCTTGACAACGTCGAGCGCGGCCTGGAGGGATGCGGTGCTCGTCATCGACCCGGCATAGAGGCCGAGCGTATGTCCGATCTTGATGCCGAAGATGTGGCCCAGGCCAAGTGCGACCACCAAGCCTGCGAGGCAGGCAACCAGCGCCAAAAGGTTGTACTTCTGCCCCGCGCCGACCATCCCCTCGAAGAATTGGCGGCCGTAGAGGATGCCGATCCCGTACAGAAACATGATCAGACCCGTCAGGCCGATCGGCCCGATAATCTGAGCTTTCGGTGCGAACGCGCCAATAGCGAGGCCAACAAAGAGAACCGCGCCGACGCCAAGCGAGAAACCGAAGATGCTGATCTGGCCCACAAGGTAGCCCAATCCGATCGCCAGGAAGGCAGTCAGAATCGGCTGGCTTTCGATGATCCCGCGAGCAAGGTCCAACATGTCATATCTCCCGGATCGAATGCGCGTCACTAGCGTGCGCGACAGCCCGCGGCCTGGAATTGTCCAATAACCCGGCTGACCAGTTCCCGGCTCGGTGGCTGGGTGTCGGTATGCTTGTAGTCGAGGCCCATCGCCGTCCACTTGAAGGCACCCATCTGATGGAACGGCTGCACCTCGACCCACTCCACGTTCGTCATGGGCGCGACAAAGCGGGCAATGCCGTCGACATTGGCGGGATCGTCGGTAGCGCCGGGAACGAGCGTGAAGCGGACCCAGACCGGCTTTGATACCGAAGCAAGGCGTTCCGCGAAGCGCAGGGTGGGCGCCAGATCCCGGCCCGTCACACGCCGATAAGTCGCCGGATCCGAGCTCTTGATATCCAATAGGACGTGGTCGATCACCGACAAGTAGGAATCGTCGGCACGATCGCCCAGAAATCCCGATGTCTGGATAGCAGTGTGCAGCCCCATTTCCTTTGCGCCGGCGAATATTTTCCGGGTGAATGCGAGTTGCACCATGGGCTCTCCGCCCGAGATCGTCAGGCCTCCGCCCAAGCTGCGGATCGTGGGCGCGAAGTCGCCGAGCCGGCGCAGCACGTGATCGACCGATACGTAGGTGCCGTCCTTGAGGTGCCAGGTATCCGGATTGTGGCAGTACGTGCAACGTAGCAGGCAACCGGAGACGAACAGGACGATCCGCAACCCCGGCCCGTCATAACGGGACGAGGTCTCGTAGGAATGGCAATAGCCGAACGCCCCCTCTTCGTCCTTGATGTTGTCTTCATCCGGGGCGTCGGGTGAAATTCCGACCCGGAGGTCGTGACGACTTCCGGGTTCGAGCGGCTGCACTGTCGACATCTCAGCACCAGCTAGATTTGGCCGTGGAAAGTACGGCTGATCACATCTCTCTGCTGTTCCGGCGTCAGACGGACGAAGTTCACGGCATAGCCCGACACGCGGATCGTGAGTTGGGGGTACTTGTCCGGATTCTTTATCGCGTCCTCGAGCGTTTCGCGGTCGATCACGTTCAGGTTCATGTGGAACCCGCCCCGCTCGAAATAGACATCGAAGGCCTTCACTGCTTCGTCCAGGAGCTGGTTTTCGCTCAGGTGCGCCTTCTGCGGCGCGATCGATACCGTGTAGCTGATGCCGTCTTGTGCGTCCTTGTAGGGAAGCTTTGCGACGGAAAGGCACGACGCAAGCCAGCCGTGGCTATCCCGGCCGTGCATCGGATTCGCGCCCGGCCCGAACGGCTCGCCCTTTCGGCGTCCGTCGGGGGTGTTTCCAGTGGCCTTACCGTACACGACATTGGAGGTAATCGTGAGCACGCTCTGTGTGTGTGTCGCGTTTCGATAAGTCGGGTGCTTGCGGATCTTCTCCATGAAGCTGGTGACGATGTCAGACGCGATCTGGTCGACGCGATCATCGTTGTTGCCGAATTGCGGCGTGGATTTGTTCCCTTCGTTTTGAAAGTCGACGATCAATCCGGTCGGGTCGCGCGTGACACGCATCTTTCCGTACTTGATCGCGCTCATACTATCGGCGACCACCGAAAGGCCGGCGATCCCGAACGCCATCGTTCTCAGAACATCGCGATCGTGAAGCGCCATTTCCAGGCGCTCGTAGAAGTACTTGTCGTGCATAAAGTGGATACAATTCATCGCGTGGACGTAGGTGCGGGCCAGCCACTCCATCGTGGAATCGAACTTGGCCATGACGTCGTCGTAGTCGAGGAAATCCCCGGACACCGGCAATGTCGGGGGAGCGATCTGATCGCCCGACACCTCGTCGCGGCCGCCATTGATCGCATAGAGCAGCGCCTTTGCGAGGTTGACCCGGGCACCGAAGAACTGCATCTGCTTGCCGAGCCGCATGGCCGAGACGCAGCAGGCGATGCCGTAATCATCACCCCAGAACGGCCGCATCAGATCGTCGTTCTCGTATTGCAACGAGGATGTGTCTTTGCTGACCCTGACGCAGTAGCGCTTGAAGGCGCTCGGCATGTGGTTCGACCAGAGCACCGTGATATTCGGCTCGGGCGCCGGCCCCAGATTGTAAAGCGTGTGCAGCATCCGATAGCTGCTCTTGGTCACCAGAGAGCGTCCATCCAGGTCCATTCCGCCGACGCATTCGGTTGCCCAATAGGGATCGCCGCTGAACAGTGCATCATAGTCCGGTGTGCGGAGGAACCGGACGATGCGGAGCTTCTGCACCAGCTGGTCCCAAAGCTCTTGCGCCCGCGCCTCGTCGAGAATGCCGGCCTTGAGGTCGCGCTCGATGTAAATGTCCAGGAAGGTCGAGATGCGTCCGATCGACATCGCCGCACCGTTGGCTTCCTTGATTGCGCCCAGATAGGCGAAATAAGTCCACTGGAACGCTTCCTGCGCATTCGATGCTGGCTTCGATATGTCGTGATCATAGAGTTTTGCCATCGAGGCCAGGTCCCCGAGAGCACGCATTTGTTCGGACAGTTCCTCGCGCAGCCGGATGATTTCGTCGGTCGGCCACATGTCGTCGATCTGCGCCCGTTCCTCACGCTTGAATTCAAGCAGCCGATCGACCCCGTAAAGAGCCACCCGCCGGTAATCACCAATGATACGCCCGCGCCCGTAAGCATCCGGCAAGCCGGTGATGATCCCGGACCTTCGGCAAATCATGATCTCGGGCGTATAGGCATCGAACACGCCGTCATTGTGGGATTTGCGATATTTCGTGAAAGCTTCGTGCACGAGCGGATCGGGTTCGAATCCCGCGGCTTTGATGCCTGCCTCGACCATCCGCAATCCGCCGAAGGGGAAAATCGCCCGCTTGAACGGCTGGTCCGTCTGAAGGCCTACAATGATTTCATTTTCACGATCGATATAGCCGGCCTTGTGGGCGAGCAACGTCGACGGGGTCTGAACGTCAACCGCGAGCACTCCCTTCTTTCGCTCGTCGGCGAAGTACGGCTCCAGTTTTGCCCAGACCGCTTTTGTGCGCTGCGATGGCCCCGCCAGAAAGTCCTCGTTCCCTGGGTAAGGCTTGACGTTCCGGACGATGAAATCCCGAACGTTGATGGACGTTTTCCAATCGCCCGGCCGAAAGCCGTTCCAACAATCGCCACTATCGACTTCCTTCCGTAGAGCTGCGCTTGCTTTCATGGTGCGTCTCCCAGCGGTATACGATTGGTCGCCGTTGCGCGCCCGCGGTCGACCAGGACCGCCGCGCCTCGAAGCACGTCAACCATGATAGCGCTGGGTCTACTGCGCTTGATGTAGGTCAAAGCCTAAGCGAAGCATGTTTGATGGTCAGGCAGAGGTGCTGACACAAAAAGCCATCCACAATGCACTCGCGGACCCTGGCATCGCTGCGGCTCGCAAGGGCCAATTCCTTCTTCTTCAGTATCAGGCGGCCCGTCCGCACTGGAGCCTCAGCGGCGGCCGATCCGTTCCCGCAGAAGTCGCCGCCATCCTCACAACTACGCTTCCGCCGAGCTCGGCTGCTACCGCGCCCTCAATTGGCCAATGCCAAGCCGCGTGTTGAATCTCTTCTGTGAATTTCGGACTCGCACGAACGAGTTGCCGACGCCGGAGGGCGCCGGATTGCTCGGCGCCTTGGCGTATTTTCACCTTGAATAGTGCGCCGCAATGATCGCGCGTGACGGCCCGACGATCCGCATGAAGAATGGCGGTGTGCGCGACCATCCATTGATGAGGCACGAGATCCAAGGAAGAGCTTTCATCTGTAAGGCGTTGCGTGGCCTTGGTCTCGATGTCGTCGCGCCGAGAAGTGAGCTTGGACTGTCAATCGGTGTTCAAATTTGGCTCTGACGCAATTTTGGTGCAGCACTGGTCATGTGGCGCCGATTAGCCGAGCCTGCAGCAAGTCGAGCTTGGCGCGTCCGTTTTCAGTAAGCGCGTCGAAGCGCGCTCGGAGCCACGCCGAAGCGTGACCGGAATGCCGTTGAAAGATGTGAGTGGCTTGAGAAGCCGCATACCAATGCAATTTCCGTCAATGGCAGCGCGGGATCCGCCAGCATCGCGCCTTTCTGAGACGCAAATCCAGCAAATAACGATGCGGGGTCCGGCCGGTAGCGGCCTTGAACATGCGTGCGAAATGGGCCCTGCTGTAGCCGCTCTCGGTTGCCAGCGCCGCAAGGGTCAGGTCAGAGCCGAGCCCAGCCTCCATGCGATCGATGACGCGCCGAAGTATTGGCCGGGGCAGCGTGGACACCTTTGCGCCGCAGCGCTGCTGGAGCGACCGGCCAACAAACAACAGTCGCGTCGCAAGCGCGACAGAGAGCGACTCGGCATAGACCTTCCCGCTCACTCCTCCGGCCTCCGCCTCCTGCACCAGCAACAACATCAGATTGCGGAGAGCCGCATCATCTGTTCCATGGACCGCGTGGATGGCGGCGGTCGGACGCCGATCAAGCTCCGCTTCCACCTCATGCAGAAACCACGGGGAGACCATGCAGGCCACCACATGATGCGGCTTCACACTTCGCGTCGCGGGTCTGATCCCGGGCAAACAGGTCGTGATCGTGCCCGGCCGCTTCCTGCAAGGAGAAAATTCGCCGGGCTTTTGCTCGGTTTCGCCTTCGAAGTGCTTATCCCTTAGCAGCAGGAAGTGGTGTTCGATCGACAGTTCCGGTTTCTCGGCGGCCTGGATAGCACGCCGTTCGACAGCAAGCCCACGGGTGATTTCGGACACCCGCCCAGATTGAGCGAGGCGTCGACCGCGCTCAATGTTGCGAACAGACCGCGAAAGTTTGTCGGAATGACTTAGCTCACTTTGTCGGAATGAGAAGTCCGACTTTATCTAAGCCCCTGAAAGCATTGGAGCGGGTGAAGGGAATCGAACCCTCGTATTCAGCTTGGAAGGCTGCTGCTCTACCATTGAGCTACACCCGCGTCAGGGGCTCCCTAACACGGCCGGGCGGCAGTCTCAACTGCCCTAGAAGTGGCTTTCCGGCGGGTTTCCGGCCCTTCAACAGGCTTGGTTCCGCCCCAAGCAGCCGCCCCTTAACAGCGGCGGCCTTGCGGACTATATTGAGGTCTTCCGAAACCAACGAAAGGAGGTGATCCAGTGTCTCTTACCAAGCGCTGTCACCTCGCTGGGATCGCCCGCTAGGCTTTGACTAAGAGCCTGGCATCGGGGCGCTCTCGGCCCTGGACCAGCGAGCAAGAAATCGGGGCGCGACGGGGTTCTCCCGCCGCGCCTTTTCTTTTGAGAATCTGTCTTGGATGAGGGTGAGCCCGCCCGGCTCAGATCGCGCGCAGCCGCTCGCGCACCGCCACGGCGGCGATCAGCACGCCGAGGCACCAGGCCA
Source organism: uncultured Alphaproteobacteria bacterium (assembly GCA_963819355.1). Taxonomy (GTDB): domain Bacteria; phylum Pseudomonadota; class Alphaproteobacteria; order Rhizobiales; family Xanthobacteraceae; genus Bradyrhizobium. The sequence continues at coordinate 19,379 of CAWFVZ010000030.1, read as the reverse complement.
TGGCGGCCCGGTGAGGCTCGCCGCCCAAGAGCACGGTGAGGATGCTCGTGAGCAGGCAGGGCGCGATCGCGTTGCTGGTCCGGCTCACGAGCGAGAGCAGGAACGGAAGCGTGGCGATCGCAATTTGCAGGACGCTCATTGTCGCGCCGTCTGGTTCAGCGAGGCTCAGGAGCCGAAGACGCTGAGCGCCGACGGACGTTTTCCGCGACGGCTCTCGACGATGCGCTCGCCGCCGTTCTCGACGGAGCTGCCATAATAGCGGTGATGGCCTGCCTGGTCGTGCAGATCGGCAGGCTCCGACTTCCCTGCCCGCCGCGCGTCGCAGATGATCTTGATGGTCTGACCCGACATTGCCGCCTCCGATGAACCTCAACTGTTCTTGTGGCCATCAGTCGCCTCTTCTCTGGATGGCGTTCACCCCGCCAGACGCCAATCGGGTTTCAGGACAGTTTCGTCGCTCGCACCGCGACGCAATATTTTGGTCTCCGGGATTGTCGGTATCGGCGGCGATCATACGTCCTTGGTGCTGCGCGCCCAAAACAAGCGAGGTGATGATGCTTTACGCCATCCTGGCCTACCATGTGGAAGACGAGATTTTGTCGTGGACGCCGACGGAGGACGCCGCGGTCGTCGCCAAAGTCATCGAGGTTCAGGCGCCCTTGAGGGCAAGCGGACATCTTGGCCCAGCCGCCCGTCTGGACGAGACCCGAACAGCCCGCACCTTGCGTGGCCCCGGCGCCGGCATCGTGCTGGACGGCCCATTTGCCGAGACCAAGGAGCAGCTTCTCGGCTTCCACCTCGTAAACTACGACACTGACGATGAAGCGATCGCGGCGGCGCGGTTGCTGCGCCAGGTCAATCCGAGCGCGGTCTACGAAATCCGCCCGGTCAAGCTTTACGTGCCGGCCGACGGGTTCGGCGCGACGCCGTCAGATGGATGACCGCGGGCCCTGCGCGTCCGCCCCGGTCGGCGCCGCATGGAAGCGCTGGATCAGCAGCCCACCGAAGGCGATGAACCACACGAAGGGCGCGATATGCGGCGCGAACGCCGCAACGATCGTGCCCGGGATGAACACCAGCAGCGGAAACAGCGACGCCATGATCTCGTGGCGCCAGCCTCCCACGATTGTCCACCACAGCCAGGCATTAAGGGTGGCGATCACGGTCAGATGCAGGCCGTAGAGCACGGAGACCGCGCTGCTCATGGCGTAATTGGTGTAGAGGCCGTTGGTCACCGGCAGCAGCACGATCGAGAGCAGGAAGAACAGATTGAGCATCACCGCACCGCGGCTGCCGACCGGCTGGCGCACGAGCCGCCGGTGATGGCTGATCCAGAACACGCCGGCGATGATGAAGCTGAGCGCGAGACCGGCGAGCTTGCCGGAATAGACCTGGGCGAGATCGTTCCAGTCGGGCGCGCTGGTGAACACCGCGGCCCTGGGCAGGTCGTAGGCCAATAGCGTCATGGCGACACCAAAGATGGTGTTGCTGAGCGATTCCAGCCGCCGCATCTCGAACTGGTCGGGCGTGAGCTCGGTCATGCCGGGGGCGCTTTTCGGGGCTGGAACTTGGACGTGTTTTCCCTAGGTGTTAAATTCGGTTCCGTCCAGCTGCATTGCGATTCGTACCGGGATCGCCGACTCTCACCCTTTCACCGGGGCGATTCGTGGCGACATATCTGGACACGCTCAATGCGGAGCAACGCCGCGCCGTCGAACATGGCGTGGCCGATGGCGCGACCGTGGGCGCCCCCCTGCTCGTCATTGCCGGCGCGGGCTCCGGCAAGACCAATACGCTCGCCCACCGCGTCGCGCATCTGATCGTCGCGGGCGCCGATCCGCGCCGCATCCTCCTGATGACGTTTTCCCGCCGCGCCGCGGCCGAAATGGCCGGACGCGTCGAGCGCATCGCCCGAAAAGTACTGGGCGAGAACAACGCCGCAATCATGCGCGACGCGCTGAGCTGGGCCGGCACCTTCCACGGCATCGGCGCGCGGCTCTTGCGCGAATATGCCGAGCGCATCGGTGTCGATCCCGCCTTCACCATTCACGACCGCGAGGATTCCGCCGACCTGATGAATCTGGTCCGGCACGAGCGCGGCCTGTCAAAAACCGAGAGCCGCTTTCCAGCCAAGGGCACGTGCCTGTCGATCTACTCCCGCTGCGTCAATGCCGAGATGGAGATCGAGAAGGTGTTCGGGGCGCACTACCCCTGGTGCGCGGGCTGGGCCGCCGAGCTGAAGGGGCTGTTCGCGGCTTACGTCGAGGCCAAGCAGGCCCAGCACGTGCTCGATTACGACGACCTCCTGCTCTACTGGTCGCAGATGATGAGCGATGCGCTGATCGCGGAGGAGATCGGCGGCCGCTTCGATCACGTGCTCGTCGACGAATACCAGGACACCAACCGCCTGCAATCCTCGATCCTGCTGGCGCTCAAGCCCGACGGAAGCGGGCTCACCGTCGTCGGCGACGACGCACAGTCGATCTATTCATTCCGCGCCACCACCGTCCGCAACATCCTCGACTTCCCGCAGAATTTTTCGCCGCGGGCGGAGATGATCACGCTCGACCGCAATTACCGTTCGACGCAACCGGTGCTGGCGGCAGCCAACGGCGTCATCGGGCTCGCGCGCGAGCGCTTCACAAAAAATCTCTGGACCGACCGCACCTCGTCGCAGAAGCCGCAGCTCGTCACCGTGCACGACGAGGCCGATCAGGCCCGCTACATCGTCGAGCAGGTGCTGGCCAACCGCGAGCAAGGCGCGCTGCTCAAGCACCAGGCGGTGCTGTTCCGGACGTCCTCGCATTCGGGCCCGCTGGAGATCGAGCTCACCCGCCGCAACATCCCCTTCGTCAAGTTCGGCGGGCTGAAATTCCTCGACGCGTCTCACGTCAAGGACGTGCTGGCGCTGCTGCGCTTCGCTGAGAACCCGCGCGACCGCGTCGCCGGTTTCCGTATCCTGCATTTGTTGCCGGGCATCGGCCCCGCGACCGCGCAGCGCGTGCTCGACCAGATGGCGGAGAGCCCCGATCCGCTCGCCGCACTCGGCCAGCTCCCGGTGCCGCCGCGCACCGGCGCCGACTGGACTGACTTCGTCCACACCATCGAAAACTTGCGTTACTCGGAATGGCCGGCCGATCTCGAACGCGTGCGGCTGTGGTACGAACCGCATCTCGATCGCATCCACGAGGAGTCCGAGACGCGCCGCGCCGATCTGATGCAGCTCGAGCAGATTGCGAGCGGCTATTCCTCGCGCGAGAAGTTTTTGACCGAGCTCACGCTCGATCCGCCCGATGCGACCAGCGACAAATCGGGCCCGCCGCTCCGCGACGAGGATTATCTGATCCTCTCCACCATCCACTCCGCCAAGGGCCAGGAGTGGAAGTCGGTGTTCGTCCTCAACGTCGTTGACGGCTGCATGCCGTCCGACCTCGGCGCCGGCACCAGCGCCGAGATCGAGGAGGAGCGCCGCCTGCTCTATGTCGCGATGACCCGCGCCAAGGACGATCTGCACCTCGTCGTGCCGCAGCGCTTCTTCACCCACGGCCAGCAAGCCAAGGGCGACCGCCACGTCTACGCCTCGCGCACCCGCTTCATCCCGGAGCAGCTTGTCTACCTGTTCGAGCGCACGGCATGGCCGAAGGCCGCTGCGGGCGCGGCCCGCACCGCATCGCAGGGCCCGAAGATCGACATCGGCGCGCGGATGCGGGGGATGTGGCGGTAGGTCGAACAAACGGAAACCGAGCATTTCCGAACGCCGCCTTGTCGCATGGCATCGGTCCATTAAATCTCCCCGATCCTCCCCACAGAGACCTGATCGATGACCGCACCGCTCGAATTCGGACTGGATACTTTTGGCGACGTCACCAGGGACGCCTCCGGGGCCATGCTTGCGCATGCGCAGGTGATCCGCAACGTCGTCGACGAGGCGGTGCTGGCCGACGAGCTCGGCCTCGATTTCATTGGGCTCGGCGAGCACCACCGCGCCGATTTCGCGATCTCCTCGCCCGAGACTGTGCTCGCCGCCATCGCGCCGCGCACCCGGCGCATCCGTCTCGGCTCGGCCGTAACGGTGTTGAGCTCGGACGATCCGATCCGCGTGTTCCAGCGCTTTGCGACGCTCGATGCGCTCTCCAACGGGCGCGCCGAGGTGATCCTCGGCCGCGGCTCGTTCACGGAATCCTTTCCGTTGTTCGGCTTCGACCTGCGCAAATATGAGGAGCTGTTCGAGGAGAAGCTCGACCTGTTCGCCGCACTGCTGTCGCAGAAGCCGGTGACGTGGCAGGGCAGGCTGCGCCCGCCACTCAAGGAGCAGCTGGTCTATCCACCGGTCGAGAACGGCCCGCTGAAGACCTGGATCGGTGTCGGCGGCAGCCCGCAATCAGTGGTGCGCGCGGCGCATTACGATCTGCCCCTGATGCTCGCCATCATCGGCGGCGTTCCGGAGCGCTTTGCGCCCTATGTCGATCTCTATCGCCGCGCCTTCAAGGAGTTCGGCCGTCCCGCGCAACCGATCGGCGTGCACTCGCCCGGCTACGTCGCCGAGACCGACGAACAGGCGCGCGAGGAGCTGTGGCCCGACTACAAGGCCATGCGCGACCGCATCGGCAAGGAGCGCGGCTGGCCGCCGATGGGCCGCGATGAATTCGTCAGCGAGGCCGAGCACGGCTCGCTCTATGTCGGCTCGCCGGAGACGGTCGCGCGCAAGATCGCCAAGACGGCAAAGGCGCTTGGCATTGCGCGCTTCCAGTTGAAATATTCGGCGGGGCCGTTGCCGCACGAGAAGCTGATGAAGAGCATCGAGCTCTATGGGCGGAAGGTGGTGCCGATGGTGCGGGAGATGATGGGGTGAGCGGCTGGCGACAGCCCACCTGCGCCCTTCGGGCTACGGCGTGGCAGCCTTCGCTAGCTTCGCGCAACGGTCATCTGGGTTGGCTTGCCCAGCCGTTGCTCGCGAAGCGAACGAAGGCTGGTGGGGGAGGCAGGACTCGAACCTGCGAAGCCATGAGGCGGCTGATTTACAGTCAGCTCCCTTTGCCACTCGGGACACTCCCCCGCTCGACGGCAGCACAATCGGGCCGGACCTTGCCGGCGGACCGAAGACGGCCATGGAACGTGAAGGCCGCAACAACCCGGATTGGGGCGCGACCGGGCGCGGTTATCGGCGAAGCCGTGGGGTAAAGTCAACCGAGGTGAACAGCTAAAATCGCCCTCCAAGCCACCCAAATTGCCATATTCCGGGACCCATGACACAAGCGAGCCCATGAAGGATCGAAAATTCACGCCCGAGGGGGCCCCGCGGCGGGGCTAAGCCCTTCAACAAGCCGGGAAAATCGGCTGGCCGGCCGGCCTGGCGCGAGCGCGATTCGGCCCCCGACGGGCCCGTCATCCTCTATGGCTGGCACACCGTCACCATGGCGCTCCAAAATCCTGCGCGGCAGATCCGCAAGCTGACGCTGACCGAGAACGCCGCCCGGCGCCTGGCGGACGAGAACATCGAAACCCGGATCGCGCCCGAGATCGTCCGGCCCCAGGACATCGACCGGCTGCTGTCGCCCGACGCCGTGCATCAGGGCCTACTCGCGGAGGCCGATCCCCTGCCCTCGCCCGACATCGAGGACTTGGCGCTGGAGGGCATGGTGCTGGTGCTCGACCAGATCACCGATCCCCACAATGTCGGCGCGATCCTGCGCTCCGCCGCGGCGTTTGCGGTCAAGGCGATCGTCACCACCGCGCGTCACAGCCCGGAAGCGACCGGCGTGCTGGCCAAGGCCGCCTCCGGCGCGCTGGAACTGGTGCCGATCGTGACCGTGCAGAATCTAGCCCGCGCGCTGAACGAGCTGAACGACAGCGGCTTCCAGACCGTTGGTCTGGACAGTGAAGGCAGCGAGGACCTTTCGGACGTCGCGCTGCGCGAGCCGCTCGCGCTGGTGCTGGGCGCCGAAGGCAAGGGCCTGCGACAATTGACGCGCGAGACCTGCAGCGTCGTGGCGCGGCTCGACATGCCCGGCGAGATCAAGAGCCTCAACGTCTCGAACGCCGCCGTGCTCTCGCTCTATGTCGGCGCCAGCCGCCTCGGGCTGATGAAACGGTAGAGGACCCCCGCCGGAAGGGCCGTTCTACCTTGCATGGGGTTGTTTTCGATATTTTGCCGTTGCCGGGCCGGCGCCGGCCCCGCAACGGCCCTATCGCGCGTCGACCAAAGCAAAGCGCCAGTCCGCGTGATGCGAACGGGCGCTTCGCGTTTTTATCTCAGCCGATCAGGCGATCAGTAATAGCGGCGCAACCCGCGCCCGCCGTAGCCAAAGCGCCCGCCATAGCCCATGCGCGCACCGTAGCCATAGCGCGCGCCGTAGCCATAGCGCCCACCGTAGCCGTAATGCGGGCGCGGCAGATAGCCGACGCGCGCGCCGTAGCCATAGCCATACGGACGGTAGTACGGCCGGTGATAGCCGCCTACGACGGCGGCGGCGCCATAGCCATAGCCATAGGGGCTGGCGCCATAGTTTACGACGGCGTCCTCCTGATAGGTCGGATACGGCGCGAACTGACCCGGGCCAGTGTAGGTCGGGCCCTGGTTGACGTAGTAATATTGCGAGCTCACATCGGCGCGGGCGCCATAGCCGCCGCCGCAACCGGTGTTGCAGCCACCGTAATTGTAGCTCTGCACGATGGGCGCCGCGCAGGGGCTGACATAGCCGCCGCAGGGCGAGCACCCGCCGAAGCCGCAGGCCGTCGCCGGTGCTGCACCCACCACCATCACGGCGGCCGCCGCGACCAATCCTGAAATCACCTGACGCATTACGCTCTCCTGTCCTTTTCCGTTTGTTGGATTTGACGTCTCTTACTTGTCTTGCTTGGGCGGCTTGCCGAGCCCCTCGGCGTGCGGCGACGGCCGAACACGGTGCCGCGGATTGACGTTGATTTCGGGTGCAAGGATCACCGGCGGCGGATCGGCGGGAATGTCGAGCTGCGGCGGCAGCGGCGCGGATTGCGCGCCCCAGCTGCGGTAATAGCTTTCCGCCGGCTGCGGCAGCTTGCGGTTCGCCGGCGGCTCGACCTCGAGGCGGCCGTAGCCGGGCCGCAGTCCGAGCGTCGGATAATAGTGGCCGACATCGGAGGGCTGCCGCTCGTCGACGTAGCGCCCACCATAGATCGTGGGCTGCACCTGAAGGTTCTTGCCCAGGCCCCAGACCCCTTCGACGACGGTGTAGGACGCATCGATATTGTTGATGATGATGGGAACGCCAGGACGCCCGGGAACCACGATATCGAAGCCGCCGCCGGCAAACGCCGTCGCAGGCAGTCCGATCGTAAAGGCAGCGAGCGCCAGAGCGCGCATGGCGGAATTCCGTTTGTCCAGGCCACAACCTATCCAATCGCGACGCGGAGAGGGTTAAGGCCTCCTCGCCAAATTCCGGTAAGCCTAACGTGCAAGGATCGCCTGCCGCTCAAATGTCGCGAAGCGCACTAGCGAAGCATTAACGGGCGCGTATCCCTGTCAGTAAGCAGACCTCCGTTGAGCGAGACGGATCAGGCGGCCCCCGGGCCCCCTGATTCATGCCCGCGACGGCCCATCGCGGGTTCTGGCACTTTCCACCCAAGTCTGATATTGCGGCGCGCGAGCGGGCGGGCAGCCCGGCTGCGAGCCGGCCCTGCCCCGCTTCCTCAAGGCGTCGCCGGCTTAGCTCAGCGGTAGAGCAGCGGTTTTGTAATTCTGTTCCGGTCATCTCTGATAGAATCAGTTGATGCAAGCTAGCCTTGTTTTATAGGGGGTTCTTGCATCGACCGTGTCAGTTGGTGTGGACTGAAACAAGTACGTATCGGCCAATTTGGTAGCAAAATGGTAGCAAGCCGTTCGCGCCATGTTCACACGTAGGCGCCGCCCCGCTGCACGCCTTCGCCGGCGAAACTATCATATCAATCTGGACCCACCCCGAAGCGACCTGCGAACGCAGTGTTTGCGTCGTCGCGGCTCCAAAACGAGGAGCCAACGTGTCGTCTATCGGCCGGGCGGGCAATTTGGGTGTTAGAGGCCGCACTGCAAGCTACCCCTGGGGTGACGCAACTATCGCAGTCTCTCAATAAGCGCCGATTGGGGTTGATAACGAACCCACCGTCGCCGACACAGCGCCGCACGAGCTGCACCATGCCTATGCCTCGGACGGTTTCCGCAATTAGTCAGCCCGCGTGACGGTGATGTTTGGTCTCATCGAAATCAGTATGAAGTCTGGCGCTGATTAATCAGAGCATCAGCGCGATTTGCACACGCTCAGCTCTCAAAAAAGACGGCCCCGGTCTCGTTGGGGCTCAACCGGGGCCGCCTCGTCAGGAGTTGCCGGGTGCCCCAAGAGGGACCTCTGGGCACCGAGCCTGGCTATAAAATCCCGGCGATCACGTCGGCCGCAATTGTCCTATGATGCGTTGTCCCCAAGTACAGTGCTTCATGACCCCCTACCCCGTCAAAATCACCTTCGGCGAGATGCGCGATTTCGACGTGCGTGATGTGCTGATCCACTGCTGCGACCATCGCACACTCGGCGGGACGCTGTTCGCCAGAGTTTGGAAAGGACACGCCGCTGGGCTCGAACCCAGCGACGCTCATTCCTGATCTGGGACGCTGAAATCCCCAGCCATCATCCCAAAAGCACGGTTCGTGCCATGGGAAGTGACACCCCCGCCTTTCAAGCAATTGGCGCTGGACACGCCGGATGCGCTCGCTACTTTAGTCCGATATTTTAGTAGTTGGCGTACTGGTGGGCGGGCGTGAGCTTTCAGATGTCGATACTCAAGATCCTCGCCGGCCAGCCCAATGGCCGAGCCGGTCTAGACGTCGTCAAGCAGCACCTGGCTCTGTTCTACACCAGCGGATCAGAGTGGACCGGCCGTAAGAAGCGTCTGGCTGAGCGGGCGCCAGACCTCGATATCTTCGGCCAAAAGCTGATCGCGCGTGAGCCGGGCGAGTGGCGTATCACGGACGCAGGCCGGGCGTTGCTCTTGGCGGTGGAGCAGCCACCTGCGACCGCGTCTGAAAAACTTACGCTCGACGAGCTGATTGAGCATATGCCGGCCAGCGAGTTCCCACCACCACCCCCGCCGCCGCCACGTCGTCTGGAAGATCACAAGCGTCGCCGCGGCATCCGACGCTGGATCGCACGAACGCGCAGATCGGCGTGAGAGCGAACCAACTACCTGCATCGGCTCCTCGACCGGAAGTGGCGCATAACGGGCGTCGAAGAATTGCGTGGCGGAAACCGTGACGACCTACCCACGGAAGATCACCTTCGGCGAAATGCGCGAGATGGGCGTCCGCGACGTCCTCGCTATTAGAGGCTGGGTTTCATTGGTAAGTCAGAAACGCTTTGGACGTTATCGGAGACGCTGGACGGGTCGTCCAAGAACTCCGCCATCATATGCCGCGCATAGTCGAGAACCAGCAAAGCCTCGGCCCTATTGTCAGGCAGTTGGCTTTGCGATCACTACGGCTTGGAAGCGCGTGTGAACGTGTTCTTTCGATTTGGACACTGGAGCCCCGCGCGGGTACGGCCCCAGTTTTCTCAAACTGGGGCCGTTGGACCTTGGAGTGTACCTTGACTGTCCGGATCGGGAGCCTCGGTACCCAGCCATCCAACTTCAAGAACCAAGGCAGGGACAGTTGTCCCGAAGCACATTGTCCTGACGTACAGTGCGGCGTGACCTTCCTGCGGCTTCGACGCTGACGCCTGCCGCTTATTGTGTCGGTCGGGCTCCGAGGTGCCCCTATAGACAATTGACGGCCCATGGAGCGCTGTCGAAATGTCGGTGCTACGTGCGGCGTCAGAAAGGTAATTGCAGCCACCATGCAATCACACGACGATAACCAGCGACCTCTCGCGTGCGAGAAATGCGAGCGTGAAATGACGCTGCTCGGAAGATTGCGCGAGATCGGAATTCGCAAAGCGGTGCGCGTGTACAGATGCCTGCCGTGCCAGCGCATTGCCGCAACACACGACTGAGGCAGCGGGTGGCAAACTTGGATGCCGGGGCAAGGAGCAAGCCATGATCCTGTACCACTTCACCTCGGTGGAGAACGTCGAGAGGATCAAGCGCGACGGCCTGCGGGCATCGGCGGGAATTGACGACGACATGGTCGGGAGCGACACGTCCATCGTCTATTTGTGCGACACGCCGACGTTAGAAGCCACAGATGCTGAAATGGAGATGTATCGGCAACACTTCCCGGAGCAACTCGTCAGCAAGCGATGGTTCCGCCCCCAAGACAGCGGGCCGATGGCGAGGTTCACAATCCGGCTGCCGCCGCATGACCGGAAGCTGAAACAATACGGGCATTGGCATCGCGCCAACTATCACCTCATCGACGGTCTGCCAAACCCCGACGACGTTTTCGCAAGATGGGCGATAGATACATGGTGGCTCTACTTCGGAGACATCGGGCCGTCGAAGATCGGGGAATGCACGATCGAGGAAGCCATCCTCTATCGGCTCGCGCAGCCCGTTCGCCTGTCTCTGTCGTGGTGATGGTGGTCGGAGCCGTCACCGGGGGTGGGTCGGTGACGGTTCCGTGGTCTCGATGCACCACTGTCCCAGATGGGACGGAGGTGATGGTCCTCCCGATAAGTTAACGAAGTGCTAACGAGCGCTGCCTGTTTGTCTGTGACCGATGCGGTGGTCGATGGCGACGTGGTCGATCTGATGGTGATGCCGTGATGCTGTCGACGGCTGGCGATGGTGACGCGGTGGCGCTCCCGATGCGGCTACTGCGGCGGTTAGATACGGTTGTGGTCGTTCAAAATGCCGAACCGCTCTGCCAGCGAAACAAGCTCGGCTAAGCCCTGAACCTGCATCTTCTCCATCATATTGTGGCGATAGGCCTTAATGGTCCGCTCGGCCGTTCCCAGCGTGTGGGCGATCTGCTTGCTGGGTTTGCCGCGAATGACCAGTTCAAAGACCTGCCGCTCGCGCGGCGACAACGTTGCGAGACGGGCGCGAATGCTGTCCAAGGCAATCTGCTGATCACGCGATGCTTGCTGATCCGCGAGCGCCTTCTCAAGGGCGCGAAGAAGTTCGTCGCTTTGTACCGGCTTGTTGAGGAAGTCGTGCGCGCCCGCCTTCAGCGTCCGCACGACGGTCGGAATGTCGGCATAGCCGGTGAGAAAAATGATCGGCAGTGTTGAGCCGAGTTCGCGCAGCCGCGTCTGCAGGGCCGGACCGTCCAAGCCGGGCATCTGCACGTCGAGAACGAGGCAGCCCGGTTCGTTGCCGGTCGGCAGACGGTCTAGCAGCTGCTGGGCGGAAGCATAGGTCGCCACGTCGTAACCGGCCTCCTTCAAACGACGCTCCATCGCCGTCGCGAACGACGGATCGTCGTCAACAATGTGGATGTGCCCCCGACTGTCCTCCGGCTCCGCCACTTCCGCCTCTAAGCTCCGTCAGTCACCGCTATTGGCTGCCCGCACCGCGCGGACGAAAAAAGTCGTCACCGATGCCCCGGCGACGGCCTCTTCTCACGAAAGGATGAGGAAGATATGGTGAATGATAAGTTAACGGCTGAGGCTCTCGGACATCGAGCTGCGCCTTCGTCGGACGCTGCCCGTCGCCTCGTCTCTCGGCTCCGGCGTTCAGCGTGACCGCATCAATGCCGGGCTCTACTGCTTGTTCCAGTCGCTGCCCCCGACACGACCGAACAGGGCGAGAAACAGAAGGGTGGCAATGATGATTGCGACTGCGCCGGAGAAAAGTAAAACAAGCATAGAGAACCTTCGAAACCAAAAGCATCCACGGCAATCGAAATTCTGTCCACAGCTTGCAGATCTGTACAACGCTCCAGCTGAGTTAATAGTTGTACCAAGGTGCAGGACCCGACCTCCGCTTAAGCTTAGGCGAGCCGAAGTTCATCTGTACCAAGTGTGGCCAGCGCGGTGCCGACGTCAGGCCGAAGTTCGGGCAGGCGCGCATGGGGACCGGCGGTTAGATGCGGCTCCCCACCGGCTTCATCGAACCGTGCGAGCCGTCGGATACGTCGGAGCGGTACGCCAACCCGTCGCCGCCTTATGCAGCGGCACCATCAACGACATCGCCGAGAATGGCTTGGTTAGATAGGCGAGGCACCCGGATTGATGCGCAGCCGCGCGAACGGCTGGGCGGTCGTTCCCGGTGATGTAGATGATCGGTACAGAAATGTTCGCTTCTTTGAGACGGTGCCTCAGCGCGATACCCGAAACATCGCCCAAGTCGATGTCGAGCAGGACGCAAATCACCCCGTCGAAATCGCTGTGATTTGCGAAGGCTTCCGCCGAAGGAAACAGCACGCTTCCGTAGCCAAACTGCCGCAGCAGTCGCGCTATGCTCTTCAACATCATGGCGTCGTCATCGACGACAAAAACAAGGTTCCGCTCTGGCAAGCAGGCCACCTCGATGTTGGAAATCCGTCTCACCGGGCTTCGCGCTCAGTCGGCTCTCAAAGGACGGCCCCGGTCATCGCCGGACCGGGGCCGTCCCGTCAGGAGCTGCCGGGTGCCCCTGAGAAGGACCTCTGGGCACCCAGCCGCGTTATAAAATCCCGGCGATCGCGTCGGCCACAATTGTCCCAAGATGCATTGTCCCCAAGTACAGTTGCCCATGACCAAGCCCTATCCCGTCAAAATCACCTTCGGCGAGATGCGCGCCGGCGGCGTCCGCGACATCCTGATCTATTGCCGCGATTACCGCTGCGGCCATCACATCGAGATCAATGCTGACTGCTGGGCGGACGACGTGCGGCTGTCCGACATCGAGCCGAAGTTCTTCTGCGCTTTTTTCATTCGAAATACCGTGAAACGCGCCATTTGGCCGCTGGTGCGGTCGAGGCCCGCCCGGTATCCGGTAGCGGCGAGATCGGAAAAAGGCACAGGCGGCTCTGCTATTCGCCAGCCGAGGTTTCTAACAGAGGCGCCGTCTGGGTTTCCCCAACTGTTATGCTGGCATCGGGGGGCGATTCGAACCGGGAATGGTGAACTTGAATTCAGTGCCGTGCGGTGTACTCGGCGAAGCCGAGAGCCGCCCACCGTGTGCCTCGATAATACTTCGACAGATCGACAGCCCCATGCCCATGCCCGCGGACTTGGTCGTGAACAGCGGGTCGAAGATGCGATGACGGATCGCTTCTTCGATTCCGGTGCCCGAATCCTCGATCGTGACTTGAATGCTGCCTTCGTCGTTGACCTTCGATCTGACCCGTAGCACCCGCGGCCGGTCGGTCACGGAGCTCATGGAGTCCGCCGCGTTCATGGCCAGATTCATGATGACCTGTTGCAGCTGGACGCGATCGCCTAACGCAGGCGGAAGATCCGCGGCCATCGTCGTCTGAACCTCCACCGAGCGGCCCCGCAATGCGCTCCCCGTCAGGGCCAGAACCTCCTCAATCGCCTGGTTAACGTCGAGCGTTACGTATTCCGGCTTGCGATTCTTGAGCAGCTCTCGAATGCGCACAAACACCCCGCCTGCGTGATTGCCCGCCTCAACGATGCCTTTGAGAGCCGCTTTCGTCTCCTCGAGATTGGGTGGGGCTTGGGCCAACCATCGCAACGCCCCATTTCCGTAAGAGACGACCGCAGCGAGCGGTTGGCTGATTTCATGGGCGATCGAGGCCGCAAGTTCGCCCATGGTGGTCAGCCGCGCCACTTGCGCGAGCTCCGCCTGGGCCGCGTGTACGGCTTCGTTGGCGCGGTCGCGGTCGCGCTCCGCGTTGATCAGGTCCGTGACATCCCGGTTGATGCCGACCATGCGCACGGGCCTGCCGTCTGCCTTTCGGACGATTTGCGCTATGCCGCGAATAATACGGATGGCGCCATCGGCACGCTGCACCTTGAAGTCTGACAAGTACTCGCGGTCGTCGCGAAGCGCGGCCTCGACGTCCGCCTTGGCCCGCGCGACGTCTTCCGGCACAATGCACTTCGACCAGGCGTCGAAAGCGCCACCGAACTCCTGCCCGCGAACGCCGTACAGCCGGTACATCGAGTCGTCCCAAACCAGCCGGTCCGCTTCGACGTCCCAATCCCAGATGCCGAGCCCCGCGGCGTCAATGGCGAGCTTCAGCCGCTCTTCGCTCAAACGCAGGCGCGCTTCGCTTTTGTGCAACGCCGCTTCGACTAGCTCCCGCTTTGATATGTCGCGTTGCAGGGCATCCTCCGCTTCCGCACGTTCGCTACGAAAGCGATTGATAGAACTTACCAACGTATCAAGCTCATCGTGACGAACCTTCTTGCGCTGCAGATTAATTGGGCTGGTCGAGGTTCCCGGTTTGAGGTCGGAAACGTCCCGTGCCAGGGCTCGCAAGTGACGGGTAATGAGCCTGTAGATGATGATGAACAGCAACGCTGCCAATCCGCCGATCTTGACCAACTCGGCAACCAGTTCGGTAGCAAGGTTCCTGCCGAACAGATCACGTAGGTCCTTGTAGGATTCTGAGATTTTCAGGGATCCGATCTTCTCGGACCCTTCCGGGTCTAAAATCGGCACTTCCCAGACGTGTTCCGGTTCTTCCTTGTGCTCCCTTTCCATTGCTGCGACTTGCTGCTGCCGATTGAGAACCTCAGCGCGGACGATGGAGCCAGTTTGGGTTAGTCCTTGCAGCGTAGCCTTCAACGCGATGTTGTCGAAATTCCAAAGGCTGGTCGAAATGGCCGCGAAGTTGCGAGCGACGTTGTTTGCGCTTCCTGTTGCGCCTTCTGGTACAGGCTCTGGCGTTCTAGCAGCACGGTCAGGACGGTTACGGCCGAGAACATCAATACACAGATGGCGACAACCCAGAGGAGAATACGGGTCGTGAGTCGAGACTCTCGCGTCGACTGCATAACGCGCCTGTGATAACCGGCTTTTGACAAACTCATCGATCCAATCGTAGGGAATGGTTGCTCAGTTGTCGCGCCTCGGGTCAAACCAAAGTTCAGGACGGTTTCGCGGCGTCTCCGGCGTCTGCAGGGGGTTATCGATCTCGATGAGCAGCCGGTTGTGGAAACCGATTTCGTCTTCGAATGGTGCCTTGAAGGTCTGAAACATTTTGTCGAAACTACCATTCGCCAACATGCGCTCCAATCCCGCGGATATTCGCCGTGCTAGCGCCTCGCCTTCGGGCGAGCGACGAACGTAGAAGTAGCGCGTCAGCGGGTAATATAGAAGTAAGTTGTGCTCAATCATCAACCCGGGATGGTCTGACTTCTGCCGCGCAAGTTCCTCTCCGATTTCCACTACACCACGAGAAAAGAGCTCGAACCGACCTGCCGCGAGCATCGCGAAGAGGCCCTCATAGCTCGTGCCTTCTACTACGGTCAGGCCAGCATTCCGCAGAATGGTGACATCTCCCCAATTCACCCCCTGACCGATGCTGTGTTGTCGTAGATCTGCGAGACTTTTGACGGACTCCAACCGCGCTTGCGTATCGCTCCGGATAAGGAATACGCGATAGCCCAACAATCCCTTGTCGAGAGGAAAATAGACCGGTAACAATTGCTTTTCGTAGTCCGCCACGTTGCCATGCACCAGCACGGTGATCTTACCCGAACCGGTCATCAGTTCCTCGAGAGCGCGGCGTTCGGTCATGGCGGATGTGGCCGAGCGCAAAGCGTAAGGGCCAAAGTCCGGTTCCGTAATCGCTAGCGCGCGTGCAAGCAACTGCCAGTAGTATTCAAAGCGAGTATCCCCGGCCGATTCCGGCGCGGGGTGAACGACCTCTAACGCCGCCGCGAAAGTCGCGGGCAGGTTCAGGACTAGAAGAACTAAGGCACGCCTCACATGCCGTCGCACAGCTAGGGTTGTCCATGCTTGGCTGAACCGCCGAATCATAGCCCCTGGTGACCACTTGACACTGCTGTGTGTGTGCACCTCTCCCGACCGAGCTAGCTGCCATCGACTGGCGTCGGCAGCGGCCCTTCGTAGCCGGTATTTGTTTGGTGCTTGTGGCGCACGTATGGCACGCACGAGTGCGGAGACTTCGGTAGATGCGCGAAGCGATCCTCTGACGTCCATCTTGTCATTAGGCTCCATGAGAGGCCCCGACAGACCACGCAATCCAAGACCCGGCAAGTGGCTGCGGAGGCTATGCGACTTCAGCCAGCGGGACCATGCCCCAAATGGCTCTTGGCTGTGTAAAAACGCGCCCCCTCTCAAAATAGAAGAAACTATTTGTCCAAGGCCGCTTTGGTGTCCATGGGCAATAGCCAACTGACGTTCAATCTCTGCTTCTTTCGACCGTGTCCAAACCCGGAGGTATTCCGCCGATGTCCGTCATGGGTCCAGAAGCTATGGGGACGGCCGCAAAGGTCTGGCACCGTTGTCGTTGTGCGAAACCGATGGAGGTGCCCCCATGACCCAAATTGATGACCTGAGCCGCTCTCTGATCACCTTCGAACAGAATAGCACCATGGTTGTAGTGCTGGAGATGAGCCAATCAAGCTGGCTCGCCGCCGGAGTTGTTCCTGGCATTGAAAGGCGACCCTTGAAGAAATTGGATCCCGATCCAATGGCGCTACTGCGTTTGGTGGAGGGTTGGCGGGATCATGCGATGAAAGCCGGTCGAATGATCACTCGGATCGTTCTGGCTTTCGAGGCCGGCCGGGATGGATTCTGGTTGGCCCGTTGGTTGCGCGCTCGCAATATCGAGCCTTTTGTCATCCATTCGACGAGCGTCGCGGTGTCACGCGAGCATCGCAGGGCAAAGACGGATCGTCTCGACACCGAAATGCTCATTCGTGTGTTCTTAGGATGGCTGCGTGGTGAGCCTCGTCATTGCAAAATGGTCGCGATCCCAACGCTTGAGGAAGAAGACGCCAGGCGTCCAAGCCGCGAGCGCGAAAGCCTGATCGGTGAACGCACTAGGATTATCAATCGCATGAAAGCGGCGCTGATCCGTCTTGGCATCCGCGGCTTCAAGCCGGAACTGCTCAAGGCGCCACAGCGCCTCGAAGCACAGCATACAGCGGAGGGCGTGCCAATCCCACCAAACATGCTTGATGAATTGCGGCGCGATATGGCGCGACTGGCTTGGGTCCGCGAGCAGATCAATGCAATCGAGCAGGCTCGGCTTGAACGCCTGGAACAGGCGCCGAGCAGTGGCCCGCATGCAATGGTGCGGATGTTGGCAAGCATCATCGGTGTTGGTGTCGAGACAGCGGATATGCTGGTGCAGGAGATCCTGTCGAGAAACCTTCGAGATCGACGGGCCGTGGCTCGTTACGCCGGCCTCACCGGGTCGCCCGACGAGAGCGGGGTCAAACGACGTGAGAAGGGCTTGGCGAAGGCGGGCAATGCACGCGTGCGGCGCGGCCTCATTCAGCTGGCGTGGCGCTTCCTGCGCTTCCAGAAGGAAAGCGCACTGGGGCAATGGTATCGAGCCAGGACCGAAGGTGCGGCGGGAAAGCGTAAGACGACGATGATCGTTGCGCTTGCCCGAAAGCTTCTGATCGCACTGTGGCGCATGGTTACGACCGGAGAGATCCCCGCTGGTGTCGCGTTGCGGACGGCGGCGGCTTAAACACCTTATCGAGGAGCAGCAAATCCAGTTTCAGCGTCCTTTGCGCCTTGGCGACGGCCGCTGATCATGATCCGAGGTGGTGGTGACCCGAACACAGCCATGGCTTGAAGCCGTGTCCAGAATGGGCCCGCCGCCTCGGAGCCTCACCGCAGAAGCGAATAGTTGCTTCATGGTCCGGGTCCCGCATGGACCCAACCGAATACAAGGTTGCGGCGCGAGTATCGCGCCCGAGCGTGGGCTCCCCTCGGATCAACTATACCGAACCTCGAACAATGAAGGACATAGAGTTGCAGTAACACTTGACACGAAAGTCCTCATACAAGGCTGTGTGAAAACGCCCCTCAATGATATGATTCTCCTGTAATTTGGCTGGAGGATTCGATGACGCGCTTTGTCGTTGGCGATGATCGCAGCCAGAGCACGTTGTTTCCCGAACGGCTGGATGACTATTTGGGCGAGGACAATCCGGTCCGGGCGATCGATGTGTTGGTCGATGAGCTTGACCTAGCCAAGCTCGGCTTTGACGGCGTTGAGCCGGAGGCGACAGGAAGGCCGGCCTATCATCCTGCGACGCTGTTGAAGATTTACGTCTACGGATACCTTAACCGGGTGCAATCGAGCCGACGTTTGGAGCGTGAATGCCAGCGCAACATCGAACTGGTTTGGCTGACCGGCCGCCTGATGCCGGACATCAAGACCATAGCCGACTTCCGGAAGGACAATGGTGAGGCGATCCGCAGGGTTTGCCGTGAGTTCGTGGTGCTATGCCGACGCCTCGACCTGTTCAGCGAAGCGAGCGTTGCGATCGACGGTAGCAAGTTCAAGGCCGTCAACACGCGGGATCGGAACTTCACCCAGGCCAAGATGCAGCGCCGTCTGGCGCAGATTGACGAGAGCATTGCCCGTTATCTCTCGCAGCTCGACAGCGCCGATCGTCAGGGGGACGCGGTACCGGAGGCCAGGATCACCCGGCTCAACGAGAAGATTGCGACGCTGCGTGAGGAAATTCAACGCCTGAACGGTCTGGACACTCAGATGATGCAGACTGAGGACAAGCAGATCTCGCTGACCGATCCCGATGCACGCTCGATGGCCACGAGCGGCAGGGGTAGCGGAATGGTCGGGTACAATGTGCAAAGCGCCGTCGACACCAGGCATCATCTCATTGTTACCCATGAGGTGACCAACGTTGGATCTGATCGGAGCCAGCTATCCCGCATGTCTGAGCAGGCGCGTGCAGCGATTTGTTCTGAGGCAATCGAGGCTGTAGCCGATCGCGGGTACTATAGCGGCGAGGAAATTGTGGCCTGCGAGCAAGCCGGCATCACAGTTTATTTGCCGAAGCCGATGACCTCGGGCCTTCTTGCCAAAGGCCGCTTCGGCAAGCAGGACTTCGTCTATGTCGCCGCGGACGACGTTTATCTTTGTCCCGCCGGTGAGCAGCTAACCTATCACTACACCAATGAGGAAGAGGGCAAGACACTACGTCGCTATTGGACCACTGCTTGTCAGGCCTGCGCACTGAAGAGTAAGTGCACAACAGGCAAGGAGCGGCGAATCTCTCGATGGGAGCACGAAGCCGTCCTTGAGGCTGTGCAAGCGCGGCTCGATCAGAACCCCGCTAAGATGCGCGAACGCCGCCAAACTGTGGAGCATCCCTTCGGTACGATAAAGTCCTGGATGGGAGCCACGCATTTCCAGATGAAAACGCTCAAGAACGTCGGCACAGAAATGGCCCTACACGTCCTGGCCTACAATATGAAACGGGTCATAAGCATTCTGGGCGTCGGCGGATTGATCGAAGCAATCCGGGCATGAAAGCGGCTTCGTCGATCCGGCCCAACCCCTCCCACCAAACCGCGTTTTTACACAG
>CAWFVZ010000029.1:0-154772 GCA_963819355.1 uncultured Alphaproteobacteria bacterium | reverse complement strand
ATTCCGCCGCCAGCGACTTCTCGCGCAGCGGCAGGCCGAGGCGGTCCCACACTTGCAGCAGGGCTTCGGCGAGCTGATCGATCAGGCCGTCGTCGTGATAGGGCGACGGCGTGATGCGCAGGCGCTCGGTGCCCTTGGCAACGGTCGGATAATTGATCGGCTGGATATAGATGCCGTGCTGTTCGAGCAGCAGGTCGGAGGCCCGCTTGCACTTCTCGGCATCGCCGATGAACAGCGGCACGATGTGGGTGTCGCTCGACATCACCGGGAGGCCGGCGGCATTGAGGATCGCCTTGACGCGGGCGGCGCGGTCCTGGTGACGCTCGCGCTCCCAGCTCGAGGTCTTCAGGTGCTTGATCGCCGCGGTCGCGGCCGAGCAGATCGCCGGCGGCAGTGCGGTGGTGAAGATGAAGCCCGGCGCATAGGAGCGCACGGCGTCGATGATCTGGCCGTTGGCCGCGATATAGCCGCCGAGGCAGCCGAACGCCTTCGCCAGCGTGCCTTCGAGGATGTCGATGCGATGCATCACGCCGTCACGCTCGGCAATGCCGCCGCCGCGCGGGCCGTACATGCCGACGGCGTGGACTTCGTCGACATAGGTCATCGCGCCATATTTCTCGGCGAGATCGCAGATCCTTGCGAGCGGGGCGACGTCACCGTCCATGGAATAGAGGCTCTCGCAGGCGATCAGCTTCGGCCGGTTCGGACCGGCAGCCTTCAACAGCTCTTCGAGATCGGCGAGATCGTTGTGGCGGAACACGAGCCGTTCGCAGCCGGACTGGCGGATGCCTTCGATCATCGAATTGTGGTTGAGCTCGTCCGACAGGATCAGGCAGTTCGGGATCAGCTTGGCGATGGTCGCGATGCCGGTCTGGTTCGAGACGTAGCCCGAGGTGAACAGCAGCGAGGCCTCCTTGCCGTGGAGGTCGGCGAGCTCGGCCTCGAGCTGTACCAGCGGATGATGCGTGCCGGCGATGTTGCGAGTGCCGCCGGCGCCGGTGCCGACACGGGTCGCGGTCTCGACCATGGCGCCGACCACTTTCGGGTGCTGGCCCATGCCGAGATAATCGTTGGAACACCAGATCACGACGTCGCGCTTGCCCTTGGGCGAGTGCCAGAGCGCATGCGGGAACCGGCCGGCGATGCGCTCGAGGTCGGCGAACACGCGGTAGCGGCGCTCGGTGTGGAGACGATCGAGGGCGGAATTGAAGAACTGGCTGTAATCCATCGACAAAAACCTGCAACGGAACCGAGGGGCAGCATCTTTTTAGAGCTTTTCCAGCTCTAATGTCTATGCGCTATCCCACATTTGGGCGGGCGGGGCATTTGGGCAAAATGCCCTATCCGCCAAGGGGCAACTTGATTCCGATCAAGGTGCTCAGGCGATTTGTAATGTTGCTGTGCGGGAGCGAGCGTGGGCCTGGCCCGCCTTTGCTTTCTTGCGCGGCTCAAGTCGTCCTGAAGCGCAAGACGCCGTCGGCCGTCTCGGCCGTCAGCCGGCCCTCGACCAGCATGTAGTTGACGTGGGCGATGAGTTCGCCGGAGGCAAAGCCCATCTGGTGCACGTCGAGGGGGTATTTGTTGAACACCACCGGCACCAATTCCCGCGACGTCTGCGGCACCTCACGACAGGCTTCTGCGATCAGGCGGCAACGGTCCTCGTGGTGATCGGCGAGCTGCTTGATGCGGGTCTTCAGTCCGTAGAACGGTACGCCATGGCCGGGCAGCACCAGCAGATCATAGGGCAGCGTCGTGGTGAGGCTGGCGAGCGAAGCCAGATATTCGCCGAGCGAATTCTGATCGGGCTCGACCGCCCAGACGCTGACATTCGGCGAGATCTTGCTCAGCACCTGGTCGGCGGAGAGGAACAGCTTGTCGTCGGCGCAATAGAGCATCACCTGGTCTAGCGCGTGCCCGCCGCCGGTGATCACCTTGAAGCGGCGCGTGCCGATCACGACCTCGTCGCCGTGCGAGATGCGGCGGTAGGACGGCGGCAGCACCGAAACGCGCTTGAGATAATCCTGGCCGCGGCCGAGCAGCTTGTCGGTCAGGTCTTCGTCCATGCCGTGGCGGCGGAAGAACAGCCGCTGCGCCTCGCGCCGCTCCTCGGTGCCGCGGTTCTGGTGATAGACCGATTGCAGATATTCGACCTGCGACATTACCAGAGGGCAGTTGAAGCGCTCGACGATCCACCCCGCAAGGCCGACATGGTCAGGATGGGAATGAGTGACGATCAGGCGCGTGATGTTGACGCCCTTCAACGGCCCTTCGAACAGCTTGGTCCAGGCCTCGATCGTCTCCTCATTGCCGAAGCCGGCATCGACCATGGCATAGCCGTCGCCGTCGGCGAGCAAGTAGATGTTCACATGGTTGAGGCGGAACGGCAGTTTCAGCCGCGCCCACAACACGCCGGGCCGCACCTCCACGACCTCTTCGGGGCCGGGATGCTGTTCCCAAGGGTAGCGCAGGGCCTCGGCCGAGGACTGCACGGTGTCGCTCTTTGAATTCATGCTCCGGCTTAAACCCACCGGCCGCGCCGCGCCAGCCGAAAAAGGACGCTGGCGTGGCCCGCATAGCGGTCATTCCGGGTTCTACCCGGAACGGCGGTTACGCTGTACGCTCGCCCGGCATGACATTACGCCGCCCGCATGTTGACAGGAACGCGTCGATTTCTCCGCGCAGCATGTCGGCCTCGCGGCGGAGCGCATCGGAGGCGCCGAGCACTTCGGTGGCGGCGGCGCCGGCCTCGGCCGAGGCCGTGGAGACGCCGACGATGTTGCTGGAGACCTCGCTGGTGCCGCCGGCCGCATGCTGGATGTTGCGGGCGATCTCGCGGGTCGCAGCCCCCTGTTCCTCGACCGCAGCCGCGATCGTCGTGGTGACGTTGTCGATCTCGCCGATGATCCGGCTGATGCCCTGGATGGCGCCGACCGCCGAGGTCGTGACCTGTTGCATGCTGGCGATCTGGGTTCGGATCTCTTCCGTCGCCTTCGCAGTCTGGCTCGCGAGGCTCTTCACCTCGGAAGCGACCACCGCAAAGCCGCGGCCGGCCTCCCCCGCGCGCGCCGCCTCGATGGTGGCGTTGAGCGCGAGCAGATTGGTCTGCGACGCAATCGTCTGGATCAGGTCGACCACGACGCTGATGCGGCTTGCGCTGTCGGCAAGGCTCTGCACTGTGGCGTCGGTGGCGCTGGCCTCGTCGACCGCCTTCTTGGCGATCGCGGCCGAGGTAACGACCTGCTTGCTGATTTCCTCGATCGAAGACGAGAGCTGCTCGGTGCCGGACGACACGGTCTGCACGTTGACCGAGGTCTCCTCCGCAGCGGAGGCGACCGCGTTTACCAGCGCGTTGGACTGATCGGCGGTGCCGACATGCTCTGCGCGGTCGACTGCATCGAATTGGCAGATTGCGCGAGATTGTCGAGCGCATTGCGCACCGTGCCCTCGAACTCGGCGATCTTCGCCTCCATGTGCGCGGCACGTTCGGCCTTGGCGACGCGGTCCTTGTCCTGCTCGCTCGCAAGCGCCCTGGCTTCGATCATGCTGTCGCGGAACACCGTCAGCGTTTCCTTCATCGCGCCGATCTCGTCGTTCTGCCGGGAGCGGACGATCTCGGTATCGAGGTCGCCGGCAGAGAGCAGCTGCATTGCCCGCTGAAGCTCGCGGATGCGGCGCAGGATGTTGCGGCCGACATAGAGCCAGACGAACAGCGCAGAGCCGATCAACGTCAGCGCCCCCAGGGCCAGCATTGCGGTCGTGGCAAGCGAAATCTCCTGGCGCGCCCGGAAGGTCGACGCGTCGGTCTCCTTCTGCACGCCGTCGACCAGCTGCTGCACGCTGATGCCGAGGCCGACATTGAGCTTGCGGGTCTCGTCCAGGATGGTCTGGCCGTAGTCGATCGAGTCGAGCTCCTTCTGGCGGATCTTGAACACGCCGGTCTTGCCCTCGCCGAACGCGAACAGCTTCTGCACGGCGTCGCGCATCGCCTGCATCGAGGGAATGTTCGGGATGTCCTCGAGGTTCGATTTGACGCGGTCTCGGGTCGTCTTGAACTCCTTCTCGATCGCCTCCAGCGTGTCGCTGTTGCTGGCGGAGAGTGCCGCCATCATGTCGGCGGCCATCAGATTGCCATTGGCGGAGATGGTCGAGATCTGGGCGACGGTGCGAGCGGCTTCGGTGGCATCGTCGGCGGACACTTCGGCCGCGCCGAGGATGGCGTTGAGGCGCGTCTGCGCATCCAGCATGGCCGGGCCGGCGGCGTCGACGAAGGAGAGCTGGGCCTTGCGCAGTGCTTCATACTGCTTTTCGTGGAGCGCGCCGGTGTCGAGCCGTTCGCGTGCCGCCGAGACGAGGCTCTGCGTCGCTTCGTCGATGCTCTTGGCGGTATCGCGCAGCGCGTTCGCTGTCTGCTGGTCGGCGCCGAGCTCGATAATCTCGCCGAGCTTGCCCATCGCGAGCTGCTGGATGTCCTTCACGCTCTTGGTGCGCTCGTTCAACGCATCGTCGCTGGGCGAGGCGAGCAGGCCCGGGCCTTGCGCCGCGAGCGTCGCGCTCTGCGAAGCAAGTTGAAGGCTGGCGGAGAGGCGCGGGATGTCGCGGCCGCTCAGGTCGATCATGGTCGAGCCGAGATGGTTGAACACGAAGCCGGCGCCGGCCGAGATCACGAGGCCCATGCCCGCGATCACGGCGAAAGCCGCAAACAGGCTGCCGCGCAGGCCCCATTTCGGCATTTTGAAACGAGGCTTGAGACAGCCAAGGACACGGCCAACGCCCAGAACTTATCGCCATCGAAATTCCCCCACACCCGTAATCTTATGTTTTCGCTGCGGAGTATCCTCGGCGCGGGTTAAAAAATCGCAATTGCACAATTGCTTGCGCCAGTTCCGCAGAGCGAAAAAAGAAAGGGCCGGCAACGCGGCCGGCCCTTGATAACGAAGAGTTTTTTCGGGCGCGATCAGTAGCGCGCGACCGCCGGGCCCGCCCAGTTGAAGCGGTAGTTGAGGCCGGCCTTGAGGGTGTGGTCGTCGGTGGTGAAGTTGCCGGTGCCCACCAGCGGACCCGCGGTGAAGTGTGCGTCGCCGAAATTGTAGTACTGGTACTCGGCCTTGGCCGACCAGTTCGGGGCGAACATGTATTCGATGCCGGCGCCGACGGTGTAGCCGTTCGGTGATCGCCGGCGATGATGAAGCCGGTCGGCACGCCGCCGATCGTCACCTTCTCGTTGTTGTCGGAATAGGCGTAGCCGCCCTTTACGTAGAGCAGGCCCGGACCCCAAGTGTAGCCGACGCGGCCGGTGATCGAGCCGAGCCCACGCTGGTCGTTGGTGTAGGCCACGCCGCCCGGGAACACCGCGCCGACATTGCCGGAGAGCCAGGAATACTGGGCTTCGGCGCCGACCACGAAGTTCGGGTTGACCTGCCAGTCCGCACCGGCCTGCAAGCCGCCGAGGAAACGGCCGTTGCCGTTGTTACCGGTGGAGAGGCCGTTGAAATTGTTGTCGCTGGAGAACGCACCGCCGACATGCGCGCCGATATAGAATCCGGTCCAGTTGTAGATCGGCGCGGCATAGGCCGGCGCCTTGTTGTAATAGGGGCGGGCACCGAGATCGGCACCGACGGCCGGCGCGGCCGTGCCCACCACGAGCAGCGCCGCGGTCGCAAACAGAAACTTCTTCATAGTCCAAACTCCAACACTAAGATCCCCGGCAGGCGCGCTTCCGGCGCCGTCGTTGGTTTGCAGATAGCTTGCTTTTGACGAAAATGCTGTCACATGCATGGCACAGCGGCACCCAACCTAACTTATTGGGCTGCAAATGATTTTCGTGCTTAATGCCGGCTTAAGAAGTGCTGAAGGAAGGCTTAATCCGAGAGGCTTCCGGTAACTTGCGCGCCGCTTTGCGTTAACCAAGACGCCGCTGCACCTCGTCGCGCATCTGCGCGCGGAATGCCGCGCGCCTTGCGGGCCGGTCCTCCTCGCGCACATCGTGGCGATCGAAGATGTCGAACTTCTCCAGGATCGGATAGCGCTCGCTCGCCATCGCGAGCACGCGCAGCACCTTGGTCGCCTCCAGGGTCGGACCGCTCACTTCCCAGCGCCGGATGGTGACGACGCCGCTCACCGCCGGCAGGCCGCACAGTTTTGCCATGTCGGCGACCGTGAGCTCCCGGCCGAGCACCTCGGACAGGTCGGCGCGCAATTGCTTCAGTTCAGGCCCGGTCATGGCACCTCAATACGCGAAGTCGCTGGGGTGAAATGCACTAATGCTAATTCGGGTCCATCCGAAGGCAAGTGGATCTCATCCTTCGGCACCAGCCGACGCGATGCAATCAACCTCAACGTCAAACGGTCCGGGCCAGGACGGGACGTGGATGAAGATGCGCGCGGGGGACAAGTCCCCGAAGTAACGGGCGTAAACCTCGTTGAATGCGGCGAAATGCGCGGGATCGGGCGTGCAATAGACGTTGCACTTGATCACCCGCGCCAGCGATGACCCCGCCGCTTCCAGGCAGCGCTTCATCTGATCGAGCACGATCTCGGCCTGTCGCTCGAACGGCAGCGGCCTGATGTCGCCCGTAGCAGGATCGAATGGCGGCAGGCCGGACAGATAGGCCAGACCTCCGACGACGACGACGGGATAGATCGGGCCTTTGCGGCGACGCTCCAGATAGGTCGATATCGGCTCCACGCGGATTTGTTCATGCCGCTCCTCCAGTTCTCGGGAGGCCACAGTATCGTCTGCCGGGCGCCCAATAGTTCGGTCGCCGCCAAACCATTGCCGTTGTCGTGCCAAAGCCGTCGCGATACGATTCTTCCATGGTCGCGGCGGCAAACATGGTCGAGGTAGCGGCGCTGGTCGGCGACACTGCGCGTGCCACGATGCTGGCGGCGCTGATGGGCGGACAGGCGCTGACAGCGAGCGAGCTCGCCGTGCGCGCGCGAATATCGCGATCGACGGCAAGCGGGCATCTCGGCAAGCTGGTCGGTGCGCGCCTGCTTGCCGTGACGCAGAAGCGCCGCAACCGCTACTACCGAATCGCCTCGCCTCTGATTGCCAGGATGCTGGAGGGCATCAAGGCCGTCGCCGCCATCGAAGTTCCGCAGCGGCACCAGCCGCGCTCGATAGGCGATGACCGGCTTCGCTTCGCGCGCACCTGTTACGACCATCTGGCCGGTTATCTCGGCGTGGCCATAGCCGACGCCCTCGTTGCCAAAGGGCACGTCGTCCTGACGGATGACGGTGGCGAGGTGACGGCTGCCGGGATGCACTTTCTCTCCGCCTTTGGCGCCGTGCTGGCCCCGAAGCCCGGAAGCAGGCGAATTCTTCTGCCGACCCTGCCTGGACTGGAGCGAGCGCCGCCATCACGTTGCTGGTCACGTCGGTGCGGAGATACACCGATGCTGCCTGGAGCGTGGCTGGCTGAGGCGGGACCGCGACACACGGATCGTGCGCATCACGCCTGCCGGTCAGATCGGCCTGCGCAGGACATTCGGCATCGATCTCGGCGATGGCCGCAGTCGCGGTGCAAATGCTCGTTCGTGAATTTGCGTGTTAGTCTCGCGCTGCCGGTCCAGCGTCAGCGAGGGAACATCCCATGCCCGTGTTCAAGCTGCCTTTGTCGGGGGACGTCGTGCAGTCCATCAACCCGATCACCTCGTTCTTCAGCCCCGCCGGCGGCCAGTTCGGTCTCGTCAACATCACCGTCGGGCAATCCTCGGCGCCCGATGTCGAGAAGGACGTGCTGTCCGATGTTGCGAGCTATGGCAAGCAGATCGGCCAGATTGCGGATGCTCTTCCTCGCCGTGATCGAGCACCTGGAAGCACATCCCGAAAATGTGCTCGCGGATGACAAGGCGATTACCGCCTTCAAGGCGTTGATGCATTCGGTCGCGACCGTGAAGGAACGGCACGGCCGGAAGGCGTGTCGTCCGAAGCGGCGGTGATTTTCTGCTTGCCTGCGTTCCGGCACATTTTCGAGCGGGTGACGTTGTAAGCTTGGACCGGCGGAAGTCGTTCGATCGATGGACGGCCCGTGTGTATGAAAGGATCAGCCATGACAATCAGGTTCGCCATTGCCGCGCTTGTCACTGTCGGCCTGGCGGCAGCGCCTTTCGCGGCCGACGCGAAGAAGCACAGGTCCAGCAGGCACGATGCGACGAGCGTGGTGGCTCCAGGCTATGGAAGCTCCGGCGTGACCGCGACGCAGCCAAGGACGTACGGGTCGTCCGGCCAGACAGTCGGGACGGTCACGGCGCCGTCGGTCGGAACGTACAACTGGCCGTCGGTCGGCGTCACCAACGCGGTCCCGACCTGGAGCAACACCAATCCGAAGTGAGAAGCGCTTGCGTCGCGCGTCAGCCCTCCGCGCCACCGTTCGCAATCCCGAAAACGAGGCAGGTTGTCGTCGCGTGCGCAAGTAGCCGGCCTTTCGTATCAGTGATGCGCGCTTCCGCTGTGGCGACGCGGCGGCCGGCGTTGAGCACGCGGCCTTCGGTGCGGACCACGCCGCTCGCCTCGCTCATGCCGCGCACGAACGAGATCTTGAACTCCAGTGTGGCGTAGCCGGTGCCCGCGGGCAGCGTGCTCTGCACCGCCAGACCCATCGCAGAATCCAGCAGGATCGCGGCATAGCCGCCGTGGACCGAGCCGATCGGGTTGTAATGACGCAGGCCCGGCACGCTGTGGATCACCACGACCCCGGGCTCAGCCGTGCAGTCGAACGGCTCGACCGTCTGCATGATCGGCGGCTCGGGCAATTGCCGCGCGAAGATCGCGCGGACGAAATCAAGCCCCGGCATCGATGCCATCACCTCGAGGGGCACGACGCCGTACTCGGTCGTTTGCTCGCCGGAACCGCTGTCCGCCATTGTTCGCCCCCCAAAGGTCATGCGCGGATTTGATCCGGGCACTGTTTATTCCTGAGAAAGACGCATTGCCGGGTCAAGACCGGCAACGAGAATGTAGCACGAGAGTGGACCTAAGCTCCCCGGCGGCCCTGCTGGCCCATCACGCAGCGCCATCCCGCCAGCCGCTCGGCCGGATGCTGGCGCATCCATTCGGCGAGCTGCGGCGCGCCGATCAGGCAGGACTGCATCGAGACGTCGGCGAAGTCCGAGGTGGTGACGATCTGCTCGTGGCAATTGGCCGGAGAGGAGAGGCTGCAGAGCACGGCGATGATCTTGATCACGAAAGGTTGCTCACGCCGTCGCCGCCGATCGCCGCCTTGTCGTGCCGCTCACTGACCGGATCAGCCGGTGGGAAGATGCTGTCATAGATCGCGCGTGCTTCCTGGATGAGGCGAATTCGTTCGCGCTCGGATTTTGAAACGAACTGAATAACCTGGCCCATGTCGGCTCCAAATATATCTGCAAATCCACCATGAGATGATGGATATCATTCCAACTGGATGTAGGACGCCGTCTCCAGCTTTGAAGCTGCGCGGGCGGTCACGAGGAATAAAAAGCGCGTGACTGCGCCGGCGCTGCGGATTCGGTTCGATTCGGTCCAATTGTCTGGAGCCGAACCGGATACCGTCCGCGTCACGCTGCCGGCGCGCGCTCAGTCTGCCCCGGCACCGCCGCGAGCAGCTCGCGCGTATAGGGATGCTCGGGTGCGGCGAAGAGCTGCGTGGTCGGCTTCAGTTCGACGATGGAGCCACGCTGCATCACCGCGATACGGTCGCAGATTTGGGCGGCCACGCGCAGATCGTGGGTGATGAACAGCATCGAGAGGCCGAGGCGCGCCTTGAGATCTTCGAGCAGCCTGAGCACCTGCGCCTGCACGGAAACGTCGAGCGCGGAGACGGCTTCGTCGGCGACGATGATCTCGGGCTCGAGCGCGAGCGCGCGCGCAATGCCGATGCGCTGGCGCTGGCCGCCCGAGAATTCATGCGGATAGCGCTCGAGCGCGCCGGCGTCCAGGCCCACCATCTTCAGGAGATCGCGGGCGCGGTCGAATGCGGCCTTCGGATCGGTGCCGGCCGCAATCGGGCCGTCGGCGATGATGTGGCCGATCTTGCGGCGCGGATTGAGCGAAGCGAACGGATCCTGAAAGATCATCTGGATGCGGTGGCGCTCGGCGCGCAGCGCCTTGCCGGAGAGTTGCGTGAGATCGGTGTCGCCGATCCGCACCGTGCCGCGATCGGCCTCGATCAGCCGCATCACCAGCCGCGCCACCGACGATTTTCCGGAGCCGGATTCGCCGACGAGGCCGAGCGTTTCGCCCTTGAGGATGTTGAAATTGACCTCGCGCGCGGCGTCGACGCGACGGTCCTCGCGAAACCAGCCGCCCGAGGTGACGTAGGTCTTGTCCAGCCCGATCACCTCGACCGTCCTGGCCCGGTCGTCGAGCGGTTCGCGCGCCGGCGGATCCATCGTCGGCACGGCGGCGAGCAGCGCCTTGGTGTAATCGTGCTGCGGCTCGTTGAAGACAGCCGTAGCGGGGCCTTCCTCGACGACCTTGCCATGCCTGAGCACCACGACCTGGTCGGCGATGTCGGCGACCACGCCGAAATCATGGGTGATGAACATCACCGCCATGTTGCGGTTGCGCTGGAGGTTGCGGATCAGTTTCAGGATCTGCGCCTGCGTGGTGACGTCGAGCGCAGTCGTCGGCTCGTCCGCGACCAGCACGGCCGGTTCGAGCGCGAGCGCCATGGCGATCATGGCGCGCTGACGCTGGCCGCCGGAGAGCTGGTGCGGATAGGCGCGCACGATGCGTTCGGGATCGGGCAGGCCGACCTCGCGCGCCAGCGACAGCGCCTTGGCGCGCCGTTCCCTCGGCGTCAGCAGGCCGTGCGCCTCGAACATCTCCGCCATCTGGTCGCCGATCCGCATCAATGGATTGAGCGCGGTCATCGGCTCCTGGAAGATCATCGCGAGCCTCCGGCCGCGCAAATCGCGCCAGCCGTCGTCGTCGAGCTTGAGCAGGTCGCGGCCTTCGAACTGGATTTCGCCGGAGGTGACGTCGACCGTATCAGGCAGCAGGCCCATCAGCGCATGCGCACACATCGATTTGCCGGAGCCGGATTCGCCGACGACGCAGACGATCTTGCCGGGCCTCAAATCCAGCGAGACGCCGTCGACCGCGAAGGGCCGCTCGGCGCCCTTGGGCAGCGCGATCCGCAAATTCTTGATGGAGACGGCGGGCGGAGCGGTCATCATCAGCGTCCCTCACGCGACAGGCGCGGATTGAGCGCGTCGTTGAGCCCTTCGCCAATCAGGTTCAGCCCGAGCACCGAGATCAGGATGGCGACGCCGGGAAACACGGTGATCCACCAGGCCTGGCGGATCACGGTGCGGCCGGCGCCGACCATATAGCCCCAGGATATCAGATTGGGATCGCCAAGGCCGAGGAACGACAGCGAGGATTCCAGCAGGATCGCGGTCGCAACCATCAGCGAGGCCAGCACGATCACCGGCGACAGCGCGTTGGGCAGGATCTCGCGCAGGATGATCCAGGTGTTGCTCTGGCCGGTGACGATCGCGGCCTGGACATATTCGCGCGTGCGCAGAGACAGCACCTCGCCGCGCACGAGGCGCGCCACCGGCGGCCAGCTCACCACCGCGATCGAGGTCACGATCGAATAGATCGAGGGTTGCAGGATCGCGACCAGCACGATTGCGAGCGCGAAGCTCGGAATGGTCTGGAAGAACTCGGTGAACCGCATCAGGGCGTCGTCGACCTTGCCGCCAAAATAGCCGGCCATGGCGCCGATCGGCACCCCGACCACCAGCGCGACCAGCGTCGAGACGAGGCCGACCAGCAGTGACACGCGTGCGCCAAAGATCATGCCGGCGAACACGTCGCGGCCGAGCGCGTCGGTGCCGAGCGGCACGGTCGAGAGCGTGAAGGGCGGCAGGAACGGCCGCTGCACCATGCGCCAGGGCGAGTTCGGAAACAGCATCGGCCCGAACACCGCGATCCCGATCGCGAGCAGCAGGATGACGAGCCCGATGACGCCGCTCGGGCTCCTCAGCATCGATTTCCAGAACTGTTTCATGCGGCGAATTCGATGCGCGGGTCGACCAGGCGATAGACGAGGTCGGTGATGAGGTTGAAGATCAGGACCATGACCGAGCAGGTCACGAAGACGCCGAGCAGGAGGTTGTAGTCGCGCTGCAGCAGCGCGTCGTACATCAGCCGCCCGATGCCGGGCCAGGCGAACACGGTCTCGGTGATGACGGCGCCGCCGATCAGCGTGCCGGCATGCACGCCGGCGAGCGTCACCACCGGCAGCAGCGCGTTGCGCAGCACATGGCGGCGCTGGATCACGGCGTCGGAAAGACCCTTGGCGCGCGCGGTCTTGACGAAGTCGAGCCGCTTCACCTCCAGCATCGAGGCGCGCGTCATGCGGGTGTAGGTCGCCATGAAGAACAGGCCGAGCGTCATCGCCGGCATGATCAGATGCTTGGCGACGTCGACCACATGGGCAAGGCCGGTGAGGTTGGCGCCGACCGTCTCGTAGCCGAAGCTCGGCAGCCAGTCGACCGTGACCGAGAACAGCAGGATGCCCATGAGCGCCACCCAGAAGATCGGCATGGCGTAGAAGATCAGCGCAAAGACAGTGATGGCCGTGTCGAGGAAGGTCCCGGCAAAGCGCGCGGCAAAGGTGCCGAAGAGGACACCGAGCATCAGCGAGATCGCGAACGCGGTGAGCGTCAACAGCAGTGTCGCCGGCAGCCGCTCCAGGATCAGCTTCGACACCGGCGCCTGCTGGCGGAAGGAGAAGCCGAGGTCGAGGGTGGCGATGCCCTTGACGTAGATGAACAGCTGCTCCGGCAGCGGCTTGTCGAGGCCGAACTTTTCCCGGAGCTGCTGGACGAAGACCTGGTCGCTGGCGCCGGCCTCGCCCGCCATCACGACCGCGGGATCGCCGGGGGCAAGCCGGATCAGGAAGAAATTGAGGACGACGATCGCAAGCAGGACGATCACGCCCTTCACGACACGCTGAGCGACGAAGGAGAGCATATTTAGAGCGACGCTTGTTTGACTTGAGTGTCACCGCGGCGACGGTGCACTCCCTCTCCCGCTTGCGGGGGAGGGCAGGGGTGGGGGTGCTTCCGCAAAGAAGATCCCCGAATGGAGAGAGCCCCCACCCGCCGCGCTGGGGACGATGCTTCGCATCGCCCGGCGCGCGCCGACCTCCCCCGCAAGCGGGAGAGGTGCAGCGAGTTTGCAGCTCGGTCAGAGATCATTTGGCAAGAGCCATAGCAGAGAAATCAGACGCGTAGCATCACTTGTCGAGCCATGCGTCCTTGAAGCCGTCATTGACCCCGATCCCCGTGGTGATCAGGTTCTTGACCTTGCAGCGGGTGATGGTCGGGAATTGCAGCTCGAGCATCCAGGCCACCGGCACGTCCTCGACCAGGATCTTCTGCGCCTTCTCGTAGATCTCCTTGCGCTTGGAATCCGGGGTTGCGACCGCGCCGTCGGCGAACAGCTTGTCGATCTCGGGATTGGAGTAACCCTCGACGTTGTTGAACACCTGGCCTTTGGCGATGGCGCTGGAGACGTAGTTGCGCCCGACCCCGAGGGCGGGATCGCCGTACTGGTAGAGATAGGTGAAGGCGATGTCGTAGTCCCAGTCGCCGATCTTCTGATTGCCGCCGGCAACGTCGGTCGAGATCGTCTCGATGTTCATGCCGACGTCCATGAGGTTCTGCTTCACGGCTTCACCCCAGCGCTGCCAGGTCTCGCCATAGGCGAGAGGCAGGATGCGGATCTTCTCGCCCTTGTAGCCGGCTTCCTTCAGCAGCGCCTTGGCCTTGGCCGGATCGTAGGGATATTTCGGCACGTCGTCGGTGTAGAACTTGATGGTCGAGGCCGAGGGACCGGTCGCGACCTTGCCGAGCCCGTTCCAGATCACGTCCTTGGCGAAATCGCGGTCGATCGCAAACATGACCGCCTGCCGCACCCGCTTGTCGGCGAGCGGGCCCTGGCGGTTGTTCAGCCACAGCCAGGCCAGTGGCGAGAAGAACTCCCAGCCGGCGCCGGTGACGCAGGTGTCCTTCAGCTTGGACAGCCGCGGTACGTCGAAATTCTCGACCGAGCCGCCGGGCAGCACGTCGATCTTGCCGGTCTCATACGCCACCGAGCGCGCGGCCGCGTCGGGGATGATCTGCCAGTAGATCTCGTCGAGATAGGGCTTGCCCTTCTCATAATAGTTCGGGTTCTTGACCAGGCGGATGAACGCGCCCTTCTGCCATTCCTTGAACATGAAAGGGCCGGTGCCGACCGGCGCGTTGTTGTAGGGATTGGTCTTCCAGTCGGTGCCTTCATAGAGATGTTTCGGCACCATCGGCATCGAGCCGACCTCGAAGATGCCGAGGAACGGGCCGAACGGCTGCTTCAGCGTGAACACCACCGTGGTGTCGTCGGGCGCCTCGACCTTGTCGACCTGCACGAGGTTGTTGCGAGCACGCGCGTGGGTCTGCTTCAGCATCTCGATCGAGAATAACACGTCGGCAGAAGTGAAGGGCTTGCCGTCATGCCAGGTCACGCCCTTCCTGAGCTTGAAGGTGTAGGTCTTGGCGTCCTCGCTGACGCTCCAGCTTTCGGCGAGCTCCGGCAGCGGCTCGAGCTTCGGGCTGTAGCGCAGCAGGCCCTCCAAGATGTTGCCTGACACCATCTGGGTCGGGCCGTTCTGGATCATCGCAAGCATCAGGCCGGGCGGCTCGGGCTGGATCACGGCATTGATCACGCCTCCCGTTTTCGGCTCTTGCGCCAGCGCCGGGGCCGAGAGGCCGCAAGCCAGGAGGACAACAAGCAACACTCGTTTCGACATGCGGTATCTTTCTCAAGCGAGACCGGCCGCTAAACGCTTCGCAACGTCCTCGCGCGCGAAGCTGCGGCCGGCCCATCCCAGTCCCCATCCATCATCGAGGCTCACACAGTCTCATTCCGCGCTGCAAGATGAAAGTCTCGACACTGTTCGCACAAAAAATGTACAGCGCGTCCTGTTTTCACCTGATTCATGATCCAAGCCGGCCATGGACAATGCCACACGAAGGAGAGGGCGCGGCCTCCAGAGGCGGCTGCGATGGATCCATCACCGCAACCCCGCCCGCCGGAATCCCTCCAGATAATGCTCGCGATCCGCATCGTTCGCCCACGGCAATTGCGTCGCGATCCAATGCAGCGAGATGTTGGGCTGGGTGCGGCGGAGTTCCTGGAGCGCCATCTCCGCAAGCGCGCTGTCGCCGGTCATGCCGGCGGAGACGGCGAGCACGCGATAGGCGCCGGTGAGATCGCCGCGATGGCGGATCGCCTCGCGCGCGAGAGCGATCGCCTCGTCATATTGCCGTTCCGTGAAGCGAGCATAGCCGGCGATGCCGTAATAGATCGCCAGCGACGGATCGCGCGGTGAGAGCCTGATCGCCTTTCGCGCTGCCTCGAACGAATCGTTGGATCGTCCGGCATAGGACAGCGCCAGCGCGTAATAGCCCTGCGCCAGCGAGAAGCTCGGATTGAGCGCGAGCGCCTGCTCGAACTCGGACAGCGCGTCGGCAAGCCTGCGCGTCGAGAAGCAGACGCTGCCGAGCGCGGCATGGGCCCAGGCATTTTCATGGTCGCAGCGCACCGCGGCGAGCGCGGCGTTCTCCGCGATCGGTGCAGTCGCGGCGAGTTCAGCCCAGCCCAGATGCACGCCGAACATGTGGCTTGTCGCCAGCACCGCCAGCGCCTGGCCGTATTCCGGATCGACCGCGATTGCGCGCTCGAGCAGATTCTGCGCCGCCACATGGTCCTGCGGCGTCACGCGCCAGTAATGCGACAGCGCCCGCATCAGCAAGTCCCAGGCGTCCAGGCTCGATGGCGGTTTCCGATGCGCGCGGAAATTCTCGGCGGCATGGATCTGCGGTTCGATCGCCGCGACGATCCGCTCGGTGATCTCGTCCTGCACGGCGAAGACGTCGACCAGTTCGCGGTCGTAGCGCTCGGCCCAGAGATGGCCGCCGGCGGTGGCGTCGTTGAGCTGCGCGGTGATGCGCACGCGATTGTCCACCTTGCGGACGCTGCCCTCGACGATGTAGCGGACGCCGAGTTCCTCGGCGATCTGCTTGATGTGGACCGCGCGCCCCTTGTAGGTGAAGGACGAGTTGCGGGCGATCACCATGAACCAGCGCTGCTTCGACAGCGCGGTCAGGATGTCCTCGCTGATCCCGTCGCCGAAATAGTCCTGGGCGGGATCCCGGCTCATGTTCTCGAAGGCGAGCACCGCGATTCCCGGACGGTCCGTCACGACGCGCGCGGGAGCAGGCTTGGCCTCGGCCGGTGCGGGCGAGGCTGCCATTTCTTCCCGGACTTCGCCGACGAAACGAAAGCCCTTGCGCGGGATCGTCTTGATCAACCGCTGCGTTGCGCCGTCGTCGCCAAGCGCCTTGCGCGCGGCGTTGATCCGGCTGTTCAGCGCTGAATCCGAGATGATGCGATCGCTCCAGATCTGGCTGATCAGGTCATCCTTGCTGACCACCCGCGCGCGTTGCGCGACCAGATAAAGCAAGAGATCGAACACCTGCGGCTGCATCGGCACGGCCGTCCCGCCGCAGGTGAGCTCCCGCAGATCGCCGTCAAGCACATTGTTTTCAAAGAGAAATCGCACGTTTCGGTCGTCTCAAGCAAAAATCAAAGTCGTCTCAGGCGAAAATCAACCGTCCGCGAAAGTCAGGGGACGTCCGGTGCGGCATGGTGCAGAGACCAATGAAGTGCCGTCATTTTGGCACCAACGGAGCTGTTTATGACTCAAATTGATCATCAGGTTCAGTCCCTGGGCCCCGACGTCTCGGGCTCGGGGGCTTTCAAGTTCATCGCCTTTCTGTACGGAATTGCGGCATATCTCGTGTTTTTTGTCACCATTCTCTACGCTGTCGGCTTCGTGATGGGACTGGTGGTGCCGAAGAGCATCGACACCGGAACCGACACGCCAACGGCTGAGGCCGTCATCGTCAATCTCCTCCTGATGGCGCTGTTCGCCGTTCAACACAGCGTGATGGCGCGCCAGCGCTTCAAGACGTGGTGGACGCAATTCGTGCCCAAGCCCGTCGAGCGCAGCACCTATGTCCTGTTCGCGAGCCTTTCATTGCTTCTCCTGTTCTGGCAGTGGCGTCCGCTGCCTACAATCATATGGGACGTCGCCAATCCGGATCTTGCCGTGACGGTGGTCACGCTGTCCTTGGCGGGCTGGGTGCTGGTGTTTACCTCGACCTTCATCATCAACCATTTCGAATTGTTCGGATTGCATCAGGTGACCAATCATCTCGTCGGCAAGGAAGCATCGCCGCCGCGGTTCAAGACACCGCTGCTCTACAAATTAGTCCGTCATCCGATCTATCTCGGCTTCATCATCGCCTTCTGGGCGGCACCGACCATGACTGCAGGTCATCTGCTGTTCGCGGCCGTGACCACGCTCTACATCCTGCTCGGCATCACGCTGGAGGAGCGCGATCTCGTCGATCTCTTCGGCGACGAATACCGGCAATACAAACAGCGTGTGTCGATGCTGATTCCCTGGCGCCGGTCAGTCTAGCCTTCGCGTCTCTCGCCGCGCGTCCGCCGAATGGAGGACGCGCGGCGGGACTTCGCCTCTCCCCCAAGAATGGGGAGCGGCAGTATAGGCAGATCACTTGCCTCTCCAGATTTCATTTTCACGCAAGGAGACTACAAATGAAACATTTCGGAAACTGCTTCTGTGGCGCCGTCACGATCGAGGTCACGGGCGCGCCGGAGGCGATGGGCTATTGCCATTGCCGCTCCTGCCGCTCGTGGTCGGGCGGACCGGTGAACGCTTTCAGCCTGTGGAAGTCGGAAGCCGTGCGCATCACCGTAGGCGCCCAGCACGTCGAGACCTTTGTCAAGACGCCGCTGAGCCAGCGCAAATATTGCAAGAAGTGCGGCGGCCATCTCATGACCAATCATCCGCCGCTCGACCTGATCGACGTCTTCACCGCCACCATCCCCACACTTGCCTTCGCGCCCGGCGTCCACGTCAACTATTCCGAGACGGTGCTGCCGATGCGCGACGGCCTGCCCAAGCTGAAGGATTTTCCGGCCGAGTTCGGCGGCAGCGGTGAAATGATGCAGGAGTAGATTCCTTTCTGCCTCTGTGCTTGCAGGGAGAGGAAGAAATTTTCACCTCATCCCTGCGCGACGAAGTCCCTCCAGATAATGTGCGCGGTCCTCTTCCCGCCGCATCGGCAGCTCGCTCATGATCCAGGCGAGAGAGATGCCGGGCTGGGCGCGTCGCAAGCCTTCCAGCGCTGACGCGGCGAGTGCGGGATCGCCGAGCATGCCGGCGGCCGCGGTCAGCACGCGGTGCGCGCCGACAAAATCAGCGCGCTGCCGCAACGATTCCCGCGCCATCTGAATGGCGTCCTCGTAATTGTGCCCGATGAACTGGGCGTAGCCCGCAACGCCGCAGTAGATCGCCGCAAGCGGATCGCGCGGGCTGAGCTGTAGCGCGCGGCGGGCGGCGGCGTCGCCGTCCCGCCACCTCCCCGCGTAGCACAGCGTCACGCCGAGGAAGGCGTGCGCCATCGCGAAATTCGGATTGAGTTTCAGCGCCAGCTCGAACTCCGCCAGCGCATCGTCGAAGCGGCGGCGGAATAGGTAGCTGTAGCCGAGGCCGTTATGGGCCCAGGTATCATCGCGATCTGCCTCCACCGCGGCAAGCGCCGCGCGTTCGGCGACCGGCACGGTCGCGGCCATGTCGGCCCAGCCCATATGCGCGCCGAAGATATGGCTGGTGGCGAACAGGCCCAGCGCCTTGCCATAGGCGGGGTCGATGGCGATCGCCTGTTCAAGCAGCGCCTGCGCCGATGCATTGTCCTCGCGCGTGATGCGCCAGTAATGTGACAGCGCGCGCATCACGAAGTCCCAGGCGTCCAGGCTGCCCGGCGGCTTCTGCTGCGCGCGAAAACTCTCGGCAGCGTAGAGCTGCGGTTCGATCGCGGCGACGATGGCTTCGGTGATCTCGTCCTGCACGGCAAAGATGTCGGCGAGCTCGCGGTCATATCGCTCGGCCCAGAGATGGCTGCCGGTCGCGACGTCGTTGAGCTGCGCGGAGATGCGCACGCGGTCGCCACTCCGTCGCACGCTGCCTTCGAGCACGTAGCGCACGCCGAGCTCGCGCGCGATCTCTTGGATGTGCACGGCGCGGCCCTTGTAGACGAAGGAGGAGTTGCGCGAGACGACGAAGAACCACCGTAGCCTCGACAGTGCGGTGATGATGTCCTCGCTGATGCCGTCGGAGAAATAGTCCTGCTCGCGGTCGCCGCTCATGTTGGTGAAGGGCAGCACGGCGATCGCGGGCCGGTCGGGCAGTGCGAACGTGGCGTGCGGCGCTGTGACGCTGCGGCCCGGTTCCGCCGTCGCCGCCCCGGACTTGGTCTCGACGTCGCCGACGAAGCGGAAGCCCTTGCGCGCGATGGTGCGGATCAGCGCCTGGCTCGCGCCGCTGTCGCCGATCGCCCTGCGCGCCGCGTTGATACGGCTGGTCAATGTCGATTCGGACACACTGCGGCCGTGCCAGATCTTGTCGATCAGCTCGTCCTTGCTGACCACCCGGTTGCGGTTTTCCATCAGGTGGACGACGAGGTCGAACACTTGCGGTTCCACGGACACAGGAACCTGCTCCCGGCTCAGCTCGCGCCGGTCGGTGTCGAGAAGGTGATCCTGGAACAGAAACTGCACGTCGAAAACTCGGGCTCCACAACGACATCAGGAAAGATGAATAAAAATGGATTTCGACTTGAAGTCTGTGAGTCCGCCGGGAGGTCGGCCAGGTTCACCGCGACTGCTGGATGGCTGCCATGCCATTTGCGCGGAGGAACACAACCTGAATTGGAATGTGACGGTTCCGGTCGGATTGTCGCAGGCGGTTTAATGGGACAAGGGAAGAATTCCTACGGGCAAGGATGGCGGCGCCCGTTGTTGCCGAGATGCGACTCGAGAAATGCACTGAATTGAAATTTGGACAGGAGCGCGCCGCTGTCATTGCGAGCGACCAATGATCACCGTCACCCTGAGGCGGCTGCTTCTTCAGTGGCCCTCGAAGGGCGACGGCCCGGCTGCATCTCGGCCGTTCATCCTTCGAGGCTCTCCACGCGACGCGTTGCGTCGCATGGTTCGCGCCTCAGGATGACGGACCCATCAGGCTGTCGCGCGGCTGCGAGACCATCGCGCGCCACCGAATGTATGACGAGCGGTGAATGTCCATTGCCGAACACCGCTGTCTGCGTAAGCTGTCTCGACACAAAACACCAACCATTAAAGAAACGCCCATGCCCCCCTTTCCCGCCTCGACCACCGTGCTCGACTCCATCCTGTTCCGCGACGCCTTTGGCACGCCGCAGATGCGGGAGGTGTTCTCCGACGTGGCGTCGGTCGCGCGCTATGCCGAGGTCGAGGTGGCGCTGGCGAAGGCTGAGGCGAGTTGCGGGGTGATCCCGCAGGAGGCCGCCGATCAGATCGCGGCGCGGACGGATGTGACCGCGTTTGATTTCGAGCTGCTGCGGCAGGAGACCGACATCGTCGGCTATCCGATCCTGCCGCTGGTCCATCAGATGGTGAAGCAATGCGGCGAGGCCGGCCGCTACGTGCATTGGGGTGCGACCACGCAGGATATCATGGACACCGCCGTGGTGCTGCAACTGCGCGCAGGCTTCGAGATCATCGAGAAGGACATCGGTGAACTGCGGAAAATCCTGGCGGACCTCTCCAAGCGCCATCGCGACACGCCGATGGCCGGCCGCACCCATCTGCAGCAGGCGTTGCCGGTGACGTTCGGCTACAAGACCGCGATCTGGCTCGCGATGTTCGACCGCCACGCCGAGCGGCTGGCGCAATTGAAGCCGCGCGTGCTGGTGGGGCAGTTCGCCGGCGCGGCCGGCACGCTGGCCTCGCTCGGCGACAAGGGCTTTGAGGTGCAGGAGGCGCTCTGCGCCGAGCTGAAGCTCGGGGTGCCCGCCTCGACCTGGCACGTCGCGCGCGACGGCTTTGCCGAGGCCGTGAATTTCCTCGCGCTCGTCACCGGTTCGCTCGGCAAGGTCGCGCTCGACATCATGATCATGGCCTCGACCGAGTTCGCCGAGGTCTACGAGCCGTTCGTCAAGGGCCGCGGCGCCTCCTCGACCATGCCGCAGAAGCGCAACCCGATCTCCTCGGAGCTGATGCTGGCCGCGTCCAAGGCGGTGCGCCAGCACGCCGGCCTGATGCTGGATGCCATGGTGCAGGACTTCGAGCGCGCCACCGGTCCGTGGCACGCCGAATGGATGGCGATCCCCGAAAGTTTCGTGCTGACCGCCGGCGCGCTGCACCAGGCGAAGTTTGCGCTCGCGGGCCTCATCGTGGACGAGAACAAGATGAACGACAACCTCGCCCTTAGTCGCGGTCTGATTGTGGCCGAAGCGGTCATGATGGGGCTCGCGCCACAGATCGGCCGGCAGGAGGCGCATGACGTCGTCTATGACGCCTGCCGGCTCGCCAACGAGAAGGGCACGAGCCTTGCCGACGCGCTGTCGGCCGATCCGCGCGTCGCCGCCAGAATCGATCGCGCAAGCATCGAGGCGCTGACCTCACCGAAAAAATACCTTGGCCTTGCGCCCGCCATGGTCGACCGGGTGCTGAAATCGGCAACGCGTTGAAAACCAAACTGCGCGAAACTGCGTATCTTTCGTAAGCTCCAAGACGCTCGCGTACTTGTGTCTTGCGATGCTAGACTTAGATTGGACGAGAGATTTCGACAGAGGACCCGGCATGACCGAGCAACGCAATTCCGCCACTCCCATCGATCCCGTGAAACTCGACCGGCTGGCCGAGGTGGCGGTGAAGGTGGGACTGGGCTTGCGGCCGGGACAGGACCTTCTCTTGACGGCGCCTGCGATCGCGCTGCCGCTGGTGCGGCGAATCGCCGTCCACGCCTACAAGGCGGGTGCCGGCATCGTGACGCCGATCCTCTCCGACGAGGAGATGACGCTGGCGCGCTATCGCCATGGCCACGACAACAGCTTTGATCGCGCCGCCAACTGGCTCTACGAGGGCATGGCCAAGGCGTTCTCGGACAACACCGCGCGTCTCGCCATCGTCGGTGACAATCCGATGCTGCTGTCGGGCGAAGATGCTTCCAAGGTGGCGCGCGCCAGCAAGGCCAATTCCATGGCCTATCAGCCGGCGCTGGAAAAGATTGTCAATTTCGACACCAACTGGAACATCATTGCCTATCCGAGCGCAGCCTGGGCCAAGCTGGTGTTTCCTAGCGATCCCGAAGACGTTGCGATTGGCAAGCTCGCGGATGCGATCTTCGCGGCATCGCGCGTCGATCGAGAGGACGCGCCGGCCAATTGGGCGAGCCACAATGCGGTGCTGCGCGAGCGCACCAACTGGCTCAATGGCCAGCGTTTCCGCGCGCTGCAATACTCAGGTCCCGGCACCGACCTCACCATCGGGCTTGCCGACGGCCATGAATGGGAAGGCGGCGCCTCGCTGTCCAAGAACGGCATCAGCTGCAACGCCAACATTCCGACCGAAGAGGTCTTCACCACGCCGCATTGCCGGCGCGTCTACGGCCATGTCGTGAGCTCGAAGCCGCTGTCCTACCAGGGCACGCTGATCGACAACATCGCGGTGCGCTTCGAGGACGGCAGGATCGTCGATGCCAAGGCCTCGCGCGGCGCAGAGGTGCTGAACAAGGTGCTCGACACCGACGAGGGCGCGCGCCGGCTCGGCGAGGTGGCACTGGTGCCGCATTCCTCGCCGATCTCGCAGAGCGGGCTGTTGTTCTACAACACGCTGTTCGACGAGAACGCGGCGTCCCACATCGCGCTCGGCCAGTGCTATTCGAAATGCTTCGTCAACGGCGCGCAGCTCACGCCGCAGCAGATCGCCGCGCAAGGCGGCAACCAGAGCCTGATCCATATCGACTGGATGATCGGCTCGGCCGAGACCGACATTGACGGCATCCTCGCCGACGGCAGCAAGGTCCCGGTGTTCCGCAAGGGCGAGTGGGCGAAGTAAGGCGCGCATGATCCCGAAAAGTGGGAACCGGTTTTCGGATCAGATCATGCGCTATCTTAAAAACTAAGCCGTCGCGTTGCGCAGCATCGGGTTGCTGTCGATGCTGAAGCGGTTGAACAGCGTCGTGAACGGACTGCCGTCGGTGGCCCGCACGATGGCGTCGGAAGCGGCGACCGCCTCGTAAAGCGCGCCGACCGGATCGTCCGGCTCGGGCAGGCCGAGAGCCTCGCGGATTTCCTCTCTCGCCTCGTTGACGTCGTCCTCGTCGTCGAGTGTCGCCTCAAGCGCAGCCGCCGCGCGCTGCATTTCTTGGGGATCGCCTCCGGCGGAGAATTTGAGGATGTCGAGCCAATAGGGGCGGGCAACGACGAGCTGGACGAACGCCTCGAAACTCTCGGCGATAATGCCGGCGCGACCTTCCGAAGAGACGTAGAGCACATTCTGCGCCGGCAGCAGCACCACGGCGCCGCCGGAGCCGTCACTGCCGATCTGCCGGGGGCTCTCGATGCCGTCGATGGCGAACCAGGGCTCCTCGTCCGGCGCGAACGAGACATCGAAGCTGCCAAGCCAGGCGACGACTTCGCTATTGGCTGTCAAAACCTCGGGGCTCAGGGACATCGGTATGGCTCCTTCTCGATCGTTCCGCGCTTTTTGTCGCACCCCGGAAAAGATGGGTTCATATGCGCGAATTTGCAGGAAAATCTCGACGTTAACCGCTTCGCAGATGCAACTTGCGGCTGATTGTCGGGGCCTGCGTAAGAAAGAATTAAAAACCGGCTACTAGCGTTCCAACATCTTTCGAAACAATCCGGGTCCGGCCCGGCCATATTTATTTCTATCCCCTGGGGAAGCAGATGTCGCTCGCATTGATTGAAATCGGTAGTTGCAATGTGGATCTGGAGTTGCGGCCGATCGAGCCGACCTGGATCATCGAGGGCAACCCGGTGTCGCGCTCGCACATCCTGTCGACCAGCTCAGACGGCACCTCCTCGACCATCATCTGGTCCTGCACTGAAGGGCGCTTCAACTGGTACTATGATTTCGACGAGACGATCATGATCCTGGAAGGATCGATCGTGCTCGAAAGCGACGGCATGCCGCCGAAGCGCTACGGCGTCGGCGACGTCATCTTCTTCCGCGATGGCGCGCACGCCAAATGGCATGTCGAGGGTCACGTCAAGAAGATCGCCTTCTGCCGCAAGACCAACCCGGCGCTGATCGGCTTCATGGTCCGCGTCATCAACAAGCTGAAGCGGATGTTCCTCTCGCCCGGCGAGCGCGGTCCCGCGACGCTGATGGGTGCCGGCTAGCCAATTTCACGG
Source organism: uncultured Alphaproteobacteria bacterium (assembly GCA_963819355.1). Taxonomy (GTDB): domain Bacteria; phylum Pseudomonadota; class Alphaproteobacteria; order Rhizobiales; family Xanthobacteraceae; genus Bradyrhizobium. The sequence continues at coordinate 130,445 of CAWFVZ010000029.1, read as the reverse complement.
ACGCTTCCCAGCGGCCACGACGGAAGAGGGGGCGGGACCAACATCCCGGCCCCTCTTTCGCGTCATGACGGCAGTTCAAGCCGATAGACATCCGTCGCGGTCCGCGAGAACAGCGCCGTCTTTTCCGCTTCGCTCAACGGCGCGGCGATGCGCTTGAAGGCGTTGAAGATCACCTGGTAGCTGCACTGGCCCTTGTCCGGCGGGAAATTGCTCTCGAACATCGCGCGCTTCACGCCGAACGCCTCGATGCAGGTCTCGACATAGGGGCGCCACGCCACGGCGAGTTGCTCTGATGACGGCGGCTTGGGACGCAGATGGAAGTCGTAGCCGAGCAGGCACATTGCCAATCCGCCGAGCTTGACCACCACGTTCTCGCATTTCGCGATCTCCAGGATCGAGACGCGCCATTGCTGAAACACTTCCTCGCGCCGCCCTGCGAACCGGCCGACGCCGGCCGGCCCGCCGCAATGGTCGAGCACGATCCTGGTGTCGGGGAAGGCGCGCGCGAGTTCAGTCAGTTCGCCGATCTGCGGATGAAACAGCCAGGCGTCGAAGCTCAGGTTCAAGGGCGCAAGGCAGGCAAAGCCCTTGCGGAAGGTCGGGTCTTGCAAAAGTCCCTTCGGTCGGTTCGCATACATGCCGGCGACGGCGGGGTCTTCGTCCCAGGCCGAGGAATGCCGGATGCCGCGAAAGCGGCCGTTGCCGGCGGCGATCTCCGCCTCCAGCACCGGCTTGGCCGCGTCGCCGAGCAGCAGGTTCGCATGGCTGACGATGCCGGCGCAGATCGCGGCGGTGCCATAGCCGCCGCTCGCACTCATCGCAGCGACGCCGTTGGCGAACTCGACTTCGCCCACCGGCCGGAATGCCTCGGGCCCATGCGCGCGGTACATCGAGCGACAATCGACATAGACGGTGGCGATGATGTTGTGACCGGATGCGATGTCGGCGGCCATCTCCTCGATCAGGTAGCGATGGCCGCGATTCCAGAGATGATGATGGGGATCGACGATCGGACGCGAGGGATCGATGATCTCTTCCTGGTATTGCGCGAGCCAGTCCTCGCGCGGCTCGACGAAGAGCCCGCTGGTGTTGGCAGGCAGACCGCTTGCAGCCATCGACGTTCGCTCCCTCTAGGTTTCTTATGGAGGAAGCCTAGCACCTCATCGGCATAGGCAGCAGCGCGCGTTGCGCAACCGCACCCACCGTCACGAGCACGGCGGGGCGCTGCCGTCAGTGCTTGCGCCGCTTCGCCCTCACGCCGACCATCAGCCGCCAATCGGACGCCGCGGCCGGCTTGACTTCGCCGAGCCAATGAAAGGAATTTTCGGTAATTTCCGTGAAACTCCAGCGCGTCAGGTCGCCGGCTTCGGTCGTGCCCTCCTGCACGATGTCCTCGCCGCGCGCACGGCCGATCTGCTGACGGAACACCGAGCGCGCCGGGTCGAACCAGGAAATTCGCCACGCGGAAATGGCGGGGTCATAGACGCGCAGCGTCGTGCCGTACCAGTTGCCGGCGATCGGAAATGCGGGCGCGCCCGCGGGGCGGGGAATGATCCAGACGTCCTGGACGGCGCGGCCCTCCAGCACCCAGCCGAAATGGATCTCGCCGGGTGCGGTGTGTTTCGTTCCATCGGGACCGTGCGCGGTGACCTCGGCATCCCAATCACCGACCAAGCGGCCGTAAAGCTGCAGCGCCGCCGCGTGCTTGGGGTTGGGTCCATCCGCGTGCAACAATCTCGCAAAGTCGGTCATGTCGATCTCCTGTTCCGAGGAGATCAGCACGAACGGCCAGCAGCCGACTTGGAGAAAATTGCGCGTCAGACCCCGTCCAGGATGATCACCGTCGGCGTCGACGGCAGCGTATCCCGCGATATCCGCAAGGAACGCTCGGTGCGGCGGTCGATTTCGAACTGTTGGCCGATCAGGCGCATGAACTCGTCGAGCGGCGTGGCGAAGCGGTGCATCGGTAGCACCACGGAAGCGCGCAGCCGCTTGGTGATCTCCGAGACACCGTCCAGCGACATGGTGTAGGTGCCGTCGATCGGTACCATTACAATGTCGAGCCGCCCGATCTGGGCGAAATGGCTGTCGTCGAGCTTGTGGTGGAGATGGCCGAGATGGCCGATGCAGAGGCCGGCGACCTCGAAGATGAAGATCGAGTTGCCGTCACGGATCATGTCGGTGCCGGAATCGTCGCCGAAATAGCGGCGGATGTCGGTCGTGACGTTACGAATGAGGGTGTCGCCGATGCGCTCCGAAATGACGGCCGGCTTGCCGTCCGCGCCCCAGCCATGCAGCACATGAGCAATGCGCTTGTCGGGATTTAGCGAGTAGTGGGTGCTGTGGGCCCGGTTCATGGTGACGACGTCAGGCACCCGGCCGACCTGATAGGCGCCGCTATAATCGGTCGCGATGCGCAGGCCGCCCGGCGTGTCGATGAAATAGGTGGAGTGGCCGGCATAGGTGATCTCGACCTCGGCCGCGGCTGCCGCCTGCCGGAACGCGACCGGCATGGCGCGGGGCGCGGCGTTCGCCATCGCCAGGCATTCGCTGCGCTGTGGCTGTTGGGCGAGGGCAGCGGAGAGGGTTGCGCCGAACAGCGCCAGAGCCGCCGAAACAAGTCGCCACATATCCGTCCCCGATGACTTCAGGGGAAAGTCTAGCGTGCAATGCCGCGCATGGCCAACAGGTCGCGATCAACAGCGCGTCAGTGTCGCACCTGTCATTCGCGTCTCTTATTCCCGCCTTGGGCTGAACTTCCAGGTGACGGCGACTAGGCCCGCGGTGATCAGTCCGCTGACGATTCCGGCGATCGGCAGCGTGAGCAGCAGCGCGGCGGTCGCGGCCCAGCCGATTGAGGAAAAGGCTTCGGCGAAGGTGGCAAGCCGCGAAGAGGTCTGGCGGCGGCGGAACTGGCTGCGGCGGGCCTGGACGCGGAACCAGAGCTGGATCGCGGTAGCGGAGGCCGCACTGATGATGACAGCGGCGGCTGTGATCGCGGCCTGGAACGGTGATGCAAAAGTCAGTGCAGCGGCCAGCGGGCTGAAGATGACGGCGATCGCGATCAGCACCACTTCGATCTTGGCGCGGATGACGCTGGAGGGCGTCAGCGGCGCGGTCGCGACCAGGTCGGGGGTGTCCTCGCCCGAAATCGTCAGCCAGGCGAGCCCACCGGCAAGCTGACCCGCCGCCATCACGATGACCGGCGAGATCAGCGTCAGCGCCGCGGAGCTGTCGGCAAAGCTGCGCCAGAGCAGCAGCGCCGGCGGCACCAGATAGAGCAGCTGCATCAAGGTTTGCGAGATCAGCCAGGGATCGCGCCAGAGCAGCATGAACTCCTTGCGTCGCAGCGCTTGCTGCCGGGATCCGCCGCGGAACGGCCGCTCCTTCGCGCGCTTGCTGCCGGATCTGCCGTAGGCGGCGGCATCGATCGCGGTGTCGGCGAAGCGGCCGGAGAAGATCGCCATCACGCTTCCGAGCAGCACCAGCCCGAGGGCCAACAGAAGCAGCAGCGCTTCGCTGTCGCCCATGGTCGCCCGCGCCGGCCACCACCAGATGCTGTCGACGTCGGGCGCATGGGCGGCCAGGGTGCCGGAAGTCAGGATAGTGAAGCGAGACAGCGTGCCATAGGAGATGATCGCCGCGACCTGCAACGCGATCACGAAGCCGGCGCCGATGATCGCGGCCAGGATCTGGGCCACGAAGCGCGTCCGCGCCGGGCCGATCAGGCGAAACAGGAGGATGGTGATGGCAATCGCGATCGCCGCGGCCGACAAGCCCATCGCGATGACCACGCCGAATGCCGCAAGCCAGCGCGGACCGCCGCCGATCACGAGCACGTCGATGAAGGGCGTCGAGAACAGCAGCGCCATCGTCGTGACGGTGAGCGCAATCGCGGCGATGCGCACCGAGAACAGGTTCGCAAGCGTCGCGGGCGATGACATCATGAGGTCGAGATCGGCGCGGGCGTAAAACACCCGCGTCACCGATTTGATCGCCTGCGACAGCATCAGCGTCCAGGCGAGAAAGATCGTCGCCGAGATCACGATCAGCGAGGATTTGTCGAGCGGCAGTTGCAGATCGGCGAAGCGGCCGATCACGGCCCAGGCCGGCACATGCAGGAGTGCGGCGAAGAAGAGCAGGCCGATCACGGCGGCGCGGGCGCGCCTGCGCCGGCCGCCCGTCATCATGGCGAACCATTCGCGCCAGGCGAGCCGAAGCTCGTGACGGGCAAACCAGGAGAGCGCGGTCGCCGAGCTCATGCAGCTTCCTGGAGCGTCACCAGCGCGATGAAGAGATCTTCCAGGCTGGTGTCGGCATCGCCGTTCTGCTGGCGCAGCTCGGTCAGTGTGCCTTCTGCGACCAGGCGGCCCGACGCGATCACGCCGATCCGGTCGGCCATGCGCTCCGCAACCTCGAGAATATGCGTGGTCATGATGACGGTGCAGCCGGCGCGGACGCGATCGCCCAGCAGTCCCTTCACATGGCGCGCGGAGACGGCGTCCAGTCCCGTCAGCGGCTCGTCGAGGATGATGAGGCGGGGATCATGCACCAGCGCGCCGGCAAGAGCCACCTTCTGGCGCATGCCCTTGGAGAAACCTTCGCAGCGTTCGTGCCGGTGCGGTTCGAGTCCGAGCGAGCTCAGGAGCTCCTCGGCGACCGGTTTCGAGACGGACGGCGTAATGCCCCAGAGGCCGGCGACGAATTCGAGGTATTCGAGCGGAGTGAGCTTGTCATAGATCATGGGCTCGTCGGAGACCCACGCCATCACCTGCTTGGCTGCGACCGGGTCTTGAAGCGCATCGATGCCGAAGATCGAGACACCGCCGTCGTCGGGCCGCAACAGGCCCGCAACCATGCGCAAAGTGGTGGTCTTGCCGGCACCATTGGGGCCGACCAGAGCATAGAATTCGCCGGCATGAATGGTGAGATCAAGGCCATCGACCGCCAAACGGTCAAAACGCTTCGTTAACCCTCGGACTTCGAGCGCCGAGCTGTCGGGCTTCATGACGGCCACACCATCCGGTTTTGCATTGCTCGCGACCATGACCCGAAGATGTTTCGCCACGGTGAATCGCGCTGCCGCAAATGCGGTCATTTGGAAATGGTAGCGGCGCGGCGCGCTGTAAAGAGCGCCCTACGATCCCCCGCCCGCGGTGCCGGAATTCACCGGGGCCAACTCGTCTTCCCGGCAGCGCCAGCCGTCGGCAGCTTTGACGAAAGCAAAAGTCCGCTGGATCCTGAGGCGGCGCGTGACATTGAAGGCTTCTGCGGAGCGCTCTTTGTTGCCGGCGCCCGGCTTTGGACGACCGGTCCTGGGGTCCCAGCAGGTGCCGGTGCAGGTGGAGGCGACCTTGCTGCAGGTGGTGAAGGGCGCCAGCACGACCATCTCGATCTCGCCGGTGACTTGCGCCTCCTGGTCCGTCATCTGGCTATCGAGCGCGTAGACCCGGTTGATGCGGAGGAAATTGCCGCACGAATTGGCGGCGTGGATGCGCGCGGCGCAGAAATCCACCGCGTCGGTGTCAGGCTCCTTGGCCGCGACCTGCCGGCCGAAAACCTTCTTCGGATCGCCCTTGGCGGCCGCGATCTCGTCGGCCTTCTGCTTCAGATAGCCGGCGAGACAGTCTTCCGCGGAGCCAAGCTCGCCAGGCGGCACGTTCTCCTTGCCGACCAGATTGCACTTGCGATCGCGCTCTCGCGTCCATCGGCCGTATTCGGCGAAGGCAAAGCGTGCCGCGGTCGGGTCCAGCTTGCCGATCAGTCCGAGCACCTGGCTGTTGAGCTCGGTCTCGGTGAGCGCCAGCGACGGGTCCGCGCAGATCAGCGCGCCGGCCGCGGTGTTGGCCGCAAGACAGTCGAAATCCGGATCTCGCACGATCGCGGCGCGATCCCCGGTCACCTTGAGAAGGCAGGCCTTCACCCGGTCGAACTCGTCGGTGCGGATCGCGGTCTGGCCGACGATACCGCAGCCGAGATTGCGCTGGCGGATCCAGATCGCATTCTCCTCGATTCCAGGCAGGCGATCGGGCAGGCGGGCGAGCCGCGCCTCGATTGCGGTGTTGAGCTTGTCGGCGGCGGCGGCAAGCTCGGCGTCACCGCAGAACAATTGATTGCCGGGGTCGCGGATCTGCTGGCAGTTGTTCTTGGCGAACAGCGGCAGTCTGACGGCGATGGAGCTGTCGGATGTGCCGGATTGCGCGAAGCCCGGTGCCACCGGCAACGCCAGCAGCCCAAGCACAGTCAGCACGATCAACCGCATTCCAAGTGTCCCCCAGCATGGTTGCGGCCATGCTAGCGTCCCGGATCGCGCGGCGAAATGGGTTTGTAACGGGTGTCAGCGCGCCTCGGCGTCGGCCGCCACCAGCGACACGCGCTGGCTGTCGAGCCCGGAGAACCGCACGGGTTCGCCGACATATTTCAGCACGGCGGACTGGTAGAGCACGAACAGCGGCTGGTAGTTGCGCGCGTCGTCGTCCTCGACCATCGCCATGCGGCGGTTGTCCAGCATCAGCCAGTGGCCGTCGAGCTTTGCTGATGCAACCGCATGCCCTTCACCGTTGCGGGTGTCGCGCACCACGACGATGCGGAGGTCCTCGGCGGCGACACCGGCAAGCCGCAACGCGGCCAGCTTGGCGATCGCGTAATCCTCGCAATCGCCGGCGCCGCGCTCGAAGGTCGCGAGCGGCGAGCTCCAGACGTCTTCGGCACCGTCATTTTCGGCGCGGATCGCGAGGTTGATCGCACGGTTGGTCTCGCCCAGCCGCGCGCGGCCGTCGCGGGTGCGGGCCTCATCGACGATGGCGAGCAGCTTCAGCGCCGCGGGCGAGGCGCAATTGTCGCGGTCGCCGTCGCACAGCGCGAGCTGCACCATGTCGTCGTCGAGCTTTTCCTTCAATGCGAGCCATTTCTGCCGCAGGCCTCCGGTGGAAATGGCGAAGGCGAACACGCCGAACGGCTCGGCAGACTTGCGAACGAGCAGGCCTGCGCCCGGCGACAGCAATGTGCCGGCACGAAGATCGGCGGCCGATCCGAACAGGATCAATCCGCACAGGACAAGGACAGCGCGCCAGGCGCGCGAGCGAGCAGCGGTCTCCATCTGACATCCCCTTCCGGCTTCGCCAGGTCCCCCTCGACCTCAACGTGCCGGGCTTGTTGCTTTCGCGGAGATAGTGCGAGACGGGCCGTTTTGTTCTGTTTAACGGGACAGGCAGGAGCCCCAAAACCGGGGGACAGGCTGAAGCGGGCCTGCCTGAGATCCGTAAAATTTTACGAATTGGGGGTAGGAAAGCCCGGCGGCCGCGAAATCGGACCAATTGCAGACAGAAGTTGCGGGACTGGCGATTCTGCGCCCTATGGCTAACGACCCGCTATTTCACGGGTTCTGTTAGTTGGCTCACAGATTTAGTTCCGTATTTACCGCAGGATGTTGCAGGGCAATACGAAGCAAAGATGACGCAAGTATTCGCTGTCGGATTGATACTTCAGAATACACCGACCAGCGAGAAATGTACTCGAATAAACAAATCTCTACTCTCAAAAATCGCGAGAACTACCTTGGTTTCTCTATGGATGTCGCCGTAGGCATAGGCACGGGCCGCCAAGTCACGCAAAATCACACAAGCAATAGATGGTTTCGCTAAGGACTTGGTAATGATATGCAAGCTTAGGCGGTCGATACTTACTTAAATATTAACCATTTTTACGGTGCCCGGTTGAATTACGCTGGCAAATTTGACGCCGCGCTCTCCTTGGACGGCCAGGGCCCCCGCTCGCCTGCCGATGCCCATGTCGATTCCTTTACCGCCAAGGCACATGGCCATGTGCCCGAAGGCGCGGTCGTCATTGCCGACCCCAACCTCATCTTCAATGGCGAGTTCAAGCGCACGGGCAGCGATCTCGTGCTGTCCCACGACGGCCATGAGTTCGTCGTTCACGATTATTTCAGGGGCGACAAGCGCGCGGCGATAGCCTCGCCCGACGGCGCCCATCTCACCGGCGACATCGTCAGCGCGCTCACGGGTCACGTCCAGTACGCGCAAGCCGCGCCCGGCGTGGCCGCGGCGCAGGTCATCGGCCACGTCACCAAGCTGACCGGCAGCGCGACTGCGATCCGCAACGGCGTCTCGGTCATCCTGAACAACGGCGACAATGTCGAGAAGGGCGACGTGGTCTCGACCGGCTCGGAGTCGACGCTCGGCGTCACCTTCATCGACGGTACCGTGTTCGGCCTGTCCTCCAATGCGCGGATGGTGCTGAACGAGATGGTCTACGACCCCAACGGGTCGAACAATTCCTCGCTGCTCAGCCTGGTTGCGGGCACCATCACCTTCGTCGCCGGCGAGACCGCCAAGCACGGCGACATGAAGATCGACACGCCGGTCGCCACCATGGGTATCCGCGGCACGGCGGTGCTGACCGAGATCAATTTCGTCGTTCCCGCCGGCGGCGGCGACGCGCAGCCGCAGGCGAACTTCCAGGTGCTGGTCGAGCCGAACGGCACCACCGGCTCCTATATCCTGTTCGACAAGCTGACCCTGCTGCCGATCGCGACGGTCAACCAGGCCGGCCAGATGGTCCAGATCAGCGGCGGCAACGTCTCGGTCACCAGTGCGTTGCTGTCCCCGGATGTGCAGAAGCTGATCACGGACGTGTTCACGCTGAAGTTCACGGACAACAACACCAACACCAAGCTGACCACGAACTTCACCGACACGATCACGCAGAACGGCAACATTGTCGTGATCAAAACGGACTCCGGCGCGACCGCGACCGCGACCTTTACCAACCTCAATCCGCCGGGATCGCAGGGAACGGGCCTTAACCCGCAATCCAGCACCCGTGTTCCCGGCCCGCCCGATGCGCGCAGCCTCGACCTCAACGGCAATGTGAAGACGGCGTTCGCGCTGACCGAGCACGCGAACGCGACCGGCGACCACGCGGACACGACCGGCGACACCGTGGCACCCGACACGATCTCCGGCCGGATCACCTTCGTCGATCAAAATCTGGGCGACCTGCCAACGGTATCGGTGAGCCTCGCTGATACGCCGTATGTGTACAAGAACGCCGGCCAGCAGGATGTCACCGGCTCGCTCACCGCTCTGCAGAAGCAGGACATCGCGGCGACGCAGATTCAGATCAGCGTCTCCGCTGACGGGGCCAACAACAACAACGGCTCGGCGGTCTGGACCTACACGATCCCCGACCAGGTCTTCGACTTCCTCGCGGCGGGCGAAACGCTGACGCTGACCTACATGGTCAGCATCGACAACAATTTCGCGGTCAACCCCGAAACCGCGCACATCCCGATTACCATCACCATCACCGGTACCAACGACAAGCCGGTGATCACCACCAGCGTGCCGACCATCACATTCGAAGGCGGCACCAGCGTGGCGGGCGGGCCGCTCACCAGCAAGGTCCCGACCTCCGGAACGCTGACTTTCAAGGATGTCGACCTCACCGATACGCACACCGTGTCCGTGGCGCTGACTAACGCGAGCCTGCCGGATGGCACCGTGCCGCCGGGCCCGCTTGCATTGTTCAATAGCGCAATGTCGGTTGCGATCGCGACCGGCTCCAACTCAACCGGCAGCGGCACCGGCACCATCAACTGGTCGCTGGCCGATCTGCCCGTCTATCTCGCCGACTTCATCCCCAAGGACGAAGTGCTGACGCTGGTTTACACCGTGACGGTCACGGACTCGCAAGGCGCGACCTCGCAGCAGACCATCACCGTCACGGTCACGGGCACCGATGCTCCTGCCGTGGTGTGGATCGCGACGAACAAGGCGGGCGCTCCGGCCGGCGGCTTCTGGAAGGATGCGGCGAACTGGGAAACCGGCACCGTCCCGACCATCGGTGACGACGTCATCGTCATCACGGATCAGTTGCACGGCCTGACGCCGTCCTATCCGGTGACGATCGACGCGGCAGCCTACGCCAAGTCGATCACGATGAACGATTTCGGCGGGCCACCGCCCAAAGTGATCAACCAGAGCTCGCTGACGGTCGCGGGTGCGCTCAACATGAGCGCCGACTCGATCTTCACCAACGCCGCGACCGGCTCGATGTCCGTCGGAGGCAAGGCCGAGATCCTCGACACGGCCGTGTTCACCAATGCCGGCTATCTGACGTTCGCGGGTGGCGCCGATTTCGCCGGCGGGACGTCGATCACCAATTCCGGTACCATCGAATTGTTCGGCGGCACGCTGAAAACGCTGGCCGAGATTCACAATGCCGGCGGCACTCTCAAGGTGGATGCAGGCACGACGCTGATCGTCGATACCGCGACGGTCGATGGCGGCACGGTCACGATCCTGGGAACGCTGGAGCTCGACGGCACCAGCTTGATTGAGAATGGCACGCTGAACAATTCGGGCGCCATCAACGTCAAGGGTGCGGCGGAGTTCGCCAACGAGACCGTCATAAATGCATCCCTGGCCACGATCGAGGTGTGGGCGAATGACGCGCTGACGATCGATAAGAGCTCCAACGTCACCAACAGAGGTGACGTCAAGGTCGATGCCAGCGGCAAGCTGACCGTCAACGGCGCCACGCTCGATGGTGGCGCGCTTGCCGGCGGTCCCGGCGTGACGGTGCTCGGCGGTGAGTCGCCGGAGGCCGGCGACACGACGGTGATTACCGGTGTGACGGGTATCGGCACGGTTACGAATGGCGGCGAGATCGATCTCACCGGCAACGCCGTGCTCAGCAACGGCATCCTGAAGAACAACGGCACCCTCAACGCCAGCGGCACCGGCAACGCGTTGGACGGCGAGGCCGTCACCAACGCCGGCACCATCGAGGTCCTTGCCAATGGAGCGCTTGCCATCGATCAGGGATCGACGGTCGGCAATTCGAGCGGCAACGTCGTCGTCGATGCCAATGCCGCGCTGACCCTGAACGGCGCCACGATCAGCGGTGGCGCGATCAAGGGCGGCGGTAGCATCGACGTTACCGGCGCCAGCAAGATCGACGGCGGCGCCATGCTCAGTGTCACGGCTGTTACGGCCGACGCCAAGCTGACGCTGGACGGCATTACGGTGTCGGGCTCCGTCATCACGGACAATGCCAGCATCGAGCTCGACAACAACGTCCAGCTCATGAACGGCGCCAAGATCCAGGGCGGTCCGGTCACCAACAATGGCACGCTGGAGATCGCCGGCGCAGCAACGCTGCTCAACGATATCGTGACCAACAACGGTACGGTGAAGGTCGATGACGGCAAAACGCTGACGCTGTCCGGCACCGAGATCACCGGCGGTACCATCAATAATTATAGCGGCGCGTTGGGCGGCACGATCGACGTTACCGGCGACAGCACGATCGACGGCAATGGGATCCTCAACAAGGGCGGCGTCGCGGTCGAGAGCGATGTCGCGCTGACGCTCGACGATGCCACAGTTGCGGGCACCGCGATCACCAATCACGGCACAGTCAAGGTCGACGGCAGCAAGAAGCTGACCTTGAACGGCGCGAGCCTGACCGGCGGCACGCTGACCGTCTCCGGCACGCTGGATTCGACCGGCGCGACGACGATTACCGACACGAATATCTCGAACACCTATCTGATCGAAGCGATCGGCGGGGTTCTGGCGCTGGTCGCGACGACTTCCGCGACCGCGATCACGAATGGCGGCACGCTCCAGGCGAATGGCGCCGAGCTTGACATCAACGGCGAAGCCGTCACCAACACCGGGGCGCTGGCTGCCATCAACGACGGCACGCTGAAGCTGATCTCGAACACGGTGACGAACACCAGCGGTGCGGTCTCGATCGAGTCCGGCTCGATGCTCGATCTTCAGGACGCGACGATCGATGGCGGCACCGTGACGATCGAAGGCACGCTGGAATCGACCGGCACGAGCGCCATCGACAACGCCGACATCACGGTTGCCAACGCCGGCGCGATCTCCGTCACCAGCGGCACGCTGACGATCGATCCTACGACGATCCACGCCATCACCAATCACGGGTTGATCAAAGCTGTGACCGGCGGCACGCTGAAGCTGACGACGGCCACCATTACCAACACCGGCGGCACGATGTCGGTTGACGGCACGTCAAAACTCTATCTGACCGATGTCTCGATCAATGGCGGCAGCCTCACCAATGCTGGCAATCTCTACAGCGTCGACCTCAACACGGTTACAGGCGGTGTCACCAACACCGGCACGGTCGAAGTCCAGAGCGGCACGCTGAATCTGTCCGGCGGCCTCACCGGCATCGGCACGCTGATCATCGACGACAAGGCGACGCTGGAGCTCGGCGGGGCGGACGCCCAGACCGTCACCTTTGCGGGCGGCACCGATACGCTCAAGCTCGACAAGACGAGCCATGACTTCACCGGTACCATTGCCGGCCAAGCGACGACCGGCGGCACCTTCACGGTCACGGGTAATGCCGACATCACGACGTCGAAGGGCGATGCGCTCGACTTCACGGCATCGGGCGGGACGAGCGGCGGCGGCGGCAATATCGTGCTGACGCCGACCGGCACGCTGAGCGGCGCGAACAATGGCATTGTCGTCACCCAGAACGGCATCGGCGCTATCTCGCTGACGACAGTTGGCGATGTCACCGGCACGGCCGGCGACGGCATCGTCCTGCACGACGGCGCGACCGGCGCAGGCAATATTACTGCGACGATCGGCGGCAGCGTTTCCGGCGCGGTCGGTCTCGACGTCGTCTCCCATGGCGGCGGCGCCGTCACCGTCACCAATAACGGTCACATCACCGGCACGACCTCGTTCGGCATTCACGTCGACCAGGACGATTCCGGCGCGACCGGCTCGACGCACATCACCAACGCCGGCACGGTGGTCGGCGCCGATGGCGTCGCTGCGATCTCTGTCCAGGAGAACGCGACCGGCTCCGCAACGATCGACAATTCCGGCACCATTGGCCCGGACGCCGCCAGCGTGACCTCGACGACCTATGCGATCGTCGAGACCGGCGGCGCGGTCACGATCAACAACAGCGGCCACATCGACGGCAACATCTCGGTCGCAAGCGCGACGTTCAACAACAACGCCGGCGGCACCTGGACTGTTTCCGGCAGTGGCGTGTTCGGCAATGCATCGTCGATCGTCAATCATGGCGACATCGATCTGCACGGCGCTTCGATTTCCGGGACCGGGCTGAGCATCACGAATTACACGACCATCGACAGCTGGGGCACGGCGTCGATTTCGGGCGCCATCACCAACACCGGAACCATCGAGGTCCATAACGGCGACTTGTCGTTGTTCGGCTCGCTGTCCGGCTCCGGCTCGGTCACCGTCGATGCCGGCGCCACGCTCGAGGTCGAGGGCTCTGTCTCGCAGGCGATCACCCTCGCCGGCGACGGCGCCCACCTTCAGATTGATACATCGACGTTCGACGGATCGATCGCGGCGTTGTCCAAGACCGACACGATCGACCTGTCGACCATCAAGTACGGGCTCGGCACCAGCGCGGTTTACGTTGCCAACGCCGATGCCTCGACTGGCGGTGTGCTGACCGTCACCGACGCCGACGGCAACCACATCAGCCTGAACCTGACCGGTGCTGACTACAGCAACGCCCATTTCGCCGGCAGCAATGACGGCACCGGCCACACGCTGATCACGCTCCATGCCGCCGACGACGCGCCGGCCTTCACCGACGGCGGAGTGCTGGCCGCGAGCGTCTCAGAGCAGGCGGACGCGACCGGCGACCTCTCCACGATCGATACTGCAACCCCCGCGACCGGCTCGGTCGACTTCACCGATATCGATCTGACCGACCTGCCGACGGCGAAGATCACCGGCCAGGTCGTGACCTCGCTGGGTGCCGATCACACCACCGACCTCACCGCATCGCTGACGCCGGGCGAGATCGCAGCGCTGCAAGATGCGTTGACGCTCCAGCAGACCGGCAAGAATAACGGCACGGTCACCTGGAGCTATTCGATCGCCGACGGTGCGCTGGATTTCCTCGGTCAGGACCAGACCGCGAAGGTGGTCTCGACCGTCACGCTCGATGACCACCAGGGCCAGAAGACGACGGCCGATGTGACGATCACGATCACCGGCAAGAACGACGCGCCGACGCTGGCCGCGGTGAGCACGGATCCGCTCACCGATACCGCCGCGAACGACAGCTTTCCGCACATCACGGGCACGCTGGTCGGGAGCGACGCCGACCATGGTGAGACGGCAACGCTGTATTATGCCGTGCTCGATGGGACGACCGCAGTGGCGACGCTCGCCGGCCACTACGGCGCGCTGACCGTCAATTCCGACGGCACCTACGAGTATGTGCCCGATGCGACCGCGATCAACGCGCTGTCGGCAGGCCCTTATCTCGATACTTTCACGGTGCAGACCAAGGACGCGCATGGCGCGACCGGCACGGCGACATTCACGGTGAACGTGACCGGCGCCAACGACACGCCGGTGTTGTCCGATGGCAGCCTCGGGAAATTCACCGACACGGCCGCCGCCGACAGTTTCTCCGACCTCACCGGCCACCTGGCCGGGACCGATGCCGACACTGGCGATACGCTGACCTATAGCTTGCTGAACTCAGATCATCATGCGACCAGCACGATCTCGAGTCACTATGGTGCGCTGACGGTCAATGCCGACGGCAGCTACACTTACGTTCCCGACGCGGCGTCGATCAACGCGCTGCCGGAAGGTTCGCACTATTCGGACAGTTTCACGGTCCAGGTCATGGACTTCGCACGGGGCCGCCACCACGGCGACATATACCGTCGACCTGACCGGCGCCAACGACACGCCGACGCTGTCCGATCTCAACATCGGCACGCTCACGGACACGACCGCGACCGACACCTTCTCAAATCTCACGGGCCAGCTGGTCGGAAAGGATGTCGACAGCGGCGACACGCTGACCTATTCGGTCCTCAATGCGGACCACCATGCGACGACGACAGTTGCAGGGCATTATGGCGCGCTCACTGTCAACTCCGACGGCAGCTACAGCTACGTTCCCAACGCCGCTGCGATCAATGCGCTGTCTGAAGGTTCCTATCCGGATACATTCACGGTCCAGACCACGGATGCGCATGGCGCGACCGGCACGGCGACGCTCACGGTGGACGTGACCGGCGTGAACGATGCGCCGGTGATCAACGTCGATCAGATCAGCGTCACGCAGATCCGCGATGAGCAGGTGATCGTGCACGGCCTGTCGGTTACCGACGCCGATGCTGCCGCCGATGAGACGTTCACAATCGCTGCCGCCACCGACGATTCGAGTAGCAACGTGAACCCGTCATCCGGGACCGGTTCTTTGGCCGATATCAATTCGACATTGCACACCGTCACCTACAATGAGGGCAGCGGAGAGCCTGCCACGGACAAGGTCACGCTCACCGTGACCGACGGCTACGGCGCGACCGACACGGTCAACCTGATTTTCAATCTGGCCGAAAGCTCGGACGATCACGTGAACCTCAACGGCACGACCGGCAAGGACGTGTTCTTCGGGACCGGCTATCAGGACCAGTTCGTGTTCGCGGCCAACTCGAACCACGATACGATCCTGAATTTCACGCCCAATCAGGACCACATCAATCTGACCGCTGTCGTGCCCACCGATATTGACGCTGCATGGATCGCGCAGCACGCGGCGGCTTCGTCGACCAATTCTGCGGATACCCTGATCACGATCGATGCCGCTGACACGATCCTCCTGAAGGGTGTCAACGCCGCCAATCTCCACGCGAGCGACTTCATCGTCCATTCCGGATGATCGCTCTGACGACGCCGATTGTCTGCCCCTCCGATCGGTGCTGCCGTTCACCGCGAAAGCGTGATATTCAACCGGCATGAAACGCCTCAAAATCCTGCGCCGGTGGTTCACGCGAAAATTCGGCTTTGCGCGGCTGGTGTGCCTTGCGCTGCTGGTCGTCTTCGCCGGCCTGCGCGTCTGGGATCCGCCGCCGGTCCAGGAATTGCGGCTGCGCACCTTCGACCTGTTCCAGCTGGTCGATCCCCGTCACAAGACGGTACGGCCGGTCACCATCGTTGACATCGACGACAGGAGCCTCGCCAGGTTTGGTCAATGGCCGTGGTCGCGGACGCGGATTGCGGACATGATCATCAACCTCACCAACAACGGCGCGGTGGCGATCGGTTTCGACGTGGTGTTCTCGGAAGCGGACCGGCTCAATCCGGATCTGGTCGCCAACCAGATGCGCTATCTGGATGACGCCACCCGCACCAAGTTGCGCGAGCTGCCGAGCAACGACCAGGTCCTCTCTGAGGCGATCAAGCGCTCGCGCGTAGTTCTCGGCGAAACCGGCCAGCCCGAGGTCGGGTCGGAGCTCGACAAGACGCTGCCCTTCACCGGCGTGGCGACGGTCGGCGAGGAGAACGCCGAAAAATTCCTGTTCGAATTCCCCGGCCTGCTGCGCAACGTGCCCGTCATTGAGAAGGTCGCGGCCGGCCGCGGCCTGTTCTCGATCCGGACCGAGCGCGACGGCCTGATCCGCCGCGTGCCGATGATCATGCGGGCGCAGGGCAACATCATGCCCTCGCTCAGCCTCGAGATCCTGCGGGTCGTCACGGGGACGCCGACGCTGCTGGTTCGCACCGACAAGACCGGCATCCGCGCCATCCGCCTCAAGGGCGTCGAGATCCCGACCGACAAGAACGGCCAGCTCTGGGTGCATTACGCCCGCCGCGATCCCTCGATCTATGTTTCGGCGGCGGACGTGCTCGACAACACCGTGCCGCCGAACAAGATCGCCGGCAAGCTGGTGCTGATCGGCACCTCGGCGGCCGGGCTGAACGACATCAAGACCACGCCGGTGTCCTCGACCATGCCGGGCGTCGAGATCCACGCCCAGGTGCTCGAGAGCGTGCTGAGCGGCGCGGTGATCTCCCAGCCGAACTACGCGCTCGGCGTCGAGCTGCTCGCCGCGCTGATCATCGGCATTCTCGTCATCATCTTCACGCCGAATCTCGGGCCGGTACGGCTGGTGATCGCGGGCGCGATGTTTGCCGCCATCCTGACCGGCACGTCCTGGTTCTTCTATTGGAAGTATCGCTACCTCATCGATTTCACCTATCCGCTGTTGTCGACCACCGCGATCTACCTGACCTTCATCTTCTCGAGCTTCGTGCGCGAGCAGCGGCAGCGCGTGCAGATCCGCGGCATATTCGCGCAATACATGTCGCCGGTGTTGGTCGAGCAGCTCGCGCAATCGCCGGAGAAAGTCGTGCTCGGCGGAGAGGAGCGCGAGCTGACGATCATGTTCTCCGACGTGCGCGGCTTCACCTCCATCTCGGAAAGCTACAAGCACGATCCGCAAGGCCTGATCACGCTGATGAACCGCTTCCTGACGCCGCTCACCGACGTGATCATCGAAGAGAAGGGTTACGTCGACAAGTACATGGGCGACGCCATCATGGCGTTCTGGAATGCGCCGCTCGACGATGCCGAGCACCAGGTCAACGCCTGCGAGGCCGCGATCCAGATGCTCGAGAAGATCGACGTCGTCAACAGGGAGCGCGAGCAGGAAGCCGCCGATGGCGGCCACGTCTATATTCCGCTCAATGTCGGTATCGGCCTCAATACCGGCATCGGCGTGGTCGGCAACATGGGATCCGATCTGAAGAAGAACTATTCGGTGCTCGGCGACAGTGTGAACCTGGCCTCGCGCCTCGAGGGCCAAACCAAGGAATACGGCTTCCCGATCATCGTCGGCTCCCGCACCGCGCTCGCCGCCAAGGACAAGTTCGCGATTCTCGAGCTCGATTTCATCATGGTCAAGGGCAAGAGCGAGCCGGAGGTGATCTATGCGATCGCCGGCCGCGAGGACGTGATGCATTCGGGCGCGTTCCAGCGCCTGCGCAACGCCACCATCGAGATGCTCGGCTGCTACCGTGGCCGCGACTGGCAGGGCGCGCTCGACGCCATCGAGCGCGGCCGTCGCAGCGAGGATGCCGACACGCTGGAAAAGCTGTTCAAGCTGTACGAAGCGCGCATCAAGGACTTCAAGGTCGATCCGCCGCCGGAGGGCTGGAACGGAGCGTTTGCGCTGCTGACGAAGTAAGCTGCGCGAGTGGGCTACATTGGAGCTCAAGCAAGGTGTCGTCCCGGCGAAGGCCGGGACCCATACCCCCAGGAAGTAGTTGTGGCGCGAGATCGGAGTTGGCGGTCTTCGCCGAACCCAATTTCGTGGTTATGGGTCCCGGCCTTCGCCGGGACGACAGTACTGTTTCACGCGGCTGCTTGCCGCCTCACTCCACCCCGATCGTGGTCAGATCCTGGAACCAGTGTTGCGCCTGCACGAACTGCTTGATCTTCGGCGACAGCGCGTGCGGGTTGGTGTCGTGGACGACCCAGACCAGCACGGCATCGTCGACGATCAGGGCGTGCGCCTGCGCGATCAGATCGTCCTGCTTGGCGGTGTCGAAGGTCTGCTTGGCCTCGTTGATCAGCGCGTCGACCTTCGGGTTCTTGTAGCCGCCCCAGTTGACGCCGACCGGCGCGATCTGGTCGGAGGCGAAGAAGCGGACGATGGCGTAGAGCGGATCCGAGGTGACATAGGCGATGTTGTTGGCGGTGATGCCGGCGTTCATCTCGTCGGCCGCGCCCTTGCGCCAATGCGTATAGAGCGTTTCGAGCTCGACCACCTTGAAGTCGATGTCGATGCCGATCTCCTTGAAGCTCTGCTGCAGGAATTCGTTCATCGGCAGCGACAGCATCTGTCCGGTGCCGCCCTGCGCGATGATGAAGGTGGCCTTGAGCGGCTTGGCCTTGGAGTAACCGGCCTCCTCGACGAGCTTCTTCGCAGCGGCGACGTCATACTTCAGCTCAAAACTCGGCTTGCCGAACCACGGGCTCGACGGATCGACCTGGCCCTTGGCGGGTTTTGCCAGCCCGTTCATCAGGCCCACCACAGCCTCGCGATCGATTGCGAGGTTGAGCGCCTTGCGCAGGCGGATGTCGGTCCAGGGCGAGCCCGGCAGCACGCTCAGATGATAATTCCAGACATGCGGGGTGACGTTGTCGACGATCTTTATGCCGGCGGCCTTCAGCTGCGGCACGGCGTCCGGCGCCGGCGTCTCGATCAGGTCGACTTGGCCCGCGAGCAGCGCGTTGGTGCGCGTCAGTGCTTCCGGCATCGGCACCAACACGATCTTGTCGACCTTCGGAATGCGCTTGGTGTTCCAGTAGTCCGGGTTCCTGGTCAGCTCCGCGAGCTCACGCGGCACCAGCTTCGTCAGCTTGAACGGGCCGGTGCCTGAAGGCTGGCTCGCGAACTTGTCCCAATCCTTGCCGAGTTTTTCGTATTGCGCCGGGCTCGACACCAGGAACCACAGCATCTGATACGGGAAGAAGGAGTCCACGGCCTTGGTCGTGATCTCCACGGCAAAATCGTCGATCTTGGCGTAGCTGGCGACCGACGGCAGCCGCGTCTTCACCTGCGCGCTCTGCCGCTTGTCGAATTGCGGCGCCTTGTCGTTGAGCACCTTGTCGAGATTCCAGATCACCGCATCGGCGTTAAACTCGCTGCCGTCGTGAAACTTCACGCCCTTGCGCAGGGTGAAGCGCCATTTGGTCTTGTCGGTATCGTCGACCTTCCATTCGGTGGCGAGCCCCGGCACCAGCTTGCCGGGGCGGTCGGCGACGTCCATCTCCCAGGCCACCAGCGGATCGTAGATCGTGTAGGCCGTGAACTGATAGGCCCCGGCGCCGCGGTCGGGCTGGCCGGTCGTCAGCGGAATATCCGCCATGGAGATGCCGTAGCGCACCACCGTTTCGGCGGGCGCCGAGATAGCGGAAAATGCCAGCGCAAGCACGGCGAGACAGGTTGATAGTCGGATACGCATGGCTCAAAGCTCCCAGGGAGAAATCAGGGCCAAACTTGCAAGCTTGATGCCAGAATAGGCAACGCCGTGCCTTTGCCCGCGCCTGATCACAAGGACTTGTCGTCGCAGGGGCAATTCGCAGAATAAGTTTCCCCATTGGCATAGCCATTGCATACGTTTGCATCAAAATTAATCATCGAAAGCCGAAAGAGGACTAAGGTAATGCTTATCAAGACAACCATGCGCGCGGCGCTGATTGCCGCGCTGGCCCTGACGAGCGCGGCCGCGTGGCCGCGCGCGGCCAGTGCCGAAACCGTGCTGCGCATCGGCATGACCGCTGCCGATATTCCGCGCACGCTGGGTCAGCCCGATCAGGGTTTTGAAGGCAACCGCTTCACCGGCCTGACCATGTATGACGCGCTCACCGGCTGGGACCTGTCGTCCGCCGACAAGGCCAGCGTGGTGATCCCCGGGCTTGCGACCGAGTGGAAGGTCGACGATGCCGACAAGACCAAATGGACCTTCAAGCTGCGCCCCGGCGTGACCTTCCATGACGGCTCGCCGTTCAACGCCGATGCGGTGGTGTGGAACGTCGAGAAGGTCTTGAAGCAGGACGCGCCGCAATTCGATCCGAGCCAGGTCGGCGTCACCGCCACGCGCATGCCGACGCTCGTCTCTGCCAAGAAGATCGACGACATGACGGTCGAGCTCACCACCAAGGAGCCCGACAGCTTCCTGCCGATCAACCTCACCAACCTCTTCATGGCGAGCCCGGCGAAGTGGCAGCATTTCTACGACAAGGCGGAAGGCGCTGACGCCAAGGCGAAGTCGCAGGCCGCCTGGACCGCCTTTGCCAAGGACGCCGCGGGCACCGGCCCGTGGAAGATGGCGAGCTTCACGCCGCGCGAGCGGCTAGAGCTCGTCAAGAACGCGAATTACTGGGACAAGGCCCGCGTGCCCAAGGCCGACAAGATGGTGCTGCTGCCGATGCCGGAGGCGAATGCCCGCACCGCAGCGCTGCTCTCCGGGCAGGTCGATTGGGTCGAGGCCCCGGCGCCGGACGCGCTGCCCGAGCTCAAGCAGCGCGGCTTCAAGCTCTACGCCAACGAGCAGCCGCATGTCTGGCCGTGGCAGTTCTCGCGCGTCGAGGGCTCGCCCTGGAACGACATCCGCGTGCGCAAGGCCGCAAACCTCTGCGTCGATCGCGAAGGTCTCAAGGACGGCCTGCTCGGCGGCCTGATGGTGCCGGCGACCGGCACGTTCGAGCCCGGCCATCCCTGGCGCGGCAAGCCGACCTTCGAGATCAAGTATGACAAGCCGGCTGCGCAGAAGCTGATGCAGGAAGCCGGTTTTGGTCCGAGCAAGAAGCTGGCGGTCAAGATCCAGACCTCGGCCTCCGGCTCGGGCCAGATGCAGCCGCTGCCGATGAACGAATATCTCCAGCAGGCGCTGGCTGAGTGCTATTTCGACGTGCAGCTTGACGTCATCGAGTGGAACACGCTGTTCACGAACTGGCGGCGCGGCGTGAAGGACCCCAGCGCCAACGGCTCGAATGCGACCAACGTCACCTATGCGGCGATGGACCCGTTCTTCGCGCTGGTGCGCTTCCTGCAATCGAGCATGGCTCCGCCCGCCTCGAACAATTGGGGCTATATCAATAATCCCAAGTTTGACGAGCTCGTGAAGAAGGCGCGGCAGACCTTCGATCCCGCTGCGCGCGACACCGCGCTCGCCGAGCTGCACGCGGCCTCGGTCGATGACGCGGCCTTCCTCTACGTCGCCCACGATGTCGGCCCGCGCGCCATGAGCCCGAAAGTCACCGGCGTGATCCAGCCAAAGAGCTGGTTCATCGACTTCTCGCCGATCTCGATGACGCCGTAACCATCGCAACGAACTCGGCGCACCCTCTCCCCCTGTGGGAGAGGGTGGTTTCGCGAAGCGAAGCCGGGTGAGGGGTCTCTCTCCGCGGATTCCCCTGTTGCGCTCGAAATGATCTGATCTCGCGGATAGAACCCTCATCCGGCGCTTCGCGCCACCTTCTCCCACCGGGGAGAAGGAAGAAAGAAGACCAGTGCTCGCCTACATCGCCAGACGCATCGTCTATGTCATCCCGATCGTCATCAGCGTGGCGCTGGTGTGCTTTCTGCTCGTGCACATCACGCCGGGCGATCCGCTGGTCGCGGTGCTGCCGGCCGATGCCTCGCAGGAGCTCGCGGCGCAGCTCCGCGCCGCTTATGGCTTCGACCGCCCGCTGCCGGTGCAGTTCGGTCTCTGGCTGTTGCGTGCGCTGCATGGCGATCTCGGCAATTCCATCGCGACGGGCCGCCCTGTGCTCGCCGAGGTCATGCGCGCGGTCAGCAACACCGTCACGCTCGCGATTGCGGCGGCGATCATCGGCTTCACGATGGGCATTTTGCTCGGCCTGATCGCCGGCTATTTCCGCGAGACCTGGATCGACAAGGTCGCGACCTCCTTTGCCATCGCCGGCGTCTCGGTGCCGCATTACTGGCTCGGCATGGTGCTCGTCATCATCTTCTCGGTCGAGCTGAACTGGCTGCCCGCGGTCGGCGCCGGTCCCGGCGGCTCCGCGCGCCTGGGCCTGGGACTGGGAGCATCTGAAATATCTCGTGCTGCCCGCGATCACGACCTCGGTGATCCCGATGGGTATCGTCACCCGCACCGTGCGCGCGCTCACCGGCGATATTCTCAGCGCAGGATTTCGTCGAAGCGCTGCGCGCAAAGGGCCTGCACGAAACCGGCGTGTTCCGCCACGTCATCAAGAACGCCGCGCCCACCGCGCTCGCTGTGATGGGACTCCAACTCGGTTACATGCTCGGCGGCTCGATCCTGATCGAGACCGTGTTCTCCTGGCCGGGCTCGGGCTTCCTGCTCAATTCGGCGATCTTCCAGCGCGACCTGCCGCTGTTGCAGGGTACGATCCTGGTGCTGGCGCTGTTCTTCGTCTTCCTCAATCTGCTGGTCGACATCGCGCAAGCCGCGATCGACCCGCGCATCAAGCGGGGCTAGCAATGAGCGAGCTTCCGCTATCTGCGACCGCCGATGCCGCGCTTCAGGCCGCGCCGGCGACCAAGGCGCGCGGCTATTGGGCGACCGTCGGCCGCCGCATCCGGCGCGACAAGGTCAGCATGGTCTGCGCGCTGGTGTTGCTGCTGATCTTCCTCTCCGCGATCCTCGCCCCGTGGCTGGGGCTCGAAGATCCCTACAAGGGCTCGATGATCCGCCGCCTGCGCCACATCGGCACAGCAGGTTATCCGCTCGGCACCGACGAACTCGGCCGCGACATGCTGGCGCGGCTGATCTATGGCGGCCGGCTGTCGCTGGTCATCGGCATCCTGCCGGTCATCCTTGCGTTTGGCATCGGCACCTCGCTCGGCCTCGTCGCAGGTTATGTCGGCGGCAAGCTCAACACCGCGATCATGCGCACGATCGACGTGTTCTACGCCTTTCCGTCCGTGCTGCTTGCGATCGCGATCTCCGGCGCGCTGGGAGCAGGCATCCTCAATTCCATCGTGTCGTTGACCGTCGTGTTCGTGCCGCAGATCACCCGCGTCGCCGAAAGCGTCACCACCGGCGTGCGCAACATGGATTTCGTCGAAGCCGCGCGCGCCTCGGGTGCAGGGCCCGTCACCATCATGCGCGTACATATCCTCGGCAACGTGCTGGGCTCGATCTTCGTCTATGCCACCAGCCTGATTTCGGTCTCGATGATTCTGGCGGCAGGTTTGTCCTTCCTCGGCCTCGGCACCAAGCCGCCGGAGCCGGAATGGGGCCTGATGCTGAACACGCTGCGCACCGCGATCTACGTCAATCCCTGGGTCGCAGCACTTCCCGGTGCCATGATCTTCGCGGTCTCGATCTGCTTCAATCTCCTCTCGGACGGCCTGCGCAGCGCCATGGACATCAGGAACTAGGCCATGAGCGAAACCAATACGTCGGTTGCAATGCTGGAGCCGATCGAAGACCTTGGCGGCATCGCTCAGCCGCTGCTCCAGGTCAACGGCCTGACCAAGCACTTTCCGGTGCGTGGCGGGCTGTTCGCCGCCAAACGCACCGTGCGCGCCGTCGACAATGTCTCCTTCTCCATCGCCAAGGGCGAGACCGTCGGCATTGTCGGCGAGTCCGGCTGCGGCAAGTCGACCACCGCGCGTCTGTTGATGCACCTGATGCCGCGCGATACCGGCGACATCATCTATGACGGCATGAGCGTCGGCCAGTCGCTGTCGCTGCGCGAACTCCGGCGCGGCATGCAGATGGTGTTCCAGGACTCCTACGCTTCGCTCAATCCGCGCCTGACGATCGAGGAATCCATCGCGTTTGGCCCGAAGGTCCACGGCATGGCCGATGGCGCGGCGCGCATCCTGGCGCGCGAGCTGCTCGGCAAGGTCGGCCTGGTGCCTGCAAATTTCGCCAACCGCTATCCGCACGAGATTTCCGGCGGCCAGCGCCAGCGTGTCAACATCGCGCGCGCGCTGGCATTGTCGCCGCGGCTGGTGATCCTCGACGAAGCGGTTTCGGCGCTCGACAAATCCGTCGAGGCCCAGGTGCTCAATTTGCTCGTCGATCTCAAGCGCGAATTCGGTCTGACCTATCTCTTCATCAGCCACGACCTCAATGTCGTTCGCTATATCAGCGACCGCGTGCTGGTGATGTATCTCGGCGAGGTCGTCGAACTCGGCCCGGTCGACCAGGTCTGGGACCGACCCGCGCATCCCTATACGCGCGCGCTGCTGGCGGCGATGCCGTCCTCCGACCCGGACAAGCGCACCGAAAAGCCGCCGATCACCGGCGATCCGCCCAATCCGATCGATCCGCCGTCGGGCTGCCGCTTCCATACCCGTTGCGCGTTTGCGGAGCCGCTCTGCGCAAATGCTGCACCAAAGCTCACGGCCGTCGATAGAATGGGGCACGAGGTCGCGTGCTACATGGCGATCCCCGCTTCAGGCCATAGCCGCGCGCTCCGAGAGGAAACCGCATGACGAGACCAACGACCAAAGAGATCAGGGCGACCGCGCAAGTCGCTGGCATCCCCGTCGACGATGAGATCGCGACCCGCATCTCCAATTCCATCGGGCCCGCTTTCGAAGGTTTTGCGGCGATCGCCGGCACGCTGCCATTTGATCTCGAGCCGGCGCTCTACGTGCTCGCGCAAACCACCAGGGTGTCGAAATGAGCACCGAGCCTGCCTTGATGACGCTGACCGAGGTCGCGCATGCGATCGCGATGAAGCAGGTGTCTTCGCATGAGGTGACGCGCGCGCTGCTGCATCGCATTGCGCAGTGGCAGCCGCATCTCAACGCCTTCATGTCGATCGAGTCGGAAGCCGCGTTGAAGGCGGCCGATGCCGCCGACGCCGAGCTCGCCAAGGGCGAGGTTCGCGGCCCGCTGCACGGCGTGCCGCTCGCGCACAAGGACATGTATTACGATGCGGGCAAGGTCGCGACCTGCGGCTCGCTGATCCGCCGCGATTTCGTGCCGACCACCACCTCCACCGCCTTGCAGCGGCTGAAGGACGCCGGCCAGATCCGTCTCGGCACGCTGCACCTGGCTGAATTTGCCTATGGTCCGACCGGCCACAACGCCCATTACGGCCCGGTTCGCAATCCCTGGAACGTCGCGCACATCACCGGCGGCTCCTCCTCGGGCTCGGGCTCCTCGGTCGCGGCGCGTCTGACCTATGCGGCGCTCGGCTCCGACACCGGCGGCTCGATTCGCATGCCCGCGCATTTCTGCGGCGTCACGGGGCTCAAGACCACCTGGAGCCGCGTCAGCCGCGCCGGCGCGATGCCGCTGTCGCAATCGCTCGACACGGTCGGCCCGCTCGCGCGCACCGCCGAAGACTGCGCGTTGCTGTTGGCGCTGATGGCCGGTCCCGATCCCGAGGATTCGACCGCGAGCCATGAGCCGCTGTCAGACTATCTTGCCGCGACCAAGGGTTCGCTGAAGGGCCTGAAGATCGGCGTGCCTGCCTCCTTCTATGTCGACGATCTCGACAGCGAAGTCGCGCGCGTGCTGGACGAGACCATCGCGGTGCTCAGGCGCGAAGGCGCCGAGATCCTCACAGTCGAGTTGCCGGATCAGCGGCAATTGTCCGCGGCAAGCCAGCTCGTGCTCGCGGCGGAGGCTGCCGCTTTCCACAAGCGCTGGATGATCGAGCGGCCGCAGGACTATGGCTCGCAGGTGCTGATGCGGCTTCAGAACGGGCTCGCCGTTCCCGCTATCACCTATCTCGAGGCGATGCGCTGGCGCGGTCCGGCGCTTGCTGCGCACAACGCGGCGACCGCGGGTGTCGATGCGGTGATCGCACCGGCGTCGCCGGTGCCGGCGCCAACGATCGAGGAGAGCGATGTCGGCGGCGGGCCGAATGCGCCAGCGCTGTTGCCAGCGGCTGACGCTGTTCACCCGTCCGGTGAATTTCCTTGGCCTGCCGTCGCTCACGGTGCCGTCCGGTTTCACCAACAGCGGCCTGCCGATCGGCATGCAGCTGATCGGCCGCTCCTTCGATGAAGCGACCCTGCTCACCATCGGCGCCGCGTTCCAGCGCGTGACCGATTATCACGACCGGGTACCCAAACTGCCGTCATGACAAAACTCGTCGAGATCTCAGGCCTCAACATCCGCTTCACCGGTGAGCGCACGGTCTATGCCGTGAACGATCTCAATCTCTCGCTCGGTGACGGCGAAGTGCTGGGCCTGCTCGGCGAGTCCGGTTCGGGCAAGAGCGTGACCTTGCGTGCGTTGATGCGGCTGTTGCCGAAGAAGCGCACGCAGATCGCAGGAACAGTCAACGTCATGGGACGCGACGTGCTTGCCATGAACGACGAGGAGCTGTCGTCGTTCCGCGGCCAAACGGTGTCGATGATCTTCCAGGAGCCCGCGCTCGCGCTCGATCCGGTCTATACGATCGGCGCGCAGATCGCCGAGAGCGTGGTGCGTCACGAGGGCAAGAGTTATGCGGAAGGCCGCGCACGGGCGCTGGAGATGCTCGAGGTCGTGCGCATCCCGTCCGCAAAGCGAAGGCTCGATGCCTATCCGCACGAGATGTCCGGCGGCATGCGCCAGCGTGCGATGATCGCGCTGGCGCTCGCCTGCCGGCCCAAGATTTTGCTCGCGGACGAGCCGACAACCGCGCTCGATGCCACGGTGCAGATCCAGATTCTGCTGCTGCTGCGCGAGCTACAGCGCGAGTTCGGCATGTCCGTCATCTTCGTCACCCACGACATTGGTGTTGCGATCGAGATCTGCGATCGCGTCGCGGTGATGTATGCCGGCCAGATCGTGGAGCAGGGGACGCTCCGCGACATCGTCCGTTCGCCGGTCCACCCCTACGCCAGGGGCCTGCTCGCCTCGACCATCCATGGCGCCAAGCGGGGCGCCCGCCTCGAGACCATTCCCGGCACCCCGCCTTCGCTGTCTGAGCAGCCCCACAATTGCTCCTTCGCCCCCCGCTGCTCCGCCGCCCAGCCGCGCTGCCTGGAACAACTGCCGCCGAACGTGGAGGTCGGCCCGGGTCGGGTGGCGAGGTGCGTGCTGGCGGAGGCGGTGGCCGCGTCGTAGGGCGCTGCGCCCCCCAACTCGAAAATCCTCAGCCCCAAGACGGGGTTGTCAGGTTTCACCGGGAATGATCGGCAGACAGCCGTTCTACTGTGCATGGGGTTGTTTTCGACATTTTTACCTGCGCTGGCGCATCCACACCCCATTCATCGGATTCCGGTTCCATGGGGCGCGGTCATCCCGGTGCTGGTGGTGCGGCTGGTGCGCGGCGGCGGCCGGCTCTAGCGCCAACGGTTCCAGCGAAGCGGAACCTTGCGCCTCCGCCCTGCCTGGGGAGAGGCGCCGTTGTCTGCTATAAAAAGCCGCAAAGACTCTGACATACGGACTTGCGCATCAGGCCGTCCGGGGTAGATGTGGCTTCGCAGGGGCTCGATTAATTCGAGTGCGTTGCACGCGGGGAGAACGCGATATTAATCCGGGGCGAGTACCCCTCAATTTGCCTTCGAAATCAGGGGCTTTGCCCCGCATCCGAAAGAGATCAGACTGATGGCAGCCGTTCCCGGCCTCCGCCGTTCAGAGCTCGGTGACGCGCTGCGTGCCTGCCGCACGGCGTTGATCGGCCTTGGCTTGATGAGCTGCATGATCAACCTGCTCTATCTGACCGGGTCGATCTTCATGCTGGAGGTCTACGACCGGGTGCTGCCGAGCCGCAGCATCCCGACCCTTGTCGGCCTGATCGTCCTCGCGGGCTTCCTCTATATGGCGCAGGGCGTGCTCGACATGATCCGCAACCGCATCCTTGGGCGGATCGGCACCGCGCTCGACGAAGCCCTCAACAAGCGCGTGTTCGACACCATCGTGCGCCTGCCGCTTCTGGTCGGCAGCCGCAATGAGGGGCTTCAGCCGCTGCGCGACCTCGACAATGTCCGCTCCTTCCTCGGCGGCATGGGCCCGAGCGCGTTCTTCGACCTGCCCTGGCTGCCGCTCTATCTCGCCATCTGCTTCGCCTTCCATGTCATGATCGGCGTGACCGCCCTGGTCGGCGCCATCATCCTGGTCGGCCTGACGCTGGTCACCGAGTTCCTGTCCCGGCAGCCGGCGAAGGATGCGATGGGGCTTGCGGCCCAGCGCAACGACCTCGCCCAGTCCAGCCGCCGCAATGCCGAGGTGCTGGTGTCGATGGGCATGGCCGGCCGGCTGAACCAGCGCTGGAGCGAGGCCAACGAAAAATACCTCGCCGGCAATCAGCGTGCGAGCGACGTCGCCGGCGGTCTCGGTGCGGTGGCAAAAGTGCTGCGCATGATGCTGCAATCGGCGGTGCTCGCGGTCGGCGCCTATCTCGTCATCCACCAGGAGGCGACCGCCGGCATCATCATCGCGGGCTCGATCCTTTCTGCCCGTGCGCTCGCGCCGGTCGATCTCGCGATCGCGCACTGGAAGTCCTTCGTCGCGGCACGCCAGAGCTGGCATCGCCTCAGCCGCCTCCTGGAACAGATGCCGGCGCAGGCGACGCCGACCCAGTTGCAGGCGCCCACCAGCCGCCTCTCGGTCGAGAGCGTTGCCATGGTCGCGCCGGGCGACCAGCGTTTGATCGTCCAGGACGTCAATTTTGCGCTCGAAGCTGGCAACGGCCTCGGCGTGATCGGGCCGAGCGGCTCGGGCAAATCGTCGCTGATCCGCGCGCTGGTCGGCGTCTGGCAGCCGGTGCGCGGCAAGGTGCGGCTCGACGGCGCGGCGCTCGACCAATGGGCGTCCGATGTGCTCGGCCGCTACATCGGCTATCTGCCGCAGGACGTCGAATTGTTCGGCGGCACCATCGCGCAGAACATCAGCCGTTTTGACCCCGAAGCGACCTCTGACGGCATCATCGGCGCGGCCAAGGAAGCCGGCGTGCACGAGATGATCATCAAGATGCGCGAGGGCTACAATACGCAAGTGGGCGAGCAGGGCACCTCGCTCTCCGCAGGCCAGGCGCAGCGCGTGGCGCTGGCGCGCGCGCTCTACGGCAATCCGTTCCTGATCGTGCTGGACGAGCCCAATTCCAATCTCGACACCGAAGGCGACGAGGCCCTGACCCGCGCCATCCGCGCCGCGCGCGAGCGTGGCGCCATCGTCATCGTGGTGGCGCACCGGCCGATCGGCGTCGAGGCCGTCGACCAGATCCTGGTGCTGCGCGACGGCCGCATGCAGGCCTTCGGCCCGAAGGAGCAGGTGCTCGCCCAGGTGCTCCAGCCGCGCGTCGCGCCGCCGGCGCCGATCAAGATCGTCAGCGAAGGCGGAGTGGCCAAACCATGAGCACGATGACGATGGGCGGGACCAAGCCCGCCGCGAAGCGGACCGTGCGGGAGTCGATTCGGTTCCACCTGATCCTCGGGCTCTCGATCGTGCTGTTCCTGGCCGTCGGCCTCGGCGGCTGGGCATCGACGGTGCAGATCTCGGGCGCGTTGATCGCGCCGGGCCAGGTCGTGGTCGAATCCAACGTCAAGAAGGTGCAGCATCCGACCGGCGGCGTGGTCGGCGAGGTGCGTGCCCACGACGGCGACGTGGTCAAGGCGGGTGACATCGTCGTGCGGCTCGATGACACCGTCACCAAGGCCAATCTCGCCATCGTCACCAAGAATCTCGACGCCGGCGCAGGCGCGCGCGGCGCGCCTTCAGGCCGAGCAGCGCGGGCTCGACAAGATCGAGTTCCCGCAATCACTGCTCGATCGCGGCAACGATCCCGACGTCAAGGTGCTGCTCTCCGCCGAAACCAAATTGTTCGACGTCCGCGTCAACGGCCGTGCAGGCCAGAAGGCGCAGCTCCGCGAGCGCATCCAGCAGCTCAACGAGGAGATCGAGGGTCTCTCCGCGCAAGAGAAGGCCAAGGACAAGGAAATCGCGCTGGTGCAGCAGGAGCTCATCGGTGTCCGCGATCTCTATGACAAGCACCTGGTGCAGATCTCACGCCTGACCACGCTCGAACGCGACAGCGCCCGCCTCAACGGCGAGCGCGCGCAATACATCGCTTCGCGGGCGCAGGCCAAGGGCAAGATCACCGAGACCGAGCTCCAGATCATCCAGGTCGACAAGGACATGGTGAGCGAAGTCTCCAAGGATTTGCGCGAGACCAACGACAAGATCGGCGAGTTGATCGAACGCAAGGTTGCGGCCGAGGACCAGCTCCGCCGCGTCGACATCCGCGCGCCGCAGGACGGCATGGTGCTGCAATCGATCGTGCACACGGTCGGTGGCGTCGTCACCGCCGGCGACGCCCTGATGCTGATCGTACCGCAAGCCGACGACCTCCAGGTCGAGGCCAAGGTCAATCCGGTCGATATCGACAAGCTCCAGATCGGCCAGAAGACGCTGCTGCGCCTCTCCGCGTTCAACCAGCGCACCACGCCCGAACTCAACGGCGTCGTCACTCGCGTCTCGCCCGACGTCACCACCGACCAGCGCACCGGCCAGAGCTACTATACCATCCGCGTGTCGATGTCCGCCGAGGAGGTCGCCAAGCTCGGGGATTCCAAGCTGATCCCCGGCATGCCGGCGGAAGCCTTCGTCCAGACCGGCGACCGCACCATGCTGTCCTATCTGATGAAGCCGCTGCACGACCAGTTCATGCGGGCGTTCCGCGAGAAGTGACGCCCTTACCCTCCCCTGAAGGGGAGGGTAAGAAGAGCCCGCAATGAGACCGGATATGCGCTTCGTACCGATCAAGAGTGACGACCAGCAAGCCGTTCTGATGCTGCACAAGACCCGTGAACTGCTGGTCAAGCAACGCACGATGACTGTCAACGCCCTGCGCGGCCACCTTGCCGAGTTCGGTATTGTCGCCGCCAAGGGCATAGGCCGCGTCGATGAACTGCTGGCGCTGGCGAAGGCGGATGCTGCACTTCCGCCGATTGCCATGGCCGCGGTGGCCTGCATGGCTCAACATCTGGAAGGGCTCGACCTGTCGATCGCGACCATGGAGGAAGAGATCGCCAGGACGCACAGACAAAATCCGACCAGCCGCGTGCTCGACGAGATTCCCGGCGTTGGGACCTTGATCGCCTCGGTGATCGCGGCCAGTGTTCCAGATCCAGGCGTGTTCAAGTCCGGGCGCGACTTCGCGGCATGGCTCGCTCTGACGCCCAGGCAAAACTCGAGCGGCGGCAAGGAGAAGCTCGGCGCAATCACCAAGCAAGGCAACCTTCGCTTTGCCCACCCTCATAACGGCAGCTTCATTCTTGCTATAGTTCGACTCAAGCCCCCGCAACCCGGCGTCGAACAATGCAAACCCCGCCCTCCATCGCCACCGAAGCCTTCTCCGACGCGGCGGCGGCCGTCGCCCGTCTCGAAGAGATCTACGAGCGCAACACAAAATTCCTGCGCGACCGGTTCGAGGCCTATGTCAACGGCGAGGCGATCACGACGCGCGTGCGGGCCCATTATCCCTTCGTCCGTGTCACCACCGCGACGCATGCGCGGCTCGACTCGCGTCTCGCCTATGGCTTCGTCGCCCGGCCCGGCGTGCACGAAACCAGCGTGACCAGGCCGGATTTGTTCCGGACCTATCTCACCGAGCAGATCGGATTGTTGATCCAGAACCACGGCGTGCCGGTCGAAATCGGCGAGTCCGGCGAGCCGATCCCCGTTCACTTCGCCTATCGTCGTGACATCAACATCGAGGCCGCCATCGGCAGCAGCGAGAATTCGCCCGTGACGCGCTCGCTGCGCGATGCGTTCGACGTGCCCGACCTGGCCACCATGGACGATTCGATTGCCGACGGTACGTTCGAGCTCCGGCCGGGCGCGCCCGAGCCGCTGTCGCTGTTTCGGGCCGCTCGCGTCGATTACTCGCTGCGCCGGCTCTACCACTACACCGGCACCGATCCCGAGCATTTCCAGAATTTTGTCATTTTCACCAACTACCAGTTCTATGTCGATGCTTTCGCGCAGCTCTGCCAGCAGCGGCTGCAGTCCGGCGAGGCCGGTCTCGAAGCCTTCGTCGCGCCCGGCAACGTCATTACGCGCAACGGCGGCGCAACCAGTGGGGTTGCGCCCGCGCGCACGCCGCAGATGCCGGCCTTTCATCTGGTCGCGCCCGGCTACCGCGGCATCACCCTGATCAATATCGGCACCGGTCCGTCCAATGCGCGCAACGTCACCGACCACGTCGCGGTGCTGCGGCCGCATGCCTGGCTGATGCTCGGGCATTGCGCCGGCCTGCGCAACACGCAGCGGCTCGGCGACTACGTGCTCGCGCATGGCTATGTGCGCGAGGACCACGTGCTCGACCGCGAGCTGCCGCTGTGGGTGCCGATCCCGGCGCTGGCCGAGATGCAGGTCGCGCTCGAGGAGGCGGTCGAAGACGTCACGGGGCTTGAAGGTTTCGAGCTCAAGCGCCTGATGCGCACCGGAACGGTCGCCAGCGTCGACAACCGCAATTGGGAGATCTCGGGGCCTGAGGTGATTCGCCGCCTGTCGCAATCGCGCGCCGTGGCGCTCGACATGGAATCGGCCGCGATCGCCGCCAACGGCTACCGTTTCCGCGTTCCCTACGGCACCTTGCTGTGCGTCTCCGACAAGCCGCTGCATGGCGAGATCAAGCTCGCCGGCATGGCCAGCGACTTTTACCGCCAGCGCGTCGGCCAGCATCTCGAGATCGGCCTGAAGGCGCTGGAGCGGCTCATGCAGCAGGAATTGGAACGCCTGCATTCGCGCAAGCTTCGCAGCTTCGCCGAAGTCGCGTTTCAGTAGAGCACTTAACTTCCTGGAAGGACAGGAGAACTGTCTTACGAGCGTTGACGTCTCCGTTAGCACTGCGTCACGGAATATCGAAGCCAACGCAGGGTTATCACGTCGTCCGGGGCCGCTTGGATCGAGACAGGAGACAGAAATGATCGGAACGATGATCAGGTTCGTTACTCTGGGAACGGTTGCGGTGCTGTTGGCTTCCCCGGCGTTTGCCGCAGGAGGTGGTGGTGGTGGTGGAGGAGGCGGTGGCGGAGGCGGCGATCCTTATGGGGGCGCCTATTCAACTCCGAGCACAGCCCAACCGACCTATCCGAAGCGCTCGGGAACAAAGGCCACGCAAAAGAACAAGAAACCCAACAACCAGTCCGGCATTGGCGATCCGGCGTTCGCGGCCGGCTATCGCGCCGCCTACGACACCATCTACGAGCGTAACGACTATGCGGCCGCGATCGAGCAATTGAAATCGCTCGGCCATGACGACCATCCGAACGTCGCCAACCTCATCGGGTATTCCTATCGTAAGCTCGGCGACTACCAGCAATCGCAGGTCTGGTACGAGCGCGCGCTGAAGGCAGATCCGAACCACGTGCTGACCTGGCAGTATTATGGACTGTGGCAGCTCGAGCGAGGCAACCGTGAGCAGGCGCTCTATCATCTGAGCCGGATTGCCGCCATCTGCGGGACGGATTGCGAGGAATACAAATCGCTGGCCGCGGCGCTGGAAAAGCCGACTGGCACGGCACTCGCGTACTGACGGCGAACGGTGGGTCAGGCGCGAAGCGCAACTCACTGGCGCATGGTGACAAGGCGTCAGATTTTCAGCATTGTCCCGTTCGGGGGTGCGAACGGGACAACTGGATGCCGCTGGCGCGCGACAAGATCATCGGCCATGACCTCGAACGTCTGGCCTTCCGCTTCACCATGCTGAACGACGTCGAGATCGTGCAGTGCCAGATCAGCGACGCCGCGATGGACGAGCTGGCGGGCATGCAGGGCACTGAAAGCAGCGCGCGGCAGGCGCAGTTCTTGTCCTTGCGCGGGACGATCGAGCGGATCGCGTCACAGGTCTACGACGAGGCCCCGCGGTTCAAGGGTTATGTGGTGCGGATTTTCATGCGGCATTTGGGGAGGTGACGCCGATCGTTGCCGCGAGCACAACTCTCTCACCGTCACCCTGAGGTGGCCGCTTCTTCAGCGGCCCTCGAAGGGCGACGGCCCAGCTGTATCTCGGCCGTTCATCCTTTGAGGCTCCCCACGTGGCGCGTTGCCCCGCGTGTCTCGCACCTCAGGATGACGGATCGGATAGCGTGGCTGCTACACTTGAGAAAATCACCGCTCCAAATTTCGCAGCAGCAATTTCAACGCCGTCGCAGCAAACACTTGCATGTTCGCAAACCGGTCGTTGCTACCGGTCTCCAGCGTCATCACCTCTGTCGCAGGTCCCGCGACCGCCATGCAGCTATGGCCGGCCGCATCGCCGTAACGGTTGCCGGTGGGACCGGCTGCGCCGGTTTCGGACAGGCCCCAGTCGCAGCTGAAGCGGCTGCGCATCTGCTCGGCGAGGAGTTTCGCGTAAGGCTCCGAGGACGAACGAAAACCCTTCATGCCTTCATCCGAAATATCCATCAGCACGCGCCGCGCGTCACGGGTGTAGACCACCGCACCACCGAGGAAATAGGCGGACGCGCCGGGGACTGCGAGCAGGCTCGCCGAGATCAGGCCGCCGGTCGAGGATTCCGCGACCGCAATGGTCTGTTTGCGCGCGATGAGTTTCGCCGCGACCTGTTCCGCAATGCCGACGAGCTCTTTCATTCCCTTACCCCTATTCCTTCGCAACCGAGCCGTGCCTTCCTAGCATATGACAGGGGCTTTGGCCGAGTTGCGGGCGACGGGCAGGCCTGCTTGAATGGCGGGACGCAAGACGGCGTATCGAAGCGCCGTACAAGAGGAAAACGCGACGAGGAAATGTGAGGGAGACGTCATGGCGTCCCTGATCGCCGGCGGGGTGGATTGCGACGTGCATCCGGCCGTGCCGCATCTGACCAGCCTGCTGCCGTACCTGAACGACTACTGGCGCGACCAGGTGACGACGCGCGGCATGGTCGATCTCGTCTCGCAATCCTATCCAAAGAACTCACCGATCGTGGTGCGGCCGGACTGGCGTCCCGAAACGGGCAAGCCGGGCGAAAGCCTGGAGGACATGCAGCGCCATGTGCTCGATCCGTTTCAGCTCACGCATGCCATCTGCAATCCGCTCTATGGCGTGCAAATGGTGTTCTCCGAGGACATGCAGGGCGCCTTCTGCCGCGCGTTGAACGAGTGGCTCGCGAAGGAATGGCTCGACCGCGATCCGCGGCTGCGCGGCTCGATCGTGATCCCCACGCAGAGCGTCGAGAAAGCCGTCGCGGAGATCGAGCGCTGCGCGCAGGATCGGCGTTTCGTGCAGGTCCTGATGCTGGTGATGGGCGACACGCCGCTCGGCAAGCGCGCGCTGTGGCCAATCTATGAGGCGGCGGAACGGCTGGAACTCCCCATCGGCATCCACGCCGGTTCCGCCTATCACAATCCGCCGACCGCAGTGGGCTGGGGGTCCTATCACATCGAGGACTATGTGGGTCAGGCCCAGGCGTTCCAGACCCAGCTCACCAGCCTGATCGTCGAGGGCGTGTTCGCCAAATATCCGCGGTTGAAAATGGTGATGCTGGAGTCCGGCGTCTCCTGGATCTCCCCCTATCTCTGGCGCTTGCACAAGTTCTGGCGCGGGGTGCGGATGGAGACCCCCTGGGTCGATCGCGCGCCGCTGGAAATTGTGCGCAGCAACATCCGCTTTTCGTTACAGCCATTTGATGCGCCGCCGGACGAGGAGACATTAATTCGCCTGTTTGATCATATGCAGTCGGAAGAATTGGTCCTATTCTCCACGGACTATCCGCACTGGCAGTTCGACGGCCAGGACGCGCTGCCCGCAGGTCTCACCCCCGATCTCGTGCGCAAGATCATGATCGACAACCCACACGCCACCTATCTCCGCCTGACTTAGCCCGCTGCCAAAGGAGGCAAGGCGATGAATATCCAGTTCCGCGAAAGCACCGAAGCCGCTTCCCCCGTCACCGCCAAGACCGCGATCGCGGACTGCGACATCCATCCGGCACGCGCGAGCCGCACAGAACTCTATCCCTATCTCGCCAAACGCTGGCAGCATCATCTCGAAGTCTACGGCGTCCATGCCTATCAGGGCATGATGGAAGGACCGCCCTATCCGAAGGCCCAGCCCAACGCCTCGCGCCGCGACGCCTATCCGCCGGAAGGCGGCCCGCAAGGCTCCTCGCTGTCCTTCATGCAGAAGCAGTTGCTCGATCCCAACAACGTGCAGTTAGGGGTGCTCAATCCGCTCAACACCGGGCAGGGCATCCGCAATCACGAGCTCTCGGCTGCGCTCTGCTCGGCGATCAACGACTGGCAGATCGACAAATGGACCAGCAAGGACAAGCGGCTGAAGGCGTCGATCGTCGTCGGCAATGAGGATGCGCTGTCGGCCGCCGCCGAGGTCCGCGAGCGCGCCGGCGACAAGAATTTCGTCCAGGTGCTGCTGCTCAGCCGCAATGTCGAGCCGCTTGGCCAGCGTCGCTACTGGCCGATCTATCAGGCGGCCGAAGAGGCCGGCCTTCCCGTTGGCGTCCATGCCTTCGGCTTCGGCGGCAACCCGATCACCCCGTCGGGCTGGCCTTCCTACTACATCGAGGAGATGGTGGGCCATTCGCAATGCCAGCAATCGGCGCTGGCAAGTCTTGTCTTGGAAGGCGTGTTCGAGCGCTTCCCGAAACTGAAGATGGTGATGATCGAGGCTGGCTTCGGCTGGGCGCCGTCGCTTGCGTGGCGTCTGGACAAGGTATGGCAGCGCCTGCGCAGCGAGGTGCCGCATGTCAAACGGCCGCCGTCGGAATATATCCGCGAACAGGTGTGGTGGACGACCCAGCCGATGGAGGATCCGGAGCGGCGCGAGGATCTGTTCGACGTCATCAAATGGATTGGCTGGGACCGGCTGTTGTTCGCGACCGACTATCCGCATTGGGACTATGACGAGCCGTCGCGCGTGCTGCCCGCAGGCGTCAGCGAAACCAACCGCGAGGCGTTCTATCTCGGCAATGCGCGCGCGCTTTACGGAATTAGTTGATGGCGCGGCATGTGATTGCTGCGGTCGATGAGTTGCCGCCGGGCACACGAAAATTCCTGGAGATCGAGGGACGGCCGATCGCGGTCTTCAACATCAAGGGCGAGTATTTCGGCCTGATGAACCGCTGCCCGCATCAGGGCGCGGCGCTGTGCGAGGGCCCGTTGATCGGGCTGGCGCAATCGAGTGACCCCGGCGAGATCGAATACACCAAGCTCGGCGAGATCATCCGCTGCCCCTGGCACGGCTGGGAATTCGACATCCGCACCGGCCAATCCTACTGCGACCCCCGCCGCTTCCGCGCGAAGGCGTATGCGGCGCACGTCGAGGCGGGCGCGAGTGTGGTGAAGGGGCCGTATGTCGCCGAGACGATTCCGGTGAAGGTCGAGAGCGACTACGTGGTGGTGGAGCTGTAGCCCCACTGTCATTCCGGGGCGATGCGAAGCATCGAGCCGGAATCCATTGGGCCGCTGCAATGCCAGGAGAAATGGATTCCGGGCTCGCCTCTTCGAGGCGCCCCGGAATGACGAGCAGTTAGTGGCTTGCGGCCGGTTCGCCAACCGCATCGTACGTTGTCACCGCCTGGCGGCCACCACGATAGACGATCGACGCGGCAATGATGCCAAGCACAGCGGCGAACATCAGCCAGAAGCCGGGCGAGGCTTTGTTGCCGGTGTAGTCGATCAGCAAGGTCGAGGCGAACGGCGTGAAGGTACCGAACAGCGCAGCGGCGAGTGCGAAGGCGAGCGAGAAACAGGTGGTGCGGACATGCGCCGGCACGATCTCGACGAGAGCGCCGAGCATGGTGCCGCTGTACATGCCGAAATAGAACGAGAACATCATCTCGACCGCGAGCAGCTTGCCAAAGGTCGGCGCCGCCACCAGCCAGGACAGCGCCGGGTAGGCGGTGACGAGTGCAAGGGTGGCGATGGCGAGCAACACCGGCTTGCGGCCGATGCGGTCGGACAGCGCGCCGCCGACCGGATTCCAGATGAAATTGGTCACGGCCACCAGCAGCGTGACGAGCAACGCATCCTGCGTCGACAGCTTCAGCACGGTCTTGCCGAAGGTCGGCGTGTAGACGGTGACGAAGTAGAACGTCGTCGTGGTCAGGACCGCGATCATCATGCCGAGGATGACGATGCGCCAGTTGGCGAGGGCGGAGGCGAAAACCTCACTTGCGGTCGGATGCTTCTTCATCGCGAGGAATGCCGGCGTTTCCTCGAGCGTCCGGCGCAGGAAGAAGATCAGCGGAATGATCATGCAGCCGACGAAGAAGGGAATGCGCCAGCCCCAGGCGGCGACGGTGTCGGCCGGCATCACCTCGGACAGGAGGAAGCCGAGGATCGACGCCACGAAGATCGCGACCTGCTGGCTCGACGACTGGAACGAGGTGTAGAAGCCGCGGTTGCCGGGCGTGGAGATTTCCGACAGATAAACAGAAACGCCGCCGAGCTCAACGCCGGCGGAGAAGCCTTGCAGCAGGCGTCCGAGCAACACGATGATCGGCGCTGCGATGCCGATGGTCGCGTAGGTCGGGCAGAATGCGATCACCACGGTGCCGGCGGCCATGATGGCCAGCGTAACGATCAAGCCCTGGCGGCGGCCGATGCGGTCGATATAGGCGCCAAGCACGATCGCGCCGACCGGGCGCATCAACGCGCCGAGCCAGAACACGCCGAACGTATTGAGCAGCGACGCAGTCTCGTTGGTCGAGGGGAAGAACGCCTTGCCGATGGCGGCGGCATAGAAGCCGAACAGGAAGAAGTCGAATTGCTCGAGGAAATTGCCGGATGTGGCGCGCAGGATCGCGCCGATGCGCGACTTGATCTCGGGCGGATTGGTTGCTGCTGCTGGTCCAGCCATGACGTTACTTCCCTTCAAGACGAGGCCGGACCGGAACTGATTTCACGGCAAGGCGACAGTTTGATGCTGCGACAATCTGTCTTACCCCATCTCGCGCGAGGCGTTGCGAGTCAACCGATTTTGCGGGTGAAGCCGATGATTTTTCAGGCTTTATTCTGCGTTGCCGCGACCATCCACTCACGGAACGCGGCGAGCTTCGGCGCCTCGCGGCGCCCCTCCGGCGAGACCAGGTAGAAGCCGGCATCGGCCGGCAGCGCGATCCTGAAGGGAACCACGAGGCGGCCCTTGGCGATGTCGTCCCGGACGTAGGAGGTCCGGCCCATCGCCACGCCGATGCCGTCGATCGCGGCCTGGATGGTCATGAAGATCATGTCGAAGGTAATGCCGGGCTGCCTGGCAATATCGGTTGGCAGGCCCGCCGCGGTCAGCCACAGCCGCCAGTCGTCGCTGTTGGCGTTGGAGGTGTGCAGCAGCGGATAGCCTCTCAGGTCCTCCGGCCGGTGCAGCGGCTTGTCGCCGCGCAGCAGCGAGGGACTGCACACCGGAAACAGCTCGTCCGCCATCAGCCAGTCGGCGCGCACACCCGGCCACTGGCCTCTGCCGTAGCGGATCGCGGCATCGACATCGTCGCGCTGGAAATCGACGAGGCTGGTCGATGTGGTGATGCGCACGTCGATGCCGGGATGCGCCTCCTGGAAATCGGTCAGCCGCGGCAGCAGCCATTTGGCGGCGAGCGAGGCCAGCGTCGAGACCGTCAGCACCTTGTCGTCGTCCTTGCGCAACAGGCGGTCGGTCGCGAGCCGGAGGTCGTTGAAGGCCGCGCGGACGCCCGGCAGGTAGTCGCGCGCTTCCGCCGTCAGCGTCAGCGCGCGGTTCTGCCGGATGAACAGGCGAATGCCGAGCTCCTCCTCGAGCCTGCGGATCTGATGGCTGATCGCGGTTTGCGTCACGTTCAGCTCGCTCGCGGCCAGCGTGAAGCTGAGATGGCGTGCGGCGGCCTCGAACGCACGCAATCCGTTCAGGGAAGGCAATCTGGCAGTCATTTGGCAGCAGGATGCATGAGCTTATTTCATGCGAAGAGGTACAAATTGTCGTTTGTCGGACTGCACGCGCGGGCGGATATTGGCTTCAAATTTAGCTCAAGGAGCTGAAAATGTCTACATGCACCGACAATTCGATGACAAATCATCATGCACCCGGCCTGCTTTACCAGATCGGCGAGACCTTCCATGTCTGGCATGAGCGCTACCGGACCCGTCGCGAGCTGGCCCATTGGACTGCCCGCGATCTCCACGACGTGGGCCTGTCCTGGAGCGACGTCGCCTTCGAGGCCGACAAACCCTTCTGGCGGGCCTGATTGGCCGCCAGGCCGGCGCCGCCTGATCACAGGGGCGCCGGCGGTCCCTCTATCCAAGGCAAATTTCCAAAGGCACGTGTCATGAGCACCTTTCGCCTGGAAGACCTGAAGCAATATTCGGATACGCTCCGGACCCGAAATGGTGAGGCGCTCAATCTGCGCTTCGTCGAGCCGCGCGACACCGACGAGCTTCAGCACTATTTCCGTTCGCTCACGACACGCTCCCGTTACAACCGTTTCTTCGGCGCGCTCAGCGAATTGCCGAAGGGCTTGTTGCACGAGTTCCTCCAGGTCGGCGAGCGCGAGCGCTTCACTGTCGTCGCGACCATGATGGTCGACGGTTTCGAGACGATCGTCGCCGAGGCGCGCTACGCCTTCCATGTCGAGACTACGACGCTCGAGTTCGGCCTGTCGGTCGACGACCGCTGGCAGGGCCACGGCATCGCTACTGCGTTGCTGAAGAATCTGGAATGCCGCGCCGCCGCCCTCGGCGCCGAGCACATCTTTGGCGACACGCTGCGCTCCAACCAGATCATGATTTCGCTCGCGCGCAAATCCGGCTTCGTCTTCGTCAACCATCCGGATGACTGGAAGCTGGTGCGCTTCGACAAGGAGATCAACGTCGCGCCAAAAGACATCCCCTGCGCCAGCTGGCGCCTCGCCGCCCTTTCCCGTCAGGCCGCAAGCCCCTCAGCCTCGGCCTGACACCACTCTAGGCCCGGCTCTGGGAAACCAGAGCCGGGCCTTTTTTCATTTTCGTAGCCCGGATGGAGCGAAGCTCCATCCGGGCTACGATTAAATGGCGCCGCCTACTTCCCCGTGAACACCGCCTTGCGCTTCTCGATGAAGGCCTGCACGGCCTCCTTGTGATCGGCGGTCGTGGTCAGGCGCACCAGCCGTTGGGCCTCGTGGTCGCGGGCGGTCTCGAAGTCGAATTGCAGGGCTTCGTCGAGATTGTCCTTCATGTAGCGCAGCGCGAGCCGCGGGCCCTCGGCGAGCGACTTTGCCAGGGCGAAGGCCTCAGTCTGCAATTTGTCATCGGGCACGACGCGGTTGACGAGGCCGATCGCTTCAGCACGCGCGGCATCGACGCGATCGCCGGTGAACAACAGCTCGCGCGCCCGCGCAGTGCCGACGAGCCGCGTCAACAGCCAGGCGATGCCGTAATCGCCGCTGAGCGCGATGCGGGCATAACCGGTGGCGACGAAGGCCGATTGCGCGGCGATGCGGATATCGCAGGCCATGGCAATGGCAAGCCCGGCGCCGACCGCGGGTCCGGGTAGTGCAGCGATGGTCGGCTTGCGCACCGACACCAGCGCGCCGGTCAGCAGCCGCTGCCGCTCCTGGAGATCGGCGACGCGATCCTCCAGCGACATCTCCAGTTTCTTCGGATCGCGATGCGCGCCCATGCCCTTGACGTTGCCGCCGGCGCAGAACGCTTCGCCCGCGCCGGTGATCAGCAGCGCGCCGACATCGGGGCTCTCGCCGCAGGTGCGGATCATCGTGCGCAGCGCCGGCGTCAGCGTGTCCGACAGCGAGTTGCGCGCCTCCGGCCGGTTCAGCGTGATCACCGCGACGCGGTCGCGGATGACGCAGAGCAGTTCATTGGTGCCGGTATCGATGGTGGTGTCCGTGGTCATGTCGCTCCCCTGCTTCTTGTAGGGTGGGCAAAGCGTAGCGTGCCCACCATTTGCTTTTCTCGTTATTGATGGTGGGCACGGCGCTGCGCGCCTTTGCCCACACTACGGCAGCTCAATTCAAAACTTCTCCACCCAGGGCCGCAGCTCCAGCTCCCAGCTCCAGGCGCTGCGCGGTTGCTGCAACACGTTCCAATAGCTCGCCGCGATCGCGTCGGGATCGAGCATCGAGTCCGGCCTGTCCGAAGGCTCGGTCCGAGCCGTGCTGCGGATGCCGCCGTCGATGACAAAATGCGCGACATGAATGCCTTGCGGCGACAATTCGCGGGCCATGCTCTGCGCCAGCCCTCGCAGCGCGAACTTGCCCATCGCGAACGGCGCGGATTGTGCGTAGCCTTTGACGCTGGCCGACGCACCCGTGAACAGGATCGCGCCGTGCTTGTTCGGCAGCATCCGCTTGGCTGCCTGCTGCGCCACCAGGAAGCCGCCATAGGCGCTGACCGCGATCGCGTTCGCGACGTCAGCCGGGACCAGTTCGACGAACGGCCCGCGCGAGCGGCCGCTGGCGTTGTAGACGACGAGGTCTGGCGTGCCGATCTCGCGCTCGACCAGGCCGAACAGGCGCTCGACCTCATTTGGCTCGGTGGCGTTGCAGGCATAGGCCTTGGCGCCGGTCTCGCTGCAGAGCGCGCCTAACTTCTCGATCTTGCGCGCGGCAAGCGCGACGCGGATTCCTTGCGCGGACAGCAGCCGCGCCAGCGAGGCGCTCAGGCCTTCGCCGGCGCCGACGATGAGGGCGATCTTGTATTTCGGGTGTTCCATGGCGTGATCTCTCGAGGACGGGACGCCGCTGATCTATGCATCCGCCGCGCGGACGGCCAGCCGAAGCACCGAGGAGGCGATCACAATTCCGCAGAGCGAATTGCTCCTTCGCGGCGATCATGCCTCCCTGACAATTTGCGGCTTTATCCGCATCCGCCGCCGGAGCATGATCGACATCATCTCGAGCGGCAAGCGCTAAGAATTGCCGCCGGGCGGAAACGAAGAGGACGATCATGCCCAAGCCGGTCACTGCGCAGCCGAAAAATGCCGTGGCCGCACCATCCGGCCTGCTGGCGCCCGATACCACTGGCATGAATTTCTACCGCGCTGATCAGGCGCTGACAGATCTCTTGCGCATCCACCTGCCGGAGACGCTATTCCGCCACATCGAGCCGCATCTCGACCGTCTCGGCGAGCTCGCCGGCGGCCATCTCGACGACTGTGCGCGGCTCGCCGACCGCCATACGCCGGTGCTGCACCAGCGCGACAAGTTCGGCCGCGACGTGCAGTGGATCGAATATCATCCGGCCTATCGCGAGCTGGAGAAGGCTGCGTTCGGCGAGTTCGGCATCCACGCGCTCTCGATCCGCAAGGGCATCATGGGCTGGCCGGACAAATATCCGGTCGTTGCCAAGCACGCCTTCACCTTCCTGTTCAACCAGACCGAATTCGGCATGGGCTGCCCGATCAACGTCACCGACGGCTGCGCCAAACTGCTTTCGAATTTCGGCAGCGAGGCGTTGAAGGCAAAATATCTCGACGGCCTGACCCAGACCGACATGAGCAAGCTGACCCAGGGCGGCCAGTTCATGACCGAGAAAGAGGGCGGCTCCGACGTCGGCACGCTGACCACGCGCGCCGTGCAGGAGGGCGACCTTTGGCGGCTCACCGGCGAAAAATGGTTCTGCTCGAATGCCGATGCCAAGGTCGTGATGCTGCTGGCGCGCCCCGAAGGCGCCGGCCCCGGCACGCGCGGCGTCGGCCTGTTTCTGATGCCGCGGTTCCTCGACGACGGCTCGCAAAACCACTACCGGATCGTGCGGCTGAAGGACAAGCTCGGGACGCGCTCGA
Organism: uncultured Alphaproteobacteria bacterium; assembly: GCA_963819355.1. GTDB lineage: Bacteria > Pseudomonadota > Alphaproteobacteria > Rhizobiales > Xanthobacteraceae > Bradyrhizobium. The sequence goes on along the minus strand of CAWFVZ010000029.1, from coordinate 86,468 downwards.
TGGCCTCGGGCGAGATCAGGCTGGAAGGCGCGATCGCTTATGCCGTCGGCAAGCTTGATCGCGGCTTCGTGCAGATGGCCGAGATGGTGAACTCGTCGCGGCTCTCCAACGGCGTCAAATCCACCGCGCTGATGCGCCGCGCCTATCATGATGCGATGACGGTGGCGAAGAACCGCGTGGTGTTCGGCAGCCGCATCATCGACCTGCCGCTCGGGCGGCGGCAGATGCTGAAGATCATGCTGCCGGTCGAGCAGGCGCTGTCGATGAGTTTCCTCACCGCTGACGCGCTCGACCGCGCCGAGGCCGGCAGCCAGGATGCGGCGGCGCTGCTGCGCATCCTCACCCCGACGCTGAAATTCCGCGCGACGCGCGACGCGCGCAAGGTCTGCGGTGATGCGCTCGAGATGCGCGGCGGCATCGGCTATATCGAGGAATTCGCCACCGCTCGGCTCTTGCGTGATGCCCATCTCGGCTCGGTCTGGGAAGGCACCGGCAACATTGTCGCGATCGATGCGCTGAGGCGCGCCGTCGGTCGTCACGGCGCCGAATCCGCGCTCGCCGCCGATCTGCATGCCCGCCTCGACGACAGCGCCTCCGTGCCGCAAGCCTGGCGCGATCGTCTGCGCGACCTCACCGACCGCTCCATCGGCTTCGCACGTGAGGTTGCGGCGAAGTCCGAGAACGAGGCCGACGCGCGCCGCGCCACGAGCCTGCTCTATCATGTCGCAAGCGCGGTCGCGCTGGCCTGGGAGGCGCATCGCATCCACGACATGCGTGGCGATGCCCGTCGACTGCTGCTCTCGCGGCTCGTGATCGATCATCGCGTGTCACCGAGCGATCCGTTCCGGCTGACGGAAAATGCCGCGCAAGCAAAGATCGCCGCGCGGCTGCTCGGCGAGCGCGATGCCGGCATGAGCGAGGTTGGCGAACTGGTTCTGGCAGCGTAGGCTGCGCCGGCGTTCAAAGCAAAAAAAGCGACAGGGAGTGCACGATGAAGGCCGCCGTCCTCTATGAAGTCAACCAGCCGCTGGTCATCGAGGATGTCAGCCTGCCGAAGCCCGGCCCGCGCGAGGTCCTGATCCGCACGTCGGTCGCCGGCCTCTGCCATTCCGACCTGCACTTCATGGAAGGCCTCTATCCGCATCCGCTGCCCGCGGTGCTCGGTCATGAATTCGGCCGGCGTCGTCGAGCAGGTCGGCTCCGACGTCACCTATGTGAAGCCGGGCGACCATGTCGTCACGTGCCTGTCCGTGTTCTGCGGCACCTGCGACAATTGCACCACGGGCCGCACCGTGCTCTGCACCGACACCACGGTGAAGCTGTTGCCGGGCGTCTCCAACCGCATGCAATGGTCGAAGCCTGAGAAGCTGCACCAGTTCCTCAACCTTTCCTCCTTTGCCGAGCAGATGCTGGTGCACGAGAACGCGATCGTCAAAATCAGGAAGGAGATGCCGCTCGATCTCGCCGCGCTGATCGGCTGCGGCGTCATCACCGGCTACGGCGCGGTCGTGAATACCGCGAAGGTGACGGCCGGCGAAACCGTGGCCGTGATCGGCTGCGGCGGCGTCGGCATGGCCGCGATCAACGGCGCGCAGATTGCCGGCGCCGGCCGCATCATCGCCATCGACACCAACCCGGCAAAACTCCAGCTCGCGACCAAGCTGGGCGCGACCGACATCATCAATCCCGCCGACGGTGACGTCGTGAAGCAGGTGCGCGATCTCACCAACGGCGGCGTACAGCATTCCTTCGAGGTGCTCGGCCGCAAGGAGACCGCGGAGCAGGCCTTCGGCATGCTGGCCTCCGGCGGCACGGCCACCATCGTCGGCATGATCCCGTTCGGCCAGAAGATCGAGCTGCACGGCTTCGATTTCCTGCGCGAGCGCCGGATCCAGGGCTCCTCGATGGGCTCCAACCATTTCCGCGTCGACATGCCGCGGCTGGTTGATTTCTACCTGCGCGGCCGGCTGCACCTGGAAGACTGGATCTCGGCCAGGCTGAAGCTGTCGGAGATCAACGAAGGCTTCGCCAACATGAAGGCGGGCAAGACGCTGCGCAGCGTGATTGTGTTTGATAGCTAGCCGCTTTCCCCGCTCTTTGCGGGGAGAGGGGGAAATCCTCACCGCGACACGTGCGCGGACACCGCGAGCCACTTGCCGTTCTTCTTCCCCCAGCAATCGGTATAGCGGCCTGACGCCTGCTGGCCGTCGGCTGTGGTGTAAGTCGTTGCACCGTGAATGATCGCGAAATCGCCCATGATGCGGATGATGACGTCGCGCTCTTTCAAGTTCCGGATCGCGATCGGCTGCGCCGTCTGCTTCAGGAAGCCGGCGCGGTCGACCAGCGTCTTGTCGGGATTGGAGCAATAGAACTCGGGCGCCAGGATCTCCTCGAAGCGCTTGACGTCGCAATTCTGCACGGAGGCGACATAGTCGCGGTTGAGCGCGGTGAGCTGTTCCAGGTCCTGGCTCATGATGTTTCTCTCCCTGATGCTCCTCATGGTGAGGAGGCGCGCAGGCGCCGTCTCGAACCATGAAGGCCATAATGTCTCATCCTTCGAGACGCGCGCTATGCGCGCTGCTCAGGATGAGGCCTCTTAATCATTAAACAGCGGCGGCGGCACGAACCCGCCGAATTCGCGCTCGATCAATTCGGCAAGTCTGAGTGACGTGCGGTCTTCCAGGTACGGGCCGACGATCTGCACGCCCAGCGGCAGGCCGCTCTTCGAAAGTCCGAGCGGAACGGCGGTTGCCGGCAGGCCGGGCAACGTCGCGACCCCCGGCCAGGCGAGTTGGTCGGAATAGGGATAATCCTTGCCGTCGATGCTGATGCGCCGCGCGTCCTGATCCGGCGAATGATCATGCGGATAGGCCGGTGTCGGCATGATCGGGCAGATCACCGCATCGAAAGTCCCAAACAGCGTGCGCCACCGCGCGCGCAGGGCCGCGCGGGCGCCGGCATCGAGCACCCACGCGCGATGGCTGGCGGTGATGCCCCGCAGCCGCTCGGCACCCAGGCTCCGGTCATCCGGCGAGAGCGCGCTCGCGTCGGCCTGCGCACCCGCGTAGAGTTCGGGAAGGAAGAACGCGCCGAGGAAGCCCATGAGTAGGCGCATATAGAGCCGGGACGTCTCGGTGAAATCCGGCAGCAGCGGACTTTCGCGCGTGACCGTCGCGCCGGCCTTCGACAGATCGGCTGCGAGCTTTTCGATCGCGCCGCGGACGTCCCTGTCGCTCGGCAGCAGCGGATGGCTGTCGATCACCAGGATACGAAAATCCCGGAGTGCCTGATGACGCGCGGCCGGCAGGTCGAACTTGTAGGCAACGCCGGCTTCCAGTGGATCGGGGCCCGCCATGACGTCGAGCAGCAGCGAGAGATCCGCAGCAGAGCGTGCCATCGGGCCGATGACGGCGAGGTCGCCATCGCGCGGAATGGCCGGAAACGGCGGAGGCGTCTCCCCGCGCGCGGCGCAGAGATTGATGGTGGGCTTGTGGGCATAAATGCCGCAGTGAAACGCCGGCACGCGCAGGGAGCCGCCAATGTCGGAACCGGTGGCGAGCGCGCAATAGCCTGCAGCAAGCGCAGCCGACGATCCGCCGGACGAGCCGCCCGGCGTGCGGCCGAGATCGTAGGGGTTGTTGGTGGTGCCGTAGATGTCGTTGTAGCTCTGCCAGTCGCCGAGGCCGAGGGGCACGTTGGTCTTGCCGACGATGACAGTGCCGGCGTCCTTCACCCGTGTGATGGGCAGCGCGTCTTCCTTGGCGATGAAGTTCCTCTGCTCGGGAATGCCCCAGGTCGTCGGCAGGCCGGCAATATTGTAGGATTCCTTCACCGTCATCGGCAGACCGAGCAGCGGCTTTCTTTCGCCGCGCGCCAATGCTGCGTCTGCTGCGCGTGCCGCGTCCAGTGCGCGGTCAAAATCCCGGACGCAGATCGCGTTGATGTTGCCGTCGTGACGTTCGATGCGGCTGATTGCATCCTGTGTGAGCTCGACCGACGAGACCTTCTTCGTCGTCAATGCGGCCGATAGCTCGACCGCGCTCTTGAAGCTCCATTCCGATTTGGCCACGACATGCTCCTGCGCTTCACTGATGAGATGATGCGCAGTTTTACCCGATGTCGCAACCGCCGTTTGACAGCCGTTGACCTGTCACAAAAACTATCTGGGCAGCATCCGCTGCATGACACGATCGCGATAGATGAAGATGTGCGCGAGCCCGGCTGCAACGTGAATGACGATGGTCACAAGAAGCGCCCATTCGATCGCCTGATGCAGGCCGTCGATCGTGCGTCCGGCGGCGGCGTTGTCGGACGCCAGCATCGGCAGCGGCACGAGGTAGAAGAACGAAACGGACCACCCGCGAAAAGACGCGAATAGCCAGCCTGAAATCGTCGCCGCAAGCACCAAAGCGTAGAGCAGCCAGTGTACCGCCTCCGAGCTCAGACGCTCCCAGGCCGGGAGGGAGCTCTCCGGCGTGACGGGATGGGCGAGCCGCCAGACAAGGCGGAGCGCGGTCAGAGCCAGAATGGTGATTCCGATCGACACGTGAAACGTCATCCCGGCGCCGGGTGTCATATCGCGGTGCAGGTCCGGCATCAGCCAGCCGATCGGATATTGCACGGCGAGCAGTCCGACAATGAGCCAATGGAAGATCTTGGCCGGTGTCCCATAGTGCAGTTGGGCCGTCATCAGGTCGCCCGATCTGGCGAAGAGCTCGCCCTAAGGTTGGAAGCTGCGCGCAAAGGGATGCGCGAAGGGATTGACAGGGCCGCTGCTCAGGCGCGCATTGGCATCGGATGTTGCGCCGGCACCGGAAATGCGTAACCGATGATCGGCCGGATTTCGAGGCCGAACCGGGTCTGCGCAAATCGCGGCATCTCGTAGCTGAGCTCGAAATTGACGCCATAGAAGAAGTTGCGATCGGCCGCGTGCGGCGAGACGAACGGCGTGCGCAGCTTGAAGGCGTCGGAGAGGAATTGCCGGTCCCGCACCGAGAACGACAGATAAAGTCCGAGCTCCCATCAGTCGGTCATGCCGTAGGCGAATTCCGGCGTGCCGTTGAGGCTATGGTTGGACGGGATGCCGCCGGGGAAGGGCGGGTCCTTCTGTCCGGGCCCGGCATAGTTGAGATGCTGCTGGATCGTGAACTGGCCGACATCGGCGACGCCGGCGTTGTAGACTTGGATCTCGTCGGTGGCGCGTGCGGCCTCGCCCGACGCAAGCAGAATCAAAGCGCCGGCCAGGCTCGCGACCGCAACAGTGCTTGAACGATACCGCTTCATGACCGTCGCCTACGCCGCCCCGATCAAGATGCCCACCGCCAGCACGATCGCGCCGCCCAGCACGATCTGGAACACCGCCTGGAGGAACGGCGTGTCCATGTAGCGCGAGCGGATGAAGGCGATCGCCCACAATTCGAAGAACACGACGACGCCGGCAATTCCCGTTGCGATCCAGAATGCATTGGCCCAGCTGTCAGGCACAAGATAGGGCAGCGTGTGGCCGAGCCCCCCGAGCGTCGTCATCGCGCCGCAGGTGATGCCGCGCAGCCAGGGCGAGCCGCGACCGGTCAGCGAACCGTCGTCGGACAGCGCTTCCGCAAATCCCATGCTGATGCCGGCGCCGATCGAGGCGGCGAGGCCGACCAGGAAGGTCTGCCAGTTCTGATGGGTGGCGAAGGCAGCCGCGAACAGCGGCGCCAGCGTCGAGACCGATCCGTCCATCAGGCCAGCGAGGCCCGGCTGCACATATTGCAGCACGAACAAGCGGCGGTTGGTGCGGTCTTCCTCCGCGCGCACGTCGGAACTCAGGATCTGGTCCGTCAGCTTGGCGGCAATTTCCTCGTGGCCTTTCTCGGCTTCGGCGAGATCGCCGAGCAGGCGGCGCACCCCGACATCCTGCGCCTGTTCGGCGGCCTTCACGTAGAAGCGCTCGGCCTGCATTTCCATGGTCTCGACCTCCCTGCGGATGGTGTCGAGCGAAAGGTTCTTGGTGAGCCAGACCGGGCGGCGGCGCAGGAAGCCCTTGACGTCCTCGCGGCGGATCGGGGGCAGGTGCGGACCGAAGCGCTGCTCGTACATTTCCAGCAGCATGTGGCGATGCCCGCGCTCCTCCTCCGCCATCTGCTCGAAGATCTTGGCCGAGTCCGGGTAGCGCTCCTTGAGGTCCTCGGCGAAGGACATGTAGATGCGGCTGTCCTCCTCCTCGGAGGAAATCGCGACCGCAAGCACCTCGCGCTCGGTCAAATCGGCAAAGTTCTTCACGACAGCCCTGTTTCGATAGTTTAGAAGAATTCTAAACTCTATAGGGCGCGACGGTTCCTGGGTCAAATCAGCGGGCGCGGGCCTTGGTCAGGAAATCGAGCAGCAACCGGCTCACCTCCGCGGGCTGCTCCTGCTGCACCCAATGTCCGGCGCCGTGGACGAGATGGCAACCGAGCATCTTGGTGCATCCATGCCCCTGCATCGCCTCAAACACGCCGGGGCGCTGATAGGTGCCCCAATCCTGCTCGCCCGAGATGAAGCACGACGGCACGTCGATGCTGCGTCCCGAGAACAGTTGCATCTCATTGTTGAGAGTGCCTGACGTGCCGTAGCGATACCATTGCAGCCCGCCCTGGAATCCGGTGCGGCCATATTCGGCGCTGTAATAGCTGAGATCGCTGTCCGGCAGCCATTGATTGGTGGCGATCGCGGCGGGCGAGGGCATCTCCTTCGCGACCGTCTCGGCCATGGTCTCGTGGAGGTCCATCACGTAATAGGTCGGCAGCTTTGCGAGCTCGCCGGCCGACCACGATTTCAGCGGATACGGCTTGTTGTCCGCCCAGTCTGCGCTCTTGTGATGATAATACGCCCGCAGGAAATCGTGCACGCCCTGCGGCGCGCGATGCATGTCGGCATTCGCCGCGCGTGTCGAATAATACCATTGATAATGCTTGCGCGGGCGCGGCTGGGCCGCGAGCTCGCGATGCACGGGATCCTCGACCGGCGGCTTCGCCGGAGCATCGACCGTATTGAACGGCAGCGGCGGCGCTCCGCCGAACGGCGCACTCATCATCGTCACCGAACGAAATACGTCGGGCCGGATCAGCGCGCACCAGGCCGCGACCGGGCTGCCGAAATCATGCCCGGCCAGATCGACTTGCTTGTAGCCGAAGGCCGACACCAGCCCGAGTGCGTCACGTACCAGATTGAGGAGAGAAAACGGCGTGAGATCGCCGTCGTAATCCGCGGTCCATCCGGTGGTGCGGCCATAGCCGCGCTGGTCCGGTGCGATGACGTGATAGCCGGCGGCTGCGAGCGCCGGCATCACCTTGCGCCAGGAGAAGGCGAGCTCCGGAAAACCGTGCAGCAGCAGGAGGCAGGGACGGCCCTTGGTCTCGAAGCCAGCCTCGAGCACGTGCATGCGCAGGCCGTTGATGCCGCCGACATAACGCGAGCGGATACCGGCGGGCAGGGGGATGTCGGGAAGATTGGCCATCGTGTTTCCACCTTACCCTCCCCTCTAGGGGAGGATGGGAGTTCGCGGCGCGAACCGCTTCAAATCACACCGCCGCGCAGACGAAGCCGCTGCCCTTGCGCCGGATCTTCCCAACCGACGGTGACGGGAAATGCGCGGTGCAGCACAGCGTGTCGGTGTCGCAATAGCGCTCCAGAAAACTGCGGCGGGTGGTGGCCGCCTGCGCTTGGTCGACGTCGAACTTCACCGACATCTCCGGATAGAGCGCCTGGATCGGCGAGTGCATGAGGTCGCCGCTGAAGACAGCGTCGTCCTTGCTGCGGCCGAAGGTGAAGGCGACATGGCCGGGCGTGTGGCCCGGCGTCGGCAGGATGCGGACGTGATCGCCGATCTGGTGGCCATTGCCGACTACCTCGTGGCGCTTGGCCTCGACGACCGGCAGCACGCTATCGACGAACGGCGGCACCGGCGCTTTCGCATTTTGTTCGGACCAGTAGTCGAACTCCTGCCTGGCGAACACATAGCGCGCCTTGGGGAAGGTCGGCGCCCAGCGGCCGTTCTCCATCCGCGTGTTCCAGCCGACATGATCGACATGCAGATGCGTGCACATCACGAAGTCGATGTCATCGACCGAGAACCCAGCGGCGTTGAGCCCGCGCAAGTACGTGTCGTCGGTCTTCATGTTCCAATTCGGCCGCTGCGGCCGCGGCTTGTCGTTGCCGATGCAGCTGTCGACCAGAATGGTGTGATGCGGAGTCTTCGATCACGTAAGACTGGAAACACAGGATCAGCGTATCCTGTTCGTCCATCGCCTTGGCTTCGCGCATCCACGTCCGGTTCTCGGCCAGCACCTCCGGCGTGAGACCGGGGATGAGTTCCAGCGCCGGGAAAAAGGTCGTCTCCTGCTCGATGATCCGATGGATAGTGAGATCGCCGACCGAGTATTTCAGGCTCATGAGAGTTCCCGGGGTTATGCGGCCGGCGGCACCGAGATCTTGACGGAGGGCCGCTCCAGCATTTTCTGATGGAAGGCGTCGAGCTTGGGATAGGCCTTGCGCCAGCCGCAATCGGCGAAGCGGAAGTCGGCGTAGCCAAGTACGCAAACGAGGCCGATCTGGGAGATGTCGAACGGGCCGTTCAGCACGTCGGGCATGTTCTCGAAGCGCGCCATGCCGGTCCAGGCCCGGTTCCAGTGGTCGTCCGACCACGCCTGCCATTGCAGGCCCTGCGGCCGCACCATTTTCTCGTAGCGGCACAGCAGCATGGAATTGAGCATGCCGTTGATCAGGGAGTGATTGGTCTTGGCCTTCCAGCGCCGCGGACCGTAATCCGGGATCAGGCTGCCGCCGGCCATCTCGTTGAGATATTCGACGATGACGTAGGAGTCCAAAATCACGTCGCCGTCATTGGTGATCAGCACCGGCAGCTTCTTCAGCGGCGTGATGCGCGAATAGTCTTCGTTGACCGTGCCCGGCGCAACGGTTGCCGGCGTGAATTCGATCTTGTCGATCAGCCCGAGCTCGATCGCGGCGATGCGCACCTTGCGGGCGAAGGGCGAGGCTTGGGAGAAGGAGAGTTTCATCGGGAATAACCTCTATCCAGACAGACGGTCCTCATCCTGGGGAGAGCGCCTTTGGCGCGCGCCTCGAAGGATGGGCAACGGGAGGTGCTCTCTCGTCACCCGGCGCGAACGTCGGGTGACGGTGTTTGTGGCGCATCCTTCGAGACGCGCGCGTTGCGCGCTCCTCAGGATGAGGGCGGAGGATTACGCCGCCACGATCTCCTGGCGCTGCTCGCCGAGGCCTTCGATGCCGAGCGTGATGACATCGCCGACATTGAGGAAGGTCGGCGGCTTCATGCCGAGGCCGACGCCGGGCGGGGTGCCGGTGGTGATGATGTCACCCGGCAAGAGCGTCATGAATTGCGAGACATAGGAGATGCACTTCGCCATCGAGAAGATCATGGTCTTGGTCGAGCCGGTCTGGCGGCGCTGGCCGTTGACGTCGAGCCACATCGACAGGTCCTGCACGTCCTTGATCTCGTCCTTGGTGGCGAGCCAGGGACCGACGGGGCCGAACGTGTCGTGCGACTTGCCCTTGGTCCACTGACCAAGGCGCTCGGTCTGGAAGTTTCGCTCGGAGACGTCGTTGCAGACGCAATAGCCGGCGACGTGGTTCAGGGCGTCAGCCTCGGAGATGTATTTGGCGCGGGTGCCGATGATCGCGGCGATCTCGACTTCCCAGTCGAGCTTGGTCGAGCCGCGCGGCTTCTCGACCTTATCGTTCGGGCCGGACAGCGAGGTGTTGGCCTTCATGAAGATGATCGGCTCGGTCGGAATTGCGGCGCCGGTCTCCTTGGCGTGGTCGCTGTAATTGAGGCCGATCGCCACGAATTTCGAGATGCCGGTGACGGGCGCGCCGAACCGCGGCTTGCCGGAGACGGCGGGCAGCGAGGCCGGGTCGATGGCGGCGAGCTTTTTCAGCGAACTCCGGCGAATAGGCCTCGCCGGTCAGGTCCTTCACATGCGCCGACAGGTCGCGCAATTGGCCGGATTGGTCGATCAGGCCGGGCTTTTCCGCACCCTTTTCGCCGTAACGAACAAGCTTCATTCTCGTTTCTCCCTTAGATGGACCGATCGGTTAAATAGCTTCATGGAACAGCGCGGCGGGAAATTCAACCGCTCAAAAGGGGGCGCATTGCAGCCCTTCCTTCGTAGGGTGGGTTAGTGCGCGGCTGCGTGAAGCGCAGTCCGCTGGCGTAACCCACCTCTTCTGCTTCCGCGAGGTAGACGGTGGTGGATTACGCTTCGCCAATCCACCCTACGATTGCAGCGCCACAAACCTGAACGCGTCCCCATCCCGCTTGATATGCCCGGCCGAAAAATGCCCGCCGATCACCAGTGTCGGCATGTCGGCAAACCGGCCGAACAGCGCTTCCCTCGTCGCGGCCGACTGCGCCTGGTTTGAATCTGCGGTCGAGGACCAGCCGAGATGCGCCATCTGGCAGGGGTGATGGGCGACGTCGCCGGTGAGCAGGCCCTGTTCGCCGTCAGACTGGATCAAAATGCTCATATGGCCCGGGCTGTGGCCGGGAGTCGCGATCATGCTGATCTCGTCGTTGAGCCGGTGGTCGCTCGGGATCAAATCGGCCCGATCCGCATCGACGATCGGCTTCACGGAATCGCCAAACACGGCCTGCTTGTCAGGCGCGGTCGAATGGTCGCGCCAGTGCTCGTATTCGGTGCGGCCGAAAACGTAACGCGCCTTCGGGAAGGCCGGCACCCATTTGCCGTCGACGAGCTTCGTATTCCAGCCGACATGGTCGACATGGAGATGCGTGCACAGCACGGTGTCGATGCTGTCAGGCGGGAATCCCGCCGCCGTCATGGTTTGCAGGAACGGCGTGCTGCGGTTATTCCAGGTCGGGACGTTGCGGCCCTGCTTGTCGTTGCCGAGCCCGGTATCGACCACGATGCGTTGGCTCGGCGTCTCCACCACCAGCGAATGGATCGACATTTTCAGCCGGCCTTCTTCGGTGGCGAAATGCGGGATCAGCCAGGGCAGCTTCTGGATTTCCTCGTTGCTTGCGAGCGGCAGGATGAAGCGGGTCGAGCCGACCGTTTCCAGCTCCACGACCTTGGTGATTTTGACTCGGCCTACCTTCCAGTGCATCGGGCGCATCCCTAATTTTCTTGCTTTCGCGAAAGATGCGGCCTTCCGCCGTCGAACGCAATGGATCATCTGTCGCGATGTTGCGTTATCGCAGGAGCCCATCGAGATCCAAAGGGGGAGCCCATGCCAGAGCTAGCGATTTCCGCCGACAAGGTCGCCTTCGTCATCGAGAAGGCCCGCGAATTCGACGTCAAGGAAGCGGACTCCGATCCGGATTCCGGCTCCAACCCCACCGACGACGGCGAGACCGACGTGCTGGAGGACAATTCGTCCGATCCGGTCGCAGGCGAGCTTGCGGGCTTCATCCGGGCGATGAACGAGGACGAGCAGCTCGACCTCGTCACACTGATGTGGCTCGGTCGCGGCGACGGCACCGTGGATGAGTGGGACGACCTGCGCGCTCGCGCCGCCGAGGCCCGCGCCGAATACAAGGCGCCGCGGCGCGAGGCGGTGCAGTATCTGCTGGGCGAGCCGATGCTCGGCGATCTCTTGGCCGACGGTATGGACGAACTCGGCATTGACTGGACCGACGAGCGGACGACGCCCGTATCTTGACGCTTAGCGCGCGCAGTCGACGATCACCGTGCCGAGCTTGTCGCCCTTCTCGACGGCGAGGTGGGCCTGCGCCGTGTCCGACAGCGCGAATTGCGCCGCGACATTATGGATACGCGGACCCGCCGCCAGCCATTTCGAAATGTCGGCCTGCGCTGCCGCGAGCAGCGCCGGCGGCAGCGCGAACAGCACCAGCGCGCGGAGCGTGACGCATTTCTCCATCAGCTCGCGCATCGGCAGCGTGGGCGTGCGGTTGCCATTGGTGGCGTAGACCGCGATCGTCGAATTCATTGCCATCAGCTTCAGCGTGGTCGCGATGTTGCCGCCGAAATCGACATCGACCACGCGGTCGACACCGCGTCCGCCGGTGAAGGCCATCGCCCTGGCGACGACGTCTTCGTCTTTGTAATTGACCACGAGATCGGCGCCCGCGCGCCGCGCCTGCTCGCCCTTCATCGCCGAGCTGACGGTCGCGATCACCTGCGCGCCGCCCCATTTCGCGAGCTGCACCGCATAATGGCCGACCGCGCCGGCGCCGCCAGTGACGAGCACGGTCTTGCCGACGATCGGTCCGTCCGCAAACAGGCTGCACCATGCCGTCATTGCAGGGATTCCCAGCGTCGCGCCTTCCGCGAAGGTGAGATTGTCCGGCAGCGGCGTCACCAGCGGCTCGGCGAGTGCGATATATTCCGCCGCCGTGCCGAAGGCGCGGCCGTTGCGCTGGCCGTTGAACAGCCAGACGCGGTCGCCGATTTTGAATCGCGTGACGCCCTCGCCGACCTGATCGACAAAACCCGCGCCATCGCTGTTCGGGATCACGCGCGGGTAGTCCATCGCGCGATAGCTGCCGCCGCGCCGGCCGACATCGGCCGGGTTGACGCCGGAGGCCTCGAGGCGAATGCGCACCTCGCCTGGGCCCGCGACCGGCGTCGCCATCTCAGCATAGGTGAGGACGTCCGCCGCCGGTCCCGTCTCTTCGTACCAGACAGCTTTCATCCGGGGCCCGCTTTCCGAAGTTCGTGAACCATTGCTGCTACCTCGAACGCGAACTTCGGAAAGCGGGCCCAGAAAGAAATCACAAGTTCCAGTGCCACTTATCGATTTGAAGTTCCTGACAGAACTCGCGGCATATACCGCAGGAACTTCAAATCGGTGGCACTAGAGCGTTCCCGGGAAGGCGCCACCGTCGAGCAGGATGTTCTGGCCCGTGATGAAGCCGGCTTTGGCGCCGCACAGGAAGGCGCAGGCATAGCCGAACTCGTCGGGCTGGCCGAAGCGGCCGGCGGGATTGAGCTTGGCGCGCTCGGCCAGGATCTGTTCGGGCGTCGTGCCGCGCTTGTCGGCCTCGGCCTTCGCGGTGCCGGTCAGGCGGTCGGTCTCGAACGGGCCCGGCAACAGGCCGTTGATGGTGACGTTGTTGATCACGGTCTTGCGCGACAGGCCGGCGATGAAGCCGGTGAGGCCGGCGCGCGCGCCGTTGGACAGGCCGAGGATGTCGATCGGCGCCTTCACCGCAGCCGAGGTGATGTTGACGATGCGGCCGAACTTGCGCGCCATCATGCCGTCCACGGTCGACTTGATCAGCTCGATCGGGGTCAGCATGTTGGCGTCGATCGCCTTGATCCAGTCGTCGCGGGTCCAGTTGCGGAAATCGCCGGGCGGCGGGCCGCCGGCATTGTTGATCAGGATATCCGGCTCGGGGCAGGCCTTCAGCACGGCCTCGCGCCCCGCGGGCGTCGTGATGTCGCCGACGATCTCGGTCACCGTCACGCTCGGATAAGCTTTGCGGATGTCGTCGGCCGTCTTCTTCAGGGCTTCCGCACCACGCGCGGTCAGCGTGACGTGAACGCCGGCTTCGGCCAGCGAGATGGCGCAGGCGCGCCCCAAGCCCTTGCTGGATGCGCAGACGATGGCGCGGCGACCTTTGATCCCAAGATCCACTGTTTCACTCCCGTAATGCCAGGCAGGTTTTAGAGGGCCGCACTCTAGCCAACCTCGGCGGCCCTGATAAGGGATGGAGCCGCGTCAAAATGCATGGCGCGCGCTGCGGCGATGCAAATGCGGACTAGATGCGCCGCTGCTGCTTGAGACGGTCGATCGCGGCGGCGGCCTCTGGCCGACCGCGGAGAACAGCGGCCGCAGCTGCGAGCCGGCGAGGAAGGGCGGCTGGTGGTCGGCCGGCACGATCTGGTCGAAGGCTCAGGGACCGCGCGAATCAGACCTCCCGGCGTCAGTAAAGAAACCATCCTCGTGGAGAGAGTGTCGCGTTAACTCGCTCGCATCTCCGCCCTGATCATGTCCGCCGCTTTCTCCCCGATCATGATGGTCGGCGCGTTGGTGTTGCCACCGATCAGCGTCGGCATGATCGAGGCATCGACGATTCGCAAGCCCACCACGCCGTGCACCTTCAACGCCGGATCGACCACGGCCATCGCATCGGTGCCCATCTTGCAGGTGCCGACGGGGTGATAGACGGTGTCGACGCGATTGCGCAGGATGGCGCGGATGTCGTCGTCCGTTCGCACATCGGACGTGAACATGTCCTTCTTCTGCAATGCGCGCATCGCGGGTGTCTCCATCAGCCGCCGCGTGGTCTTGAAGCCCGCGACCATCGTCTCGAGATCCTCCGCCTCGCCCAGGAAATTCGGATCGATCATCGGCGCTGCGAGCGGATCGGCGCTTTTCAGCCAGACGCTGCCGCGGCTCTTCGGTCGCAACAGGCAGACATGGCATGAGAAACCCGCCTCCTTGTGCTTCTTGCGGCCGTGGTCGTCGAGCATCGCGATGATGAAGTGCAGCTGGATGTCGGGCACGTCGAGGTCGGGGCGGGTCTTCAGGAAGCCGCCGCACTCGGCGAAATTGGTGGTCATCAGGCCGCGCCGCTCCCTGCGGTACCGCTGGATGGCGCGGAGCAGGGATGGCAGCCGGCCGATCGACGAGTGAACGAAGTGCGGATAGTCGGAGGCGTAGACGAACACGAAATCCGGATGGTCCTGCAGATTGTGCCCGACGCCCGGCAAGTGATGCGCGACGCTAATGCCGTGCGCTCGAAGCGCATCGCCATCGCCGATGCCCGACAGCATCAGCAATTGCGGTGACTGGAAGGCGCCGGAGGCGAGGATCATCTCGCGGCGCGCGCGCAGCTGCTTCGTCTGCTTGCCTTGCACATATTCGATCCCGACCGCGCGCCCACCTTCGAACAGGATTTTCGTGGCATGCGCCCCCGTCTCGACGCGCAGATTGGCGCGCTTGTCCATGTGGGGCTGCAGATAGGCGCGCGCCGCGCTCCAGCGCTCGCCCTTGTGCTGTGTCACCTGGTAGCTGCCGAGCCCTTCGTGGTCCTCGGCATTGAAGTCCTCGCGGACGCGGAACTGCGCCTCGCGCGCGGCCTGATGGAAGACGTCATGGATCGGATTGTCCGAGCGCAGTCTGTTGACATGCAGCGGGCCGCCCTTGCCATGATACTCGCCGTCGAAATCGGTGTTGTTCTCCGAGCGCTTGAAATAGGGCAGCACGTCCGCGTACGACCAGCCGGCATTGCCGAGCGAGGCCCAGTGGTCATAGTCCCATTTGTTGCCGCGGATGTAGACCATGGCGTTGATCGCGGAGGAGCCGCCGAGGCCCCTGCCGCGCGGTTGATAGCCGATACGGCCGTTCAATCCCTTCTGCGGCACGGTGTCGAAGGCCCAGTTGGCCGCGCTGTATGGCAGAGCGAGCCCGAACGGCGTGGTGATCCGCCAATTGTCGTTCCGTCCGCCTGCATCGAGCAGCGCCACGGACGTCGCCGCGTCCTCCGACAGCCGCCCCGCCACCGCGCAGCCGCCGGAGCCCGCGCCCACCACGACGAAATCGAATGTGTCTGTCACTTCTTGCTTCCCCCATGAAGATTTTTTGTTGTTCGTCATTCCGGGGAGCGCGTAGCGCGAGCCCGCAATCCATTCGCATCATTGGTGGCGAGATGGATTGCGGGCTCGCCTCTTCGAGGCGCCCCGGAATGACGGCGTTGGGACGACTTACGACATGAACCGCATCATCTTCTCCAGTCGCGCGATCTTGCCGCCATAGGGCGGGTAGAGGTCGGCGAGGCGGTTGAATTTCGAGCGATAGAACACCGGCTTCAGCTTGCTGAACGTCCGAAAACCCCATTCGCCGTGATAGGCGCCGGTGCCGGATGCGCCGACGCCGCCCATTGGCTGGTTGATTTGCGTGAAGTGGAACAGGCAGTCGTTGACGGTGACGCCGCCGGAGACGGTGCGCGCCAGCACCTCGTCGCGCGCGTCGCGGTCCTTGCCGAACCAGTACAGCGCCAGCGGCCGGTCGCGGCGGTTGATGAAGCTGATCGCCTCCGCTGGATCGCGATAGCCCAGCACCGGCAGCACGGGGCCAAAGATCTCCTCCTGCATCGCCGCCATCTCTTCCGTCGCACCGACGATCAGCGTCGGCGGGAATTTGCGGTGTGCCTTCCAGTTCGGATCGTCCGCCTTGGCCGGTTGCAGGATTTTTGCGCCGCGTTGCGCGGCATCCGCGACCAGCCCTTCCAGCCGCGCATAGTGCCGGTCGGAGATCACGGAGGTGTAGTCCTTGTTGGCGGGATCGGTGCCGAACATGCGCCGCATCTGCGCGCGCACCTTTTCGGCGAACGCTTGCAGCGAGCCCTCCGGCACCAGCACGTAGTCCGGCGCGATGCAGGTCTGCCCGGCATTGAGCAGCTTGCCGTAGGCGATGCGCTCGGCCGCCTCCTCGAGATCGGCGGAGGCATCGATGATCGCCGGCGACTTGCCGCCGAGCTCGAGCGTGACGGGCGTGAGATTGCGTCCCGCGGCCTCCGCGACCAGCCGCCCGACCCGGGTCGACCCGGTGAACACGAGGTGATCGAACGGCAGGCTCGCAAAGGCTTTTGCGATCTCGTCCTCGATGCCGGTCACGAGCAGTTCGGTGGCATCGAATTTTTGCGCGACCGTCTCCCTCAACAGCGCGGAAAAGTGCGGCGCGAGCTCGCTCGGCTTGATGATGACCAGGTTGCCGGCGGCGATGGCGCCGATCGCGGGCGCGAGCGTCAGCTGCAGCGGATAATTCCAGGGCGCGATGATGCCGACGACGCCGAGCGGCTGCGGCATCAGCCGATTGCGCGCGGGCAGGAATTGCAGCGCAGTCGCCACGCGCTGCGGCGCCATCCAGCTTTTCAAATGTTTTGTCGCGTGCCGGATCTCGGAGAACACCATCATCGTCTCGGCGATATTGGTTTCGACCGCCGAGCGGTGGCCGAAATCGGCCGAGATAGCCTGCCGGAAGCGCTCTTCATTGTCGGCGACGACAGTGCGTAGCCGCGCCAGCCGGTCGAGCCGCTCGGCCAGCGCCGGCGCCGGTTCGGCCCGCGAGCGCGCGGCCACGGCCTGGAAGCTGTCCGCGAGCGCGGCCAGCGGGGCGCCCGCAAGGGGGCGGTCCAAGGTATTGTTCAAGGCGGTCCTCCCCAAATCGGCGTTTCGCCTCTGTTTTGTTGCCGCAAGCTGGCGGTTTGTGGAACTTCTGGCAAGTGTGTGGCAAACCGGCCGGAATCCGCGCCCGTTAGCTGTCATAAAGTCGAAAAAAACGTCCCCTCAGCCCTTTCCAAAGGCGGTTCGGGTTGGTACATACCCCCTGCACCCGACGGGCTTTGCCCGGGGTTGCCTTCCAAGGAAGCCTTCGGGACGGGAGAAGCAAGCCACGCGAGCAGCGTCGGCCCTGATCCGCCGTCCCCGGCATTTTCGCGAAGGCAAAGCAACGGTTTAACGCGGGGTGGAGCAGCCCGGTAGCTCGTCAGGCTCATAACCTGAAGGTCATAGGTTCAAATCCTATCCCCGCAACCAAGTTGGTAGAAAGCCCCAGCAATCTCAATTGATTGCTGGGGCTTTCTGTTGATGACCGAGGCGACCCCAATAGCGTTCGCGCGTGAACCGTCGGCCGTTAAGGCGGATGAGCCGGGGCGCTGTTTCATCCTCAATTCGATAACATCCTCTGGAGGATTTCCTCGATCGAATGGGGCGAAATGCCGAGCTCGGCAAATCCAGGCATCGCCGGTGATGACACAGTGTCGATCTGCATCAGCTCCACCTGATTACGAGTAAGGGGCAGGCCAGGGAGTATTTCGGAGGCCCATGCCAGCGCGCGCCAAATGGCAAACGGAATTGGAATCAGGCGAGGCGCGAGGCCGGCTTGATGCGCGACCGCTCTGAGCAGTTGCTCGTAAGAGGTGGGGATCGGACCGCCGAACTCAAAGACCGTCGGGTGAGTCTCGGCCCGCTCCATCATTCGGGCAACCGCCTCCGCAACATCTTCGACATCGGCCGGTTGCAATCTGGTCCGGCCGCGGCCGAACATCGGATAGATCGGAAGCCGGCGAAGGAGCTTGAGGACGGTGCTGAGAAACGCGTCGTCCGGTCCGAACATCACAGCCGGGCGGACGATAAATGCATCGGCGAATTCCGCGCGGACCGCCCGTTCACCTTCGCCGCGCATTCGGATGTAGTGAGATGGCGAGGCGGCATCGGCACCGATCCCCGAAACGTGAACAAGCCGTTCGACTCCCGCCCGGCGGGCCTGGGCTGCTACAAGTTGAGCCGCCTCGACGTGAACGGAGTGAAAAGTCTCCCCTCCGCGCTCGCGATAAAGGCTGACCGCGTTGACGGCGCCGTAGGCGCCGGCCAGCGCATTCGCGACGGATCGCTCGTCGTGAATGTCGGCCGCTACGGATTGAAGCTGCACGTCCGGATGCCGTGACGCGATCCGGACAGGAAATTCGTGATGGCGCAGATGGCAAACGATGCGGTTGCCGAGAAAGCCGGTTCCGCCGAACACGGTGATGGTGCGACCGTTCGTTGCTGCCCTGGCTAGCGTTCGCGGCTCCACGGGAAGAGTGAGGCCGGGAAATCCGCCGCATAGCGGTGACCGATCGGCGGACGGGGCTGTTCTTCGGGCGGGTTCGGGTCAGGCTCGACCACCTTCCGATAAAGATGCCAGGTGGCATGACCGAGCACCGGCAGAACGACGGCGAGACCGACGAAGAATGGTAGCGAGCCGATCGCCAGCAATGCCGCAACAACCAGACCCCATGCCGCCATCGGAACTGGATTCTCCCTCACGGCCCGCAGCGACGTCCGGATTGCGTCGATCGCAGTCGCATGCCGGTCGAGCATCAGCGGAAACGACACGACGCTGACACACAGGGCCACGATGGCGAACAGGAAGCCGACGCCGCAGCCGACGATGATGAGCGACCATCCTTCCGGCGTCGTCAAAACACGCGTTGCGAAGTCAGGGATGCTTGCAGCCGGGGCGTGGCCGAAGGTTGCAACGTAGATCGCGTTCGCGGCGCCGATCCAGACCCCGAACAGAACCAGCAGGAGGACGCCGAGTTCGAGCATGGCGCCGAAGGACGGTGCGCGCAGCACCTGCACCGCATCCCAAGCTGCTGCTTCCTCTCCGCGCTCGCGGCGGCGGCTGAGTTCGTAGAGGCCGAGCGCGGCAAAGGGACCGATCAGCGTAAAGCCCGCAGCCAGCGGAAACAGCAGCGGCAGCACCGAATAGCCGATGACAAGTCTAAACAGGACAAGTCCGAGGACGGGATAAATCACGCACAGGACGATGGCGTGAGTTGGGATGGCGTTGAAGTCTTCCCACCCCAGGCGCAACGCGTTGCCCAAATCGGCAAGGCTGATCTTGCGAACGACAAACGGGCTGGAGACGCCAAACACTTGCAGTCTGGGTCTTGCGAATACGGTGGTCATGGCGCCGGTCTCCTTGCTTCTGATCGCAGGGGAAATGGCGCGCCTTCAAGTCGCGCGCATTCGCCTCATGCGCGAAAATCGCGATTGAGCCCGGCAAATCAGGTTCAACGTGAAGGAGCTTTGCCGGACGACATCTGTCGCGACCGGTGCACCCAGTTTAGCGCGATGGGTGGAAGAAACAAGACAGCGCTTACGGCTGGGTGAATTGTGCATCTGCACAGTTCGCTTTGTTGCGTTGCGTCACCAGGCGATCGCTGCCGGCTCTATCGCCGGCTTGAATGGTGCCGGAACGCTCGCGGCGCGACACACTCCACTATTGACGCCCGGCTCGACGCGTACCATGTTGAATCCAATGCCCCCAGCTCCGTTGAGACTTGTGCGGTCGTAACGTGCACTCGGCGTCGCGACCGGTTGAATGGGCGAGGTAAGAGGCACGGCGGCGGCGGATATGATTCCGCCATCGCGACAGACGTGAGCTCCGCCCTCTGGTTCGTATCCGCAGCCGTTAGCGGCAAGGATGCATGAGGGATGGCTGTAGCAATCATACTGCTGTTGGTCGCAATCGCCTCGGTGCTGTTTCACATTATCAGCCCTTGGTGGTGGACCCCGCTCGCCTCAAACTGGCGCTACATCGACGACACCATCACCCTGACATTCTGGATCACCGGGGCGGTCTTCTTCGCAGTCGTCGCCTTCATGGCCTATTGCGTCTTCCGCTTTCGACACACGGAGGGACGGCGCGCAGCCTACAATCCCGAAAACAAGAAGCTCGAATGGTGGCTCAGCGCCGGGACTGCAATCGGCGTCGCCGCCATGCTGGCACCTGGCCTGGTTGTCTGGCACCAGTTCGTCACGGTTCCGGCCGATGCGACCGAGATCGAGGTCATGGGACAGCAGTGGCAATGGAGCTATCGGCTTCCCGGAAAGGACGGCCGGCTCGGGACTTCCGATGCCCGCAATGTCAGTGCCGAAAATCCCATGGGGTTGAATCCCGACGATCCCGCCGGCCAAGACGACGTCGTCATTCAAAATGACGACTTGCACCTGCCGCTTGGGAAGCCGGTGAAGGTGTTGCTCCGCTCGATTGACGTGCTGCATGATTTCTATGTGCCCGAGTTTCGAGCGAAGATGGACATGATACCGGGCTCGGTCACGTATTATTGGTTCACGCCCACGCGCACCGGAACATTCGAGGTTCTCTGCGCGGAACTCTGCGGTGCCGCGCACGCGCAGATGCGGAGCAAGGTTATCGTCGAGGAAGAGAAAGACTATCACGCGTGGCTGGAGAAGCAGCACACGTTCGCCGAGCTTTCGGGGCAGCGCGATGTCGCGAAAGCAGCTTATAAAATAGAGAACGAATGAAAATTACGGTGAGGAGCGCCGCATAGCAGAGGGCGAACTCTTCGCTGGAGAGAGAGAGACCAAGGAGGAGTTCCGATGGTCGATGTCCCGTTTGACACAGTCGCAGGCGTCCCGCCAGCCGAAGTGGGCGAGGTCGAGCTCTATCATCCGAGAAGCTGGTGGACGAAGTACGTCTTTTCGCAGGACGCCAAGATCATCGCCATCCAGTACTCGATCACCGCGATGTCCATTGGGATGGTTGCGCTGGTGCTGTCGTGGCTGATGCGGCTGCAACTCGGATTCCCCGGCACGTTTTCGTTCATCGATCCGAACCAGTATCTCCAGTTCATCACCATGCACGGCATGATCATGGTGATCTATCTTCTCACCGCGCTGTTCCTCGGCGGCTTCGGCAACTATCTTATCCCGCTGATGGTCGGCGCCCGGGACATGGTGTTCCCCTATGTGAACATGCTGAGCTACTGGATCTACCTGCTCGCGGTCGTGGTGCTGGTCTCGACCTTTTTCGTACCCGGCGGGCCCACCGGCGCCGGCTGGACGCTGTACCCGCCGCAGGCGATTCTCTCCGGTACTCCCGGGCAGGATTGGGGCATCGTTCTCATGCTGGCCTCCCTGATCCTGTTCATCATCGGTTTCACCATGGGCGGGCTGAATTACGTGGTGACCGTGCTGCAGGCGCGCACGCGCGGCATGACGTTGATGCGTTTGCCATTAACGGTATGGGGCATTTTCACGGCCACCGTCATGGCGCTGCTGGCCTTTCCGGCGCTGTTCGTCGCCTCGGTGATGTTGCTGCTCGACCGTCTGCTGGGAACCAGCTTCTTCATGCCCACGCTGGTCGAGATGGGCACGCTGACGAAATACGGCGGCGGCAGCCCGATCCTGTTCCAGCATCTGTTCTGGTTCTTCGGCCATCCCGAGGTCTACATCGTCGCGTTGCCGGCCTTCGGCATCATTTCCGATCTGATCAGCGTCCACGCCCGGAAGAACATCTTCGGCTATCGCATGATGGTCTGGGCGATAGTGGGAATTGGCGCCCTCAGCTTCGTCGTGTGGGCGCACCACATGTATGTGAGCGGCATGAACCCGTATTTCGGGTTCTTCTTCGCCACCACGACGCTCATCATCGCCATCCCGACCGCGATCAAGGTTTACAACTGGGTGCTGACCCTTTGGCGCGGCGACATTCATCTCACCATCCCGATGCTGTTCGCGCTGGCGTTCATCATCACCTTCGTAAACGGCGGCCTGACTGGCCTGTTTCTCGGCAACGTGGTCGTAGACGTTCCGTTGTCCGACACGATGTTCGTTGTCGCCCACTTTCACATGGTGATGGGCATTGCGCCGATCATGGCCGTGTTCGGCGGAATCTATCATTGGTACCCGAAGGTCACCGGACGAATGCTCAATGAGGCGCTCGGACGATTCCACTTCTGGGTCTCGTTCCTCGGGGCCTATGCGATTTTCTTCCCCATGCACTATCTGGGCCTGTTGGGTATGCCCCGCCGCTATCATGACATCGGCGAAACGGCCTTCGTTCCGGCATCCGCCCATGACCTCAATGCGTTCATGAGCGTGGCGGCCCTGATCGTCGGCTTCGCTCAGCTCGTGTTCCTGTTCAACCTGATCTGGAGCCTGTTCAAAGGAAAAGAGGCGGGCGGCAATCCCTGGGGCGCCGCGTCGCTGGAATGGCAGACGCCGGAAACCCCGCCGGGGCATGGCAACTGGGGCAAGGACCTTCCGATCGTCTATCGCTGGGCCTACGACTACAGCGTCCCCGGCGCCGCCAGGGATTTCGTGCCGCAAAATGAACCGCCGGCTGGATTGTCGGCGCAGGGGTCCCACCCATGAGCGCCATCATCCTGTTCATGGCCGGAATAGCCGCAATTGCGGGCTGGTGGCTCTCGCAGCAGCGGCTGACAGCAAAGCCCTGGCTTGAGGAAGGCGTGATCGTCGATCTTCGCGAGGAGCGCACTCGTCGTTGCCGCCGGCGAAGATCGGACTTGGCGTGTTTCTCGCGGTCGTCGGTTCGTTGTTCGCACTCTTCATCAGCGCTTACTCGATGCGCATGAACCTGGTGGACTGGCGGACGCTGCCGGTGCCGGCGCTGTTGTGGTTCAACACCGGCGTCCTGGTCCTGAGCAGTGTGGCACTGCAATGGGCGCATATGGCCGCGCGCCGCGACGACATCGACGGCATAAGCGTCGGCCTGTGCGCCGGCGGAGCGTCCGCCATTACATTCCTTGTCGGGCAACTGCTGGCGTGGCGCCAGCTGAGTGGCGCCGGGTATTTCCTGGCGTCCAATCCAGCCAATTCGTTCTTCTACCTGATCACCGCGGTGCACGGGCTGCATCTGATGGGCGGCCTGGTGGCCCTCGGCAGAACGACGGCCAAGGTGTTGCGTGGCGCCGAGGCGAGCCAAATTTGCCTGAGCGTGGAACTCTGCACGATCTACTGGCATTTCCTGCTGGTGGTCTGGCTGGTCTTGCTCGGCCTGCTGACGGGCTGGACAGACAATTTCGTCGACATCTGTCGCCAGTTGCTGAGCTAGGGAGGGCAAGGACCAGATGGCAGAAACGGCGCTGACAAACAACTGTAGAACCGCCGGCGCGGCCTGCAGGCTGGCAAGGCATCGCCGCCGACTGGTCCTCGGATCAGCGCGCCTTCAAGAATGTCTCCTGGGGGAAGGCCATGATGTGGATCTTCCTCCTCAGCGACACCTTCATCTTCAGCTGCTTCCTGCTGTCGTACATGACGGCGCGAATGTCCACGACCGTGCCGTGGCCCAACCCCAGCGAAGTCTTCGCCCTCACGATCGGGGACAAGCAAATCCCGCTCATCCTGATCGCCATCATGACCTTCATCTTGATCAGCAGCAGCGGGACGATGGCGATGGCCGTCAATTTCGGTTATCGCCGCGATCGCGCCAAAACCGCAGCCTTGATGCTGGCCACAGCGGCATTCGGCGCAACCTTCGTCGGAATGCAGGCCTTCGAATGGACCAAGCTGATCATGGAGGGCGTCCGGCCCTGGGGCAATCCGTGGGGCGCGGCGCAGTTTGGATCGAGCTTTTTCATGATCACCGGCTTCCACGGCACTCACGTGACGATCGGCGTGATCTTCCTGATCGCCATCGCGCGAAAGGTTTGGCGGGGAGACTTCGATGTCGAAAGGCGCGGTTTTTTCACGAGCCGGAAAGGACACTACGAGATCGTCGAAATCACCGGCCTGTACTGGCACTTCGTCGATCTCGTGTGGGTGTTCATCTTTGCGCTTTTTTATCTCTGGTGAGGTCGCAGCATGACAAACGTCGCAGTACACCTTGGAAGCGCAGCAACACTCGCTGCAAGCTCACGTGCATGAGTCGCCGCATCAGGAACCACGCACACAAAGGGCCAGCAGCACCCGATCAAGCTTTATCTCGTGGTCTGGGGATGGTTGTTCGTTCTCAGCACCTGCTCCTATCTCGTCGACTATTTTGGCCTCCATGGCTATCTCCGATGGTCGCTGATCCTGCTGTTCATGGTGTTGAAGGCTGGTCTGATCGTTGCTGTCTTCATGCACATGGCCTGGGAGCGGCTGGCTTTGGCCTACGCGATCCTGCTGCCGCCGGTGCTGGTGTTGGTCTTCGTGGCGATCATGGTGTTCGAATCCGACTACACGCATCTGCTCCGGGTCATGTTTTTCGCGCCGACGGCGTAGCTACCATTGCTTTCGTGCCAGAAGGAGGACGGCTATGACAACCTACGTCATGCTTGCAAATTGGACCGAGCAAGGCATCCTGAAGGCGAAGGACTCGCCACGCCGTCTGGACGCTGCGAAGAAAGCTCTCAAGGATATGGAGCGGCGAGATCAAATCCTTCTACCTGACCATGGGTGACTATGACATGGTCGTGATCTTGGAAGCGCCGGACGACGCCGTCGCGGCGCGCTTCAGCCTGCAGCTGGGGATGCAGGGAAACGTCCGGACGCGCACGCTGAAGGCGTTTCCCGAAGCGGCCTATCGGGAAATCATCAACTCGCTGGGCTAGTCGTCTCGGGGACTGTGCCGGCCGGAAGACGTTCGCAAGGACGCCGCAACGGCGTAAGGCGTGGAGGTTCGTGGATGCAATTTACCGTTGGCCTTAAGCTGAATGAAAAAGCCGACCATGTCGTCCTGGACGCACAGGACGCGCTCGCGGCCGCGCTGAAGGTGAAGGCAGAGTTTCCGGAAGCTGTCATCATGTACGTACGCCCGCAAAACCGGCGTGGCGACACGCGTCATCCGTCGCATGCGTTCGCCGACGACGTTGTTCGATGAGAGAGGCCGGTGGAACCGGGATAGCGACATAAAATAAAAGACAAGCCGGGAATCTTCGTCGGCCCTGATGGATCGAACCAGGAGCTTAGCTTTTTCGATCGGTTGGTGGTGCGTAACCCGGCTAGATCTGAACCAGGAGCGAATGTCGGCATCGGTGGTTGCGCCTCCCCGCAACCAAATTCGGACACCACCGGTTCCGACATCAAAATGGCCCGCCCTGCGCGGGCCATTTTTGTTTTTGGCGAATCTCACGCCACCGTTCACGATTGATCCGCCTTATTTTTCATTGACATCCTGCTGATGGAGGGCGCGATTGTCCGGCGGTTCGCAAAAGGCGGTGATCGACTTGAACGACGCGACTGAAGCGGCCGGGGCGGTCTGGTGGCATGTGTATCCGCTTGGCTTTGTCGGGGCCGAAACTGACGCCGCGGCGTGCAGCGGTGTCACCCATCGTCTCAGCCGACTGACCGCGTGGCTCGAATATGCCGCCGATCTTGGGGTGTCCGGCATCATGCTCGGGCCGGTCTTCGCCTCGTCGACCCATGGCTACGACACCATCGATCACTTCCATCTCGACGGACGTCTGGGAGATGACGCCGATTTCGATGGCTTTGTCGAAGCCGCGCACCGTCGTGGCCTGCGGGTCATGCTCGACGGCGTGTTCAACCATGTCGGCCGCGATTTTCCGGCCTTCCAGCGTGCGATCGCGGGCGGTCCGCAGGCAACCGAAGCGTCGTGGTTTCATCTGACATGGCTGGAGGGGGCCCCTCCCGGCGTCGGGCCCGACTACGCGATGTTCGAAGGACATCGTCAGCTCGTCGTCCTCAATCATGACGAGCCCGCCGTGGTCGACTATGTGACCCGCGTGATGACCCATTGGCTCGACCGTGGCGCCCATGGCTGGCGGCTCGATGCCGCCTATGCCGTGCCAAGGCCGTTCTGGAGAAACGTCCTCCCGGCGGTGCGCGCCCGGCATCCGGACGCCTACATCTTCGGCGAGGTGATCCACGGCGATTATGCCGGCTTTGTTCGCGACACCGGCGTCGATGCGGTGACGCAATACGAGTTGTGGAAGGCGATCTGGAGCGCACTGAACGACCGCAATCTCTTCGAGCTCGCATGGGCGCTCGGCCGGCACAATGTGATGCTCGACAGCTTCGTGCCGCAGACCTTCGTCGGAAATCACGATGTCACGCGCCTTGCCAGCCAGCTTCGTGATGAACGGCATCTGGCCCACGCGCTGGTCGTGCTGATGACCATCGGGGGCACGCCATCGATCTATGCGGGCGACGAGCAGGCCTTTCGCGGTATCAAGGAGCATCGCGCCGGGGGCGACGACGCGATCCGCCCGGCGTTTCCCGCGACGCCGTTGGAGCTGGCGCCGTTCGGCTGGCCGATCCATCGGCTTCATCAGGAGCTGATCGGCTTGCGGCAACGGCATCCATGGCTGCATCGGGCTCGCAGCCGCGTCGTCGAACTCAGCAATACCGCGCTGACGTTCGAATCCTTTCATGGGGACAACAGGGTGTGGGTCGCGTTGAATCTGGCCGGCGCATCCGTCCTCCGCGCAATCGACGGTCCCGCCGACATCCTCGGCGGCGTTGCTGCGTGTCGGAAGGGACAGGCGACGGAAATCACATTGCCGCCCTACGGGTGGGTGATTTTGGGCTAGCGATCGGGGACAAACGATGAAGCGGCCCGCGTCGCGCGGGCCATTCTTGTTTGGCGGGATGATCGCCGGCCGTCCTGGCGACGACGAGCACCTGGGTCAGTGTGGCCTTCCCAGATAGATGTTCAGGATAGATAGCTGTGCGCCCGTGGACCGCGCCGAACTCGGCCCGGCTGGGCCGGCGTCGCAGCAATCGCTATCACCACCACTCCCAATTTCTCAGTCTGGAAAGCTCAGGATCATTTTGAGCAGCTTCGGAAACCGCGCATTAATGTCCTCCTCGCGCAGGACGTTGCGGTGCTGGACGCCTTGCTTTGACGTCCGGATCAGACCGGCCTCCCGCAATATCCGAAAATGGTTGGACAGGGTCGACTTCGCCATGTCCGGGCAAGGCGCCGCCTCGGTGCACGACATGCAATCGTTTTGCGCGGCCAGGCTCTTGACGATACGCAGCCGCATCGGATCCGCGAGAGCTCCCAGCACCCCAGCCAGCGTAATCTCGTCCCGCGCTGGGTGAACGAACTGCACCATGCCCAAAATATAGCACCTCCCTTGAATTCATTCAATAGTTCCCTAGTATTGAACTATTGAATATCGGCGGTCCCGCCGGATCATGGAGATATGCGATGACCAAGAGACTCGAAGGAAAAGTTGCGCTTGTGACCGGCGCATCCAAAGGCATCGGTGCCGAAATCGCCACCCGGCTCGCGACGGAGGGTGCGGCGGTCGCCGTCAACTACAGCAGCAGCAAGCAGGCTGCCGACCGCGTGGTCGCCGCCATCGTCGAGAAGGGTGGCAAAGCCGTCGCCGTCCACGGCAACCTGGCCGATCCCAAAGCCGTGAAAAGCGTGGTCGCGGAGACCGTGCAGGCGTTCGGTGCGATCGACATCCTCGTCAACAACGCGGGCATTTACGAGTTCGCGCCGCTCGAGGCCATCACGCCTGAGCACTTCCACAAGCATTTCGACCTCAATGTGCTCGGCCTTCTTTTGATCTCGGGGGAGGCGGTGCAGCACTTCAATCCCAAGGGTGGAAGCATCATCAACATCAGCTCCGGCGTTTCGACCATCGCGCCGGCGAACACGGCGGTCTACACCGCGACGAAAGCATCGGTGGATGCGATCAGCGCCGTGCTGTCGAAGGAGCTTGCGCCGCGCAAGATCCGGGTCAACGCCGTCAATCCCGGCATGATCGCCACCGAAGGCGTCGTGTCCGCCGGCCTGCAGGAGGGTGAGATGCGTACGTGGATCGAATCCGTCACTCCGCTCGGCCGCATCGGCAAGGTTGAGGAGATCGCCGCCGCGGTGGCCTTCTTCGCTTCGGACGACGCGTCCTATGTCACGGGCGAGACGCTTCACGTCACCGGCGGCCTTCGCTGAAGAGGCGCGTGCTCTGGCGGGCCGACGGTGCCGAGGGCCGTCGTCCCAGTATGTTCGGTGGTTGGCCCCTCGCACTTCGCCGGTTCCGATACGAAATGGCCCGCATTGAGCGGGCCATTTTTGTTTGGCGGATCGTGCGGCCCTCAGAACTTCGTAATCGCCTTCCCATCCGCAGGTCGAAGTCGAAGGCGGGAATGGTCTTGGCAAGGTTCTTCCAGACCGGGAGCTTCTTCGTGCGCGCGGTCTTGGTCAGCGCAAGGAAGGCCTTGATCTCGTCGTCGTTCATCGAGGAGTAGAATGTCGGATAGGCAAAGCCGTGCTCGACCAGCCGGTGGTTGATGTCGACCTTTTTGCCACCGACCGTCACCTCGATGTCGCGCCTGCCGAGGCGATGCTGAACGGCATGCTGGCCCAGGGCGATGAGTTCGCCTGAATTTTGGTGCTCGATCGGAACTATGTATTATGTTACCGTCACGCGTGATGTTTTTTGCCCGGCGGGTCGCTTGGAATTCACAGATATCGCAATGCCTTAGTGGGCCGCGTCTACTGTGCATGGGGTTGTTTTCGATGTTTTTGCCGAGACGAAGTCCTTGCGCAGGCGCTGAGGTCGGCTACCGTCGATATGCCAGCCGTTGGGGCAGGTGACGTTTCGCTTCCAATTTTTTAGCATCCGAATTCATCGGCGCCGCGACGGCGCGACGCCCACCGGACGAGGCGGCGGCCATGAACATACGGGACCAGGCAGCACTGTTGGCGCCGGTCGAGCGCGATTTGCGGCTCGACCTCTTCCGCGGCATCGGCCTGTGGATGATCTTCCTCGATCACATCCCGCACGACGTCGTGGCCTGGCTGACGCTGCGCAATTACGGTTTCAGCGACGCCGCCGAGTTCTTCGTCTTCATCTCCGGCTACCTGGTCGGCTGGATCTACGGGCCGATCGTCGCCGGCGGCTGGTTCCTCGCCGCGCTGAAGCGGCTGTGGCGGCGGGCGGCGGAAATGTATGTCGCCCACATCATGCTGTTCCTGCTGTTCACGGCGCAGATCGCCCGCACGATCAGGAGGTTCGACAACCCGATGTATGCGGACGAGTTCAACGTTCACAGTTTCCTCGACCATCCGGACATCCTGATCGGGCAGGCGCTGTCGCTGCGCTACAAGCCGGTCAATCTCGACGTGCTGCCGCTCTACATCACGCTGGTGATCGCTGCGCCCTTCATCGTGTGGTGCCTGGTACGTCGCCCCAACCTGACGCTGCTGTGCTCGGCGGTGCTTTACGTGCTGTCGCGCTGGTTCGACTGGAACATCGCTTCCTATCCGCCCGGCACGACCTGGTATTTCAATCCCTTCTGCTGGCAGCTCATGTTCGTCGTCGCCGCGTGGTGCGGCGTCGGCCAGATCGAGAAGATCGCCAAATGGGTCTGGTCGAAGCCGGTGATGGGCTTGGCGGCGGCATGGATTGCGTTCGCCCTCCTGATCGTGATGACATGGCACATTCACGCGCTCGAGGCGCTGATCCCGAAATGGATGATCAAGGCGATCTACCCGATCGACAAGACCGACCTCGACATGCTGCGCTTCACGCATTTCCTGGCGCTGGCGATCTGGGTGACCTATTTCGTCCCGCGCCACTGGAAGGCGTTGCATTTGAAATGGCTGCGCCCGGTTATCCTGTGCGGCCAGCATTCGCTCCCGATCTTTTGCCTCAGCGTGTTCCTGTCGTTCTCGGCGCATTGGATCCTGATGCAATACACAAGGGGCGTCTGGGAGCAGCTCGCCGTCTCTTTCGCCGGCTTCGCCATCATGGTCGGGGCGGCGTGGCTGCTCGACCGCGCCGAGCGGGTGCCCAGCCTCTTCGTCAAGGTGACCGATGTCGACGACGAGTCGGAGCCCGCCACCGAAGGCGCACAGGTAAAGGTCATCGCCGCAGCTCCCGTTAGCCGCTGAGGGCCCATCGCGTCGCGCGGGCGATTTTTCAGGAGATGTCCATGTCGAGACCCTTGTTGACGATTGCCGGCGCCTTTCTGCTCCTCATCTGCAACGCGTCGGCGCAGGCGCCGTCGCCCGAGGCGATGGACGCTGCGCGAAAACTCGTCGTCACGATGAGGATCGCAGATCAGTATCGCGCGGCTCTCCCGCAGCTCCTGCTCAAGCTGAGACCCGTGGTCGCGCAGGACAGGCCGGAGATCGAGCACGATTATGATGCGATGACCGCGCCGGGCTCCGACATCTACGCGCCGTTCTTCGCGTCGATGACCGATCAGATCGCCGCCCTCTACGCCGCGAGCTTCACCGTCGACGAACTGCGCCAGATCGAGGCCTTCTATACCCAGCCGGCGGGCCAAAAGTTTCTGAAAAAGTCCGATGCGCTGGCGCAAGCGAGCGCGCAGATCGGCCAGGACGTCAACCAGAAGGCCGTCGACGAACTGAAGCAGCGCCTCACCGAGGCGCTGCGCCAGAAGGGGCACAAGCCGTAGGCGCTGCCTCTAGTGAATAGCCGCGTACATGATCTTCTCTTCTGTCGCCTCCAGCGCGGAGAACTCTTCCACGACCTTGCCCTGGCGCGACACCAGGATGCGGTCGGACAGCGCCATGATCTCGGGCAGGTAGGATGAGATGACCACGACCGCCTTGCCCTCGTCGGCGAGCCGGTTGATCAGTTCGTGGATCTCGACGATGGCGCCGACATCGACGCCGCGGGTCGGCTCGTCGAAGATGATCAGGTCGGGCTCCTGCACCAGCGACTTCGCGATGACGACCTTTTGCTGATTGCCGCCGGACAGCTCGACCACCTTGCCGTCGTCGCCGATGGCGCGAACCTTGAGCCGCTCGATCCAGGTCTTGCCGACCGCATTGGCTTCCCGCCGCGACAACATCATGCGCCCCCCGGGAAACTTAGACAGCAGGCCGAGATAGATGTTGCGCGCGATCGAGGACGTCTCGAAGAAACCCTCGACCTTTCGGTCCTCCGTGACATAGGCGATGCCGGCCTTCACCGCCGGCGCCGGCACCCGGTAGCGCACCGGCTTGTCGTGCAGCAGGATCTCGCCGCCGTGGAAGAAGTCGCGCTTGAGCACGCCGGCGACGATCTTGAACGTCTCGGTGCGGCCCGCGCCGACGAGGCCGAACACGCCGGTGATCTGCCCTGCGAACACCGACAGCGAATTGTTCTTTACCATCGGCGCCATCTTCAGGTTCTGCACCGTGAGCACGCGCGCGCCGACCGGCCGAACGCTGCTCTTCCTCGAACCGTAGAGGGTGTTGGAGAGGTTGCGTCCGACCATCGCCTGCACGATCGCGGCGCGGTCGAACTTCGCGACGTCGTCGGTCACGACATGTTTGCCGTCGCGCAGCACCGTGATGCGGTCGGCGAGCAACAGGGCCTCTTCCAGGGCATGCGAGATGAAGACGATCGAGACGCCGCGCTTCTTGAGATCGCGGACGAGGTCGAAGAAATATTTCTTCTCCTCCGGCGTCAGCGATGCGGTCGGCTCGTCGAAGATGATGACCTTGGCGCGGTGCAGGACCGCGCGCGCGATCTCGACCATCTGTTTCTTGGCGGCGCCGAGGCCGCTCACGGTCGCGGTCGGGGTGACGTCGAAATTGAGCGATTGCAAAAACTGTTGCGCGGCGATGTAAATGCCGCGCAGACGGTTGTAAAACTTCTCCTGCCCGAGAAACAGGTTCTGCGCCACCGTCATGGTCGGCACCAGGCTGTTCTCCTGGAACACCATGGCGATGCCGAGATTCCGCGCCTCCAGCGGCGTCTTCGGCGCGACATCGGCGCCGTCGACCGTCATGGTCCCCGAGGTCAGTGTCACCACGCCCGCCATCACCTTGGTGAGGGTTGACTTGCCGGCACCATTCTCGCCGACCAGTGCGTGGATCTCGCCGCGGCGGAGGTCGAAATCGACCCCGTCGATGGCGGGCACGCCGGCGTAGAGTTTTGTGGCCTTGCGCAGCGAGAGGGCGATGTCGCTCATGGGCGAAATTCCTCGGCAAGGCCGGCAAGAGGCAATCGCAGGACGCGGCCCGGTCCCTTGGCGATCAGGACGAGATCGTCGCCCATCTCGGTGGCAGCAACGACGCCGTGATTGATGCCGTCGACCCGGCTGTGCAGCGAATACAGCGGCTGGCCGTCAGCATCGAGACGGATGACGAGACCGTAGGAGCGCGGTGGCGCCCACGGCTTGATGACGCCCATGGTCTTGATGTGCGCACCCTGCATCGGCTCCTTGAACGAGATGCCGGAGCGTAAGCGAGGTGAAACCCAGTAGGCCGGATCGATCTCGGCCATCATGCGGCGCCGGTAGCCGGGCTCGCGCAACACGAACTCGACGAGTTGGGTCCGTGCGGTGAACGCGGTGAGCCAGTAACCGCCGCCCGAGGCTTTTGTCAGTCGCGACGGATAGACGGGAAGGTGGCCAAGCACGGTCTTTGGTGTTGCGCCGGGCGTCGACGAGAACGAGGCGGTGCCGCCAGCTTTCGCTGACCAGCATAGCGTCGCCGTGCGCGCAGGCGCCGAAAGAATAGCCGAGCCCCTGGGCCAATCGTGTCACGGCTCTGGTGCCGGGGTCCAGCCTGAACACGCGGCCGGTCCGGTTGAGCTCCAGCAGGTCGCGCGCCCAATCGTCGACACCGCATGTCGTCGAGCCGTCCGTTGCAATGAGCGTATTGTCGTCCGCCAGCGCGAGCGCGTTGATGGCGTTGAACGCCGCATCGGCGAAGGTCGCGTTCGGCTGCTCCGCCGAGGGGTTTGCGTAAACACGCACCTCGCGCCCTCCGAGCGCGACGGCAAGGCCGCCGCCCGGAAGGGCACATAGCGCCGATATCGGCCGTTCGAAGCTGCGTACCTCCGATGCCGTGCCGCCACTCAGGCACATCAGTCGCCGGCCATCGGCGATGAAGAGGTTGCTTCCATCGGTGGCGAGATCTTCCGGCGCCTCGCATGTCAGCAGGGTCTCGGCCGATTCCAGCTTCTGGTTCGGCTTCAATGCGCCGTCGAAGGACGGCACGGTGATGGTGGCGTCGCCGCGCCCGAGAAAACGGTTGGCGAACTCCCTGACGGCGGCGATCACGACAGCTTCCCCCACCTCTTGTCATACTGGACGAAGCTCGGATCGGCGTTGTCGAGCTTGTAGCGGCCGATCCGGTTGTTGAGCGATGCCGCCGAGATAGAGATAGCCGCGATGCTCGCGCATCGAGGTGATCATCGGATGGTTTTCACCGTGCAGATCCCAGAACAATTCGACGATCTTGCCCTGCTCGTTGAACTTGACCACGCAGCCGGTGTTGATGTTGGGGAACAGCCATTCGTCGACCGGCACGCGCTTGGCCATGCGACGGCGAAAGCCCGGCATCTTCCAGGCGAGGTCGAGCGAGGGGCTGCGCATCCCGACCAGCGCCAGCCAGTAATTGCCGTCGGAGGCGAGGTTGATGTTGTCGGGGTAGCCCGGCAAATTGTCCATCACCACCTCGACTGCGCCCTTCTTGGGGCCCGCGAACCAATAGCGCTTGATCGAGCAACCGAAGGTCTCGGCGAACAGGATCGACTGACCGTCGCTGGCGACGCAGATGCCGTTGGGGAATTTCAGGCCGCGCAGCTCGGTACGGGTCGCGCCGGTCTTGGTGTCGTAGGAGATGATGCGGCCGTTGCCGCGCGCTTCCAGTCCGTCGATCGGCCATTCGTCCATCTCGTAACGTACCGTCGCCTCGGAGAAGAAGATCAGGCCGTCGTCGGTGATATCGAGGTCGTCGGCGAGCCTCAGGCGGCTGTCGTCGTTGACCGAACGCATGCTGCGGTTGGTCTCGTCGGTGGCCTTCTCCACCGTGCCATCAGGCTTGATGCGATAGAGGCCCATGCCTCCGATGCAGACGTAGAGATTGTCCTCGCGATCGAAGGCCATGCCGAGCGGCTGGCCGCCGATATGGGCGAACACCTCCATCTTCTGATAGTCGGGCGCGAGGAAGCGGATGATGTCGCCGTGGCGGGAGCCCGCATAGAGATTGTCGTGGCGATCGAGGATGACGTCCTCAGGCGCCTCGATCCGGCCGAGGCCGATCAACTCGACGTTACGCAGCTTGTCGTTTTGCTCGAACGGGCCGCCTTGCCCGATCTCGGTCGATGGAGGCGGCGGCAACGCGTGATAGGTCGGCGCGACATAGACCTTGCTGATGATCCTGGTGCGGTTCTTCTGCCAGCGAATGTCGACCATTGCGGCGACGAGCAGGATGCCGGCCAGCGCCATCCGGTTGGCGCCGCCGCGCGCGTTCATGGTTGTGAGGCCGTTGGTGATCAAGAGCACGATCAGCACCCCGACCGCCGATTTGGCGACCGAGCCCTTGCCGCCGCCGAGCGTGATGCCACCGAGCACCGTCGCGGTCAGCACGATCACCTCCAGCCCGACGCCGATGTCGCCACCGACGGTTCCGAGACGCGACGCGAAGAACAGCGCACCGATGCTGGTCAGCGCGCCGCTCGCGACATAGCAGAGCGCGATCGTGCGGCGGACGGGAATGCCCGAATTGTACGCCGAGCGGCGCGAGCCGCCGATCGCGGTGATGTGCCAGCCCGGCCGCAGCCGGGTCATGAAGATATGGCCGAAGATGGCGATGACGACATAGACCAGCGCGACGGTCGGAATGCCGAACACAGTCACCGGCGCCGATGAAATCCCAGGACGGGATGTCGGGAAAGGCCGAGGCGATGGCGTTGGAGTAGCGCTGGATCAGGAGATCGTAGGCCGAGCGGTAGATGATCAGCGTGATCAGCGTGGTGATGAAGGCGCGTAGCCGCAGATATCCGATCGAGGATACCGTTGACGGCGCCGAGCAGTCGCGCCGCAGACCAGCGTGGCAACAACCACCGCAGGGACCGGCCAGCCCAGCACGTCGAGCAAGTAGAGAGCGCAGAAATCGGTCAGTGCGAACATCGAGCCGACGGAAAGATCGATGCCGCCGACGATGACGACCAGCGCCAGCCCGAGCGCGATGAAGCCGATCTCTCCGGCCTGACGCGCAGTGTCGGCGAGGCTCGCCGGCGACAGAAAATTGTCGATGCGATCGACTCAGCGCGAGGCCAATAATCAGGAGAAGGATGACCGGAATGGCCGTCTCGGTCCATCGCTTGGACAGGATTTCGCCGAGCAGATGATCCGGCCAGTAGCGGTAACGCAGGCTTGTCAGGGTATCGCGCATCGGCATTCCAGGACCTTGCAAGTTTCGGGACCGCGTCCCGGACGTGAGACCGTCCGGGACGCTTGGTCTTGCGTCGCGACAACTATTTCTTCAGGTCACTGAGAATTCCAGCAGGCCGTCTGGCTGTCGGCGTTCTCCTTGGTGATCGGAATCAGCGTCGTGTATTCCGAGCCCTTGATCGAGCCGGGCTTGACGCCCGACGACAGCAGCCACTTGATCGTGCCCGCCATCTGCGCCGCTTGTGTCGGCACGTCGTAGCTCATGTTGAGGTCGAACGCGCCGGACTTCACCAGCTCGCAGGCGCCTTTGCGTTCGCCGCCGCCCGATGTTGCGAGGAACACCTTGCCGGTGAGGCCAGCTTCCTTGACAGCCGCCGCGGTGCCGATGTCCATGCCGTCCCAGAAACCGACGATGCCGCAGAGATCGGGATTCTGCTTCAGCACCGTCTGCGTGATCGCCTTGGCCTTGGCGGCATCCCAATCGGCAGCCTGGCTCGACACCACCTTGATTTCGGGATGCTTGGCGAGAACATTCTCGACGCCTTTCAGGGTATAGGCGCTTGCCGCAGCCGACAGCGCGCCTTGGATGATCGCGATCTTGTTCGACTTGCCCTCGCAGGCCTTGACCACGCCTTCGGTCTGGCGTTCGCCGATCTCGACCCAGTTGGCGCCGACGAAGGCGGAGCTGCGATAGGCGGAGCCCATGTTGATCTGGATGACGTAGATGCCTTCATTCTCGGCGCGCTGCAGCAGCTTGGCGTAGGTCTGCACGTCGGGATTGTGAACCACCATCACCGCCGGCTTCTCCGAGATCAGCGAGGTGACGGCCTGCGCGCCGGCATTGGTGTTCCAGTTGGCGTCGCGAATCACGAACTTGACACCGAACGGTTCGAGCTCCTTCTTCAGCCCGGCATACCAGCCCTCGGTGAGATCGAAGTTCATCGCCACCGGCACATAGGCTACGGTCTTGCCAGCCAGCGCCTCCTTGAACGGCTTCTGGAACGGCTCGTCCAGGCCCTGCTGAGCGAGAGCCGGCGCGATCATCGCCGCGAGAGCCAGTGCGGCCAGGGTCGCCCTTGTCGGGTTGCCGAGATGTTTCATTGCTTCCTCCTTGGTTGTGGTTGTCGTTCTTGTCGGTCGTTCAGATGTCGCCTTGCTGTGCCGTTTCTTCGTTGCGCGGATTCAGGAAGGTATCCGTGATGACGGCGAGCAGCAGGACCACGCCCTTGATGAGATTTTGCCCGGCATAGGAGATGTCCATGATGGTCATGCCGTTGAGCATCGTGCCGATCAGCAGCGTGCCGATGACGACGTTCAGCGACGCCGCCACGCCCACCGGACAGGCCGATGCCGCCCAGCACGACGACCAGGATCACGTCGTAGATCAGCGTCGAGTTGAAGACACGCGTCGGCATCGAGTTGACGGATGCGGCCATCACGAGGCCGGCGAAGCAACCGATCAAGGCGGCGACCACATATTGAAGGACGATGATCGGTCGCGAAGGGATGCCGGTGACACGCGCGGCGTAAGGATTGTCGCCGATCGCGTAGATATAGGCGCCCCAGCGAGTCTGGCGCAGCAGGAAGGCGACCACGACGCAAGCGATCGCGAACATCACGATCGACGTCGGA
Source organism: uncultured Alphaproteobacteria bacterium (assembly GCA_963819355.1). Lineage (GTDB taxonomy): Bacteria > Pseudomonadota > Alphaproteobacteria > Rhizobiales > Xanthobacteraceae > Bradyrhizobium. The sequence goes on along the minus strand of CAWFVZ010000029.1, from coordinate 49,488 downwards.
ATGCCGAGAATGGTGCCTTGGCCGAGCCGCTCGAAGCCGTTCATGCCCTGGCTCCATTGCACGACATCGAGCTGGAACAGGACGGCTTGCCCGAGTCCGGCCAGCAGCAGGCCTGTCGCCAGTGTCGCAAACAGCGAGGGGACCTCGGCATAGGCGATCAGCCAGCCATTGACGAGCCCGAAGGCGATCGTGAGCAGCACCGCGGCCAGAAGCGAGGCCGGCAGCGAATGGCCGTTCTGCACCATCTGAAGCACGAGCCCCGGGGGCACCGCGAGCGCCGCGATCAGTGAGATGTCGATGCCGCGGCCGATTACGACGATCGCCATGGCAAGGCCGAGGATGCCGAGCACTGCCACGTTCTGGAGCAGTGTCAGCATATTATCCGCGGTCAGAAAGCCGCTCAGGAAGATCGAAAACACGAGGAACAGCAGAGCGAAGACGGCGAAGACGATCTCTTGTTGATTGAACCGAAAGCGCTTCATCCCCGTGTTGCCTTTCTTCGACTTCAGCTGTTGCGCGATCGTCAGGACGCCCTGGTTTCTATGCGATAGGTCTGTGGAAGCGTCGCCAGGCTTTCGGCGAGCGCCTTCGTTCGATCTTGATCGTTGGAATTGACCAGCACGTGAACGAGCGTATTCAGTCTGTCGTCTTTGCTGACCAGAATGTCAGCCGCGGTGTCCGGACCGAAGATGCGATCGACCTCGGTCCTGACCTTCTCCCGCACGGCCAAGTCGCGAAGTGTAGGCTTGAAGATCTTGCCGACGGCGGTGACGGGCAGCGCTTCAAGCAGGACGACGCGCTTCGGCCTCGCAGGAGGCTCATTGACGTTGCGTTCGAGGTGCTCGCGCAGTTGCGCCAGGTCGATGGTTTGTCCGGGCGACGGCACCACGAAGAGAATGGGAACCTCGCCGGCGTAGGCGTCCGGCATGCCGACGGCAGAACTCATCTGCACGCCAGGGAATGCGTTGGCGACGTCCTCGATCGCGGCGGGGTCGATGTTGTGACCACTGCGCACGATCAGGTCTTTCTCGCGCCCAGTCAGCACCAGCCGCTGGTCCGGGGTGAGATAGCCGACGTCGCCGGTGACGATCCAGTGGTCGTCGGTCAGCACGCCCTTGTTATGCTGGGGATCGACGTACCCGGGAAACACCTGCGGTCCGCTGATGAGGACGAGACCGCTGGTGAGCGGCGGGCATTCCTCGCGCAAATCGGCATCGGCCAGCGCAACGATTTTCGTCCTTGCAAACGGCGCCCTGAATCCGACGCTGCCCTGCACGGGTGTCCCGCGGCCGGGATTGAACGCGATTGCTGCCGCGGTTTCCGTCATTCCGTAGGTCTCGAACAACGTAATCCCGGTCCGTGCCTGGAATCTCTCGCTGACGGCCTTTGGCGCGACGGCACCACCGGTGAGGGCCATTCGTACGGTGCTGACATCGGAGGACCCGATGGGGACCTCGGCGAGAGCAGCAATCGAGGTTGGCACGCCGCTCACGATGGTCGCACCAAACCGCTCGACGGTGTGCCAATAGTCCCGGATCGCCTCGGGGCTCCTGAGGCTGTAGGGCGACGGAATGATCACGTGGCCGCCGGCCGCCAGAATCGACAGGCCGAGCGTCATCGTGCCGCCGACATGAAACAGCGGGAAGCCGTTGACGGCGGCATCCAGCTCATCCAGCCCGTGAACCTGCGCGAAGCTCCAGGCGGCATGGATCTGGTTTCCATGCGTCAGGCGAACGAGTTTTGGCCTGCCGGTCGTCCCACCGGTATGGAACAGCGCGCACACGGCGTCGCGATCCGCCGTCGGCTCGAAGTCCAGGGTGTCGCGCGCATTTACGACGGCCTCGTCGAAGCTCAGGGCGTGGCCGGTCAGGCGGCCGTTTGCGCCGATCACGAAAATCGTCTTGAGCGACGGGACGCGGCTCGCAACGTTGTTCGCCTTGGTCCAGATCGCGCGATCGACCGCTTCGGAGGCGGCGACCAGAACGGTTGCGTTCTGGGCTTCGAGCAGATCGGAAATCGCATCTTCGTTCAGGAGATAGTTGATCGAGCTGGCGACGCCCGCGATCTGGGCGCCGAGCAACGCCGGGAAGAGCTGCGGCAGGATCGGGGAGAGAAACGCGACTGTTCCGCCGGTCTGTCCGACCCCGTGCGACCTGAACAGGTTTGCCGCCCGCGCGATCTCCGCGAGCAGTTGCCGATGCGTCAGCGTGGCATCGCCGGGTTCACGCGAGCCTTTGGTCAAAACCGTCAGCGCGGGCCGGTCGGGATGCAGGCACGCCGTGGCTTCGAAGAGCTGATGCAGATTGCGGGCCGGGACGAGGGAATCGTAAGGCAGCCGCTCCAGCGCCTCGATATCGGCGATGGTTGTGATCGGCTGCGTGAACCGCGTCGTGATCGGCGATGACAAGGCGCTGCTCACGGGCACCGCCATTCAAGCGGCACGGCAGACTGTGCGGCGGCTGATACGACCTGACGCAAGTGAACGTTTCCCGCCTATCTTGTTGACCGTTTTTTGTTTTTATAGGCCACATGCCTGGACGCGGCTTGCTTGGGAGCGCAAAGCTTTTGCTTCTCCGTGCAAACTAGTCTTGCGTGTAGGCGGCGGCCATCTAAATTTCGACGTTTGGCCAGCTTGTGCGATGCACAAGGTGGGTCTTCGGACCTGCAACGCGCGCAGCGATGCAGGTTCCGACTCGGGACGTGTTACTTCACCAATGGACAGCCGCCATCCTTCAACGGCCGGAACGCCTGGTCGGCCGGCACTTCTGCGAGCAGCTTGTAGTAGTCCCACGGGCCCTTGGACTCCTCGGGCTTCTTGACCTGGAACAGGTACATGCTGTGCACCATGCGGCCGTCCTCGCGCAGTACGCCGTTGTCGGTGAAGGCGTCCTTCACCGGCAGCTCGCGCATTTTCGCCATCACCGTCTTGGTGTCCTTGGTGCCCGCGGCCTGTACGGCCTTGAGGTAATGCAGCGTCGCGCTGTAGGTCGCGGCCTGGTTCATCGTCGGCATGCGCTTGACGCGCTCCTGAAAACGCTTACCGAAGGCGCGGGTCTTGTCGTTGAGGTCCCAATAATAGGCCTCGGTGATGATCAGGCCCTGCGCGAGCTTGAGGCCCAGGCTGTGCACGTCGGAGATGAACATCACGATCGCAGCCAGGTTCTGGCCGCCGGCCACGATGCCGAACTCGCCGGCCTGCTTGATCGCGTTGATAGTGTCGCCGCCGCCGTTTGCGAGGCCGATGATCTTGGCCTTTGAGGCCTGGGCCTGGAGCAGGAAGGATGAGAAGTCGGCCGTGTTGAGCGGATGCTTGACGCTGCCGAGCACCTTGCCGCCGGCCGCCCTCACCACATCGCCGGTGTCGCGTTCGATGGAATGGCCGAACACGTAGTCGGCGGTGAGGAAGAACCAGCTGTCGCCGCCGTTCTTGACGATGGCGCTGCCGACGGTGTGGGCGTTGGAATAGGTGTCGTAGGTCCAGTGCGCGGTGTAGGGCGAGCAGGACTTTCCGGTGATGTCGGAGCTCGCTGCATCCGTCACGATCATGATCTTCTCGTACTGCTTCGACAGCTCCATCACCGCAAGCGCGGTGGCCGAGGTCGGGAGGTCGATGATCATGTCGACGCTCTCCGTCTCCCACCATTTGCGGGCGATGGTGGAGGCGACGTCGGGCTTGTTGAGCACGTCGGCCGCGACCATTTCGATCGGCTTGCCGAACATCTGCCCGCCAAAATCCTCGATCGCCATCCTGGTTGCCTCGACATTCCCCTGGCCGCCGATGTCGGAATAGACCGAGGAGAAGTCGGAGAGCACGCCGATCTTGAGCGGGGTCTGCTGGGCGAGTGAGGGGCTGATGGCGAACGCAGCAAGCAGCCCGGCCGCGAAAGCGGCGTGCTTAATCCGGTACATGGACATCTCCCCCTTTTTTATTTGGTGCCCCAGCCTAGATTTGCCTCTCCAGGGCGTCAATTCTTGCGTGACGGCGCCGCGCCTGCTGCTGATTTGACGCGGCGGATTGCGCCGACTACGCTTCGTTCAAATTCGAAAATGCGTAAGAGTGGTGGCCTGACGAGTGTCCAGGCTCGTCCTCGCGCCGATTGGAAATTCCCGGGGGACGGAAATGTCGAGCGAAATCACAGCCACCATCTCGAAAGCGCGCGAGCACTCCATCGGCGATCTGCTGCGCCGCTCCGCGGGCCGCGAGCCGACGAAGCTCGCGGTGAGCTGCGGCAGCGTGAGCTGGACCTTTGCCGAGATGGACGCGATCTGCAACCGGCTCGGTCGCGGCCTGCTCGGGCTCGGCGTCAAGAAGGGTGACCGCTTCGCCGTGCTCTCGCGCAATTCGCACGCCTTTGCCGCGCTGCGCTTCGCATTGGCGCGGATCGGCGCGGTGCTGGTGCCGATCAACTTCATGCTCAATCCGGACGAGATCAATTTCATCCTGAAGAGTTCTGGTGCAAAGCTGCTCGCGACCGGTCCTGATTTCGTCGAGCCTGCGCGCGCTGCCAGCGCCAGGGATTGCGCTGTCGAGAAGATGATCTGGCTGCCGGGCGAGGATCCCGCAACTGCGCCTGCGGGCCTCACCACCTTCGACGATCTCCTCGCCGCTGACGGCTCGTTCCTCGAAGCCTCCGTCGACAGCCGTGATCTCGCGCAGATCGTCTACACCAGCGGCACGGAATCGTTGCCCAAGGGCGCGATGCTGACCCATGAGGCCGTGATGTGGCAGTATGTCAGCTGCATCATCGACGGCGGCATGAGCGCAGACGACAAGTTCCTGCACGCGCTGCCGCTCTATCACTGCGCCCAGCTCGACGTGTTTCTGGGACCGCAGATCTATCTCGGCGCCTCCGGCGTGATCACGGGCAAGCCGGCCGCCGACAACATCCTGGCGCTGATCCAGGCGCACAAGATCACCTCCTTCTTCGCGCCGCCGACGATCTGGATCGCGATGCTGCGCTCGCCGAACTTCGACAAGACCGACCTGTCGACCTTGCAGAAGGGCTACTATGGCGCCTCGATCATGCCGGTGGAGGTGCTGCTCGAATTGCAGCGTCGCCTTCCGAACGTCAAGTTCTGGAATTTCTACGGCCAGACCGAGATCGCGCCGCTCGCGACCGTGCTTCGGCCGGAGGACCAGCTGCGCAAGGCCGGCTCGGCCGGCAAGCCCGTGCTCAATGTCGAGACGCGGGTGGTCAATACGGCGATGGAGGATGTGACAGTCGGCGAGGTCGGCGAGATCGTGCACCGCTCGCCGCATCTGCTCTCCGGCTATTACAACGACCCCGTCAAGACCGCGGCGGCGTTCTCGGGCGGCTGGTTTCACTCCGGCGATCTCGCCACTGTCGATGCCGAGGGCCACATCACCGTGGTCGATCGCGTGAAGGACATGATCAAGACCGGCGGCGAGAATGTTGCGAGCCGCGAGGTCGAGGAGATGGTCTACCGCATCCCTGCGGTCTCGGAAGTCGCGGTCGTTGGCCTGCCCGATCCGCGCTGGATCGAAGCGGTCACCGCCATTGTCGTGGTCAAGACCGGCGAGACGCTGGACGAGGACGCCGTCATCAAGCACTGCGCCGGCCAGATGGCGCATTTCAAGGTGCCCAAGCGCGTCATCTTCGTCGACAGCCTGCCGAAGAATCCAAGCGGCAAGCTGCTCAAGCGCGAGCTGCGCCAGCGCTTCGTCGGCGGCGAGACGCTCGACAAGGCCATCCAGAAGAATTTTGGCACCTGAGACGGAGCGATCGCCATGAAAGCCTGGCAAGTCGCGCGCGACTGGTCGATCGAGGGGATGGAGCTGGCTGATTTGCCGGAGCCGTCGCCGGGCCCCGGCCAGGTGACGGTGCGGATGCGGGCAGCTTCGCTGAACTATCGCGACCTGCTCACGGTGCAAGGCAAGGGCGGCGTAACCAGATTGCCGCTGATCCCGTTCTCGGATGGCGCAGGCGAGGTGATCGCCGCCGGTGAAGGCGTTACCCGCGTCGCGGTCGGCGATCGGGTCTGTCCGATGTTCTTCCAGTCCTGGATCGATGGAAAGGTATCGGCGACGAGTCGCCGCTATGCGCTTGGCGGCACGCGGCCTGGCGTGTTGCAGGAAGTCATGCTGCTCGATGCCGAGGGCGTCAGCCGCATTCCCTCGCATCTTTCCTTCCAGGAAGCGGCGGCGCTGCCCTGCGCCGGGCTCACGGCGTGGCGTGCGTTGTTCGAGGAAGCCAAGGTGCAGCCCGGCGACACCGTGCTGGTGCAGGGCACCGGCGGTGTGTCGATCTTCGCCCTGCAATTCGCAAAGCTCGCCGGCGCGAGCGTGATCGTGACGTCATCGAGCGACGAGAAACTCGAACGCGCCAAGGCGCTCGGCGCCGACCATGCCATCAACTATCGCTCGGTCCCCGAATGGGGCAAGGCCGCGGCCGAATGGTCCGGCGGCGGCGTCGATCACGTTGTCGAAGTCGGCGGCAAGGACACCCTTGCCCAGTCGCTCGAAGCGGCGCGGGTCGGCGGCACCATTCTGGTGATTGGCGTGCTCAGCGGCTTTTCGCAGCAGATCGCGATCCCGAGCCTGTTCTCGCAAGAATCTCCACGTCACCGGGCTCTCGGTCGGCAGCCGCCGCATGTTCGAGGGGATGACGGCCGCGATTGGTCGCAATGGCATGAGGCCGGTGATCGACCGCGTGTTCGGCTTCGATGCCGTGCCCGATGCGCTGCGGCTGATGCAACAGGGTGGCCATTTCGGCAAGATCGTGGTGGAGTTTCCCTGAGGCCGTCGAGCGCGACAGGATGCACAGCCGTCACCACATTCGTCATTGCTCGCAATGATGGGCTTGAGGCAATAGGGTGCATCCTGCAATGGAGCCTCCGTCATGCCCCTCTGGACCTGCGAAACCTGTGGCGCACAATTCCCGGACAGCGGAAATCCGCCCGCGTCGTGTGCGATCTGCGAGGATGAGCGGCAATTCGTCGGCTGGAAGGGACAAACCTTCCTCACGCGCGAGGCGCTAGCGGAGAAGCATCGCCTGGCCTGGCGTGACGATCTCGGTCTGACCGGAATCGCGCTCGAGCCGAACTTTGCCATAGGCCAGCGTGCGCTATTGGTGCCGCTGGATGATGGTTACCTCATGTGGGATTGCATACCGCTGGCGACGCCAGGGGCGGTCGCGCATGTCCGCTCGCTGGGCGGGCTGAAGGCGATCGCGATCTCGCACCCGCATTACTATGGCGCGCTTGCAGATTGGAGCGAGGCGTTGGGCGGCATTCCGGTCTATCTGCACGCGGATGATCGCGAATGGGTGACGCGTCCGCATCCGTCGATCATGCATTGGACCGGCGATCACCATCGCCTCTCCGACGATGTGCTGTTGCTGCGCACCGGTGGCCATTTCGCAGGCGCCACGATGCTGCACTCTACGCGCGGTGCGGACGGCAGGGGCGCGCTGCTCACTGGTGATATCGCGCAGGTGACGATGGACCGCCGCTTCGTCAGCTTCATGTACTCCTATCCGAACTACATGCCGCTCAACGCCGCCGCGGTGCGGCGGATTGCAGCCGCCGTCGAGCCGTTCGCCTTCGACCGCATCTATGGCGCCTGGTGGGGCCGCGACATCGCCTCGGGCGCCAAGGCCGCCTTCGCGGCGTCGGTGGAGCGATACATCGCGGCGATCGCCTGAGCCGGGCGCAGCCGGAATCCCTGTTGGCTTTATCTAATAACTGTACTACTGGTATAGTTATTAGGCGCGGCGCAACGATGCGTTTGCTGGTCCGGCACGATCGATGCATCGTTGGTGCGGCGGGCGCGTGCTGCGGCCGCGCGGGCGGGAGTTGGACGGATGACCGGGCATCGGGACTACGAGATCTTCGAGGCCGGCGATGTCACGCTTAAGTCCGGTGCCGTCTTCCCCGCGATGAAGCTTGCCTACAAGGCTTATGGCACGCTGAGCCCGGCAAAAGATAACGTCATTCTCTATCCGACATCGTTTAGTGCGCAGCACTTTGATACCGAATGGCTGATCGGGCCCGATGGCGTGCTCGATCCCACGCGCTATTTCATCATCATCCCGAACCTGTTCGGCAACGGCCTGTCGTCTTCGCCGTCGAACGCTGGCAACGCGCCATTTCCGGAGCTCACCTATCACGACGCCATCGCCGTTCAGCACCGCCTGCTCGCCGAACGCTTCGGCATTACAAAGCTCGCGCTGGTCTATGGCTGGTCGATGGGCGGCATGCAGGCCTATCACTGGGCCGCGTTGCATCCCGAGATGGTCGAGCGTGCCGCGGTTGTCTGCGGCAGCGCGCGATGCTCGCCCTACAATCACGTCTTTCTTGAAGGTGTGAAGGCCGCGCTCACCGGCGATCCCGCCTTCCGTGACGGCCGCTTCGTCGAGAAGCCCGTCGCCGGCTATCGCGCCATGGGGCGCGTCTATGCCGGCTGGGCGATGTCGCACGGTTTCTATCGCGACGAGCTCTGGCGCGAGGCGGGCTTCATCTCGCTCGAGGACTATCTCGTTCGCTCCTGGGACGCTGCGTTTGCGCGGCGCGACGCCAACGACTTGCTGGCGCAGCTCGGCATCTGGCAGCGTGGCGACATCGGCCGCTGCGCGGCCTTCGGCGGGGATTTCGATCTGGCACTCGCGGCGATCAAGGCGCATATGCTGCTGATGCCGGGTGCGACCGATCGCTATTTCGACGTCCGCGACAATGAGGGCGAACTCGGCAAGCTGATCAATGCGAAATCGGCAGCGTTGCATCCGATCCCGTCGCTGCACGGCCATCGCGCCGGCAACCCCGTCAACAATCCGCGCGATCAGGCTTTTATCAAGGCCGAGATCGCAGCACTCCTCGGCAAGTAGGGCAGGCATCCGATCATGAGCGACGCGACAGTTTCAGGGTCTGGCGATCGCCTCAAGCCGCTCAGCCCGGCCATGCTGCGCGAATTGTCAGTGCGCTCCAACCTCAGGGGTGCCGCGCAAAGCCTCGGCCATTACGGTGTGATCGTGCTGGTCAGTACGCTGATCTGGATGGTGTCTTCGCGCTGCGGTGTGCTCTGGGCGCTGCCCCTGATGGCTGTACAGGGCTATTTCGTCGCCTTCCTGTTCATGGCGGTGCATGAGACCGCGCACAAGACCGCCTTCAGGAGCCGTGGCCTCAATCTCGCGGTCGGCTATCTCTCGGCCTTCATCATCGGTCTTCCTTACGAATATTACTGCTTGTTTCACTGGGACCATCATCGCTACACCCAGGATCCGGACAAGGATCCGGAGTTGATCGTCGGCGTGAAGCCGACATCGGACACGCAGCTTGCGATCGCCTACAGTGGATTGCTTCAGGTCGCCGGCCGCCTCTGGTTGATGCTTGGCCATGCCGTCACCGCCAAGGTCGTCGTGCCGTGGATCCCGGAGGGCAAGCGCGCTACAATCGTGGCCGAAGCGCGTGTCTATGTCGCGCTCTACGCTTTGCTGCTTGGTCTCTCGCTGTGGTTCTCCTCGGCGCTGCTGCTGTGGGTCTGGATCGTGCCGCTCATCATCGGGCAATTCTTCCTGCGGCCCTATCTCTATGCCGAGCACACCGGCTGCGATCGGACCCGCAGCGCCTTCCAGAACACCCGCACGACCTATACTGGCACGATGGTCAAATGGCTGACGTGGAACATGCCCTATCACGTCGAGCACCACGCCTATCCTTCGATCCCGTTCCACGCGCTGCCGAGGCTGAACGCAATCGTCGACGGCGAAATCGTCCATCGCGGCCGCGGCTACATCAGAACGACACGCGAGACCTGGGCCTGGCTTCGCCGGCAGCGGCAGGCAACCTAAACGCAAAACCCCGATCGCGGCGCGACCGGGGCTTTGTCGTGGAACGGCACGTATCAGTAGATCCCGTACGCGCAGACGTTCACCACGCGGACGCGCATGCCGTGGCGGGTCTGGACGACGCGCTCCTGGTAGCAGTTGCTGACGCCGGTGTTGACGTAGAGGCCGCCATAACCAAAGCCCCAGCCGGGACCCCAGTGATGAAAGCCGTGGGCCGACGCAGCGGTGGGCGCGAGAGCGGCAGCGCCGAGCGAGCCGGCAGCGATCAGACCAAGAGCAAGCTTACGAAACATTTCCATTCTCCAGTGTGGCGCGAAGCCGTTGTTGTGTCCCTGCTTCTCGGTCGAGCTGAGATGCGGATGAGTTCACACTGCGATTGGAGAATCGTGTTTCAGGAATGTTTCGTGGGACAGGCGCGATGGATGGCGGTCAGGCTTTCCGCGCCGCTTGCTTTGCGCCTTGCGACGATGCGCGATAGCGCGTGGCCATCGCTTGCGTCAGTTCGGCCATCTTCTCGCGGAGATCAGCGGGCTCCAGCACTTCGGCCTCCGGCCCAAGCCGCAATAATTCGGCCGCGGCGTGCCATGACGTTCTGCCCGTAGGCACTCTGGCGATGCGCCAGCCGTCCGCGTCAGTGGTCTCTTCAAGCTGCGTGCGCGCTCTGACGTAAGGCTGGGTCAGCGCGTCGAGCAGTTTGACGCCGAACGGCGACAGCCGCACGATCGCGACGTTCGGGTGCATCTCGGCCTCGAGGCGGAGCGTTGCCGCCTGCCAATAAGCGGCGAGATCGAAACCGGCGGGACGATCGAAGCGGTCGTCGAGTGCGGTGCAGTCGAGCACGCGCGCGACACGATAGGTGCGCACGCTGCCATCGACTTCCCCGGCGAGATACCAGCTGCCGCCCTTCAGCACGAGGCCGAGCGGGGCGACACGGCGCTGCTTCTCGGCGCGCCAGCTCTGGTAGCGGATCTTGATCATTGTGCTGCGCAAGGCCGCGCCGGCAATCGCGCGCAGGTGCTTTGGCTCTTCCGCTTCGCCGAACCAGCCCGGCGCGTCCAGGTGGAAGCGCTCCTGCATCCGTCCGGCGTCCTCGCGCAAATTGGCAGGCAGCGCCGCCATCAGCTTGTTCTGCGCGGCGATCATCGCGGCATCCAGACCAAGCGCCGCCGCCGGACCCGGCAGCCCGGCGAGAAACAACGCCTCCGCCTCGTTCTGGGACAAGCCGTTCAAGCGCACGCGATAGCCGTCGAGCAGGCGGTAGCCACCCTCCGCACCGCGGTCGGCATAGACGGGGACGCCGGATGCCGCGAGCGCGTCGATGTCGCGATAGATCGTGCGCACCGAGACCTCGCAGGCCTCCGCAAGCTCAGGCGCGGTGACCTGCCCTCTGGCCTGGAGGGTGGTGAGGATCGACAGCATCCGGCTCGCGCGCATGGTTCCTTAAACCATACCTGACACAGGATGTCAGGTATGGTCGGCTAGAGATGCGCCCATCGCAAGCCGACCCAGGGAGACCTGCCATGACCGATCCGAACCGCATCACACTGTATTATTCGCCGCAGAGCCGGGCCACCGGCACGCGGGTGCTGCTGGAGGAGCTGGGAGCGCCTTACGATCTCCACGTCCTCAACATGAAGGCTGGCGAGCAGCGGCGGCCGGCTTATCTCGCCATCAATCCGCTCGGCAAGGTGCCGGCGATCCGGCACGGCGAAGCGCTCGTGACCGAACAGGTCGCCATTTACATCTATCTCGCCGACCTGTTTCCGCAGGCTGGGCTCACACCCGCACTCAATGACCCGCTGCGTGGCCCCTATTTGCGCTGGATGGCCTACTACGGATCCTCGTTCGAGCCCGCCCTGATCGACAAATTCATGCAGCGCGAGCCGGCGCCGATCACGCAATCGCCCTATGCTGATTACGACACCATGCTGGGCGCGCTCGAGGCGCAGCTGCCGAAAGGGCCATATCTGCTCGGCGAGCGGATGACCGCCGCCGATATTCTGTGGGGCGTCGCGTTCAGCTGGACCATGACGTTCGGCATCGTGCCGAAGAAGGACGTGTTCGTCAGCTACAGCGAGCGCATCACGTCGCGGCCGGCATTCCAGCGCATCAATGCGGCGGATGACGAGATGGCGGCCCAGCATGCCGTGGTGGCTGGTGGTGATGGGCGCCGCTAGCGCTTAAAACCGCGGCACCCGCTTCTCCGCGAACGCCTTGATGCCTTCCTTGATCTCGCCGCCGCGCATGCTGTCGCGGTGGCGCTGATCGGCGGCGGCCTCGTCGAGCTCACCGCGGGAGAATTCGTTGATCGCGCGCTTCATGCCGCGCATCGCATTCGGCGCGTTGCCGGCGAGGATGTTGGCGAGCTTGTCGACCTCCTCATCCAGAAATTCCACCGCGACCATGGCCGTGAGATAGCCGATCCGCAGCATCTCCGGCGCACTAATCTTCTGCGCGGTGAGGAACAGCTTCTTCGCGTTGTCGACGCCGAGCCGCGTCACGTAGCGTTTGATGCCGCTCCGGTAATAATGCAGCCCGAGCCGTGCCGCCGGCATGAACATCTCGGCGGTGTCGACGCCGATGCGGAAATCGCAGGCGAGCGCAAGGTCGGTCGAGCCGCCATAGACGCCGCCATTGAGCCGGCAGATCGTCGGGACGCCAAGATCTTCCAGCCGGTTGACGACGACTTCGAAAGCCGAGCCCGCGCTCTGCTGCTCGTTGGCGCTCACCGCGCGCTCGGCGACAGAATTGAGATCGTAGCCTGCCGAGAAGGCGCGTCCCGTACCGGTCAGCACCAGCACGCGGATGGCCGGATCGGCCTCGATCCGGTCGAACAGCTTGACCAGTTCGCCGAGATCCTCCGCCTGGAGCCGGTTAAGATGCTTTGGCCGGTTCAAGCGGATGGTGGCGCGTGCACCATTGATTTCGAGCACGGGGCCACTGGCCACGTCGGCTGTGTCCGACATTCTTGTCTCCATCTACCTGTTTTCGAGCGTGCGCCGCTTGGCCTCGGCATCGATGGTCTCGGCGAGATCGGGGTGCCGCGCCATCAGCACGCGGAAGTCGACGAGGTCGAGCACCAGGAGCCGCGACACTTTCGTGGTCGAAACATTGGCGCCGCGCATGTTGTTGCCGAGCAGCGCCATCTCGCCGAAGAACGCGCCGTCGCCGAGCTGTACTTTCTTGCCGGGCAGATCGACCTCGACCTCGCCGGCGGCGATGAAATACATGCAGTCGCCCTGCGTGCCCTTCCGGATGATCATGGTGCGCGCCGGCAGCTCCATGGTCCGCAGCATGTGCGTGACGTCGGCGATGGCCGCAGGCCCGAGCGCCGCGAAGAACGGCACCTTGCTGACGGATTCCCAGGTCTTGAGGAAATTGTCGCGGCGCGTCTCGGCCGCGAAACCGGTCGCCAGAATACCGGTCCACAGGCCGAACACGCCGAGGCCGGAGATCATCACCAGCGCCGCCACCATGCGGCCGAGCGGCGTGACCGGCACGACGTCGCCATAGCCTGTCGTGGTCAGCGTGACGACCGCCCACCACAGAGCGGCAGGGACGCTGCCAAACGTCTGCGGCTGCACGTCCCGCTCCAGAAAATATTCGGCGACGGAGGCGAGGAAAACCACCATCAGGAAGATCACGAGCACGCTGAGCAGCGGGCCCGATTCCAGCACCAGCACGCGGCGGAGCTGGCGCAGGCCGGGGATGCCCGGCACCACCTTCAAGACCCAGAGCACGCTGAGCAGCCACGCCGTCTTCGGTTCGGCGCCGAGAATCAGCGCGACCGGCACGGCCAGCGCCCCCATCGCGTCAACCAGCCCGGCGGAGGAGGACATGTAGAGCGCCAGCCGCTGCTGTCGCGCCATATGGCGCAGCCGGACCAGCCATTCGAATACGAAATAGGCGAGGCAGGCCCACAGCAGCAGATCGACCCAGCGGTGCGCTGTCTCATAGGCGGGGTTGACCGTCAGCAGCACCATGCTGAGCACGCCAACACTCACCGCCACATAGGCCGCCTTGGTCATGTTGCGGCCGGCCGTGGCGGCCACGAACCGGGCCAGAGCGGGAAACATCGGCTTGGACATGCGGGAAGGCGGCTCGGTCTCGAGATCGGTTTTTAAGGTCCCGGATGGGACATGCGCGCCAAAGAGCATGCCCGGGCTGAGGCCGTCAACGACAGGAGCCGGCCTTCGGCGCAGGTGGCTAATTTCGGGGCGGGCTGAGCTGCTATTTGAAGTGTGGCGGCGCGTCGTAGCCGCGGCGGCTGCTCAAAATCAGCAGCATCATCAAGCCGATGCCGATGACCACGGAGAACCCCGCCCCAAGTGCCAGGGCCACGGAGCCTTCGGTCGGAATCGGGTCGCCCCCGACCGCCACGGCCGAGTGGGCGAAGTAACCAACCGCTACCAGCATTCCCAGCAAGAATGGGAAGGAGCACACGCATGGTGCGTTCTCCGGTTGTGCTGACGGAACCAACGGTTGGCGATGGAAACCGGTTCCAGGGCGGGGCTGCGATTCGTCCTAAAGGGCGAACGAGCCCGGTCCTGAGGCGCGAATCGACAGGTCAGGCACTCTGAGCTGTCTTCACCACCACGACATTGCTGTCTTCGGGCGGGGGGAGCGCGGCAGGGCCGGCGATTTTTTCGATCTCGCTGGTGTGGCGCTTGAGGTAGTCGCGGCGCATGGCGATCTCGTCGCGGACGAATTCATAGCCGAGCTTGAAAGTGTCGAGCCCGTCGGTACTGATCGTGCCGTCGCGCAATCCTATGACCGCGCCGCGCAAGATCCCCTCGAGCTCGTCCTGGAGGCATTCGATCTGGTCCAGCGAATGGGCATGCTCGATGCGCTCGCCGATATCGAGGATGGCGGTGGAGAGCTCGCTTGCCTTCTCCGGCGCGATGCGGGTGACCTTGGCGTAGATCGCGGCGAAGATCGAGCCGATGACGCTGAGCGCGGCGGCGCCCAGATACATCAGGTCGCTGTACTTATCCATGAACGACTTGGTGTCGTCGTTGATGTAGTCGGCGGCGCCCTGATGCGCCATCACGAAGGCATCCTTCTCGACGGAGGCCGGTTCGATGTGGGTCGCAAAGCCACTGTCGAGCCCGAGCGCGGGCTTGTTCTCGTAGATGATGCGCGCGAGGTCACCGGCGGTGGTCGCCGACATCTTGGATTGCGCGACCAGCAGCCATTCGAGCCCGATCGTGTCGAGGTCATCGTCAGGGATCTCGGGCGAAGTGGACAGCGTGCCTGCCGTCAGCGTCTCGTCGGAAATTCCGGGAAATTTGCGCGCCAGCACCTTGGCTTCGTCGATCGCGTTCAGCGTGAAGCCGCCGCGCTTGGCGACCTGCTCATAGGCCTTGTCGCGCACGGCCTTCGAGGCGTGGACGATGGCGATCACCGCGCTGAAGCCGCTGGCCGGAGCGAACAGCTTGTCGAGGGTCGCGCCCTGCGGCGCCATCTGGATCTTCGCGGCGTCGGGACCGTCGGGAATGTCGAGGATGTTGCGGACGAAGGCGAGCGAGGAGTTGTTCTCGGCGAGGACCGCGACCTTCTTCTTCTTCAGCTCGGCCAGCGACTTGATCTTCTTGTTGCCGGGACCGAGCAGGAGCACGAGATCGTGCTCCAGGATCGCAAGCGCGCGCGCCCGCGCCGGCACCCTGGCGTCGGTGCGCAGGATGGCGAGATCGGCCTGCTTGCGGTCGAACTGCGTGATCGCCTTGGCGTTGTCGGGGTTGTTGACGATTTTGACCCGGAAGCGCGAGGCGTTGTTCTTCAGGACCGCGGCGAGCTTGGTCGCGAACAGCGCCCCGTCGCTGTTGGGAGCGCCGACGGCAAAGGTGAGCGTCTCCGAATTGTGCACCAGCGCGCGGCCGGCCCAGACGGTGGCAAGCGACAGCAGCAGGGTCAGCACGACATACAGCAGAACCTGCTGCTGATTGGTCTTGATCACCTTGGGACGCCGCGGCGGCGGGAACTCGGTCGATGAGGTCTGGCCCTCAGCACTCATGGCAGCACTCTGGCCTTATGCCTGATATAGCGGGCGGCACGGATGGCCGGCTGCGCGCGCTCGAAAATTCGTAAGCACCTGAAAAAAGAGCGATATTCCTCTACCTGAGGATGATAGCGCTCCGGTATTAGAATGCAAATTCCGCGCCGAAGGTAACCTTACTCAACTGATCCGCGCCATTTGGTCATGCTATCACCGTTTAGCCACAGTTGGCGATTTTCCAGTTCCCCCGGCTGCATTCCATCGCGGGAGGTGTCATAAATCATCGGTCCCGATGAACTGACGGGTCCAAGAAGAAGTTGCGCTGAACGCTCCATTTTTCCTTTTGAAGTCAACGAGGGCGTCAGCTTTGTCGTTTCCACCCATGTCATCGGCGGTTCCGGTCGAAGCGCTCATTGGCTGGATGTTGCTGCTCACCTTCAAGCACATCATCGCCGATTTCGTTTTGCAAACTGCCTGGATGGCGCAAGGCAAGGACCAGAAGCACGGCTGGGCTTTGCCGCTTCTGGTGCATTGCCTGATTCACCTTGCGGTTGCGCTGCCGCTGATCCTGATCGTCGCGCCGAGATTCTGGTTCGTGGCGCTGATCGATTTCGCGATCCACATCACGATCGATCGCGCCAAGGGACTGGTCTCGGCCAATTTCGGCGTCAATCAGGAGCACCCCTGGTTCTGGACCCTGATCGGTGTCGACCAGGCGCTGCACCACCTGACCGGCTTCGGCCTCTCCATCTTCATGGCCGCGAACTGAGGCCGACGGCCCAGTTTCTGGGTCGGCCGACCGGCTGATTCGCGCCATAAGCGCAAGGACCCCGGGCGACTACCGTCCAAGGTGGTTAACCTTTCATTAGAGAGTTGCGCTGCATCTTCCCCACACGAGGGAGAACTGCAATGTTTTCAAGCCGCGACGCCTATGAAAGCGATTTCTGCCCGGTCCGCGACGAACTCCTTGGCGAGATGTATCGCGCCAACGAGAGCGGTCTTCCGAGGCTGGTTGAGACTGTTTCCCCGGACGTCCGCGCCATGCTGGCGCTGTTCTGCTATCGCCGCAGCCATCTGCATTCGCTGGCGGTCGCGATCGCAGGCAGCTGCAGCGAGCGCGACCTGATCGAAAGCGGCGGCCGCGTCGGCTCGACGCTCTACGCGCTGTCGCGCGAGGGCTCGGCCAAAGCGTCACCGTCATTGTCGGGGGGCCGCAAGCCGATCACGCTGTCGACCAAGCCGCTCTCGGTGCTTGCACCGCTCGAGGACGAGCTCGACGACGAAATCGGCGAAGCCATTCCCGCTTAAGCGGTTGCAATAACCGGCAGCCCGAACTTCCGCCGCGCCATCGCGCATTCGGCATCGCCCGGCATGCATGTGCGACACACGTCCGGCCGTACCGCATAGATGCCGCACACGGTCGCCTTGCCGATCTCTCCCTGCAACGCCGAGCAGCGATCGCCCTCGCAGCGCATGCCGGATTGGCGTTCGTTGATGAACTTGTCCGGAATAGAAGCGAGCTCCTCGTCGCTCTCGATCGAGAAACGCGGCCAATTCGCCGAATAGCCGCAGCAGGCGCCGCAGCTCTGGCAAAGGCTCGACAGATCGATCGCGGACGTCTCATCCATCGTCATGTGTCCTTCGGCGGGCCCCAGACCAGGCTCTGCCGCCATTTCGCGCGCAGCACGTCGCGCCGCTCCGGATATCTCTCGTCGAGGTAGGTCGCGTCCACGACGCGGTCGGTGCGGAAGCTGCGGAAGTCGCTGCGCAGCTCGCACCAGGCCGCGAGCAGGCGAACGGCTTCGAGATAGCCGACCGAGATCGGCCAGATCATGCGCTCGCTGGGGCGGCCCTGCTCGTCGCGATAGCGCAGCATGATCTTCTTGCCCTCGTGAATCTGGGCGCGCGTGCGCGCCATGTCCAGGCGGTCCGGTTCCCTGTTCCAGCTCGGCCGTGCGCGGCTCGCCGGCTCCAGCACGAAGGGACGCAGGCGCTCGGGCACGGTGTCGGCGATCTTGGCCATCAGGTCTTCGGCCGCGCGCGCCAGCGTGGAATCCGCATGACCAGCTACCCATTGCGCGCCGAGAACCGCAGCCTCGATCTCGTCGGGTGTCAGCATCAAAGGCGGCAGATCAAAACCCTTTTCCAGGATGTAGCCCATGCCGGCTTCGCCGCGGATCGGTACACGCTGGCCCATCAGCGTTGCGATATCGCGGTAGATCGTGCGCTTCGAAGTCTCGAGCTCGGCCGCGATCGCATCCGCCGTCAGCGGTTTACGGGTGCGCCTCAGCACCTGGATGATCTGAAACAGCCGGTCGGCGCGTCTCATGACAATTCTCTTATCAGTGGCGGTTCAGAAAAGGGCGCGCGGCTGCTGACAGGATGTTGGCAGCAGGGGAGTTCTATACCGGGACAACACATCGACTGAAGAGGATTTGTCCATGATCATTCCAACCCATTTCGGCCCGGGAGGGCCGTTGTGGCGGACCCGGGCCTTTAATGTCCAGGCGTGGCAAGCCTGGGCGTTCAACCGGTTCGCATCCCCTGATCTCATGGCCGTCGACCTCCGCTTTGCCCTCGCAAGCGTGGTGACGCGCTCGCTGATCCAGGCCGCGGACGTGCTGGTCCGCCATGTCATGGGCCGCGCCTGGCGAGGAGCCCGTTTCGCAAAAGATATCACGGCTGCTGCCACCATGGTGGCAGCAGCCGGCCATTAGGTTCCGCCATCTCTTTCGAAGGTTCAGGAGAGCTCGCATGATCACGCTTTACGGCTTTGGCACCGGCTTCGGTCTGCCGGAAATCAGCCCCTTCGTCACCAAGACGGAGGTGCAGCTCAAGATGGCGGGACTGCCCTACCGGAAGGAGCGCGCGATGCCGCCGTCTTCGCCGAAGGGGCAACTGCCCTTCATCGACGATGGCGGCGAGGCCGTGGCTGATTCCACCTTCATCCGCGCCCATATCGAGCGCCGCTATGGCTTCGACTTCGATGCCGGCTTGTCGCTTGCCGAACGCGCGCAGGCCTGGGCGTTCGAACGCATGATCGAGCATCACGTCTATTGGTCGCTGGTCGGCGCACGCTGGGTCGATCCGGTCAATTTCGCCAAGGGGCCCGCGCATTTCTTCGACGGCGCGCCGGAGCACAACCGCGAGAAGCTGCGCGAGGACGCGCAATTCCGCGTCGCTGAGAACTACCTGCTCTCCGGCCTCGGCCGCCACGCCCCCGATGACGACGTCGATCTCGCCGTGCGCTCGCTGTTCGCGCTCTCGGTGCAGCTCGGCGACAAGTCCTATCTGATGGGCAACAAGCCCAGTGGTGTCGATGCGACCGCGTTCGGCGCGCTCGCCGGAATTCTGACGCCGTTCTTCGAATCCCGTCTGCGCGAGCGCGCCGAAGGATTTCCGAACCTTACCAGCTATGTCGATCGCATGATGGACATTTACTACCCGGAGTTCGCCTGGACGCCGCTGCGGCAGGCGGCTTGAAGCTACTCAAGAGGGTTGCAAAAAGAAAAGAGCCGGCCCCTTTGGCCGGCCCTCGCCGTGTCTAAATTGTCGCGATTACTTCGCGAGGATGTACTTGCCGTTCTTCACCGTGAGCAGGATGCGCGAGCGGTCGTCGAGACCGTAGCGATCCTTTTCGGTGAAGTTGTAGACGCCCTGGCTCGCCGCCATTTCCCGCTCCGACAGCAGCGCCTGGCGAATCGCCTCGCGGAATTCCGGCGTGCCGGGCTTGGCCGTCTTCAGCGCCGTCGGGATCACGCGCTTGAGGATCTCGAAGGCGTCGTAGGAATGGCCGGCGAACTGGCTGCGGCTGTTCGGGCCATACTTGCCTTCATACGCCGCGTTGAGCGCGAGACCCGGCTTCTTGGTCGCGGCCTCGTCCGGCTGATCCTCGGGATCCATCACCGGGCCTGACGCCATCAGCACGCCTTCCGCCGCCTTGCCGGCGATGCGGATGAAATCCATGCTGGCAGCACCGTGGGTCTGGTAGATCAGGCCCTGATAGCCGCGCTCGCGCAGTTCGGTCTGCGGCAGTGCGGCCGCGGTGCCGGAAGCGCCGACCAGGATCGCGTCGGGATTGGCGGCGACGAGCTTCAGCACCTGCCCGGTCACCGACGTGTCGGGACGGGCAAACCGCTCCTCATCGGCGAGCGTCATGCCCATCGGCACGCCCTGGGCCTTGAAGTCGTTGAACCAGAGGTCGCCATAGGAGTCGGAATAGCCGATATAGCCGACCGTCTTCACGCCCTTCGACTTCATGTGCTCGTAGAGCACCTTGCCCATGATCGGAATCGGCTGCGGCATTGCCACCGACCACTTCATGCGTTCCGGCGTGATCGGGAACGGCGCCAGACCGAAATGCGGAATGCCGGCTTCGTTGGCGACGTTGGAGACCGCGATCGTCGGCGGCGTCAGCGCCGAGCCCATGATGACGTCGGCCTTGGATTCCGTGACGAAGCGGCGGGCATTGGTGGTCGCGGTGGTGGGATCGCCGCCGTCATCGAGCACGATCACTTTCAGCGGCACGCCGCCGATTTCCTTCGGCACGAATTCCAGCGAGTTGCGCTCGGGAATGCCAAGCGCGGCGCCGGGGCCGGTTGTGGTGGTGGTGATGCCGATGGTGATTTCGGCGGTCTGGGCCAGCGCGGGCAGTGCCGGCAGCGCAAGCGTCGCCGCGGCGATCGCGGCGGTCAGGTAAAAGCGTTTCATTTATTCCTCCCTTTATGTGTTTCTTTGAAAGCAGAAATCGGGGGTAAATTCAGCCCCGTCTTTTTGTTGATGCGTCGATTTAGCTCCAAGATCCAACTAAGACCTAGGTCTCCACGAATTTGGCCACCATTTCCGCCGGAAACGGTGCCGATTTCAGCTTGTCGGGGTTAACGGGGTCGCGGCCGACCAGGACGCGGGTTTCGAACGCCTCGATGGCGAGGTTCGCGCCCTTGTAGACATTGTGCTTCACCTCGAAGCTTGAGCGCTTGATGCTCTCGATTTTGGTCTCGATGGTGATCCAGTCGCCATGGGTCGAGGGGATGTAGAATTTCGCCCGCGTGTCGACCATGGGGATGCCGACCAGGCCGTATTTGTGGACCAGGTCCTGTTTCGAGAAGCCGGCAGTCTCGAACAGGACCGAGGTCGAATTGTCGAACATGCCGAAATAGCGCGGGTAGTAGACGATGTTGGCGGGGTCGCAATCGCCCCACTGGATCTGTACGTCGCGCCGGTTCACGAACATGTATCAGGCCTTACTTCGGCGCCATGCGCAGCGAGCCGTCGAGGCGCACCACTTCGCCGTTGAGATACGAATTCTCGACCATATGCAGAGCGAGCGCGGCGAACTCGTCCGCGTGGCCGAGGCGGCGCGGGAAGGGGATCGCGGCGGCAAGCGAATCCTGGGCCTCCTGCGGCAGGTTGGCGAGCAGCGGGGTGAGGAACAGGCCGGGCGCGATGGTCAGCACACGGACGCCGAACTGCGCGAGCTCGCGCGCGATCGGCAGCGTCATGCCGACGATGCCGCCCTTTGAGGCCGAATAGGCCGACTGGCCGATCTGGCCGTCATAGGCGGCAACGGAAGCCGTGTTGATGATGACGCCGCGCTCGCCGGTCGCCTGCGGCTCGAGCTTGGACATCTCGGTTGCGGCGAGGCGCAGCATGTTGAAGGTGCCGATGAGGTTGACCTTGATCACCTTGTCAAAATCGGCAAGCGCCATCGGGCCGTCGCGACCGACCACGCGCTTCGCGACACCGATGCCGGCGCAGTTGACCAGCACACGGGCCGGGCCATGCGCCTTGGTCGCCTGCGCGATCGCGGCTTCAGCGGAAGCCGCATCGGAGACGTCGCAGGTCACGGCGATGCCCTTGATCTCGGCGGCAACTGTTTCGGCGAGCTTGGCGTTGAGATCGCACACCGCGACCTTGGCGCCCTGCGCCGCCAGCTTGCGCGCGGTGGCCGCGCCCAGTCCCGACGCGCCGCCGGTGACGATGGCGGCCTGATCCTTCAACAACATGGCTTCCTCCTTTGGCGATGACTTCTTAGCCGACCGATATCACACGGTCCGATGGATTGGCAGCGTAGAGCTCCTCGATCAATGCGCCGCGATGCTCCAGCACCGCGCGCTGATTGATCGAGCCCTTGTCGGTGACCTCGCCCCTGTCGATCGAAAGCGGCGTATCCAAGAGGATCGCGCGGGTGATCCGCGTCGAGGAGCCGGTGGCCGAAGAGAGGAAGCGGCTCAGGCGCTCGCGGAAAGCTTCGCGCACCAGCCGGTCGCGGGCAGTGACAGTGAGATTGTCGGCCGGCAGCGTCGGATTGATCAGCCGGCAACCGTCGAGATCGAGCAGCACGAGCGCGGAGACCTCGTCGCGGTTGATGCCGGCGATGACGACGTCGCGCACCAGCGGTGCACAGGCTGCGACGAACCGCGCGCGCAAGGGGCCGACGCTGACCCAGGTGCCGCTGGCAAGCTTGAAATCCTCACCGATGCGGCCGTCGAAATCGAAGCCGGCGTTGAGATCGTCGGGATCGGCCGGCTTGAGCGCATCGCCGAGCTTGTAAAAGCCTTCCTCGTCGAAGGACTTTGCTGTGATTTCGGGTTGGCGCCAGTAGCCGGGCATCACGTTCGGGCCCTTGCAGCGCACTTCCATCTTGCCATTGTTCGGCACCAGCTTGGCGTCGTTGCCGGAGACAGGCAGACCGACATGGCCGGAGCGGCTGGTGCGCGGGTTGACCGACATGAAGAACGGCGCGGTCTCGGTGGCCCCCAAGCCGGTCAGCATCGGCACGCGATAGCCCTTCTCCTTCACCGCGAGCTCGTCGAGGCTGTTCCAGACGAAGGGCGACAGTGCGGCGCCCGAGAAGAACATCGCGTGCAGCTTGTCGAAGAATTTTGCGCGCAAGCCCTGGTCGTCGCGCAGATAGGGCAGCAGCGACTCGTAGCCCTTGGGGACGTTGAAATAGACCGTCGGCGAAATCTCCTGGAGATTGCGCACGGTCTCCTCGATGCCGCCGGGCATCGGCTTGCCGGCATCGAGATACATTGAGCCGCCGTTGTAGAGCGTCAGCCCGATATTGTGATTGCCGCCAAAAGTGTGATTCCAAGGCAGCCAGTCGATGATGACCGGCGGCTCGTCCTTGAGGAAGGCGAGCGTCTCGCGCAGCATCACCTGGTTGGCGCAAATCATGCGCTGGGTGTTGATGACGGCCTTGGGATTGCCCGTCGAGCCCGATGTCAGCAGGAATTTTGCGATCGTGTCGGGGCCGATCTTGCGGTGGACGTCGTCGAGATCGCCGCGGACCGGTGCCGCCATGAGGTCGGCGAGCAAGGTCACGCCGCGGCCCGGAACACGGCCGTAGGACGCGGCGATCTCGGTGCCGAGCGAGACATTGGCTGCAAGCGCGTCAGCGAACTTGTCGGCGTCCTCGGCGAAGACGAGGCCGGGCGTCAAAAGTTTCATCAGGTAGGAGAGCTTGCCGTAATCCTTCGACACCAGCGAATAGGCCGGCGATACCGGGCAGAACGGAATGCCGGCATAGAATGCGCCGAAGGCCAGGAGGGCGTGATCGATGGAATTGCCGGAGAGGATCACGACTGGCCGCTCCGCGGACAGGCCGCGCTGGATCAACGCCGAGGCGATATGCCGGCTCGCGGTGAGCAGTTCGGCATAGGTAATCTTGCGCCAGCCGCGGCCGCCTTCGCGCTCGGCCATGAAGACACGGTCCGGCGTGGTCTTGGCCCAATGATGCAGGCGGTCGGTGATGCGGACGGGATAGTCGCCGAGCGGATGTTTTGGCCGCAGGTAAATCGTGCCGTCGGCGCGACGCTCGATATCGATGGCGGGATCGCCGAACGAGATCTGCCGCAGCGGAGAAGTGCTCGCGCCGCGCTCTGTGCTGGAAGAGGACGGCTGCGCGCTCATGACTTCGGCTTCACCTTGGCGGTCTTGTGCTCGAGGAATTCGCGGATCCTGCGCTTTGCCTCCTTGTCGCTCTGCGCCACCGTCGCCATCAGCGATTCCATCAAGAGACCAGTCTGCGGATTGGCTTCCGCGATCATCGGCAGCGCCTGGAGCACGGCGAAATTCGTCAGGGGCGCGTTTGAGGCGATCTTGGTCGCAAGCTCCAGCGCCTTGGTGAGGCCGTTGCCGGCCTCCGTCTCGTATTGCGCAAAGCCGTAGGAGGTGCCCTCGGTCGCGGAATAGACCCGCCCGGTCAGCATCATGTCCATCATCCGGGCGACGCCGATCAGCCGCGGCAACCGCACCGAGCCGCCGCCGCCGACGAAGATGCCGCGTTGACCTTCAGGCAGCGCGAAATAGGTCGAGGGCTCGGCGACGCGGATATGGGCCGCGCAGGCGAGCTCAAGTCCGCCGCCGATCACAGCGCCCTTCAGCGCGGCGATGACGGGGACGCGGCTATACTGGATGCGGTCGAACACCCGGTGCCACATCTGCGAATGCAGCAGGCCACCGGTCGCGTCGTGATCCTGGAGTTCGGAGAGGTCGAGGCCGGAGGAGAAATGATCGCCGATGCCGTGAATGACCACCGCGCCGATGTCCTCGGGCAGGGACGCGAAGCATTCGCCGATGTCCAGGATGATGCCGTCGTTGAGCGCATTACGCTTTGCGGGGCGGTTCAGACCCACGGTCAAAACCCGGTTCACCCGCTCGATCCTCAACAGCCCGGAGGCGCCCGCGTCGGCGGTCTCGGCGTTTCCCTGTGTCATTTGCGTCCTTGTCAGAATAGTTATGTTGTATAACGAATGTGCAAGGAGTCAATAAGGGGGCGTGCCGTCGGGGGCCTTGGTTAGGTGCGGACGGTCGCGCCTCATATCCTATGTCGTCCCGGCGAAGGCCGGGATCCATAACCCCAAGGGGTAGTTTTGCGAAGATTCCTCGTTCGGCACTCCTACCGTGCATAACTGATAGATTCCGCGGTATTGGGTCCCGGCCTTAGCCGGGACGACGGTGGGGATTGAGGCGCGATTTTGGCCCAGAAAGGGCGGCGCCCCTCACAACACCTGGTGCACGTCGATCACCACGCGATCCGCGTGGCGCGCCGCCGAGCCCACAAAAATGTGCTCCATCAGCCAGCGATATTTCTCGTGGCCCGTCTCGAACCGCGGCACGGTGCGGAAATAGATCAGCTTGGGATCGACCGGCTCGCCGCGCTTGAGCTTTTGCAGCAGCTCGACCGGGCCGAAGCGCATGCCTTTGTTTTCGACATAGACGGTCGCGCCGTCATCGGTCTCGAAGGCGTATTTGGCTTCGAGATCGATCAGTTCGTTGGGGCGGATGGTCTGGAAGTCGGCGCCGAACGGCAGCACCTTGCCGGTGATGGCGCCCTTCACCTCGCCGCCGATGATCGGGATGATGCGGCGAACGCCGATGCCGGTCTCGCCGGCGGTGACAATCTCGCCGATTTTTGCAGTGATGGTGAAGACGTATCTGGTTTCAAGGGTCGGTGTGGTCATCGCTTCGCCTCTCAATGCGCCATCATGCGCGTCGGCAGCCACGTCGCCAGCAGCGGGAACGCGATCAGGATCACCAGCCGCACCAGATCCGTTGCCACGAACGGAATCACGCCCTTGAAGATGGTGGAGAAAGAGACGTCCTTCACCACGCTCTTGATGACGAAGACGTTCATGCCGACCGGCGGGTGGATCAGGCCGAGCTCGACCGTCATCACGATGATGACCCCGAACCAGATCGGGTCGAAGCCGAGATGCATGATGACGGGGAAGATGATCGGCACGGTCAAAATGATCATCGCCATGGCGTCCATCAGGCAGCCGAGCACCAGGTACATCAGCATGATCAGCGCCAGCACGCCGTAGGGGCCGAGGCCGAGGCCGGTGAGGAATTCGGTGACCTTCTGCGGGGTCTGCGTCACCGTCAGGAAATAGCCGAAGATCAGCGCGCCGATCAGCACGGTGAACACCGCGGCCGCGGTGCGCGTGGCCTGGAGCAGCGAGGCGAGAATCTTCTCGCGATCGAGCCGGCCCGTGACAACGCCGATGATGAAGGCGCCGGCGGCGCCGACGCCGCCGGCTTCCGTCGGGGTGAAGCGCGGCAGATATGGCAGACCGTAGAGGCCGCCGATGACGAACACGAACAGCAGCACCGGCGCCCAGATGTCCTTCAAGCCGGCAAAACGCTCGCGCCACGGCAGCACCTTGCCTTTGGGCAGGAAGTCGGGGCGGAAATAGCCGATCAGGAAGATCGTGATCATGTACATGGTCATCGCCAAGAGACCCGGAATGATGCCCGCGATGAAGAGCTTGCCGATGTCCTGCTCGGTGATGATGCCGTAGACCGCGAGCACGGTGGACGGCGGCAGCATCGCACCCAGCGTGCCGCCCGCCGCGATCACGCCGGTGGCAAAGGATTGCGGATAGCCGAAGCGCCGCATCTCGGGGTAGGCGACGGCGGAGAAGGTCGCGGCGGTCGCGACCGACGAGCCGCAAATTGCGGCGAAGCCGCCGCAGGCGCCGACGGTCGCGATGCCGAGCCCGCCACGCAGATGCCCGACAAACCCATTGGCGGCGCGGAACAGCTCGCGGCTCATGCCGGAATTGCTGACGAAGGAGCCCATCAGCAGGAACATCGGGATGACGCCAAAGGTGTAGTCGGTGACCGTGCGCATCGAGGTCTGGCCGACCAGTTTCAGCGCGGGCGTCGGGCCGACCAGATAGGAGAAACCAGTGACGCCGACGAGGCCCATGGCCATGCCGACGGGCACGCGCAGCAGCATCAACGCGAACAGGGAAACGAAGCCGAAAACGGCGACGGCATCAGTGCTCATGATTACTCCGTCGCCTTCAGCTTGGGGTCGTGCATCTCTTCGGGATGGAAGATCAGCCGGTAAGTGCGGATCGCGATCAGCAGTACGGCCGAGACGTCGCCGATCCAGGCGATTGCGAAGAACGGCCAGGTCGGCATGTGCATGTCGAAGGTCTGGACGTTGTCCTTGTAGGTGCCGCGGACCTTGTCGAACAGCGTCCAGGTCTGCACGGTGACGACGAACAGCAGCACCAGTGTCGCGAACACGTCGATCCAGCGCTGATAGCGCGGCCCGACATTGCCCCAGACCAGGTCGACCGTGATGTGGGTGCCGCGATAGGAGGTCGCGGCAATGCCCCAGAAGATGAGGATGCCGAGCAGCATGCGGCCGATGTCGAAGCTGTCGGGAATCGAATAGTTCAGCGTGTTGCGCAGCAGCACCGACAGGAAGATGTCGAGCGCGACGATGCCGACGAAGGCGGCAGCGATCCATTCGATCGAGTCGATGACGCGATCCATCCAGGCGCGCTTCATGGGTGGAGGGTCCTCAAGTTTGCAGGAAAACGGCGGCGGGTGGATTCCCGCCGCCGCTTTTGTTTCGGTGAAAACTACTCCGCCAGCGCGTTGTACTTCTTCAGCGACGCCTTCAAATCCGCCAGCGCGGCGTCGGGATCGGCGCCGGCCTTCCTGGCGCCATCACCCCAGGTCTTGACCAGCGGCTCGGCCGCCTTCTTCCAGGCGGCGGTCTGATCGGGTGTCAGCTTGTAGACCTCGTGGCCTTCTTCCGCCTTCACCTTGTCGACGCCGGCATCCTCGAACTTGCCCCAGTGCTCGCCGACCACGCCCGCCATCTCGGTCGAGCAGTTCTTGTCGATCGCTGCCTTCTGCTTGTCGGACATCGCGTCGTACTTGTCCTTGTTCATGACGAACACGAAGGTCGTGGTGTAGAGCGGGGCCTCCATGTGGTACTTCGTCACCTTGTCGATGCCGAACAGCACCAGCGAGCCCCACGGGAAGGTGACGCCGTCGGCGACGCCGCGCTCGATGACGTCGCGTACTTCAGGCGCGGACGACTGCACATTGGTGCCGCCGAGCGAGGTGACGAAGTTCGCCATGGTGGCGTGGGCAGGGCGGATCTTCATGCCCTTCACGTCCTCGGGCATCACGATCTTCTTGGTGCGGGCGTGAAAGGAGGAGGGCGAGTGGACGAAGGCGAGGCAGTATTTGACGTCCTTCATCTCCTTCCCGGCATATTTGCGATACCAGGCGTCCAGCCCCATCGAGCCGCCCTTGGCGTCTGAGATCAGGAACGGCAATTCGCCGGCGCCGATGATCGGGAAGCGGCCAGGCTGGTAGCCGGGATTGACATAGGTGACGTCAGCGATGCCATCGCGCGCCATGTCGAAATGGTCGAAGGCCTTGCCCAGCTGCTGCGCCGGAAACACTTTGCCCTTGATGGTGCCGCCGGAATCCTTCTCCACGGCGGCCGCCCAGTCTTCCAGCGATTTCTGCAGCGGATGCGAGGCCGGCACCCAGTGCGAGATCTTCAAATCGAAGGTCTTGTCCTGCGCGAACGCAGGCGTCACGCTTGCTGCCAGCAGCAACGCCAGACACGTTGTCCTCATCGGTCTTCTCTCCCTCTTTTCGACGGCGGGCTTCGATGGCCCGGTCTCGTTAATTAACATGTTATCTAATTGGCCGGCGGGTTCAAGCCGGAACTGGCGCGGCGTGCCGTCACCTACGTCAGCCACGTTGCATGGATTTGTCGCTGCTCGGGCGATGAGCACTCCCCTTTGCCCAACCGTTATATGATATAATTATCGCGCAGACGACTGCGACAAGCGAGCCGCGACGAAAGCCTACAGGATCGGGAGGAGCAAGTATTGCGGACAAAAGTCGCAATCATCGGGGCCGGGCCGGCAGGATTGTTGCTTGGGCAACTTCTGCACAAATACGGCATCGACAATTTCATTCTTGAGCGGCAGAGCCCGGATTACGTGCTGGGCCGCATCCGCGCCGGCCTCCTGGAGGAGGGAACGGTCGGACTGCTCGACCAGATCGGCGCCGGCGCGCGGGCGCATGCCGAAGGCCTGGTGCATGAAGGCATCGAGCTCGCCTTCTCCGGCCGCCGCCATCGCATCGACATGAAGGGCGCGACCGGCAAGACGGTCATGATCTACGGCCAGACCGAGGTCACGCTCGACCTGATGAATGCGCGCAAGGCAGCTGGCCTCACCACTGTCTACGAAGCCAGGGACGTGCAGCCGCATGATTTCGATGGCAGTCACCCGCGCGTAACCTGGGCCAATGACGGCGTTACCCACACACTCGATTGCGACTTCATCGCCGGGTGCGACGGCTTTCACGGCGTCAGCCGCGCCAGTGTTCCGGCCTCGGCGATCGAGGAGTTCGAGCGGATCTATCCGTTCGGCTGGCTCGGCATTTTGTCCGAGACGCCGCCGGTCAGCCACGAGCTGATCTATTCCAATCATGCACGGGGCTTTGCACTCTGCACCATGCGCTCGATGAAACGCAGCCGGCATTACGTGCAGTGTTCGCTCGACGACCATGTCGATCAATGGCCGGATGACCGCTTCTGGGATGAGCTGAAGCGCCGGCTCGACCAGGAGGCCGCCGACAGTCTCGTCACCGGTCCCTCGATCGAGAAGAGCATCGCGCCATTGCGCAGCTTCGTCGCCGAGCCGATGCGCTTCGGCAAGATGTTCCTGTGCGGCGATGCTGCCCACATCGTGCCGCCGACCGGGGCCAAGGGGCTGAACCTGGCCGCAAGCGACGCCCATTATCTGTCGAGCGCGCTCCGCGAATTCTACGACGAGAAATCCAGCGCCGGCATCGATGCCTACTCCGCCAAGGCGCTGGCGCGGGTCTGGAAAGCCGTGCGCTTCTCCTGGTGGATGACCTCGATGCTGCATAAATTCCCGGAGAACGGCAGCATCGGCGCGCGCATCCAGGTCGCCGAACTCGACTACGTCACGCAGTCGCAGGCCGCGATGACATCGCTGTCGGAGAATTACGTGGGGTTGCCGTTCTAGAGGCACGCTGCTGCCGCATTGTCATTGCGAGCGAAGCGAAGCGATCCAGACTGCCCCGCGGAGAGATTCTGGATTGTTTGGTCGCAAGGCCCCTCGCAAGGACGGCGGAGTGTCGTTTCAAACACCCGCGCAAATTCCGTTTAAAACTTTGTAGGCGGTGAAACTGTCATCCGCATCGCGTTCAATGGTGGCGGCCGCACCAGAAACGAGATGCACATGACCAGCACCGACATTCCCGCCGGCTTTGAGCCGCATTTCCGTAAAGCGCCACTCACCGATCCCTGGGAGCCGCTCTATTCCAAGAAGACCGAAAAGGGCGTCACCGTGGGATTGCGGTTGGCGACGCCCCACACCAACGCGCGCGGGTTGATTCATGGCGGACTAATCGCGGCGCTGGCCGATGCCGCCATGGGCTATAGCTGCGCGCAGGCGACGGGATGGACGACGTCGTTCGTCACGATCTCGCTGTCGGTCGACTATGTCGGCGCCGGCGGAATCGGCCAATGGCTCGCGGTCGAAGGTGAGGCGATCAAGACCGGCAGCACGATCTGTTTCGCGCAAAGCATGGTCAGGGCCGACGATGCCGTGATCGCGCGCGCCAGCGGTACGTTTCGTGTCGTGCCGAAGAAGGGGTGATGCAATTTTCGCCTCACCCAAACTTCCAAGCCGCCGTCTCCACCACGAGATCGATGAACGCGCGCACCTTGGCCGAGAGCAGGCGCGAGGTCGGGTAGACGATGTGGATCGGCAGCGCCGGCTGCTCGTATTTCGCCAGCACGATCTTTAGCCGCCCGCGCTTCAGGCCTTCGGCTGCCTGATAGGCCAACACCCGCGTCACGCCGCCGCCGGCTTCGGCATATTGTAAGGCCGCATCGGCACTGTTGCTGGTGAAACGCGGGTTCGGCGGCACCTCGAGGTCGCGACCGTCTTTCACGAAGCGCCAGCTGGCGGATGGCCCGAACTGGATAGTCTGATGCTCGAGCAAGGCTTCGGGCGTCTTCGGCTCGCCGTGGCGCTTGAGATAGCCCGGCGTAGCCACCACGATCCGCCGCATCTCGCCGACCTGGCGCGCGACCAGCGAGGAATCGGCGAGATGGCCGATCCGCACCGCGGCATCGACTGCGTCTTCCACGAGATTGACGAGATGGTCCGACAGTCGCAATTCGCAGGCAACTTCAGGATAGCGCCTGAGATAGGCGGTCATGATCGGCCCGACATGCAGTCGGCCGAAGCCGACAGGCGCCGACACCACCAGCCGCCCGCTCGGCCGGTTGCGTTCATCGCGCGCGGAGCCGTCGGCCTCCTCGACATCGGCGAGGATCCGCCGTGCGCGCTCCAGATAGCGCGTGCCGACGTCGGTTAGTGTCACCTGCCGCGTGGTCCGCTGCAGCAGCCGCACACCGAGATGCTCCTCCAGCGCCGCGATCAGCCGGGTCACTGCCGAGGGGGACAGTCGCAGCTTGCGCGCCGCCGGCGCAAAGCCGCGCAGATCGGCGACGGTGACGAACACATGCATGGCTTCGAGGCGGTCCATGGGCATTATTGCATATATTGCAATGATGAAGTGTCAAGCTGGCCGATTGTTTTGCTAGCAGAAAGGTCCATTTTACCTGGCGAAGGACGCAGAAATGCGCCGGAATTTTCAGGAGATGTTCCGATGACAGCAGCAGCGCGTGTTTACGCCAGCGATGTGGCCTTCACGCCGGCCGTAAAGTCGATCCAGACCCGCAAGGGCTCGCGCGAGGCCTATGCGCGTGCCGAGCAGCACGGCTGGCGGACTGAGGTCGACGAGAAGCTCGCAGCCTTCCTGGCCGATGCCAACAGCTTCTATTTCGCCACCGCCTCGGCGGACGGCCAGCCCTACATCCAGCACCGCGGCGGCCCGAAGGGCTTCCTGAAAGTGCTGGACAAGCAGACGCTGGCCTTCGCGGACTACGCCGGCAACCAGCAATTTCTCTCCCAAGGCAATCTGTCGGAGAATCCCAAAGGCTACATCTTCATCATGGACTACGCCCATCGCCGCCGGGTGAAGATCTGGGGCGAGGCGCGTGTGGTCGAGGACGACGATGCGCTGACGGAGTCCCTGATGCCGAAAGGCTACCGGGCGCGCCCCGAGCAGGTGATCGTGTTCAAGATCGCCGCTTGGGATACCAACTGCCCGCAGCACATTCCGCAGAAGTTCGACGCCGCGGATGTGGCGGCGGCACTGGCGGCGAGGGACCAGCGGATTGCGGAGCTCGAGGCGGAGGTTGCGGCGCTGAAGGGGCGGGCGACCGGAGGAGAAAGCTAATCGTCCACGTCGTCCTGCGTTCGGCCGAACAGGTGCACGATGCCAGGCGTTGCGATCGTGACGAACACGAAGCGCGAGAGGTGATGGGCGCCGACGAAGATCGGATCGATATGTAGCGTGAGCGCCAGCGCCAGCATGGCGTCCATCGCGCCCGGCGCAAAGGCGACGACGACGTCGGAGAACTTCACCTGTGTGGTGAGCGCTACGATGCCGACGAAGATGGCGGAGACGGCGATGGCCACTGCGAACGAGCCCAGCGCCGCGTTGATGTGGCCGGCGAGCGTCTTGATCCGCATCCGGGCAAAGCGGCTGCCGATCAGCGCGCCGATGCCGACCAGCGCCACACCGCGCACCCAGTTCGGCAGGCCGCCCTCGACCCAGCCCGCGCCGTGCAGCACGCTGGAGGCAATCATCGCGCCGAACATCCAGCTCGCCGGAAACCTGATCAGCCGCAGCACGAGCGACGCCGCGAGCGAAGCGGCGACCAGCTCCAGAAGATCGAGCGGCGAGGCAATCGCCGTCGTCAGCGACGGCGCGACGGACGGCGCTACCCCCGCGACCGCCAGCACCATCGGCAGCGCCGCGGTCAGGATGATCACGCGCATGGTCTGCACCACCGCGATTCCCGGCAGGTCGGCGCCGCGCTCGACCGCCAGGATCGTGATCTGCGACAGCGCGCCGGGGCTACCGGCGAGGAACGCCGAGGTGCGATCCCAGCCATGGACCCGCTGGAGGTAGTAGCTCGAGCCGAAGGTCGAGCAGAACGTGGCGAGCGCCAATAGCCCGATGGTCAGCGGATAGGCGCTGACTTGCTGGATCAGATGACGCGAAACGACGGAGCCCAGCGAAATGCCGAGCAGCACCAGCACGGTCTGGGTCAGGAGCGGCGGTACTGAAAGCTGGCGTCCGGCAATCGCGGCGATCGCGACGGCGATCATCGATCCTGAGATCAACCCGCCCGGAAGGCCCGCGGCCAGGAACGCCAGTCCGCCGGCCGCGCCGATGACGAGCGTCTCCGCGGTGCTCAAGACCTTGGCACGACTCGGCCATTCGAACGGCAGGGAGGCGGTGATTTGCTTCACGCCACCTTATCGCAAATCGGCGAGAGGCGCACAATTGCAGCTACGTCATGCCGCAATGCGTGCGCCTCTCGCCAAAGGCGAGGGGAGGGATTGTGACGGATTTACTTCTTGTCGGCGGCAGGCGCAGGCGCGGTGCCGGCCTTGGCGGTCTTGATGCAGTCGGAACGGAATTTCTTGCGCTCCTTGCCATGCAGGCCCTTGGCGTCCGCCTGCTTGGAGCATTCGAGCGATTCGGCCGAGTGCTCCTTCGGCGCCTTCTTGTCGGTGGTCGTGGTGGCATCGGTCTTGGCTGCCGGCGCCGCGGTCTGCGCGAAGGCGGTACCGGTGGCGAACACGGAGGCCATCGCGACGACGGCGAGGCGGGAGGCGAGGGTCATGGTGCTGCTCTTCTTGCGAGAATTGCGGAGGGTCGCGAACGTCGGCCTGTATTGCTGAACGCGACATGAATAATCTGAACGACGCGATCACTATATTTTGGCCCCGAGTGCCATCACTTCCTTGTCCGAAGTCCCCGGCCCGCTAGGATAGCAGTCCTCGTTTTGCTTTCTGAGGGAGACCAAGGATGACCATTCAATCAAAATTGTTGTGTGCGGTTGCGGTGTCGGGTTTTGCTGCGTTGGTGATGTCCGCCCCCGCGCAGGCGCTGACCTCGCAAGAGTGCAGCGCGAAATATCAGGCGGCCAAGAAGGACGGCTCGCTCGGCACCACGAAGTGGAATGACTTCCGCAAGGCCCAGTGCGGCGCGGACGCCACGCCGGCCGCCGCGCCGACCGCGGCCGCCCCGGCTGCACCCGCGCCTCCTGCCGAGCCGAAGGCGGCCGCGAAGAAGGAGGCCGCTCCGGCCGCTGCGCCGGCGTCAACGATGCCGATGGGCAGCGCCGTCTTCCCGAACGCGGTCGATGCGAAATATGCCAAGGAGAGCGCCGGCAAGGCGCGCCTGCACACCTGTGTCGACCAGTACAATGCCAACAAGACCACTAACGGCAATGGCGGCATGAAGTGGATCGAGAAGGGCGGCGGCTACTACAGCGAATGCAACAAGAAGCTGAAGGGCGCGGCCTGAGGCTTCGAGACGACGCAGAGGCCGGAGCTGAACTCCGGCCTCTCGCTTTAATCCAGCAGCTTCTCGGCCGATTTCGCCACGAGCTGTGCCCGCTTGCGCGGGCCGCGCTCGACGAACAAGAGGCTCTGGCCGAAGATGAAGCAGTAGAACAGGAAGGCCTGAGCCTCGGCCTCCTCGGCCTCGAGGCCGGTCGCGCGGTAAAGCTCGGCGACGTGCTTCAGCCGTGCCGCATCCACGCTCGCCACCGCCGCAGCCGCGCCCTCGTCGGAACGCGCCCACTGCCGGATCGCGAGCTCGATCGCCATTCCTTCCGGGTTCAGTCGTTCGGAATAAAGCTGGATCACCGCCTTCAGCCGCTCGCGGGGCGCTTGCCCGTCGAGGCTCGTCTGCTGCGCGATCGACGCCGCGCGGCCCACGCGCCAGCGCTCCAGCATGGCCTCGAGCAGCGCGGCGCGATCGGCGAAACGGCGATAGAAGCCGCCCTTGGTGACGCCCAAATTCTTGGCGAGCACCTCGACCCGCACCCCCTCGACCCCTGCGCGAGCCAGTTCGGTAAACCCGGCCTCGACCCAGACATCGCCCTTGCCGTCGTTCATGAAGGAAGCCTCACCGGTTCTCGATACGGTGCCGTATTGCTAACGCGTCCCAGTATTGATACGCTACCGTATCAAAATCAAAAGGGCGGGAATTGCCATGGCTGCGTTCGAGCCGAAGAACCCGGGCTATCGCGCGGCGGCCGTCGCCATGTTCGACGGCCAGCCGGTGATGCGCACGCTCGGCATCGTGATCGTCCGCCTTGCGCCGGGCGAGGTCGAGCTGGCAATGCTGCATTCGCCGGCCTTCACGCAGCAGAATGGCTTTGTCCATGCCGGCATTGTCACGGCGGGCCTCGACAACGCCTGCGGCGTCGCCGCGTTCACGCTGATGCCGCCCGAGGCCGATATCCTCACCGTCGAGTTCAAGACGACGCTGCTCGCCCCCGCCCGCGGCGAGCGCTTCGTCTTCAAGGCCGAGGTGGTCAAACCCGGTCGGACGCTCACCTTCTGCGAGGCCAGGGCGTTTGCCGAGCATGACGGCAAGACCACGCTGATCGCCACGATGACCGGGACGCTGATGGCGATGCTGCCACGCGTTGCGGCACCAGGAACCGGGAGTTTAGTCCGCGCATAGTGCGGCAATTGACAAGCCCTGCGGCGCAACCCTTGATGCGTTATGCTTGCAAGTCTCAGCCTCGTTCTGCTCTGCCAATTGATCGGTGAGGCCGTGGTCCGCGGCCTCGGACTGCCGCTGCCGGGGCCTGTACTCGGCCTGTTGCTGCTCCTGATCCTCCTGCTCGCCCGCGATCGCTTTGCGTTGCTCGCGCGCGGGCCACTGCGCAACAACGGTGTGGAGACCGCAAGCAAGGGTCTGCTGGCTCATCTCTCGCTGCTCTTCGTTCCAGCCGGCGTCGGCGTGGTACAAAAACTCGATTTGCTCGCCTCTCACGGCATCGCCATCGTCCTGGTGCTGGCGCTCTCGGTCGTCGTCACGCTGCTTGTGACCGTCTTGACCTTCCGCCTCGTCAGCCGCCTGTTGAGGCAACAGGACGCGCGATGAAGGACAACCCGTTCTCGCTCTGGGTCTATCTCTCGCAATCGCCGTTGCTATGGTTGACGGTGACGCTCTTGGTCTATGCGACCACGGACGCGGTGTCGCTGGCGACGCGGCGCCATCCACTTGCCAATCCGGTGCTGCATGCGATGTGGATCATCGGCGCATTCGTGCTCGCGACCGGCACCTCCTACACGACCTATTTCGCCGGCGCGCAGTTCGTGCACTTTCTGCTCGGGCCCGCCACCGTGGCGCTCGCCGTGCCGCTCTACGAGAACCGCAAACGTGTGGTCGCCTCCATCGCGCCGATGCTAGTGGCGCTGGTCGCAGGCTCAGTTGCAGCGGTGGTGTCGGTGGTGTTGCTGGCCGAACTCGCCGGGCTACCGCGTGACGTGGTGCTGTCGCTGGCGCCGAAATCGGTCACGGCCGGTGTTGCCATGGGCATCAGCGAATCCCTGCACGCCGATCCCTCGTTGACCGCGGTCTCGGTCATTCTCACCGGCATCATGGGTGCGATCATCGTCACGCCTCTGATGAACCGCACCGGCGTTACCGATTTCCGCGCCCGCGGTTTCGCCGCCGGGCTTGCCGCGCACGGCATCGGTACGGCCCGCGCCTTCCAGGTCGACGAGATCGCTGGCGTCTTCTCCGGCATCGCCATGAGCCTGAACGCTCTGGTTACCTCGTTCCTGGTGCCCATCGCGGTGACGCTGCTGGTGCGATGACATCGCGCCCGCGACACTCTATATGAGGCGTATCAATTCCCGGTTCCGAGGCGTACTCGTGCAGATGGGACCGAAACGGGACAAGATATGGCTGGATTCAGGAACAAGGGCCTTATGCCGACGCGCCGTGCGGCGTTGTCGTTGATCGGGGCAGGCGCCTTCGCGGCTGGCGGTATTACTTTGGCCCGCGCGGCCACCAACGATGACGAGGTGCTGACCGAAGCCAAGGTGCTGCGTGACCCTGACGTTCCCGTTGCCGGCAATCCCAATGGCAACATCAGCATCATCGAGTGGTCCGACTACAATTGTCCCTATTGCCGCAAGCTCGAACCTGAGCTGCGCCAGGTCATCCAGGATGACGGCAAGGTGCGGCTGGTGATGAAAGACTGGCCGATCCTCGGGCCCGTCTCAGTAACGGCTGCCCGGATCGCGATGGCCGCAAAATACCAGGACAAGTACCACCAGGCCCATGACGCCATGATGGGTGTCAGCTCGCGTTTGACCGAACCTCGCATCAACGAGCTTCTGGCCGCGGCCGGAGTCGACATGGATCGCCTCAAGGGTGACCTCACGGCACACGCCAAGGACATCGACGCGATCCTCAAGCGCAACAACGATCAAGCCGAGGCCTTCGGCTTCCGCGGCACCCCGTCCTTCATCGTCGGTAAATATCGGGTACCCGGCGTGCTCAGCATGGCCGAGTTCGAGCAGGTCATCGCGGACGCCCGCAAGGCCAAGATGAACTGACGCGCGAGCAGCGCTGATCGCAGCCAGCACAAAGGCGCCGCCGCGGATCGCGACGGCGCCTAGTTCATTGGCGGGCGAGATTACTTCGACGAAATCCGGACCCAGTCCTTGTGCGCGCGATCCTGCAGTGCGTTCCAGTCGGCCTTCGCGACATCCCAGTTCACGATGGTGCGATTGGCAGTCGCGACCTCGCCGTTGGCGACGGACGACGTCTGCATGGAGTCATAGACATAAACGCCGCAGCCGAGCAGCAGCGCACCCAAAATCATTCCGAAAAAAATCTGCATGGCGAACCTCCGGTGACGGGCGGATAACGTCGGCCCGGAGTGATGGTTCCGCGGCAGTGCGGCGCAGGTAAGGACGGTCCGTTCAGTCTCCATTCAGCCACTGCAGCAGCTCCGCGTTGATCTCGCGCGGATAGGTGTGACTGAGGTCGTCGATCTCGCGATACCTGACGTCGGCGCCGGCTGCCGAAAGCGCGGCTTGCGTCTGCCGTGTGGTCTGCACCGGAAACATCCAGTCGAGCTTGCCGTGGGTGATGAAGATCGGCAGTCCCTGCAGGCGCGTGGCATCCGCCATCTCAGCCATCAACGGGTGGAAGGTCGCCGACACCGGCGCAAGATGGGTGAAGGGCGAGGCGTCGTCGAGACCGGTGACATAGCTGAAGGTACCGCCGTCGCTCATGCCGGTCAGCAGCAGGCGCGAGGAATCGATGGTCCAGCGGCTGCGCACGGTTTCAAGGATGTGCATGAGATTGGGCGTGTCGGAATCGTCGCCCATCAGCGCCCAGGTCTGGCCGGTCGCGGTCGGCGCCACCAGGATCGCGCCAACGCTGCGAGCATCGCGCAGCCAGCTCCATAGAAAGCCGCGACCGTTGCCGCTGCCGCCATGCAGCGCCATCACCAAAGGCCAGGCGCGATCGGGCGTGTAATATTCGGGCACATAGACCGAGAAGCCGCCGCGGCTGCCGGGCTCGTTGTGATCATGGAAGATGCCGGCGTGCTCGCTCGCGCCCACCTCCAGCCGCGACAGCAAGTCCTCATTCTCGCGATTGGCGGCGTTGAGAAAGAAGTTGCTCACCGGCGGAAACTGGGTCGACAGCGGATACAGCGCTTCCTGCGCGCGTGGCACATGGCGCAGCGCGCGGAAGACCGCGACCAGGTCACCATTGCCACGCTCGACCTCGCGTATACCGGCAAAGGCTGCGAGTGTTTCGTTGCAGGCGCCATCGAGCCGGCTGCGCAAGCCGGCAAACTGCTCCGGCCATTCCCCGATCGCAGCGCGTGCCGCTTGCAACGCCTGGTCCGGCGCGCCGATCGTGTTCATTACGGAGGCGAAGGCCGGTGGATGCAAATGCCGGGCGAAGAAACCAAGCGCTTCCAGCGCATTGAGCAACGGCGGCAGCACGGCCACGATGTCATCGACCACGGCCTCGGTCATTGCCGCTTCCTCTACTTGGAATCAGTGCAGCTTCGGCGCCTTCAGAAGCTTGAAGCGGTCGGTCGAGGTCACCGTGACGTCGAAGGTGACGCCTTCATGATGTGCGCTGCCTTGATGATGCACGGTGAGAGGCACGTCGACGCCGGCCGCGCCGAGCCCCCACATTTTCTTGTAGAACGCTGTCTGGCTCGTGACCTTCTCGCCGTCCACGGCGAGGATGACGTCGCCGGTCTTGAGCTCGGCGCGAGCAGCCGGACCGTTGGCGGAGATCCCGATCACCACCACGCGGTTGTCGATCTCGGTCGAATAGAGTCCGAGCCACGGGCGCGCCGGCTTGTTGACGCGGCCGAACTTGCGGAGGTCGTCGAGGATCGGCTTCAAGAGATCGATCGGCACGATCATGTTGACATGTTCGGCCTTGCCGTCGCGTTCTCGCTCGAGCTGGAGCGAGCCGATGCCGATCAGTTCGCCGCGCGCGTTGATCAGTCCGGTGCCGCCCCAATTCGGATGGGCGGGATAGGTGAACAAGGCCTCGTCGAGCAGATACTCCCAGTAGCCGGCGAATTCCTGCTTGGCGACGATCTGGCTCGCGACCGATCGCGTCCGGCCCCCGGCGCCGCCGACCACGACGCGGTCGCCGAGCCGGGTCTCCGCCGACGAGCCGAGCGGCAGCGGCTCGATGTCGAGCCGGCCGAGCGCCTGTACCAGGCCGAAGCCGGTGACGGCATCGAAGCCGAGCACATGTCCCTCCACCACGCGGCCGTCGCCGAGATGAAGCCACACGGATTCCGCTTCGGTGATGAGATAGCCGATGGTGAGCACCAGCCCGTCGTCGATCACGACGCCGTTGCCGGCGCGCTCGGTGCCCAGCGTTTCGGCGCTGAAGGCGTCCGGCGGGATGATGGCGTGCAGGCCGACAACGGAGGCGAGCGCACGGTCGAGATCGAAACCGTAGTCGCTCGCACGCGGCTGATTGGCCGGCGGCACTCTCCATTCGGTCAAAGCGGTCATGGAGTTCTCCTGGCTGAGAGCATTGCTCCGCCATTGCTGCGGAACGACGCGCGAAGCACGCATAATTTATGCCGGAGGCGGCCGTCTTGAAAGCCTTGACCCCCAACTATTCCGGGCGCCGTCGTGTGAAACTGTCAAAAAAGACAGGAACAGCACGTGAGGCCGGGCGCCGCCATCAACTCGGCATCGACCGCATGGCTGATGTCCGGCGAGCCGCTGGCCGTTCGCCGGTGAAGCTGCTAACCATTGCCGCTTCGTTTGACCAGGGATTACGGACCGAAGCATGGACAATCGCAGCGACATCTGGCGTGGCATCGACACGATCAAGGGACGTTTCATCGACCTCAGCGACAAGGTCTGGGGCATGCCCGAAGTGTGCTACACCGAGGCGCGCTCTGCCGCCGAGCATCTCACTGAGCTGCGCCACCAGGGTTTCCGCATCACCGAGAAGGTGGCGGGCATTCCGACCGCTGTGATGGGCGAATGGGGCGAGGGCGGTCCGGTCATCGCCTTCATGGGTGAATATGACGCACTGCCAGGCCTCAGCCAGGAGGCCGGTGTCGCCGAGCATCGTCCGGTCGAGACCGGTGGCCACGGCCATGGCTGCGGCCACAATCTGCTCGGCTCCGCGGCGCTGCTGGCCGCCACGGCGGTGAAGGACTGGCTCGCCGAGAACAAGGTGCCCGGTCGCGTGCGCTATTACGGCTGCCCGGCGGAAGAAGGCGGCGCGGCCAAGGCTTTCATGGTGCGCTCCGGTGCGTTCGAGGACGCCGATATCGCCATCACCTGGCATCCGCACAGTTTTTGGGAAGTTGCGGTGACGCCGTCGCTCGCCAATACCCGCGCCGACTTCATCTTCACCGGCCGCACCTCGCATGCAGCGGCTTCGCCCCATCTCGGCCGCTCCGCACTCGACGCGGTGGAGCTGATGAACGTCGGCGTGAACTACATGCGCGAGCACATGCCGAGCGATGCGCGCGTGCATTACGCGCTGCTCGACACCGGCGGCATTGCACCCAACGTGGTGCAGGCCCATGCCCGGGTGCGCTATTCCATTCGCGCCCGCGATCTCCCCGGCATGAACGAGCTGGTCGGGCGCGTGAACAAGATTGCCCAGGGTGCGGCTCTTATGACCGAGACCAAGATGGAGATGAAGATCATCTCCGCGGTCTCCAACATCCTGCCGAATACGCCGCTGGAGCAGGCGCTGCACCGTGTCATGCAAGAGCTCGGACCGCCGCATTTCGACGATGCGGACAAGAGCTTCGCAAGCCAGATCCGCGCGACCCTGACCGATAAGGACATTTCGTCCATCTATTACGCGATCGGCATGGAGCCGACCGATCGGCCGCTGGCCGACTTCCTGGTGCCGCTCGACGCCAAGCGTAATCCGCTGGTCGGCTCGACCGACGTGGGCGACGTGAGCTGGGTGGTGCCGACCGTGCAGGTTCACGCACCGACGGTTGCAATCGGCACGCCTTTCCACACCTGGCAGGTGGTGGCTCAGGGCAAGAGCCCGCATGCCCACAAGGCTATGGTGCAGGCGGCCAAGGCCATGGCCGGCCTCGGCATCATGGCGTTGACAGAACCGGAGCTGATCAAGGCCGCGAAAGCTGACCTGACGAAGCGGACGGCCAAGACACCTTATGTCTGCCCGCTGCCGGACCACGTCGCGCCGCCGCTCGATATGTCCGTCGTGTAGAATTTCGTCTCGATACTTCGTCTGATCCGGCGAACAAATTTTCCGCAGTGCAACGCGGTTTCCGGCGTGTTTAGACGCCGGATTGCCGAACGCTTGGGCTGCGGAACGCAGTTTTGCCCAACGGACAGCCAGCACACCGTTTGCATACACACGATCGCAGTTGACGTGCGGCCTATTCAGTGTGCCATCTACCGCCAGTCTAACCCGGCGGCCGTCCCGCGGCCGCCTGCATCCATACCGGGAACCAGACGGGGACAACCATGCTGGATAAAGAACTGCGTTCGATGATCGGTGACGTGAAGGACGGGCGGATGGATCGCCGCGCCTTCATCAAGCGCCTGGCCGCCGTGGGCCTCACCGCGCCCATGGCTAATCAGATCCTCGCCATCGGCGGCGTCGCCATGGCCCAGAGCCCGTCCCCCTATCCTCCGACCAAGCGCGGCGGGGGCGGCCCTCTCAAGCTGTTGTGGTGGCAGGGACCGACCTTGCTCAATCCGCATTTCGCCACCGGCACCAAGGATCAGGACGGCTCGCGCCTCTTCTATGAGCCGCTCGCGAGCTGGGACGTCGACGGCCATCTCAATCCGATCCTCGCCGCCGAAATCCCCTCGATCAAGAATGGCGGCCTGTCCGCCGATGCAAAAACGGTGATCTGGAAGCTCAAGCCAGGCGTCAAATGGCACGACGGCAAGCCGGTCACCGCCGACGACCTCGTGTTCAACTGGGAATATTCCAGCGACCCCGCCACCGCGTGCGTCTCGATCAGCACCTATAGCGGCCTCACCGTCGAGAAGGTCGACGACCTCACCATCCGCATCACGTTCAAGGACCCGACGCCGTTCTGGGCCAACGCCTTCGTCGGCGCTTACGGCTGCATCATCCCGAAACATCTGTTCGCCGAATACAAGGGCAGCAAATCCCGCGAGGCGCCGAACAATCTGAAGCCTGTCGGCACCGGCCCCTACAAGTTCGTCGAGTTCAAGCCGGGCGATTTGGTGCGCGGCGAGATCAACCCCGACTACCACATGGCCAACCGGCCGTATTTCGACAGCGTCGAAATGAAGGGCGGCGGCGACGCGGTCTCGGCGGCGCGCGCCGTCATCCAGACCGGCGAATATGACTTCGCCTGGAACATGCAGGTGGAAGACGAGGTTCTGTTGCGCCTGGAAAAGGGCGGCAAGGGCAAGACCCTCTACGCCGTCGGCGGCGACATCGAGTTTATTGCCATCAACTTCACGGATCCCAACACCGAGGTTGACGGCGAGCGTTCGTCGATGAAGACCAAGCATCCGGCCCTGTCGGACCCGGCGGTACGCCAGGCGCTTGCGCTGCTGGTGGATCGCGATTCCATCAAGAAGGCGATCTATGGCCGCGCCGGCCGCGCCACTGCGAACTACCTCAACGGCCCCGACGATTTCGTGTCCAAGAATACCAAATGGGAGTTCAGCGTCGAGAAGGCGGCCGCGCTGCTCGAGCAGGCCGGCTGGAAGGCCGGCGCGGACGGCATCCGCGAAAAGGACGGCAAGAAGCTGAAGTTCGTCTACCAGACCTCGATCAACGGCCCGCGCCAGAAGACCCAGGCGATCGTCAAGCAGGCCTGTCAGAAGGCCGGCATCGACATCGAGCTGAAATCGGTCGTGGCCTCAGTTTTCTTCTCCTCCGACGTCGCCAACCCCGACACCTATTCCAAGTTCTTCGCCGACATCGAGATGTTCCAGATCCCGATGACGCAGCCCGATCCGGCCCTGCACATGCGGCGCTACCATTCGCGCAACGTCGCCACCAAGGAGAACAAGTGGCAGGGGCAGAACTTCCCGCGCTGGGTCAACAAGGATTTCGATGCCGCGGTCGACGCCGCCGACATCGAGACCGATCCGGTCAAGCGGGCGGCGCTCTACATCAAGTGCAACGATCTGATATGGCAGGACACCGTCGTCATTCCCGTGATGCACCGTCTCGCGGTGGAGGCTGCCAGCAACACGCTTCGGCCGGCGCTGTCCGGTTGGGCCAACCAAACCGACAATCTGCAGGACTGGTACCGAGAGGGCTGAGGACGGTCGTTTAGGCGGATTGTTCGCTCATGAGTCAGTACGTCCTGCGTCGTCTGATGATCGCGATTCCGAGCCTGCTCGGAATCTCGCTCGTCCTGTTCGTCGTCCTGGCGCTTGCGCCAGGCGACCCCTTCAGCGAGCTTGCGACCAATCCGAACGTGCCGCCCGAGGTGCAGGCCGCGCTTCGGGCCAGGTTCGGCCTCGACGATCCGATCTACCTTCGCTACCTGCACTGGCTCTCCGCCATGGCCCATGGCGATTGGGGTTTCTCGTTCGTCAGCCGGATGGACGTGGACGCCCTCATCCTGCAGCGCCTGCCGGCCACGCTCTACGTGATCGGCTCGGCGCAGATCCTGGCGCTCCTGATCGCGATTCCGGTCGGCGTCTATGCGGCCACAAAACCCTATTCGCTGTTCGACCAGGTCGCGAACACGCTCGCCTTCGTCGGCTTCTCGCTGCCGACCTTCTTCACCGGCATCCTGTTCATCCTGATCTTCTCGGTCACGCTGGACTGGCTCCCCTTCGTCTACACCACCGACATCAAGGGTACCGGCATCCGCTGGGTGTTGGAGATGATCCGTCAGGCGATCATGCCCGTGGCGGTGCTCGGCCTGTTCCAGGCCGCGTCGATGACGCGCTTCGTGCGTTCGGCGATGCTCGATGTGATCAGGCTCGACTATGTCACCACGGCGCGCGCCAAAGGCCTTGGCCAGACCAAGGTCATCATCAAGCACGTCATGCGTAATGCGATGATCCCGGTGGTCACGCTCATTGCGTTGCAAATGCCGGCGGTGTTCGGCGGTGCCATCGTCACCGAGCAGATTTTTCGCATCCCCGGCATCGGCTCGCTGCTGATCTCGTCAATTCTCTCCAATGACACCCCAGTCGTGATGGCCGTGACCTTTGTGTTCGCCTGCCTGGTGGTGCTCTTCAATCTCATCGCGGATGTGCTGTATGGCTGGCTCGACCCTCGCATCTCCTTCCGCTGAGCGGCGGGTCTACTCGCCCTGGCGCGAGACGTGGCGGCGCTACAGCCGCCACAAGCTTGCCGTCATCAGTGCTTTCCTGCTTCTCGGCCTCATCCTTGCCGTCGTGGTCGGGCCCTTCATCTGGCGCGTCAAGATCGACGATATCGACATCGTTGCCGGCCTCCAGGGGCCCTCGCTGGCGCATCCCTTCGGCACCGACGATCTCGGCCAGGACATTCTCGCGCGCATGATCTACGGCGGACGCATCTCGCTCGCGGTCGGCCTCGCCGCGATGCTGGTGTCGGTGTTCGTCGGCACGCTGATCGGGGCGCTCGCCGGCATGTCGCGCGGTGCGCTGGGGCACGCGTTGATGTGGCTCACCGACCTCTTCCTGTCGCTGCCGCAACTGCCGCTGCTGCTGCTGCTGATCTATCTCTTCCGTGACGGGCTGAAGCAGATGTTCGG
The DNA here is from genome assembly GCA_963819355.1 of uncultured Alphaproteobacteria bacterium. Classification (GTDB taxonomy): domain Bacteria; phylum Pseudomonadota; class Alphaproteobacteria; order Rhizobiales; family Xanthobacteraceae; genus Bradyrhizobium. Next base: position 4,727 of record CAWFVZ010000029.1, on the reverse strand, counting down.
TCCCGAGGGCGGCATCTTCATCCTGATCGTGCTCGTGATCGGTGGCCTGCGCTGGATGCCGGTGGCGCGGCTGGTGCGCGCGCAATTCCTGTCGATTCGCGAAAAGGAGTTCGTCGAAGCCGCGCGCGCGCTCGGCGCCAGCCCGGTGCGGCAGGTGGTGAAGCACATCCTGCCCAATGCGCTCGGTCCGGTGATCATCGCCGGCACCATCGACGTTGCCGCCGCCATCATCGCGGAATCGACGCTGTCATTCCTCGGCCTCGGCTTTCCGCCGGACACCCCGACCTGGGGCCGGCTGCTGTACGATGCCAAGGACTTTCTCGACATCGGCCCGCACTGGGCGCTGTTTCCGGGCGGCGCGATCTTCATCGCGGTGGTCGCCATCAACTTCATCGGCGACGGTCTGCGTGACGCGCTCGATGCGCGACGGGTGATCTGATGGCGCCGCTGCTCGAGATCAAGGGCCTGAAAACCCACTTCTCCACCGACGACGGTATTTTGCAGGCCGTCGACGGCGTCGACATCACCATCAACCGGGGCGAGACGCTCTGCGTCGTCGGCAAGTCCGGCTGCGGCAAGACCGTGACGGCGATGTCGATCCTGAAGCTGATCGCGATGCCGCCTGGCCGCATCGCGGCGGGCGAGATCATCTTCGAGGGCCGCGATCTCGTGCCGTTGACGAGCAACCAGCTCGACGAGATCAGGGCCAAGGAGATCGGCTTCATCTTCCAGGAGCCGATGACCTCGCTCAATCCGGTGCTCACGGTTGGCGAGCAGATCGCCGAGAGCCTGCGCCGCCATGAGAACGTCACCAGAAAGCAGGCGATCGAGCGCACCATCGAGATGCTGAAGCTGGTGCAGATCCCCAATGCCGAAGGCCGCGTGCATAATTATCCGCACCAGTTCTCCGGCGGCATGCGCCAACGCGTGATGATCGCCATGGCGCTCGCCTGCAAGCCCAAGCTGATCATCGCCGACGAACCGACCACCGCGCTCGACGTCACCATCCAGGCGCAGATCCTCGACCTGCTCCAGGACATGAAGGAACGCTTCGGCATGGCGGTGATGCTGATCACCCATGCCATGGGCGTCGTCGCCGAGACGGCGCAGCGCGTCGTCGTGATGTATGCCGGCAAGGTGGTGGAGGAGGCCGGCGTCGACGATCTCTTCGCCGATCCGCGCCACCCCTACACCCAAGGCCTGATCCGCTCGATCCCGCGCATCGATCTCGACAGCGAGCACAAGACGCGGCTCGAGGCGATCGGCGGCTCGGTGCCGATCCTGATCAATCCGCCGGTCGGCTGCCGCTTCGCGCCGCGCTGCAAGTTTGCCATGAAGGTTTGCACCGAGAAGGAGCCGCTACTGCGCGAGATCGCTCCCGGCCACCGCATGGCCTGCCATTTGGGGGATACACAGTTGGGAGGCGCGGCATGAGCGAACCCTTGCTCCGCGTCAGCGGCCTGAAGAAATATTTCCCCGTGCTCGGCGGCCTGTTGTCGCGCCAGGTCGGCAGCGTCTATGCGGTCGATGGCGTGTCGTTCTCGGTCAATCGCGGCGAGACGCTTGGTCTCGTCGGCGAGTCCGGCTGCGGCAAGTCGACGACGGGCCGCTGCGTGCTGCGCCTGATCGAGCCGACCGACGGCGAAGTGGTGTTCGACGGCCAGGACGTGGGCAAGCTCGGCGGCAACGATCTGCGCGCGATGCGGCGGAACATGCAGCTCGTGTTCCAGGATCCGTTCGCCTCGCTCAATCCGCGTATGACGGTCGGGGCGATCCTCGGCGAAGCCCTCATTATTCATAAGCTTGGGTCATCGGCCAAGGAGCGTGAGGATCGTGTCGCAAGCCTGCTCGTGAAGGTCGGCCTCAAGGCCGAGCACATGCGCCGCTACCCGCATGAATTTTCCGGCGGCCAGCGCCAGCGCATCGTGATCGCGCGAGCGCTCGCGGTCGAGCCGAAACTCATCGTCTGCGACGAGCCGGTGTCCGCGCTCGACGTCTCGATCCAGGCGCAGGTCATCAACCTGCTGGAAGACCTCCAGGCCGAGCTGAACCTCACCTATCTCTTCGTCGCGCACGACCTCTCGGTGGTCGAGCACATTTCCGATCGTGTCGCGGTGATGTATCTCGGCCGGATCGTCGAACTGGCGAAAGCCAGCGACCTCTACCGCAATCCGCAGCATCCCTACACCAAGGCGCTGCTGTCCGCGGTGCCGGTGCCGGATCCCAAGCTCAAGCGCAACCGCATCCGCCTCAAGGGCGACGTGCCGAGCCCGATGAAGCCGCCATCAGGCTGCCACTTCCACACCCGTTGCCCGATCGCCCAGCCGCTCTGCGCGGAGAGCGCGCCGGAGCTGAAGGAGGGCGCCGGCGGCCACTTTGTGGCGTGTCATCTGGCCTGAACTACCCTTCCAGTGTGAACCCGACGCGCAGCGTCACCTGGTAGTGGCGCACGGTCCCGTTATCGATGTGGCCGCGCGTCTGCGTGACCTCGAACCATTTCATCTCGCGAACGGTCTTGGCGGCGCGGCTGATCGCGTTCTTGATCGCGTCCTCGATCGAGGTCTCGGACGATCCGACCAGTTCCAGGATCTTGTAGACGTGATCCTTCTCGGCTGCGGGCATTGTGGGCCTCCCTCGGTTGCGCTGCGGCACGCGCCGCCGCGTGGCCTCTCAACTGAACGGGCGCCAGCCTTTCCGGTTCCGTGATCCGCGTAGGCCGCACGCGCCAGCCGCGCAATCGCTCCATGGCGCCTGCCGGACGTGCGCGAAGCTACGCGGGCTCGCCGTGCAGGCGGACCCCCGCAGGTTTGGGGTCGCGCAGCAGGAACCACAGCAGCATCGCGACCACCAGCATGAGGGCGAAGCCACCGATGGCCGGCGTCATGTAGTGCTGCGAGGCGCTCGCCTTGGCGTTCTCCGCGGATAGCCGCGCCGACTGCAACAGCCCGTAGGCATTGGCCAGCAGGAGGAGCCCGTAGATGACACCGCGTTCGCGCGAGCTCGCCAGGCTGGCAAGGTCGGGAAGCAGCAGCGCAAGGCCGATCCCCACGATCGGCAGGTCGTAGTCGTAGGCGTAGGGGCTGATCATCACGGAGGCAACAGCGACGACGCCGAGCGCGAAGCGGGGAGACGGTCCGCGCGCAACCGCGAGCGCGACGGCAGCGAGCGCGAGGCCTGCGACGGCCATCTGCCCCCAGAACGCCCCGGCAGGAGGGAGGCCGGCCTTGTACAAGGCCGCATAGGCCGAGATCATCCGAAACAGCTGATAGCGGCCTTCCTCCAGATAGCCCGCGGCCTCCCGGATGCTGCCGAGCCAGGCGATCCAGATTTGCGGACCGAAGACAAGCGTACAGACGAGCGAGCTCGCAACCACCAGGATCGCGGCGGTCAGCACCGCCGGCCAGCAGCGCGTCAACAACATATAGATGCCGGCTGCAATGGCGAGATGCGGTTTGATGACCATGACGCCGAGCGCGATGCCGGCAAGCACCGGGCGCCGTTCGGCGTTGATGCAGACCAGTCCGATCAGCGCGCCGGTCAGCAGGCCGTTCTGACCGATACCGATCGTGATCGCGATCGCCGGGAAAAAGACGACGAGCACCAGCGCGAAGTTGTTTCCCGCGATGGCGCGAAGCGTCGTCAGATAGGCAGCAAGCGTGACCGTCGTGAAGAGAAAATAGGCGGCCCAGCCCGGCAGGAACGCGAGGGGTGCAAGCAGCAGGCCGAATTGCGGCGGGTAGGTCCAGGGCATCACGCCGCTCGTGCCGCCGGCCGCCGCAATCTGCATCTTCGTGAACGACGCGAACAGGTAGGTCAGGTCGAGATCGCCGAGCCAGATCCTTTGCGCGACAATATGGAAGGCGGAGAAATCAGCGGTCTGGCCGCCGTACCAGAGGCCGCCTTCGAAGAACCGGAAGGCCTTGAAGACGAGTATGGCCGCCAGCAGCGTGAGAATGACGCAGACATAGATCGTCCGCTTCCGTGGCGAGGCCTGGATCTGCTCCAATGTTGCGGTGAGCATGAGAATGAAGCGACCTAGCCCAGATTTGACAGAGGATCGAAGAACGGAAAGCGCCGTCGCGCATGGAACCGAGCTTGCCGCGTGAGGCTTAACGGACGGTAACGGGTCGTTCATGTTCCCCAGAAACGTGGTGTGCCTCGGACCGGTGAGCCAAGGTGCTCATCGTCGTTAACGAAATGCTGACGCAAATGGTCAGGCATGCCTTGGCGGAAATCCGCGATTAAGCTCTTGATTGTATCGGGTGAGGCGGACGAAGGCCGGCAGTCATGGGTTCGGCTTCAGGTCCGGGGAGAGTTCCGTGACGGTTGCCGTGAATCATTGCGATCGTCTGGACCGGTCAGGTCAGCAGTCGTCTGTGGCTTCCGGCGCGGGGCGGTGGACTCGTCCTTCGACCGTTGCCGTGCTGCTTTGGTCGGTGCTGTTTGCGGCGGAGCTCGCCGCGATAGTGCCGCAGTGCGACTTCAGGCTCGTCTTCGCTCTGGACGACGCCTACATCCATCTTGCGGTTGCCGACCAAATTCTCTCCGGCGGATATGGGGTCAACGCCGGCGAATTTTCATCGCCAAGCTCCTCGATCATCTGGCCTTACGTTCTCGCGCTGACCGAGGCCATGCATCTCGGCCCGTTCGGTCCGTTGCTGGTCAACACCGCCGCCGCATGTGCGACAGTGTTTGCGCTCCTGCGCGCACTGGAAGCCAACGGGTTG
>CAWFVZ010000028.1:0-49150 GCA_963819355.1 uncultured Alphaproteobacteria bacterium | reverse complement strand
ACGGTGACGCAGACCCCGCAGAAGGTCACCGAATTTCTCACCGGCCTCGGTCTCGGCCCCTACGGCATCCTCGCTCTGATCATGGTGATGTATCTGGTGCTCGGCTGCCTGATGGACGCGATGGCGATGATCATCCTCACGGTGCCGATCATCTTTCCGGTCATCATGCATCTCGGCTTCGATCCGATCTGGTTCGGCGTCATCATCGTGATGACGGTCGAACTCGGCCTGATTCATCCGCCTGTCGGAATGAACGTCTTTGTCATCAAGAGCGTGGTCAAGGACGTGTCGTTCTCGACGATCTTCCGCGGCGTGCTTCCGTTCGTGGCGACCGACCTGGTCCGGCTGGTGATCCTGATCGCCTTCCCGCTGCTGGCGACCTGGCTGCCGCAACGCATGATGGCCGGCGTGCATTAGGATCGTCGAATGACGCCTGTTCTCGAAACCAAATACGTCTTCACCATCACCGCCCGGATCGGCGACGTGACCTCGGCCGGCGAGATCGGCACCGGCGTGCGCCGGATCATTCCGATCATCGGCGGCGAGGTGAAGGGCGAGGGCATCAACGGCAAGGTCTGCGCCTTCGGCGCCGACTTTCAGATCATCCGGCCCAATGAGCTGATCGAACTCGAAGCCAAATACGCCTTCGAGACCGACGACGGCGCGGTGGTCTATGTCGAGAACAGGGGCATGCGCTTCGGCCCGGTCGAGCTGTTGCAGAAGCTGAAGCGCGGCGAGCCGGTCGATCCCAAACTGATCTATTTCCGCACCGTGCCGCGGTTCGAGACCGGCGACGAAAAATACCGCTGGCTGATGGAAAACATCTTTGTCGGCTCCGCCGCCCGCCATGCCGACCGCGTCGTGATCGACGTGCATCAGGTGCTGTAGGCGAGCATTCGTCCTCCCGCATGCCGACGCACGCGTAGCGACGTGCTGCTGGTAGCGAGGCGTACGCATCCACTGTGCCACGACGCCATAGATGCCGGCTTCGCGGAGCCGTCGTCGGGCGCGCATCGCGCGACCCGTTGGCTCGCAGTGACGGGATCGGCATGCGACGGGCCATATTGACTCCCGCCCAGAATAGTTATAAAACATAACTATTCTGGACAGGAAGCAATAAAGCCCATGGGAAACGCCGCCTCCGCCGCCGCGGGTCAATCCGACCTGCTCACGATCGAGCAGTCGGGCGCGGTGCTGTCCGTGGGCCTCAACCGCCCGGCCAAGCGCAATGCGCTGAACGACGGCATCATCCTCGCGATCCAGGATTGCTTCGCCAACCTCCCTGAAGACATCGGCGCCGTGGTGATCCATGGCATCGGCGACCATTTCTCCTCCGGCCTCGACCTGTCCGAACTGACCGAGCACGACGCCACCGAGGGCCTGCGGCATTCGCAGATGTGGCACCGGGTGTTCGACCGCATCCAGTATAGCCGCGTGCCCGTCATCGCGGCGCTCAAGGGCGCGGTGATCGGCGGCGGGCTGGAGCTGGCCTGCGCCGCGCATATCCGCGTCGCCGAACCCTCGGCCTATTTCGCGCTGCCCGAGGGCCAGCGCGGCATTTTCGTCGGCGGCGGCGGATCGGTGCGGCTGCCGCGGCTGATCGGCGTGGCGCGGATGACCGACATGATGCTGACGGGGCGGGTCTATTCCGCGACCGAAGGCGCGGCCTATGGCTTCTCGCAATACCTCACCGAGGCCGGCGGCGCGCTGCCGAAGGCGATGGAACTGGCCGAACGGGTCGCGGCCAACGCGCCGCTGACCAATTTTGCGGTGCTGCAGGCGCTGCCGATGATCGCGGAGGCCAATCCGCAGACCGGCCTGCTGATGGAATCGCTGATGGCGACGGTGGCGCAGAGCGACAAGGAGGCAAAGCGGCGCATTCGCGCCTTTCTCGATCGCAAGACCGCCAAAGTGAAGCCGACCTGACATGAGCGCCAAGCCCGAACATATCAAACGACAGTGCGGCCCGCGGCGGCAGCGCCCATCCGCTGCGCGCGATCTCGTTCGGCAATCCCGACGTCACGGTCGAGCGCCGCGACGACGGCACGATCTATCTGCGGCCGAAGGCCCAGCTCGGCGACTATCCGGTCCGCATCACCGACCGCCTGCATCATTGGGCCGGCGCGACGCCCGATCGCGTCTTCATGGCGGAGCGCAACGCCGCGCGCGGCTGGCGGCAGATCACTTACGCGCAACTGCTGACGTCGAGCGCGGCACATCGCCTCGGCGCTGCTGGCGCGCGGCCTCTCGGCCGAAAAGCCGATCGTGATTCTCTCCGGCAATTCGGTCGACCATGCGCTGATCGCCTTCGGCGCGCTCTATGCCGGCATTCCGTTCTGCCCGGTATCGCCGGCCTATTCGCTGGTATCGCGCGACTACGGCAAGCTCGGCTATCTGATGAAGCTGCTGACGCCGGGCCTCGTCTTCGCCGACGACGCCGACGAAATTCGCCGATGCGCTGGCCGCCAACGTTCCCGACGGCACCGAGATCGCGGCCTCTCGTCGGCGCGGTCGCCGGCCGCGACGTGACGCTGCTGTCCGATCTGCTGGCGACGCCGATTGCATCCGCGCCTCGATGCTGTCGCATGACGCCATCGGTCCGGACACGATCGCAAAATTTCTGCTGACCTCAGGCTCGACCGGCAATCCCAAGGCCGTCATCAACACCCAGCGCATGATCTGCGCCAACCAGGTGATGCTGCGCGAGACGCTGGCGTTCCTGAAGGACGAGCCGCCCGTCATCGTCGACTGGCTGCCGTGGAATCACACCTTTGGCGGCAACCACAATATCGGGCTGACGCTGTTCAACGGCGGCTCGATGTATCTCGACGAGGGCAAGCCGATGCCCGGCGGCATCGAGGAGACCGTGCGTAACCTGCGCGAGATTTCGCCGACGGTCTATTTCAACGTCCCCAAGGGCTATGAATCGCTGCTGCCTTATCTGCGCGACGACAAGGCGTTGCGCGCAAAATTCTTCGGCCGGCTGCATGCGATGTTCTTCTCCGGCGCGGCGCTGTCGCCGTTCGTCTGGAACAGCCTCGACGAACTCGCGGTGCAGGAGACCGGTTTCCGCGTGCCGATGCTGACCGGCCTCGGCGCCACCGAGACCTCGCCGTTCTTCATGTCGGTGCGGCCCGACACCTGCCGCTCCGGCCATGTCGGGCTTCCCGTGCTCGGGCAATGACGCCAAAGCTGCTGCCGAACAACGGCAAGCTGGAAGTTCGCGCCAAGGGGCCGAACGTCACGCCGGGCTACTGGCGCCAGCCGGAACTCACCGCCAAGGCGTTCGACGAGGAAGGCTTTTACAAATTCGGCGATGCGCTGAAGCCTGCCGACCCCGACGATTTCGACGCCGGCTTCGATTTCGACGGCCGCATTGCCGAGGATTTCAAGCTCGCCAGCGGCACCTGGGTCAGCGTCGGCCCGTTGCGCGCGCGCTTCGTCGCGGCCTGCGCGCCGCTGGTGCGCGATGTCGTCATTGCCGGCATCAACCGCGACGAAATCTCGGCGCTGGTGGTGCTCGATCTCGACGGCTGCCGCCTGATCAATCCGACGCTGCCGCCGGACGATCTCGCCGCTGCGGCGTCCGATCCGCTGATCCGCGCTGCCTTCCGCGAGCGGTTCCAGAAGTTGCTGGCGAGCGCCACGGGATCGTCGACCCGGATCACGCGCGCGGTGCTGCTCGATACGCCGCTGTCGATCGACCGCGGCGAAGTCACCGACAAGGGCTCGATCAACCAGCGCGCGGTGCTGGAAAATCGCAGCGCGCTGATCGAGACGATTTATTCACCGGCGCCGCCGGCGCAGGTGATCACGCTGAACTGAATTCGAACGAACAATTGTCAGGGAGAACGCCATGCAGTTGAAGGATCAGGCCGCCATCGTCACCGGCGGTGCATCGGGATTGGGCGCCGCCACCGCGCGCCGGCTGGCGGCGCAGGGCGCCAAGGTCGCGGTCTGCGATCTCAACGCAAAGCTCGCCGAAACCGTTGCCGCCGAAATCGGCGGCGTCGCCGTGATCTGCGACGTCTCCGACGCGGCCTCGGCCGAAGCCGCGATTGCCAAGGCCGCCGCAGGCCCATGGCCCGGCGCGCGTGCTGGTGAACTGCGCCGGCATCGGCGTCGCCAAGCGCGTGATCGGCAAGGAAGGCCCGATGGCGCTCGCCGATTTCGACCGGGTGATCAAGGTCAATCTGATCGGCTCCTTCAACATGCTGCGGCTCGCGACCGCGGGGATGTCGAAGCTGGAGCCGCTTGCGACCGGCGAGCGCGGCGTCGTGATTTCGACCGCCTCGGTCGCGGCCTATGACGGCCAGATCGGCCAGTCCGCCTATTCGGCCTCGAAGGGCGGCATCGTCGCGCATGACGCTGCCGATCGCGCGCGAACTGGCGCAGTTCGGCATTCGCGTGCTGACGATTGCGCCCGGCCTGTTCCTGACGCCGCTGTTGGCCAATTTGCCGCAGGAGGCGCAGGATTCGCTCGCCGCCTCGATCCCGTTCCCGCGCCGGCTCGGCCAGGCCGACGAATTCGCCTCGCTGGCGCTGCACATGATCGACAATCCCTATCTGAACGGCGAAGTGGTGCGGCTCGATGCCGCGCTTCGCATGGCGCCGCGCTAGGAGCAAACTCCATGTTCGTCCATCGCCGCGACGTGCAGATCCAGTGGGGCGATTGCGACCCCGCCAACATCGTCTACTACCCGCGCTATTTCGCGATGTTCGACGATTCGACCTCGATCCTGTTCGAAGCGGCCGGCTATTCGAAGCAGGACCTCGTGCACAAATACGGCCTGGTCGGCATCCCCATGGTGGATACGCGGGCGAAATTCCATATCCCGTCGACCCATGGCGACTGGATCACGATCGAAAGCCGGATCGAAAGCTTCAAGCGCTCCAGCTTCGAGGTGACCCACAAGGTGTTCAAGGGCGAGGCGCTGGCGATCGAGGCGTTCGAGACCCGCGTGCTGGTCGGCCGTCACCCGGACGACCCGGCGAAGCTGAAATCGGCGCCGATGCCGCAGGAGATCATCGAGCGGTTCATGCGGGGCTGAGGCCTTATTAGGCTGACTTAGCCGCCGCGCATGACCTAAAGAAGGGGCTGAATTAGCTACCGGATTTTGCTTTAGACTATAAAAAGATACTCAAAGGGAGGAATGAATGAAGAAGGCTCTTCTGTCCGCCGCGGCGCTCGTGGCGGCACTGGCGCTGCCGGGCTCGCCGGCGCTGGCGCAGACCAATGAAATCACCATCGGCATCTCGATTTCGACCACCGGCCCGGCCGCGGCACTCGGCATTCCCGAACGCAACGCGCTCGATTTCGTGCCGAAGGAAATCGGCGGCGTGCCGCTCAAGCTGATCGTGCTCGATGACGGCGGCGATCCGACCGCGGCCACCACCAACGCGCGGCGCTTCGTCACCGAATCCAAGGCCGACATCATCATGGGCTCCTGCACCACGCCGCCGACGATCGCGGTGTCGACCGTGGCCAACGAAGCCGGCATTCCGCATTTCGGCCTGGCGCCGTTCCCGATCAACGAAGCGCGCATGAAGTGGTCGGTCGACCTGCCGCAGTCGATCCCGATCATGGGCAAGGTGCTGTACGAGCACATGAAGGCGCACGACATCAAGACCGTCGGCTATATCGGCTACTCCGATTCCTACGGCGATCTCTGGGTCAACGACTTCAAGGCCCAGGCCGTGCCGATGGGCATGACCATGGTCGACGAAGAGCGCTTTGCCCGCCCCGATACCTCGGTCGCGGGCCAGGTGCTGAAGCTCGTCGCCGCCAATCCCGATGCGATCCTGGTCGGCGCCTCCGGCACCGCCGCGGCATTGCCGCAGACGGCGCTGCGCGAGCGCGGCTACAAGGGCCTGATCTACCAGACCCACGGCGCCGCCAGCATGGACTTCATCCGCATCGCGGGTGCGGCCGCCGAAGGCGTGATCATGTCGGCAGGCCCGGTGATGTCGCCGGAAACGCAGCCCGACAGCGCGCTGACCAAGAAGCCGGGTCTGACGCTGAACACCGCCTATGAGGCCAAATACGGCCCCAACAGCCGCAGCCAGTTCGCCGGCCATTCCTATGACGCGTTCGAAGTGCTCAAGCGCATCATTCCGGTGGCGCTGAAGGCCGGCAAGCCCGGCACGCCGGAATTCCGCGAGGGCATCCGTCAGGCCTTCATCAGCGAAAAGGAAATCGTCGCGACCCAGGGCGTCTACAACTGGACCGAAAAAGACCGCTACGGCCTCGACGACCGCTCGCGCATCATCTTGACGGTGAAGGACGGAAAGTACGTTCCGGCGATGTGAGGTCTGTCAGGTGGGCAAAGCGAAGCGTGCCCACCGACACACCCAACACATACGAAACAGCAGGGGTGGGCACGGCGCAAGGGCGCCTCTGCCCACCCTACTTTTCTGGCGTCATACGCCGTCCGCTGGTCGGAGGCGTCCGCCGCCGGTGGTGCGGCGTTGGGTCGAGACAGCGATTGGCTGAGGCGCCGGAGCATGGTGCTGGCTTGCTCCACCGAATAAGTGAGCAGCCAGCGTTCGAACGCCTCGGGCGCCAGTGCGGGGGCGAACAGGAATCCCTGAATGACGTCGCAGCCGAGCGCTTTCAGCACGTCGCGCTGGCCTTCGGTTTCCACGCCTTCCGCGACCACGGTCATTTTCAGGCTCTGGCCGACGCGAACCACGGCGGTGGCGACCGCCAGTGCGCTGGCGTCGCGTTCGATATCCTGCATGAAGCTGCGGTCGATCTTCAATTCGCGGATCGGCAGATGCGCCAGCCGGCTCAGGCTTGAATAGCCGGTGCCGAAATCGTCCAGCGACAGGCCGACGCCGAGTTCGCGGATGTCATTCATGGTCTCGATCGCCACCGAGCGCTCGTTCATCAGCACGGTCTCGGTGATTTCGAGCATCAGCGCTTCCGGCGGCAGGCCGTTGGCCGCGAGGGTCTCGGCCACGACAGCCGCGAGACTTCGGTTCTGAAAATTGAGCGGCGACAGATTGACCGACACGCATGGCACGTCCAGCCCCGCGCGCCGCCACGCGGCCAGTCTGCCCGCAGGCTTCGCGGATCGACCACAGGCCGATCTGCTCGATCAGGCCGCACTCTTCGGCCAGCCGGACGAATTTCAGCGGCGAGACGTCGCCCAGATCAGGATCGTGCCAGCGCGCCAGCGCTTCGGCGCCGTAGATCGAGCCGTCGCCGGTCCGGATCTGCGGCTGATAGTGGAGTTTCAACGCATCGGTGGCGATGGCGTGGCGCAGCGCCGTGATGTGGATCAGCCGCTGTTCGGCGATCCGGTTCATGTCGACGCTGAAGAAACGATGGGTGGCGCGGCCGGCCTGCTTGGCCTTGTACATCGCCGCATCGGCCTGCCGCATCAACGTATCGATGTCGGTGGCGTTGTCGGGATAGATGCTGATGCCCATGCTGGCGGAGATCGGCACCTGCCGGTCGCCGAGCCGCAGCGGCGAGGCCAGCGCCTCGGTAATGCCGGTGGCGATCAGCGAGGCCTTCGCCGGATCGCAGTTCGGCAGCACCATCACAAACTCGTCGCCGCCCAGACGTCCCAGCATGTCGCCGGGCTGAAGCCGGGCGCGCAGGCGCTGCGTCAATTCGACCAGCAACTCGTCGCCGGCCGAGTGTCCGAGCGTATCGTTGACGTCCTTGAAATGATCGAGATCGAGGAACACCAACGCGACGTTGCTGCCGTCGGGGCAGCCTTCGATGGCCTGGTTGATCAGTTGACGCAATTGCGCGCGGTTCGGCAGGCCGGTCAGCATGTCGTGGTAGGCGAGCCGGGCGATCTGGGCCCGCGCTTCCTTGCGCTCGATCGCCAGCGCGCCGAGGTGAACGCAGGCGTCGACGATGCGCTGATGCCAGCGGCTCGGCGCGCGGGATTCCCTGAAATAGAACGCAAAGGTTCCGATCACGCGGCCGTCCTTGGCCTTGATCGGCGTCGACCAGCAGGCTTTCAGGCCGGCCGCCAGCGGCATGGCCTTGAACGGCTGCCAGCGCGGATCGGTGTCGATATTGTCGGCCAGCACCGCTTTGCCGAAAAAGGCCGCCGATCCGCACGAGCCGATCTCCGGCCCGATGGCGACGCCGTCGAGCGCGCGGGAATATTCCGCAGGCAGGCTGGGGCCGCCCAGCGGATGGATCAGTCCGTCGGCGTCGACGTGCAACACCGAGGAGACGACATCGGGGGCGATGATTTCGACGCGGCGGCAAAGCCGGTCGGAAATTTCGGTGATCGGGACTTCGTCGGCCAGCGCGCTCATGATCAGCTGCTGCAGCGACCGCAATTGCTTGGTCTCGGTAATATCGGTCAGCAGGGCGAACAGGTACTTGATCCGCCCGCGCTCATCGCGAAATGCCTTTGCGGTGACCGAGACCCAGATTTCATCGCCGTTGCTTGTCGTAGGTGAGGATCTCTTCCTCGCCGTCGTTTCCCTGCGCCGACCCGGCGTCGCAACCGCGCCAGCGCCGCACGGTCGGTATGCTGGCCGGCGAGCAACTGGCTGATCGGCTGGCCCATGGCCTCCTCGGAGGAATACCCGAACAGGCCGGCGAAGGCGGCGTTGCTGTAGGCGATCCCGAGGTTGCGATCGGTGACGACGACCGCGCGATTGGTCTTGTCGGCCACCAGATTGAGCAGAGCCATCCTGTCGCGGCGCACGACCTCGACGGTGAGGTCTCGAACGAACACCATGGTGTTGATCTGGCCGTCGATCGCGACGCGCGACACCGACAGCGACGACGCGAATGGGGCGGCCGTCCTCGTGGTGGATCGTGATCTCGGAGTCGTGCTTTCGCTTGGCCTGACCGCCGGCTCGCCTGATCCGCCGCCGCAATTTTTTGCGAGCTGGTGATCGTGCAAGCCCGAGAAGGTCGGCATCGCAACCCATAACCTCTGCGCGGGAAAATCCCCAGATCCGTTCGGCCGCCGCGTTGAAATGGCGCACGCGGTGATCGCTATCGATGATGACGACGGCGTCGCTGCCTGCTCAAGCGCTGCAAGCAGGAACTCGGGTGTTTCAACCGCGGGGCATTCGTCGGCGCGCATCGTCTAACCTTGGGCTCGGCAGCAGCCGTTGGCGCTCGATGCCGGCGGCAGCTGACTTTATTTGCTGGCAAGGCTAGGGTTCAGAGGGTGTTCAGGAGGTTCCTCAACCCGGCGTGGATCCGGGCGGAAGTGAGATTATGCTTAAGATTTTGTTAGCCACGCGAGGCGTCGGGCATCCTTCAGGGACGGGCTAAATCGCGCTCTCGCCTTCGTGCTGGAAGCCGAGATAGCTCGCGGCGACGCGCTTGTTGGCGGCGATGTCTCTGGCCGATCCGTTCAGGATGAACTCGCCGAGCTCCATCACATAGGCGCGGTCGGCGATCTTGAGCGCGGCCTGCGCGTTCTGTTCGACCAGCAGCACCGAGACGCCGGCGGCGCGGAGTTCGCCGATGGTGCGAAAAATGTCGGCGACGATGATCGGCGCCAGACCGAGGCTGGGTTCGTCCAGCATCAACAGTTTTGGCGCGCCCATCAGCGCGCGGCCCATCGCCAGCATCTGCTGCTCGCCGCCGGACAGCGTGCCGGCCAGTTGCTTGCGCCGCTCCTTCAGCCGCGGAAACAGCGTGTAGACCCGCTCGAACGATTTGGCGGCGACCGCCTTCGGAATCCGGAACGCGCCGAGCTGCAGATTGTCCTCGACGTTCATGGTGCTGAACAATTCGCGATGTTCGGGCACCAGGCAGAGGCCCGCCGCGACGCGGTCCTCGATGTCGAGCGCGGCCATGTCGTTGCCGGCAAAGGCGGCGCGGCCCTTCAGCGGCAGGATGCCCATGATGGCGTTCAGCAGCGTGGTCTTGCCGGCGCCGTTGGCGCCGATGATGGTGACGATCTCGTTTTCGGCGACGTCGAGCGACACCGAGCGCACGGCTTCGACCTTGCCGTAGGCGACATGGACGTCGGCAACCGACAGCAGCGCGCTCATGCGGTCGCTCCGAGATAGGCCTTGATCACGTCGGGATTGGTCTTGATCGCGGCGGGCGTGCCTTCGGCGATCTTGGTGCCGAAATCCAGCACCACGATGCGGTCGGCGAGATCCATCACAAAGCCCATGTCGTGCTCGACCAGCAGCACCGACATGCCGCCGTCGCGCAATTGGCGGAGCAGGGCGGCGAGCCGCTGCTTCTCCATGTGGCGCAGTCCCGCGGCCGGCTCGTCGAGCAGCAGCAGCAGCGGATCGACGCACAGCGCGCGCGCGATCTCGACGATGCGCTGCTGGCCGAGCGACAGGCTTCCCGCCAGCTGGTCGATCTGGTCGCCGAGGCCGACGCGCTCGATCTGGCGCGCGGCTTCCGCCAGCAATTTCGCCTCGTCGGCGCGGTCGAGACCGGAACATGCTGGAGATCGCGCCGGCGTGGCCGCGCAGATGCGCGCCGATCGCGACGTTCTCCAGCACGGTCATGTCGGGCACCAGCTTGACGTGCTGGAACGTCCTGGAGACGCCGAGCTTGACGATCTCCTGCGGCGGGGCGTTGTCGACCTTCTTGCCGAGCACCGAGATCGTGCCGCTGGTCGAGGTCAGAACGCCGGTGATCAGGTTGAAGGTGGTGCTCTTGCCGGCGCCGTTGGGGCCGATCAAGGCGACGATCTCGCGGGCCTGGACGTCGAACGAGACGTCGTTGACGGCGATCACGCCGCCGAATTGTTTTCGCGCCTTCTCGATATGCAGCAGCACCGAGGGCGTCGCGGCCGCGCGGACGCGTGCGGGCAGCTTGAGCGAGGTATCCGGGATCTTGCGGGCCGGCTTGAGCGGCAGCCGCGCCATCAGCCACGGCCAGACGCCGGTCGGCGCCAGTTGCAGCAGGCCGACCAGCAGGATGCCGAACACGATGGTCTCGAGCTGGCTCTGGCCGCCGAAAATATAGGGCAGGTAGCTCTGCAGAATCTCTTTCAGGATCACGACGATCGCCGGCGCCGAGCACGCCGCCCCAGACATAGCCGGCGCCGCCGACCACCGCGATGAACAGATATTCGATGCCGGCCTGCGCGCCGAACGGCGTCGGATTGGCGGCGCGCTGGAAATGCGCGTAGAGCCAGCCGGAGAGGCCGGCCAGCACCGCCGCATAGATGAACACCAGCAGCTTGGCGCGCGGCGTCTGCACGCCAAAAGCTTCGCCCGCGATATGGCCGCGCCGCAGCGCGCGGATGGCGCGGCCGGTGCGGGAATCCAGCAGGTTCATGGTCAACAGCGCCGAGACCAGCACCGCGATCCAGATCGCGTAATAGATCGTGCCGGGGCTCAGCATCTTCAGCGAGCCGATCGACAGCGGCGGAATGCCCTGAATGCCGTCGTTGCGGCCGAGGAATTCCAGCTTGCTGAACAGATAGAACAGCCCGATGCCCCAGGCGATGGTGCCGAGCGGCAGATAATGGCCGGACAGCCGCACGGTGACGATGCCGAGCAGCACCGCGGCGATGCCGCTGACCAGAAGCGACAGCGGCAGCGTCAGCCATGGCGATACGCCATAGGTCGTGGTCAGCACCGCCGTGGTGTAGGCGCCGAAGCCGCAGAACGCGGCCTGACCGAATGAGGTAAGGCCGCCGACGCCGGTCAGGATCACCAGCCCCATCGCCACCAGCGCGGCGAGGCCGATATTGTCCAGCAGCACGATCCAGAACGGCGGCACGCCGGGGATGAACGGGATCGCCGCCATCACGATGGCGAAGATGACGAGAGGAAGCCGCTGTTTCATCGCCTCAGTCCTTCTCTTCCTCGACCGCGGGCGCCGCGAGCGAACGCAGCACCAGCACGGGAAGGATCAGCGTGAAGACGATGACCTCCTTGAAGTTGCTGGCATAGAACGAGGAGAAGGCCTCGACGCAGCCGACCAGCATGGCCGCGACCGCGGTGAGCGGATAGCTGACGAGACCGCCGATGATGGCGGCGATAAACCCCTTGAGGCCGATCAGAAAACCGGTGTCGTAATAGAGCGTCGTGATCGGCACGATCAGGATTCCCGAGATCGCGCCGATCACGGAAGCGAGCAGGAACGCGATCTGTCCCGACAGCGTGGTGCGGATGCCGACCAGGCGCGCGCCGAGCCGGTTGACGGCGGTGGCGCGCAGCGCCTTGCCCATCAGCGTGAAGCCGAAGAACAGCCACAGCCCGACGATGAAGGCGATGGTCAGGCCATAGACCGCGATGCTCTGGCCGGTGAAGCGCAACGGCCCGATCGTCAGCGCCGCGCTCGACAGCGCCGGGCCGCGCAGGCCTTCGGCGCCGAAGAACACCAGCCCAAGTCCCTGCAGCGCGAGGTGGCAGCCGACGGAGGCGATCAGCAGCACCAGCACCGAGGTATGCGCCAGCGGCTGGAACGCGATCCGATAGAGAAACAGGCCGATCGCCGCCACGATCAGCAGCGCCAGTGCGATATTGACCGCGATGGGCGTCTTGGGGCCGGCGACGGCGTAAGCGAGCGCCAGGATGGCCGCGGGAAGCACGATGTCGACGGCAAAGGCGCGCGCCACCTGTCTTGAGGCGCAGCGCCTTTCGCGCGGCAAACAGGTCGAGGCCGAACGCGACCACGCCCATCGCCACCGCCAGCCGCGCGGTACCCGGCACCTGGCCGGTCGCCAGCATGGCGTAGCTCAGCGCGCCATAGGTGACGAATTCGCCCTGCGGGATCAGGATGACGCGGGTGACCGCGAACACCAGAACCAGTGCCAGCCCGAGCAACGCATAGATCGCGCCATTGGTGATGCCGTCCTGCAGCAGGAACAGCATGATCGTCGTGTTCAAGACCTGGCGCTCCCCCTCAGGCGTCGATCTGGCCGCGACCACGAGAGGTCAGCCGGCCGTCCGATATCGGCAATTGAAAGCCGCCGATATTTGGTATAGTTGATAACAATTATCGAATATAATCTCAAGGCCCGGACCACCGGCGGGACCTTTTACCGGGATTGCGAGCCGCGAGCGATGACAGTTTCCAAAGCTGCTACCGACAAGGCTGCGACCGACGCCGTCAAGCCTGCCCGCCACAACGGCAAGGAAGCCGTCGAGGCGGCGGCGGAAGGCGCCGCGCTGCAACTGGGCGAGTTGTCCGAGCTGCTCGGCTATTCGCTCAAGCGCGCCCAGCTGAGGGTATTCGAGGATTTTCTGCGCTGCGTCGCGCCGCTGCAACTGACGCCGGCGCAATTCTCGGTGCTGCTGCTGCTTGACAAGAATCCCGGCCGCAACCAGACCGAGATCGCCAACACGCTCGGCATCCTCAGGCCGAATTTCGTGGCGATGCTCGACGGCCTCGAAAGCCGCGACCTCTGCGCGCGGATGCGCTCGGCCAACGACCGCCGCTCCCATATCCTGGTTCTGACCGACAAGGGCCGCGCCGTGCTGGCGCGCGCCAAGAAACTGGTCGCCAGCAAGCACGAGGCGCGGTTGATCGAACTGCTGGGGCCGGCGAACCACACCGCGCTGCTGGAAATGCTGTCGAAGATCGCGATGGAGTTTTGAGGGGAGTGTCACGCGCCTCTCAGCCGTCATTGCGAGCGACGCGAAGCAATCCAGCTCTTTCTTCGCGGATAGATGGATTGCTTCCGCCTTCGCTCGTCGAGCCACGCGGACAAGTCGTCGCTTTGCTTCTCGCAATGACGGTGGATAGAGCGACGCCTACTCCACCAAAATCACCCTGACATCATTCACGTTCGTCAGCGTCGGCCCCGTCAGCAGCAAATCGCCGGTGGCCTCGAAAAACGCCGATGCGTCGTTGTTAGCCAAGTACGCCTTCGGATCCAGCCCCAGCGCCTTCATCTTTGCAAACGTCGCATGATCGATCATCGCACCCGCAGGGTCTGACGCGCTGCCGGCGCCGCCATCGGCGCCGTCGGTATCGGCCGCCAACGCGGCGATATCAGGCGTATCCTTGAGAAGATCCGCCAGCGCCAGCGCGTATTCCTGGTTGGGCCCGCCGCGACCGTTGCCGCGCACGGTCACGGTCAGTTCGCCGCCGGACAGGATTGCGGTGCGCCGGCCTTCGCCGCGCGCTTTCAGCGCCAGCCGCGCGTGTTCGGCCGCCACCTCGCGCGCCTCGCCTTCGAGATCGGCGCCGAGTTCGATGATCGCATAGCCGGCGCCCTTTGCGATTCTAACGGCGGCATCGAGCGAAGCTTTTGGCCGCGCGATCAGCTCGAACTGCGCGCGGGCGAAGGTGGGATCGCCGGGCTTGCAGCTTTCGTTGTTGGGATCGTCGAGCGCACGGCGAACGGCGTCGTCGACAGCGAGATTGTATCTCGCGACCAGCGCGCGGGCGTCCGCCAGCGTCGTCGGATCCGGCACCGTCGGTCCCGAAGCGATCGCCGAGGGATCGTCGTGCGGCACGTCCGATATCGCCAGCGTGACGATCTCCGCGGCGCGCTGCCCTGCGCGGGCCAGTCTGCCACCCTTGATCCGCGACAGATGCTTGCGGACGATGTTCATCTCGCCGATCGGCGCGCCCGAGCGCAGGAGTGCCCTGTTGACCTGCTGCTTCTGCGCGAACGAAACGCCCTCGACCGGCGCGATCCAGTTCGCCGAGCCGCCGCCGGACAGCAGCACCAGCAGCAGATCGTCGGCGACTGCCTCCCGGGCGAGCCGCAGCGTGTCGTCGGCGGCTTTCAGGCCGGCTTCGTCGGGGACGGGATGACCGGCCTCGACGACGCGGATGCGCCGGGTGGGCACGCCGTGGCCGTGGCGGGTGGTGGCGATGCCGATCAGGCGCGCGGGGTCGAGTTTGAGCGCATCGAGATAATGCCGCTCTGCGGCGGCCGCCATCGCCGCCGCGCCCTTGCCGGCCGCAAGGCAAATCACCCTGCCCTTGGGCACGGGCCGCAGATGCGCCGACAGCACGACATCGGGATGCGCGGCGGCAACGGCCGCGTCAAAGATCGCGCGGAGCAGGGGACGTCGGTCGGTCATGATATCTCCGCGAGTCCGGATCAGTTGCTGAGTTCACCGCTGATGACGTCGCCGAACAACTGCCAGCGCTCGCCCTTGAACTGCATCAGCTGCAACTGTTCGATCGGCTGGAAGTCGTCGGCGCCGGTGGTCAGCGTGATGCCGGGCAAAAGGCCGCCCTGCGCGAACTGCTTGAGGCCTGCTGCCTGCTTCATGACGTTCTCGCGCGTCAGGTTGTCGCCGCAGCGCTTCAGCACCTCGACCATGGTGGTCGCCATGTTGTAGCCGGTCATCGCGGAAGCATCGACGCGGTTGACCTCCGGCAGGTACTTCGCGAGCAATTCGTCGAACGCCTTGATGCCGGCATCGCCGGCCCACTGCGGATCGCTGACGTCCTTGGCGTAGGCCGCCGACATCACGTTTTGCGAATTGTCGAGGCCGGCGGGCCGCATCACGGTCGCGGTCGAGGCGCTGACATTGGAGACGATGGTGACCGGCTTCCAGTTCATCTCGCCGATCTTCTTGATCGCCTGGGCGCCGAATTTCGGCGTCGTGAAGAAGATGATGACATCGGGATTGGCGGATTTCAGCCGCACCACGTGGTTATCGACCGTGGGCTCCGCCACCTCGTAGCTCTCCTCGGCGACGATGCGCGACGCGTTGCTGCCAAAACCGTCCTTCAGGCCCTTGAGATAATCCTTGCCCATGTCGTCGTTCTGATAGAGCACCGCGACCTTCGCCGCCGGCTTCTCCTTGGCGAGATATTTTGCGTAGATGCGGGACTCGCTCTGGTACGAGGGAAGCCAGCCCATGGTCCAGGGAAACGCCTTGGGGTCGTTCCACTTGGTGGCGCCGGTGGCGACGAACAGTTGCGGCACCTTCTTGCTGTTGACGTATTTCTGGATCGCGGTGTTGGAGGCGGTCCCGAGCGTGCCGAACAGCAGCAGCACCTCGTCGCTCTCGATCAGCTTGCGCGCCTGTTCGACCGCCTTGGGCGGCGAATAGGCGTCGTCGTAGGAAATGAAGTTGATCTTGCGGCCATTGATGCCGCCCTCGTCGTTGACCTTCTTGAACACGGCGCCCATCGCCTTGCCGACGACGCCGTAAGCCGACGCCGGTCCGCTATAGGGAACGATGTTGCCGATCTTGATCTCGGTATCGCTGGCGCCGGTATCGTATTGCTTCTGCGCGAATGCGGCATGGCTTGTGGCGAATGCCAGCGACAGACCGAGAAGGGCGGTGGCGAAGCGACGGCTGATCGGACGGGGCATTTCGAAACTCCCTGACGTTCTTGGCGGCCCCTGCCGGATCGGCCGGGCCTTGGTTTCTTCCCCTGCATTGATACAGGGGAAAAAAATGTACGCAACAAAAAGCCCCCCGGCGAAGGTATCGCGGGGGGCTCGATGCGCTTTAGGCGGGGATTCCGCTGGAGCATAGCGTTTTCGAGCGAAGTGGACGCCGGTTCGCGTAAAGAAAACGCGTCAAACAAAAGAATAGAGCCCGGTTCTGATTCATCAGAACCGAAAAGGCTCTAGCCGCCGGCGTCGGCGTTGATGACGTCGCCAAACAACTCCCACTTCTCGCCCTTGAACTTCATCAGTTGAAGCGAGGAAATCGGGGCGAAGTCGGTCGGGCCGGTGTTGATCTTGATGCCGGGCAGCAGCACTTCAGTGCGGAAGTCCTTCAGCGAAGCTGCCTGCTTCATGACGTTCTCGCGGGTCAGGTTGTCGCCGCACTGCTTCAGCACCTGCACCAGGGTCTGGGCGACGCCGAAGCCGACCACGGTACCGCCGTCGAGCTTGTCGCCTTCCGGAAAGTCCTTGGTCATGAAGGCATAGAATTCCTTCATGCCGGGATCGCTGTCCCACTGCTTGTCGGAGGCGTCCTTCAGATAGGCGGCCGAGATGATGTCCTGCGAGTTCTCGTAGCCGGCCGGCTTGATCACGCTGCCGACCGAGGCCGAAACGTTGTTGAGGAAATGCTGCGGCTTCCACTGGATCTCGGACATCTTCTTGATCGCCTGGGCGGCGAACTTCGGGGTCGAGATGTTGATGAAGATGTCGGCGCCGGTGGATTTCAGCTTGACGATGTGGTTGTCGACGGAAGGCTCCGAGGTCTCGAAGCTTTCCTCGATCACGATCATCGAGGCCGCCTTGGCGCCGAGACCGTCCTTCAGGCCTTTCAGGTAATCCTTGCCGTAGTCGTCGTTCTGGAACATCACGGCGATCTTGGCATTCGGGCTGTTCTTCAGAATGTACTTCGCATAGATCTGCGTTTCGCTCTGGTAGTTCGGCTGCCATCCCATGGTCCAGGGGAAGTCCTTGGGGTCGTTCCACTTGGTGGCGCCGGTGGCGACGAACAGCTGCGGCACCTTCTTTGAATTCATGTATTTGTGGATCGCGGAGTTCGGCGGCGTGCCGAGCGAGTTGAAGATGAAGAGCACCTCATCGCTTTCGACCAGCTTGCGCGCCTGCTCGACGGTCTTCGGCGGCGAGTAGGCATCGTCATAGCTGACGAAGTTGATCTTGCGGCCGTTGATGCCGCCGGCGTCGTTGATCTTCTTGAAGTAGGCGGCCTCGGTCTTGCCGATGATGCCATAGGCGGAAGCAGGTCCGCTGTAGGGCATGATGTTGCCGATCTTGATTTCGGTATCGGTGGCGCCGGTATCGTATTTTTTCTGCGCCAGCGCGCCGCTGGACGATACGGCGAACAAGGCAAGTGCGGTCGAAGCTATGGCCAACTGTCTGGCGATAACGGGCATGCGTCTCTCCCTCTATTTCCATAATGTGGAATGATATGTGTCATGGCTCCCTTGATCCGGAAGCTCTTTGTCACTTGCGCTGTGGTTACCATTTTTGCCCGCCGGGTCCCAACGAAAAGCCCCCGCGGCAAGGCCGCGGGGGCTGCTCCTTTAGTCGAGCGTCTCGGGTGTTAACGTCTCAAATGTTAACCCCGGGCGCCGGCTCGTTGCTATTTCAGCCGCCGACGTCGCCGCTCATGATCTCGCCGAACAGCTCCCAGGTACCGCCCTTGAAGCGTTCCAGCTGCACCTGCGACAGCGGGGCAAAATCGGTCGCCGAGGTGTTGACCCTGATGCCCGGCAACAGTCCGTCGAGTTCGAGGTCCTTGATGCTGGCTGCCTGCTTCATGATGTTGGCGCGGGTCAGGTCGTCGCCGCAGGCCTTCAGCACGTGAACCAGCCCCTGCGCCACAGTGTAGGCGTACATGACCGAAGCGTCGGTGCGGTTGGCCTCCGGATAATACTTGTCGAGGAATTCGTTCCAGGCCTTCATCCCCTTGTCGTTCTTCCATTGCGGGTCGGTCGGATCCTTCAGGTAGGCCGACGAGATGATGTCCTGCGCGTTTTCCGGTCCGGCCGGCGTGATGACGCCGCCGATCGAGCCCGAGACATTGTTCAGGAAGTGCATCGGCTTCCAGCCGACCTCGGCCATCTTCTTGATCGCCTGCGCCGCGAATTTCGGACTGGCGATATTCATGAAGACATCGGCGTTGGTGGATTTCAGCTTGACGATGTGGGTGTCGATGGTCGGCTCCGAGATCTCGTAGCTTTCCTCGGCGACGATCATCGATGCCGCCCTGGCGCCGAGGCCATCCTTCAATCCCTTGAGATAGTCCTTGCCGTAGTCGTCGTTCTGATAGAGCACCGCGATCTTGGCGTCCGGTTTGTTCTTCAGGATGTACTTGGCATAGATGATGGTCTCGCTCTGGTAGTTGGGCTGCCAGCCGATGGTCCAGGGAAATTCCTTCGGGTCGTTCCACTTGGTGGCGCCGGTGGCGACGAACAGCTGCGGCACCTTCTTGGTGTTCATGTATTTCTGGATCGCCGAGTTCATCGCGGTACCCAGCGAATTGAAGATCACCAGCACCTCGTCGCTCTCGACCAGCTTGCGGGCCTGCTCCACCGTCTTCGGCGGGCTGTAGCCGTCGTCGTAGGTGACGAAGTTGATCTTGCGGCCGTTGATGCCGCCCTCGGCGTTGATCTTGCGGAAATAGGCTTCCTCGGTCTTGCCGATCACGCCATAGGCGGAGGCGGGTCCGCTATAGGGCATGATGTTGCCGATCTTGATTTCGGTGTCGGTGGCGCCGATGTCGTATTTCTTTTGCGCAAGCGCGCCGGTGCCGGTAGCGGCCAGTATCGCGAGGGCAGCCGAATAGGCACCCAATCGCAGATGGATAGCAGGCATTTCGATCTCCCTGGGATCACGATGAATGTGTCGATGTTTTTTGATTTGGAGCACTTGGCGGCTCCTGCCGGCATTCAATACCTTTCGGCCGCTGTCAGCAACGAAAAGCCCGCCGCGACGGTGTCGCAGGCGGGCCTTATTTGGTGGCACCGCCCGGAAGGGCGGTGCGGGACTTGTGTTTAGTGGCTAGGTTCGCCGCTGATGATGTCGCCGAACAGCTCCCACTTCTCGCCCTTGAAGCGCATCAATTGAAGTTGCTGGATCGGCGCGAAGTCGGTGGCCGAGGTGTTGATGGTGATGCCGGGCAACAGCGTGTCGGGCGCAAAATCCTTCAGGCTCGCGGCCTGCTTCATGACGTTGGCGCGGGTGAGATCGTCGCCGCACATCTGCAGCACCTTCACCATGGTCTGCGCCGCGCCGTAGCCATAGACCAGCGCGCCGTCGCTCTTGTTGCCCTCGGGATAGTATTTGGCGAGGAAGGCCGCAAAATTCTTCATGCCGGGATCATTGTCCCACTGCGGATCGGCGCCGTCCTTGTCATAGGCCGCGGACAGGATGCCTTGCGTATTCTCAAAGCCCGCCGGTTTCATCACGCCGCCGACCGAGGACGAGACGCTGGCGACGATCTGCAGCGGCTTCCAGTTGAACTCGGCGATCTTCTTGATCGCCTGCGCCGCGAATTTCGGCGTCGCGATGCTGACGAAGACGTCGGCGCCGGAAGCCTTCAGCTTGACGATCTGGTTGTCGATCGTCGGCTCCGAGGTCTCGTAGCTTTCCTCGGCCATGATCATCGACGATTTGGCGCCGAGCCCGTCCTTGAGACCCTTGAGGTAGTCCTTGCCGAAGTCGTCGTTCTGGTAGAGCACGGCGATTTTGGCGTCGGGCTTTTCCTTGATCAGGTATCTGGCGTAGCTGCGCGCTTCGCTCTGGTAGGAAGGCTGCCACCCCATCGTCCAGGGAAAATCCTTCGGACTGTTCCACTTGGTGGCGCCGCTGGCGACGAACAGTTGCGGCACCTTCTTGTCGTTCATGTATTTCTGGATCGCGACGTTGGACGGCGTGCCGAGCGGGTTGAAGATCAGCAGCACCCCGTCGCTCTCGACCAGCTTGCGCGCCTGCTCGACGGCCTTGGGCGGGCTGTAGCCGTCGTCGTAGGAGATGAAACTGATCTTGCGGCCGTTGATGCCGCCTTCGGCGTTGATCTTCCTGAAATAGGCTTCCTCGGTCTTGCCGATCACGCCGTAGGCGGAGGCCGGTCCGCTGTAGGGCATGATGTTGCCGATCTTGATCTCGGTATCCGAGGCGCCGGGATCATATTTCTTCTGGGCGAGCGCGCCGGTGCAGGTCGCGGTGAACAGAGCCAGTGCGGCCACTCCCGATCGCCAACAGATAGCAGACATTCGCACGTTCCCGCCCAGGTTCCCGTTTCCGGTTATTTGCCGCATTGAATACGTTTCGGACATCCGGTCAATAAAAAGCCCTCTGCAACTTGCGCTGCAGAGGGCGGTGTTTCGGCCGTTCATCCTATCCCGCTATTCGGGCGTGATATTCGGACGAACACGTCGTGTCGGCCCGGGGGGCATACCCTTGAACGGCAGTGCAGCATCACTCGGTGGCGATGTCGCCGCTGATGGTCTCGCCGAACAGTTCCCACTTCTGTCCCTTGAACCGCTGCATCTGCAGTTGGGCAATCGGGGCGAAGTCGGTGGCCGAGGTGTTGATCTTGACGCCGGGCAGCAGCGTGTCCGGCGTAAAGTCCTTCAGGCTTGCCGCCTGCTTCATGACGTTGGCGCGGGTGAGATCGTCGCCGCACATTTCCAGCACCTTGACCAGGGTTTGGGCGGCGCCGTAGCCGTAGACCACGCTGCCGTCGGTCTTGTCGGCGCCCGGCATGTACTTGTCGAGGAATTCGATCCACTTCTTCATGCCGGGATCGTTGTTCCACTGCGGATCGGCGCCGTCCTTGGCGTAGGCCGCCGACAGCACGTCCTGGGCGTTCTCGAAGCCCGCCGGCGCCATCACGCTGCCGACCGAGGCCGACACGTTGGTGATGATCTGCAGCGGCTTCCAGCCGAGTTCGGCGGTCTTCTTGATGGTCTGGGCGCCGAACTTCGGCGTCGTGTAGATCAGCAGCACGTCCGGGTTGGCGGCCTTGATCTTGACGATGTGCGAGTCGATGGTCGGCTCGGAAACCTCATAGCTCTCTTCCATGATGATGGAGGAGGCAGCCTTGGCGCCAAAGCCGTCCTTGGTGCCCTTGAGGTAGTCTTTGCCGAAATCGTCGTTCTGATAGAGGATCGCGACCTTGGCGTCGGGCTTCTCCTTCATCAGCCACTTGGCGTAGATCTGCGCTTCGCTCTGGTAGCTGGGCTGCCAGCCGATGGTCCAGGGGAAGTTCTTCGCGATCGTTCCACTTGGTGGCGCCGGTGGCCACGAACAGCTGCGGCACCTTCTTGGAGTTCAGATACTTCTGGATCGCGGTGTTGGACGGCGTGCCGAGCGGATTGAACACCACCAGCACTTCGTCGCTCTCGACCAGCTTGCGAACCTGCTCGACCGCCTTCGGCGGGCTGTAGCCGTCGTCATAGGTGACGAAATTGATCTTGCGGCCGTTGATGCCGCCCTTGTCGTTGATCATCTTGAAATACGCTTCTTCGGTCTTGCCGATCACGCCATAGGCGGAAGCAGGGCCGCTATACGGCATGATGTTGCCGACCTTGATCTCGGTATCGGTCGCGCCGGTGTCGTATTTCTTCTGGGCGAGTGCGCTGCCGTTCATGGCAGCGAAAGCGATGACCGCCGTCGTGAACGCGGCGATTCTTGTTGTGGACGTCGAAAGCATTATTTCTCCTTGGGTTGAAGTGTGAACTTTTCAAACGAAACATGCCCCCCGATTTGACCCGGGAGGCATGATTTCGCAAGTGGGAACAAAGACGTAAGAATCCGGTCCCGTCGGAACAGGGTACCGGCCTAGTTCTTCAGCTTGCCGATCAGGCCCTGGGCTATCATCGCGACCTGCCTTGCGCCGTGCGGCACCAGGAAGATGACGAGGAACAGCAGCACGCCGAACACGGCGCCGGAGAGGCCCTTGGAGATGCCTTCGGCGATATTCGGCACGAAGATGATGAAGGCGGAACCGACGATCGATCCCGGCAGCCAGCCGACGCCGCCGACGACCATGCCGAGGAACAGCGAGATCGCGAGCGTGATGGTGTAGCCGTCGGGCGCCACGAACTGCACGGCGATGGCGCCGAGACCGCCGGCAACACCGGTAATTCCCGCGCTGACGCCGAACGCCAGCGTCTTGTAGAGCGCGACGTCGACGCCCATGGCGGACGCCGCGATCTCGTTGTCGCGGATCGCCATGAAGGCGCGCCCCGAGCGCGACCTCAGCAGGTTCACCGAGGCGATATAGATTCCGATCGTGATCGCCAGCGTGAAGTAATACAGCCACATGTCCTGCGACATCGGCAGGCCGAACGGCGCGTCCGGCTTGGTGACGACGAGGCCCTGCACGCCGCCGGTCCAGTGCTCGAAGAAGCCGAGCTTGAGCAGTTGCGGCATCGCGGTGGCGAGCGCAAACGTCGCCAGCGCGAGATAGACGCCGGAAAGCCGCAGCGCCGGCTTGCCGAACAGATATCCGAAGCGCAAAGCAGATGACGCCCGCGATCGGCAGCGTCAGCGCGTAGTTCATGTTGGCGTGTTCCATCAGGATCGCCGACGTGTAGGCGCCGACCGCGTAGAACGCGCTCTGGCCGAGCGAGAACTGGCCGCTACCGCCGGTCAGGATGTTCAGCGCCAGCACCGCCAGCGCGTAGATCAGGAGCATCGTCAACTGGAAGATGATGAAGTTCTTGACGAACAGCGGTACGAGACACAGCGCGGCCAGCACCACCAGCGAGGTGCCGAGGCCGAGCGTCATGGCTCGTCTTCGGAACGGCTTCGACGGCCGGGGCTTCTGTGACGATGTCTTCAGCAGCGCTCATGATCAAACTCGCTTCACGATGGGCCGGCCGAACAGCCCAGCCGGTTTGACGACCAATACGGTGATGATCAGCGCAAGCGCGATCGGCAGTTTCAGCTCGTTACCGACGCCGGGAATGTAGGTGCCGGCGAGATTCTCGAAGACGCCGACCAGGAAGCCGCCGATCACGGCGCCGAGCGGCGAGGTCAGGCCGCCGAGCACGGCCGCGGCAAATCCGTAGATCAGCACGCCGCCCATCATGTTCGGCTCGAGGAACACCACCGGCGCGATCAGCATGCCGGCGATCGAGCCGATGGCGGTCGCCATGCCCCAGCCGAGCGCGATCATCCAGGAGGTGTTGATGCCGACCAGCCGGGCCGATTCAGGCACCGAGGCCGCCGCCCGCATCGCAAGGCCGATCCGCGTGTACTGGAAGAAGATGAACAGCAGGATCAGCAGCAGCACGGTGACGCCGATCATGCCGGCCTGGTGGGTCGAGATCAGCTGGCTGCCGAGGAAGGGCGAGGATCCGAACGGGGTCGGATACTGCTTGATGGTGAAGTCCCAGATCAGGCCGGCGACGCTGTTGACGATGGCGAACAGCGCGATGAAGCCGGCGACGTTGGTCAGGATCGGCGCTTTCGCCAGCGGCTTGAACAGCAGCCGCTCGATCAGCGATGCCGCCGGCAAAGGAAAGCGCCAGCGTCAGGATGAAGGCGCCCCAATACGGCACGCCCCACTGCATCATCTGCCAGGATATGAAGGTGGAGAACATCGCCATTTCGCCCTGGGCGAAATTCAGATGGTCGATCGCCTGGTAGATCATCACGACGGCGAGCGCCATGCAGGCGTAGATCGCGCCGGTGGCGATGCCGGCCAGGACTTGGTTGGTAAAGAGTTCCATGGCCGCGTTCCTCAGTAGCCGAGATAGGATTTACGGACGTCTTCGTTGTTCGCGATGTCCTTGGCGTTGCCCGACATCACGATCCGTCCGGTTTCGATCACGTAAGCCTGGTCGGCGAGCTCCAGCGCCAGCTGCGCGTTCTGCTCCACCACCAGGATGGTGACCTTGTCCTCGCGATTGATCTTGCCGAGAATTCCGAACAGGTCGCGCACGATCAGCGGCGCCAGCCCGAACGACGGTTCGTCCAGCAGCATCAGCCGCGGCCGCAGCATCAGCGCGCGCGCCACCGCGAGCATCTGCTGTTCGCCGCCCGACAGCGTGCCGGCCTGCTGGGTGTAGCGCTGCTTCAGCACCGGGAAATGCGCGTACATGCGCTCGATGTCGGAAACGATGTCGGCCTTGTCGTTGCGGGTGATGGCGCCGAGCTGCAGGTTCTCTTCCACCGTCATGGTGGTGAAGGTGCCGCGGCCCTGCGGCACATGGGCAATGCCGAGACGGACGACGTTTTCGGTCGAGCGGCCGGTGAGCGGCTTGCCTTCGAACTCGATCGCGCCGGTCGAGCGCACCATGTTGCAGATCGCCCGCAGGGTGGTGGTCTTGCCGGCGCCGTTGGCGCCCAGAAGCGTGGTCAGGCTGCCTTCGTTGAGGGCGAAGGAGAGGCCGTGAAGCGCCTGGACCTGCCCGTAATAGGCGCGGAGATCCTTGACGTTGAGCATCGCGGTCATTGGTCCTTGCTCCCCAGATAGGCTTTGATGACGTCCGGGTCGGCCTGGACCTGGGCCGGTGTTCCCTCGGCGAGCTTCTTGCCGAAGTTGAGTGCGACGACGTGGTCGGCGATCGACATCACCAGACCCATGTGATGCTCGACCAGCAGCACGGTCATGTGGCGCTCGTCGCGGATCCGGCGGATCAGGTCGCCGAGCACGTAGACTTCCTCGTGGTTGAGGCCGCCGGCCGGTTCGTCGAGCAGCAGGATCTTGGGATCGGCGGCCAGGGCGCGCGCCAGCTCGAC
This sequence comes from uncultured Alphaproteobacteria bacterium, assembly GCA_963819355.1. Classification (GTDB taxonomy): domain Bacteria; phylum Pseudomonadota; class Alphaproteobacteria; order Rhizobiales; family Xanthobacteraceae; genus Bradyrhizobium. The sequence continues at coordinate 24,128 of CAWFVZ010000028.1, read as the reverse complement.
GCGCTTCTGGGTGCCGAACGGCAGGCCCGACACCACGGTGTGGGCCACGCTCTCGAGATCGAGATAGGCCAGGATCTCATGCACCTTCTTGTTGGTGTCGGCTTCGCCGCGGCGAACCCAGGCCAGCTTCAGCGAGTCGACTGATGATGTCGCTGGAGGTGCGCGCATGGGTGCCGACGCGAACGTTGTCGATCACCGAGAGGTTGGGAAACAGCGCCACGTTCTGGAAGGTGCGGCCGATGCCGATTTCCGCGATCCGGTGCGGCGGCCGCGTCAGGATGCTGGCGCCTTCCATCAGGATGTCGCCGGAAGACGGCTGGTAGAGCCGGGAGAGGCAATTGAACAGCGTGGTCTTGCCGGCGCCGTTCGGTCCGATCAGCCCAAGGATCTGGCCCTTGTGCATGTCGAAGGATACGCCGTTCAACGCGATGATGCCGCCGAACACGACGCTGACGTCGCGAACCGCAAGCAGGGGAGCATTTCCCTGCGCGAGCTGTGCCTGCGTCATCTCGTCTCGCCCATGCTGAACATGGAGCGGGAATGTCCGCGCGAAATTTCTGCGCGGATCGTGATGAAGGCTATCTGATCCCCTCGGCCAAACGTGCAACTTTCCCTCCTGATTTGAGCTTTTTGCTTTCGTCTTTTTTTGATTGCGGGGCTACGCCGCCCAGCGCTGCCTCGATGTTCCTTACCATCGCGACAAGGCGAGGTCCAATATCGCGGACCAATCGATCTTCCGTGAAGCGGAATGCGGGCGCGCCACAATTGAAGGCATACGGTCCGGTTCCGTCGTTGAGTTTCAGCGCCACGCCGACCGCGGCGACATCGTCCTGCCACTCGCCGGCGGAAATCGTGAAGCCGTGACGCGCCACCATTTCACCGGCGCGCTCGATGCCGTCGCGCATCCGCGACCAGCGGCTGCCGTAATGGTCGCGCAGTTCGCGCAATAAAGCGGCACGCTCTTCCGGAGGCAGCGCCCAGATATAGGCCCGGCCCATCGCGGTGGTCGCGATCGGTACCCGCGAACCGACGTCGAGCTGCACGCCGAGCGCCAGCCCGTTACGGCTCTGCCCGAAATAGATCATGCTGTGGCGGTCGCGCCCGCCGACCGCCACCGCGCCGCCGGTCGCGCGCATGACCTCTTCCCGGTAGGGTTCGGACAAATGCCGAACGCCGAGATTGGCCAGCGCGGCATACCCCAACGCCATGGCTGATGGCGCCAGCTGATACTTTTCGAACCGCGGAACCGGTGTAAGATAGCCCAGCTTGGTCAAGGTGTAGGTCAGCCGGGAAATGGTTGGCTTCGGCAAATTAGTACGGGCGGCAATCTCCTGATTGCCAAGAAGCCCGTCGTTGGGATGGAATGCGCGCAACACATCAAGTCCGCGGGAAAGCGCGACGACGAAGCTGCGATCTGTCGCCACTTTCTTCCCTGGACGCTTCATTTACCTGCTTCTGCGCGGAGCTCGTTGACAAGGGACGTGCTTCAAAATAACCCTCCGTGTCAAGATGTGGAATTAAATTTCGCAGTGCGAAATCAACAAAAGACGTAGCTACTCAACGCAAGTCGGGCGGCGAAATCGAAAAACCAACGCTAACGAAACTCAAGAACAAGTATCCAGGGAGAGCCCCGTGAACGAAGTCGTCAAACTCGAACGTCATGACTCCATCGCCATCGTCACGGTTAACTGCCCCCGGTAAACGCGCTCAGCGCGGCGGTGCGCGGCGGTATCTTCGAATGCATGAAGGCCGCGATCGCCGATGCCGAAGTCAAGGGCATCGTGCTGACCTGCGGCGGCCGCACCTTTATCGCCGGCGCCGACATCACCGAATTCGGCAAGCCGCCGAAGCCGCCCGGCCTGCAGGAAGTGCTGGTGCTGATGGAAAATTCGCCGAAGCCGATCGTTGCCGCCATTCACGGCACCGCGCTCGGCGGCGGCCTCGAAGTCGCCCTGGCATGCCACTTCCGCGTCGCCACCAAGGAAGCCCGGCTCGGCCTGCCCGAAGTCAAGCTCGGCCTGCTGCCGGGCGCCGGCGGCACCCAGCGCCTGCCGCGCGCGGTCGGTCCCGAGCTCGCGGTCAAGATGATCGTCGGCGGCGATCCGATCAGCGCGGCGGACGCGCTCAAGCACGGCCTGATCGAGGAGATCGTCGAGGGTCCGGCCTCCGGCGGCGAAGCGTTTGCCCGCAAGGTGGTCGCCGAGAAGCGCCCGCTGCGCAAGCTGCGCGACGATGATTCAAAGCTCGCGGCCGCCAAGGCCGATCGTTCGATCTTCACCAATGCGGTTGCGGCCCTGACCAAGAAGGCCCGTGGGCTGGAAGCGCCGTTCGCCGCGGCTGACGCCGTCGGCGCCGCGATCGACCTGCCGTTCGATGAAGGGCTGAAGAAGGAGCGCGAAGGTTTTCTCAAGCTGGTGTCGAGCGACCAGTCCAAGGCGCAGCGTTACGCCTTCTTCTCCGAGCGCGAGGCCGCCAAGATCGCCGGCGTTCCCGACGGAACCAAACCGCGCAATGTCGAGCGCGTCGCCATCATCGGCGCCGGCACCATGGGCGGCGGCATCGCGATGTCGTTCGCCAATGCCGGCATCCCGGTCACGCTGATCGAGACCGGCGAAGAGCAGCTGAAGCGCGGCATGGGCGTGATGCAGAAGAACTACGAAGCCACCGCCGCGCGCGGCGGCATCCCGGCCGATGCCCCGGCCAAGCGCATGGGCCTGATCACCGGCGTGGTCGGCCTCGAGAACGTCAAGGACGCTGACCTGGTGATCGAAGCCGTGTTCGAGACCATGGCGGTCAAGAAGGAAGTGTTCACCGCGCTCGACAAGTACGCCAAGAAGGGCGCCGTGCTGGCCTCCAACACCTCCTATCTCAACATCGACGAGATCGCGAAGGTGACCAGCCGTCCGCAGGACGTGCTCGGCATGCACTTCTTCTCGCCGGCCAACGTCATGAAGCTGTGCGAGATCGTCCGCGCCGACAAGACCGCGCCGGACGCGCTCGTCACCGCGGTCGCGATCGCGCGCAAGATCGCAAAGGTGCCGGCCGTGGTCGGCGTCTGCGACGGCTTCGTCGGCAACCGCATGCTGGCGCAGCGCGGCAAGCAGTCGGAAAAGCTGTTGTTCGAAGGCGCGCTGCCGCAGCAGGTCGACGCCGTCGTGACCAAGTTCGGCATGCCGATGGGCCCGTTCGCGATGAGCGATCTCGCCGGCCTCGATATCGGCTGGCGCTCGCGCAAGGACCGCGGCATCAAGTCGGAAATCGCCGACGCGCTGTGCGAGGCCGGACGCTTCGGCCAGAAGACCGGCAAGGGCTACTACAAGTATGAAGGCGGCTCGCGCGCGCCGACGCCCGATCCGGAGGTCGAGAAGCTGATCGACGAGACCCTGCTGCGTCTGGGCCGCAAGAAGCGCGTCGTCAGCGACGACGAAATCCTCGAGCGCATGATGTACCCGATGATCAACGAGGGTGCGCGCATCCTCGAAGAGGGCGTCGCGGCGCGTCCGAGCGATATCGACGTGATCTGGCTCTATGGCTATGGCTGGCCGATCTACCGCGGCGGCCCGATGTTCTACGCCGACCAGGTCGGCCTCAAGCACATCGCCGATCGTCTGTCCTATTACGCCAAGGAGACCAACGATCCCTCGCTGGAGCCGTCGCCGCTGCTCAAGCGTCTCGCCGCCGAAGGCAAGACCTTCGCGTCGCTGGCCGAGAAGGCGAAAGCGGCCTGATGAGCCATCCCGGAGAGCAGTTCTATCCGGAAGGCGTTCGTTGGGACGATACGATCACGCGCGGCACGCTGCCCGACCTGTTGTCGGCAGCGGCCGCCGAGTTCGGGTCGCGGCCGGCGCTTGAATTTCGCGACCGGCCGATCAGCTACAGCGAGCTGGAAGCGCTGGTGGAGACCGCGGCCAGCGCCTTCCTGCGCGCCGGCTACGGCAAGAACACTTCGGTCGCGCTGTTCCTCGGCAACTCGCCGGATCATCCCGTCAACTTCTTCGGCGCGCTGAAAGCCGGCGCCCGCATCGTGCATCTCTCGCCGCTCGACGGCGAGATCGCGCTGTCGCACAAGCTCTCGGATTCCGGCGCGCGCGTGCTGGTCACCAGCAACCTGTCGGCGCTGTTGCCGACCGCGCTGAAATTTCTCGACAAGGGCCTGCTCGATCGCCTGATCGTCTGCGAGGACGATCACTGGGGCAAGGTCGGCACGCCGCAGACGGCGCTGCCGGACAATCCGAAGATCATCACCTACAGGCAGTTCATCGATGGCGCGACCAAGCCCGCCGCATGGCCTGCGATGTCGGCCGACGACGTCGCGCTGCTGCAATATACCGGCGGCACCACCGGATTGCCGAAGGGCGCGATGCTCAGCCACGGCAATCTGACGTCGGCGGTGTCGGTCTACGACGTCTGGGGCAAGCCGGCGCGCGCCGAGCGCAACAACCCGATCGAGCGCGTGATCTGCGTGCTGCCGCTGTTTCACATCTACGCGCTGACGGTGGTGCTGCTGTCGTCGATCCGCCGCGGCCATCTGATCTCGCTGCACCAGCGTTTCGACGTCGAGGCCGTGATGCGCGACATCGAGGTCAAGCGCGCCACCGCATTTCCCGGCGTGCCGACGATGTGGATCGCGATCGCATCATTGCCCGATCTCGACAAGCGCGATCTGTCGTCGCTGGTCAGCGTCGGCTCCGGCGGCGCGCCGCTGCCGGTCGAGGTCGCACGGATCCTCGAGCGCCGGGTCGGCATGAAGCTGAAGAGCGGCTGGGGCATGACCGAGACCTGCTCGCCCGGCACCGCCCATCCCAAGGAAGGTCCGGACAAGCCGGGCTCGATCGGCCTGATGCTGCCCGGCATCGAGATGGACGTGGTGTCGCTCGATGATCCCACCAAGGTGATGCCGACAGGCGAGGTCGGCGAGATCCGCATTCGCGGCCCGAACGTGACCAAAGGCTACTGGAACCGGCCGAAGGAAACCGCGGACGCCTTTGTCGGCGACCGCTTCCTCACCGGCGATATCGGCTATGTCGATGCCGACGGCTATTTCTATCTGGTCGACCGCAAGAAGGACATGATCATCTCCGGCGGCTTCAACGTCTATCCGCAGATGATCGAGCAGGCGATCTACACCCATCCGTCGCGTGCAGGAAGTGATCGTGATCGGCATCCCCGACGACTATCGCGGCGAGGCGGCCAAAGCCTTCATCAAGCTGCGCGCGGATGCCAAGCCGTTCACGCTCGAAGAACTGCGCGCGTTTCTCACCGGCAAGATCGGCAAGCACGAATTGCCGGTCGCGGTCGATTTCGTCGAGGAATTGCCGCGCACGCCGGTCGGAAAACTGTCGCGCCACGAACTTGCGCCTGCAGCAGCCGTCGCCGCAGGCCGCCAGTAAAAAAGACGTCGCGTAATCAGGAATTGAACTCGCTCACAGGAGGATCCGATGGATCTCGCTTTCAGCAAGGAAGAAATGGCGTTTCGTGAGGAGGTTCGCACCTTCTTCAAGGACAACGTGCCGCCGGCCACGCGGCAGAAGATGGTGGAGGGCCGCCACCTCTCCAAGGACGAGATGGTCGCCTGGTGGCGCATCCTGAACAAGAAGGGCTGGGGCGTCTCGCACTGGCCGAAGGAATATGGCGGCACCGGCTGGACCTCGGTGCAGCACTACATCTTCAACGAAGAACTGCAGATGCACCCGGCGCCGGCGCCGCTCGCCTTCGGCGTCAGCATGGTCGGCCCGGTCATCTACACCTTCGGCAACGAGAAGCAGAAGAAGCAGTATCTGCCGCGCATCGCCAATGTCGACGACTGGTGGTGCCAGGGCTTCTCCGAGCCGGGCTCCGGATCGGACCTCGCGTCCCTGAAGACCAAGGCCGAGCGCAAGGGCGACAAGTACATCATCAACGGCCAGAAGACCTGGACCACGCTGGCGCAGCACGCCGACATGATCTTCTGCCTCTGCCGCACCGACAACAACGCCAAGAAGCAGATGGGCATCTCCTTCATCGTGTTCGACATGAAGTCGAAGGGCGTCACCGTGCGCCCGATCGAGACCATCGACGGCGGCCATGAGGTCAACGAGGTGTTCTTCGACGACGTCGAGGTGCCCGTCGAGAACCTGATCGGCGAGGAGAACAAGGGCTGGGATTACGCCAAATTCCTGCTCGGCAACGAGCGCACCGGCATCGCCCGCGTCGGCGTTTCCAAGGAGCGGCTGCGCCGCATCAAGGAACTCGCCTCCAAGGTCGAATCCGGCGGCAAGCCGGTGCTGGAAGACCAGGGCTTCCGCGAGAAGCTCGCGGCCTGCGAGATCGAGCTGAAGGCGCTCGAACTGACGCAGCTCCGCGTCGTCGCCGACGAGGGCAAGCACGGCAAGGGCAAGCCCAACCCGGCGTCCTCGGTGCTCAAGATCAAGGGCTCGGAAATCCAGCAGACCACCACCGAACTTCTGATGGAAGTGATCGGCCCGTTCGCCGCGCCCTACGACGAGCATGGCGACGACGGCTCCAACGAGACCATGGACTGGACCGCGCAGATCGCGCCGAGCTACTTCAACAACCGCAAGGTTTCGATCTACGGCGGCTCCAACGAGATCCAGCGCAACATCATCACCAAGGCGGTGCTGGGGCTTTAATTGCCGCAGCGACGTGAACGCACACTGTCGTCATGGCCGGGCAGAGGCCGAAGCACGTCTTCGCGCGATGACCCGGCCATCCACGCCTTGAGGCAAGGATAGAACGTGGATGCCCGGGCACAAGCCCGGGCATGACGAAGAATTTGGTTAGCCGGAGAAAGTAAAGAACATGGATTTTGATTTGTCCGAGGAGCAGCGCCTTCTCAAGGAAAGCATCGACGGTCTCCTGACCGACTCCTACGATTTCGATGCGCGCAAGAAGTACCAGAAGGAGAAGGGCGGCTGGAGCAAGGCCGTCTGGAGCAAGCTCGCCGAGCAGGGCCTGCTCGGCCTGCCCTTCGCGGAAGCCGACGGCGGCTTCGGCGCCGGCGCGGTCGAGACCATGATCGTGATGGAAGCGCTCGGCAAGGCGCTGGTGCTGGAGCCGTATCTGGCGACGGTCGTGATCGGCGGCGGTTTCCTGCGCCATGGCGGCTCGGCCGAGCAGAAGGCCGCGCACATTCCCGGCATCATCGACGGCAGCAAGACCTTTGCCTTCGCGCAGCTCGAGAAGAACTCGCGCTACGACCTGTTCGACGTCGCGACCACCGCGAAGAAGAAGGGCAGCGGCTGGGTCATCGACGGCGAAAAGTTCGTCGTGCTCAACGGCGAGAACGCCGACACCCTGATCGTGACCGCGCGCACCAAGGGCGGCCAGCGCGACAAGACCGGCATCGGCGTGTTCCTGGTGCCGGCCAACGCCAAGGGCGTCACCCGCAAGGGCTATCCGACCCAGGACGGCCTGCACGCCGCCGACATCACCTTCACCGGCGTCGAGGTCGGCGCTGATGCCGCGATCGGCGATCCCGACAACGGTCTGACCTGATCGAGCGCGTGGTCGACGAGGCCCGCACCGCGATGTGCGCGGAAGCGGTCGGCGCGATGGATGAATCGCTGAAGACCACGGTCGAATATCTCAAGACGCGAAAGCAGTTCGGCGTCGCGATCGGCACCTTCCAGACCCTGCAGCACCGCGCCGCCGACATGTTCGTCGCGCTGCGAGCAGGCCCGCAGCATGTCGATGTTCGCGACCATGGCGGCCGATTTCGACAACGCCAAGGAGCGCGCCACCGCGGTCGCCGCCGCCAAGGTGCAGATCGGCAAGTCCTGAAGTTCGTCGGCCAGCAGTCGATCCAGCTTCACGGCGGCATCGGCATGACCCAGGAAGCCAAGATCGGCCACTACTTCAAGCGGCTGACCATGATCGAGAACACCTTTGGCGACACCGACTACCACCTCCGCCGCGTCACCGACGCGGGCGGATTGGTGTAAGTCGATCGCCGTCATTCCGGCGCGCGAAGCGCGCGGGATCCAGCATGCCGTCATGGCGATCTGTGCCGGGCATCTCACGTCTGGCGTCTCGGAAGACTGGATCGCCGCGGTCAAGCCGGGCAATGACGACTGAACAACGAAAACAGGGAGGAACCAACAATGAAAAACACCCCGTTCGATCTCACCGGCAAAGTCGCCGTCATCACCGGCTCCAGCCGCGGCATCGGCCGCTCCTCGGCGGAGTTGCTGGCAAAGCTCGGCGCCAAGGTCGTGATCTCCAGCCGCAAGGCGGATGCCTGCCAGGAAGTCGCCGACGGCATCAAGAAGGCGGGCGGCGACGCCCACGTCATTCCCTGCAACATCTCGCGCCGCGAGGAAGTCGAAGCGCTGATCGCTGGCACCACCAAGCATTACGGCAAGGTCGACATCCTCGTCTGCAACGCCGCGGTGAACCCCTATTACGGCCCGCTGCTCGACATCAAGGACGAGGCCTTCGACAAGATCATGGGCTCGAACGTCAAGAGCAACATCTGGCTCTGCGCGCTGGCGATCCCGCAGATGGCCGAGCGCGGCAACGGCTCGGTCGTCATCATCTCCTCGATCGGCGGCCTGCGCGGCTCGACCGTGATCGGCGCCTACGGCATTTCCAAGGCCGCGGATTTCTCGCTGTGCCGCAGCCTCGCCGGCGAATGGGGCCCGAAGGGCGTCCGCGTCAATTGCGTCGCGCCGGGCCTGGTCAAAACCGATTTCGCCCGCGCGCTGTGGGAAGACGAGGAAAGCCTGAAGCGCCGCTGCGCCACCACGCCGCTGCGCCGGATCGGCGAGCCCGACGAAATCGCCGGCGCGGTGGCCTATCTCGCCTCGGATGCCTCGACCTTCATGACCGGCCAGACCATCGTGGTCGACGGCGGCGTGACGACCGCGTCGGCGTAGCTCTTTCTTTCCCTCTCCCCTCGTCGTCCGCGAGCCAGCTGGGCGGGGGCGGATACGCGAGAGTCGCTTCGCTAAGCGACGGGGTGACGCAGTTCCGCCTACGACACTTATCGCGAGCCGCCGCTACTGCGTCCCGCCTCGCAGGCGGGACGGGGAGAAGCGACGACGCCGCGATATTGACCTCGCCTCCCAATCCGCTTGTCTTTGCCGCAACACAACAACCCTTCCGGGAAGCAACGCCATGTCCTTTGTGCTCGCCATCGATCAGGGCACCACGTCCTCGCGCGCCATCGTGTTCCGCAGCGACATCTCGATCGCCGCCACGGCGCAGCAGGAATTCCCGCAGCATTTTCCGGCCTCCGGCTGGGTCGAGCACGAGCCGGAGGACATCTGGACCTCGACCATCGCCGTCTGCCGCGAGGCGCTGGAGAAGGCCGGCCTCACGCGCAAAGGACATCGCCGCGATCGGCATCACCAACCAGCGCGAGACCACCGTGGTGTGGGACCGCGCCACCGGGCAGGCCGTGCATCGCGCCATCGTCTGGCAGGACCGCCGCACCGCCGATATCTGCGCCAGACTGAAGGCCGAAGGCCACGAGCCGGCGATCTCGGCCAAGACCGGCCTGATCATCGATCCCTATTTCTCCGGCACCAAGGTCGCCTGGATTCTCGATCACGTCCCCGGCGCGCGCGAGCGCGCCGAGCGCGGCGAACTGCTGTTCGGCACCGTCGATTGCTACCTGCTGTGGCGGCTGACCGGCGGCAAGGTGCATGCGACCGACGCCACCAACGCCTCGCGCACGCTGCTGTTCAACATCCACACCGGCGAGTGGGACGACGAGCTGCTGAAGATCCTGCGCGTGCCGCGCTCGATGCTGCCGGAGGTGAAGGATTCCTCCGCCAAATTCGGCGACAGCGTGCCCGACTGTTCGGCGGCGCGATCGCGATCTCCGGCATCGCCGGCGACCAGCAGGCCGCGACCATCGGCCAGGCCTGCTTCGCGCCCGGCATGATCAAGTCGACCTACGGCACCGGCTGCTTTGCGCTGCTCAACACCGGCACGACGCCGGTCGCCTCGAAGAACAAGCTGCTCACCACCATCGCCTATCAGCTCGCGGGCAAACGCACCTACGCGCTCGAAGGCTCGATCTTCGTCGCCGGCTCCGCGGTGCAATGGCTGCGCGACGGGCTCGGCATCATCAAGCAGGCCAGCGAGACCGGCCCGCTGGCCGACAAATCCGACTCCACGCAGAGCGTCTATCTGGTGCCGGCCTTCGTCGGCCTCGGCGCGCCCTACTGGAATCCGCGCGTGCGCGGCGCGCTGTTCGGCCTGACCCGCAACACCGGCCCCGCCGAGCTCGCGCATGCCGCGCTCGAAAGCGTCTGCTACCAGACCTGTGACCTCTGGGCCGCGATGCGCGCCGACTGGCCCGACGCCAAGGCCGCCAACATCGTGCTCCGCGTCGACGGCGGCATGACCGCCTCGGACTGGACCATGCAGCGCCTCGCCGACCTCCTCGATGCGCCGGTCGACCGCCCGATGATCCAGGAAACCACGGCCGTACTGAGCCGTAGAGAATCGAGGCCAGGGCGATGACCAGGATCACGGTCTGGAATTCGACCGTCGCCGCCGGGAAGAGCGGCAGCACGACGCGCAGGAAGCCGTAGGCGCCGACCTTGGCCAGCACGCCGGAGAAGACCACCAGCGCCGGCAGCGGAGCGGCGCGGTAGGCATCTGGCATCCAGCCGTGCAGGAGGAAGGCGGGCATCTTGACCAGGAAGGCGGCGGCGAAGAACCAGAAGATCCAGCGCTGACTGCCTTCGCTGATCGGGTGCTTGGCCAGTTCGGCGATCGAGAAGGTGAGGTGGCCGCCGTCCTGCGCCGAGATGATCGCCGTGGCGATCGCCGCCACCAGCATCAGCAGCGAGCCGATCAGCGTGTAGACGATCATCTTCAGCGTCGCCGCCGCGGCGCTCGGGCCATCCTCGCGGTCCGTCCCCCAGGCGCCGAAGAGGAAGTAGAACGGCACCAGCATCAGGTCGAAGAAGAGGACGAAGAGCAGCAGGTCCTGGGCGAGGAACGAGCCCAGCGTCGCGGTCTCGCCGAGCAGCATCATCAGGAAGAAGAGATGCGGGCGCTCCTGCTCGCGGAGGGCGGCGAAGGTGGTTCCGCCCATCCAGAGGACGGCGGTGAGCAGGACGAGGAAGACGTTGAGCCCGTCGACGCCGAGGCTGTAGTGGACGCCGAGGCCGGGGATCCAGTTGACGTCAACGGTGTCCTGCAGGCCGGCGCTCGAGTTGAAGCCGAGCGACCATCGCGATCGCGAGGCCGAGCGTGACCGTCGTGCCCAGAACCGCCCACCAGCCAGCCTGGCGGCGCGGCATGAAGAGCCCGACGAGGCCGAAGGCGAGCGGTGTCCAGAGCAGTACGTTGATCATGAGCTGGAGAGCAGGAAGTAGAGGGCGAGGCCGGCAAAGCCGACCAGCAGCAGCAGCGCGTAGCTGCGCACGAAGCCGCTCTGCACGACGCGGACAACGCGGCCGCTGCCGCCGACGACGTCCTCGGTGCCGCTGACGAGGCCGTCGACGACGAGGCGCTCGAAGGTGCGGTTGGCGAAGCGGCCGATCGCCAGCGCCGGGCGCACGATCAAGAAGTCGATTGCCTCGTCGAAGTACCACTTGTTGTAGAGGAAGGTGTGCAGGGCGCCGAAGCGCTTTTGCAGGACAGCGGGGGTCTCCGGCCGCGCCACGTAGAGGAAGTAGGCGATGCCGATGCCGACCAGCGAGATCGCCGCACCGATCGCCAGGCCGGTCCAGGAGGCCGCCGACTGAGGGATGGATCGCGGCCAGCGGCGAGTCGGCGAAGACCGGGTCGAGGAACTTGGTGACCGTCTCGTCCACGCCCGGCACCTGGACCAGGCCGGCGAACAGGGCCAGGAAGGCGAGCACGCCCATCGCCACCCGCATCGGCCAGGACTGCTCGGCGATGTGGTGATCGGCGCCGGGGAAGCCGACCTCCGTGTCCTCCTCTTCGCCCGTCGCCGGGTTGAAGGGGTGCGCGTGGTGGACGTGGCCTGTGTCGATCAGCTCCTGAGCCTCGGCGCAGGGCTTGCCCGGCAGCACGCGGAAGATCAGGCGGAAGGTGTAGATCGCGGTCAGCAGGGCGCCGAAGTAGCCGAGCACGGTGAAGATCTCGTACATCCCGCCGCGCGCGGTGGCGTAGGCGAGGATCTCGTCCTTGGAGAAGAAGCCCGAGGTGCCGGGGAAGGCGGCGAGGGCGAGGCCACCGCAGACCATCGTGATCGAGGTGAAGCGCATCGCCTTGCCGAAGCCCTTCATGTCGTCGATGTTCTGGTTGTTGGCCATCGCGGCGATGATCGAGCCGGCCGCCATGAAGAGCAGCGCCTTGAAGAAGGCGTGGGTCATTAGGTGGAACATGCCGGCGCTGTAGGCGCCGATCGAGACGCCCATGATCATGTAGCCGATCTGGCTCATCGTCGAGTAGGCGATCGCCCGCTTCAGGTCGGTCATCACCAGGGCGATCGTGCCGGCGATCAGGAGCGTCGCCAGGCCGACGAAGGCGGCGATGTCAGCGGCGGTGGGGGCGAGGACGAAGAGCACGTGGGTGCGGGCGATCAGGTAGACGCCGGCGGTGACCATGGTCGCGGCGTGGATCAGCGAGGAGACCGGGGTCGGGCCCTCCATCGCGTCGGGCAGCCAGGTGTGGAAGGGCAGCTGCGCCGACTTGGCGAAGGCGCCGACGAGGAGCAGCAGGCAGATCGCCGTCACCGTCCACTCATTGGTGTGGAAGACCTGGGGCGCCTTGGCGAAGACCTCGCTGTATTCGAAGGTGCCCAGTTCGCGGAAGATCAGGAAGGCGGCGAGCACGAGTCCGATATCGCCGACGACGTTGATCACGAAGGCCTTCATCCCGGCCCTGGTCGCGGTGGCGCGCCGGTACCAGAAGCTGATCAACGCGTAGGAGGCGAAGCCGACGAAGGCCCAGCCGACGATCAGCAGGACGAAGTTGCCGGCGAGGACGAGCAGCAGCATCGAGAAGACGAAGAAGTTGAGGTAGCTGAAGAAGCGGTGGTAGCCCTCGTCTGACTGCATGTAGCCGAACGAGTAGAGGTGGATCAAGGTCGAGACGCCGGTGACGATCAGGACCATGAAGACCGAGAGCGGGTCGACGAAGATGCCGAGCTTGATGTCGAGCCCGGCGACGCTGGCGTAGTCCCAGAGCGCCGAGGCGTGGTGGCGCGCGTCGGGCGATTCGCCCAGCAGGCAGAGCAGGGCGCCGATGCCGCAGGCGAAGGCGAGGCCGATCGCCAGCGTGCCGATCGCGCCGGCAGCCTTGGCCGGCAGCACCTTGAAGCCGATCGCGATCGCGATCGAGCCCGACAGCGGGAAGAGCAGGACCAGCCAGGCCCAGGATGTGGCGCTCATCCGCGCAGCTCCCTGAGCGCGTCGACGTCCAGCGGCAGCTTGCGACGGAAGATCGCGACGATCAGGCCGAGGCCGACGACGACCTCGCAGGCGGCGACGACCATGACGACGATCGCGAAGACCTGGCCCTGTTGATTGCCGACCATACGGCTGAAGGCGACCAGGGCTAGGTTGCCGGCGTTGAGCATCAGCTCGAGGCACAGCAGGATGACTACGGGGCTGCGCCTGATCAGGATTCCCATCGCTCCTACTGCGAAGAGCAGGCTGGAGAGGACGATGTACCACTCGATGTTCATGACGCGACGCCCTTTGACGGTCCGCGGCGACCGGCGAGAACGACGGCGCCGACGGCGGCTAGCAGCAGCAGGATTGAGGAGGCCTCGAAGGGGATCAGGAAGCGTTCGAGGAGCAAGCGGCCGATTGCGGCCGGGTCGCCGAAGCCGGGGTTGACGTCGGGGCCGTGGGTCCCGAGGGCGAGCAGTGAGGAGGCGAGCACGGCGACTGAGAGCTCGATGAAGAGAGCGGCTCCTAGTAGCGGGGCCAGGAAGCGCTGGCCGGGGATTGGCTCCCAGGCGGACTCGGTGTCGCCGCCTACGTAGGCGACCACGAAGACGTAGAGGACCATCACGGCGCCGGCGTAGACGACCACCTGGGCGGCGGCGACGAAGGCCGAGGTGAGCAGCAGGAAGAGGACCGCCAGCGAGAAGAGGTGGACGATCAGGGCGAGAACGCCGTAGAAGGGGTTGCGCATGGCGACGACGCCGACCGCGCCGCCGAGGGCGCCGATCGCCGCCAGGAAGAAGAGGACCGCTTCCACTTACTCGCCCTCTGCCCGCAGCGGAGTGCGCTCGATCGACTCGGCGAGCAGCATCTCCTTGGTGAAGATCAGGTCGGTGCGGTCGTAGTCGGCCATCTCGTAGTCGTGGCCCATCGTGATCGCGTCGAAGGGGCAGGCGATCTCGCAGTAGCCGCAGAAGATGCAGCGCGAGAGGTTGATCTCGTAGATCGCGGCGAAGCGCTCGCCGGCCGAGACCCGTTCGCCGGGGATGTTCTCGGCGGCGACGACGCGGATGCAGTCGGCCGGGCAGGCGGCGGCGCAGAGCGAGCAGCCGACGCACTTCTCGAGCCCGGTGTCCTCGAACTTGTGCAGCTTGTGGCGGCCGCGGAAGCGCGGGTAGACGGGCGTCTTCTCCTCGGGGTACTCGATCGTCATCGGCCCCTCGATCAGTCGCGCCATCGTCGTCTTCAGCCCGCGCAGGGTCTCGCCGAAGGCGCGGTAGGCGCCGCCGACGCCGCCCGGCTCGGGTCCGCGCTGGACCTCGACCACGCTGTCGTCTTTGAGGTAGGGGAACTCGCCGCTCACGTCGTCACCACCAGGACCGCGGTGACCAGGACATTCAGCGTCGCCAGCGGCAGCAGCACCTTCCAGCCGAGGCTCATCAGCTGGTCGTAGCGCAGGCGGGGCAGCGTCGCCCGCACCCAGATGAAGAGCAGTACCAGGCCGAGCATCTTGGCCAGCATCCAGATCGGGTCGAGCCAGCTCGGGCCGGGCCCCATCCAGCCGCCGAGGAACATCGCCACGGCGACGCCGCAGACGACGAGGATCTCCATGTATTCGACCAGCAGGAAGCTGCCGAAGCGCATGCCGCCGTACTCGGTCATGAAGCCCTGCACCAGCTCGGCGTCGGCCTCAGGCATGTCGAACGGGGTGCGATTGGTCTCGGCGAAGCCGGCCAGCATGAAGATCAGGAAGCCGACGAACTGGGGAATGATGAACCAGATCGTGCCCTGGGCCTCGACGACGTCGACCAGCGAGAGCGAGCCGCTCATCATGATCACGCCGAGCAGCGCCAGGCCCATCGAGACCTCGTAGGAGATCAGCTGCGCGGCGCGAGCGCATCGCCCCGAGCAGGCTGTACTTAGAGCCCGAGGACCAGCCGCCGAGCAGCAGCGCCGTAGAAGGCGATCGAGCCGAAGGCGAAGAAGTAGAGGATGCCGATCGGCACGTCGATCCCGTAGAGGCCGACGCCGTCCTGGACGTTGCCCAAGGGGATGATCGCCAGGGCGAGAACGCCGGAGAAGACCGGCGAGCAGCGGGCCGAGGATGAAGAGGGTGCGCGATCGCGTTGGCCGGGCGGAAGGCCTCCTTGGAGAGCAGCTTGCCGACGTCGGCGAGCGGCTGCAGCAGGCCGACGGGCCGACCCGGTTGGGCCCGTAGCGGTGCTGGAAACGGCCGATCAGCTTGCGCTCGAGCACCGTCAGCAGCGGCAGGATGCCGAAGATGACGAGCGAAGATGACCAGGATCTTGACCACCATGACCCAGGTGGCTTCGACGAAGTTGAGTGTCGGCGAGGGTAGGATCACTCGGCGGTCGATCTTCTCGATCTGGACGGAGACAGGACTGCCGTTGAGCAGGGCGTTGGCGTTGCCGTCGTCGATGCCCTCGATCAGGAAGGCAGGCGCCCTCGGCGACGCGCTCCGGATCGTCGACCTTGGCGCGTCGACGCTGTACCGTTCTGGCGAGACCGTGACCTCGTCGCCGGTCGCAGGCCGAGGCGGCTCGGCATCAGCGACGGACAGTTCGAGCTTCTGCTTCGGTATCAGGAAGCGCAGGGGCGGGTTTCAGCTCGGTGACGGCCCCGGCCCAGAGGTCGCGGTAGGTGCCGAGGGCTAGGGCGCCTCGGGGCCGGGTCCTCAAAACGCTCGGCGGGAGCCTCGCTGGAGTGTTTTGAGGACGCCGACCTCGGGCGCCTCAGTCGGCTCAGGCACGTTTGCGCGAGCTGGCGGTCTCCTGCCAGCGCATGCCGCGCCGCCGATCTCCTCGTCGGTGATCCCAGCGTAGAAGGGGACCTCTGCGGCGAGGGCGTGCGAAGGCGTCGGCTGGGACGTCGACGCCGGTGTCGTGGCCCAGAGCTCAGCGACAGCGCGGCGAGGAAGCCGCCAGCCGGGATCGATGCCGCCGGGGCGCGGGCGCTGGGGCGGACGCGCTGGAGGCGGCCATCGGGATGGGTGACGGTGCCGTCCTTCTCGGCGTGGGTCTCGAGCGGGAAGACGATGTCGGCCATCGCGGTGGTCGCGGTCTCGAAGGTGGAGAAGGCGACGACGAAGTCGGCGGCGGCGAGCGCCTTGCGCCAGGCCTCGGTGTCCGGGAAGTCGCGCACCGGGTCGACGCCGAAGAGAACGATCGCCCGAGCTCGTCCGGCCCGCAGGCCGCTCCTGATCTCTTCGGTCGCTGCCATGAGCCCGTGCCCCGGCTCGATGGGCTCGCGAGCCCAGGCCCGGGCCGGCGTCGGGCAGGCAGCCGACCTCGCGCAGGCCGCGGGTGTTGCGACCTCGGGGACCTCGAGCAGGCCCGAGCCGTCGGTGCTCGGCATGTCCAGCGCGGCGCCAGGTCGAGCAGGGCCGCGATCGCGGCGTCGGGCTCGCGCCCGATGCCGCTCGCCCCAGATGATCGACACTGGTCGCGGCGTCGCGCAGCGTCTCGGCGATCGCGTCGGCGTCGTCCGAACGGCCGTCGTCGTCGTAGCCTCGGCGCCGAGGCCGCCGGCCAGCGCGGCGAGGAAGGCGGCCGGCCTCGCCTGGCGCGTAGCGGGCCGACCGCCTCGGCGCCGCCGTCGAGGGCGGTCGGCCGCTCGGAGGCCACCGCCAGCTTGGCGCCGTTGCGGCGGACCGCCTTGCGGATCCGCAGGTCGAGGATCGGCATCTCGTGCAGGGGGTCGGTGCCGACGACGAGGATCGCGTCGGCGTTGTCGAGGTCGCGCGACCCGGGCGCCGAGTCTCGGGCCGGGAGAGCTCGCACGAGCGCCTCGCGGCCGGGTCCGCCGGGAGGGGCGCGAGTCGATGTGCGGCGAGCCCAGCGCCTCGCGCATGATCCGCTGGACCAGCCAGCCCTCCTCGTTGGAGGCGCCGCCGACGATCGCGGCGCGTCTGCGCGCCGCCGTGCCGCAGCGCCGTCGGCGGCCTTGGCGACCGCCTCGTCCCAGCCGATCGGGCTCGAGGCTGCCGTCGCCGGCGCGGACCATCGGCCGCGTGATCCGCTCCGTCGGGTCGAACATCTGGAAGCCGAAGCGGCCCTTGTCGCAGAGCCAGCCGTCGTCGACCTCGGCGTTGTCGCGGGCGATCACCCGCAGCACCCGCTCGTCGCGGACGGTGAAGCTGACGTTGCACTGGCTCGGGCAGAGCGTGCAGACCGAGCCGGCCTGCTCGATGTCCCAGGGCCGGGCGCGGAAGCGGTAGGTGTAGGAGGTCAGCGCCCCGACCGGGCAGAGCTCGATGATGTTGCCGTGGAAGGGCGCGATGTAGGGCCGCTCGTCGAAGGTGCCGACGAAGGTCCGGTCGCCGCGCTCGAGCAGCTGCAGCTGCTCGTCCTCGGCGACCTCCTGGCTGAAGCGGACGCAGCGGTAGCAGAGGATGCAGCGCTCGCGGTCGATCGCGACCAGCGGCGAGAGCTCGATCGGCTTCTGGAAGTGGCGCTTGGGGTCGGTCAACCGGCTCTTGCCCGGGCCCCAGCCCATCGCGATGTCCTGCAGCGGGCACTCGCCGCCCTTGTCGCAGACCGGGCAGTCGAGCGGGTGGTTGACGAGCAGGAACTCGACCACCGCGTTCTGCGCCTCCTTGACCCGGTCGGTCTGCGTGTAGACGACCATGCCGTCGCGGACCGGGGTCGAGCAGGCGGTCTGCAGCTTCGGCATCCCCTCGATCTCGACCAGGCACATGCGGCAGGCGCCGACCGGCTCGCCGAGCTTCGGCTCGTAACAGAAGACCGGGATCTCGACGTCGCCCTGCTTGGCGGCGTCGACGAGCATCGTCGCCCTCGGGCGCGGTCACCTCGCGGCCGTCGACGACCAGCGTGACCTGGCTTTGCCGCTCATGTCGCTGCTCCCGAGTCACGGGCGTGCCCTGGACGACGGGGAGCCGCTCGTCCGAGCGGCGCCTGCGCTCGCGCGCGATCGCCTCCTCGAACTCGTCGCGGAACTTCTGCACCATCGCCCCGACCGGCATCGCCATCGAGTCGCCGAGCACGCAGAGGCAGTTGCCGATGATGTTCGTCCTGCACCGAGGCGACGGTGTCGAGGTCGATCGGCGTCGCCTCGCCGCGGATCATCCGCTCGAGCATCTTCACCGTCCAGTTGGTGCCCTCGCGGCAGGGAGTGCACTTGCCGCAGGACTCGTGGTGGTAGAAGCGCGCCGTGCGCAGCGCCAGCTGCGGGATCGAGACGCGTGTCGTCGAAGACGATGATCGAGCCCGAGCCGAGCATCGAGCCGGCCTCGGCCATCGCCTCGAAGCTGTAGGGCAGGTCGAGGCCTTCCTCGGCGGTGAGCACCGGCGAGGAGGAGCCGCCGGGGAAGAAGCCCTTGATCTCGCGGCCCTCGCAGCGGGCCGCCGGCCAGCTCCTGATCAGCTCGCGGGTCGGGATCCCGAGCTCGACCTCGTAGTTGCCGGGCCGCTGCACGCCGCCGGAGACCGAGACGACCTTGGTCCCGGGCGACTGCTCGGTGCCGAAGCTCTTGAACCAGTCGGCGCCCGTTGGCGACGATGTGGGGCACGTTGGAGAGCGTCTCGACGTTGTTGATCAGGGTCGGCCCGTCGTAGAGGCCCTGCACCGCCGGGAAGGGCGGCTTCAGGCGCGGGTTGCCGCGCTTGCCCTCGAGCGAGTCGAGCAGCGCCGTCTCCTCGCCGCAGATGTAGGCGCCGGCGCCGCGGTGGACGACCAGCTCGACCTGCTCGCCGGTGCCGAGCACGTCCTCGCCGAGGAAGCCCGCCTCGTAGGCCTCGTCGACCGCCGCGTCGAGGATGTCGGCCTGCAGGTCGTACTCGCCGCGGATGAAGATGAAGCAGCGGTCGGCGCCGGCGGCGCGCGCGGCGATCGCGATCCCCTCGATCAGCTGGTGCGGGTTCTTCTGCATCAGCTCGCGGTCCTTGAAGGCGCCCGGCTCGGACTCGTCGGCGTTGCAGCAGAGGTACTTGTCCATGTCGCCGCGCGGCAGGAAGGAGGCCTTCTTGCCCATCGAGAAGCCGGCGCCGCCGCGGCCGCGCAGGCCCGAGTCCTCGAGCTCCTTGAGGACCTCCTCCGGCGTCATCTCCTTGTAGGCCTTCTCCAGCGATCGCGTAGCCGCCGAGCCTCCGGTAGGTCGTCGATCGAGGCGCAGCGCCGGGTCTCGTCGATTTGCGGAAGAGCATCCGCGTCTCCTGGGCGGCCATCAGCCCTCGACCTCCTTCGGCGTCGGCGGCCCCCGGCGGCTTGCGGTCCTCGAGGCCTTCTCGGGCAGCACCTCGGCGCCGGCGCGCAGCTGCTCGATCGCGGTCCGCGCCTCGGCCGCCTCGTGAGCGGGCCGAAGTAGCGCTCGTCGATCGAGGCCATCGGCGCGATGTCGCAGGCGCCGAGGCACTCGAAGCCGCTGACGAAGAAGCGCTCGTCGTCCTCGCCGGCGGCGGCCTTGAAGGCCTCGAGCAGCTCGTCGCCGCCGCGCAGCCAGCAGCTGATGTTGGTGCAGACGAGCGACCTGGTGCTCGCCGCCGGGTCGGCCGGAAGAGGTCGTAGAAGCTCGCCACCGACTCCAGGTAGGCCGGGCGTCACGCCCATCACCGCGGCCGCCTGGCGGATGCCCTCGGGCGTGCACCAGCCGTAGCGGCGCTGGACCGCCCAGAGCGCCGGCATCGACGCCGAGCTTTGCGGTCGCGGGTAGCGGATCTCATCGCAGCTCCTTCGATCCGCTCGCGCAGGCTCCGGCCGGGCAGTCGACCTCGTGCAGCTCGCGGGACCTCGCCCTCGGGCGTGCGGCTCCGGCGACGCCGTCCGCTCGGTGACGGCGCCGGGTCGACCGGCATGGCTCGGGATCGACGGTCCCGGGCGCCGTCGACAGCGGGCTCACCGGTCGACCCCCCCGATGATCGGGTCGAGCATGCCCAGGTTCTGGATCAGGTCGGCGATCAGCCGCCGACCGACATGTCGCGGAAGGACTGCAGGTTGACGAACGAGGGGTCGCGGAAGTGGACGCGGGCGGGCTTCGACGAGCCGTCGGCGAGGACGAAGCAGCCGAGCTCGCCGCGCGGGCTCTCGATCGCGTAGTAGAGCTCGCCCGGCGGCACCCGGTAGCCCTCGGTGACCAGCTTGAAGTGGTGGATCAGCGCCTCCATCGAGGTGGAGAGCTCCTCGCGAGGCGGCAGCACGTACTTGCGGTCGTCGGCGATCCACGGGCCCTCGGGCAGGCCGTCGAGCGCCTGCTCGATGATCCGCACCGACTCGCGCATCTCCTGCGACGCCGCACCCGATAGCGGTCGTAGCCGTCGCCGATCGTCCCGACCGGGATCTTGAAGTCGAAGTCGCCGTAGGCGAGGTAGGTCGAGGCCTTGCGCAGGTCCCAGGGCTCGCCCGCGGCGCGCAGCAGCGGCCCGGTCACGCCCAGCTCCAGCAGGCGCTCGCGGGAGACGATCCCGACGTTCTTGGTCCGCGCGCAGGAAGATCTCGTTGCGGTCGAGCAGCGCCTCGTACTGGTCGACCCGGACCGGCATGTCCGCGACAGAACTCGCGCACCTTCTGCTCGAAGCCGACCGGGATGTCCTCGAAGACCCCGCCGACCTGGAAGTAGCGGGTGTGCATCCGCTGGCCGGACGACATCTCGAAGAGGTCGAGGATCGTGTCGCGCTCGCGGAAGCAGTACCAGAGCATCGAGATCGCGCCGAGGTCGAGCGCCGTCGTGCCCAGCCAGACCAGGTGGGACATGGATCCGGTCGAGCTCCATGTGGAGATCACCCGCAGGTACTTGGCGCGCGGCGGGATCTCCAGCTCGACCAGCCGCTCGACGCAGCCGCAGAAGGCCTCCATCTGGAAGAAGTAGGAGAGGTAGTCCATCCGCTCGACGAAGGGGATGACCTTCCAGTAGCTCTTGTCCTCGCAGGACTTCTCGATCCCGGTGTGGAGGTAGCCCATCACCGGCTTCAGGTCGATCACCCGCTCGCCCTGGAGGGTCACGATCAGCCGCAGCACCCCGTGAGTGGCGGGGTGGTGCGGCCCCATGTTGATCGTCAGGACCTCCTGCTCGGCTCGAGGCCGGGCCTCGAGCTCGCGCTCGGCGACTCCGAGGCGTCCGCGCCGAGGGTCCTCGGGATCGACGCCCGCTCGTGATGTCCGCTCGTCCTGAGCGTCGTCGGCCATCACTCGAACCACTGGGCTTCGATCTCGTTGTGGGTGAAGAGTGACGGGCTCGCCGCCGATCGGGAAGTCGCGGCGCTGCGGCCAGCCGACGTAGTCCTCGGGCATCAGGATCCGGCGCAGATCGGGGTGGCCGCGGAAGACGATGCCGAAGAAGTCGTAGGCCTCGCGCTCCTGGAACTCGGCCGTCGGGAAGAGGGCGACGCAGGAGTCGAGCTCGGGCAGCTTCTCGCGCAGCGCCGTTCGTCGCCGCGCGGGTCGGCCAGCAGCGCCTTGACGCTGATGCGCTCCACCCGCTCGCGGTTGAGCAGCTCGTAGTGGACCGCGAAGCGCGGGGCGGCCGGCAGGTAGTCGGCGGCGTGCAGGCTCGAGAGGAAGCGGTAGCCCTGCCCGGGCGTGTCGCGCAGCCAGGCGAGCGCGTGCGAGGACGCGCTCGGGTCGACGATCAGCGTGGCGCGTGCCGTGCTCGAAGGAGGTCTCGATGACGGTTCCCTGGTGCGCCTCCTCGATCTCCCTGGGCGATCAGCTCGAGGCCGGGGGCGTCAGGCATCGGAGCAGCTCCCGTGGCGGCCTGGTAGGCCTCGGCCGCGCTCGAGCGCCTCGGGAGTCGGCTCGCCGCGGCTCGCCGCGGGCCCACTCCTCGGTGCCCGTCGGCGTTGTAGCGCTGGCGCCAGCCCAGGTCGGGGTTGCCCGGACCAGCCGCTGCAGCTTGTTGAAGCCGTAGAGGACCGCCTCCGGCCGCGGCGGGCAGCCGGGGACGTGGATGTCGACCGGCATGAACTTGTCGGCGCCCTGGACCACGGCGTAGTTGGCGAACATGCCGCCGCGACGACGAGCACGCGCCCATCGCGATCACCCACTTCGGCTCCAGCATCTGGTCGTAGACGCGGCGGACGACCGGCGCCATCTTGATCGAGACCCGGCCCGAGAGGATCGACAGATCCGCCTGGCGCGGCGTGGCCCGGAACGCCTCGGCGCCGAAGCGGGCGATGTCGTAGCGCGAGGTGACCAGCGAGATCATGCTCGATCGCGCAGCAGGCGAGGCCGAAGGTCAGCGGGAAGATCGCGTTGGCCCGCGCCCCAGTTGAGCACCTTCTCGAGGTGGTCGTCAGGAGCCGTCTCCTCGACGTACTGCTCGAGGTCCTCGCCCTCGAGGTCGCCGCGCAGCAGGTCGCGGGCGCGCAGCTGGCGTGCGCGCAGCGGCTCTCCCGCTCTACTTCCAATCGAGCGCCCCTCGCGCCAGACGAAGACCAGGGCGACGAGCAGCAGCGCGACGAAGATGACCATCTCCACCAGGACGAAGACGCTCTTGGTCGCCTGCACGAGGACGCCGACCGGATAGAGGAAGACGACCTCGATGTCGAAGAGGATGAAGAGCATCGCGATCATGTAGAAGCTGACCCCGAAGCGGAAGCCGTGCGAGGCTCGACGGGAGCCCGCACTCGTACGGCTCGGACTGGCGTAGGCTTGCGCCGTCGGCCGCTTCGGGCGCTTCGGCCCGATCACCCGGTTGAGCATTGCGAAAGCCCCCCCAACGGTGACGCCGAGGCCGGCAAAGACGAGGACCGGCAGGTAGCTCTTCAGCACTGGTAGATCGGAGTTGTGCGGGCCGTCTGCGGGGCGCCAGTCGCCGCCGCTCACCGCCGCACGACGAGTTATATACCGACCTTGTAACAAGTTGCTACATAGTGCTTTTCCGCATCAGCAAGCCGAATCCCGACCCTCTTGGGAGGAAATAGATCCGTGGTGGTCGTTCACCTCGTCGTCGGTTGCGCCGTCATCCTGCTCAACCTCGTCGCCTTCGCCCTCGGCGGCATCGCCTGGCTCCGCGATCGCTCCTCGGTCCCCTTCTGGTGCTGCTGCGCGCCGCCCAGGTCGCGGTCTTCCTCCAGGTGATGCTGGGCGGCCTGCTCGTCTTCACCGGCCACAAACCGGACGACAGCCTCCACTACCTCTACGGGATCCTTCCCCTCGTCGTCTCGCTGATCGCCGAGGCCGCCCGCACCGGCGCCGCCGAGCGCGAGCTCGGCGACGTCGACTTCGAGGCCCTCCCCGCCGACGCCCAGCAGGAGATCGCCCTGGCGATCGTCCGCCGCGAGATGGGCATCATGGCCGTCAGCTGCGGCGTGATCCTCTTCCTGGCGCTGCGCGCCGCGAGGACCAGCGGCGCCTTTTAGCGCCGAAACCGCCTCAGCCCGCGTATATGGCGGGTTGAGGCGGATCATCCCCTTCCCGTCCGCCATCTCCTTGCGATACATCAGGCCGGTGGTTTTTTCTTCTTGGGTGGTCGCCATCTCGACCGAAAAAACCTGCACGCCGGACTTGGTGGCAATTTCAAGTGTCTGGAAGCTCGCCGCCCGGGCCCCCATACCCAAGCCAACGCCCAGGACCGCGCAAACTGCCAGGACCACCGCCGAGGCGAGCCAGGCCCGCTCCCGTGGAAGCCGCCGGTCAAATACTCGATAGGAATTCGTGGAGAATGCTGCTCACCCCCGCCGCGACGAATTTCGGCCGGACCCTAGCCTGATGATCGTGGCAAATACCAGACCGCACGCGAGACCCCGGGGACGAACTTTCGGACGTCCGGCTGGCAATTTCAGATCAGCTGCAGAAGCGGCGCGAGAGCAGCGCCGTGATCAGTGCGAGGAAAGTCTT
>CAWFVZ010000027.1:0-179873 GCA_963819355.1 uncultured Alphaproteobacteria bacterium | reverse complement strand
GCATCGTCTTCATCCGCTGACGGTTGTCGACAACGAACCCGCGTAGGTCAGGAATTTTATATGTCGAGGCGCTCCTGTCTTCGGGTCGTTCCATACCGGTATCGAGCCGCGCAAACAGAAAGCGCGACGCGAGGTCGCCCGCGAGATTTATGGCGTTGCCGGTCGCGAGATCATCACCCGGTGCTGCACTCGACCTCCTTGTTGGCGCCGAGCAGACGGCCCTTAAACCGCGATGACGTCATGGCCGAGGCGAGACAGGCACTATCGAAACGCGTGCCGTTAGGCACGTTGTCGAGGAATAGGGCGCCGTCTCCTTCAAGGAAGTATGTGGTGACTTCCTTACGCTGTTCCGTAAAGTTTGGGCTGAGTGAGACAGGCCGGGGGATGTCGCCGTCGCCAACGTGCATACGACCTCGCCTAGTAGCGTCTTTCCACTCGACATGCCCTCGCCGTGGGAACCGATGGCAAGACCGGGTGCAATGGACAACGCACGGCGGTTGGGGGCAAGCATCATGGCATACAGCACGGCGCTCCGGCTGACGTTGGCGTCAAGGCCCCCGCCGGGCGACATAAACGGGAAGTCCGCCAGCGGTTCGAGGATGAGCGCGGTGCAGCGGCGACGTCACCGCGTGTCGGTGTTTCTGGAACCGGAACTATGTCGCCGACCGGAGACATGTAGAGACCGCTCGCCGGGTCAAAGCCAGGCTGGGTGAGGATCCGATCGGCGTCGGGTCGAAGGAGATCGTCGGGCTGCGTCGAGCGCGGCAGGTCCGGCATGACAGGGGCGGTGACAACACCATTGATTTCTGGCACGCGGGAAGGTAGCTCGCGTTTGAGCAGGTCCTTGAGAACTCCTGCGTCAGGTTCGATATGGATTTTTGACGCCGCTTTGAAGCCGAAAGACCCGATGCGCTTGGCCGGTGCGGCATCGCGGCCGGCCTTGTCCTTGCCGGCGCATCGCCACCCGCCTTGTCCTTATCGCTACCGGCCTTGTCCTTGGTGAATTCCGCCGCAATGTTGTCCGCAATGAGCTCACGGAGCGCCTCGGTATCCGTGGGAGGAACGGGCATCAGCCGATGGCCTGCCAGTCGCGAGCAGATCGAGATCGTTCGGCCGCGCCTCCGTAACCATAATTCTTGCGGGTTCGTTCGGCTACGACCTTCGGACTTCACCACCCGCACCAGTGTTTTGTCGACGCGATAGAGGTCCTTCGTGGCGCCAGCGACGGCATCAGCAAGGGCTTGCGTGTCGGAAGCCAGGTTGCCGCCGGACCACCTATGCAACGTGCGGCCGGCAAACGCGATGCGGTCACGAACCTCATGGGCGCGCCGCTTGGCCTCCTTCAGAGCAGCTTCCGGGATCGAAACTCCGCCGCTGCGCGGTCGAAAACGCCCTTGCTCCAACAGACCAACAGGTAATTAACGCGACGATGCCGTGTTCTGGCGTCATTCCCGTGGGAACGGCGTCGTCTTGATTGATGGGATGGTGCAGTGCCGACGCCGGAAGGGTCCACAGGCGACCCGGGAGGCCCAAAGTGCAAGGTCGACCGTGTCGCTGGGACGTACACCGTCCTGATGGCCATCTCCGCGTGGCGCCGCGCACGCCAATGCAGCATTTCCTCCGTCAACGGACATGCCGATCCGGCATATTCGGCTGAGACCTGGTCGAACTTGCGTCGGGTTTCGCCTGACCGGCGTATTTGGTCGAATGTGAAGACCACGTATCGTAACACTGGAATGCGGCCTCGGCATCATCCGGCATGCGCCCGCTTGAAGGCTGCGGCACCGGCGGCCCATTCCTGATATTGATCCGGCGGCCGAACAGCTCCCATCAGACGCGACCGCTCGATCTCTTCCAGTGCTGCACGCTTGGGCGTCGTGGCACTGGTTGCGAAAGGGTCATCCGGGCGGTCTGGCTCTCAACGAGCGGCCGCGTGCAATCAGTGCATCCGCGTTGAGAGCGCTCCCCTCGAGGACCTCGCGTCGGTAGGGCGCGTCTCCGGCCCGCCTGGCGTGGCCTCCGTAGCATTGCGCGGCGACCGGCCGGCGACATCGAAGCCGCCGCCCAGCAAGTCGCTTATACCATCCCAGACATCGGCATATTCGGATGCGGTAATCACCCGGTTCAGAGGCAGAACGACCCGGCCGCTGGCAGACAGCTGCGTTGCGCCATTTTTTGTAAACCCATAGGAGTATGAGCTGTAGACGATTGCGGCAACGCCAAGCACTTGCAGACTGGCAACCTGGCAAACACGTCGCCGTCGTCGTCGAGGAGTAGGGCCGGCCCGAGGCTTCCAATGTGGGCGGAAGAGCGCTGCCGCCCCACGGTGCTCTGGCCCATGCGCTGCCGTTCCTGGCGAAGGCGTTTGTTGGTCAGCTCGGCATCCCTCAAGAAACCGGCGATGTAGTAGGGCACATCCTCCTTGCGAGCGAAGATCGGCGCGGGCGTTGGGGCGATCTCATCGGCAAGTTCTTGCAGCCCTTTGCAGGTCCATTCGCGGGCCGGAACCACGCGCTTCACACCTGGAAATTTGACCAGCGGGATCGGCAGCGTTGCTACGTCCACCGCCCGGTCCAGGTACTTGGAAATGTCCGGCCGCAGCGCGGTGACGTTTTCACTGGCCACTAGTGCGCAGTCGCCGACGGGCTGATGATCGCCATGGGACCGCGCATCAGCCTCCAGCTGGGTATTTGCGGGTTCATCGATGATTGATTTGAAGGGAGTTACCATTGTTCCTCCTCCGCGGAGGGTGACCTCGGAATGATGCCGGCCTCGCAGACGAACTTGTTTGTCGCCCCCGAGATCGATGGTGATGACGAACTTTTCGGCGGTCGCAGTGGCATCGGGCCCGAGTGGTCGCCACCGACGCAGCTCCTTTGCCGCCTCGATGCGATGCCGCGCCGGGATGAGCTTGTTCTGCAGGATCTCGTTGAGGACCGACGGCGCGCTGGCAAAATGCCGCTGGGCGGCCTCTCGCGCCGCCTCTCCGCTGCGGATGCGTCGCTCGCGCTCGGCCTTTACGGCGTTGAGCAGGGGGGTGTTCTCGGCAAGCTGAGGCCACTCGTGCTCGGCCAAGCACCAAGTTCCTTTGAGTTCGTTCTCGGTGCGCAGTCCCTCGGTATGGCGTGCGCAATCAGCGACGAATGCCTTACCAGTCTCGTCCCCAGGCTGACGGCGGCCCCGAGGAGGCGAACCTCCCCGGCTTCACCTGCGCGGCCGACCATGCCGGCGCCCCGCGGGTTAGTCTGTGTTGTTTCCCTGGCGATAACGTTAGCTGTTAGGTCTACAGCATGGTACGGCCGATTAGGTCCTATGCCATCGTCGCGGATCAAGCCGTGCTGGACCAATAGCAAATTGGCGGGCGCTGACTTTGTCATACCGCGTCCCCGCATCCCGCTGGGAAGCAAACTGTGACCCGCGCGTCGCCAAAAAATTGAAGAGTGAACTTCGTCGCAGCAGGAACGAGCGCAGCGAGAAATTCGCGCGCCATCTCCTTGTTGTGCGTGATCGCGGTGGTGGGATCGCATTCATGGCGTGGCCGCCTCAGGTCCGCTGGGAGCAAGCGTGGCCGCGTCCGAGGTAGAGCGCATGCGGGGCCCCGAGCCTTGAGGCGACCCAGTGATCGAGATCAGCGGGGTCGTAGAGGGGGATGCGGTTCATCCGTCGGAATGGAGGACCGCCGCCGATCACAGCCAACTTGGCGAGCGTGCTGGGCGCCCTCTCCAGGCTGAACTTGCGCCTTAGGTATGCCGAGGCTTCTTTGCGTCGGGAGAAAAATCTTGAGGTTCCATGGTCATCCCCTTCTGGAATTTCCCGCCCATTGCGGGAAGTGTCGCCCAGGGATGTTTGGAAACCGCAAAGGTTAATGGAATTTTGACTTTAGCGGACGCTTTGCGGGATATTATTAGCGGCCGCCCGCAGGCCACACGGGCTTTGAAGTGCCTGCGGCAGGGGGGTCCACCGCCTCGCTCGCGGTCCTCCCTTCTAAGGCGACTGCGATGCGCGCCGATACCTCGTCGGCTGCTGCAACGAGTGCGCTATCTGGCACGTGAGCGTATCTGGCCGTGACACCGGGAACGGAATGTCCGAGAAGGCCGGCTATCGTTAGTTCCGAAAAGCCCATTTCAGCAGCGGTGGCCGCGAAGGAGTGTCGAAGTACGTGGATGGTCACGCCCGCGAGGCCGGCACGCTTGCTAATTTCTTTGAGTATCTTTGGCAGCCCGATGAAATGCCCCTCGCCAGATGAGGCGGGGAAAACCCAGGGCATAAAGCTCGTCTCGGATTGATCCTTTATCAGCCGAAGCGCTGCCTTCCCGACAGGGCGCAGCTGGGCCCCGCTTTTTGTGTCGGCAAGTCGAAGGCAGCTCATGCGATAGTCGACGGCCGCCTTAGGAAGGCCGAGGCCTTCAGTGCGCCGTAGTCCAGAAAGCAGCAACAATCGGATCGCCGCGATGCCTGTCTTGTTTTCGCCGACGCGTTCCGCGGCACTGAGAGCGCTTCCGAGCGTCGCAATCTCCTCGATGTGGAGAAAGCGTTTTTGCTTGCCGTCAGGGGGGCGGCTCACGTCCTTTGCCGGGTTCTCCTTGATGAGCTTCAGCGTTTTGCGCGCATACTCAAGGATCGTTACGAGCATTCCCAGCGTGCGTGCCGCTACTCCCCGACCACCAGCCGCAACGCCACCTCGTCCAGTCGGCTTCCTTGGCCTCGCTGTCTTGCCACCGATAATGTCTGACTTCATCCGCTCCACGTCGGCTGTGGTCAAGCTGCGTACGGTCAGGTGGCCGATGAGGGGCCTGACATGTGTCTCTATCCGGCTTCGATCCGCCGCGAGAGTTGATGCCTTGATGCGCCCCCTGGCCTGTTCGAGGTAAAGGTCACAAAGCTGTGAAACCGGAATTGCCGCGCGCACTGCTCGCCTGTCGGCCGAAGGATCGCCACCGGCCGCGACTTCCCTCAGGCGATCGCCCGCCAGGCGGCGGGCTTCGTCGGGCGTAAGCGACCCGATGCTGGCGATCTTCAGTCGCCGCGTGCGCCCTTCCGAGTTGCGGTATTGGACCAAATAGCTGGCCGCTCCACTGCTTTTCATGCGTACGCCGAAACCCTTCAGCGCACCGTCGCCGGCATCCCAAACAAATAGGTCTTTTCCGCAAGGGAGCGGTCTAAGACCATCGATGACACGTTTTGTAAGCTTTGGCATTGCAGCCTCCCACCCGGTGCCCCGTCGGGGCACCTCGGACGCGGGAAGCTGGGGGGAAGCGTCGGGAAGCAAACGGGGGTAAACTCGATCTAGCCTCCGTAAGGCCCGGAAATCGAAAAAGCCATGCGCCGTCAACTAGAAGCATCGATCGGTAATGACGGGAAAGAACAGGAAATGAGCCGACTTTATCCTTGCCAAGGTCGGGGTCGAGGGTTCGAGCCCCTTCGCCCGCTCCAATTTTTCCCAGAGCATCCAAATGAGTTGGCTATCCCGCCCGGGGCGAGTTGCTGCGCTGATTTTTGGTGCGGGTCGTATGGGAGCTGCCGTCTCAGGACTGAACAGGGCGGCGACCCGCAGTTCAGGGCGTTTCATCCCGGTTAGACAGCGCGAAGCAGGTCTTTAGCCTTTTCCAGCGCTACGTTCGCGATCGCCTTATATGGATCCTTGATCGAGAGTTGATTGATCACTGCGCTCACAAAGTCGGGCTTTAATCTGTCGATTGCGGCCAGCGTGCTTGTGACGCTGTCGCGATAGCTGCCCAGCTCCCTGATTATAAATTCCGCGTGCTTTTCGCCGCCCGCCGCGATGTCAAATATATCGCGCGGCGCGATGCTCTTGCCCCGATGATAGACCTTCTTCGCAATGATCTCCGGGATCGTCTCTAGGAGGACCAATTCGCCCTCAACTGTCGCTTGCGTCGTCGGGGAGGAAGTTAGTGACGGTGCGACGATAAAATCGATCTCACCGAATTCAAAGCCGAGCTTCAGGAGCCGTGCGCCATCTCCTTTGTAGTCAGCAGGCCTAATCTCGAAATTGAAGTCATGCTTCTGTGGATCGAGAAAGGGAAGAATTTGAGGGTCCGGGAGAAAGATATCGACATCGTGGCTTATCCGATGATCGATTTGCAGCATCATCGCTGTGCCGCCGCCGAACGTCCAATGATCAATGATTTCCTGTTCGGCGTTTACTTGCCTGATCATCGCACAGGCAGTGCGAAAAAGTTGCGCCCAGTCTGATTGAGCGCTCACCTGTTACGCCGCAAGTGGATAGGATTGTCCCGAAAATTCGGCAAACGTCTTCGCTGCAGCAACCAATTGATCGTGGTTGATGCCATACATCGCAGCGAACGCGACCTGCAATTCGGGCTCGACATCCCCAAAAAACGACGACATCGGACCGCAGGCCGCCTTCGCCGCAAAGGGATCCAGCAGACAATGGATGAGCTCCTGCGCGTCCAGCTTTTTGCTGTACGGCGCATTGACAGTCGTCAGAACTAGGATGGGGCTCATCATCTGCGTCACTATCTAGATACCCAATCAATATAGGATTGACATGGGAGTATCCACACTCCCTCAACGGGCCTCGTAATCGATTTGCTCTCTTCCGTTCTGTCAGTATGGTTGGATTTGCAGCTAGCGCTACCTAAATACCTCGGAATGGACCGTGGCTCCCGATGGGGCCGCTGCATTTAGTCTAAAATGACAATCTTGGTCACCGGCAGTTCCGGCCACCTCGGAGAAGCGATCCTGCGGACGCTCCGCGGTCGCGGTTCTCCCGTGCGCGGAATCGATCTGAAGCCATCGCCCTTCACCGATGCCGTCGGCTCGATCGTCGACCCGAGCTTCGTGCGGCGCCAGATGGAAGGCGTCACGGCCGTGATCCACACCGCGACGCTGCACAAGCCGCATGTGGCGACCCACAGCAAGCAGGCCTTCGTCGCTACCAACGTCACGGGCACGCTCGATCTGCTCGAGGCGGCCGTGGCCGCGGGCGTGCGCAGTTTTGTTTTCACCAGCACCACCAGCGCGTTCGGCTCGCAGTTCCGGCCGGAGGCGGGCCGGGCGACGGTGTGGGTCACCGAAGACTTGCCGCCGCTTCCCAAAAACATCTACGGCACGACCAAGCTGATGGCGGAAAATCTGTGCGAGCTGTTCTTTCGCGAGTGGGGCCTGCCGGTCGTCGTCCTGCGGACCTCGCGCTTCTTTCCGGAGGACGACGACGATCCCGCGATGCGGTCGGCTTACACACTGGAGAACGCGCAGGCCAACGAGCTGCTCTATCGCCGGCTGGATATAGCGGACGCGGTGAGCGCCCATCTGCTCGCCGTCGAGCGCGGGCCGGAGCTTGGTTTTGGTCGCTATATCGTCTCGGCTACAACCCCGTTCGAGCCACGCCATCTCGCGGCGCTCGCGCGCGACGCGGCCGGACTCGTGCGCGAGCTCTATCCGGATTGCGCCCAGCTCTTTGCGGCGCGCGGCTGGCGGCTATTCCCCGAGATCGACCGAGTCTATGTCAACGACCGCGCGCGGCGCGAGCTCGGCTGGCATCCCGAATTCGATTTCGCCCATGTGCTGAGCAGCCTTCGCAAGGGAGAGGATTTTCGCAGCACCCTGGCGCGCGAGGTCGGATCGAAAGGCTATCACGACACGCTGTTTGATGATGGGCCGTATCCCGTCGCATCATAATCCCCGCGTTTGCTGTTTTGCTCGACGCTTCAAATGTCTGGCCGGCGTCACCGGGAGCCGTCGGACTTGTGCCGTTCTACTGTGCATGGGGTTGTTTTCGCGTTTTTGTCGTGCCTGCCTCCTGCTGCTGCCCGCAAATGAGGCGCGCACCATCGCGATTCCGCGTTGCAGCGAGATCGTTGTCGTTCGCCGCATTCGCTCTCGGAGAAATCCGACTCGACTTTTATTGAGCGCAACCTCAGTGCGTACGCCGCGCTTCTCACCGCTCGCGGATGTGCTAACCTTTTTGCGTCTGCCTCTCGACAGACTCCGAACTTCGCCTCTCGACTAGCAAAACAAAATAACGTGCAGCCCTGACGGCTGCCTTAGGGGAGTGACGCGATGAGATTCCATCGATCCGTCTTGGCGCTTGCGGCCGTGGCCCTTCTTGCGGGGACCAGCGTTGTCAATGCGCAGCAACAGCAGGACAAAGGCCGGACGCTGAAGAAATACGAATCCGGCACCAAGGAATTCTGGACCCATCCGCCGGATGACTGGTTCCTCGGTGACGAGACTGAGGCGCAGAAGGGCCTGGCGCCGCCCTCGGGTCCGCCGACCGGCGCTTCCGAATCCGAGCTCGCCAACATCATCAAGAAGGTCAAGCTGCCGGCGGGCTTCAAGATGGAGGTCTATGCCTCCGGTGTGCTGGCCGCGCGGCAGATGGCCTGGGGTGACAAGGGCACGCTGTTCGTCGGCTCGTTCGGCCTCGGCAACGTCTATGCCATCACCGACAATGGCGGGAAGAAGGAGGTCAAGACCATCCTCAAGGGGCTGAACATGCCCACCGGTCTCGCCTTCAAGGACGGCGCGCTCTACGTTATCGCCGTCGACAAGCTGATCCGCTACGACAACGCCGAAGCCAATCTGGACAAGCTCGGCGATGGCAAGGTCGTCTATGACGACATGCCGTCCTATGCCGCGCATGGCTGGAAGTACATCGCGGTCGACAAGGATGGCTGGTTCTACATTCCTTTCGGACCGCCCTTCAACGTCGGCGTTCCCCCGACCAGCGTCTCGCAGATCCGGCGCGTCGATCCCAAGACCGGCAATGCCGAAGTCTATGCGCTCGGCGTCCGCAACTCGGTCGGCGGCGACGTCGATCCGCGCACCGGCAAGTACTGGTTCACCGAGAATGCGCGCGACTGGATCAGCGACGATCTGCCTTCCGACAAGCTGAACATGATCAGCAAGCTCGGCGAGCATTTCGGCTATCCCTATTGCCACCAGGGCGACCTTCCCGATCCGAAGTTCGCCATGGGCCACAAATGCTCCGAGTTCACACCGCCTGTGCTGAATCTCGGCGCCCACGTCGCTCCGCTCGGCATGAAGTTCTATACCGGCGACCAGTTCCCCGCCGAGTACAAGAACAACATCCTGATCGCGGAGCACGGCTCCTGGAATCGTCACAAGTACCAGGGCGGCCGCATCATGCGCGTGATCGTCGGGCCCGACGGCAAGAATGCCAAGCAGGAGGTGTTCGCCTCCGGCTGGATCGAGGGTGACCAGGGCTATCTCGGCCGTCCCGACGACATCATCCTCGCCAAGGACGGCTCGATCCTCGTCGCCGACGACTGGGCCGGCGCGATCTATCGCATCAGCTACAGCAAGAAGTAGCGCACGACGGCACGAGGCTGCGGTGGCCTGCAAAGTCGCCGCAGCCTCGATCTTTTGAGGCCACACGCCGTCGTACCGGATTGCGCGCCGCGAACGGGGGTTATGGCGTCCGGGCTCGCGCGGCCGCGCGCCCCCATTTGCGCAATTGCGCAATGTGGAATGACGCAATCGACAGATCGGAATTCCCATCATGCGCCGGCAGTTCGCGTTCCTCGCATTCACGGCTCTTGCGCTTTCGCTCGCGATACCCTTCGCTCAAGCCGATGTCGCGGCCGGCAAGGCCAAGGCCGAAATCTGCGCTGGCTGCCACGGCGACAACGGCATTTCGCAGACCGAGAACATTCCTTCGATTGCCGGCCAGCCGGATCAGTACATCCAGTGGCAGCTCGTGTTCTTCCGCGCCGGCTCGCGCAAGAACGAGCAGATGCAGCCGATCGTCGAAGAGATCAACAACGAAGACATCCGCAATCTCGGCGCCTATTTCGCCTCGCTGACGCCGCCGAAGGGCACCGAGGACAACGATCCCGATCTCTCGAAGAAAGGCGCGCAGGCCGCCGTCGGCCGCCGCTGCGCCTCATGCCATACGGATAATTTTGCGGGCACCAAGGCAGTGGCGCGCCTCGCCGGCCAGCGCGAGGAATATCTGATCAAGGCGCTGCACGACTACAAAACCAGCCAGCGCGTCGGCGGCGGCGGCGCCGCAATGGCTGACGTCGCCTACTCCCTGAGCGAGGAAGAGATCACCGCGCTCGCGCATTACCTGGCGCATTTGCAGTAGTGCGGGCAGGCCCTATCCCGCCCGCTGCTTCTCATACGCCTTGAGATGCGTATACGCGATGCGCAGCTTCGGCACCGGCACTTTCGCGGCATCCGCGCGCGCGATGAGATCGCCGATCACGTGATCGGCCTCGACCGGAAAGCCTGCCTTGATGTCGCGGAACATCGAGGCCGTCATCGGCGAGCCCTCGGTCGTGAGATTGCCCTTCACGCGCTCGAAGAACGGGCCACCCGGCGTATAGCCGGACGCGGTGGCGATCGCGCTGGTCTCGTCGAGCATGCCGAGCAAAAAGTCCCTGCCGCCGGGGGCGGCGAGGATGTTGCCGACCGAGGTGCGCATCAGGCTGGTGGACGCCGCGAGCGAGGAGAGGAATACCCACTTCTCCCACATGTCCTGCATGATGTTCTGGCTGGCGGTGGCGCCATTGATGCCGCTCTTGAAGGCCTCGTCGATCGCCTTGACCCGGTCCGACAGCTTGCCGTCGCGCTCGCCGTAATTGATCGACTGCATCGGCTGCAGCTGCACCACTTCGCGCTTCTCGTTCAAGGTCGCGGCGATGGCGCAGAGACCACCGAGCACGCGCTCATTGCCGAACTTGGCATCGAGAGTGTCGAGATGCTTCATGCCGTTGAGCATCGGGATGATCGCGGTGTTCGGGCCCACCGCCGCTGCGAACGACTTGATGGCGTCGTCGAGGTCGAACGCCTTGCAGCCCAGCAGCACGACGTCGAATTTTTCTTTGATCGTGTCGGCCTGCACGGTCGGCGGATTCTTCAGCGTCACGTCGCCATTCGGGCTCTTGATGACGAGGCCGGCGCTCGCGAGCTCGCTGGCACGCCGCGGCCGGACAAGGAAGGTGACGTCGCGGCCGGCCTGCAACAGCCTGCCACCAAAGTAGCCGCCGATGGCGCCGGCGCCGACCACGAGGATACGCATGGGAAATTCCTTATTGTTGCTATTGGCGGTCTATCTATAGTCGTCCTTGCGCGCGAAGCGAAGCAACCCAGAATGTTACCGCGATCACATTCTGTCGCTGGAGATGCGCGGACTACTGTCCCAGCACCATCTCCTCGACCTCGCGCAGCTGCTCCTTGCCGAAGAACATCTCGTTGCCGACGAAGAAAGTCGGCGAGCCGAAGGCGCCGCGCGCGACCGCCTCCTCGGTGTTCTTGATCAGCTTGCCCTTCACCTCGGGCTCCTGGGCGCGGGCGAACAGCTTTTGGGCATCGAGGCCGGAGGACGCCAGCGCCTTCGCCGCGACTTCCGGATCATCCATCTTCTTCGGCTCGCGCCACATGTGATGGAAGGCGGCATCGACGTATTTCTCGAACACGCCCTCGAGCTGCGCCGCGATCGCGATGCGCATCAGGTTCAGCGTGTTGACGGGGAAATTGGGATTGAAGACGTAGGGCTGGACCTTGAAGCGCTTAACGAAGCGCTCGGTCTCAACTTGCTGGAATTCGCGCTTGTTCTTGATGCCGGCGAGCGTCTCGGCCGGCGACTTGTTGTTGGTCGACTTGAAGATGCCGCCGAGCAGGATCGGTACATATTCGAATTTGACGCCGATGCGCTGTTCGATCGCCGGGATCGCCAGGTGACTGAGATAGGCATTCGGGCTGCCGAAATCGAACAGGAATTGCGGGGCTGTGCGGGTCAAAATTGTTCTCCCTGACATCGCTTTTTGTCATTGTGGCGCAGGGCGCGCCACAGGTCCACCGTTTAATGACGGTCATAATATCTTGATCATCCCGTCAGATCAGACGCCGGATCGCGCGCTTGCGCCACACCTTGAGGTAATAGCCCATCTGCAAAATGAACATGGCGCAGAACACGATCGGATAGGCCGCCCACACCCCCTCGAGGCCGATCGTGCGGCTCAGGATCACTGCGGACGGCAGCTCGATCGCGACGATGGCGAAGATCGACAGCAGCATCGGCGTCAGCGCCACGCCGGCCGCGCGCATAGCGCCGGAGAATACCGTAGCCAGCCCGAACGGCACCGAGCTCCATAAGGCGATGGTGAGCAGTCGCTTCGCCAGATCGAGCACGGTGCCGTCGGTGATGAAAAGGCCGAGCACGGCACGCGGCACCAGGTAGATCAGCGCCACCAGCCCGCCGGTCAGCACGATGTTGAACACAAGGCCGGTGCGCACGATGCCGTCGAGCTTGGCCCGGTCGTCGCCGCCGATGGCCTGCGCACCGAGGATCGAGACCGCGATCGAAATCGACATCGCGGTGAACTGCGTGTAGCCCATCACCTGGTTGACGGCGCCATAGGCGGCGGTGGCCTCGGACCCAAAGCCGTTGACGAGGCCGAGCAGCACCAGTTCGGCAATCGCCATCACCATCATGCCGATCGCGCTCGGCAATCCGATGCCCAGGATTTTTCCGAGCACGGCACGATTGAGTCGCAGATGACGCAGCAGCGCGACGTCCGGTGCCAATGCGTGATTCTTCCGCAGCAGATAGATGGCGAGCGCGATCAGCGTCAGCGCATTTGAGATCGCAGCCGCCCAAGCCGGGCTGGTGATGCCAGCCGCGGGCAACCCGAAGGAGCCGTGGATCAGGATCGGCGTTAGCACGAGGCCAATCGCGGTCGACAACGCCAGCGCCAGCAGCGGTGTAAGCGCGTCACCCACACCGCGGATCATCGCCGTCATCAGCAGGAAGACGAACCCGAGCGGCATCGTCAGCAGCATGATGCGCGCATAAGCGCTGGCCTGGTCGAGAATGTCGGCGGGCGTGGCGAGCGCCATCATTAATTGCCGGCTGAAGAGGCCGCCGACCAGTGCCATTGATATCGAAAGCAACAGTCCGACCGCGAGCGTCGTCCCAACAATGATTTTGATCCTCCCGAGCTCGCCGGCACCATAGGCCTGGCCGATCAGCACGGTGGCGCCCGTGCTCAGGCCCATGACGAAGGCGAACAGGAAGAATATCACCGGGAAAAATACCGAGACCGCCGCAAGCGCGTCGACGCCGATCATCTGGCCGAGATAGACATTGCTGACGGTGCCGAACAGTGATTGCAGCGTGTTGCTCAGCATCAATGGCGCGAGGAAGCGGAGGAACGTCGTCCAGAGCGGCTTGGCGGCGGACATGGATTGGCCTTTCGTCAGGGCGTGCGACACCGTTGCCGCGCGAAGCGCGCGGCTTGTGCCGTCGATGGGTTGAGAGAAAGCGGTGCGCCTAGGCGCGGTCGCTGTAGGCGAGCTTGACGATGTGGTCGCGGATGTCGGCGGGCCAATCGGCGATCAATCCGGTGAAGCGCCGCCGGTCATCTGCAAAGAGCGCGCGCGAGGCTTCCTCGAACCGCGCCAGATTGCCCGCCATGGTCGACATGAAGTGATAGGCCGCGTCGCGCGCCTGTCGCTCGCGGTCCTTGTCGCCGCTCGCGCGCCGCGCCTCCTCGACCAGCTTGCGCAGCGCGACCGAGGCGCCACCCGGCTGCGCGTTGAGCCACTCCCAGTGCCGCGGCAGCAGCGTCACCTCGCGCGCGACCACACCGAGCTTCGGCCGGCCGCGGCCGCGTGGCTCGCTCGGTGGTGCGGTCTCCTCCACTGGGGGCGGGACAAGCTTCGCCAGCCGCGCCAGCACCTCGCGATCCCCGCCGCGCAGATCGAAGTCGATCGATCGGCCCGTGTCGTCTTCGAAGATGATGATGGGCTCGTCTGGCCGTGGCGCGATCCGCTTGACGACCAGCGCGACCTCTCCTGCCGCGCCTGACGCCAGGCGCCGCTGGCCCTGGAAGGCGGTAAAAGTCCTTTGCATCGAAATCATTGCCATATTGACGACGTTGGGCAGTTAATACCCGGATAAATTATCGACGTCAATATACCCGGGTGAAAATATCCGTCCGGATGGCTCGACATTGCTGTCCCAGGCTGGCACGAACGCCCGACTGACCGACCACGCCAAGCCGGGGATCATTGCGATGCTGACCGTTCACCACCTCAACAATTCACGCTCGCAGCGCGTGCTGTGGCTGCTCGAAGAGCTGGGTGCGCCCTACGAGATCGTGCGCTATCAGCGTCAGCCTGATATGCGCGCGCCGAAGGAGCTGCGCGCCATCCATCCGCTCGGCAAGTCGCCTGTGATCACCGACAACGGCAACACCATCGCGGAGTCCGGCGCGATCATCGAATACCTCATCGCCACTTACGGCAACGGCCGGCTGATCCCGCCGCCGAACACTCCGGAGCGGCTGCGCTTCACCTATTGGCTGCACTATGCGGAGGGATCCGCGATGTCGCCACTGCTGCTGAAGCTGCTGTTCACGCTGATGCCGAAGCGCGCGCCCGCACTTCTTCGCCCGCTGGTGCGCAAGGTCTCGAACCAGGCGCTCACCGCGCTGGTCAATCCGCAGCTCAAGCAACACATGGACTATTGGGAAGGCGAGCTCGGAAAGACCGAATGGTTCGCCGGCAATGAATTCACGGCCGCCGATATCCAGATGAGCTTCCCGCTGGAAGCAGCGCAGGCGCGCGGCGGACTCGAGCAGGGCCACCCCAAGGCGATGGCGTTCCTCGATCGCATCCACGCGCGGCCGGCGTATGCGCGTGCCCTCGAAAAGGGCGGGCCGTATCAGGTCGGACGGTAATTGGTTTCCGTCATCCCGGGCTCGATGCTTTCGCATCGCCCCGGACGACAGCGTCTCATTAATCCGCGTGCAGCACGCGGCCGCGCGTATCCGGCAGCGCGAAGGCTGGTGTCCTCGATCTCGGCGCGTCGATGCGCTGCGATGAATCGGCTGTGCTCATGTGCGTTTCCGCGGCAATTTTCTGTGTCCGGCGGTGGTCGCACGCGCGGCAGCGGGCGTAAGCCGGCGCGTGCCATTGTGCCATGCAGAGGCCGCGTTACTGCCCCGCCGCCTCCGCGCCGCGCGTGCGCGGATCGGGTGCGCCGAGGGGGCCGTTCGGTGTCACTGCGATCGAATTGGCGGAAGTCTGTCCCATCGGCTCAACGATGAGATGATCCATCGCCTTCAATTCGAACAGGACGTCGTCGGGAAAACCACGCTCGACGCGCACCTCGTCCGGCAGCCATTGATGATGCAGCCGTGGTGCTGCGACGGCGGCTGCGACATCCATCCTGTAGTCGAGCACGTTGACGATCACCTGGAGCACGGTCGAGATGATGCGGCTGCCGCCGGGCGAGCCGGTCACCAGTACCGGCTTGCCGTCCTTCAGCACGATGGTCGGTGACATCGAGGACAGCGGCCGCTTGCCGGGCCCTGGCAGATTGGGCTCATAGCCGACGAGGCCATAGGCGTTGGAGGCGCCGACCGCGGCGGTGAAATCGTCGAGCTCGTTGTTGAGCAGCACGCCTGTGCCGTCGGCAACCATGCCGACGCCATAGCTGAAGTTCAGCGTGTAGGTGTTGCTGACGGCGTTGCCGCGGCTGTCGACGACGGAGTAATGCGTGGTGTTGCTGCCCTCGCGCGGCGAGGTCGCGGTCGCAACTAGATCCTTTGCCGGCGTGGCGCGACCGGTGGAAATGCCGGCGCGCAGCTTCGCAGCGTAGTCCTTGGCGGTCAGCGTCTCGATCGGCGCGTTAACGAAGGCGGGATCGCCGAGATAGCGCGCGCGGTCGGCATAGGCGCGCTTCATGGCTTCGATCAACAGATGCAGCGATGTTGGCGAACCCTGCTTGTGGTCCGCGAGTTGAAAGCCTTCGAGGATGTTGAGCGTCTCCGCCAGCACCACGCCGCCGGACGAGGGCAGCGGCATCGAGACGATGTCATAGCCGCGATAAGTGCCGCGCACCGGTGAACGGATCACGGCTTGATAGGCTTTCAAATCGGCCGGCGTCATGATGCCGCCGGCGTCCGATATGGCCTTGGCGAGCTTGTCCGCGACCGGGCCTTCATAGAAGCCGCGTGGTCCTTGCGCAGCGATACTCGCCAGCGTGTCCGCAAGATCGCTCTGCACCAGCCGGTCGCCTTCGCCGAGCGGACTGCCATTGGGTTTTGCGAAAATCTTTGCTGAGGGTGGCCAGCGTGCCAGCCGCGCGTACCAGCCCGGCAAAGTGTCGGCGATGTCGTCGGTCACGATAAAGCCGTCGCGGGCGAGTGCGATCGCAGGCTCAAGCAGTTGCGCCAGCGTGAACTGCCCCGAGCCGTATTTCTCCAGCGCCAGCGCGAGCCCTGCGACCGTGCCGGGCACGCCAATGCCAAGCCCGGAATCGCGCGACTTGGCGGCATCAGGCTTGCCGTCGGGTCCAAGGAAGATCTGCGTCGTGGTCGCCGCCGGCGCGGTCTCGCGGTAGTCGATCGCGATGTCCTCGTTGCGCTCGGCGGAATGGATCAGCATGAAGCCGCCGCCGCCGATATTTCCTGCACGCGGATAGGTCACAGCCATCGCGAAGCCGGTCGCGACCGCGGCGTCGACGGCATTGCCGCCACGGCGCAAAATATCGGCGCCAACTTGCGCAGCGATCTTCTCCTGCGCCACCACCATGCCGTGCTCGGCGGGAATAGCGTGCACCGTGTCGAGCACGGGCGGGATATAGAGGCGCCGCGCATCCTGCGCGGTCGCGGATGCAAGACCAAACGCCAGAGTGGCGATGAGAGCGAGAAATGTCCGCCGTGTCGAAAATGACGCCATCATCAAATTTCCGCGGAAGCTTCGGGCCAATACACACGCGTCGCTGCAATGCTATACGGTTTGCGCTAAGACAGGCAAAACTGTTTGTGATGAGGACTGCGTGATGACGACGATGACCCCCGCTGCGCGCATGGCCAGCGCGCAGCGGCCCTATCCGCCGCGCGCTGCCGTCATCAGCTGGATCTTCTTCGATTGGGCCGCGCAGCCTTATTTCACGCTGATCACGACCTTCGTGTTCGCGCCCTATTTCGCCACCAGCATCGCGCCAAATGCTGCCACCGGACAATCGCTCTGGGGTTTTGCGATGGCCGCGGCCGGCCTCGCGATCGCGCTGATGTCGCCGGTGCTGGGGGCCATCGCGGATGCCTCGGGCCGCCGCAAGCCCTGGATCGCCGCATTCGGCGCGCTCCTGGTGGTGGCGTCCTGCGCGCTGTGGATCGGCAAGCCCGGCGATCACACCATCATTCCGCCGTTGCTCACCGCGGTCGCGCTTGCCAGCGTCGGTGCGGAGTTCGCCACCGTCTTCAACAATGCGATGATGCCGACGCTGGTGCCGCCGGAGCGCATCGGCAGGCTGTCCGGCACCGGTTGGGCCACGGGATACGTCGGCGGCATCGTCAGCCTGATCATCGTGCTCGGCTTCCTCGCTGCCAATCCCGAGACCGGGCGGACGCTGCTCGGATTCATGCCGTTGTTCGGGCTCGATCCCGCCACCCATCAGGGCGACCGCGCTGCAGGGCCGTTGACCGGGCTGTGGTTCATCATCTTCGTGACGCCCATGTTCCTGTTCACACCGGATTATCCGGCGAAGCTCCCGGTGCGCGAGGCGCTACGCGAGGGCCTTTCCGATCTGAAGCAATCGCTGGCGAGTTTGCCGGAGCAGAAGTCGCTCGCGGCATTTCTGCTCGCCAACATGATCTACACCGACGGTCTGGTGTCGCTGTTCGCGTTCGGCGGCATCTATGCGGCCGGGACCTTCGGTTGGCACACGATCCAGATCGGCACGTTTGGAATCATTCTCGCCATTGCCGGCGCCTTTGGTGCCTGGCTCGGCGGCAAGCTCGACGATTTCCTCGGACCGAAGCGCGTTATCGCCGGCAGCATGCTGATCCTGCTGCTCTCGGTGGCGGCGATCCTTTTGGTCGACAAGGACAGCGTCCTGTTCGTCAAAGTTGCTCCACCCGAGCCGGGCGCGGCCCTGTTCTCGAGCGCCGCCGAGCGCGCTTATGTGATCCTGGGCTGCCTGATCGGTGCGGCCGGCGGCCCGCTTCAGGCGGCCTCGCGCACGCTGCTGATCCGCCTCGCGCCGAAGGATCGCATCGCGCAGTACTTTGGCCTGTTCGCGCTGACCGGAAAGGTGACATCCTTCATCGGCCCGCTCCTGATCGGCGTGATCACCGCAGCAACCGCGAGCCAGAAGGCCGGCATGGCTGTGCTGGTGGTGTTTTTCGTCGCGGGACTCGCGCTGCTGATGCGGGTGCGGGAAAATTAATGTCGTCCCGGCCTTCGCCGGGACGGCCCGTTGGGAGCTCAGTACACTAAAACTTTAGTGCCTGAAGTGCCGCGTGCCCGTGAACACCATCGCAATGCCGTGTTCGTCGGCGGCCTTGATCACCTCGTCATCGCGCATCGAGCCGCCCGGCTGCACCACGGCGGTGGCGCCGGCTTCGATGCAGGCGAGCATGCCGTCGGCGAAGGGGAAAAACGCATCCGATGCCACGACAGAGCCCCTGGTGAGCGGCTCGGCGAGCTTCAGCTCGTTGGCCGCATCCTGTGCCTTGCGTGCCGCGATGCGGGCTGAGTCGACGCGGCTCATTTGGCCCGCGCCGATGCCGACGGTAGCGAGATCCTTGGCGTAAATGATCGTGTTCGACTTGACGTGCTTTGCCACACGGAACGCGAATTTGAGGTCGCGCATCTCCGCATCGCTAGGCGCACGCTTGGTCACGACCTTGAACGTCATTTCGTCGACCACCGCATTGTCGCGGCTCTGCACCAGAAGGCCGCCGGCGACCGTTTTGGCGGTCAGGCCCGGCGCGCGCGGATCGGGAAGGCTGCCAGCCAGCAACAGCCGCAGATTCTTTCGCGCGCCGATGATGGCGATCGCCTCTTCGCTAGCGTCCGGCGCGATGATCACCTCGGTGAAGATCTTCGTGATCTCGCGCGCGGTGTCGGCATCGAGCGCACGGTTCATCGCGATGATGCCACCGAAGGCAGAAGTCGAATCGCACGCCAGCGCCTTGCGATAGGCGCTGACGAGATCGGAGCCTTCCGCGACGCCGCAAGGATTGGCGTGCTTGACGATGACGCAGGCCGCGGTGCGCTTGGCGTCAAACTCGCCGATGCATTCATAGGCCGCATCGGTGTCGTTGATGTTGTTGTAGGAGAGCTCCTTGCCCTGCAGCTGCCGCGCGGTGGATACGCCCGGACGCTTGTCGGGAGTCGCGTAGAACGCCGCGGTCTGGTGCGGGTTCTCGCCATAGCGCAGCGACTGGATCAGCCTGCCGCCGAAGGCGCGGAAGTCGGGCGCGTCGATCTCGAGCTGTCGGTTGAACCAGTTCGAGATCGCAGCGTCATAGGCCGCGGTGCGCGCATAGGCCTTGGCGGCAAGCCGCCGGCGCAACCTCAGCGTGGTCGCGCCCCTGTTGGCGGCGAGCTCGTCGAGCACGGCTTGATAATCCTGCGCCTCGACCACGACGGCGACGTCGTCATGGTTCTTGGCGGCGGCGCGGATCATCGCGGGGCCGCCGATGTCGATATTTTCGATGCAGTCCTCGAAGCCCGCGCCTTTGTCGACGGTGGCCTCGAACGGATAGAGGTTGACGACGAGCAGATCGATCGGCGCGATGCCGTGCGTCTTCATTGCAGAAGCGTGCTCGGCATTGTCGCGGATCGCGAGCAGGCCGCCATGCACTTTCGGATGCAGCGTCTTGACGCGGCCATCCATCATCTCGGGGAAGCCGGTGAGCTCGGAGACGTCTTTCACCTTGAGGCCGGCCGCGGCGATCGCCTTGGCGGTGCCGCCAGTGGAAACGAGTTCGACGCCATGCGCGGCAAGCGCCCGGGCGAATTCGATCAGGCCGGTTTTGTCGGAAACGGAAAGCAGGGCGCGGGTGACGCGGCGGGGATGGTCAGTCATGAGCAAGATCCTCTGTCTTAAGGAGTGTCTATGCCCAGGCGCGCGGCAGATATGTCTCGCGCTTCC
The DNA here is from genome assembly GCA_963819355.1 of uncultured Alphaproteobacteria bacterium. Classification (GTDB taxonomy): domain Bacteria; phylum Pseudomonadota; class Alphaproteobacteria; order Rhizobiales; family Xanthobacteraceae; genus Bradyrhizobium. Next base: position 159,970 of record CAWFVZ010000027.1, on the reverse strand, counting down.
CGATGGTGCTCCATCCAAAGTCGCCAGTCGCGCGAACGAGCGCTCGATAGCAGTTTTCGACGCCCTTCACAACGATCAGATAGGGCTCAATCGCAGGTCTTTACAGCGGAAGTTCCGGCTCGCGGCGGGCGTTGCGGCGGGCATTGGTGATCGCGGGCGATGCGGTGGAGCGGACAAAGCTCCAGCGGATCGAGGGCGCCTGGCGGGCGTCCTGGCGGATCACGATCTGGGCGGTGCGGCGGGGACCGTCATTGCCGGCCAGGAACACGCTGTCCTCGAGATCGACCTTGTCGTCCAATGCTTCAAAGGTCCAGACGTCGCGGTTGGGCAATACCAGCATCACGCCGCGGGCATCCGACAGCCGGCTCGCCTTCACCGCCGGATGCAGATGGAAGCGCACCGCGAAATCGGAGTCGGCGCCCTTGAGGCGCGCGCCTAGCGGTGGCGAAAGCGTGTCCTCGCCGTCGACCCGCGCGCCGTCATTGGCGATCATCAGCACACGGCGATGGATCACGCCGAACTTGGCGAGATAGCCGTCGTGCGAGGTCGTGAGCAGCGTGCCGTCCTGCACGACCTCGCGATAGCTCTCGACCTCGACGGGCCCGTTGATGACCGGCGCGCCGTGCAGCAGCCGCTTCATCGCCGACATCTCGACGAACTTGCAGGACGAGGTCTCGTGATAGGTTAGCGTCGAATGCGCCACGGTGCCGCGCGCAAAAGGCCGCCAATTGTCGCGGCCGGTGGTCGGCATGCCGCAATTGGTCACGATGCGGCTGATGCCGGAGGACAGTTCGAACGACAGGCAGCCGGCATGCGCGTCGTGGCTGACGCCCGGCGGCGGCGGCGGACCGGTGTCGATGATCAATGTGGTCGCGCCGGCATCGAGGCGCTGGAAGCCGGTGTGCGGCATGTTCGCCATCGGCGCGCCATGGGCGTCGTCATAGGCGAGCAGCGTGGCAAGTAGGTCAGACGGCGTCGCGCTCATGCCGTTGAACAGCGCGAAATTGCCATCGCCATGCCGGAAGAAGCGCAGCATCGGCATCATGCGGTCGATCGCATTGAGCAGCGCGGGCGGCGGCGCGATGTTGCGTGCGGCAAAGGTCTGCCGCAGCGGCAACAGGTCGATCAGGATCTCGATCAGCGCGCCCGGGTTGCGGGAGATATGTCCGCCGTCGGGGAGAATCTGCCGCTGCAACTCGTCGGAGAGCTTTTTCGACGCGCTGCGGATATGACGGCCCTGGTTGGCGAGGCAGAGCGTCGTGTAGCACAGCGCGATCAGTACCTGGAGCTTCGGCACCCCATCCGGAATGTCGACCATGGCGTAGCGCAGGAAGCGGATCTCGCGTGCCAGCGCGCGCAGATAACGGCGGTAGAACTTGTTGTCGGTGTCGTTGAGCACCAGAGGCGCCTGCGACAACAGCGAGATCACGCGCCGGGCCAGCACGTCCGCGCGGCGGGCGACAGGCCGGCGCTTGTTGGCCGGATTCCCGATCCAGTCCTCAACCAATGCGCGCGCATTGGCCCGGGTCAGCGCGGTGTCGGCGGCGCGCAAGTGCCGCAGCCAGCCGAAGCCGAGCAGCGCGACTTCCCAATCCTCCGAGGGCGGATCGAGATCGAAGATCGAGCGGCCGTGGCAGTTGACGATCTTGCCAGCGAAGACGAAGCGCCCGGCATAGATCTCGGCGGCGCGCGTCGCATCCGCCGTGCGCAGATCGTGCGGGGCGATGATCAGCCGGTCGGTGCGGCCGGGCCAGACCCGCGACAGCGCAACGGAACCGCCGCTCGCGCGCGCGAGCATGTTCCGCGCGAAGCGGTTCATCACCAGCGTCGAGATACGTCTGCGTTGAGCGACCGACACGCCTTGCCTTGAAGGGGGAGAGGATTCCGACGAATCCTTATTAATCCCAAAATCGGCCTTCTGACACCAGCTTGAAAGGCCCCGAAATCAGCGTCGCGGCAGCAAAATCCGGTGCAAAATCAGGATTTAACGAGCCGGGTCGCGAAAAATCCGTCGAGCCCGCCGAGCTTCGGGTCGGCGTGCGGCAGATGGCTCGGCAAGGTCCTGAGGTCGCCGTCGGCAGTGATGGTCTCGCTGAGGCCGGAGACCTCGGCAGCCTCGATCGGCACGCGGCGAAGCGCAGGCTCGGCGGCCAGCAGCATGGCGATCGCCTGCTCGCCCTCTTCGGGTTCCAGCGAACAGGTGCAGTAGACCAGCGTTCCGCCCGGCTTGAGCAGCGAGACGGATTTTCGCAGCAACCGCTGCTGGAGTACGGTCATTGCGGCAATGTCGGACTCCTGCCGGAGCCACGACACGTCGGGATGGCGACGGATCGTTCCGGTCGAAGTGCAGGGCGCATCGAGCAGGATCCCATCGAAGCCATCCGCTGGCCCCGCCCATTCGACGGCGTCAGCGACGACAGTGTCGGCCTGGAGCGACAGCCGCGTCAGATTCTCGCGCAGACGCGCCACCCGGGCGGGTGAACGGTCGATCGCCGTGACATGCGCGCCGGCCTGCGCCAGCTGCGCGGTCTTGCCGCCGGGCGCGGCGCAGAGATCGGCAATGGACTTGCCTTTGATGTCGCCGAACAGCCGGGCGGGCAGCGCGGCGGCGGCGTCCTGCACCCACCATTGTCCTTCGGTGAAGCCCGGCAGCATGGTCACCGCGCCGTGCAGCACCGTGCGCACCGATCCGGTCGGCAGCACTTCGCCGTGCAGTCGGCTCGCCCATTGCGCGGCGTCGGACTTCACGGTGAGATCGAGCGAAGGTTCGTGGCCGAGCGCGAGCGCCATGTCTCTTGCGACAGTCTCGCCGTAATGTGCGCTCCAGCGCGCCAGCAGCCAGGGCGGCAGGTCCAGCGATTGCGTGGCGACCTCCTCGACCAGCGCATGGCCCTCGCGCGCGCAACGGCGCAGCACGGCGTTGACGAGGCCGGCATAGCGCGCGGCGCGCCGGTCGGATTGCACCAGGCGGACGGAGAGATCGACCGCGGCGTGATCGGGCACGTCCATCCAGAGGATCTGGGCGGCGCCGATCAGGAGCGCGCTCTGCGCGCGCGGTGCATCGGATGGGATGCCCTTATCGAGCAAGCGCGACAGCACATGGCCGAGTGTGCCGAGCCGGCGCAGGATGGTCGCGACCAGACGCCGCATCAGCGCGCGGTCACGGTCGGCGAGCGTCTTCAGTCCGGGATGGGCGCCGGAGCCGTCGAGCTGGTCGTCGAGCGTGCGGTGCTTGTGCAGGACACCGTCGACGATGTCAGCAGCAATCCGCCGTGCCGCGAGACCGGGCACTTCGGATGGAGGGGCGAAGCGTTGAGATGGCATGCGGAAGCAAGGTTCTGAGCGAGCGGCAGTTCCGCCGATATGGGCGCATGCCTTAAGAACAGCAGATGTGGCATGCGAATATGCCAAATGTAAGAATGGCCTCTGGCGATTTCAGCCTTTCGCGGCCATTTCAGCAATGCGTTATTGGACGTCGCGCATGTCGCGATTCCGAGCTAGGAACCCGGACGATGAACGACCAGCCCGCTCCAGATCGCAAGACCTTGCCGCCGGCAGCCCAGCGCGCGCTGGCCGAGGCCGAGGCGCGCCGGCAGGCCGCGGCGGCGCATGCCGAGGCGGCGCCGAAAGAATTGCAGGGCCCGAAGGGACCCGAACCCACGCGCTACGGCGACTGGGAACGCAAAGGCATCGCCTCGGATTTCTAGGCTCTCTTGCCGGCCCGGCCGACTCAGCCATAGCGTGCGCGGATGTCGCGCTTCGACCCCAGTCACCCCTATCGGCCTGCGTACAGCGGTTCACCCTTTGGCCGTCGCTTCTCAGGACTTTTGCCGTGGATGTTCGTCGTCGGCGTAGCCGTAGCAGTCGCGCTCGCGTTTCGGCACGGGACGAACTGGCCCGTCCCGCACGCGACTGATGGCCGATCGCGCGACGCCGAAATCATCCTCCAGCAATCCGGCAATTCTGACATTCGCCAGCCGGTCGACGTCATCCGCACCATCGACGGTGACACCTTTCTCGCCCGTGTGCATCAGCGCGGCGGACGCGATCTCGTCGCACGGGTTCGCCTGCGCGGCATCGATGCGCCTGAGATGAAGGCGTCCTGTCGGGAGGAGCTGGACAAAGCCGAAGCCGCCACCGACGCACTGCGCAATCTGCTCGGCCAGGGCGGCGTCACGATCTACAATCTCGGCTCAGAAAAATACGGGCGCGTCCTCGCCGATGTCGCGACCAGGGGCACCGCCAATGTTTCGGCCGTCCTGCTCGCGGGCGGTTATGCCCGCAGCTACAATGGCGGCCATCGCGACGGCTGGTGCTCGCGGGGCTGGCGCTTCTGGTAACAAAAACCCGCGTCGAATGACGCTGCTTTCGCTGTCTTGCTTTGATATCCGGCTGTCAGCGCGTCACGACCACGGTCGTGCCGACGGAGACGCGGCCGTAGAGATCGGTGATGTCGTCGTTGAGCATGCGGATGCAGCCGTAGGAGACGAAGCCGCCGACCGAGCCCGGCGCGTTCGTGCCGTGGATGGCATATTCGCCGCCGGCCAGCGTCATCGCCGCAACGCCCATCGGATTGCGCGGCGAGCCGCCCGGAATGACGTTCGGAATGCTCGGCTTGTCGTGCTTCACCTCGGCGGGCGGCGACCAGGCCGGATTGCGGTACTTGCCGTCGATGCGGGTGGTGCCGGCCCACTGCTTGCCGGACTTGCCGACGCCGACCGGATATCGCACGGCATGGCCGTTATCGAGGATGAGATAGAGCCGGCGCTCGTTGGTTTTGACCACGATGGTGCCCGGCGAATAGTCGGCAACGTGCGTCCCCACAATTTCCGGCCGCGCCTCTGCCGCCGTCGACATCAAGACCCCTGCCCCGATGGCAGCGGCCAGCGCCAATGCAATCTTCGTCAACATCAATTTTCCCCTCGCCCCGAACGGATCGTCCAAATTCACGCAAAACCGGCAATGGCCGCCTTGCCCAGATATTCTTAAACCGCGTTTGTTAACCGGATGGTTTCCACGCGCGGCCGCCGAGGGCCGGCCAGCGGGGGAAGGAAAGGAAATGTTCGAAACAAAGTAAATGACTTGAAAACAACACTCGGCGGGAAAGACGCGGCCGCGCCCGCACGCGCCCTGACAGGTGCGCGAGAATGTGAACGGCGGTTATTCGGGGCGCGACAGCGCGACGGGATGCAGGTGGTTTCGTGTCCCGGACGCGGCGCGGCACGCAAGTGACGCGACGCAGAGCCGGCACCCATCTCGCCAGGATTGATGGCGTTGGAATGGGCCCCGGCTCTGCAGCGTACCGCAAAGATGCGCTGCGTCCGGGGCACGAGACTGCGTATTACGCCGACTTCTTGTTCTGCCGGTTCTTCACGAGATCATCGACCACGGCGGGATCGGCAAGGGTCGAGGTGTCGCCGAGACTGCCCGGCTCGTCCTCGGCGATCTTGCGCAGGATGCGGCGCATGATCTTGCCGGAGCGGGTCTTGGGCAGGCCCGGCGCGAACTGGATCTGGTCGGGCGAAGCGATCGGGCCGATCTCCTTGCGGACCCAGGTGACGAGCTCCTTGCGGAGATCATCGGTCGGCTCGACGCCGGCCATCAGCGTCACATAGGCGTAGATGCCCTGGCCCTTGATGTCGTGCGGGAAGCCGACCACGGCCGCTTCCGAGACCTTCTCGTGCGCCACCAGCGCACTCTCGACTTCCGCGGTGCCCATGCGGTGGCCGGAGACGTTGATGACGTCGTCGACGCGGCCGGTGATCCAGTAATAGCCGTCGGCATCGCGCCGGCAGCCGTCGCCGGTGAAGTATTTGCCCTTGTAGGTCGAGAAATAGGTCTGCTCGAAGCGGGCGTGGTCGCCATAGACCGTGCGCATCTGGCCCGGCCAGGAGCGTGTCAGGCAGAGATTGCCTGATGTCTCGCCGTCCAGCACCTTGCCGTCGGCATCGACGATCTCCGGCACCACGCCGAAGAACGGCTGCGTCGCCGAGCCCGGCTTGAGCTTGGTCGCGCCCGGCAGCGGGGTGATCAGAATGCCGCCGGTTTCGGTCTGCCACCAGGTGTCGACGATCGGGCAGCGGTCGTCGCCGACGACGCGGTGATACCACTCCCAGGCTTCCGGATTGATGGGTTCGCCGACCGAGCCGAGCAGGCGCAAGCTTGCACGCGAGGTCTTCTTCACAGGCTCGTCGCCCGACTGCATCAGCGCGCGGATCGCGGTCGGTGCGGTGTAGAAGATGTTGACCTTGTGCTTGTCGATGACGTTCCAGAATCGCGAATTGTCCGGGTAATTCGGCACGCCTTCGAACATCAGCGTGGTCGCGCCGTTGGCCAGCGGCCCGTAGAGAATGTAGCTGTGGCCGGTGACCCAGCCGACGTCGGCGGTGCACCAGTAGATGTCGCCGTCGTGATAGTCGAAGACGTATTGATGCGTCATCGCGGCGAACACGAGATATCCGGCTGACGTGTGCAGCACGCCCTTGGGCTGGCCGGTCGAGCCCGACGTATAGAGGATGAACAGCGGGTCCTCGGCGTGCATGTGCTCGACCGGGCACTCCGTTGTCACCATCGCGGCTGCGTCTTGATACCAGAGGTCGCGGGTCGGGTTCATGTCGACCTTGCCGCCGGTGCGCTTGACCACGACGACCCAGTCGACGCCGTCGGCCTTGGCGAGCGCCGCGTCGACATTGGCCTTCAGCGGCACCTTCTTGCCACCGCGCAGGCCTTCGTCCGCGGTGATGATGATCTTGGATTGGCAGTCGTTGATGCGCTGGGCGAGGCTGTCCGGCGAGAAGCCGGCGAATACCACGGAGTGGACGGCGCCGATGCGCGCGCAGGCCAGCATCGCGTAAGCCGCTTCGGGAATCATCGGCAGGTAAATGGTAACGCGATCACCCTTCTTGACGTTGCGGGTGCGCAGGATGTTGGCCATCCGGCAGACTTCGTCGTGCAGCTCCTTGTAGGTGATGTGCCTGGACTGCGAGGGATCGTCGCCTTCCCAGATGATCGCGGTCTGGTGGGCGCGCTTGTGTAGATGCCGGTCGATGCAATTATGGGCGACGTTGAGGACGCCATCCTCGAACCATTTGATCGAGATGTTGCCGGGCGCGAACGAGACGTTCTCGATCTTGGTCGGCGCGTGCATCCAGTCGACACGCTTGGCCTGTTCGGCCCAGAAGGCGTTCGGGTCCGCGATCGAGCGGGCGTACATGTCCTTGTACTTGGCCTGGTCGACCCAGGCACGTTTGGCCCAATCCGCGGGGACGTCGTAGATCTTCTCGGACATGTTTCCCTCCACATACGCCAAGCCAAACGCTGGCACGCGCAAGCCGACTTGATCGTTGAACCGATTATGCGTCGGGCTAACCGGGCCCGACAAGGAGCACAAGCTGGACCTTCGGTGAGCGGCCGGCCATGCGAGGGATCAAGGCGCGCGCGCAAATCTGAAACCGGCCGGAAGGCGGCCTTCGGCTCTTTACCCAAATCTCCAGAACAGGCCGGCGCAGGGCGCCCATGCGCCGCAGACGGTATTTAGAAACCGCTCCTCACTGATTCGGGACTCGCAATGCCGTTCGGAACACCCTAAATGGCCAACCCGGGTCCAACGAGACCCCTTGGAACAAAGATCAGAACAGCGGCATTGACCGACAACAGACAGGGCTAAGGCTTAAGGCTATGATGGATCAGCAGAATCTCGGGACGATACGGCCCGCGTCAGCCGATCCCGCCGCTATTGCGCTGGCCAAAGCTCTCGGACAATGGCCGAAACCGGCCGGTTCCACCCGCCCGAACCCGAAAAAGGTGTTCGACACGGCGCCCCCCGCGACGGTCGAAGCTCTCGCCAAGGGGCTGGGCCTGCGGCTCGGCGACCAGAACGAGCTGACCATCCGCCGCATCAAGCGCGGCAAGGGCTATTCCTTCGTCCGCGGCAATGGCGCGCATATCCGCGACGCCCGTACCATCCGCCGGCTGCACGCCATGGCGGTGCCTCCGGCCTATCGCGAGGTGCGCTACTCGGCGGATCCGAGCACGCATCTCCAGGCGGTGGGACGCGATGCCGCGGGCCGGCTGCAATATCGCTATCACGCCGACTGGGAAAAGGTCCGCGAGCACCGCAAGGCGCATCGCCTGGAAAAGCTCGTCGGTGCGCTGCCGAAAATCCGGCGCAAGGTCTCGGCGTTCCTGTCCGGCGACGAGCCGACCCGCGAGTTCGCGCTCTCGGCGGTGATCGAGCTGATCGCCCGCACCGCGATCCGCCCCGGCAATGAATCCTATGCCCGTCTCAACGGCACCCGCGGCGCGACCACGATGCTGAAGTCGAACGTCACGCTCGAAGATGATTCCTTCGTGCTGACCTTCAAGGCCAAGGGCGGCAAGGCGGTGCGGAAAGAGTGTGACGCCGCCAAGCTGGTGCGCGCCATCGGCATCCTGCGCGGTGTCCCCGGCAAGCGCATGTTCCAGTACCGCGATGCCTACGGCATCGTGCGCGCGGTCAGCACCACGCAGGTGAACGCATTTTTGCGCGAGATCGCCGGCATCAAGATTTCGCTGAAGGATTTTCGCACGCTGATGGCCTCGGCCGTCGTCGTGGAATTGCTGTCGCGGATCACGCCGGCGATCAGCCAGCGCGGCCGCAAGAAGCAGGTGCTGGACGCGATCCGCGCAGCCGCCGACCAGCTCTCCAACACGCCGGCGATCTGCCGCAAGAGTTACGTCCACGACACCATCGTCACCGCTTTCGAGGACGGAATCCTCGAGCGCTTCGCCGCGACCATGAAGGGCCAGCGTTCGCAGGCCCGGCGCGAGCAGCTTCTGCAGCAGGTGGTGGCGACCGCGGCGGTGTGACCTGCAGCATCGCTACATCTCGTCTGAGACGCCCTTGTCGGGACCGGGATCGCGGCCCGCGGCTGCGCTCGTGAGCCGGCCCAGATAATGCGCCCAGCCCTTGGCGTGGCTGGTGCACTGGGCTTCGGTCGGCAGCCCGCTATGCGTCATGCGCAGCAGCGTGCCGCCGTCGCGTTCGATCAGGTCGATCTCGATCAGGCTCGAGCCGGGCGGCACTTCCTGTCTGCCGTCCCAGCCGAACGAGTAGGCCAGTCGATGCACCGGCACGACCTCACGGAAGGCGCCGCGGGCATCGCCGCCGCGCGGGCCAATGCCCTTCACCAGATAGAGACCACCTGGATGCACCTCCGTGGTGGCGTCGGAGCCCATCCAGCTCAGGATTTTCTCCGGGTCGGTCAAATAGGCGAAGACGGTGGCGCGCGGAGCCGCAATCTGAGTCTCGCGTCGCACTACGAAAGGCTCGGTCATCGGCGATCATCCCTGGGTTGAGACTGGCACATGGCGGTCGTCGAACGTTCCGTCAAGGATTGCGCGTGACAAAGACTGCCGCCCTTGGCCATCATCGGACCATGCAACTCGCCCCGACCCTCGCCTGGCTCGTCGACGCCGCCTCCGATGTTTCCGGGGCCGATCGCCTGCTCGCGGAACTCGGCGCGCACCTCCTCGCCGACGGTGTGCCACTCGCGGCCGGCGCCTTGACGCTGGAAGTGCCACACCCGCTGATCGCAAAGCGGACATGGCTGTGGCGCGCGGAAAGCGGCACGGTGATCGAGGCGCTCGGCTTCGCGCCAGGCGGACTGGGGCCCGATTTGCCCAACGATGCCGGCCGCCGCTGGCTGCGCGACATCGCGGACGGCGAGGTGCACGAAGACGTTGTCGGGCGCGATGGGCCATTGCTCGGCTGGATCGGGACGCGCCCGTTCACGCTCGACGAAATCGACCAGCTGCGTCAAGCCGCGCGCTTTGCCGCGACACCGCTCGCCGCGCTCGCTGCACGCGCTACCTTACGGGCGACGCTGGAGGCCTATCTCGGCAAGCGCAGCGCCGAACGGGTGCTGGCGGCACCGTTGCGGCGCGACCTCGGCGAGACCATCCAGGCTGCGCTGCTCTATGCCGATCTGCGCGGCTTCACGACGTTGTCGGAAACCAGTCCGCCGGCGGAGGTCATCGCCGCGCTCGATGCCTGGTTCGATCGTATCGCCGGTGCAGTCCATGCCTTCGGCGGCGAGGTGCTCAAATTCATCGGCGACGGCGTGCTGGCGATCTTTCCGGTGATCGAGGCATCACCGCGTCGCGCCTGCGATGCTGCTCTGCGTGCCGCAGGCGCAGCCGAAGCCGGGATGGCGTATCTCAACGCGGAACGCGCCGCGCAAGGGTTGCCGCCGCTCGCATTCGGTGCCGCGCTTCATCTCGGTGAGATGCTCTGGGGCAATATCGGCGCCGCCAATCGGCTGGACTTCACGGCGATCGGTCCCGCCGTCAATCTCGCCAGCCGGCTCGAAGGGTTGTGCAAGCCGCTCGGCAGGACCGTGCTGGTCTCAGGCGCGCTCGCCGCCGAGAGTGACATGCCGTTGATCGCGCTCGGATCGCATACGCTGCGCGGCATTGTCTCGCCTTGCGAGGTGCTCGCGCTGCCGGAGAGCTGAGTTTGGATACGGGCTACAGCTGCGACTACAGCCCGCCCATCTTGCAAACGAGCTTCCATTCCTCCGCCGTGACCGGCTGCACCGACAGCCGCGAATATTTCACCAGCGCCATATCAGCGAGCTTCTTGTCGGCCTTGATCGCGGCCATCGTCACCGGTGTCTTCAGCGGCTTGTCGGCCTTGATGTCGACGCAGACGAATTTTTCGGTCTTGTCGGTCGGATCGGGATAGGCTTCCTTGATAATCTCCGCGATGCCGACGATCTCCTTGCCCTCGTTGGAATGATAGAAGAAGGCCTTGTCGCCCTTCTTCATGTTCACGAGATTGATGCGTGCTGTGTAATTGCGCACGCCGGTCCAGGCCTCGCCCTTGGCGCCCTTCGCGACCTGCTGATCCCAGGACCACACCGATGGTTCGGATTTCACCAGCCAGTAGTTCATCGCAACTTGCCCCATTCTCGGATACGCGCGTCTCTCGTGCCGCGACCATACAGCCACGCGGACGCCCGCGACAAGCGCAGGCATCCGCTATCCATCGGGCGACTTACTCCTTCAGATATCGATCGAAGAACCTTGCGATATCGGTGAACGCCTCCTTCGTCTCCGGCGCATTGATGTTGAATTGGTACTGCGCGTGAGACTGACCTTCATAGACGTTGAGATCGGCAGTGACGCCGGCCCGACGCAACTTGCGATGCGTGCGAACCGTGTTGCTGAGGAACAGATCGCGGGTGCCCGTTGTCAGGATGGTCGGCGGGAAGCCTTTGAAGTCGCCGTAGATCGGCGAGATGTAGGGGTTCTTCAGGTCTGTGCCGTTGGCGTAGACCTTTGCGGCGCGGCCGAGCCAGCCGTCCCAGGTCACCAGCACATTGTCGACCCACTCATTGCTGGCGTAGCTGTCGCCGATTTTGTCAATATCGGACCATGGCGTGCCCGGTGCGATCGCCGCCGGCCTCTGTAGCTTCTCGTCCTTGGCCCGAAGCACCATCGCAAGCGTCATCGCGCCACCTGTCGAGGTCCCGAAGATCGCCATCCGGCGGGCGTCGTGCGTCTTGGTGACCTCCTTCCAGACCGCCATCGCATCGTCCATCGCGGCGGGATAGGGGAAATCGGGCGGCATGCGGTAGTCGACCGAGATCACTTTGAAGCCGCCAAAACCCGCCATCATGATCGCTTCCGGCAATGCGGCTTCGCCGGGCCCGAACACATAGCCGCCGCCATGGACGTGGACCAAAAGGCGCCGCCGGTTCTCCGGCGGGATCATGTTCGGCGTGACGATGAAGCAATGCACGCCCGCGATCTTGGTCTCCTCCACCTTGACGCCGAGCTTCTCCTTCATCGCCGGAATGCCGGCGATCGAGAGCTTGGCGCGGCGATCGATCAGCTCCTTCCATTCCGCGGGGGTCTTCGGGTCCGCATTGAAATGCGGCGGATAGGGCGCGCCGATCATGGCCTGCATGTCGGGGCTGACGTCATTGGCGGGATTGACGATCGATTTGAAGGGTGCGACCCGCTTGCCGTTGTCGGCATTGGCCGCCGCCTCGTTCTTGGCGAGCTCGTCGTAGGAGATTGCGGCCTGGGTGTAGGCAGCAGTGGGTAAGGTAATGGCGGCAAGTGTGACGATGGCGATCGAAACGATCGCATGATGAGGTTTGCGCATGCGGACTCCCTTTGGGATCCGTTTCTTGATTGTTGGACCGGGATCCTGCGGTTCGCCGCTAGGCTAGACCAGCGTGCACAGGCCGTGAAGTGCCACCTGCGACGCGAGGAGCTGTCGCTATTCCTCGGCCTTGAACGGCCGTGTCAGCAATCCTTCGATCGCGGCGTCGATCGTCAACCTGTCGTCCAGGATGGCAGCCACCGCTTGCGAGACCGGCATGTCGACCTTCCGCGCGGCTGCGAGCTCGACCAGCACCGGCGCGGTGAACGCACCCTCCGCAAGCTTGCCCGCCGGCGCCGCCTCTCCGCGACCGAGCGCGATACCGAGCGCAAAGTTGCGCGATTGCGCGGTTGAGCAACTCAACAAGAGGTCGCCGAGGCCAGAGAGGCCCGAGAGGGTTTCCGTGCGCGCGCCGCAGGCGCGGCCGAGCCGCGCCAGCTCGCTGAAGCCGCGCGTGGTGAGCGCGGCGAGCGCGGAGGCGCCGAGGTTGCGGCCGACGACGATACCGGCGGCAATCGCGAGCACGTTCTTGGCCGCGCCGCCGATCTCGACACCGCGGACATCTGTCGTGTGATAGGGCCGGAAGGTCGCCGAGCCCAGCGCCTGAACCAGGTTGCTGGCGAGAGCCTCATCCTTCGCCGCCAGCGTCACTGCCGTTGGCAGGCCGCGCGCGACGTCGTCGGCAAAGCTCGGGCCCGACAGGATCGCGGGCAGCGCGTGGGGCGCGGCTTCGGCGATCACGTCGGTCATGAATTTGTGGGTGCCGTGCTCGATGCCCTTGGCACAGGCGATGACCGGCACGGGCTTCGTGACATGCGAGGCCAGCGTGTTGACCGCGCCGCGCAGATGCTGCGCCGGGGTTGCGATCAGCAGCATATCGGCGCGCGCGGCGAGCGACAGCTCGCTCGTCACCACGATCTCCGGCGCGAGCCGTACGCCCGGTAGCCGCGGATTGTCGCGGGTCGAGGCGATCCGGTCCGCATGTTCGGCGTTGCGCGCCCAGAGCGTTACGGTGCGTCCGGCGCGCGCCGCCACGGTTGCGAGCGCTGTGCCCCAGGCACCTGCGCCGATCACCGCGACGGAGTGAAATTCCGCCATCGTCAAAATCCCGCCCGCGTCTTGCCGTAGCCCGCCGGCGCCGTGGCATTCGCGTCGAGCATCCAGCGCGCGCGGGGCTGGGCTTCCATCGTATCGGTCATGCCGAGCGCGAGGCGCTCGGCGCCGGCCCATGCGATCATCGCGCCATTGTCGGTGCAGAGCGCAGGCGGCGGCATGATCAGCTGCGTCTTGGCTTGCTGCGCGACGTCATGCAGTGCACCGCGGATCGCCTGATTGGCTGCGACACCGCCGGCCGCGACCAGCGCACGCGGCGCGCCGAACTGTTCGCGGAATAGTCTCAGGCCGACGCTGAGCCGGTCGGCCGTCGAGTCCAGCACGGCGGCCTGGAAGCTCGCGCAGAGATCGTTGATATCCTGCGGCGTGATCCCGGTGATACGGCTTGCTTCGTTGCGCACCGCCGTCTTCAATCCCGACAGGGAGAAATTGGCATCGGGGCGCCCCTGCATCGGCCGTGGAAACGCAAAGCGCGCGGCATCGCCGTTCACCGCCGCGCGCTCGACCTGCGGGCCGCCGGGATAGGGCAGGCCCAGCATCTTCGCGACCTTGTCGAAGGCCTCGCCGATCGCGTCGTCGACGGTGGTGCCGAGCCGCACATATTGCCCGACACCGGTGACCGCGACGATCTGGGTGTGGCCGCCGGAGGCCAGGAACAGACAATAAGGAAATTCGATTCCGTCGGTCAGGCGCGGCGTCAAGGCATGCGCTTCGAGATGGTTGACCGCGACAAGCGGCGTGTCGTGCACCATCGCGATTGCCTTTGCGGTGGTGAGCCCGACGATGACGCCGCCGATCAGCCCCGGGCCCGCGGCCGCCGCGACGCCGTCGAGCTGGGCGTAGTCGATGCCGGCCTCGTGCATGGCGCGGTCGATGATGCCGTCGAGCACGTCGACATGGGCGCGCGCGGCGATCTCCGGCACGACGCCGCCGAAGCGGGCATGCTCCTCGATTTGCGACCGCACGATATTGGACAGGATCCTGCCGCTCCCGTCAGGCGCGCGCTCGATCACGGCCGCCGCGGTCTCGTCGCAGGTGGTCTCGATGCCCAGCACCAGCATTGGCGAAATGTTATCCAATTTGCGCCCTTGCGCTCATCCGTAAAGCAGAGTTCTGGTACGTCCGGTAGCATTCCGGGGTCGGCTTGCGCAATCGTCACGCGCCGCCATCCCTGCGAATGAGCCACCGCCACGTGGTCCGGGAACACAAGCGATGTCCATTCTTGTCACACGGCCGCATCCGGACAACGAGGCGTCGGCGGACGCTTTGCGCGCACGGGGGCATGTGGTGTTGCTTGCGCCCGTGCTCAAGTTCGAGCCGGTCATCTTTCATGACGAGAGCGAGGCCGCTTATGGCGCCATCATCGTCACATCGGCCAACGCGATCCGCGCCGTCGCGCCGCTGCTGCCGGACCTCGATCTGTTGAAGTTGCCGCTGTTTGCGGTCGGCGAGCACACCGCGGCTGCGGCACGCGATGCCGGCTTTGCCGAGGTGATCGTCGCCGGCGGCGATGCTGCGGCCTTGCGCGACACGGTGATGCAGGGCGCGCGCGACAAGCGCGTGAAGAGGAAAAGCACGCTGCTCTATCTGGCGGGTGCGGATCTGTCGCGCGATCTCGGCGGAGAGCTCGGCGCCGAAGGTTTTAGCGTCGTGACGCAGACAACCTACCGCATGGTGCCGGTCAAGCACCTGCCGCGCGAGGTCTGCGACGGCTTTGCCGCTCATGGCATTCGGGCGGTGCTGCACTACTCCCGGCGCAGCGCGCGGGCCTTCCTGGAGGCGGCGCGGGACGAAGGTGTTGAGATTTCAGCGCTGGCGATCCCGCATTGCTGCCTGTCGGAGACCGTTGCGGGCGTGCTGCGCGAGGCCGGTGCCGCGCAGGTCGCGGTGGCCGCCGCGCCGGACGAAAATGCCCTGTTTGAGACCTTGGAGCGTGCTTTGCGGACCCGTTTGGCGTAAGAGGACGGGCCGAATCCGACGCAATCGGGCTCGTCTCTGGTATGCAAGTGTGAGGAACCGTCACGATGGCCGACGACAAGCCTGAAGACGCAGGATTGGCTCCCGAGTCCGGTCGTGCCAAGCGCACCCCGCCCACCATCGACCTCGAGGCGACCGAAGTCTCCACCCAGCCGCAGGACGTCACGGGTGAGCCGGAGGCGCAGTCATCTGCCGAGCAGCCAAAATCCGAGCAGGCCGGTGTCGAAGACGCCAAGGTCGAGACAACCAAGGCGGAGCCGGAGCGCGGCGAGGCGCAGGTCCAGGCTGCATCAGCCGCCATTTCTCCCTGGGTCATTGCGCCATTTTCCGGCGCGGTCGCAGCCGCGGTCGTGATCGCGGTCGGCTGGCTGCTGGGCTGGCCCGCGGTAGAGGCCCCGCCGGCGACGCCGCAAGTGACGAGCGCTGCGGTCGACGCGCTGAGCGGTCGCGTCGCGGCGGTCGAAGCCAGGGCCGGCAAGCCCGCTGTCGATCCGGCGATGGTCGCGCGGCTCGATGCGCTGGAGAAATCCGTCGGCACATTGCGCGGCGATATCGCCAATTTGCGCGCGCAGTCCGACAAGACCGCGAGCGCATTGAACGATGCGAGGTCCACGCCGCGTGATGCGGCGGCCTCGCCCGGCCTCGCCGCCCTCGACGACCGCATCTCCCGGCTCGAGCGCGCCAGCACGACCGCACGCGCCGAGCTCGCGCAGCAGGGCGAAAAGATCGCCGATGCAAAGGTGATGGACGACAAGCCATTGCGCCATGTGGTCGCCGCCACCCTGCTCGACGTCGCCGTTCGCCATAACGATCCCTATGCGGCGCAGCTCACTGCTGCGCGGTCGCTTGCGGCCAAGCCCGAGATGCTGAAGCCGCTCGATACGTTCGCTGCCGCCGGCATCCCGACGCCGGTCGCGCTGAGCCGCGAGCTCCTCAACATCGTGCCGAAATTGTCGCCGCCGCCGGAAGCCCCGGCCGCCGGTGCCGGCATCGTCGAGCGCCTTCAGGCGGGAGCGTCAAAGCTCGTCCGCATCGAGCGCACCGACGGGGTCGGCAACGACCGCGGCGCCGTCGTCGCGCGGGTCACCGCGGCGGCGCTGCGCAACGATTTCGTCGAGGCACGGCGCGAGTTGAAGACGCTGCCGGATGCCGATCGAGCGCCTGCACAGGCCTGGCTGGACAAGGCCGATGCCCGCGATGCCGCGCTCGCGGCCTCCCGCAAATTTGCCGATGACGCCATGGCCGGTCTCGCCAAGCCTGATCCAATCAAGCCCGCTCAATAAGATTCGCGCAACAATCTGCGCGTATAGGGATCGCCATGCTTCGCATCGTCCTCTTCCTTGTTCTGATTGCGCTCGCAGGTGCCGGCGCGGCCTGGGTTGCCGATCAGCCAGGCGATGTCGTGATGACCTGGGGCGGCTATCGGGCCTCACCGAGCATTCCGGTGTTCGTGCTCTGCCTCGGCCTATTCGCAGTCGCGATCGTTTTGTTCTGGAGCATCCTGACGACGATCTGGCGTACGCCGGGACGGATGCGCCGCCGCCGTCGCGAGAAGCGTCACGCGCGCGGCCGCCACGCCATCACCCATGGCCTGCTTGCGATCGGCCACGGCGACACCGCGCTTGCCCGCCGGCACGCGGACGCGGCGCGGCGTCATGCGCCGGACGATCCGCTTGCGCTGTTGCTGCATGCGCAGTCGGCGCAGCTCGACGGCAATCGCGACGAGGCGCAACGCGCCTTCCGCGTCATGGCCGAGCGCGAGGATACGCGGCTGCTCGGCCTGCGCGGCCTGTTCATCGAAGCGCAGCGCGCCGACGATGCGGTCGGCGCTGTGATGATTGCGGAGGAAGCAATCAAGCTGTCGCCGTCCTCGACCTGGGCTTCGCATGCGGTGCTCGGCTTCCGCTGCGCGCGCGGCGACTGGAGCGGCGCTCTCGCGATCCTCGATTCGAATTTGTCCGCGGGCCTGATCGACAAGGCGGCCTACCGCCGCCAGCGCGGCGTGCTACTCACGGCACGTGCGCTGGAATTGGAGACGATGGACCGCGACGTCGCGCGCGAGAGCGTGATGGAAGCCGTCAAACTCGCGCCGACCCTGGTGCCGGCCGCCGTGCTTGCCGCGAAATTCGAGAGCGAGGCGCATCAGGTGCGCCGCGCCATGAAGCTGGTCGACGCGGCCTGGCTCGCCAATCCGCATCCCGATCTTGCCGATGCCTATGCGCATGTGAAGCTGGGCGACGCCGCGCGGCAGCGCTTGCAGCGGGTCGAGACGCTCGCGGCCAAGATCTCTGCCGACAAGCCCGGCTACGTCGAAGGCCAGCTCGCGATCGCGCGCGCCGCGATCGATGCCTCCGAGTTCGCCCGTGCGCGAGAGGTGCTTTCGCCTTACGTCAACGATCCGACCCAGCGCGTGGCGCTGTTGATGGCCGAGATCGAGCGCACCGAGCATGGCGACGGCGGCCGTGCCCGCGCCTGGACCTTGCGCGCGGTGCGTGCCCGTCACGATCCGGCCTGGACCGCGGACGGCTATGTCAGCGAGCGCTGGCGTCCGGTCTCCCCGGTCACCGGTCGCCTCGATGCCTTCCAGTGGCAGACGCCGGTTGCGAGCCTGCCCTCGGACAAGGGCACGACGATCGAGTCCTCGGCCTTCGAGGAAGCCATGCTCGCAGCCCCTCCGCCGAAGCGCGTGACGGCGGTTTCCGAGAGCCCGGTGGAACCGATCGAGGCGGCGCCGACGCCGGCCGCACAGGACAACGCACCCCCGGTGGCCATCGACGAGCCGGCGGTCACGCCCGCTGAACCGGTCAAACCGGCCCCCGAGCCTGCCGAATCGTCGCCGCCCGCGGCGACGCCGGTGTTCCGGACCCGCGCCGACCTCGGCAAGCCCGCGCCTGCCCCAATTCCTGCCCCGATCCCCGCCGTCATCCCGATCGTCCGCGCCCCGGACGATCCCGGGATCGATGACGACGGTCCGAGCGATGAATTTACGGAACAAATAGGCACGTCAAAGGCCCAGGCGGGCGGATGGCGCGGATTCTGGTCCCGCTGGGGCGCGTAAGCCCCATTTCGAGCCCGGCTTGTCCTTGCCAATTCAGGCCATGCCCGATATCAGGAGCGCGCGTATCGGGGCCGGCATCGCCCGGGCCCGGCAGGGTTCGCCGCAATAGCTCAGCTGGTAGAGCACGTCATTCGTAATGACGGGGTCGGGGGTTCGAGTCCCTCTTGCGGCACCACTTTCCCATTGTCCAGACCGTGTCCAGACCGGACACACAGGTGACAGAACGTACCTAAGACATGGGTGACAACCTCGTGCCGAACGGGTTGTCGAGGGGTTGCAAGGTTTTCTGCTCCAAGTCGAAGTATCCAGATCATAGTGCATGAAGCTGACGAGCCAAATGCCGTCGTCGACCTCCTTGATGCCGAGCTTCTGGCCAGCCAGCACGACGGAGATGTTGATCTTCTTGCGATGCAAGCACAGGCGTCCGCAAGTGGTGACGATGACGTCGCGGTCGTGGAAGGGGTAGGTCAGTTCGGGTAGACCGGCATAGGCGCGCGCTGAAGCGGTGTAGATCTCGGCAGGGCACTTCATGTCGAGCGCCTCGTGGGGACGTTCGGCATTGAACTCGCGGAGGAAGGCATCGAAGCGCGCCTGTTGCTGCAGGCTGTTGAAGCCTGGCGGACGGGTCGCCTCCTTCTTCAGCATTCGGTATAACGAGGTCATGCTCACGCAGGCGCGGGTCACCGCTGCCTGCAACGCACTGCACCCGATCGAAGAGCGCTTCTGCCGTTGGCTGCTGCAATCCTCCGATCGGGCCGCAAGCGATACCGTGACGCTGACGCAGGAGCTGCTGGCCGAGATGCTGGGGGTACGCAGAACATCCGTTACGGATGTCGCACGCAAAATGCAGGATAAGGGCGTCATCACCTATGCGCGCGGCGTGATCACGATATTGGATCGCGCCCAACTGGAACGGCTTTCCTGCGAGTGCTACGCGACGCTTGTCGAGCAAGAAGCAACACTCACCTAGCTCCGATGTTGTCGCTGTGAGATCAAAGGCGAAATTCCGGGGTGATCAGCGCACGTCTGCTTTTATTCTGGAACATGAACTTGATGTGAGTTGCTGATCTGTCGCGACTAGTTTTTCCGGCGTATTGCGGTCGTTCCTCCGGGACCATGCAGCGTTGCGCCAGCAGGCGTCCAAGCGGACGCGACACACACCATCGCGCTTAGCAACATCCTTTTCTGCGGCAGGTTCTCCGTGTTCGAACAACCCCTTTAACATTCAACAGCGGGTTTTGGTTTCGGTCTGTCCAGCAGCCGACGTAATCGAGAAATGTGATCAGAGAAGTCTTACGAAGGCACCGTCATTTCGGCCTTCGCCCATGGTTAGGTGAAGTTCGCTGATGGCGTCGAGTTTGGTTTTGGAGTTCACTGCGGCGAGCGCGGAAATATGGGCAATAACCAGTACCAGTACCTGACCGATTTCAATCCCGACATACCGCCCCCGGAGACCCTCGCGGCGGCGCTGGCGGGCGATCCGGTGGCGCTGGGGCTGTGCCTTGACCGAATTACCCTGCCCCAAAGATCGACCCGCGGCGTTCGCGCGAATGTGAATTGATCTGAAGCAATAGGCTTTGTCTGCTTCGATGCGCTGATGCGATGGCGTCGATCCGTAAGGAAATTCTGATGCGCATTCCGGCTTTGGCCATTTGGGCAACGATCGCGGTTTTGACGGCCGCACCAACTCAGGCCCAAACATTTGGCGGGAATGCTCCGATCTGCCTGCAACGTTGGTACTGGGGCGGAGGCGAAACCGTCTACTGCGGCTATAGCTCGATGGCGCAGTGCCACGCCAATGCATCGGGCCTCTCCGCGACGTGCGTTACCAATC
The DNA here is from genome assembly GCA_963819355.1 of uncultured Alphaproteobacteria bacterium. Classification (GTDB taxonomy): domain Bacteria; phylum Pseudomonadota; class Alphaproteobacteria; order Rhizobiales; family Xanthobacteraceae; genus Bradyrhizobium. The sequence goes on along the minus strand of CAWFVZ010000027.1, from coordinate 139,837 downwards.
CATATTTTGCGAACGCACAAGCGCCACGGGAACCAGCCTATCGGCAGCCTCGTCGCGCCTACTAGATCGGACAGGGGCGCGACGACTGGGGTTGAGACGGCTGATGCCCCCGGAGAGGCCCGCCCCCTCGATCCGATCTCGCACGAGCCCCATACGCCGGCGCTGAAGCGAAAATCCGCTGGCATAATCACTTGCGCGCGGCAGTCCGCTTAAAATAGCAAGGGCAGGCGCGTTCAGTACGATTGTCTTCTTGCCGGTCTTGCTGGTCGGCAGCAGGAGTAACCCGCGCTCAAAATCGATATGGTCCCACTTGAGGTGCAGAATTTCCCGGAGGCGGACACCCGTAAAGATCAGCAAGCGGAGCGCAGCGGCGGCGCGAGGCCCGATGATGGTGCGGCGGGCCTCCTTCGGGCGTGCTTGGCCTTTGGCTTTGATTGATCCACGGCGCATGGCAACCCAATTGTTTCAGCCTCCCGGATGGCTTCTCCGATCCGTGCCAATTCTGACGTGGTCAGATACCGCCCCCTGCTCTCTTCAGGAAAATACTCGATCGCCCGGCACGGGTTGAACCCGATGGGCACGGCTTGGGCCTTGGCCGCGAAAGTGAAGAGACTGCTGAGGACACGCAGCGAGTTCGAAGTCGATCTCGATCGCGCAATCTGGTCCATCCCCGGCCGCGAACATGAAGATGCGGCGGCCGCATCGCATTTCGCTGGCACCCCGCGTCGTTGCCTTGCTGCGTGAGCTTCACGGCATCACCGGGAACGGACGGTTCGTGTTTCTGTCCAATCGATCGCGCGAGCGATGCATGAGCGAAAACACCGTCAATGCCGCCCTGCGCAGACTGGGCTTCGCAAAGGACAAAATGACCGCTCATGGTTTTCGTTCGGCCGCCCTCACCGCGGCGCATAGGGACCGAGCGCTTCCAGCAACGGCCCAAGATGATCGGCGTATTTGCGCCAGCGCTGCAACGCGCTGCTGAAGATCGGCTGGCGGACTTGCGCGACGCTTGCGGTTCGTACGGCACGCTTGGTCTGGTGGAAGCGTAGGCAGTTGTCATCCCATTTCAGCTTGCAGGCACCCTCGATCAGCCAGCGGATCTTCGCGTCAGGATCGGAGACGAGGTCTTCGTGTACGACGTCGATGACCCGGCCGGGCAACACCGTGTCCCAATGCGCCATCAATTCGCGGTAGCGCACATACTGTTCGCCGATGTCACGCAAATCGTAGGTCGTCTCGTTGCCGGTCCGGAACAACTGGCGGAAGCAGCCGAGGCAGGTATCGACGGGGTCACGCACGCTGTGCAGGATGGTCGCCTTCGGGAACATCAAATGGATCATGCCGATGTTCATGTAGTTGCCGAGCATCTTGTCGACCAGGAACCGCGCCTTTCCCCAGCCCGCGGCGCGCTGCCGCGCCAGATATTCCTCCGCGAGTTTGCGGAAATATTCGGGGTCATTTTCGGCCGCCGGATCATCCACCAGCGGAAAGTTTCCGGCGATGGTTCGCCACATCGTCGGCGCCTCGCCGAGCCCGGCGACCTTGTCGTGGCTGGACAGGATCTGTTCAATCAGCGTCGATCCCGAGCGCGGCATGCCCAGGATGAAAATCGGCGCCGTGCTGTCGTGTCCCTTGCCGGCATGGCGATCGAGGAATTCGGCGGTGAAGATGCTTTTTGCCCGCGCGACGAACTCGGCGTGCTTGAGCGCAACCTCGTCGGGATGTTTTGCCGTGGGGCGCGAAGCCGGCGGCGCGATCTCGAACGCGGCGGGTGCGTCGACCGTCTCGGCGAGATTTTCACGGCGCAGGCGATTTGCTTCCAGGAACGCTGCGAAGGCGTCGTCGTACTGGCGCGCGGCTTCGAGCGCTTCGCCAAGTGCGAACAACACGCCGATCCGCGTACCGATCGGCGTTTCGGGGTCCCGGGCCGCGGCGGTCAGTTCGGCGTTCTCCTCCGGCGTCGTCGCCGAGGCCTTGATCCGCGCGATGCCGATCAGCGCACGAAGGCGCATCGGGGGAAGTTCGGCAAGGCTTCGATATAACGAAATCGCCTCATCGAGCCTGCCGAGGATTTCAAGCGTATGAGCCAGCGCAAAACGCGCGCCGGTGCTGTGAGGTCTGATCGTCCAGGCGCGACGGTAGGCATTGGCGGCCTGTTGCCACTGGCCAAGCTCTTCGAAGACGTGCCCAAGTGCGAAAACCCCTTCGAACGAGCCGGGATCCTTGCGTGTGACGAAGCGGAGGTCTTCCAGCGCGCGCTCGAGATAGCCCGCCTCGATATCCATCAGGGCCAGGAAATATGGCGCTGCCAGCACCTCCGGATTGCGGGCCCGGATGTGCTCGTAGTGCTGCGCCGCCTCCTCGAATCGGCCTTCACCATGCAGTTCGGTGGCACGGTCGAGGAACTTCTTCAGGGTTTCAGGGTCCAGCGGAGCTGGCGCCCGTTTCGGAGCACGCAACGTCGATCTTTCCTGTGATTTTTCCTGGCCTGGCTGATCCGGGTCTATCTATTGGGGATCGGTGTTGCTGCCCGGTCCCAGGCTCGTTGACAGCTAAGATGTCAACAAATATCAAGTTTGTTCAATGCCTTTCCGATTCCCGCGCTGGAGTAGCCGTCCCGGGACTCTTAGCGGTGGAGCCCCGTGAGCATAGCGACGAAACACCGTACAGCCCTTTATGGTTGCGCGTCTCTCGTGACACTGGCGCTTTTCGTCACGCCGAGCCATGCGGAACAGCAACTTTTCAATTTCTTCATCAACGGCGCCGCATCGAACGACGTTACGAACCCGGCATTCGGCGGCCCGCAAACGACTTACTCGTTAGGTTGCTGCCGCTCCTACCGAGGCCCCGGCCAAGGTCCGCACGATTCGCCGGTTATCCCCGGCGGGTTCCAGAACACCAGTTCCGGACCTGGCGCCATGTCGGAAGCCAGGGCGGTGCACGGAACCCAGGGCCATGCGATTATCGGCACCGCCGTCCAACGATGCCTATGACGGCTACGGCGTGATCGGTTTTCGACAGGCCGGCGCCATCGTGGTCAATTACGGCGGCCTGACGGTGACGCGCGCCGTCGACGCGACCCATGGTCCGGACGATACCGTGACCCCGATTACCGTCAAATTCGCCAATGCCGGCGTCGCCAATGCGGCGCGATGGGTCGACACCTTCACCAACACCACCGGCGCGTCGATCAGCGGTTCGGCCGCGTATTTCACCAATCTCGGTTCGGATGTGAATACCAGATGGGTGGCGTCAAATTCGGGCAATCTGACGTCGTCGACCGGAAACCGCTGGCTGACCTCGATCCAGCAGGGCACGCCCTCCGATCCGGTCAACACGCAGGTTCTCGGCAACAACGCGTTTGCAACGACGACCGCGCAGATGATCCACGCCGACGGCAGCGACAAGCCGGAATGGCAATATCCGCTCACGGTCGCGCCGGGCCAGACCAAGATCGTCATCCTGTTCAACGTCCTGACCGCCGATCTCAATTACGGCGCCGGCACGGTTGCTGCCGACATCGCGCTTGGCGGCCAGCTCGCCAACCTCATCACCAACAACGGCGCGCCGATCTCAGCCGATTCGGCGCCCTTTGCCTTCTTCTCCGACCTGACGCGCGACCAGTTGATGAGCGTCATCAACTACGACTTCGTCGGACTGACGATCGACACCTCGCGCCCGTTCTTCATCGAGACCGATTACGCCGTCACCCAGACCCAGGCCATTTTCGACGGCGGCACGCTGAAGCCGACCACGGCCGTCAATTTCAACCAGGCCTTTCTGTTGAACGCGGCGGGCGGCACGATCGACAATTCGAACGGCAACCTCACCTTCAACGGCGTCTTCTCCGGTATCGGAACGCTGAATTTCACCGGTAGCAACAGTTCTACCCTCAACGCGGTCAACACCTATACCGGTGCCACCAACGTCAATGGCGGCACGCTGGTGGTGAACGGTTCAATCGCGACGTCGTCGCTGACCAGCGTCAACACTGGCGGCACCCTGGCCGGCACCGGCACGGTCGGCAACACGCTGGTCGCCGGCGGTACTTTCGCACCCGGCAACGGCACGCCGGGCTCGTCGATGACGGTGGCCGGCAGTCTCGCATTCACGACCGCCGGCATCTACATGGTGCAGGTCAATCCGGCGACCTCCAGCTTCGCCACGGTGACCGGTACCGCGGCGTTGAACAGCGCCAAGCTCAGTGCGAACTTCGCACCGGGTACCTACGTTGCCAGGCAATATACCATCCTCACGGCAACCGACGTCACCGGGACCTTCGCTTCGGTTACCAACACCAACCTGCCCGCGGGTTTCACGACCACGACGAGCACCGACACGACCCATGCCTATTTGAACCTGAGCCTGTCGACCCCCAAGGGTATCAACGCCAACCAGCAGAACGTCGCCAACGCGCTGTCCAATTCGTTCAATGCTGCCGGCGGCATTCCGATGGTCTATGGCACACTGACGGCTGGCGGCCTGACCGTCGCCGCCGGCGAACTCGGCACAGGCACGCAGCAGACCACCAACCAGGCCATGAACATTTTCCTCGGCTTGATCGGCGATCCGTCGATCAGCGGTCGCGGCGATGGCCTCGTGTCCGACGCGCCGCCTCCCGCGCAATGGACCGAGAGTGACGAACGCGCGATCGGCTACACCGATGACGGCAAGCGCCGCTCGAAGGGCGAACGCGATGCCTATGCTGCGATGTATAAAAAGGCGGTCGTCGCGCCGGTCGATCCCACCTTGCGGCGCTGGAGCGTCTGGTCGGCAGGTTTCGGGGGCTCGCTCACGACCGACGGCAATGCGGCGGTGGGATCGACGACCGTCACCAGCCGCATCTTTGGGGGAGCGGTGGGCGTCGACTATCGCTTCTCGTCGTTTACGCTGGCCGGCGTCTCGCTCGCCGGCGGCCAGGCCAATTCTTCGGTCGCCAACGGGCTTGGCAGCGGCCGCTCCGACCTGTTCCAGGCCGGCGCGTTCCTGCGGCATGAGGTCGGCCCGGCCTATGTCCTGGGCGCGCTGGCTTATGGCTGGCAGGATGTCACTACCGACCGCACCCTTTTCCTGGCCGGTGTCGACCGGTTGCGCGCGCAGTTTCAGGCCAACGCCGTCTCCGGGCGAATCGAAGGCGGCTACCGCTTCCTGATGTCGTGGATGGGGATCACGCCCTACGCCGCCGCACAGTTCACGACACTCAGCCTGCCGGCCTATGCCGAACAGGTTCTTGTCGGTACGCCGGCTTTCGCACTGGCCTATGCCGGCAAGGATGTGACGTTCCCGAGAAGCGAACTCGGCCTTCGCGGTGACAAGTCGTTCGCGATGCATGACGCCGTGCTGACCCTGCGCGGCCGCGCGGCCTGGGCGCACGACTATAACGTGGACCGCAATATCGCGCCGAGCTTCCTGGCGCTGCCGGCCTCCTCGTTCGTCGTCAACGGCGCCGCCCAGGCGCGCGATTCAGCCCTCGTGACGGCGGCGGCCGACGTGAAGTGGACTTCGGGATGGTCGGTTGCAGGCACCTTCGACGGTGAATTCTCCAACGTGACCAACAGCTATTCCGGCAAAGGCGTGGTGAGATACAGCTGGTAAGGAGTTCTTGACAGGCGCGATGATGCCGGAGTGCGGACCCGGCGCAATCACGCCGTTGCAGGCGCGCTGCCCGGCCCCCGCGTCAAACACCGATCGACATCACATACTTTTGCGCGGCCGAAAGCACTCGGCACCCTCATGTCGCGGGCTTGCAATTCAATGGGATGAGACGTTCACAGTGGTTGCTCGCTTCTGTTGGCCTCTCAAGGCTTCCAGAAGTTCTTCGGCCACGAAGGGCTTGATCAAAACCGAAACACCTTGCGCAGAAATCGAGGCCGCCGTTTCCGATCTGGTGTCGCCGGTCATCACAATGGCCGGCGCGGTCCAGCCGAGGGCGGCACGCAGGTGCCTGACGGTTTCGACACCATCCGGTGAGCCACGAAGGTTGTAGTCACACAGCAGGACGTCCGGACGCAGGCCCAGCTCTCTGACCAGAGTCAACGCTTCCGCCGTCGTTGCAACAATGGTGGCGTCAACCCCTCTCGTCTTGAACAGTCTCCCGAGCGCCGAGCGCACGGACGCCTCGTCCTCGATCGCAAGAACGCTGCCCGGGAAGCCATCCTTGTGAGGATGCACCGGCGTCGCTGCTTCCAGCACCTTGCCACCGGATCGACCGCGCGGAACCTCAATGAAAAACCGTGTACCCTTTCCACGGATCGAGCGTACCTCGACCCTGTGATCCAGGATTTCTCCGAGCCGCTTCACGATCGCAAGGCCCAACCCAAAGCCACCCTGCTCCGCGGCGTCGGGCCCCTGATAGTACTCACGGAATATGTGCGGCAACTGGTCTTCGGCGATACCGACGCCGCTGTCCCAGACTTCAATGCGAACATGATCGCCGGCTCGCCGACATCCAAGCAGAATTCGTCCCCGATCAGTGTATCGGACCGCATTCGACAACAGGTTGCGGATCATCTCGGCGAGCATGCGCCTGTCGCTGCGGACGGCGAGCTCGGAGCGGACGATGCGCAGTCGGAGCCCTCGTTCCTGCACGGGCACGACGAAGTCTCCAGCGAGCGGCTCGAAGATTTCGTTCAGCGAAAACTCGCTCACGGATGGATGCAGGTTTCCGGATTCCAGCCTGTTCACGTCGAGCAGGCTCGACAGGATGCCGGTCATGGTGTCCAGCGATTGCCCCATTCCAGCGACGAGTTTGCGTGCCTCGCCGCTCGTCTGGTGCGACTCAAGTGCCGCCCGCAGGAATTGCAGGGTTTGCAATGGCTGTCGCAGGTCATGGCTGGCGGCGGCCAGAAAGCTCGATTTGGCGCGATCAGCCAATTCTGCTGCTTTCCATGCGAGCGAAAGCTCCTCATCAAAGCGTTTGCGCTCGGTAATATCCGTCATGAGCCCATTGATGCGCGTAGGCTTTCCGGCTGAATCGAACTGGACGATCGCAATCTTTTCCAGCCAGACTTCAGCATCATCCGGCCGCTGGTAGCGGAATGCGATCGAAGTCGAGGGCTGGTCCGGACGAGCACCGTCGAGGCAGGAAATCAGCCGCGGCTGGTCTTCGGGATGTATATGTTGCCGCCATTCAGTCTCGCGAAGAACCTTGTGCGGGTTGAGACCGAGGATCCCGGTCGCATTCTGGCTAAATCGCATTTCGTCGGCAGCCACGTCCCAGTCGAAGGCTATAACTCGGCCGGCGCGCAGCGCGTCCTGTAGTCGGGTTTCGTGAAGCCTCCGCTCGCTAAACAGGGCCGCAAGAACCAGGGCGCCCAGTGAAATCGCCAGGATGGTGGCTTGGGCCCCCAGCACACGCTCTTCGATCGGTAGGTGCAAGTCCCCAAAGATGCCGATTGCGAAGGTTGTCGTGCAAACAATCGTGGTCGCGCAGATGAACGTGGCAATCGCGGTGAACGCCGGACGAAGGCGAGCTGCGATCCAGAGCAGAAGTGGGCAGACCGCGCCAATCGCCAGCGCCGCGGTCCAAGTCTCGTTGGGCAAGAAAACCAGCAACGCGCATACGAGGGACAGCACAGCAAGCGCCAGAACGCCTTCCGCGATCTCGCGCTGCGGCGGGAGGTCGCGCGCCAGCGACGCCAGCCCGATCGCGAGGGGCGCCACCGCAATGGTCCCGATCGCGGCAGATGAGAACCAGTGAAACCAGATCACCGGCGGTGACGCGGTTGACCCGTGAAACAGGATAAAGCCTACCGTACCCAGAACGCCGAAGAGGCCCGTTCCTGCAACGGTCGCGGCAAATAGTGCCAGCACCCTCCGCAGGTCGTTCAGCTCGAACGGGGAGCCGCAAAAGCGATGGATCAGGCCTGCGACGATGACGACGTCACCCGCGTTCGCGACAGCAAAGAACGCCGAGCTCCAGATGTTGCGATCGCCCAGCAAATTGGCCGGGATCGTTGCAACCACCACGCCGACGACGACAGGCCACCGAGCCGCGGAACCAAGGGCGATCAAAATCCCTGAAGCCACCCCTGCGGCGGGCCAGAAGACGGCAACACCATCAACCGGCTCCAGCAATACGAGGCTCAGCCGCGCGGCAATGAAATAGGCCAGTGCCACTGCAACGGTCGAAATGACGTTTGCCCTGCTTGCGAGTGCCTGGCGTCCCAAAACGACCGTCTGTTTTGCCGCAGTGCTCAACGTCGCCTCAGCCCCCGGGGCAAAATCTCTGACCGACAAAACCTTGCACCATCGCCGCGACATCGCCGATGCGGCAGCCTCGGCGACTATATGCCCGCATTCCCACTCAAGCCACCATGTTGCGGTGCATTAGTTGTGACCGATTTTGTTGCGAAAGTCTTTTTGAGGTGGCGGACGAAAATTCTTAGACCGCCGATGCGCTTCACGCGCGGTGACGCGAGGGACCATATCGCTTCGTCCAAAATCGATCACGGATCCCCGCGGTAGCATTGAGGAGCAATGCAACTGGAGAAACGTTCAACTTTCGCGAGATTTTGCCCTAACCCGGACCTGGCGCGCACATCGAAACTCGACCCGAATTTCCTTCAGCGCAAAGCTGCCGCCCACCAACGTAGGCTCGACACTAGCTCGCAAGGCGACGGTTTGTTGCAAGAGCAGAAAAACCGAAAGGTGAGCTGTTAACCCGGCGTTAACCATCCGGCGAGAAACTCAAAATACGAATTTCCGGTAACTCGTTACGACGAGCCCTCCGCCGAAATCCCAAGTCGCCATTTAGCTGAATTTTTGCGCGTCACGCCAAATCGGTCTGACGCAATGAGCATCTTTGTGCGCCCGAACCACCCGGCGCCGCCTGATCTTTTTTCATTTGGTGATTCCAGCTTGATGAGGCTGCGATGCAGTATGGATCCGAGGCGGTCGACATTCGCGGCGCCGGGAATGCGATAAAATACCGAGGTCGCCCTACAATCACGACCGGCGCACGAAACAAACTGGCGGGATGTCCCAGTCGATTTCGACTACTCCGCGCGTTCACTACTATCGAGCGTTTCGTCAGCTGTTGTTGTCACTACCCTGGCCGCTTCGACGCGGGGCTGTCACCGGCGCTGGCGCAAATGCGCGGGTCCTCCCAACGCCACTATCTGCAACTCGGCCGGCAACGATTATCCTGGCGGCATCAACGCTCAGTACCACCAACACCCCCACTCGACGTCACGCTTCAACCGGGCGTCAGATCGTCATCCCCTCTCTCGGGCGTCCTAAACGCTGTCATCCTTGCGAACACCACGGCCCCGTTTTCGCCATATAGCCGAACGCCACTCGTGACCGTGAATTAGTACGTTCATCGACATCACTGCCGTTCACCGCCGGCCCTAACAAATCTGGGCCGCGAATACAGGCCAACGGGAACGCCACCGTTACGGCAACGGGCACCGAATTCACGTGACCGGTCCCAAAGCACCAATGCGATATGGGCGATCGTTCTGCAAAGCTCGGACCCGAGTACGGCGGCAAGCGTAAACTATAACGGTCCGGGAGTGACCTCCGTCGGCACGACATTCTCGACCGTCATCCAGGCGGAAAACGACGGGGCCGGTCCCGCCATCATCAATGCAGCCGGGAATATGACGGGCGTCGCGCTGGGGGCAGCCGCCAACGGTATCACTGGTCTGTTTGCCGCTGGGGGGAGCAATGGGACCGTGACACTACACTAGCGGCACGATCGACGTGCGAGGAGACTTTGCAAATGGCATCTTCGCGGCTGGCGACTCGTCTACTGTCACCACCGACCCAGGCACCACCATCACTGTTTTGAGCCTGACCGGAGAACGTTTGAAGCCGGGCATCGCGCTCGATGTCTTTTCGGGACTGCGGCGGCCGGCAATGCGCTAACAGTGAACTTGGCGTCGAGAATCCAGTTAATTGGTCCTGCGGCTCCAGATCCCGGTCTTCGCAACAACGGTTACGGTATTCGGGCGTTCAGCTTTCTGGATGCGCCAATCTCGGTGAATTATTCCGGCCCGGGCATTACGACCTTGGGCGGGAACGGCATGGGTATTGTTGCTCTTTCCGGCGGCGGCAGCATCAATGTGACTTCCACCGGGCCAATCACGACAAAAGGCTCCGGCGCTGTCGGCATTTTCGCCGACAGCACCAATTTGTCACGTCGCATGCATCCCCCAAGCGAATTCACCGGGCCCGACGCACAGTATTCACTGCAACGCCGACCGGCACCGTGCAGGTGAACGCGACTAACATATCGACCACGGGAAAGTTCAGCACCGGCATCGTCGCAAAGGGGGCACATGACGTGATGGTCAACGTCGCATCAGGCGGGTCGGTGAATGGTGGGCTGGCAGCCCGACCTTACCAGGCGGCCCGGACCCTTTGGTCTGCCGGCGGCCGGCGTCATCCTGAGCTCGACCGGCGGCACCGCGACCCTGACCAATGACGGCAGCATCGGTGCACTGTCCGACCGCGCTGTTGCCGGCGATCCGACATCATCAACAACGGCACCATCACCGGCTTTGTCCAGTTCGCGGGCGTCAATGATGTCTTCAACAACGGCGTCTTCAACCTGCGCCACTTCGCGGACACCAATGGTGACGGGATCCGCGACACATTGCGGGTCGCGGTTTCCGACCTTGGCGGCGGCCCCAGCACCTTCACGAATAGTGGAACGCTGGCGCTGCTCGGCGGTCCCGGCGCGACCACGCTCGACAGCACTGGCCAATATTTGCCGCTCGGACTGGCCTTCAACGCCATGGCGCTCGGCGGGCCGGTGCAAGGCCAAATTCTCGGCGCAACGACGTTCACCAATTCCGGCACCATCGACCTGCAGGCCAATCCCGTTGCCGGTGACGTCCTGCTGATTTCCGGCGGCCACACGCCCGGAGTGAACGGCGGAGGCACATTCATATCGAATGGCGGCCGCCTCCTGATCGATACGGTGCTGAACGAAGGAGGCGCCGCTTCGCGCTCGGACGTCCTTGTTGTCGACGGAACGTCCGTTGGGCCGGGCGGTGCGACGCTGGCTTTCCGCAAGAATGCCGGCGGCGCGGGTGCACTGACCGTCGACAACGGCATCCTGGTGGTAGAGGCGCTCGACAAGGCCCGTTCGGCCGCCGGCGTTTTCGCGCTCGGCGCTCCCGCCGTCGCCGGTCCTTACGAATACACGCTTTTCCACGGCGGTGTTGGTGCCGATGCAGCGAACGGAAACTGGTATTTGCGCTCGACCTTGAACTGCACGTTGGCGCCCACCTTGCCGGAGTGCCGGATGCCGGCTGCCCGCCGGATCGAACTTCCGCACCGAAACCTCGCTTTATGCGGCGATCCCGTCGATGGCGCTGCTCTACGGCCGCAATCTGCTCGACACGCTGCATGAGCGCGTCGGCGAGGAGCTCGATGAAGGGGTTGCTCCCGCCGCTGCCCCAGGCGGGTACTACAAGGCTGCCCCGCTCAGTCCCGCCTCACACTATGCTGGCTGGGGCCGGATCATCGGCATGAACGGCGTGCACCAAGGCGACAGCCTGGGCGTGCTCGGCGGCTCGGCTGGTCCGCATTTTGACTACGCCTTCCTGGGATTGCAGGCCGGCATGGATTTCTACCGCCAGGATCGGCCCGATGGCTCGCGCGATCGTGCCGGCGCCTATTTTGCGATCGGCTCCAACCAGGGACAGGTCACCCATTTCGACGGCAGAGAAGGCAACAGCGACTTCGCCGCCTATACGCTCGGCGGCTACTGGACCCACTTCGGGCCGACCGGCTGGTACACCGATGCGATCCTGCAGGGCACTTTCTACGATATCAACTCGACCGCCAACCGCGGCCTGCCGACATTCAAGACCCAAGGTCAGGGTTTCGCCGCCTCGCTCGAAACAGGATATCCCTTCAAGTTCGCCGGCGGCTGGTTCATCGAACCGCAGGCGCAACTGGTCTTCCAGAACATCAACATCAATGACGCCAGTGACATCGCCGCACAGGTACGCTTTTCGGATGTCAATTCCCTCGCCGGACGGTTCGGCGCCCGGTTCGGCCGGACATGGAATATTGACGACAGTCCGCGCACCATCACCGCGTGGATACGTCCGAACCTGTGGAACGAATTCCAGGGCAACCCGACGACCTCGTTCTCTTCGGCAGCCGGCTTCGTTCCGTTCCACGCCGATCTCGGCGGTCTATGGGGCGAAATCAACGCCGGCGTCAGCGCCCAGGTGGCTTCGACAACGACGCTTTTCGCCAATGCTTCCTACCAGAGCCGGTTCGACGGCGGCGGCTTCGCCTATACAGGAAAGGCCGGGCTGCGGGTTTATTGGTGAGAACCCATGCCTGAGCGAGCCATCTTGGCGCGGGCGCAGGTTGCAGCGGATTTACGGATTCTGCCGCAAACATTCTGGCGCTACCCCGCCTCGCGACGCGACACGCTCGAACGCGTGGCGAAAAACATCCCCCTCACATCGCGTCATCGCGCGCATGGACGCCGAGAAAGGCGTCTGCCCGCTCGATACCCTGCGGGTCAATCGACGCGGATGTTGACCGCGGCCAGCCCGGTTCGAGGCAGCATGACGGCCTGCGTGATCTTCATCACATAACCTCGCGCGGCTCTCCCGTAGTGTCCCGGTCACGCAAACACGGGGAGACTTCACATGCGCAAGATCATTCTGGTTGCTGCCATGGTTCTGGTCTCGGCATCTGCCCAGGCCGGCGGCCCACGCAGCCTCTCACTGGCCACGGCCAACGAGCAGGCACAGCAAGCGGCCGCGGCGCCGACGGCCGCCCCCACGCAGGTGAGCGAAGTGGCGCCAGTCGCTGCGGTTCCGGTCTATGTCGATCGTCCGCCGGCGGTTTCGACCACCGTGCCGGCCGCGCCGGCCACGGTCACAACTACGACCACACCGACATCACCGCCCGCCGCGACTCAACCTGCACCGAAGACGACGGCGAAGGCGGACAAGCCCAAGCACAAGCGCACCTGGACCGAAGGCCGCATCATCAGCGAGCTGCACCGCCACGGCGTTTACTGGTAAGCAGCCACTCGTCTCCAAAAGCAAATGGCCGGGCAAAAGCCCGGCCATGACGCGTTGAGGAATTGGTTCGATCGAGCTTATTGCGAAACCGTCTGCACCACGCTTCCGATCGGACGCGCGCTCGAAGTCGGCACCTTCATCTCCTTCAGCAGCGCCTCGTCATATTCCGGCAGCGACTGGAAGGTGGTCTTGGCCTTGATCTGCACGATCTTGTAGCCGCCGGCCTTCAGGCGCGCGAGCAATGTCGGCAGTGCTTCGCCGGTGTGCTTCTGGAAGTCGTGCATCAGGATGATGCCCTTGCCGAGCTTGTCGAGTTTCGTCATCACGGTCTCGACGATCTTTTCCGGCGTGGCGCCCTTCCTGAAGTCGAAGGAATCGAGATCGGTCGACCACATCGCGACGTTGCGGGTGCCGAGATAGCTCACCATCGCCGGATTGTGCTGAAGCTGCGGGAAGCGAAAGAACGGCGCGGGCTCGGTGCCGAGCGCGAGCTTCACGGCGCTAAACCCCTTCTCGATCTCGTCCTTGGCCTGCTGCTCCGTCAACTTCTTGCTGTTGAGATTGAGGTGCGACCAGGTGTGCGTGCCGACCGTGTGGCCCTGGGCCAGCACCTGGCGCAGGATTTCCGGATGATAGGTCGCATGCTTGCCGACCGAGAAGAACAGGCCCTTGGTGCATTCATCCGCAAGCGCCTTCAGCACTGCGGGCGTGTTGACCGGCCAGGGACTGTCGTCGAAGGTCAGCACGACCTCCTTGTCGGTGAGGAAGTCGAACTGCTTGAAAGTTTCGAAGCCGAAGCCCGGACCGCCAGTGGTGTCGATCTCGACCACGCGGGCGACGCCGAGCGCGTTCGGATTGGCGCAGGTCGACCTCTGCTGCACGGGGACGACCGCCGGGGCAGGTGCCGGCGCTGCGGCCGCGGGCTTGCCCGCGAGCGCTGCGGTGGTCTCTACGTCGTCCTTGGCGGCAAGCTTCGCCGGCAGCGGATCGGCGGCACGGGCAGCTATTGTCTTGGGGGCGCCCTGGTCGGCGCGCGAGGAATAGAAGAACCAACCTCCGGCGATCACGACCGCCGCAACTACACTGGCCAGCATCAGGCCCAACGCATTACGCATCGCTACTCTTTCCAAATACGCAACCAAACCAGCGGAATTTCCCGCGCTCCCAGCCATTAATGCGAAGGAACAGTTAACGTGACACCAACACGACAGCGGTTGCGGAGGAATTTCAGGCAGGTGCGCCAAAGTGACCGATGTCACAGTTGCGATGCGGCAGGTGACCGTCATCACAGTAGAAAGGTCTTTCCTGGAGCATCGTAGTTCCCGTCAACAACGGGTCCCCGCTGCGGCGGTGCCAATGGGAGCTTCAAATGACCGAATCTCTGAACACCAAGTCTTTCTCTGCCAAGTCTTTCTCTGCCAGGTCTTTCTCCACCACGTCCTTGAGTGCCAAGATCCGCGACACCAGCCTGGCTCTGGGCTTTGCCGCCATCGTCTCCATCATCTCGACGACCTCGAGCTTCGCCTTCTCGGCCGAGGCGCAGCAGATGTGCACCGGCGACGCCTTCCGCCTGTGCTCGTCGGAAATCCCCAACATCCCGAAGATCACCGCGTGCATGATGAAGCATCGCTCGGACCTGAGCTCCGGTTGCCGCGCGGTGATGGACAAGGACCTTGCCAAGGGCGCGTCACGCAAGGTCGCTGACGCCCAGGACGGTCAGTAAGCGCGCGACGCATTGAGCGTCGCAGTCTTCGAGCTCCCCTCGCGATGTGCCCCGGCGTAAGGCCGGGGCCACGCGTCGGAACAGATCGGCTTGTCAATAAAGCCGTTGCGGGCCCGGGATCGTCGCACTAGCTTCGCCCGCACATCTTCCGGGCAGAGGCATTACGCGATGACCAGATTTCTTTTCATGATTCCCTTGATCCTGTGCGCATCGAGCGCCTTCGCGCAGCAGCAGCCCGGCCAAGATGCCTGCGCGCGCGACGTCACGCGTCACTGCCGCGCCGTGATGAACAATGGCGACGGGGCCGTGCTCGCCTGTCTGAAGCAGAATCGCGCGCGGCTGAGCAAGGCTTGCGACAAGGTGCTGACCGAGCACGGGCAGTAAGACTTACGTGCTGCTCCCCGCCGCGCTCGCGACCACCGGCAGCACCTCGGCGCTCGCGCGGTCCGGCGTCTCTTCCTTCCAGCGCACCGAGCCGAACGGACGCTCCAGCATGCGGCGGATGCGCACCGGCTCGGGGCCAAGGTGGAAACCGATCGCTTGCTGATGCAGCGCGCGCTCGGACTGGGTCGAGCGGTTGCGCTGGCGCAAGTAATCGAGCCAGGTCGGACAGTGATAGCGCTCGGTCCACAATTCCGGATCGGCAATGTCGCGCGCGATCGACCAGCCATAGGCGCCGTTGCGCTGCCTGGAGAGCTGCACGTCCTGCATCACATTGTGGAAGGCGCGGGCGTTCTCCTGCGCGACGCGGTATTCGATCTCGACCACCAGCGGCCCGCTGCGCGCCGTGAGCGACAGCCTCACTTCGGGATCCGCCAGCACCTCGGCATCCTCGTTGCGCGCGCCGACGCGCGGCATCGCGAGCCACAGGCCGAGCAGCGGCGAGATCAGCATCAGGCCGGCCGCAACCAGCAGCGCGACCTCGACGCCGGCATAGTCGGTGAGATGACCCCAGCCCCAGGCGCCGATCGCGATGCCGCCGGCGATCGAGGCCTGGAACGCCGCGAGCGAGCGGCCCGCGACCCAGCGCGGCGCCGACAGCTGCACGCCGATATTGAACAGCGCCACCGCCGCCATCCAGACCGCGCCCGCCAGCACCAGTGCGGCCGCGGTCAGCACCGGCTCCTTGCTGATCGCAACCGTGGCCATCGCGAACGCCTGCGAGATCGTGCAGGCGCGGATCGCCGATTCGCCGCTCATGCGCTTGCGCAATTCCTGGATGTTGAGCGCGCCGATCACCGCGCCCATGCCGAAGGCGCCCAGCATGATGCCGTAAGTCTGCGCGCCGCCATGCAAGAGATCGCGCGCGACCAGTGGCATCAGCGCCATCACCGAGCCGCCGATCAGACCCATCACCAGGGTGCGCGTCAGCACGATCCTGATCGACGGCGAATTGGTGATGTAGCGCACGCCCGAGACGATGGCGCGATTGAGCTTTTCGCGCGGCAGCCGCGACGGTTCGCTGGATCGTCGCCACAGCAGCAGGACCACAAGCAGGGGCAGATAGAGAAGCGCATTGGCCGCGAACGCGGCCACCGCGCCGGCGGAGGCTACGATGACGCCGCCGATCGCGGGACCGAAACTGCGCGCGATGTTGTAGCTGATGCCGTTCAGCGCCACGGCGGACGGCAGTGAATTCGGGCGGTACCTGTTCGCTGACCGAGGCTTGCCAGGCCGGACCGAACAGCGCGTTACCGCTGCCGACGATGAAGCAGAAGGCGAGCAGCGTTTGCGGCGTGCTGAGTTCGAACCAGGCCAGCAGCGTGAGCGCCGTGGCGCCGATCAGCGCGATCGACAGCGAGATCAGGGTCACGATACGCCGGTCATACATGTCGGCGATGGCGCCGGCCGGCATCGAGATCAGCATGATCGGTAGCATCAAGGCGGTCTGCACCAGCGCCACCTTGTCGGCCGAGGCCGCCATCTGCGTCATCGCCCAGGCCGCGCCCACGCCCTGGATCAGGAGGCCGAGATTGGAGAGCAGGCTAGCGAGCCAGATGCGCCGGAACACGGTGTACCGCAGCGGCGCGGTGATGCCGTCGGCGGAACGTCTCTGACGGGTCGTCTGCTCGGTCATATCCCCTTCCAAGTCGTCTGGCAGAAATGGCTTCAATGATTCCGGCAGGCTCAGTGATGCCTGCGAAAGTCCTTCGCTGTCCAGTGGTTAGGCCACTATAAGCAATGCAAAGACATGGTTTTACCGGGGAGGAACAGATGAAGCTGTCACGACGGACGATTCTGCAAGGTGCAGGGAGCCTGGCTTTCGCGGTTGCGAACTTCCGGACGGAGGCGCTGGCGCAAGTTCCCTCCGCGGCCGTGGGTTCGGAAGTGCCGCCGATCCTGTTCGTCCATGGCAATGGCGACTACGACGCACTCTGGATGACGACGCTGTGGCGGATGGAATCCAACGGCATCGCGCGCAACCGCATGATGGCGATCAATTTCACCGATCCCACAGCGCGCACCGACGACACGGTCGAGCAGGCCAACCGCTCCTCGACCGAGGATCAGCGCCGCGAGCTGGCTGCCGCCATCACCGAATTGAAGCGCCGAACCGGCGCGCCGCGTGTGGCGCTTGTCGGCAACTCGCGCGGCGGCAATTCCATCCGCAACGTCGTCAAGAACGGCGGCGCCGGCGACGTCAGCCATGCGATTCTGTGCGGCACGCCCAATCACGGCGTGTTTGCGTTCGACGATCTGCTCGGGAGCGAGTTCAACGGACGCGGCCCCTTCCTGCGCGGCTTGAACGAGGGCGACAGCGAGGTGACGCCGGGCGTTGCTTTCCTCACCTTGCGCAGCGATGGCATGGATAAATATGCGCAACCTGATGGTCGTTTCATGGGCAAGCCCGGCGTGCCGACCAATGTCACCGCTGAGGGGCCGGAGCTGAAGGGCGCGACCAATCTCGTCCTCGGCACAATCGACCATCGCGAGACGGCGTATCATCCGCGCGCCTTCCGCGAGATCTACAAGTTCATCGCCGGCCGCGAGCCCGCGCGGATCGCGATCACGCCTGAGCAGACCGTCCGCCTCAGCGGATTGGTCACGGGCGCGGTGGACGGCGTGCCGACCAACCGCCCGGTGGCCGGGGCGATGGTCGAGATCAACTATGTGGACCGCGAGAGCGGGGAGCGCAGGGGCGATGTGGTGCACCGCTCGACGACGGGCGCCGATGGCCGCTGGGGGCCGGCCGACGTCGATCCGGCCTGGTCGCTCGAAATCGTCCTGACCTCGCCGGACGCCCCGACGACGCACTTCTACCGCTCGCCCTTCCCGCGCTCCTCCGGCGTCGTGCATTTGCGCGCCGCGCGCCCGTTCATTCCGGCGGACAAGGATGCCGGTGCGGTGGTGATCATGTCGCGCCCGCGCGGCTATTTCGGCCTGCCGCGCGACACCGTTCTGTTCGACGGCCAGGAGCCCGCCGACGTCCATCCGGGAGTGCCCACGGATGCGGCAGCAACCCTGCGCATTCCGGCCAGCGAGGTCGGGCGTAACGTCGTGGCCCAGTTCAACGAGGAACGAATTGTGGCACGCGCCTGGCCTGCCTCCGAGAACAGGATTGCGATTGCCGAGCTGACTTATTAGCTGTTGAGCGACGCAAGTCTGAGAGATGCCTGCGGGAGAGAGCCATGAACATCGCCAGCGTGCGTCGGCCCATCATCCCCCCGACCCCGCCGCGCGCGCCGGACAATTTGTCGTTCTTCGGCCGGCTTGCGGTGATCAGGCAGAACATGATCGCCACCTGGGGGCAGCGCGCCTATGAGGAAGAGATCATCCAGGGCCGCTTCTTCCTGCACAAGAGCTTCATCCTGAACCAGCCGGACGCGATCCGGCATGTCCTGCTCAGCAATTACGAGAACTACACCCGGACGCCGGCGGGCATTCGCATGTTGCGCCCCGTGCTCGGCGAAGGTCTCCTGCTCGCCGAGGGCCAGCGCCTGGACGCATCAGCGCCGTACGCTCGCACCCGCCTTCACGCCGCGCGCCACCGCCGATCTCGTGCCGCACATGACGGCGGTGCTCGACGAGACCATCGCGAAGCTGGATCCGTGCACGAACGCGCCGGTCGATCTGCGCCAGATCATGCAGCGCATGACGCTCGAGATCGCCGGACGCACGATGTTCTCGTTCGGCATGGACCGGCACGGTCCGATCTTGCGCAACTTCGTCATGGAATATGGCGAGCGGCTCGGGCGGGCCTACTTCCTCGACATGGTGCTGCCGGTATCCTGGCCAACGCCCATGGACCGGGCCCGTGCCCGCTTCCGCAAGCGCTGGACCGAATTCGTCGCGATGCTCATCGCTGAGCGGCGTGCGGCGGGCAAGAAGGCCGGTGCGCCGCCGCGCGATCTCTTCGATCTCATGGACGAGGCGCGCGATCCTGAAACGGGCAAGGGCTTTTCGGACGCGCAGCTCGTCGACGAGGTCGCGACCATGATCCTCGCGGGTCATGAGACGACCGCGACCGCGCTGTTCTGGGCGCTCTACCTGCTTGCGCTCGATCCGGACACGCAGGAGGAGGTCGCTTCCGAGACCCGCGGCGAGCATCTCGATAGCATCGCTGACATCGATCGCCAGAAGTTCACCCGCGCCGTGATCGAGGAGACCATGCGGCTCTATCCGCCGGCATTCCTGATCGCCCGCGCCGCGCGCGACAAGGACAATGTGGCCGGCGCCGCGGTCAGCAAGGGCGACATCATCATGATCGCGCCGTGGCTGCTGCACCGGCACGAGAAGCTGTGGGATCAGCCGAACGCGTTCATTCCAAAGCGCTTCATGTCGAAAGAGCCGCCCGACCGCTTCGCTTATCTGCCGTTCGGTGCCGGCCCGCGCGTCTGCATCGGCGCGCCGTTTGCACAGGCCGAGTCCGTGCTGGCGCTGGCGCGACTGATCGGTGCGTTCCGCGTCGAGCTGGCGGACGCGACCCCGGTCATTCCGTATGGCGTCGTCACGACCCAGCCGGACCACTCACCCATGTTCCGCATCACGCGTCGGTGACAGGCGTTCGTCTGGCCAATGGCGTGATCCACCCTAGATAGAGTTACGCCATGAGCGACTTCCAGGCCCAGCTTTCCGTTCTGAAGCAGACCGCCGACCCGAAGGCGGTTGATGCAATTCGACACCTGATCGACCACGGTGAGGATCACGAGCTCAATCGCGTCAATGTGCTCGACTTCTCCAGGCAGCATGGCCTGGATGAGGAGCGCGCGATCTCGGCATTCCTGCATTCGGCGCGGCTCGGGCTGTTCGATCTTGGCTGGAACGTGTTGTGCCCGGGATGTGGCGGCGTGCTGGGGGCACACTCGACGCTGAAGGCGCTGAAGCCTGACGATTACCACTGCGCACTTTGCGCCTGCGGCTACAAGGCGTCGGTCGATGACCAGGTCGAGGTCTCCTTCACGGTGAATCCGCGCGTGCGCCGCATCGCGGCGCACGACCCCAACTCGCTTCCGGTGTGGGAGTATTTCAAGCAGGTGTTCTGGAGCTCGGGCGTCGACTTCGACAAGGAGTTCTTTGCGACGCTGTCCGACGAGGTCACGCTGGATACGCTGGAGCTGCCGGCCGGCGAGAAGGCGACCATGTCGCTGCAACTGCCGAACGATTTCATCATCATCTTCGAGCCGGTGACGCACGCCGCCCATTTCATTGATGTGCAGGGTGAGCCGACCAAGGACCGGCAGCAGCTCGCCATCATGTACAACAAGGTACAGGCGCCGACGGGGACCACGACGATGCGGCCGGGCCCGTTGCGGCTGTCGCTGGAGAACCAGGCCGGCGTCCGCGTGCTGCCGTCGGTCTTCATCGCAGCCGAGGCGCTTCATCACCTCATCGGCAGGCGCAAGCCGTTCCTCACCGCCAAGCGGATGCTGTCGAACCAGACCTTTCGCGACGTGTTCAAGGCGGACAATCTCAGTCTCGACCAGCGGCTCCAGATCACCTCGCTGACCTTCCTGTTCACCGATCTCAAGGGCTCGACCGCGCTCTACGAGCGCGTCGGCGATCTCGCCGCCTTCGATCTCGTGCGGGCGCATTTCCATGCGCTGCTGGAGATCATCTCCTCGGAGAAAGGCGCGGTGGTGAAGACCATCGGCGACGCCGTGATGGCAACCTTCGTCCGCCCCGAGCACGCGATCGTCGCGGGCCTGCGCATGCGCGCGGCGATGGATGTGCTCAACAAGCAGCGCGGCACCGCTGATCTCATCGTCAAGATCGGCATCCATGAAGGTCCCTGCCTCGCGGTGATGCTGAACGAGCGGCAGGACTATTTCGGCCAGACCGTCAACATCGCCGCGCGCGTGCAGAGCCTCTCGACCGCGCAGGAAATCCACATCACCGGTCCTGTGCTGGATGCGCCGGCGGTCGCCGAAGTGTTGCAGCAGCGCGCGATCAAGCCGATCCAGAAGCAGGCAGCGCTCCGCGGCATCGCCGACAAGATGGTGGTGTACGAGATCCCTTGAGTTCACTTCGCCGGGACGACGAGAGATTGCCGAAACGTAATGCAGCGCGCGGAACTGACGCACGTTGCGCCGGTTGAGTTTCCCGCTCATATAATGCTGGTAGCGGCCGCGCTCCTCGCGGCGTCATCGATTTCGGTAGGATCTTATGCTCGACGGCCTGCGCCAATTCATCGCCGACATTGTTGCTCCCCATGCCCAGGACCGTGCATTCGGCGACAGCGACTATCGGCTGGCGGCAACCGCGCTGCTGGTCCACGTGGTCTCGCTGGACGGCCAGCCGACGCAGGCCGAGCAGCGCAAGCTGCACAATTTGATCGAGAGCCATTTCGGGCTCGATCGCGGCAGCGCGGACCGGTTGATTGCGGACGCGACCCAGGTCGAGGGCGAGGCGGTCGATCTTTATCACTTCACCAGCGTCATCATGCGCTCGCTCGACGAAGAGGGCCGCAAGCGTATCGTCCAGATGATGTGGGAGCTGGTCTATGCCGACGGTCAGGTCACCGAATTCGAGGACAACGTCGTCTGGCGTGCGTCCGACCTGCTCGCGATTTCCCAGCGCGACCGGATCGATCTGAAGCACGCGGTCGCGGGCCGTGCCGGCGGTCAGGTCAACGACAATACCGTCGGCGGCTGAGCCGCGCCAACGCGGCATGATTGCCGGTTGTATGGGTCACATGACGAAACTTTAATGTAGTCGCCAGACCTCTCGGTTCCGGATTCCGCTGCAAATCCGCGGTTTTCCTGCTCGCTCTGTTGCCCGCTCAGGCAGCCATGCTGCCAGCGCCGCTTGCTTGTCGCGCGCGGCCTATGCTCCAGTTCCGCCATTATGGGGCCAAAAAACATCAATCCAAGAGATTGCGATCGTGACTGAGCGGGTAACGTTGATCACCGGTGCCTCGGCGGGCATCGGCACGGAGCTGGCGCGTGTGTTTGCCGCGAACGGACACCGCCTCGCGCTGACGGCGCGACGTGCGGACCGGCTCGAGGCGCTCGCGAACGAACTCACCGCCAAGTGCGGCAAGAAGCCGATCGTGATCGCCTGCGATCTCCAGGAAGCTGATGCCGGCGAAAAGATCGCCGCCGCGCTCGCCGCCGAACAGGTCGAGCTTGATCATCTCGTCAACAATGCCGGCTTCGGCGTGTTCGGCGATGCAATCGAGCGCGACCGCGACGAGCAGGTCCGCATCGTCGATGTTAACGTCCGGGCACTGACTGATCTGTCGCTGCGCTTTGCCGATCAGCTCATCAGGAACAAGGGCGGCCTTCTCAATGTCGGCTCCGTCGCAGGCTTTCTGCCTGGTCCCGGCATGGCCGTCTATTACGCGTCCAAGGCCTATGTGATTTCGCTCACGGAGGCCTTGCGGGCCGAGCTCGCGCCGCGTGGCGTTCGCGTCACTGTCCTTTGCCCGGGTCCGGTGCCGACCGAATTCCAGGCGCGCGCCGGTGTTGGCTCCGGGCATGATACCGCCGTTCTCAATGTGTCTGCCGCCGATGTCGCACGGCAGGGCTATCGTGGCCTGATGGCGAACAAGCGGGCAGTGCTGCCGGGTCTTGGCATCAAGATTGTGCCATTCGCGCTGCGTTTCTTCCCGCGCGGCTTCATCCTGTTCGCCACCAGCCGGTTCCAGCGGCAGAGGCGCTAAAGAAAGTCTTGGATCACCGTAGTAGCCCGGAGCTTGCCTCACGATTGGTGTGTGTGTGCAAACTCACACGATGTTAACCATCGCTTAGCTATGCTGGCGGCTTGAACCGATAGCACTCGCAGAGGCCATGTCGTTTCGGACGGACAGGTTTGATGGCGCAGAAGTGGTGTCCTTCCCAAGAAGGACGCCGAGCGCGGCCGCCTCCGGACCCCGGCTGCCGGTTCTGATCATCCTGCACCAGGAATCCTCGACACCCGGCCGCGTCGGCAATGCGCTGCGCGCGCTCGGCCATCGCCTCGACATTCGCAGGCCGCGCTTCGGCGACCCCCTGCCCGACACGCTCGACCAGCATGCCGGCGCCGTGGTCTTCGGCGGTCCGATGAGCGCCAACGATCCGGATGACTACATCCGCCGCGAGATCGACTGGATCGAAATTCCGCTCCGTGAACAGCGGCCGTTCCTCGGCATCTGCCTGGGCGCGCAGATGCTGGCGATGCAGCTCGGCGCCCGCGTCGCGCCGCATGCGCATGGCTTGACCCAGATCGGCTATTATCCGATCCGACCGACGGCGGCAGGGCACGCGCTCTGCCCGAATTGGCCGGCGCAAGTGTATCACTGGCATCGCGAGGGATTTCGAACTGCCGGTCGGCGCCGAATCGCTTGCGGAGGGCGATGATTTTCCAGTCCAGGCGTTTCGTGCCGGCCATGCCTTTGGTGTGCAGTTCCATCCCGATGTGACCTACGCGATGATGCATTGCTGGACTACGCGCGGCTATGACGGGCTCAGCGCGCCCGGCGCGCGCGAGCGGCATCATCATTTTGCAGATCGCGCCGTCTACGATGCCGCGGAACGTGCCTGGCTCGATCGTTTCATCGACGGCTGGCTGACGCGCCGGCCGGTGCTGGCGCAAGCCGCCGAGTGATCGCGCCTTCGCGCAAGCCCTTGCCTCATCCCTGAATATGCTAGGCTCGCTGCCAACGAGCGCGCGCGAACGCGTGCCGACAGGTAAAGGGAGAGCGCGATGGCCTATGAACATATTCTCTACGAAGTGAGCGACCGGATCGCGACCATCACGCTCAATCGTCCCGACCGCATGAATGCGTGGACGCCGACGATGGAGCGCGACGTGCGCCACGCGATGGAGACGTCGAGCGCCGATGACAATGTCCGCGTCATCGTGCTCACCGGCGCCGGCCGCGCGTTCTGTGCCGGCGCCGACATGGATGCGCTGAAAGGGCTCGATCCCAACGACGTCAGGCGCACCTCGAACCTGCCGCCCTTCGACATGAATCGCCGGCCGGACTGGCAGACGCGCTATGGCTTCTATCCGTCGATCGGAAAGCCCGTCATCGCGATGCTCAACGGCGCGACGGCCGGCATCGGTCTTGTCCACGCACTTTATTGCGACCTGCGCTTTGCTGCGGACAATACGGTGTTCACGACAGCCTTCGCGCGGCGCGGCCTGATTGCCGAGCATGGCATCAGCTGGATGTTGCCGCGAATCGTGGGCCACGCCAACGCGATGGATCTCCTGCTCTCGGCCCGACGCGTCTCGAGCGACGAGGCGTTGCGGATCGGGTTGGTTAACCGGCTGTGCTCGCCGGAGAAGCTGCGCGAGGAGACTTACGCCTATGCCCGCGATCTCGCCGATCTTGTCTCGCCAAGCGCCATGGCCGTGATCAAGCGGCAGCTCTACGAGGTGCCGTTCCAGACGTTGGCGGAGGCGACGATCGAGGCCAACCGGGAGATGATGGTCGCGCTGAACGGCAGCGATTTCCGGGAGGGCGTGGCGAGCTTCATGGAGAAGCGGCCGCCAAGGTTTACGGGGAGGTAGGGGGCGCCCCGTGGATAGGGTCCGCCGTCGCTCTGCGGGCTATGGTGGGACAGCCTTCGCTCACTTCGTTCGAGGGAGCTCGGCTGGCTTGCCTAGCCGTAACTCGCGAAGCGAGCGAAGGCTGGTGGAGCCAGGCGGGATCGAACCGCCGACCTCGTCATTGCGAACGACGCGCTCTCCCAGCTGAGCTATGGCCCCATTTGCTGGCCGCTCTGGTAAACGCGGCCGACAACCGGGCGCCATTTAAGTCCCCGCCAAGGTCAAGTCAAGGACGGGTGTAACCCGGTTTTAGCCATCCGGGCATCGACTTCCCTTGTTTGGGCCGGGGGGAACCGATATCTAGCGAAAGCTACACATAGCTCCACCGGAGACGAGCCCACTTCATGAAGCCCATCGTCTATGTGCTGATTCAAATCATCAGCCTTTACAGGTATATACTGATCATCGCGGCAATCTTCTCCTGGCTGATTGCTTTTAATGTCGTCAATACGCGCAATCAGTTCATTTCCGCTGTAGCTGAATTCCTCTACCGAATAACCGAACCTCTGTTGGGGCCGATCCGGCGTCGATTGCCCAATTTTGGGGGGTTGGACATTTCGCCCATTATCCTCTTCTTCTTGCTGTTGCTTATCGAGATCTATCTGACGGATTACGTTTATCCGTTTGTGCCTTAAAGCCGGATGGAACCTTGGCGCAGCTCGGCCGACGGCGTCAGCGTTGCGTTGCGGGTGACGCCGCGTGGTGGCCGCGATGATGTCGACGGGATCGAGCAGCTCTCTGACGGCCGCAGCGTGTTGAAGGTGCGCGTGCGTGCCGTCGCGGATGGCGGCGAGGCCAATCGCGCGGTTCTGGCGCTGCTGGCGAAATCGCTCGGTGTGCCCAAGGCGAGCGTCACGCTCCTGTCCGGGGCGACGTCGCGGTTGAAGCAGATCGCGGTCGAGGGCGATCCGATACGGCTGGCCGAAGCGTTACGTCAGCTCGCATCGATCAAGTCGGTAGACCGAGGGAACTGACATGACGGCCAAGATCATCGACGGAAAAGTCATCGCGGCGGAACTTCGTGCCCGCGTTGGTGATGAGGTCGCCCGCGTCAGGCGCGAGCACAATCTGGTGCCGGGGCTCGCGGTGGTCCTGGTCGGCAGCGATCCCGCCAGCGAGGTCTATGTCCGCTCGAAGCATACGCAGACCCAGGCTGCCGGCATGGCCTCGTTCGAGCACAAGCTGCCCGCGGACGTCTCGCAGGCGGATTTGCTGGCGGTCGTCGCAAAACTCAACCGCGATCCCGCCGTGCACGGCATTCTGGTGCAACTGCCGCTGCCCAAGGGCCTGAACACCGAGGCCGTGATCAATGCCATCGATCCCGCCAAGGATGTCGACGGCCTGCATCCGAACAATGCCGGCCGGCTTGCCGGCGGGTTCGAGGCGCTGTCGCCCTGCACGCCGCTTGGCTGCATCATCCTGACCAAGAGCGTGCATGCTTCCCTCGAAGGCATGAACGCCATCGTCATCGGCCGCTCCAATCTGGTCGGCCGCCCGCTGGTGCAGTTGCTCTTGAACGAGAACGCCACGGTGACGATCGCCCATTCGCGCTCGCGCGACCTGCCCGGGCTCGTGAAGCAGGCCGACCTCGTCTATGCCGCTGTCGGCAGAGCTGAGATGGTGCGCGGCGATTGGCTGAAGCCGGGTGCGACCGTGATCGATGTCGGCATCAATCGCATTCCGAAGGAAGACGGCAAGACGCGTCTTGTGGGCGATGTCGCCTATCAGGAAGCGCTGGCGGTCGCCGGTGCGGTCACGCCGGTGCCGGGTGGCGTCGGCCAGATGACGGTCGCCTGCCTGCTCGTGAACACGCTGCGCGCAGCTTGCGCGATCGCGGGCCTGCCGAAGCCGGCGGTCTGAAATGTCATTCCGGGGCGGCTCGAAGAGCCGAACCCGGAATCACGCGCTATGACCTCGGGATTCCGGGTTCGATGCTGACCCATCGCCCCGGGATGTCGACTACGCCTTCTTTTTCTTCTCGCGCTCGATGCCTTCGAGGATCAGCTTCTGGGCTTCTTCCGGGCCGCCCCAGCGCAGAATCTTCACCCACTTGCCTGGTTCGAGATCCTTGTAGTGCTCGAAGAAGTGCTGGATCTGCTGCAGCGTGATGTCCGGCAGGTCGGAATACGACTTCACCTTGTCGTAGCGCTGCGTGAGCTTTGACGACGGCACCGCCAAAATCTTCTCGTCGCCGCCGGCCTCGTCTTCCATGAACAGCACGCCGACGGGGCGCACGCTCATGACGGCGCCGGGGATGATGGCGCGGGTGTTGACGATCAGGACGTCGCAGGGGTCGCCGTCATCCGACAGGGTGTGCGGGATGAAACCGTAGTTTCCGGGGTAACGCATCGGCGTGTAGAGGAAGCGGTCGACCACCAGCGTGCCGGCTTCCTTGTCCATCTCGTATTTGATCGGTTCGCCGCCCACGGGGACTTCGATGATGACGTTGACGTCGTGTGGTACGTTTTTCCCGATCGAGACCGCATCGATACGCATTAAAAAGGCTCCGTTGTTGCCGAGGTTAAATCGCGCCCGGCAGCGATTTTGGCACTGTCATACGCGGGCTTGGCCCGCCTATCCATCGCGTTTTTTTGAAATAATGAATCCCGCGATCACCGGCTCAAATGGCAACGGTATCGACGGAAGGGGAACGCTGCCGATTAAGGTTTCAGCAGCTCAATTGGTCCAGGCGAAGGCAACCTTGTCGAGCGACTTCGGCCCGAATCGCTCCGAGGAGCGCGCCACCATGCGGCCGCCCAGTGCCCGGTAGAACTCGGTGGCCGGATCGTTATCCGAGAGCGCCCACACCACCATGCTCTTCAGATTGCTCTGCATGAGGTCGCGGCGGGCGGAGGCAAACAGGCGGCGGCCGAAACCGAGGCCCTGGAATTCCGGACGCAGGTAAAGCTCGTAGATCTCGCCGTCGAAGTGCAGGCTGCGGGCGCGGTTGCGGCCGTAATTGGCGTAGCCCGCGATCTTGTCGCCGAACACGAGCACGCTGACGCGGCTGCCCTTGCGGATCGCGCTGTCCCACCACTGCGGACCGCGGCGGTTGATCAGCTTCTCCAGCTCGGCGCCGGGGATGATGCCCTGATAGGCCGAGCGCCAGGCTTCGTCATGGGTGGACGCCACCGCAGTTGCATCTGCAGCTTTGGCCGGCCGGACCTCGATCAGGGTTGTGCTCATGGACGCGATCAAACCAAGTCGCCGCGCCGGCGGCAAGACCTATCGTTAATTATCGGTTAACCTGTGGACTTTCTGCATCAGTATTTTGACCATGGTGTACCGAAAAAAGACAAGCCGCCGCTTCGAGCGGCAATAGTCTGCCACGCGTCGGTGCAAAACTGCCGCGCCGCAACGAATGAACCCCGATGGCAACGCAAAAAGTCCGCTCAGGATGATTCGTTCCTACTAGTCTGGCCTGCGCCATCCGTATTCGCCTTCGGCAATTCATGCGGCTCTTCAACACAATTGTCCTTCTGCCTCTGATGTCCCTGCTGACGGCGGCGCCTCTGTGCGCTCAGGTCACGTTTGGGTCATCGCGCGCGGATGGCGAGCCGTTCCGTCGGCAGGAATGGCGCGTGCCGTCGCCGGATACCGACATTGCCGCGCATGCGCTGCTGTTTCGCCCTGTCGGCGCCGGTCCGTTCCGGCTTGCGGTCATCGCACATGCTTCGACGCAGAACGTGGTGCGTCGCGCGCAAATGACGCCGCCGGAATATCGCGCGCTCACAGCATTTCTCGTTGCGCGCGGCTTTGCCGTGCTGGTGCCGGAGCGGCTCGGCCATGGTGCGACTGCCGGTCGCTATGTCGAGGACCAGGGCGGCTGCGACGAGGCAGACTATGCGCGTTCCGGGCGCGCCACCGCGGAGCAAATTTCGCTCGCGCTGGACTATCTGCTCAAGCAGGATTTTATTCGCAAGGATGCCGCTGTCGTGATCGGCCATTCCGCCGGCGGCTGGGGCGCGGTGGCGCTCGCCAATGCCGATCCGAAAGCGATCTCCGCGATCATCGCGTTCGCGCCGGGGCGGGGCGGCCATGCCAATGATGAACCGAACCGGATCTGCGCGCCACATACGCTCGCCGCGGCTGCTGCTGAATTCGGCAAGGCCGCGCGCATTCCCGTCACATGGATTGTTGCGACCAATGACAGCTATTTTGCACCGGCGTTTTCGCGAGGTTTGGCGGATGCGTTTCGTAGTGGCGGTGGCAAGGTCGATTTCCGCACATTGCCCGCGGTAGGCAGTGAGGGGCACTGGATGATCGAGACCGAGGCCGGCGTCAAAGCCGCAAGTGGCGAGCTCGATCGCGCGCTGAGGCCGGCCGCGGCGAAGAAACCATGATGCTGTATTTTCTGGCCAAGTTTCTGCATGTGCTCGGCGCCATCGTCATCCTCGGCACCGGATCCGGCATCGCCTTTTTCATGCTGATGGCGCATCGCAGCCACGACGCGGACTTCATCGCCCGCACCGCCTCGGTGGTGGTGATCGCGGATGCGATCTTCACGCTCTCGGCGGTGATCCTGCAACCCGTCACGGGCGGCCTGCTGATGATGCTGTCCGCCACGCCGATCACCGAGCGCTGGCTGCTTGCCTCGCTCGTGCTCTACGCCGTTGCAGGCCTGTTCTGGGTCCCCGTGGTGTTCATGCAGATCGAGATGCGCGATCTCGCGCGCAAGGCGGCCGAGCAGCGCCTCGCGCTTCCGGGGCGCTACTTCGTGCTGTTCCGCCGCTGGTTCGCGTTCGGCTTCCCCGGCTTCGGCGCGACGATGCTGATCCTCTGGCTGATGATAGCCAAGCCGTTTTGAGAAACCTGATGAACCCGCGGACCATCCTGGTGCTCGGCGCCTCCGGCCTGATCGGTCGTTTCGTCACCGACGATCTGCGCGCGCGAGGTTTTCGCGTTGTCGGCGTCGCGCGCAGCCTGTCGCCAGCGCAAGGGATGAGCGCGCTGGATATCGAGCTTCCGATCCTATCACTCGATGTGGCCGCGCTGAGACGTTTGCTGAGCGACCATGCGGCAGATGTCGTCGTGAACTGCCTCGGCGTGCTCCAGGATGGACCCGGCAGCGACACAAATGCCGTGCATCGCGATTTTGTCTCGCACCTGCTTCAGGCCATCGCCGGCAGCGGCCGTGCGATCCGGCTGGTGCACATCTCGATCCCTGGGACGGTGGAGGCAGATCGCACGGCCTTCGCGACGACCAAGCGCGAGGCGGAGCGGTTGATCGCGGCCTCGAGCATTCCCCACGCCATCCTGCGACCCGGCTTCGTCGTCGCACCGTCAGCCTATGGCGGCAGCGCGATGCTGCGCGCGCTCGCCGCTTTCCCGCTCGATCTGCCGGACAAGGAAATGGCGACGCCGTTCCAGTCCGTCGCGGTCGAGGACATCGCCGCCACCATCGCCTGGCTCGTCGCGCGCGACATCGATGACGCCTCCGTGAAAGCGGTGAGCTGGGACCTGATGCAATCCGAGCCGATCACGATGGCCGGCGTCATCAAGCAGTTCAGCCTCGCATTCGGCACGGCCGCCTGGCCGCGCATCGCGATACCATCCTTCATGCTCGATCTCGGCGCGAAAATCGGCGATTTCGTCAACTATCTCGGCTGGATGCCCCCGATGCGCTCCACCGCCATCGCCGAGCTCCGCCGCGGCGTGACCGGCGATCCCTCGGCGTGGATCGCGGCCACCGGCATTGCGCCGAAGACATTAGCCGAGGCGGTCGGGCGCCATCCCGCCACCATCCAGGACAAATGGTTCGCGCGGCTGTTCCTGATCAAGGCGATGATTGTCGCGAGCCTGGTCGCGTTCTGGCTCGTCTCCGGCTTCATCGCACTGTTCGTCTCCTATCGCGCCGCCGCCGGCATTTTGAGCGCACACGGCTTTCCGGCCGCATTGGTCGATCCCGTCACGATCGGCACCAGCCTGATGGACATGAGCATCGGCGTCCTGATCGCCTTCCGTCGCACCGCGGCGGTTGGGCTCGTGGCTGGCATCATCGCTTCGCTCGGCTATATGTTCAGCGCGGCGATCCTGACGCCCGATCTCTGGATCGAGCCGCTCGGCGCGCTGGTGAAGACAGGGCCCGCGATCGTGCTGATGCTGGTTGCGCTGCTGATGCTGGATAATCGCTGATGACTGAGTGGCCCGACGACGATGTGATCCTGTTCGATGGCGTCTGCATCTTCTGCTCGCGCTGGGTGCGGTTCGTCGCAGAGCGCGACACGGCGAAGCGGTTTCGGTTCACGCCGATCCAATCGGACTACGGGGCCCGGCTTGCGCGCACGTTCGGCATCGATCCGGACGACCCTGATACCAATGCCGTGGTCCATGGCGGCGAGGCGCTTATGAGGTCGGACGCCGCGCTGACGGTGTTGTCGCAATTGCCTGGATGGGGTTGGGTGCGCGTGCTGCTTGCCGTGCCGAAGTCGCTGCGGAATGTGGTGTACAGCCTCATCGCGCGCAACCGATATCGCATCTTCGGCAAGTATGATGCCTGCTTCGTGCCTGATGCTGATCTGCGGGCAAGGGTGATTGAGTAGACGATGCGCTAAGAGAACGCCGCCTCATAGCTGATAGGCGAAAGGTGCACGAATTTATCCAGCGGCGGCGTCAGCTCAAACATTCGAGGGGCCGCCGAGAAGTCGTAAACCCGACAGAGTCGGAAAGCATCCGGTCGCTCTGCAGCCAAAGAAAGCTCATTTCTCGTGATATAAAATGGTGTGACGTCAGCGCCGACCGTTGTCTTCACTTCAAGAAGGCGCTCTTTCCCTCGCTCGTCAAAAGAAAGTATATCGTAGCCGGCGCCGTCACCGAGCTCCTCTGAAATCCATCGGATCTTCTTGGCAAGATCGGGTCGGTCGAGTTGAGTTAGCCTGTGGCACTCATGATGAAAGACGAGCTCTTCTCCGTCACGGCCGAGCTTGCGATTCCGGAAGTCGCGCTCAACGGGATTGAACTTGCGTACCAAACGTTCCATGTCCGCTTTGCGCGGCAAGATAGGAAGCAGAGGCGGCGGAGTTCCAACAAAGAGCCCCTGCCGTTCAGATAATCCATCGAGGGTTTTTTCCGGGTGCAGCGCGACTGGGTGCTGCGAAAGGTACCGGTCGATGGCCGTGATTATGGCCTTCTGATAATTGGCTGCCGGCATATATCCAGCAATCCTCGGAAGCCCAAGCTTGAGGAGAACCGCAGAAATATTTTGGTGTTTGAATTCGATCGAACCCTCAGATCGGTCGATGTGACGTCTTAGAAGGCGGTTGTGCTCGGCTTTGTTGTAGGAGCTGCCGGTAGCCTCGTTCTGAAGCATTAAAAAATAGTCGGCGACGATAATATCAAGCTCTCCGTCGGTCCAATTTGGTCGCTCTTTGGGCTCCTGTGACATTGCCGCTTATGTCGTCCTCAGCGGCGTATGGTTCGAGTGGACCAGGGCCTTCGATCGAGATCGTGCTTGTTGCCGAACCACGCAACAAAGTCTGCGGGTGTTTCGTTCGACCTCCAGAGCCGATCCAGATATTCTTCGTCAAGACCAATGTCTTCAAGAGTGACGCAGTAGATTTCATTGAGCCGTTGGTCAACGGCTGCACGCCAACTGAAATAACCTTCATTTGCCGTCATCGTCGGCCCCAAGCTCATTCTCCCCGAGAATGTCCTGTGGGCTTGGCCTGCGCAAGTCGGCAATGAAGCTAAACCCTAAATCTTCGCTGGCGAAGCCAACACTTCCTTCGCCGCCCGCTCCCCGCTGTCCCGTGCTCCATGCGCCGTCGTGAAAAAGTTCGGCGACGTCGCTTCGCCCGCGAAGAGCAGCCGCCCATCCACCGGTGCGGCCAGCACGGCACGATCGCCGGCATGTCCCGGCAGCGCGTGCGAATACGAACCCCTCGCGAAAGGATCTTGCCCCCACCGCGACTCGCACAGCGGCTTCAGCTTGCGGCGGATGTCGTTGCCGAGAAAGCTCGCGATCTCGTCGATGCCCTGCGCGGTGATGGCGCCCTCACCCGCATCCTCCAGTTCCCGTGCAAAGCTGCCGCCGAAAAAGCCTTCGATGCAGGGCTGGCCGAACGGGCGGATGTGATAGGTGCCCATCTCGGTGCGCATGGTGGCGCCGCGCAGGTTGCCCTCCTTGGGAAAGGCTTCGGCGTCGTCGAGCGCCAGCGTCACCTTGTCGTCGACGCCGAGCGGCAGGCCGCGAGCGGCATCGACCTTGGCTGGGAGCGGTGGCGAAAAGCGGATCGCCTCGTCGGCGATCAGATTGGTCGGTACGGTGACGATCACCTTCGCCACCGTCAGCGTGCCCTGCGACGTCTCGATGCGGATGCGCTTGCCGGAATGATCGATCAGCGTCACGTTGCAGTTCAGCGCCACCGGACAGGGCGCGCCATAGGCCGCGACCAGCGCGCCATAGCCGCGGCGGACGCGCCAGTTGAGCTCGCTGTCCTCATAGGTGTCCCAGTCCAGCGTCGACATGTCCTTGAGTTCGCAGCCGTTGATATAGGTCGAGACCGCGTCGATCATGGGATTCCAGCGATTGCCGGGCTCCAGGCTCCGGCTCGCGGGTTCGTCCTCGCCCTTCTGCGCGGCCTGCCACAGGCGCTTATAGAAGGCGTCCATCGCGCGCATGAAATCGTCGCGCTCGATTTGCGGAAACGCATTGCCGAAGGCGCGCTCGCGCCAGGGTGGCAGGTCCTTGTTGAGCTCGAAATCGAGTTTTCGCGCGATGGTGACGAAGGAGTTCTTGTCGGCGGAGTGCAGCCAGCCGCAGCCGACGTCGAAAGTAACTTCAGGCGAGGCCTGCACGGTCCAGGCGCGGCCGCCGAGCCGGTCGCGCGCCTCCAGCACGATCACGGAAAGGCCGGAGCCTCGCAGTGCATGCGCAGCGCCGAGGCCGGCAGCACCGGCGCCGATGATCGCGACGTCGACGGAGGAGGGCAGGGAAGCCATGAGCGGGCTCTAGCACGTTCGTTGGGCGTGCTGAAGCTGCCACAAACACCGCCGTTATCACCCGCCTTGTGCGCAATTGCGCACAGGAGCGGGTGATTCAGTATGGGATGCGGAGAAGCCGCGGCGTACTGGATTCCCCGCTTTCGCGGGGACTGACAGCAAGCGTGGTCTTACGCCACCGCTTCCTTGGACTTTTCCGCGCGCTTGCGCTCGTTCGGGTCGAGGTGCTTCTTGCGCAGGCGGATCGACTTCGGGGTGACCTCGACGAGCTCGTCGTCCTCGATATAGGCGAGCGCCTTTTCGAGGGTCATACGGATCGGCGGGGTCAGGCGCACGGCTTCGTCCTTCGACGTCGTGCGGATATTGGTGAGCTGCTTGCCCTTGAGCACGTTGATCTCGAGATCGTTGTCGCGGGTGTGCTCACCGACGATCATGCCCTTGTAGACCTTCCAGCCGGGCTCGATCATCATCGGGCCGCGGTCTTCCAGCTTGAACATGGCGTAGGCCACCGCTTCGCCCTGGTCGTTGGAGATCAGCACACCGTTGCGGCGGCCCTGGATCTCGCCCTTGTACGGGGCGTAGCCGTGGAACAGGCGGTTCATGATCGCGGTGCCGCGGGTGTCGGTGAGCAGCTCGCCCTGGTAACCGATCAGGCCGCGGGTCGGCGCGTAGAACACCAGGCGCAAACGGTTGCCGCCCGAAGGCTTCATCTCGACCAGCTCGGACTTGCGCTCGCTCATCTTCTGCACGACGACGCCGGAATGCTCCTCGTCGACGTCGATCACGACTTCCTCGATCGGCTCCATGGTGGCGCCGGTCGCTTCGTCCTTCTGGTACACGACGCGCGGGCGCGACACCGAGAGCTCGAAACCTTCGCGGCGCATGGTCTCGATCAGAATCGCGAGCTGCAATTCGCCGCGGCCCGAGACTTCCATCGCGTCCTTGTCCGACGCTTCGACGACGCGCAGGGCGACGTTGCCTTCGGCTTCGCGCAGCAGACGGTCGCGGATCATGCGGCTCGTCACCTTGTCGCCTTCAGTGCCGGCGAGCGGGGAGTTGTTGACGATGAACGACATCGACACGGTCGGCGGATCGATCGGCTGCGCCGGCAGCGGCACTTCGACGGTCGGATCGCAGAAGGTGTCGGCGACGGTGCCCTTTGTCAGGCCCGCGATGGCGACGATGTCGCCGGCTTCGGCTTCCTCGAGCGGCGTGCGCTCGAGACCACGGAACGCCAGGATCTTGGTGATGCGCCCGGTCTCGACCAGCTTGCCGTCGGCATGCAGCACCTTGACCTGCTGGTTCGGTTTGAGCACGCCGGAGGAGATGCGGCCGGTGATGATGCGGCCGAGATAGGGGTTGGCTTCCAGGATGGTGCCGATCATGCGGAACGGACCTTCCTCGACCGTCGGCGGTGCGACGTGGCGCAGGATCAGGTCGAACAGCGGCTCCATGCCCTTGTCCTGCGGACCCTCGGGGCTCTCGGCCATCCAGCCCTGCTTGGCCGACCCGTACAGGATCGGGAAGTCGAGCTGCTCTTCGCTGGCGTCGAGCGCCGCGAACAGGTCGAACACCTCGTTGATGACTTCGGTCGGGCGCGCGTCGGGACGGTCGACCTTGTTGATGACGACGATCGGCTTGAGGCCGACCTTGAGCGCCTTGGAGACCACGAATTTGGTCTGCGGCAGCGGGCCCTCGGCGGCGTCCACCAGCACCAGCGCGCCGTCCACCATGTTCAGGATGCGCTCGACCTCGCCGCCGAAATCGGCGTGGCCGGGGGTGTCGACGATGTTGACGCGGGTGTCCTTCCACTGCACCGAGGCCGCCTTGGCCAGAATGGTGATGCCGCGCTCACGCTCCAGGTCGTTGGAGTCCATGGCGCGATCGGTCACCTTCTGGTTCTCGCGGAACGTGCCGGATTGCTGGAGGAGTTTATCGACCAGGGTCGTCTTGCCGTGGTCGACGTGGGCGATGATGGCGACGTTACGAAGATTCATGGGTGAGCTTCTTTGCGGTCGGACAATGGGTTAAGCGCGATCTCGCCGGTCAAGCCGGGACCTCTTCACGGATAACGCTGGAAACGTGGAAAACGGGGCCTGCTACGCCCAAAAAGGAAACCCGGCCATATCGACCGGGGACCCTACGCGTTTGCGGCGCAATATAAGCAAAAACCGCCAAAAAACAATGCGTTCTTTCGGGATTGGTTGACTGAATTTTGTCCGGGAATTCCCGGGACTTAGGGGCGTTCCTGGGCCCAACCCGCCATGTCAGCGTCGGTGACGCTCCGATCAGCCCAGAGCGGAGCTGCGATCCGCCTCCTCGGTCGGATAGACCCCGCGCAGCACCTCCTCGAAATGCATTTTCACGGCATCGTTGCACAGGCAGGCGCGCGAGCGCAGGCCGTCGCGGTTGCGGACCAGGATCGACCCGCGCCGCGTGTCGAGGACGCCTTCGGCCTTGAACGACTGGAGCACGCGGCTCGCATAGCTGCGGCCGACGCCGAGCAATGTCGCAAGCTGCTCATGCGTCAGCGGCACGCTGTTCTCGTCGCCGGTCCGCTCCATTGCTGCCAGGATCCATTTGGCCGTGCGCTGCTCGATCGAGTGGATGGCGTTGCAGGCCGTGGACTGGAAGATCTGCGCCAGCATGCAGTCGGCATAGCGCGCAAAGACGTTGCGCAGCGACGGCGAACGCAGCTTGGCCGCCTCCAGCTTGGCGACATTGATGCGCGCAAACGGTCCGCCGAATTTCACGCAGATGCGGGTGTAGGCCGGCAGAAATCCCTCGCTGACGATTCCGCCCACGGCGCCCTCGCGGCCGACCAGAATGGTCTCGACGTCGCGGCCGTCTTCATTGGGGACGAGGAAAGTCGCAAGCGAAGGGCCGCACGGAAAGTGCACGACCTGAACATCGTCGCCGGGGCTGTAAAGCAGATCGTTCGCCGCGGTGTCCTCGAGCGTGATGTACGGTGCGAGCAGCGCAAAATCCGCCGGGTTCAGCCGCCGCAGCAGATTGTTGTAGGGCCGATTGCTGACGTCATTCGGATTGCCGGTGCGCGCGTCCATCGTTGATCCCCCGCTCTCCTTTCGACACTAGTCAGTTCCGTTCATTGCTTGTGTGCACATGTGGACAGACGTACCAACTGTTCTGTGGTGAGTTTCGTTCCGGGAACCCTCCGATGCGCTGAGGCGCAGGCGTCGGCATGAGGCTGTCCTGATCGGAAAAACATGCAGCCCTCGATAGTCAGGATCATGATACCTGCATCCCCGGACGGCTCCGCCGACGTCCCCGCCGATGTCCTGATCGTCGAGGACGACCCGATCATCGCGATTGATTTCGAGGATCGCCTGCTCGGGTTTGGCGTGACGCGCGTGCGCACCGTGGGTTCGGTGGCGCAGGCCCTGGAGGCGATCGCGGCGCATGCGCCCGACTTCGCGCTGCTGGACGTCGAGCTGATCCGCGAGAAGAGTTTTGCGATCGCCGAGCGGCTGGCGGCTTTGGATATTCCGTTCGTCTTCGTGACCGGCTATGGCGCGGAGACCCGTATTCCGTCGGCATTTGCAGCGCGGCCGCGGCTGCAAAAACCGTGCTCCAGCGATGCGCTGGAGACCATGTTGCGGACGCGCGGAATCTGACAGCGCGCGGGCGTCAGGCTCAGGCGAATTTCGGATCGAGCGTGGTTGACCACAGCGCGACATCGGCACGATCGCGCAACGTCACGGTCATCTGGCCGGAGGCGCCGTCGATCTTGACGTGACCGAAGAACTGCATGCCCGCGGACGGCGGCAGGTTCTGCTTGTCGAGGCCCGGCGCCTTGATGAAGCGCACGTCGGGGCCAAAGGTGTTGTCGAGCTCGTTCGGGCCGAACGTTCCTGCGTGGAGCGGACCCGAGACGAATTCCCAGAACGGCTCGAAATCCTGGAACTGCGCCTTGTTCGGGTCGTAGTAATGCGCGGCGGCGTAGTGCACGTCAGCCGTCAGCCACACCGTGTTGTTGATCGGCGCCATCTTGATGAAGCGCAGAATGTCGGCGATTTCGAATTCGCGGCCGCGCACCGGGCCGTCGCCCTGCGCGAAAGCCTCCGACCCCTTCTTGTTGGTCGCATCGTCATAGACGATCAGGCTGAGCGGCATGTCGGAGGCAATCACCTTCCATGTCGCGCGCGAGTTGAGCAGGCCGCGCTTCAGCCAGGCCATCTGCTCAGGCCCGAGGAAATAGGCCGCGGGACCGTAAGCGGTCTCCTGGTTCGGCCCGTTGCCGGCGCGATAGCTGCGCTCGTCGAGCACGAACACGTCGAGATGCGGACCGTAGGAGATCTGGCGGTAGACGCGGCCCGGCTCCACGATGCTCTCGCGCATCGGATACATCTCGTGGAAGGCGCGGCCTGCGCGAGCCGCGAGCAGCGTGATGTCGCGCACCTTGTAGGTCGCCGGCAGATCCTTCGACAGCGACCAGTTGTTGGTCACCTCGTGGTCGTCCCACTGCACGAAGATCGGGACCTCGGCATTGAAGGCGCGGACGTTGTCGTCGGTGAAATTGTATTTGTGCGCGGCGCGGTACTCGTCGAGCGTCTCGGCGACCTTGGCCTTTTCGGGAATGGTGACGTTTTTCCAGGTCTTGCCGTCGGCGAGCTTGACCTCGGAGGGGATCAGGCCGTCGGCGTAGATCGTGTCGCCGGAATGCAGCAGGAAATCCGGCCGGTGCTTGCGCATCGCGGCGAAGGTGAACATGCCGCCGTCATCGGGATTGATGCCCCAGCCCTGGCCGGCGACGTCGCCGCCCCAGACGAAGCTGACGTCGCGGCGGTCGGCCGGCGCGGTGCGGAAGCGACCGACCACCGGCTCGCCTTCGATGGCGGTGTGGGAGAGATCGCGGAAACGGACGCGGTAGAAGATGTCCTGTCCGCCCGGAAGATTTTCGATCAACATCTTCGCGGTGAAGTCGCTCTCGGGCAGGGCCGCGATCGGCGGCAGCGCACGGGCGTCCTTGAACGACTCCGTCGTCGCGACCTCGACCAGCATCTGCGAGGGCCGATCGGCGCGCGCCCAGACCACGCCGCCGTCGACGGTGACGTCGCCGGACTGCACGCCATGGGTCACCACAGGCCGGTCGGCTGCGCGCGAGAGATGCGGCATCGCGATCGCGCCAAGCGCACCTGCGCTGGTCGTGAGGAAGTTGCGGCGGGAGAATTTGATCTTCATGGGGATGGCCTCGATATCGCGAGGGACGGTCGCCCGGGCGGCAGCCGCCACGATGAAGTCCGACGCTATATTGAGACAATGTGACGCGGCAATAACGCGCAAGTGTTTATGCGTTGCCGGCGGCCCGGAATTGCGTGCCGGTGCGTTGCAGGTTCTGCGGCATGCTGAACAGCACCGCCTTGCGGTCGGCGACCGCAGCGTGGAACTGGTCGAGCACGATGTTGAAGGCGGTCAGCGCCCCTTCCTCGATCGCGCCGTGATCGTAGCAGCGCAGTGTGTCACGCAAAATCTCGTCGGCCTCGGCCTGCATCTGGTCGAGATCTTCGGTGGTCTCGCTCTTGCGGGCCGCGGCGAGCATGTCGAGCAGGCGTTCGCGCAAATGGCTGTTGTTGTCGCGCTCGTCCTTCTTCAGATAGCCCGCGAACCATGCGCCGATCGAGCCGGTGGCCGAGAGCGCCATCAGGCTCCACCAGATGTAATCGCTGTATTTGTCGAGGAAGGTCTTCTCCTCGCCGTCGACGAAGGCGGCGGCGCCCGGATGCACGGGGATCACGGCGTCCTTGTCGGTGTCGGGCGTTTCGATCTTCGCAGCCTGCGGGAAATCGGTCAGCAATTGCTGGCGCACGGCGAAGAGCTGCCGGGTGAAGGCTGCGACCGTAGTCTCGGACAGGCCTTTGCGCGCCACGACGTGATGCGAGAAGCTGATCGTCTTGACCTCGTCTTCGGGACGATCGGGCGAGCCGCCGTAAGCGCCGGCGGGGATTTCAGCCGATTCGTAGATCGGATGATTCTGCGCGATCGCGTCCGCCGAATTGATCGCGAGGAAGGTCGGCGTGCCGCCATCCTTGGCGGAGGCGGCGATCGCGTCGGACGTGATCTTGCTGTTGACGGGGCCAGCCGCGAGATAGACGTCGGCCTTCTGTGCCTTGATCGCTTCGGCGACTTCGCTCGCCGGGAACTGCACGATCTCGACCTTGGCAGGATCGACGCCGTATTGCTGGAGGATCACCTTGAGCAAATTGACGTTGGCCTGCGTCTTGCCCACCACGCCGACACGATGGCCGGCAAGCTGCGCGATCTTGGTGATCTTCGCGCCCTTCTTCTTGCCCTTGCCGGGCACGGACCACAGCACGACGACGTTCTTGCGCAGCGTCGCGACGGCCTGCGCGTTCTTCGGGACATCGAGATCGCCGCGCACGATGGCGAGATCAGCCTTGCCCTCCGCGAGCAGATCCGCGCTGGCGGTGGCGCCGTCGGTCTGGATCGGGCGCAGCCGCACCGAGCCCTTGCTCTGCGCGAAGGCTTGCGTCAGTGCCTGCACCACTTTGACATCGTCGCTGTTGGCGGGACCGACCGCGATCTTCAGCGTCACCGGTCGCATCGCGAAATAATAGCCGCCGGCCAGTGCGCCGACGATTGCGAGCACCAGCGCCAGAGACACGAGCGCCGTCTTCCGCGCCGCGGATCGCGGCGAAGGCGGAGAGGGCGTTTCGGCCAGGTCCAATCCCCCGGTCATCGATCTCCCAAACAGGCGCTTCAGGCTCAGTTTCATCTTGGCCGGCGATTTACGCCCGCAATTGTAGCAAATTTCTTGCCCGACGGGGTTACATCTCCGTCATGGTTAGCGGATCGGCGAAATCCCCCGTGAACCCGGACCGTCAGCACGGTGTTAGGGTAAAGTTCCCCTGAAGGACGGAGGCGATCATGGCAGAGCGGTTGTCGGTGGACGCACGCAAGCAGGCGCTGGGCGGTATCCCGGGCTGGACCGAGACCCAGGACGGCAAGGGGATCGGAAAGACCTTTGTCTTCAAGGATTTCAACGAGGCTTTCGGCTTCATGACCCGGGCTGCGCTGGTCGCCGAGAAAATGGATCACCATCCCGAATGGCGCAATGTCTACAAGACCGTAGAGGTGGTTCTGTCGACCCACGACGCCGGCGGCGTCACCAGCCTCGACATCGAGCTCGCCACGGCGATGAATGCCATCGCAAAGCTGACACCCGGCTGACATCTTGCAGCGACGGGGCGCATCCCCATGTTGTGATCAGTGCTGGATGCGGCCATCCGCCGCGTCCGGCTGAGCGGGGAGTTTGACGAACATGGTTGCCGAACACAGCGTCGGCTTCGAGCCGGCCGATCGGCTCGCTGAAGATCGCGAAAGCGTCCGCCGCCGCTTCTGGCGCAAGCTGAAGCGCGGCGCCGCGCGTCTGCCGTTCGCCGAAGATCTGCTCGCCGCCTATTACTGCGCGTTCGACCGGCAGACGCCGCGCCATGTCCAGGCGTCGCTGTTGGGTGCGATCGCCTATTTCATCCTGCCGTTCGACTTCATCCCCGACGTGATGCCGGTCCTCGGCTTCACCGATGACGCCGCCGTGCTCGCCACCGCTATTCGCATGGTCGCCAGCCATATCACGACGGAGCATCGCGAAGCGGCGCGTGCAGCGCTGAAGCGCGGCGTGGATGAGGCGGAAGCGGCGTAGCGCGCCTCCGCCGGAATCCTCACGGATGCAAAATCACCTTGCCCATGGCCTGGCGTCCCGCGAGCACCTTCAGTGCGTCGGCGGTCTGCGCCAGCGGGAAGGTGCGGTCGACATGCGAGGAGATTTTTCCTTCCGCCGTCCATTTCACGAGCTTCTCGAGATTGGCGCGGTTCTTGGCCGGGTTGAGCCGGGTCCAGGCGCCCCAGAACACGCCGCGGATGTCGCAGCCTTTCAATAGCGCGAGGTTCAGCGGCATCTTCGGAATGTCGCCGGCGGCAAAGCCGATCACGAGGAAACGGCCTTCCCAGGCGATCGAGCGCAGCGCCTGCTCGGCATAGGCACCGCCCACCGGATCGAAGATGATGTCGACGCCCTTGCCGCCGGTGAGCTTTCGCAGGCCTTCCTTCAGATCTTCCTTGCCGTAGTTCAGCGTCAGCTCGGCGCCATGCGCTTTTGCGAATTCGAGCTTCTCGTCCGACGAAGCGCAGGCGATCACCTTCAGGCCCATCAGCTTGCCGAGCTCGCAGGCAGCCAGGCCCGTGCCGCCGGCCGCACCCAGCACCGCGAGCGTCTCGCCCGGCTTCGGGCTGGCGCGATCCTCCAGCGCATGCAGCGCCGTGCCGTAGATGATGATGATGCCGGCCGCGCGGTCATAGTCGAGATTGTCGGGAATCTTGACGATCGAGGCCGCCGGGAGCGCGATCTTCTCGCGCGCGCCGTTGTGGCCGCAGGACGCCACGACGCGATCGCCGACCTTCACGTCAGTCACGCCGGGACCGATGCTCTCGATCACGCCCGCAACTTCCGCGGCCGGCGAGAACGGGAACGGCGGCTTGATCTGGTACTTGCCCTGAATCATCAGGATGTCGAAGAAGTTCAGCGCCGCCGCCTTGATCGCGATCACGGCTTCGCCGGGACCTGCAACCGGATCCGGCACGTCGGCGAGCACGAGATCGTCGGGCTGGCAATATTGCGAGCAGAGGATGGCTTTCATGGCGGCACCTAAGGCGTTTCGAGGCAGAATTATAGTTGGTTCGTTTCTGCCGGATTTAGCACGGCGCGACAATCCGGTTTCTTTGTCTAAAGCGGCGCACAGGCCTATCCTCACGTCATTGCGAACTAGCGAAGCAATCCCGACTATTTCCGCGACACGGACTCTGGATTGCTTCGCGGAGCCTGTCATCGGGCCGCGCTTCGCGCGGACCCGTTGGCCCGCAATGACTGAATAAAAGGAGAGTTCAAACGATGTTTGAAACAAGTCTGCTCAAGGACAAGCGCATCCTCGTCACCGGCGGCGGCTCGGGTCTCGGCGCCGCGATGGGACGCCGCTTTCTCGCACTCGGCGCGGAGCTTGTGATCTGCGGCCGCAAGCTCGACCGGTTGGAGACCACGGCAGCCGAGATGCGCGCGCAGACTGGCGGCAAGGTCACGACCATAGCCTGCGACGTCCGCGACGGCGCTTCGGTCGACAGCATGATGGACGCGATCTGGCGCGAGGCGCCGCTCGACATCCTCGTCAACAATGCTGCCGCGACCTTCATCGCGCAGAGCGAGCACCTCTCGTTCCGCGCCGCGGATGCCATCCTGGCGCCAACGCTGCATGGTGCGATGTATTGCACGCTCGCCGCCGGCAAGCGCTGGATCGACGGCAAGCACAACGGCGTCGTGCTCTCGATCCTTTCGACGTCGACCATTACCGGCCGCGCCTTCACCGTTCCATCGGCGATGGCGAAATCCGCGGTGCTGGCGATGACCAAAAGTCTCGCGGTGGAGTGGGGCCCGAAGGGCATCCGCAGCGTCGCGATCGCGCCGGGGCCGTTCCCGACAGCCGGCGCATCGGGACAGCTTCGTCCCGAGGGCCGCGACGAAGGCTGGGCCGCGCGCAATCCAATGGGGCGCACGGGCGAGCACAGCGAGCTCGCCGATCTCGCGAGCTTCCTGGTCTCGGACAGAGCCCGTTACATCAATGGCGAGATGGTGGTGATCGACGGCGGCGCGCATTTGCGCAGTTCCGGCGCCGAGGATCTGTTGCGCTGGACTGATGCGCAATGGGCCGAGCAGCGTGCAGCACGCGCCAAAAGCTAGTCGAGGCTAGTCCTGCCGCCCCGCTAACTGCCTTCCCAAATTGGACTTTCCCGGCTATCCCTGCCCGGGGACAAATCGCAGGCCGGGCCATCTTCCAGTCACAATATTGAGGGAACCACTCCAGCATGTGGCGGGCGCTGTTTTTGGCTTTGATGATTGGCGTGACGGCGTGGGGAATCAGTGATTCCGCGCGGGCGCAGACGGCACAACCGGCGCCGAAGGCCGCGGCAAAGCCGGCCGCTCCGGCCGCGAAGACGGCGGCCAAGCCCGAGAGCAAGTCGGCGGCCGTTCCCGCGGCGGTTGCGGGCGGCGCGGAACCGACGCTGATCGGCCAGTTCGGCACCTGGGGCGCCTATTCGGCGACACCCAACGGCAAGAAGGTCTGCTTTGCCTTGGCCAAGCCCTCGTCGTCCAAGACCAACCCGCCGAACCGGCCGCGTGACCCCGCCTATGCCTTCGTCTCGACCCGGCCGACGGAGAAGGTGAACAACGAAGTCTCGGTCATGATCGGCTACGCGCTGAAACCGGGCTCGGAATCGACCGTCGAGGTCGGCGGCGCTGCGTTTGCGATGTACACGCAGGGCGACGGCCTCTGGATCAAGAACGCGGCCGAGGAGGAGCGGATGGTCGAAGCCATGCGCAAATCCGCCGATCTCGTGGTCAAGGGCGTCTCGGCCAAGGGGACGGAGACGACCGACACCTTCTCGCTGAAGGGCCTCGCCCAGGCGCTGGACCGGATTTCGCAGGATTGCAGGCGTTAAGGCCGCGGGCTTAAGCCTTTAAGGCTAAGCAACAGCCACGGTCGCAATCGGCGGTTCCGGTTGCTATATAGGGGCGGTTCCAGATTTTCTGTCGTCATGGCGACGCCGTCCTTCGAACGGCTGTGCCGGGCATGACGAGTTTAGACACCAGCTGACACTAGGCCATTCAATGCAACCGACGACCGAGCCGCACAACGCAACATTGGTGGAGAAAACTCCGCTCGAGGTCTATGTGCCGCCGGCCAAGCCGTCGCTGATCGGCCTGTCGCGCACAGAACTCGCCGATCGCCTCGGCGAGATCGGCGTCGCGCCCGCGCAGCGCAAGATGCGCGTG
This sequence comes from uncultured Alphaproteobacteria bacterium, assembly GCA_963819355.1. Classification (GTDB taxonomy): domain Bacteria; phylum Pseudomonadota; class Alphaproteobacteria; order Rhizobiales; family Xanthobacteraceae; genus Bradyrhizobium. Next base: position 95,334 of record CAWFVZ010000027.1, on the reverse strand, counting down.
CAGCAGCTGTGGCACTGGCTCTATTTCCGCGGCGCCCAGAGCTTCGATGATATGACCTCGGTCTCGAAGGGCATTCGCGCCGATCTCGCCCAGCATTTCACCGTCGACCGGCCGGAAGTCGTGGCCGAGCAGATCTCGAACGACGGCACCCGCAAATGGCTGCTGCGGTTGCCGAGCGGCGACAATGTCGAGCGGGCGCATGAAGTCGAGTGCGTCTACATTCCCGAGACCGATCGCGGCACGCTGTGCGTCTCCTCCCAGGTCGGTTGCACGTTGAACTGCTCGTTCTGTCACACCGGCACGCAGCGGCTGGTGCGCAACCTCACCGCCGGCGAGATCGTCGGCCAGGTGATGGTGGCGCGGGATCGTCTGAACGATTGGGCCGATCGCGAGGACGGCACGCGTCGCGTCACCAACATCGTGATGATGGGCATGGGCGAGCCGCTCTACAATTTCGACGCGGTGCGCGATGCGCTGCTCATCGTCGGCGACAATGAGGGCATCGGCATCTCCCGCCGCCGCATCACGCTGTCGACCTCGGGCGTGGTGCCGAACATCATCCGTGCCGGCGACGAGATCGGCGTTATGCTCGCGATCTCGCTGCATGCGGTGCGCGACGAGCTGCGCAACGAGCTCGTGCCGCTCAACCGCAAATATCCGATCAAGGAACTGTTGCAGGCCTGCCGCGACTATCCCGGTGCCTCGAACGCGCGCCGTATCACCTTCGAATATGTGATGCTCAAGGGCGTCAACGATTCACTCGACGATGCGAAGCTGCTGGTGAAGCTGCTCAAGGGCATCCACGCCAAGATCAATCTGATCCCGTTCAATCCCTGGCCCGGTACGGCCTATGAATGTTCGGACTGGGACCAGATCGAAAAGTTCTCCGAATACATTTTCAACGCCGGCTATTCCTCGCCGGTGCGCACGCCGCGCGGCCGCGACATTCTGGCCGCCTGCGGCCAGCTCAAGTCGGAGACCGAAAAACTCTCGGCCCGCGAACGCCAGGCGCTGCGCGCCATGGCGATGACAGATTAGCGAGCTATGCGAGCGCTCTCGCAACTTCGTCATTGCGATGAGCGCAGCGACGAAGCAATCCAGGCGTCGCAATGAGGCTAACGTTGGCCTTCCCGTCATGGCATTGATCGGCCGCCTCGTCGTCATCTTCGTCGGCTTCCTTGCCGCCTGTTTCGTCGGCGGCATGATCGTGGTCGGGGCGCTGCTGTTTCCGGAATTTTCCGATCTCGGCGCCGGTCCCGTCGACCAGGGCACGATCGATATCCTGCTCGGCTTCGGCTTCATCTTCGTTTCCGGCTTCGCGCTGGTGCCGGCGATGCTGATCGCCGCGATCACCGAGGCGCTCTACATCCGCAGCGCGCTCGCCTACGCCGTCGGCGGTGGCCTCGTCGGGCTCGCCTGCTATCTCGGCCTCGTTCCCTTCCACTCTGACACATTGCAGTTCGAAGGCATCGTGCGGCGGCATCTGGAGATCATGACCGGTGCGGGCATTGTCGCGGGCGTCGTCTATTGGTTGATCGCGGGCCGCAATGCGGGCGCCTGGCGAATCCGCCGCCCCCGCGCAAGCCGCCTCCGCCGCTGCCGTCGAATTCGAGGCCGGATGCGCGATGACTTTCTTGCATTCCCCCGGGGTTTCCATCCCCGCCTCACTCCGCTAAACCGCGCGCCATGAACCGTACCGGACTCTTCATCGCCCTGGCGCTGTGGCTCGTGATCGGCGTCGTTTTCGGCCTCTATCCCGAGCTCGATCTCAAGCTCGCCGCGCTGTTCTTCGATCCCGAGACGAAGACGTTTCCGCTCAAGCTGAATAACTGGGCCGGCTTCGCGCGTGACGCTGCGATGTGGGTCTCCTGGGCATTCGTGCTGCCTTCGCTGGTCGCGCTCGTGGTCAAGATGATCCGGCCTGATCGTCCCTTGATGGTGTCGGGGCGCGCGATCGTGTTCCTGCTGGTTACGATCATCCTGTCGGCCGGCATTCTCACCAACCTCACCTTCAAGACTTATTGGGGTCGGCCGCGGCCGGTGGTGGTGACCGAGTTTGCCGGCGACCAGCAGTTCGTGGCGTGGTGGGATCCGCGCGGCGATTGTGCGCGCAATTGCTCGTTCTTCTCGGGTGAAGGCGCGACCGCGTTCTGGACAATAGCACCTGCCGCGCTGGCGCCACCGGCGTGGCGGCCGCTCGCCTACGCCGGCGCCGTGGTGTTCGGCGCAACGACCAGCGGGCTCCGCATGGCCTTTGGCGGGCACTTTTTTACCGATGTCGCGACCGCCGGCCTCGTCACCTTCATCGTGATCTGGTTCGGCTACGCGCTGATCTACCGCTGGCCGCGGACCCGGTTTTCGGACGAGGCGGTCGATGCCGCCCTGACCCGGCTGAACATGCCCGCCTACCGGCTCCGCAAACGCCTGTTCGGCGGCAAGACGGACCCCGCACCGTCGATCTGAGCCATTAAATGCGTGCCCAGCCTCGCGAAATTTGATATTCGCGCGGTCAAACCACTAGCCATCAGCCCGCCATCAGCCCCTGAGACCCGATTGGAAGCGCCATGACCACGATCCTGAAAAGCCTGCCCAAGGGTGAGAAAGTCGGCATCGCGTTTTCGGGCGGCCTCGACACCAGCGCGGCGCTGCTCTGGATGAAGCAGAAGGGCGCGCGCTGCTACGCCTATACCGCCAATCTCGGCCAGCCGGATGAAGCCGACTACAACGAGATTCCGCGCAAGGCGATGGAGTTCGGGGCGGAGAAAGCACTGCTTGTCGATTGCCGCACGCAGCTGGTCCATGAAGGCATCGCCGCGATCCAGTCGGGCGCCTTCCATATCTCGACCGGCGGCATCACCTATTTCAACACGACCCCGCTCGGGCGCGCGGTGACCGGTACGATGCTGGTCGCGGCGATGAAGGAGGACGGCGTCAACATCTGGGGCGACGGCTCGACCTTCAAGGGCAACGACATCGAGCGCTTCTACCGCTACGGTCTTTTGACCAATCCCGGCTTGCGCATCTACAAGCCCTGGCTCGACCAGCAGTTCATCGACGAACTCGGCGGCCGCGCCGAGATGTCGGCGTTCATGACCGCGCAGGGCTTCGCCTACAAGATGAGCGCGGAGAAGGCGTACTCGACCGACAGCAATCTGCTCGGCGCCACGCACGAGGCGAAGGATCTCGAGAGCCTCGACAGCGGCATCAAGATCGTCAACCCGATCATGGGCGTGCCGTTCTGGCGCGATGACTGCGACGTCAAGGCCGAGAAGGTCGTCGTGCGTTTCGAGGAAGGCCAGCCGGTCGCGCTGAACGGCCAGACTTTCGCCGATCCCGTCGCGCTGTTCCTCGAAGCCAACGCCATCGGCGGCCGCCACGGTCTCGGCATGAGTGACCAGATCGAGAACCGCATCATCGAGGCCAAGAGCCGCGGCATCTACGAGGCGCCGGGCATGGCGCTGCTGCACATTGCCTATGAGCGCCTCGTCACCGGCATCCACAACGAGGACACCATCGAGCAGTACCGCATCAGCGGCATGCGTCTCGGCCGCCTGCTCTATCAGGGCCGCTGGTTCGATTCGCAGGCCCTGATGCTGCGCGAGACCGCGCAGCGCTGGGTCGCGCGTGCCGTCACCGGTGAGGTGACGCTGGAGCTGCGCCGCGGCAACGATTATTCGATTCTCAACACCGAGAGCCCGAACCTCACCTATGCGCCGGAGCGGCTCAGCATGGAGAAGGTCGAGGACGCGCCGTTCACGCCGGCCGACCGCATCGGCCAGCTGACGATGCGCAATCTCGACATCGCGGACACCCGCACCAAGCTGAAGCTCTACACGGACACGGGTTTGCTCTCGGGCAGCGAAGGCTCGCAGATATTCAAACTCGAGAGCGACAAGGGTTGAAGCGCGAAGGCGTAGGGTGGGTTAGTCTTACTGCGTCCTCGGTGTTGGACAACGTCCATTCGGCGCCGAGACTAGAGACGTGCCGAGATCCTCGCGGGCGCCGACAGTGAGTCCGGGCGGTCGATCCGGCCAGGCTGAGGTGACCGTGAACAGCGCGGACTATCGCGGCAACGTTTTGACGAGCGCACGGACCTCAATCGATCGCGCAGGACGGCAGATCGAGTTCGGCCGATGTTGGGCAGTCACGCTAGCTAGCGCGGGCGGAGCCTCACGGTCGATGCAGCGTCGGCTAAGCAGCAGGGACAGGGATTCGCATGGAGGATTTACCACAGGTCGCTCAGGCAAGGGAAGAACAGTCGTCCTGTTCCGGCGACGGCTATGCGCCGGCGCATCCTGTTGGCGGCGCGAATACAGTCGAAGGGGATTGCGTGGTGAGGAAGAGCCGCGGCAAGCCGCGTCGACGCAGTGACCCACAGGCGCGGTGGCGACCGCATGCTCGGGCTTCAGATCATCACGCTCGAAGCTGCCAGCGCAGCTTGGCCCGATCGACGATCCGCGTGAAGCTCACGATTCTCCGGCAGGCTGGAGAGGGCCACTATGGTTGGCTCTGCTTCCGCCCCTCCGGCTATGACGAATCATTCAGGCATCTTCCAGGCGATAGCGATGTGCGGGCGGGGCAGCCCGATGTCGTGGCAACGCAGGAGAGCACGCTATCGCGAAGTTCCGCTGGAGCAGGATATCAGGTCGCGAGCGCGAGCGAGCTCGTTCCCGCCACGTCACCGTGAGACAAGCAACTGCTTCGGTCTGTTCGCGACTGAGGCCACATTGATTTTGGCGTGCTCGACACCAGAAATTCCTCAGGGCGGCGGCGGTAATGTTCCCTAGCAGCTTTGTCCTATCCGCCGTGCAGGCCGCTAACGGGCGCCTAGGAGCGGGTGCTCGCACATCAAGATCGTCAATGCGATGCAACGCACGAGGTACGCCGAACTCCGTCAGCCTGGCGCAGGGGCGCGTCTGCCGTAGGCCGCATCCATCAACGCGACGCCGCGTGGCAGCGGCTCTCGCAGGCCCTACGGATTTGCTCCAGCCGATGCGGTCGGCTTGAGTTCACGCTTCGGCCGCCCCGCCATCTTCCGCCGGGCCGATCCTTCGTCCAGACTTCCGCCCGAGGCTAAACGACATCATAGAGCCACCGTAAGGCCGGCGGCATGACTTCAGGCAACCGACAAAAGGAGGCCGCCCGCAATCTGGCTATTGACGCCAGCGGATTGCCGGGCGAGACGTCAATACTGAGTGGCGCACCGGGCCGGGAGCGAGTTGCCTGGCTTGGGCAACGAGGTGTCGTCGATGCTCCAGCCTCGCGGCCTCCGCTAACTCCACATCGCGAGCACCATCTCGCGCGACCTTGCCAGCACATCCTCGCCCGACGGTCGCGCGGCTAATCAGCGACATCTGCTGCAGCGCCGCCGTCCGTGCTGGAGCCGTCCTTCGCTGCCATCGTTGCTCGAGAGGAGGCCGGACGCTCTTGCATCCCTGAGGCAGTATTCGAGGCCTTCGTTGCAATAGTCGCGCAGCGGTCTCGTGCTCTGCTCATAGTGACCCGCTGCCAATCCATGGGCTTCAAGCGGCTACGATACTGGAGGAGGGAGGGGTGCGGTCACTTGGATCTCCGACCTCCCTATCAGATCTATCTGGCGACGCTCCGCGCGGCAAGGCTCAAAGCGGGCGGGTATTTCCACCCATCGTCATCCGACCCATTCCAGAGCCCTCGAAACGGGCGACCGTCGAACGCAGTACGATTAGCGAAGCGTAACCCACCTCTTTGACTTCCGCGGAGACAGAAGTGGTGGGTTACGTCTTCGGCTAACCCACCCTACGATCAAAAACGAAAATGGCCGGGATCGCTCCCGGCCATTTTGCATTTGTGGGTGTCGCCTCAGCGCGGCGGCGTGATGCCGGGCGGCGGCGGCGGCAGCGAGGCTTGGCCGCCGTTGAGCAGCGGCGTGATGCGGCGGACCGTGACGCGCCGGTTGATGCGGCTCGGGCCGTCCGTCTGCTCCTTCAGATACTGCTTGCCGTAGCCCTGCGACGTCAGGTTCTCCGCAGGCACACCGAATTGCTGGGTCAGCAACTCGGCCGCGGACTGCGCACGGCGGTCCGACAGCGACAAATTGTCGACGTCGTTGCCGACCGCGTCGGTGTGTCCCTCGATCAGGAACACCTCGCGCGGGTTGCGCTGGATCGCCCGGTTGAGGCCGTCGGCGATCGCTTGCAGCCGAGCCGCCTGGTCCGGCGGGATGATCCACGATCCGAGGTCGAAATTGATCGTGTTGACGTCGATGCTCGGCATCTGCATGCGAACATTGGGGCTGTAGCGGATCTCGTCGAGCGAGTAGCGCCGTTCGATCCGCTGGACCGGCGGAGCCTCCATGGTCTCGTAGATCACGTCCGGCGTCGCATCCGCGGAGTCGACGATATAGCGATCGTAGGGAATGTTCACGACCGGCGGCGGCACGTCGACATAGAAGCCGCCGACCGTGCGCGGATCGCGATAGCTGTTGTCGATGATGATGATCTCGCGCCCGCGGGGGTCGCGGCGGATTCGGCGCAGCAGCGAACCGTCCGCACCGACCACGGTGATCACCTCGCTGCCGTCGGGACGGATCACGATGGTGCGGGTTTCGCCACCGACCGTCTCCGTGCGGATGTCGCGGGCGCCGTAGCGGAAGCGATAGAGATCGTTGCCGCGGACGTATTCCTGTCCGCCCGGGTCGCGGATGATGATGCGATCCGGCTCGGTGTAGATGGTGCGGCCGCCTTCGACGGCCTCGTGCCGCTGATTGCGGTAGTCGGCGATGGTGGCGCCGATCACGGCGCCGGCCACCACGCCCGCACCGATCGCAAGCGGAGTCAGGTCACGCTGCTGAGGTCGCGGCGCTTGCGGCAGCGGCGTCGTGGTCGTGGGCGCGGCGCGGAAGGCCGAACTGACTGTCGGCGGAGCGTTCTGCGCCCTGTTGGCCGGAACCGTGGCCGCTGCCGAACCAGGGACGACAGACGGCGCTGCGGCGCCCGCGGGCGGCGGTGCGGGTCGGGCCGGGACGCCCGCTTGCGGTGCCGCAGGCGGTGTGCCTGCAGGAGGTGTTCCCGCAGCCGCAGGCGCGCCAGCGGGCGGCGTGCCGGGGGCCGGTGTTGCACCCTGGCGGCCGGGCGGAGGCGTCATCGCGCCACCTGGAGCCGGCGTTGCCGTCGGGGCCGGGGTTGCGCCTGGAGCCGGCGATCCTGCAGCCGGCGGAGCGCCGGGACGTCCGGGCGGCGTGGTGCCGGGCGCGGGCGTCGCGGACGGTGCGGGTGTGGTTGTCGGGGCAGCAGGCGTCGCCGGGCGAGCTGCCGGCGCCGCGGGCGTCGGAGCGGGCGTTGCTGTCGGGGCAGGCGTCGCCGTCGGGAGAGGTCGCGCCGCAGGGGCCGCTGCAGGAGGCGCAGCTGCGGGCGGCGGAGGCGTCGGCGGGGTGGCAGGACGTGCGGGTGCCGCGGGCGGCGGTGCCGGGGGCGGCGGTGTCGGCGCGTGCTGCTGCGGGGCCGCGGCCGGAGGCGGCGCCGGCGCCTTGGGCGCAGCAGGTGACGGCGGGGGCGGCGGAGGTGCCTGATGGGTCGCGGGCGGCGGGGGTGGTGGAGGCGGCGTCGGACGTGACGGCGCAGCAGCCGGCGGGGGTGGCGCGGGCGGATGCGGTGGTGCTGCCGCCGGCGGCGGTGCGGTCGGGCGTGCGGGAGCCGCAGGCGGCGGAGGCGGAGGCGGTGCAGCCGGGCGCGCGGCAGGCGGCGGAGGCGGCGGAGGTGCAGCCGGGCGCGCTGCAGGCGGAGGAGGCGGAGGAGGCGGAGGTGCAGCCGGGCGCGCGGCAGGCGGCGGGCCCTTGGGGGCTTCCTTCGGAGGCTGCTTCGGTTTTCCGTCAGGGCCAGTCTCCGGCTGGGCCTGCGCGACCACGAGCGGCGGCGCGCCTTGCGCATGTGATGCGGAGCTTGCGAATTGCATCGCGGTCATAGCCGTCGTGGCAAGCAGCACGAAACGAAGGTTGGTCATGGTGGTGAACTTCCCCGGAAGGTTCTTTGACGAAGTCTGGTGATGAACAGCTACGCGTTAGGCCGCATTGTGGCGGGCGAAGCGGTCGCGGTCCGATTTATTTCTGCACGCAAATCACGTCACTATGGCGACGTTCATTGCGCATTCAGACGCTGGTTGCAATCGCCTCACATGTGATCGCTCGTCTCATCGGCGATCCCTGCGGCGAATTGGCATCCGTCGCAGGATTCGGCATGAGCGGACCGTCCGGTCCGCGCGACGGAATCTCTTCCGGCATGTGGCCCGGTAATTCGTCGGGCCGTGGTGATTCGCCGGGCTCGCGCACTGGCGGCGCAATTTCAGGCTGCGGATTGCCCGGCGGAATTCCCGGCGGCGGCTCGGTGGGCGTGCCGGGTGTCGAAGGCGGTATCTCTGGCGGTTCGATCGGCATCGGCATCATCGAGATCAGTTGTCGGGAAACCGACAACGATGATGCCGCGTCGATGTTCCTTGCCGCGTCGCGCTATTGCGGCGCGTGGCAGACGGCTTCGATGTTGTGGCCGTCGGGATCGCGCACGAAGGCGCCGTAATAGTTCGCATGATAATGCGCGCGGATGCCGGGCGCGCCGTTGTCGCGGCCGCCGGCAGCCATCGCAGCCTTGTAGAACGCATCGACCGTCGCGCGGTCCTTGGCGAGAATCGCGACATGCACCGGCTTGTTCAGCGCGCCTTCGCCGCCGATCCAGAAGTCCGGCTTGCCGCCGGCGCCGAAGCCTGCGGCGGCCTCGTGGCCGGTCTGCTCTGCGGTGACTTCCTTGACCAGGCTGTAGCCGAGCGGCGCCAGTGCCTTGCTGTAGAACGCCTTGGCGCGCTCATAGTCGGAGACGGAGAAACCCAAATGATCGATCATCGCAACCTCCGTGGTTCGTGGTCAGCGCAACAGGAACGTATTGCTCCGCGTTTTGCGCGCGATCGCAAAGCCGCGCGCGACCATGTCAGCGATACAATCTTGCTGCCATTCGTTTTGTGACAGATGCTCGATCACGACCGCGCGCGGCCACAGCGATGCCGGTGCGTCGCGAAAGAAGCCGATCAAGACGCGGTCCTCAAAACCCTCGACGTCGATCTTGAGCGAATCGACCTGCGTGACGCCGGCCTCTTCCAAAATGCGCGTCAGCCGCAGCGACGGCACCTTGATCGCTTCTGCGCTGGCCTTGCCGGTGACGACGTGCGTGGCGCCGAGATTGCCGCCGCCGCCTTCGATCATCAGTTCGCCGTCGCTGTCGCCCGCGGCGGCTTGCACCAGGCGCACCTGCGTTGTCTTCGATGCGGCATGTTGAACGAGAGCCGTCCAAACGTCAGCGGATGCGGTTCGATCGCGACCACCTTGCCGGCGGCGCCGACATGCTGCGCCATCACCAGCGCGAAGGTGCCGACATTGGCGCCGACGTCGACGAACGTGCCGCCAGCCCGCGTGTGCTGGCGCAGGAAGTCGAGCTCGTCGAGATTGTAGTCGGGATTGAACAACGCACCGCGTTCGGTCGCGCTGCCCTGGTGATAGAAGCGGAACGAGGCGCCCTGATACTGCACGTCGACCGGGCCGCCGCGCAGCAGATTGACCAGCCGCGACATCCACGGCCGGAATGCGCCGCGCTTCAGCCCCGATCGTTGTGCGAGGCGAATGATCGCAGCCTGCGCTGCGTTTGGCGCAAACGCGCCGAACGGCGCGGACGAAAAGGCGTTGTCGGGCGTCAAGCAGGCGGTCCTCGTTGCAAGCGGCGCATGCATAGCCGGTTTTGCCGAAGGCACACTCCAACGGCGCTTAGGCCGCCTTTTTCGGAGCCGACTTGCGCTGGCGCAGGAAGCGGCCGAGCAGCTTGCGGCGGCTCTTGCGCGGGATCAGGTCGATATCGCTGACGAGTTTTGCGCCGCCCTTGCGGCGCTCCAGCACGATCTTGCGGCTGTGGAAGGCTTCGAGCTCGACGCGATGCGCGACGCTGACGATGGTCGCTTTCGGCAGCTCGTCGGTGACCATCTTCATCATCTTGTCCTGGCTCTTCTCGTCGAGCGCCGAGGTCGCTTCATCGAGCACGACGATGTCGGGGTTGTGCAGCAACAGCCGCGCGAAAGCGAGGCGCTGCTTCTCGCCACCGGACAGCGTCTGGTCCCACGGCCCCTCTTCCTCGATCTTCTCCTTGAGATGATCGAGGCCGACCTTGTGCAGCGCCTCGCCGATCTCCTCGACGGTCCAGTCATCCTCGGCGCCGGGATAGGCGACCGCGCGGCGCAGGGATCCGGTGGGCACGTAGGGCCGCTGCGGCAGCATGAACAGCCGCCGGTCGGGATGGAAATTGACGCTGCCGCCGCCCCATGGCCACAGGCCGGCGATGGCCCGCACCAGCGTGCTCTTGCCGGTGCCGGATTCGCCCGCGACCAGCAGCCGTTCGCCCGGCTCGATCACCACCTCGGTCTCGCCGACCACGGCCGTGCCGTCGTCGAGCGTGACGGAGAGATCGTTCAGCTCCAGCATCGCGTCGTTGCTGGCCTCACCGCGCTTGATGCGGCCGAGGCCGTCGCCCTGCTCGGCGCGCTCGAGGCCGTCGAGCGACATCATCAGCGAGGCGATGCGGCGGGCGCAGGCGTTCCAGTCGGCCAGCCGCGGATAATTGTCGACCAGCCAGCCGAACGCGCTCTGCACGATGGTGAAGGCGGAGGCAGCCTGCATCACCTGTCCGAGCGTCATGCTGCCGTCGAGGAATTTTGGCGCGCAGAGCAGCAGGGGCACGACAGGCGCAACCAGGCTCGAGCCCTGTGAGACCAGCGTCGTGCGCATGTGCTGGCCGGCGAGCCGCGCCCATTGCCGCAGCACGTTGGTGAAATTGCGGTCGATGCCGCCGCGCTCCTCCTCCTCGCCGCCGAGCAGAGCGATGCTTTCGCCATTCTCGCGCACGCGCGTCAGCGTGTAGCGGAAATCGGCCTCGGCCTGGTTCTTGTCCTCGGAGACCTGCACGAATTGACGGCCGATCACCAGGATCGAGCCGGATGCGATCGCGGCGTAGAGAACCGCGGCGATCACCAGGAAGCCGGGAATGGTGATCGCCGATCCACCGATTGTCACGGTGAGCGCGCCGCCGATGGTCCAGAGCACGACGATGAAGGTCGCGGCCGACAGCAGCGCCGATGTCACGCCGGCCATAAAATCGACCGGCGAATCCGTCGCAACGCGTAAATCTTCGGCGATCCGGTATTCCGGATTCTTGTGATCGCCGCCGACAAGGTTGAGCTGATAGTAGCGGCCATTGCCGAGCCAGCGCGTCAGCACGCTTGCCGTCAGCCAGGCGCGCCAGCGCCGCTGGATGCCCATGCGTGCGAACACCTGCGCCACGCCGAGCACGATGCTGCCGGTCGCGAGCGGGAAGAACACCGCCGTGAGGTGGAACACGGACGCCGCGTCGCGCTTCTCGATCGCGTCGAAGATCGCGCGATTCCAGACATTGATGCCGTATTGGAAGCCGACAGTGAGGACGATCAGCACGCCGAGACCGATCGAGTAGAGCCACGCCAGGCGATCACCGTTGCGGCCCCAGAAGCCGCGGGCGCTGATCCAGAATCGCGTCAGCAGATAATCCTTGCGGGCCTGCTCGGCCTCTTCGGGCGACAACTCGGGGTCGGGTTCGACCAGCTCGGGCGGCGGCGGAGCGGCCTCCTCGCCATTCTCGACGACTTCGACAATGGGCGGCTTCTCGTCCTGCTTCGTGTCCCGTTCGCGCTTTCCGGCCGGCTTTTGCATGGCCGGATAACGCAAAAGAAATCAAACGGTTCCCGCGAGTTCCGGCGCGGGTTTCATTCCGCGGCGCCGTCGCGCACCCGTCGCGGCCGCGCGGCGCGATGCAGCACCCGCGACAGCTCGTCGATTGAATAGGGCTTTTGCACCAGATCGAAGCCGGCGACGCCGTCCTGGGACAAGGCCTGGCTGTAGCCCGTGGTCAGCACGACCGGCACGCCGATGCTGCGATCGCGGATTGCCTGCGCGAGATCGAGCCCGGTCATCCCCGGCATGACGATGTCGGAGAACACGACGTCGAAACGATCCGCGTCGACGACCAGTTCGGCGAGCGCGTCGGTGGCATTGTCGACCAGCGTGATGTTGTAGCCGAGTTCGGTCAGCCCATCGGCGGCGAAGTTGCCGAGCTCGATATTGTCCTCGACCACCAGCACCGACATGCCGCTCCCGGCAACGGCCGGCGCCGTGGTTGGCGCCTGGCTCCGCGGCAACAGATCCGCCGGCACGCGCGGCAGATAGAGCGAGAAGGTGCTGCCCTGGCCGACCTCGCTTGCGACCGTCACCTCGCCGCCGGATTGCCGGGCGAAGCCGAACACCTGCGACAGGCCGAGGCCGGTGCCCTGACCGACCTGCTTGGTGGTGAAGAACGGCTCGAAGATCCGTCCGATCCGGCCTGCGGGGATGCCGATGCCGGTGTCGCCGACGGCGATGCTGACGAAGCCATGACTTCCTACATGACTTCCCACAACATGACTTCCCATAAGATGCGCCAGCGTGTCCGGAACATTCGTCGCCGCCTCTACCGCGAAGATGATGCGGCCCTTGCCTTGCATGGCGTCGCGCGCATTGGTCGCCATGTTGATCAGGGCCGTATCGAACTGGCCGGCATCGGCGTTGACCAGACAGGGCTCGGCCGGCAGTCGCACGACGATCTCGATTGCCGGTCCGAGCAGCGTGGCCAGCATATCGCGCAGCGACTGCACGCGATCGCCGACGTCGAACACCTCGGGCTTCAAGGTCTGGCGCCGCGCAAAGGCCAGCAGCTGCGAGGTCAGCTTGGCCGCGCGTGCGACCGCGTCCGCGATCGCCGTGATGTAGCGCTGCCGCCGCTCCTCGCTCAGTTGCGGCCGGTTCAAGAGGTCGACGGAGGCGCGGATCACGGTCAGCAAATTGTTGAAGTCATGCGCGACGCCGCCGGTGAGCTGTCCCAGCGCCTCCAGGCGCTGGCTGTGCTTGAGAGCATCTTCCGCCTCGCGCCGCTTTGCAGCCTCCGTCTGAAGATGTTGGCTGCGCCGGAAGGCGAAGGCCAGCAGGACAAACAGCAGCGCGGTCGCGGGAACGCCGAACACCAGATGCTGGCTCATGGTGGCGAGCCAGCGCGCGCGAATCGCCGAAGTCTCGAGGCCAGCGCTGACATAGATCGGATATTCGGCGACGCGCCGGTAGCCGATGCGCCGTTCGATCCCGTCCGATGGCCAGGCGATGGTGATGAGGCCGTGCTCGGGGTGGGGCGCGATCTTCTGGCCGACCGGTCCGTTCGGGTCGAGCCGGAACTCGCGATCGAGCCGCGGGAAATGCGCCAGCAGTATGCCGTCGGTGCGCCCCATCGCGAAGAAGCTGCCGGGGTCGGATCCGATCCTGGCGTAGAAACTCTCGAAATACTCCGGCAGGACGGAAGCCTGGATCACGCCAATGAAGCGGCCGTCGTTGGACTTGCGGCGGCGGCTCATGCTGAAGAAGCGCGCGCCCTGGTAGGGCGGCCGCGGCGTCAGCGAGGCGCCGATGAAGGTGCCGATGGTCTGGTCGACATGGGCATAGAAGTAATCGCGGTCTGCGAAGCTCAGCTCCGGTGGCGGTGAGGCGAGGCTGTTGACCAGCGCCCTTCCCTCCGCATCGAAGATCCAGGCCGATTTGAGCTGTGGCAGGGAATCGGCGAGCTGCTTCAGGCGCCGGTGCAGCGCAGGTTCGCGCGAGCGGATGATGTCGTCTGGAAGGTCGCGCACGACCTCGTTGAGCTCGGCGAGGCTGCGATCGATGGTCTCGAACACCTTGAGCGCGTGCTCATGCGCGACATCGAGCGTGCGCTCGATGTCGCGGTCGGCAATGTCGAGCGTCGAATTGTAGGAGATCGTGGAGGCGATGGCGAACAGTGCAATTGGCAGCGCCAGGGATGCAGCCATCATCCACTGCAACAGTCTCAGTGAATTGCGTTGCGCGCCGTGCACAGTCGCTCCGGTCCCAGACTGGTGAGCTTACTTGAATTTCGCGCGGGGAAGGAAGCGGTGAATGGCGAGAACCGGAGGTTGTAGTTCGCCGATTCGCGCGCAACGCGGGTTGGGGTGAATTTTACTGAAATTCGCGCCAAACGTAGAATACCCCGGCCGCCTCGGCCGGGGATCGCAGCATGAATGCGCCTAGATCTGGCGCTCGACCATCTTGAGCTTGAGCTCGGCGATGGCTTCCGCCGGATTCAGGCCCTTCGGGCAGGCCTTGGCGCAGTTCATGATGGTGTGGCAGCGGTAGAGGCGGAACGGGTCCTCGAGATTGTCGAGCCGCTCGCCGGTGGCCTCGTCGCGCGAATCGGACACCCAGCGGTTAGCCTGGAGCAGCGCGGCGGGGCCGAGATAGCGGTCGCTGTTCCACCAATAGCTTGGGCACGAGGTCGAGCAGCAGGCGCAGAGAATGCACTCGTAGAGGCCGTCGAGCTTCTCGCGGTCCTCATGGCTCTGGCGCCATTCCTTCTGCGGCGTCGGCGAGGTCGTCTTCAGCCACGGCTCGACGGACGCGTACTGCGCATAGAAATTGGTGAGGTCGGGGACGAGATCCTTCACCACCGGCTGATGCGGCAGCGGGTTGATCTTCACCGCGCCGTCCTTCACGTCGTGCATCGAGCGGGTGCAGGCCAGCGTATTCTGGCCGTCGATGTTCATCGCGCAGGAGCCGCAGACGCCTTCGCGGCAGGAGCGGCGGAAGGTCAGCGACGGGTCGATGTGATTCTTGATCCAGATCAGGCCGTCCAGCACCATCGGACCGCAATCATGGGTGTCGACGTAATAGGTGTCGACGCTCGGGATTCTTGCCGTCGTCCGGATTCCAGCGATAGACGCGGAATTCGCGAACGTCTGTCGCGCCCGCGGGCTTCGGCCAGGTCTTGCCGCCGGTGATCTTGGAGTTCTTCGGAAGTGCGAATTCAACCATTTCGATAAGGCCTTCGCTGTTCGCTTCTAGTACACCCGCGCCTTCGGCGGGATGTACTGCACGTCGTTGGTCATGGTGTAGTCGTGAACCGGGCGGTACTCGATCTTGACCTTGCCGTTGTCGTCCAGCCAGGCCAGCGTGTGCTTCATCCAGTTCTTGTCGTCGCGATCGGAGAAGTCTTCGCGGGCATGCGCGCCGCGGCTTTCGGTGCGGTTGGCAGCCGAGTTCATCGTCACCACCGCCTGCGAGATCAGATTGTCGAATTCCAGCGTCTCGACCAGATCGGAATTCCACACCAGCGAGCGGTCGGACACGGCGATGTCGGTGATGCCGCTGTGGACCTTCTCGATCAGGTTCTGGCCTTCGCTCAGGATCTCGCCGGTGCGGAACACCGCGCAATTGTTCTGCATCACATGCTGCATGCCATCGCGCAGTTTTGCGGTCGGCGTGCCGCCGGAGGCGTAGCGGTAATGGTCGAGGCGGCCGAGTGCGAGGTCGGACGAGTTCGACGGCAGCTCGGGCTGCTTGGCGTTCGGCGTCAGCTTCTCGGCAAGACGCAGCGCAGCCGCGCGGCCAAACACCACGAGGTCGATCAGCGAGTTGGAGCCCAGGCGGTTGGCACCGTGCACGGAGACGCAGGCGGCTTCGCCGATCGCCATCAGGCCGGGGATGATGGCGTTGTCGTCGCCATCCTTCTTGGTCAGGACTTCGCCGTGATAGTTCGTCGGGATGCCGCCCATGTTGTAGTGCACGGTCGGCACGATCGGGATCGGCTCGCGCGTCACGTCGACATTGGCGAAGATTTTTGCGGATTCGGAGATGCCCGGCAGGCGCTCGGCCAGCACCGCGGGATCGAGATGGTCGAGATGAAGGAAGATGTGGTCCTTCTTCTTGCCGACGCCGCGACCTTCGCGGATCTCGATGGTCATCGCGCGCGAGACGACGTCGCGCGAGGCGAGGTCCTTGGCCGACGGCGCATAGCGCTCCATGAAGCGCTCGCCCTCGGAGTTGACGAGATAGCCGCCTTCGCCGCGTGCGCCTTCGGTAACGAGACAGCCCGAGCCGTAGATCCCGGTCGGGTGGAACTGCACGAACTCCATGTCCTGCATCGGCAGGCCGGCGCGCAGCACCATGCCGCCGCCATCGCCGGTGCAGGTGTGCGCCGAGGTGCAGGAGGCGTAGGCGCGGCCGTAGCCGCCGGTCGCGAGGATCACGGTCTGGGCACGGAAGCGGTGCAGCGTGCCGTCGTCGAGCTTGAGCGCGATGACGCCGCGGCAGATGCCCTGGTCGTCCATGATCAGGTCGATGGCGAAGAACTCGATGAAGAATTCGGCCGCGTGGCGCAGCGACTGGCCGTACATCGTGTGCAGCATGGCGTGGCCGGTGCGGTCGGCGGCGGCGCAGGTGCGCTGCGCCTGGCCCTTGCCGTAGTCCATGGTCATGCCGCCGAACGGACGCTGGTAGATCTTGCCGTCCTCGGTGCGCGAGAACGGCACGCCCCAATGCTCGAGCTCGTAGACCGCGTCGGGCGCGTTGCGCACCATGTATTCGATCGCGTCCTGGTCGCCGAGCCAGTCCGACCCCTTCACGGTGTCGTACATGTGCCAGCGCCAGTCGTCCTTGTGCATGTTGCCGAGCGAAGCCGAGATGCCGCCCTGCGCCGCAACCGTGTGCGAGCGCGTCGGAAACACTTTTGTGATGCAGGCCGTCTTCAGGCCGGCCTCGCTGCAGCCGACTACGGCGCGCAGGCCCGCGCCGCCGGCGCCGACCACGACGACGTCATAGGTGTGGTCCTCGATCGGATAGGCTTTGCCGTTGGTGGCGGGAGCGCCGTTGCCCTTGCCATTCGTCTCTGTGGCCATGGGTTACACTCCGGATGAAAGTTGGAGAATCGCGTAGATCGAGGCGAGCGCAACCGCGGCCGCGAAGAAATTGTTGAGCATGACTGAAGCGAGCTTGAGCTTCTCGTTGTGGACGTAATCCTCGATCACGACCTGCATGCCGATCTTCATGTGCCAGACGCTGGCGATGATGAAGAGCAGCAAGATGATGGCGACCGGCAGCGAGCCAAGGATCTGCTTGGCGCCGGCCTGGTTGCGGCCGAGCAGCATCATGATGATGACCAACACCGGGATCATCAGCAGCGTCATCGCCACCGCCGTGAGGCGCTGGCGCCAGAAGTCGGACGTGCCGGAATGCGCAGCGCCCAGATTGCGGACGCGGCCGAGCGGAGTGCGCATGCTGCGCTTCGGCGTATCGGCTGTGCTCATCGTCCGCCTCCGATCATATAGGCGATGATCCAGATCAGCACCGTCAGGGCGATGCCGCCGATCAGTGCACCCCAGGTCAGCGCTTCGCGCTCATTGGCCTTGAAGCCGTAGCCGAGATCCCACACGAAGTGCCGGATGCCGCTCAGCATGTGGTGCATCAGCGCCCAGGTGTAGCCGAACACGATCAGGCGCCCGATGATGCTGCCGGTGAATGCCTGCACATGGGCGTAGGCGGCAGGCCCCGAGGCCGCCGCAACCAGCCACCAGACCAGCAGCAGGGTTCCGACGTAAAGAGCGATACCGGTGGCGCGATGGACGATGGAGAGCGCCATCGTCAACGTCCAGCGGTAGACTTGCATGTGTGGTGAAAGCGGTCGTTCGATCCGTGCGGTCATGGGCTTTTGATGTTTATGGCGGCCCGGCAGGGGGCACGCGGGGATCGCGAAAGGTCGGCTCTATTTACGGAGTTGATTTGGCCTGCGCAATCACCAAATCGCCATAAATCGAACTTGCGTTCAGCTCTACGGCGTTGATGCAACAGGCCAATCAGGGGCTTGGTATACCAGAGCGTTGGCGCACCGACTAAGGATAGAATCTTAATTCATCCTTTGTGGCGACCGCTGAGGCGCATTGAAATCACTATTGGAACGGCTCCAAGCCGCCGATCGGCTTCCACGGTTCGAACCAGTCAGTTCATGACGCCGGAGGTGGCGCGGCTGGCCGATGCGCCCTTTCCAATTTCCACCTTGCGCATCGATTTTCCGTCAGGCGGCGGATATGCGCACCCTGCATTCCACCCCAGCCCGAAGGCGCGGCGTGTCGACCACGCAAATCGGATCGCCTACGGCTTGCTGCGCAGCTCATTCCGAACGGACGAATTGGAGAGTTGCGAGGTAGGTCCGGGTGATTCCGGGTCTTGAATTCGCTGAAATCTTGGAACTCCTGCTGCTGCCGATCGCGGTCGGCGCGCTGTCGGGATCCCTGGCCGGCGTGTTTGGCATCGGCGGCGGTGCGATTCTCGTGCCGGTGTTTACGAATGCTTCCGCATTGCTGGCGTGCCGGTGGAGGTGCGGATGCCACTCTGCGTCGGCACTTCGCTTGCGGTGATCATCCCGACGTCGATTCGTTCGTTCCAGGCGCACTTCAAGCGCGGCGCCCCTACTTCTTCGCGTAAATATCCTTGTACGTATCCCGCAGCACGTTCTTCTGCACCTTGCCCATGGTGTTGCGCGGCAGTTCGTCGACGACGAAGATGCGCTTGGGCATCTTGAATTTGGCCAGCCGCCCGTCGAGCGCCTTCAGCACCGCGGCTTCATTGACGTCAGCGCCCTTGTTGCAGACCAGCACCGCCGTGACGCCCTCGCCGAAATCGGCGTGCGGCACGCCGATCACGGCGGATTCGATCACGCCGGGCATGGCGTCGATCTCGCTCTCGATTTCCTTCGGGTAGACGTTGAAGCCGCCGGAGATCACGAGGTCCTTGCCGCGGCCGAGGATGTGGACGTAGCCCTTGGCGTCGATCTTGCCGAGATCGCCGGTGATGAAGAAGCCGTCGGGCCGGAATTCGGCCTTGGTCTTCTCCGGCATGCGCCAATAGCCTTTGAAGACGTTCGGGCCCTTGACCTCGATCATGCCGATTTCCTCGCGCGGCAATTCCTTAGCCGTTTCGGGATCGGTCACGCGCACGGAGACGCCGGGAAGGGGAAAGCCGACCGCGCCGGGCACGCGCTCGCCGTCATAGGGATTCGACGTGTTCATGTTCGTCTCGGTCATGCCGTAGCGCTCGAGCACGGCGTGTCCGGTGCGTGCGGACCATTCGCGATGGGTCTCGGCGAGCAGTGGCGCCGAGCCCGAGATGAACAGCCGCATATGCTTCGTCGTCTCGCGCGACAGCGCGGGATTTTGCAGGAGGCGCGTATAGAACGTCGGCACGCCCATCAGCACCGTAGCGCGCGCCATCAGCTTGATGATCAGGTCCGGATCGAGCTTCGGCAGGAAGATCATCGACGCCCGCGCAAACAGCGTCACGTTGGTCGCCACGAACAGACCGTGGGTATGATAGATCGGCAGCGCGTGGATCAGCACATCCTTGTCGGTGAAGCGCCAATAGCCGACCAGGCTCAGCGAGTTTGATGCGAGATTGTCGTGCGTCAGCATCGCGCCCTTGGAGCGGCCCGTGGTGCCGGACGTGTAGAGGATCGCGGCGAGATCGTCGTTCACCCGCGAGACGGTCGCGAATTCGCTGCTCGCCTTGTCGGCGGCTTCCGTCAGTGAGCCCTTGCCGTCCGGCCCGAGCGTCTCGACCTTGGCCTTCACCTTGGCGGCGATCGGGGCGAGGCCCTCGGCCTTGGAGGGGTCGCAGACCACCAGCGACGGCTCGGCGTCGCCGATGAAGTAATCGAGCTCGTTCAGCGTATAGGCGGTGTTCAGCGGCAGATAGACCGCGCCGGCCCGTACCGTGCCGAGATACAGCACGATATTGGCCACCGATTTCTCGACCTGCACCGCGACGCGATCTCCGGGCTTCACGCCGCGCGAGACCAGCACATTCGCCATCTGCCCGGCCCGCGCGATCAAATCGCCATAGCTGATATGGGCGCCGTCCTGCGTCTCGATCGCGAGGCGTTTGGGATCGTCCAGGCCGTCGAACAGGCGGGAAAACAGGTTGGCGTTGGCAGCTTGGTTCATGCAAGATTTCCTCGACCGCAAGGCAAACAAGGCCGGTCAAAACCGAGGGCTGGATTAGCAAAAACCGCCCCAATGAAGCAACGGAGACAGTTTGCATGACCAAAAACGGGAAACGCGTGGCCTGGGTCACGGGCGGCGGCAGCGGGATCGGGGAGGCCGGTGCCGAGGCGCTCGCGGCCGACGGCTGGACGGTGGTGGTCTCGGGCCGCCGCAGGGACGCCCTGGAGACCGTGGTTGCGAAGATCACCAAGGCGGGCGGGGCGGCCGAGGCGATCGCGCTGGACGTGGCGGTCGCGGCCGACGCCCAGAAGGCGGCCGATCACATCGTCGCGAAGCATGGCAGGATCGACCTGCTCGTGAACAATGCCGGCATCAACGTCCCCAAGCGCAGCTGGAAGGACATGGAACTGGAGGGCTGGGACAAGCTGGTCCAGGTCAATCTCAACGGCGTGCTCTATTGCATGCGCGCGGTGCTGCCGACGATGCGCAAGCAGCAGGATGGCTCGATCATCAACGTCTCGTCCTGGGCCGGCCGCCACGTCTCGAAGATGCCGGGCCCGGCCTACACCACCACCAAACATGCGGTGCTGGCGCTGACCCATTCCTTCAACATGGATGAATGCGTCAATGGCCTGCGCGCCTGCTGCCTGATGCCGGGCGAGGTGGCGACGCCGATCCTCAAGCTGCGGCCGGTGGTGCCGAGCGAGGAGGAGCAGGCGAAGATGCTGCAATCCGAGGATTTGGGGCGCACCATCGCCTTCATCGCCAGCATGCCGCCGCGCGTCTGCATCAACGAGCTCCTGATCAGCCCGACGCATAATCGCGGGTTCATTCAGACGCCGCTCAGCAGGGATTGAGGCGCGCCGCGCGTCACACTCTCCGCTCGTCGTCCCGGGGCGCGACGAAGTCGCGAGCCGGGACCCATAACCACAGGGCGAAGTTGTCGTTCGCAGTTGGTAACCACGGGTCTTCGCCAAACGACTTCCTGTGGCTATGGGTCCCGGATCTGCGCTTCGCTTGTCCGGGACGACAGCGGAGAGCGCGGCACACTCGCGCCCACCCCACGAACGTCCTCCCGCATAGTTTCAAGCATCACAATAAATTATTGTTCGAAACCACTTCGCAAACCCTCCCGTAGTTCGGATCAACGACGGCACTGCTGCTCACGTCAAACTGTCGCAGCCGCCGTTGTTGCCCCAACGCAAAATCCGGCAGTCGCCGGTCACAATTCAATCGGGAGTTTCTCCATGTCGAAGCGCATTGCCTATCTCACTGCCGCAGCCTTCAGCGCGCTGGCCATCACCGCGACCGTCGTCGCACCCGCGCGTGCCGAGGAAAAGACCGTCATGGTCGGCGGCGCCGCGATGTTCCCGTCGAAGAACATCGTCCAGAACGCCGTGAATTCAAAGGACCACACCACGCTGGTGGCGGCGGTGAAGGCGGCCGGTCTGGTGCCGACGCTGGAAGGCAAGGGCCCGTTCACGGTGTTCGCGCCGACCAACGCTGCCTTCGGCAAGCTGCCGGCCGGCACCGTCGACACCCTGGTCAAGCCCGAGAACAAGGCGACCCTGACCAAGATCCTCACCTATCATGTCGTGGCCGGCAAGCTCGAGGCCTCCGACCTCACCGACGGCAAGAAGCTCAAGACCGTCGAGGGCGAGGAACTCACGATCAAGAAGCAGGACGGCAAGACCTGGATCGTCGACGCCAAGGGCGGCACCGCGATGGTGACGATCGCCAACGTCAACCAGTCCAACGGCGTCATCCATGTGGTCGACACCGTGCTGATGCCGGCGACGTAACACCGCGCAACCCTGTTTCGTCCCCCTGACAGGATGCGGCGAAGCGGCGAGCCGGGGGCACCCCGGCTCGCTGTTTTGTGACCACGATGCCTCGCGGGCATCGATTCGATCGATAGTCAGGCGTAACGAAAACGGAACTGCTGGCGTATAGTTGCTGTCACGCGATTCCACAGGACGGAACCACCATGTCGAGCCTCACCGCAACCGACGAGCAGGTCAGCGCCACGCGAGCGAAAGTCATCCAGCCGGCCTGGGTCCGGGCCATGCACTGGACCAACGCCGTCGCCATGGTTTTGATGATCATGTCGGGCTGGCAGATCTACAACGCCTCGCCGCTGTTCGGCTTCCGCTTCTCGCACGATATCACGCTGGGCGGCTGGCTCGGCGGCGCACTGCTCTGGCACTTCGCGGCGATGTGGCTCCTGATGGTCAACGGGCTTGCCTATCTCGTCACCGGCCTAGCCACCGGCCGCTTCGCTAAGAAGCTGCTGCCGATCACGCCGGCGGGCGTGATCCACGACGTCAGGGCCGCGCTGACCTTCAAGCTCGGCCATGACGACCTCAGCGTCTACAATTACGTTCAGCGCACGCTCTATGCCGGCATCATCCTGGTCGGCGTGCTGATCGTGTTGTCGGGCCTGTCGATATGGAAGCCGGTGCAGCTCTATTATCTGGTGATGCTGTTCGGCGACTATCCGACCGCGCGCTACGTCCATTTCTTCTGCATGGCCGCGATCTGCGCCTTTCTCGTCATCCACGTCGCGCTCGCGCTGCTGGTGCCGAAGAGCCTGCGCGCGATGATCATCGGCCGCTAGAGAGGGAGAGCAGCCATGGCCAAGCGTTCATTCCTGATCCCCGGCGTCGACAAGCGGCTGCTGATCAAGGACTCCATCAAGACGATGCCCGATGTTACCCGCCGCCGCTTCATCGCGGGCGGTGCGAGCCTCGGCGCGCTGACATTGCTCGCTGGCTGCGACGTGGTCGATTCCTCGTCTGCCGATGCCTTGCTGGCGAAGATCTCGAAATTCAACGACGCGGTGCAGTCCTTCATCTTCAATCCCGATGCGCTGGCGCCGACATTTTCCGAGAGCGAAATCACAAAGCCGTTTCCGTTCAACGCCTACTACGATCTCGACGACGCGCCGGAGGTCGACGGCGATGCCTGGAAGCTCGAGGTTCGCGGCCTCGTCGACAACAAGAAGTCGTGGACGCTCCCAGAGCTCTACAAGCTGCCGCAATTCACGCAGATCACCCGCCACATCTGCGTCGAGGGCTGGAGCGCGATCGGCAGCTGGACCGGCACGCCCTTGCGCGATTTCCTGAAGCTGGTCGGTGCCGACACCCGCGCGAAATATGTCTGGTTCCAGTGCGCCGACAAGGACGGCTACAACTCGCCGCTCGACATGCGCACCGCGCTGCATCCGCAGACCCAGATGACGTTCAAATACGCGGGCGAGATTCTGCCGCGCGCCTACGGCTTCCCGATGAAGATCCGCGTGCCGACCAAGCTCGGCTTCAAGAACCCGAAATACGTCGTCTCGATGGAAGTCACCAACGACTACAAGGGCGGCTATTGGGAAGACCAGGGGTATAATTCATTCAGCGGGAGCTGAGCTTCACGGAAGCTAGCTTGATCGTCGTCCCGGCCTTCGCCGGGACGACAGCTGTTATGTGGCTGGCCCCACCTTCCGCTGGCACAGCGCCGCCACGGCCCCCAACGCCAACAACGCCGCCGAGACGTTCAGCGCGTAACTCAGGCTGCCCAGTGCGTCCGTGATCGCGCCGACCACGATCGGCCCGAGCGTCTGGCCGATGCCGAACGAGATCGTCATCGCCGCGATTGCGCTCGGCCACGCTTCGTGCGGATAGTTGAAGCGGACAAAGGCTGTGGTCGAGCCGACGACGGCGAAGAAGGCGACGCCGAACACGACCGCCGAGGTCGCAAGCCACGCGGCCGAATGTCCCAGCATCGGCAGGCTGGCGCCGATCGCGTTGGTGCCGAGGATGATGGCGGTGGCGAGACCGCCGCGATCGAGCGCGAGCACGCGACGCCAGGCCCAGGGCGTCACGAAAGCACTCATGCCGATCAAGCCCCAGAATCCCGCCTGCGCCGCGGCTCCACCGCCGCCATCGCGCACATAGGCGATCATGAAAGTCATGTAGGCGATGTAGCCGGCGCCGAACAGGAAGTAGGCGGCGAGATAGATCAGCACGGGACGAATCGCGAAGACGGCGTGGCTGCCTTCCGAGAAACGCGCGCCGCTCTCGATCCGGACCAGGAATAGCGGCACGGTCATCGCGGCCGAGAGCAATGTCAGCGCCCACCACACGATCCACCACGAGCCCGGGCCGAAATGCTGCAGCGTGAACGGCGCGATCAGCCCTGAGGAGAGAATGCCAACGCCAGGCCCGGCATAGAAGAGACTGAGCAGGAAATTGGCCCGCTCGGGGCGCGACTGCGCGATGGTCGCGGCCAGCGCGCCGCCAGCGACGAAGCCGGCTGCGGCACCTAGGCCGAGCACGAGGCGCGCCAGGCTCAGCGCAATGAAATTCCCGGTCAGCGCGCAGGTGGCGAGCGCGGCGAGGCAGGCCAAGGTTCCGCCGCGGATCGCGGCCGACCAGCCGACGCGCTGGATCAGCCGGGATGCGACAAGCGCGCCGACGAGGTAGCCGACGGCGTTGATGGTGTTCATGAAACCGGCGGCCGAGTAGGACCACCCGAGGTCCTCCCGCATGTCCGGAAGCACCAGCGCATAGGCAAAGCGGCCGATGCCGAGCCCGACCGTCGCGGCCAGCGACAGGGTCAGGATCAGCCGCGCGGGATGCGCGTCGAGCGGGGGGCGATCAGGGGCGAGCAAGGGGTACTCCGGCGTCCCGCAGTGTGGCAGGCCCCGCCGCGCCTTGCACACCCGCGCGGCGGCAATGGTGTCTTGCCAAGCGCGCAACGCCGCTCTAGCACTCCGGCCGAAATTCGATCTCAGAGGAAACGACCATGGCGACCCACAAATTGCTGCTGCTCCCCGGCGACGGTATCGGCCCGGAGGTGATGGGCGAGGTGAAGCGGCTGATCGATTGGCTCAATTCGGCCGGGATCGCCAAATTCGAGACCGATACCGGCCTGGTCGGCGGTTCCGCCTATGACGCCCACAAGGTGTCGATCTCCGAGGGCGACATGGCCAAGGCCATGGCCGCCGACGCCATCATTTTTGGCGCGGTCGGCGGCCCGAAATGGGATGCGGTGCCCTACGAGGTGCGCCCCGAAGCCGGCCTGCTTGCGTCTGCGCAAGGATCTCGCCCTGTTCGCCAACCTCCGTCCCGCCGTGTGCTATCCGGCGCTGGCGGACGCCTCCAGCCTGAAGCGCGAGGCGGTCGAGGGTCTCGACATCGTCATCGTGCGCGAGCTCACCGGCGGCGTTTATTTCGGCGAGCCCAAGACCATCACCGATCTCGGCAACGGCCAGAAGCGCGCCATCGATACCCAGGTCTACGACACCTATGAGATCGAGCGCATCGGCCGCGTCGCCTTCGAGCTTGCCAGGAAGCGCAAGAACAAGGTGACGTCGATGGAGAAGCGCAACGTCATGAAGTCCGGCGTGCTCTGGAACGAGGTCATGACCCAGGTCCACAAGCGCGAATATCCTGATGTCACGCTCGAGCACCAGCTCGCGGAATTCCGGCGGCATGATGCTGGTGAAGGCGCCGAAGCAGTTCGACGTCATCGTCACCGACAATCTGTTCGGCGACATGCTGTCCGATATCGCGGCAATGCTGACCGGTTCGCTCGGCATGCTGCCCTCGGCCTCGCTCGGCGAGGTCGACGTCAAGAGCAAGAAGCGCAAGGCGCTGTACGAGCCCGTGCACGGCTCGGCGCCTGATATCGCAGGCAAGGGCCTCGCCAATCCGATCGCGATGATCTCGTCCTTCGGCATGGCGCTGCGCTATTCCTTCGACATGGGCGCGCTCGCCGACAAGGTCGACGGCGCGATCGCCGCGGTGCTCGCCAGCGGCCTGCGCACCGCCGACATCAAGTCGGAAGGCACCACGGCCGCCTCGACCACGCAGATGGGCGAAGCGATCCTGAAGGAATTGCAGAAGCTGCACGCGTAAGCGGCAAGCACTGCAATCGTAGGGTGGGTTAGCGCAGTGTAACCCACCTCTTCTGTTCCGCCGAGATGGACAGTGGTGGGTTACGCCAGCGGACTGTGCTTCGCGCAGCCGCAGGGCTAACCCACCCTACGGCACACCTCAGGAGCCCTTTCATGGACGCCTCTTCCCGCCCCAAGATCGCGGAAACCATCATCCATGAAACGGTGCGGCAGCGCGAGGCGCAGATCGGGCGCCGTTGCGAAATCCTTTCCAACACGCGCATCGAATATTCCTCGCTCGGCGACTACTCCTATCTCGGCGAGAATTGCGACGTCGCCGACGCGGTGATCGGCAAGTTCACCGCCATTGCGAACTCGGTGCGGATCGGCGCGCCAAACCATCCCATGGGCCGCCCGTCCCAGCATCGCTTCACCTATTGCCCGGAATATTACGACGCGACAGCAACGCGCGACCGCGACTTCTTCGCGGATCGCCGCGGTGATCGCGTGAGCGTCGGCAATGATGTCTGGATCGGGCACGCCGCCATCCTGCTGCCGGGCGTCTGCGTCGGCGATGGCGCGGTGATCGCCGCGGGCGCGGTCGTCAGCCGCGATGTCGAGCCCTACACCATCGTCGGCGGCGTTCCGCGCGCGCCTATCCGCAAGCGCTTTGATGATTCTGTCGCTGACAGCCTGCGCCGCATCGCCTGGTGGAATTGGCCGGATGAGCTCATCTTCGAGCGCCTGAACGATTTCCGCTCCGAGGAGATCGAACAGTTTTGCGGGCGCTACGACCTGGCCTTCGCGCCCGCCCGATAGAACGCAAAGCCATCACAAAACGAAAATGGCCGGGCGCGAGCCCGGCCATTTTGATTCGGATCGTTGTCCGCCTCAGTACAGCGGGAAATTCCGCGGGTATCCACCAACGTCCGCCGGCGTGCTGAGCGGCTGGCGATCGATCGGACGGTTGTTGTTCTCGCGCGCGAATGTCGGATAGCCGATCTCGGGTGGGAACGCATAATCGCATGAACTTGCGGTCGCCCGGATTGACCTCGGTGCCGCCGTCGAGCCAGGAACGCTTGCTCACATAGATGCGGGTGCGTCCCTGCTGGTAGACCGCGTTGGGACCGCTCGGGCCGTAAACGGGCCGGCCGCGATCGTCATAGCGCTGCTTGGTCTTGGTGTCGGCCGAGGCCGGCGCAGCGAAGGCCACCGCAACCACTGCGGCCGCCGCAAGCCAGGCAGCCAGTTTGTTCGCGGCCAATTTACTTGCGCCAGAGAAATTCGAGCTCATCACGTCCCCTTCAGGCGGCAAGCCGCCAGTCGATTTCGCCCATACTAGCCCGACCGGGGCGGCCGCAACTAGGTCAATTCAGTCACACCACGCCGGAATAATCGGGCGCATCGGCAAAAGTTGCATGCAAACCAGCCACTTGAGCCGGATGCCGGTCAGAGCGCCCCGCGCAATTGCGCGTTCGCGGCGCCCAGCAGCCAGTCCGCCGAGCCGGGGGGCTCGCAGGCGTGGCGCTTCAGCTCGGCATGGGCGAACAATTCCGCGAGCTTCGGCTCGTTGCCCGAGGTCAGCAGTGTCAGCCGGTTCAGCGTGCAGGCGATCGCCGCACGCTGGGCGGGCAGGGTCTCGCCCTGGCAGGAGAAGCCGGAGATCTGCAGCGCCGGCTCCTCGTTGCGCTTGAGATAGCCGAGGCAAGCTCCCTGCGCGCTGCCGGTCGGCCGGAACAGGGCGACGGCGCCGAATTTCGTGTCGATCAGGCCGGCCTGCTCAAGAGAGGCGGGCGCGTCCAGTCCCATCCGGACAGCCAGATCCGCGGTCGCCGGGCGAGCCACGTCGAATTCGCCGCCTTCCCTGTAAATCTCGAGCTCGGCCACAGGCTTGTCTGCCTCACCGGTCCAGCGCATTACGTCTCTGCGGCCGCCTTCGGGGTGTCTAAAGATTGCGTAAGAGGCTGTTTTATCTGATGAATCAAGCTTGCTGAGGGCAAAGGCCGGATGTGAGCGATCAGCCACGCTCCACCCCGGCTTCTCCGCGGCCTCATCGTCGCGGAGGCTTGGCAGCTGGCTGAGCGCGGCGAGGGCGAGGATGGCAAACAGCGCGAGGGCACCCACATAGAGGAACAGGCGCGCCAGCGTGCCGACGACCTCGTCGGCGAAATGGGCCAACGCCAGATGGATCTGGGTGGGAGTTGTGGCCGTGCCGGCCTCGGGCGACTGCATCCACGGCCTTCGGGCATGGTCCAACGTTGTCTTGAGGCCGGTTCTCGCATAGAAGCGCTGCTCTTCCTGTTTAAGCGTCAGCTTCAGGAACGAGCTTTTTCATCGGAGAGTGAACGATGGGTTACAAAGTCGCAGTCGTCGGCGCGACCGGCAATGTCGGACGGGAAATGCTCAACATTCTCGATGAGCGCAAATTCCCCGCGGACGAGGTCGTGGCCCTGGCGTCACGCCGCAGCATGGGCGTCGAGGTCTCCTATGGCGACCGCACCCTGAAGGTCAAAGCGCTCGAGCATTATGATTTCTCCGACGTCGACATCTGCCTGATGTCGGCGGGCGGCGAGGTATCGAAGGAATGGTCGCCGAAGATCGGTGCCGCCGGCACGGTGGTGATCGACAATTCGTCGGCCTGGCGCATGGATCCGGACGTGCCGCTGATCGTGCCGGAAGTGAATGCGGACGCGGCCGCCGGCTTCAAGAAGAAGAACATCATCGCCAACCCGAACTGCTCGACCGCGCAGCTCGTGGTCGCGCTGAAGCCGCTGCACGACAAGGCGACCATCAAGCGCGTCGTGGTCTCGACCTATCAATCGGTGTCGGGCGCCGGCAAGGATGCGATGGACGAATTGTTCTCGCAGACCAAGGCCGTCTACACCAACACCGAGATCGTCAATAAGAAATTTCCCGCGCGCATCGCCTTCAACGTCATCCCCCAGATCGACGTCTTCATGGAGGACGGCTACACCAAGGAAGAGTGGAAGATGATGGCGGAGACCAAGAAGATTCTTGATCCCAAGATCAAGCTTTCCGCGACCTGCGTGCGCGTGCCGGTGTTCGTCGGCCATTCCGAGGCCGTCAACATCGAGTTCGAGAATCCGATCAGCGCGGATGAAGCGCGAGACATCCTGCGCAAGTCGCCCGGCTGCCTCGTCATCGACAAGCACGAACCCGGCGGCTACGCCACGCCGTATGAAGCGGCCGGCGAGGACGCCACCTATATCAGCCGCATCCGCGAGGACGCGACGGTGGAGAACGGTCTCGTTCTCTGGTGCGTGTCGGACAATCTTCGCAAGGGCGCAGCACTCAACGCGATCCAGATCGCGGAAGTGCTGATCAACCGCAAGCTGATCAGCGCGAAGAAGAAGGCGGCGTAAGGGCTGCGTTGCTGCGTGGGGTGGGTTAGCCGAAGGCGTAACCCACCTCTTTGCTTTCCGCGGAGATAAAAGTGGTGGGTTACGCTTCGCTAAACCCTACGGAAGAACGGCTCAAGCCGCGTCCTTGACGCTGCGAAATTCCTTCGCCGCCAGGTCCAGCACGAACAGCGTTCCCTCCGCGACACCGAAATAGGCGCCGTGGGCTGCATCTGGCCGCTCTCGGCGGCTTTGCGTACGAACGGGAACGTCATCAGATTTTCCAGGCTGCGGAACACCGCGGCCTTCTCGATGCGTTCGACGAATTGCGCCATGGTCTCGCGCTCGCGCTGCTCGACCACTTCGCCCGGCTTGATGAACATCTGCATCCATTTGCCGATGAAGTCGCCCGGCGTCAGCGGTTCGATCTTGTCGACGAAGGCGCGGATGCCGCCGCATTGCGCGTGCCCGAGCACCACGATGTGCTTCACCTTCAGCACCGTCACGGCATATTCCAGCGCGGCCGAGACGCCATGCGCGTTGCCGTCGGGCTGATACACCGGCACCAGATTGGCGATGTTGCGGACCACGAACAATTCGCCCGGGCCGACGTCAAAAATCGTCTCCGGCGAGACACGGCTGTCGCAGCAGCCGATCACCATCACTTCCGGAAACTGCCCCTTCACCGACAGCTCGCGATAGCGGTTCTGCTCGGCCGGCAGCCGCTGGGTGGCGAAGGCGTTGTAGCCTTCCAGCAAATGCTTCGGGAATGTGATCATGGCCTATGCCTAATCATATACCGATAGCGCGAACAAGCCTTTCGAATAGGCAGGCCAGATGCTATCGGCTTCGGCCATAATAGAGACGAGCAAACCGGAAGGAACGTAGCATGACCCGCCCGCGCCGCAGCCATCTGTTCATGCCCGGCTCCAATCCTCGCGCGCTTGAAAAGGCGCGGAATCTCGCCGCCGACGGCCTCATCCTGGACCTCGAGGATTCCGTCGCCCCCGACGCCAAGGCGGTGGCGCGTGACGGGATCGCCGCCGCGATCGCGGCCAAGGGTTTCGGCAAGCGCGAGATCCTGATTCGGACCAACGGCCTCGACTCGCAATGGTGGGCCGATGACGTCGCGATGGCGGCCAAGGCGTCGCCGGATGGCATCCTGGTTCCGAAAGTTTCAAGCATCGAGGATCTCCAGACCATCGGCCACCATCTCGCCGAACTCGGCGCGGCGCCGACCGTCAAGGTCTGGGCCATGATCGAGACCGCGCGCGCGGTGCTGCATGCCGAGGAGCTGGCCGTGGCCGGCCGCGATCCGAAGACGCGTCTGTCTGGTTTCGTGTTCGGCCCGAACGACATCTCGCGCGAGACGCGGATCAAGATGCTGCCCGGCCGCGCCGCGATGATCCCGATGATCACCCATTGCATCCTGGCGACGCGCGCCCATGGCCTCGAAATCCTCGACGGGCCCTACAGCGACATCAACAATCCGGACGGCTTTGCCACCGAATGCGCGCAGGGCCGCGATCTCGGCTTCGACGGCAAGACGCTGATCCATCCCTCGCAGATCGAGGCTTGCAATGCGATCTTCACGCCGCCCGAAGAAGAGATCGCGCGCGCCCGAAAAATCATCGCGGCGTTCGAGCTGCCGGAGAACGTCTCGCGCGGCGCGATCCGGCTCGATGGTGCGATGGTCGAGCGCCTGCACGCCGACATGGCGCGCCGCACGATCGAGATCGCGGATGCAATCGCGGCGATGGGGAAGGGCTAGGGCGTGCCTTCAGCTTGCTGAGCGATGCCGTGCCAAATGGCATCTTTCAGAGCAATGAGAGAGGGCGGTGGAATGGTCGCCGGATCCGCAGGTCCATTTTCTGCTCCTGGCACCAGGACGGCAACGTGTATCTCGCCATCCGTGTAGTACGGATCGCCACCACCGTTTCGGCCGAACAGCGTTGGGCCTATCCCCGAGATCTGAAAGAAATTGCCGACGACACGTGCTTCGCGCAGATCGGCCATCAGGAGATCTCGCTCGGCATCGACGTTGGCCGCGATGTGATGGGTTACTTGTCCGGTGTCGTGGCTTAGCCCGACACCCCTATCGAAAGTCGCCGAACCGAGCCAAACCGGACGACCGTCATCGCCTTTCTCAAGGGCCTTCCAGAATCGAACGTGATTCCGCCGATCGGCGCTGCGTCCCGCGGGCTTCTCGAAAGCGTATTGCTCCTTCTTTCCAAGATAGTAGAGCGGGCTGACGGGCGCGCTCCGATATGGCCGATCCAGCACCACGCTTCCGATGATCTCGATGCTTGAGCGCAGCGTCACAGCATCGGCCGCAAACCATCCGGCCGCATTCATTGCGCGGACGACGTCTTCGTCGCTGCCAACAAGTCCGACGTTCAGGGGATCAGCAGGGATGTCGTCCGACGTCCTGGTGAGCATCGGCAGTGAAGCAAGCCCGGCCTCGTGCTCGTGGTGGATCCACAGGGTGGGCACCAGAATGTACGCCAAGGCCAGATAGGCGACCAGGATAACGGCCAGGCGGTAAGGCCACCGTCGTTTCCTCGTCTCGCCCTTGGCAAAATTAGTCATGTGATATCGTTCGAGCCGGGATACTCGACACCAAACCAATCCAGCTCACTCAGTTAAAACGCTTATCAAGGACAGTTGGATGAGACCTTCGCTTGTAGCGACAGCGCAAGCCTTAGGCTACCGCGTTGAGGCCTAACCGAACGCCTCTCGGAGTTTGACGCGGGATTACTAAGTGCACTGTCACCATAATCCGCGGTATCGCCATCCGCACGATCGTCTGCTATGTTACGCTCTGTCACAGACGGTTTAACGGGCGGGTCGAATGCGGCGGCGTCGGTTTATTTCGCTGCTCGGGGGAGCTGCGCTGCGCGCCGCTTTCCGCGTTGTCTTTATCCGCGAACGCGTCCGATGGCTGCGGTGTTGCGGCCGAGCGAGACGACGGTTGGCCGCTGGCCTCCGTCGATGGCGACAAGCTCATCGATCGCACCGCACTCTGCAAGGTGGCTGACCGGCTTGCGACCTCCGCCAATGTGCATGCCCTTCTGATCGCTCGCGGCGGGCGGCTGGTGTTCGAGCGCTACTTCAGAGGCGCCGACGAAATCAACGAATCGCCCGATTGCGAACGCCACTTTCGACGCCGATACGTTGCACGACATGAAGTCGGTTTCGAAGAGCGTCGCGTGCCTCGCGCTCGGGATCGCGATTGACCGCGGCCTCATCCGTGGCGTCGACGAACCGATCTTCAATTTCTTCCCTGAATTGTCCGACTTGCGCTCACCGGAAAAGGATCGCATTCGGCTCTCGCACGCGCTCACCATGTCGATGGGGCTGAAATGGGTGGAGGCGACGCCGAGCACCGGGAACGACAACAACGACGAAGCGCGCACGCATATGGCGGCGGATCCATGCCGCTATGTCCTCGGTCTTCCCGTGACGGCCCCGGCTGGCCAGGAGTTCTTCTACAACACCGGCGCGCTCACGCTGGTGTCGGCCATCGTCCGCAAGGCGGTCGGACGCCCGCTCGATGAATTCGTGCGCGAAACATTGTTCGCGCCTTTGGGCATCACCGCGTTCGAATGGACCCGCGTGAAGGGAGATAGCGACGCCGGCGGAGGATTGCGCCTGCGGCCGCGCGACATGTGAAGATTGGCCAGCTTGTGCTCGCGGGAGGTCGTTGGAACGATCGCCAGATCGTGTCAAAGGCTTGGATCGACGCCTCCACGACACCGCGGCTGGAGGCCACGGGACCTTATTTCTACGGTTATCTCTGGTGGCTCGGCCGCTCGCTGCACGAGGGGCGTGAAATCCACTGGTCCGCCGCGCTCGGTCGAGGCGGCCAGTCGATACGCATCGTTCCGGAGCTCGACCTCGTCGTCGCCGTGACCGCGGGCTACTACCAGGACTATAGCCCGCGCGCGTTTCAGTTGCAGTCCGGCATATTCAAGGACGTGCTGCGGGGGAATTCCGTCGCCGGGTTGAACGCGAAGAGTCGCAGCGTTAGGTCGGCGCGACGTCGGCGCGATCAAGCAACTCCAGCGTCGCGGCGTTGCCGCAATAGCCGTGATAGTTCTCCGCGGCGGTGCCGTCGGCGAGATCGCGGTCGCACGGCCCCTTGTGATTGCAGAGCGAGCAGACCCGCTCTGAATGATCCGGAAAAGCGCTTAGCCGTTTTCCCAAAGATCAGGCTCAAACAATAACTAAAGCCGAGCAAATCTTCGCGTCGCGCGTCGAAGCGGCCTGCCTCAGCCTATCTATCTCTGTTGGATCGGTTGAGGTAATCGATGACCGAGAGGCCTGGAGCGTATGTAGCCCTCTTTTGATCCTAAAGGACATCAACGTAATGATCTGCCGCGTTCACGGCCCATCGCTTACCAGATCGGCATATCACGTGAGCCATGGGCGACGATCTGCGTACGCCCATCGATCACGTTGGCGATGCGGTCGACAGGAATACGCCACCATCTCTCGACAAGGATGTAAACCGACGGCGCCACTTTGAGGCTCGCTGTGTAGAAACCATTTCCCTCGCGTCCAACCCGTGGCAGATCGAACATTGTATCTCGTACGCCTGCTTGCCGACATCTTCCACTTCGCCTTTTGAGCGAACACGGAAGCTGCGAAGCGACGGATATGACGATTGCGATTAAAAGTCTCCTCATTGTCCCCTCCATTTTATCTTTGATTAAGCGACTTCACCGCTCACGCTCACGGCGCACGATCTCCTCAATCCCTCGAACAGCATCAAGGCAACACGTTCTAGCCAAAATGCGAGAAGGCTGACGCCAATTGCGTCACCGCTGCCCTAGCGCCGGCGAAATCTCCCGCACCGTTCA
Organism: uncultured Alphaproteobacteria bacterium; assembly: GCA_963819355.1. GTDB lineage: Bacteria > Pseudomonadota > Alphaproteobacteria > Rhizobiales > Xanthobacteraceae > Bradyrhizobium. Next base: position 61,330 of record CAWFVZ010000027.1, on the reverse strand, counting down.
GCGCGGCGCGACGTCAGCGCGATCGAGCGACTCCAGCGTCGATGCGTTGCCGCAATAACCGTGATAATTCTCCGCAGCGGTGCCATCGGCGAGATCGCGGTCGCATTGCGCCTTGTGCTTGCAGAGCGAGCAGACCCGCTCCATGTCACGCAGCAACAGCGGCTGCGCTTGCCCGAGCCGCTCTGCGCTGATGCCGAGCTGCTCCAGCATTTTCGGCAGCTCGTCGGCGGCGTGCAGGCCGTGGCGGACCAGTTCCTCCAGATCGTCAGGCGCGATCCTGAGATCGCTCGCGATGCGATCGAAATCGGTGCGGTCGAGCTGCCGCATCTCGTTCAGCTCGCGGCGATGCTTCAGCCAGGCGGCAAAGGACTCGATGAGGTCCTGGACGATGGGATAAGGCCTGCTTGCGGTGCTCATGCGAAGCTCCATTGGGCTCGTGCGAATTGAAGCGAGATTAGGCACAATGGTGCAGAGGCGCGTTGCGCTGGATCAAATTGACCGTTCATCGGATGACCCTGCGCGGGTCTTCAGCCCGGTGCGGGCAACGTAGTCGATCTCACCCCGGTGATGCCCATGTCGTGCAATTCGGCGTCACTCAGATCCGATAGGCGCGCCCGCAGCTTCTCGCGTGCATGCCAATTTAACAGCGCGGACCAGCAGCCTTTCAACAAGCCCGGGTTCGAACGGACCGGAACAGAGGAGTGTGACCTGACGAAAAAATGCAACGTGTTCATTGCAATAGCTCCAGGCTGACGTCTCACCTCAATGGCTATCGGCATCGGACAGAGTGCTCTCTCATCTCGTTCCGCTGGGACGCTCCGGCATGCCGGGAATTTTGCAAGTCATGGCTCTCGCTCCACAGGGTCAGACCGCGACGGCGGCCGACGATCCGGGAAGCGTCGTGGACGCGACCCAGCCTGATTGCTCGCGAACGAGCGCCGCCGCCCAAAGTCCTCGCACCGGGCCGGGCACGAACCCTTGCGATGACTCCAGAGTTCGATCCGCTCGGCAAAGAAATCGACATAGACCACGTTGGGATCGGTATGGTCCCCCCGGGAACCATTTGCTGCAATTGGCATCGCCAGCCGTCCGATCTTGGCAGCGACGTCCTCGCAGACCGTTGCGCGCCCAATCAGCGCGACGTAGGCCTTTTCAGCGTCGTATTGGTACGCGAGGGTCAGTCGGCCCGATCGCTCGATCTCCGCCGACTTGCGCGAGCGCCTGTCGGTCGCAAAGCGTACGGTCCATGTATCGGACAGCGGCTTTAATTCACGACCCGCGCATTTGCGTCGCCGTCCTGGCCGACGGTGATCGCCATGCATGCCGGGACCTTGGCGATGATTCCCGGGCGATCTGCAACAATGCTTCGGTGCGCATCATTCCCACCGTTGTTCGTGCGGAAGTCAGATAGCTTCTTACGTGACGTCCGCGGCTCCCTGACGAACGTGGTAGTCGGCCACGATCGCCGAATAGGTTGTGCGTATCATCCGGTCGACAATCGGCGGCGGCGCCTCGCCGCGTTTCAGATGGCCGCGTACCGCCGCCACCGGCACTTCCGATATCAGGAACTGCGCGAGACGCCGTTCCTCATCACCATAGCGGTCGAAGACGGCGCGTGAACGGCGCGCGGCTGCGTTCTCCATGCGTCGGCTCATTTCGGCGACTCGCTCGAGCAAATCCTCTGCGTCCGGGGCAGGGAGCGCGGCGAGAGGAATGAGCTACGCGAACCGCCCCGCCGCCCAGGCATACAGGCTGCCCGGGATCGGCTTCTCGCCGCCGCGCCCCTTGGGCGAGATGTGCAGGCCGATGATCTCGGGGTCGGTGACGAGGCCGAGATAGCTCGTCGGTTCGAAGAACAGCTTCGGCTCGGCATGCACGGCGTAGAACGACTGCTTCGGCAGTGCGCAGTTCAACTCGCCGGTGCGGCGCGCGAGCGCTGTCAGCGCCGCCGGCCCAAAGATCGCAACGCGAATATCCGACAGGCGGTTCGAGCCGCCGCTCAGGCGGCGCATTGCAAACGTGATGCGATGGCGCAGCGACAGCCAGTTCGGCGTCAGCTCCTCCTGCTCCATCAACTCTTCGAAGGCGGCAACGATGCCGTGCTCCGCCGGCAGATAAATCACGGAGTTGCCAAGCTGGCGCGGACGCTCCCAGGCGAAATAGGGTTTGGCCGGATCGATCAATGCGGGCTTCAAGAGCAGCACGTCGGCGTCGAGCCAGAGGCCGAGACTCTTTGCCATCAGCTTCATGCGGAAGAAGTCGCTGAACTGAAGCGTGGTCCAGTCGCGCCAGCTTCCGTCCGGCTGCGGCGGCCGCAGCCGTTCCGAGAAAACGTGCGGCAGGATCGCTTCAGCGTCCGCGTTCTCGACGCCCGCGGGCAGGCCGGGAATGGTGTCGAAGCTGTAGACCGTGACCTTGTGGCCGGCCGCGAGCTGCGAGCGCAGACAAGTCTGGCGCAGGGCGTCCATCGGGCCATGCCAGAAGGTGACGATGTCAGGCAACATGCGCGGAAGCTTAAGGGATAACGGGGGCAAAGAAAAAGCCCCGGCACCACTTTGGGTGCCGGGGCTCGAACCAGATATCGATCCTAGGCCCAGGCGCGTTCGCTCTTGAGCTTCTCTTCGTAGGTGTCGATGGACGACTTCTTCTCCATCGTCAGACCGATGTCGTCGAGGCCGTTGATCAGGCAGTGCTTACGGAACGGATCGATCTCGAACTTGACCTTGCCGCCGTCGGGACCGCGGATCTCCTGGTTCGGCAGGTCGATCGTCAGCGTCGCATTGGCGCCGCGCTCGGCGTCGTCGAACAGCTTGTCGAGGTCTTCTTGGGCAACGCGGATCGGCAAAATGCCGTTCTTGAAGCAGTTGTTGTAGAAGATGTCACCGAACGAGGTCGAGATCACGCAGCGGATGCCGAAATCGAGCAGCGCCCAGGGCGCATGCTCGCGGCTCGAGCCGCAGCCGAAATTATCGCCGGCGACCAGCACCTTCGTCTTGCGATAGGCGGGCTGGTTCAGCACGAAATCCGGGTTCTCGCTGCCGTCGTCCTTGTAGCGCTGCTCGGAGAAGAGCCCCTTGCCAAGGCCGGTGCGCTTGATGGTCTTGAGGTACTGCTTCGGAATGATCATGTCGGTGTCGACATTGATGATCTTCAGCGGCGCCGCGACGCCTTCCAGCGTGGTGAACTTGTCCATGGTTGCGCTTTCCCGGGGTGGTTCAGAGGAACGGGTATTTATCGCGATCGGGGGCCGAATCCTAGGCCGAATTCGGCAGGTCTAGTCTGCCTGAGCCTCAATAGCCGCCATATCGTCGTCCGAAAGGCCGAAATGGTGGCCGATCTCGTGGATCAGGACGTGGCGGACGATATGGCCGAGGCTTTCGTCGTGCTCGGCCCAATAGTCCAGGATCGGCCGGCGGTAGAGCCAGACCATGTTGGGCAGCCGCGCCACGTCGCCAAGGCTCTGCTGCGGCAGGCCAACGCCCTGGAACAGGCCGAGCAGGTCGAACTCGCTCTCGCATTCCATCTCGTCCAGGACCTCCTCGGTGGGGAAGTCCTCGACGCGGACGATCAAGCCTTCGCAGAGCTGTCGAAATTCCGCCGGCAGGCGCTCGAAAATGTCGTGCGCTGTCACCTCCATCTCGGCCAGCGAGGGTGCTTTCAGGTCGATCCACATGAGCCTCTCTTAGCGCGGGCTCCCCGCTGATGCATCTGGCTTTATAGGATCCGGCCGAGAGTTGACGCCGCGCGTGAAAACGAGGAGCGTACGGCGCCTCAAGGGGTTGGCTCAGGTGGGTGGTGGTGCGATGCGGGCAGGAACAGCTGTACTGGTTCTACTTTGCATGGGGTTGTTTTCGCAGTTTTGCGTTGGTGCGGAGGCCCAGACGGCTGGCACCGAAGTCCGTATGGCCCAGGCCGCCTCGCCCGACGTCCCGCCGACGCGCAAGCGGCCCCAGACGCGCTTGCGCGTCACGCCCTATTACAGCCCGGACGGCGTCTATCCGCGCTACAACCCGGGCCCCGACGCGGTCCGCGAGTGCAATGCCACCTATGTGCAGGAATACCGGCCGAGCGGCACGGTGATAGTGCCGCATATGAGCTGCTACTGGCGCCGCGGCTGACGGCTGGTTCAGTGTCCGCGCAGTGCGCCGATCAGCCCGGCGCCGACGACAATCGCGGACGCGCCATAGACCAGGATGGCCATCACCAACTGCGTCAGCGGGCTTGCAGTGCCGCCTTCGACGCCCGGCCCTTGCGAGGCAAGGGCTGAACTCGCGCCGAGGAGAACGCCCGCCGTGATCGCGAGGCGGGATATCCGCAGTCTGTGAGAACTTGCCATAACGATCTCCTGCATTCGCCCGACCAGAAGATACGTGCGTCGTTGACGGCTGGTTTTGGTGGCGCGCGAAATGTTGTGCCGATGTTCAGGAACTCGTTCGCGTGCCCATCGCATTCATGTCCGGGCGCGTTCATCCATAACAGATTGAGCCCCAGGGTTCCAGGTTCGACTCTCGCGTAATCAATGGCGGGCACCGCTGGCACCATCGCGGTTGGTGAACGAGGTCGCGAATACGAACGAGCCCGAATTCCGGGCCTGCTTTTAGCTTGCAGACGACCTCGCCAAGCCCGCATGCTGAGGGCGTGGAGGTCGTCATGGCGAAATGGATTGCATTGGCCATTGTTGTCGGGCTCGCCGCGGGTTTGCCTCGCGCCTCCTGTGCGCGGTGGGCGACGAAGCCGGAGGCCTCGGCGGGGCGCGCAGTTTTCGATGGGCGGCGACACGTGCGATACGACGACATTGCGTGGCAATACGCGCGCCGTGATCCGCACTATTACGCGCGGCCTGTCTACTTCCGGCCTTATCCTTACGGCGTGCCCGCGCCGTTCGTGTTCGGCTACGGGCCGTGGTGGTGACGCGAGCAACGTCGTTCATTCACGGGGCGTTCACGTCGCTGTCCCTAATTTAATCTCGGGAGCGACCGCAATGAACAGCGACGGCGCGAGACGCTGCGCTGCAATGCCGCTGTCCGCATTCAGGGAGAAATTCCATGCTGAGGATCTTGGGTCCCGGGACGAGCCCGTTGCGCTTGCTCGGACTTGCGGCCGTTGCCACGCTGATGCTGTCGGCTGGAACCGCGCGTCGCGCTGAGGCGCTGAGCTTGATCAATCCGGCGACGTCACCGGCGGCGAAGGCCGCGACCGACGACATGGTCACGCAGGTCCGCCATGGCGGCGGCGGTGGCGGCGGACATGGTGGCGGTGGAGGCTTCCACGGCGGCGGCGGCTTCCACGGTGGTGGCGGACATTTCGGCGGCTTCCATGGTGGTGGTTTTCACGGCGGCGGCTTCCACGCCGCGCCGGCCTTCCACGGTGGCGGCTATGGCTACGGCGGCTTTCACCGCTATGGCGGCTTTCACCGCTACGGGGTCTATCGCCCCCACTACGGCTACCGTCACTTCCACCGGCGCTACTATTACGGCGGCTACTATCCCTACTACCATCATCCGCGCCGCTGCCGGATCATCTGGACCTATTACGGGCCGCACCGCGTCTGCCGCTGGCACCATTGGCATCGCTGGCACTATCCGTACCGCTATTGGTAAGCAGACCTAGCGAGTGAAATGAAAAGGGCGCCATTCGGCGCCCTTTGTTCATGGCATGGCTCAAGGCCAGTCCTTCAACTTCCACGACGCCGATTTCCACCGCATCAGGTTCTCGAGCTTCCACTGCTTGAACATCGCCGGTGGCCAGCGGCTGAGCTTTGACGTCTCCTCGACCTCGGGCTTGGCGACGATGCGCAGCGGCATTGCGCGCCGCCGGTGCTGGCGGGTCGCCGCGCTGATCAGATCGACATAGTCAGGCTTGTTGGCCATGGTGCGTGTCCCCGCGAAACCGTCGCGACGACACAATGTGGGCGATGCCGATTAACGGCCGTTTGTCGCTTTAGCTCAAATTGCAGAGAGCGGCTCAGCGCCACTCCCGCACGTCGACGAAGTGACCCGCGATCGCAGCCGCGGCCGCCATCGCCGGCGACACCAGATGCGTGCGGCCCTTGAAACCCTGGCGTCCCTCGAAATTGCGGTTCGAGGTCGAGGCGCAGCGCTCTTCCGGCTTCAGCTTGTCCGGGTTCATCGCGAGGCACATCGAGCAGCCGGGCTCGCGCCATTCGAAGCCGGCCTTGATGAAGATCTTGTCCAGACCTTCCGCTTCCGCCTGCTCCTTCACGATGCCGGAGCCCGGCACGACCATGGCGTTGACATGGCCAGAGACCTGCTTGCCTTCCGCGATCTTGGCGGCGGCGCGCAAATCTTCGATGCGGCCGTTGGTGCAGGAGCCGATGAAGATGCGATCGAGCTTGATATCGGTGATCTTCGTGCCCGCGGTCAGGCCCATATACTTCAGGGCGCGGTACTTGGAGAGACGCTTGGCCTCGTCCGCGATCTTGTCCGGATCGGGCACGAAGCCGGTCACCGAGATCACGTCCTCAGGGCTCGTGCCCCAGGTCACGATCGGCGGCAGCGTGGCAGCATCCAGCCGCAGCTCGTGGTCGAAATGCGCGCCCGCGTCGGAGCTCAGTTTCTCCCAATAGCGCATCGCCGCGTCCCAGGCCGCGCCCTTCGGCGACTTCGGCCGATCGCGCAGGAAGTCGAACGCCTTCTGGTCGGGCGCGACCAGGCCGGCGCGTGCGCCGCCTTCGATCGACATGTTGCAGACCGTCATGCGGCCTTCCATCGACAGCGCGCGGATGGCATCGCCGGCGTATTCCAGCACATAGCCGGTGCCGCCCGCGGTGCCGATCTCGCCGATGATGGCCAGGATGATGTCCTTGCCCGTCACGCCCTCCGGCAATTTGCCGTCGACGGTGACGCGCATGTTCTTCGCCTTCTTCTGGATCAGCGTCTGCGTCGCCAGCACGTGCTCGACCTCGGAGGTGCCGATGCCGTGCGCGAGCGCGCCGAACGCGCCATGCGTCGAGGTATGGCTGTCACCGCAAACGATGGTGGTGCCGGGCAGGGTGAAGCCCTGCTCGGGGCCGATGACGTGGACGATGCCCTGGCGCTTGTCGAACTCGTTGTAATATTCGATGCCGAATTCCTTGGCGTTGTCGGCGAGCGCCTTGATCTGCTCAATGCTCTCCGGATCCGGGTTCGGCTTGGTGCGGTCGGTGGTCGGTACGTTGTGGTCGACGACAGCGAGCGTCTTCTCGGGCGCGTGCACCTTGCGGCCCGTGGCGCGCAGGCCCTCGAACGCCTGCGGGGAGGTCACCTCGTGCACCAGATGGCGATCGATGTAGAGCAGGCAGGTGCCGTCATCGGCTTCGTGCACCAGATGGTCGTTCCAGATCTTGTCGTACAATGTGGTGGGCTTGGACATGAGCTTAAGCTCCGGGAATGTGTGTCAGCGATGAGCGCGGTCACGCGCGGGGCAACAAAATCGTCTTCGGCGCAGCCTTTAAGCTGCGGGACTAAGCTCTGACGTTGCCGAGGTCGCGAAGCGTCCGAAGAACCGGCCAGGCAGCCGCGAGCGATCGTCGATGACGATGCGCTTGATGAGTGCGAAGCTGGTCAGATCTGGAAACATTCCAGGAATATATAGCAGGGAGATTTGGAAGCGCGAGGGCTTTGACGCGCACGGCTGACGCAACAAAAAAGCGCGGGGGCTTGGCCCCGCGCTCTTCGAAACTCGTCTGTAAGCGAAAGCTTACTCGTTGACGGCCTTGGCGTGCTCAGTCTTCTCGACGATGCGGGCCGACTTGCCACGAAGGTTGCGGAGGTAATAGAGCTTGGCGCGACGCACCTTGCCGCGGCGCACCACCTTGATCGAGTCGATCATCGGCGACATCACCGGGAACACGCGCTCCACGCCTTCGCCATACGAGATCTTGCGCACGGTGAAGCTCTCGTTGAGGCCGCCGCCGGAACGGCCGATGCAGACGCCTTCATAGGCCTGCACGCGGGTGCGGTCGCCTTCGACGACCTTCACGTTGACGATCACGGTGTCGCCGGGTCCGAACTCCGGAATCTCCTTGCTGGCGGAGAGCTTGTCGAATTGCTCTTTTTCGAGCTGTTGGATCAGGTTCATGGGTAAATCTCCATCGGCGCGCCCAGCCTTGGAAACGGGGGCTGCGCGAAATTCGTTTATCCAGCCATTGCGGATGTGGCCGCTCCTATAAGGCAAGCCGGAGCGTTTGTCACCCGTCTGTCTTGTTTTTTGGCGTTTTTTGGCGTCCGGGCCGATTCGGGGCCTTGGCTGGGATTTGAGCCCACAAATCGGGCCGCCGGACCGCCGTCAAAGCCTCGGATTCCGCCCGCCGCCAGGCCGCGACCCTGGCATGGTCGCCGGAGGTCAGGATCTCCGGAATTGGAACCCCCTCGAATAGCTGCGGACGGGTGTATTGGGGATATTCGAGGAGGCCGTCGGAGAAGCTTTCCTCGGTTCCAGAGGCTTCCTTGCCCATCACTCCCGGCAGCAGCCGGACGCAGGCGTCGATCAGCGCCAGCGCCGCGATTTCTCCCCCGGAGAGCACGTAATCGCCGATCGAGATCTCCTCCAGGCCGCGGGCATCGATCACCCGCTGGTCGATCCCCTCAAATCGCCCGCAGACGATCAGGGGGCCGGGGCCCTGGGCGAATTCCACGACGCGGGCCTGGGTCAATGGCCGACCCCGCGGGCTCATCAGGAGGCGGGGTCGGTCGGGGTCGGGCTCAGCTGCGTCGATCGCCGCCGCCAGAACGTCCGCCCGCAGCACCATGCCCGGCCCACCCCCGGCCGGGGTGTCGTCGACGCTGCGGTGACGGTCGGTCGCGGAGGCCCGGATGTCCCGCGCCTCAATTTCCCAGAGGCCGGAGGCCAGCGCCCGGCCGGCCAGGCTCACACCGAGCGGCCCCGGAAACATCTCCGGAAACAGCGTCAGCACCGTCGCGCGCCAGGGGGAGGGATTGGTCATTGGCTCTCAGTTGTTGTCGTCCCGGACAAGCGCAGCGAAGCGGAGCGCTGATCCGGGACCCATAACCACCGCACTTCGTTTTGCGACGGCTGGAGCGATCAGCTTAGCTAAAAATTCTGGCCTGTGGTTATGGGTCCCGGCCTTCGCCGGGACGACTGGGGACGGATCGTCGCCCTCAACTTGCTGCGGCAGCGCGATCACGACGCGGCCGCCGGCAATATCGACCTCCGGCACCACCGCGTTGGTGAACGGCAGCAGCATCGTCGCACCGTTCGGCGGAGCGATCTCGATGATGTCGCCGGCGCCGAAATTGTGGATCGCGAACACGCGGCCGAGCGCATCGCCGGCCGTGGTCACGGCGTCGAGTCCGATCAGATCGGCGTGGTAATATTCGTCGTCGTCGGTCGCCGGCAGTTTTTCGCGGGCGACGTAGAGCTCGATGCCGTTGAGGCGCTCGGCTTCATCGCGGGTCGTGACGCCCTTGAACGTCGCGACCAGATGATCCTTGGCTTCGCGGGCCTGCGCCAGCTCGAACTGGCGCTTGCCGTCCTTGGACGAGAGAAGACCGTAGCGCCGCACGGCAAGGGGATCTTCGGTGAAGGTCCACAATTTGACCGCGCCGCGCACACCATGCGCGGCGCCGATCCGCGCGACGCAGATCAGCGCCGGCATGTTCTAGCCTTAACCCTTCGCGGCGGCTTCGGCCTGCGCCTTGCGCTCCTTGCGCGGCACGGCCTTTTCCGGGTTGTTGCGCGCTTCGCGCTTCTTGACGCCGGCGGCGTCGAGGAAACGCGACACGCGGTCCGAGGGCTGCGCGCCCTTGGCGAGCCAGGCCTTCACCTTGTCCATGTCGAGCTTGAGCCGGGTCTCGTTGTCCTTCGGCAGCAGCGGGTTGAAATAGCCGAGACGCTCGATGAAGCGGCCATCACGCGGAAAGCGCGAATTGGCGACGACGACGTGATAGACGGGACGCTTCTTGGTGCCTGCGCGTGCGAGGCGGATAACGACGGACATCTGGTTCTCCTTCAAAGTACGTTTTGTTCGGTTGATTGGTATTCCGCGTTGCGCGGGACGCTGACGATCCCGTGCGACGAATTCCTCATTTCTTCTTGCCCGGAAATCCGCCGAGGCCCGGCAGCATCGGCTTGCCGCTCAGCCCGGTCAGTCCAGGAACGTTCGGCAGGCCGGTGCGAAGACCAGCCGGCAGATCCTTCGGCAGGCTGGGCAGACCCTGTCCGCCGCCGCCCTGCATCTTCTCCTGCAGCGCCTTCATCTCTTCCGGCGAGGGCGGCTTCATGCCGCCGCCAAAGCCCATCGCCTGCGCAATGCCGGCGAGCGGGCCGCGCTTGCCCGAGCCCATGGCCTTCATCATGTCGGCCATGTTCCGGTGCATCTTGAGCAGCTTGTTGACCTGCTCGACGCTCTGGCCGCTTCCGGCCGCGATGCGCTTCTTGCGGCTGGCCTTGAGCAGGTCGGGATGCCGCCGCTCGTCGCGCGTCATCGAATTGATCACCGCGACCTGGCGCTTCAGGATCTTGTCGTCGATGCCGGCGGCCGCAATCTGGTTCTTCATCTTGGCGATGCCGGGCATCATGCCCATCAGGCCGCTGATGCCGCCCATGTTTGCCATCTGCGAAAGCTGCTCGCGCATGTCGTTGAGGTCGAACTGACCCTTGCGCATGCGCTCGGCGGTGCGTGCGGCCTTCTCAGCGTCGATGTTCGCGGCAGCACGTTCGACCAGCGAGACCACGTCGCCCATGCCGAGGATGCGGCCGGCGATACGGTCGGGATGGAAATCTTCCAGCGCATCGGTCTTTTCACCGGTGCCGATCAGCTTGATCGGCTTGCCGGTGACTGCGCGCATTGACAGCGCAGCGCCGCCGCGGCCGTCGCCGTCCACCCGCGTCAGCACGATGCCGGTGAGTCCGACGCGCTCGTCGAAGGCGCGGGCAAGATTGACGGCGTCCTGACCAGTCAGAGAGTCCGCGACCAGCAGCACTTCATGCGGGTTCGCGGCAGCCTTGATGGCTGCGGCTTCCGCCATCATCTCTTCGTCGAGCGTGGTGCGACCGGCGGTGTCGAGCAATACGACGTCGTAGCCGCCGAGCTTGCCGGCCTCGAGCGCGCGCTTTGCAATCTGAGCCGGCTGCTGTCCCGCCACGATCGGAAGCGTCGGAATGTCGAGGTCGCGGCCGAGCACGGCCAGCTGCTCCATCGCCGCCGGGCGATAGATGTCGAGCGAGGCCATCAGCACCTTGCGCTTATCGCGCTGGACCAGGCGGCGGGCGAGCTTTGCGGTGGTGGTCGTCTTGCCGGAGCCTTGCAGGCCGACCATCATGATCGGCACCGGCGGTACGGAATTGACGTCGATGGTCTGGCTTTCGGCGCCGAGCGTGTTGATCAGTTCGTCATGGACGATCTTGACCACCATCTGGCCGGGGGTCACCGACTTGACGACGGTGGCGCCGATCGCGTGCTCGCGGACCCGTTCGATGAAGCTGCGCACCACTTCGAGCGCGACGTCGGCCTCCAGCAGGGCGCGGCGCACCTCGCGCATCGCGGCGTCGACGTCCTTTTCGGTCAGCGCACCGCGCCCCGTCAGACGATCGAGAATGCCGCCAAGCCGTTCCGACAGATTGTCGAACAATGCCGTTGTCCCTTGTCCTGCTCGCCAGAATAGCGATCTTCCAAACACCTTTACGCCCGAGGGCGCACAGCGCTGTCGGGCGTTGGCCTCTGGCCTCCAGGGCCAGTGGGCGGGTCGAAAAGAAAGCCTTTCCGAGAAAGTGGCCGGGTTAAACGCCGCTCCCGCCCGAAAGTCAAGGAAAGTTAGGGCGCCGGGACGCATTTGGTAGGGCAAGGTGCTGAAAACGCGATCGTTTTGGCGATGGGTTCTTTTTCCGGTGGCCCCGCCCATATAGGCGGCGATGCCTTGCTGTCCCGACCGTCCCTGATCTGCGCCCGTGCCGATCACCCGGCGTCGCATCTTCGGACCGCTTGCCGGGGTAGGCGCGCTGGTCGGTGTCCCGTCCGTTTGGATCTTCCGCATGAAAACCTATGACGGCCCCGCCTCCGACCATTTCAACGGCCTGCATTTCTTTGATCCGGACGGTGCGCCTCCGAAATCGCTCCGCGAGGTGCTGCGCTGGCAATTCAGCGGTGGGCGGGAGCGCGCGAAATGGCCGGATTGGGCTCCTAGCCCTCACGCCGACACCCCGCCGGACCGTGTCGATGGCGGCAAGGCGCGGCTCTCCTTCGTCGGCCATGCGAGCTGGCTGATCCAGACCGGCGGCCTGAACATCCTGGTCGATCCCGTCTGGTCGATGCGGGTCTCGCCGGTGGCCTTCGCCGGGCCAAAGCGACACAACGATCCCGGCATCGCCTTTCATCATTTGCCGGAGATCGACGTCGTGCTGGTCTCGCATGGGCACTACGACCATCTCGACATCGCGACGCTGTCGCGGCTCGCCAAGAATTTTGCGCCGCGCGTGGTCACCCCGCTCGGCAATGATTCGACGATGCGCGGCGCAGATTCCGCGATCAAGGCGGAGGCTTTCGACTGGCACGATCGCGTTGATCTCGGCAACCGCGTGGCCGTGACGCTGGTGCCGACCCGGCACTGGTCGGCGCGCGGCATGTTCGATCGCAACAAGGCGCTGTGGGCGAGTTTCGTGCTGGAGACGCCTGTGGGGAAAATCTACGTCGTCTGCGATTCCGGCTACGGCGACGGCAGGCATTTCCGCCGCGTCGCCGAGCAGCATGGGCCGTTGCGTCTCGCGATCCTCCCCATCGGCGCTTACGAGCCGCGCTGGTTCATGCGCGACCAGCACATGAATCCGGAGGACGCGGTGAAGGCGCTCGCCGATTGCGGCGCGCAACAAGCGCTCGGCCATCATCACGGCACGTTCCAACTGACGGACGAAGCGATCGACGCGCCGGCCAAGGCGCTGGTGGAGGCGCTCGATACTGCGAAGATTCCGCAGGAGCGGTTCGTCGCGATGAAGCCCGGGCAGGTGGTGGAGATTTAGCGTCATTCTCCGCTGTCGTCCCGGCCTTCGCCGGGACGACACCATTGTTGTAATGCGCAACGTGCCTCTTACGGCCGCCTCACTGCCCCTGCTTGATCGCCCAGCTCACATTCACCGTCACCGACAGCGTTTCCTCACCCGGTGCAACGGCAGCGGGCGCTACGGCCATCGGTGCGGCGGCCATGCGACCCTTGAACAGCGGCATCGGAGCGCCGCCTTCGGAGACGCTGAGTGGCGCACCCAGCGTGACGCCGGTGGCCTTGGCGTAGATCTCGGCCTTGCGGCGGGCATCGGCGACCGCCTGCTCGCGCGCGTCGTCGAGCAGTTTCGAGGCCTGCGTCACCTCAAACGAGATGTTGCCGATATCGTTGGCTCCGGCGCCGACCAGCGTGTCGATGATGCTGGCGACCTTGGTCACGTCGTGAATTTTCACGGTGACGCGGTTGCTGGCGCGAAAGCCGACCACGGGCGAGGCGCCGGTGGATTTGTTCTGGCCGTATTGCGGCTGAAGCGAGAGCCGCGAGGTCTGGTAGTCCTTCTCGGCGATGCCTGCGCCCTTCAGCGCCAGTAGCACCCTGCCCATCGCGGCGTTGTTGGCGTCGGAGGCTTCCTTCGCCGTCTTGGCGTCGTTGGCGACACCCGCATCGATCTGCGCGAGATCGGGGGCTGCCGAAACCGTCGCCTCGCCGCTCACCGAGATCGCGGACGGAAAATCATCTGCGCGCGCGGGCGCTGCCAACAGCGTGGTGGCCAGGACGGCGGCAAGGGCGGCAGGCTTTTTCATCGATCTCACTTCAGCGGCACGAACACGTTGATCACGAGCTTGTCCTCGGCCGTCTTGAGGGGATCGGTGAGGTACTCCTCGACGAAGGTGTCCTTGGCTTCCAGCTTCTTGTCGTCGAGGTGATTGGTGATCGCCTCATAGGTGTTGTCCATGTTGTCGTAGGAACCGCGATGGACGAATTTCAGCGCCTTGCCCTCCGGCGATTTGCCGATGCTCATGTCCTTGGGCAGGTTCTTCGGATCCTGCTCGACCGGGATCTCGGCAAGGAAGGTGAAGCCGGTGTCGTCGGTCGAGGTGTAGACGATCATCGAATTGCCGGCGTGCTTGATGCCCTGCTTGTCCAGCAGCGTGTTCAAGGCCTTGAAGGCATCGATCAGCGTGTCGAAGGCTGAATCCCAATTGGCGGTGCCCTTGACCATCACGACCTTCCTCGGCTCGAGCGTGGTCTCCTGGCCGAACGGGTCGGCGGTCTGCACCGGGGCCGGTGTCGCGGCCGCAGCAGGCGGCGGTGCCGCCGGGCTCGGTGAGGCGCTGGCTGCGGGCGAGGGCGGCGCTGCGGGGGCGGGGGAGGCGCTGGCCGCAGGCGACGGCGTTGCCACCGGCGCGGGCGAGGCGCTCGCGGCCGGGGACGGCGCGGCTGACGGTGCCGGCGAGGGACTTGCCGATGCGGTGGGGGCCGGGCTCGGGGTTTGCGCCGGAGCGCCGGACACGCCAAGCGACAAGGCCGCGGCCGGGATCAGCGCGGCCAGAGCGAGACGACAAAAGCGGTTCATTTTATTCTCCCCAAAACCTTACCCACCAAGGCCTTACGCCCTCAAAGGCCTTAACCCGGCCGCGCGTTCCGGTTTGCGCGAACTGCGCCGTTCTAACACGCGAGCGCCGAATTCGTCCCATGACAGATGCGTCATGGCAGACGGCATGACCATCGGCGCCAAATCACTGGCCAAGCCGGCAAGGATCGCCATATAAGGCGGGCGAAATTCGGGAATTTTCATGAGCGCGCTGGCCAACCACGCATTTGCCAAGATGAACGGCATCGGCAACGAGATCGTCGTTGTCGACATGCGCGATTCCGCCTCGCCGGTGACGCCGGACGACGCCCGCGCGGTGGCCTCCGCGCAGGGCGGCGTGCCCTACGACCAGCTCATGGTGCTCCAGAAGCCGCGGCTCGACGGCACCGAGGCCTTCATCCGCATCTACAACAATGACGGCTCGGAAGCCGGCGCCTGCGGCAACGGCATGCGCTGCGTGGTGCGACAGATTTTCGGGAAGACCGGGCAGACGACGGCGACGTTCGAGACCGCGGCCGGTCTGCTCAATTGCTGGCAGGGTCCGGCGCCCGATCTCTATACTGTGGACATGGGTGCACCGAAATTTGGCTGGCAGGACATTCCGCTGGCGGAAGAGTTTCGCGACACCCGCTATATCGAATTGCAGATCGGGCCGATCGACAATCCGATCCTGCATTCGCCGTCCGTGGTGAACATGGGCAACCCGCACGCGATCTTCTGGGTCGACGACGTCAACGCCTTTGATCTCGAACGCTTCGGGCCGCTGCTGGAGAACCACCCGATTTTCCCGGACCGCGCCAACATCACGCTCGCCCATATCGTTGATCGCGACCACATCACCATCCGCACCTGGGAGCGCGGTGCCGGCCTGACCAGGGCCTGCGGCTCGGCGGCCTGTGCGACCGCGGTTGCGGCTGCGCGCTTGAAGCGCGCTGAGCGCAATGTCGAGATCGCGCTGCCCGGCGGCAGGCTCGGCATCGAATGGCGCGAGCGCGACGACCACGTGCTGATGACGGGTACGGCGACCTTCGAATATGAGGGCAATTTCGATCCGGCGCTGTTCGCGCCGGTCGGCTGATGGCCGTCGACATCGTCACCTTCGGCTGCCGCCTCAACGCCTTCGAGGCCGAGGTGATCCGCCGCGAGGCGGAAGGCGCGGGGCTCGACGACACCATCGTCGTCAACAGTTGCGCCGTCACCAACGAGGCGGTGGCGCAGGCGCGGCAGTCGATCCGCAAATTGAAGCGCGAACGGCCCGGTGCGCGTATCGTTGTCACCGGCTGCGCGGCGCAGACGCAAAGCAGCATGTTCGCAGACATGGCCGAAGTCGACCGCGTCGTCGGCAACGACGACAAGATGCGCAGCGATGCGTGGCGTGCCGCGCGCGCCGCATTCGATCTCGGCGGCAGCGAGAAGATCGCAGTCAGCGACATCATGGCCGTGAAGGAGATGGCGCCGCATCTCATCGACGGCTTCGCGAGCGGCCTGCCGCGCGTGTTCGTGCAGGTGCAGAACGGCTGCGACCATCGCTGCACTTTCTGCATCATTCCTTATGGTCGCGGCAATTCGCGTTCGGTGCCAATGGGTGCGGTGGTCGATCAGGTGCGGGCGCTGGCGGAGCGCGGTCATGTCGAAATCGTGCTCACCGGCGTCGATCTGACGAGCTACGGCGCCGATCTTCCAGGCGCGCCGAAGCTCGGGATGCTGACCAGGCAGATCCTGCGGCACGTGCCGGAGTTGAAGCGCTTGCGCATCTCTTCGATCGATTTCGATCGAGGCAGATAGCGATCTGCTGGATGCCATCGCCGACGATGCGCGGCTGATGCCGCATCTGCATCTGTCGCTGCAATCCGGCGACGACATGATCTTGAAGCGCATGAAGCGGCGGCATTCGCGGAACGATGCGATCGCATTCTGCGATCAGGTGCGCCGCCTGCGCCCGGACGTCGCCTTCGGCGCCGACATCATCGCGGGTTTCCCGACCGAGACGGAGGAGATGTTCTCGCGCTCGCTCGATCTGGTCGAGGAGTGCGGCCTCACCTTCCTGCACGTCTTCCCCTATTCACCGCGACCCGGGACGCCCGCCGCGCGGATGCCGCAACTCGCGGGGCCGGTCATCAAGGAACGTGCGAAGCGGCTGCGTGCGGCTGGTGAGATGGCATTGCGGCAGCGGCTGCAAGCCGAGATCGGCGCGACGCGCGAGGTGCTGATCGAGAGTGAGGGGCAGGGGCGGACGGAGCATTATCTGCCGGTGGCGATCGCGGATGGACAGGTGGGCAGCATCGTGCCGGTGAGGATCACCGGCAGCGATGGCGAGCGGCTGACAACATAATCCGTCGCTACGACGCCCTGACCTGCCAGAACCGCAGCGTGCGTCGTGCGTTCTCCGGCGTCATGTGGGCAAAATGGCTCTGCGCCTTGGCGAGGTCCGCCGGCTTCATTGCGCCGGTGGCGTAGCGGCATTGCAGCACGGCGGCGGTGGTTTCCCAGCTCAGCTGCGCCGCCTTGCACGGCACCAGCAGGCCATCGTCGCGCAGGCTCTGCATCAGCGGGCGAATGACCTCGACGGTGCATTGCGACAGCACCGCCAACGCCGCTACGGCTTCCTCATAACGCCGCTGCGTGGCGAAGGCGAACAGCGTGGCCTCATTGAGCTGGCCGGATGCCTTGAGATTTGCGATCGCCCGCTTGGCGCCTTCGAAATCGCGGACACCCGACATCTCACGCTCGACGCCGACGGTGACGTCCGCAATCGAGTTCTGGATTTCCTCGAACAGATGCGGCGGCGCGCGCGACAGCAGACGGGTGCGAACCGTATCCGTCGCCGAGCGCAGCAATTCGCGGCGCAGCTCCGAGGGCAGGTCGACGCGGACGCCGACGCTGATGGCGAGCTCGGGATCGGCCTCGGCCTGTCCGACGATGACGGCAAATCCGTTTCCGGAGACCCGCGCGCCAGGATTGGCGGCAAGGCGCCGGTTGACGCTCGGATAGCGGCGCGCCAGCAGCGCGTCGGTGACGATCTCCTTCAACCACCAGCGGCCGGCGACAGCGAGCAGATGCCGCTCGCCCTTGGTCGCCGCGATCTTGACCAACTCGCCATCGTCAAGGCGCGGGGACTCCTGGAGCACGGGACCGGCGATGCGAATCTCGTCATTGTTCGCGAGGCGGCGGATGACGGACGGCGGCGCCTGGGCAATCGGCGCAAGCTGCGCGCTGATCTCGACCAGAGCAATGCGCGCACCCATGTCGGCGATGGCGCGCAGCTCGATGGTGCCAATCAGGCGCTCGAGCACGTCGTCGAACAGCGCGATCTGCTCGTGGTCAAAACTGCCGGCGGAGGACAGGAACAGGTGGGTGACGCGTCGCGCGGTTTCCAGGCCCTTTTCCGCCGAGCCGGTCCGTATCGCGGATTCGACCTCGTCGATGATCGATTGCTTGGCCGTGGACATGACGCGTTGCTCGTCCTGAGCGGATGACGGAAGCCTGTTCTAAGCAACCGCCATCATTAGAGACGAGCCCTGAACGTTTCGTAAACCACGCACCCGAGCGGGAACTATTGCCCGTTCCAGCCGCAGGCGCGGAGCCGCTCATGCATATGGGGCGGCGCTGGCGCCACCACGCGGACCGGCTCCTTGTTCCGGGAGATCGGCACCACGATCTCGCGCGAATGCAGATGCAGCCGCGGCTCCCCGAAGCGGGGGCCGTTGCCGTAAATGTTATCACCGAAGATCGGCCATCCCGTCGCGGACGAATGCACCCGCAATTGATGGGTCCGGCCGGTCACCGGTTCCATGGCGAGCCAGGTCACGCCGTCGCCCCGGCCCATCACCTTCCAGTTGGTGGTCGCCTTCTGCCCCTCGGGGTCGGGCTTCTGCCACCAGCCACGCTCGGCATTGAGCCGGCCGAGCGGCATGTCGATGGTGCCTTCGTTCTCGGTGGGGCCGCCCTCGACCACGGTCCAGTAGGTCTTGCCGATCTTGCCATGCTTGAACAGGAGGCCGAGCGAGGCCGTCGCCTTGCGATGGCGGCCGAGAACGAGGCAGCCGGAGGTGTCCTTGTCCAGCCGGTGGGCCAGCACCGGCGGTCTTGGCAGGCCAAAGCGCAGCGCGTCGAAGGAGGTCTCGAGATTTGCGCCGCCCTTGGGGCCGCGATGCACCGGCAAGCCGGCCGGCTTGTCGATGACCAGCATCAGCCCGTCGCGATGGAGCACGCGCGCCAGGATTTCATCGGCGGTCAATTCGGGAACATCGAGCAATTGCAAGACTTTCGTTTATGGGCCGGAACGGCTAACACACCGCCACCATGAACGATACCACCTCCGAGACCCCCAAGCTGAGCTGGTGGCGCCGCCTGTCCAACGGGCTGAAGCGCACCTCGTCCTCGCTCGGGACCGCGGTCGCCGACCTCGTCACCAAGCGCAAGCTCGACCGCGCCATGCTCGACGACATCGAGGACGTGCTGCTGCGCGCCGACCTCGGCACGTCGGTCGCGGTGCGGATCGCGGACGCCGTCGGCACGGGGCGCTATGACAAGGCGATCTCGGCGGACGAGGTCAAGGACGTCGTCGCGACCGAGGTCGAGAAGGTGTTGTCGCCGGTCGCCAAGCCGCTCGAGATCGATGCGGCAAATAAGCCGTTCGTGATCCTTGTGGTCGGCGTCAACGGCTCCGGCAAGACCACGACCATCGGCAAGCTTTCGCAAAAATTTGCGTCCGAAGGTCGCAAGGTGATGCTCGGCGCCGGCGACACGTTTCGCGCAGCGGCCATCGAGCAGCTCAAGGTCTGGGGCGAACGCACGAAGACGCCGGTCATCGCAGGCGCACAGGGCTCGGACTCGGCGAGCCTTGCCTTCAACGCGCTGACAGCGGCGAAGGAGCAGGGCGTCGACGTGCTCCTGATCGACACCGCCGGTCGCCTGCAGAACAAGGCTGAGCTGATGAACGAGCTCGAGAAGGTCGTACGTGTCATCCGAAAGGTGGACGCGACCGCGCCGCATGCGGTGTTACTCGTGCTCGACGCCACCGTCGGCCAGAACGCGCTGTCGCAGGTCGAGGCCTTCCATCGCACCGCAGGGGTCACCGGCCTCGTGATGACCAAGCTCGACGGCACCGCGCGCGGAGGCATCCTGGTGGCGCTCGCGGAGAAATTCAAACTGCCGGTGCATTTCATCGGCGTCGGCGAAGGCGTCGACGATCTCGCGCCGTTCACCGCGCGCGATTTCGCCCGCGCGATTGCCGGAATCGAAAGCTGAAGAATGGACAAGACCCAGCCGCATCCGCTGTTCAAGCTTGCGACCGAGCTTGGTCCGCTGCTCGTGTTCTTCTTCGTGAATGCGAAGTTCAACCTTTTCGCCGCAACCGGCGCCTTCATGGTCGCGATCGTGGCGGCGATGATCGCCTCCTATGTGGTGACGCGCCATATCCCGATCATGGCGATCGTGACCGGCGTGATCGTGCTGGTGTTCGGCACGCTGACGCTGGTGCTGCACGACGAGACCTTCATCAAGGTCAAGCCGACCATCATCTACGGCCTGTTCGCCGCGATCCTCGGCGGCGGCCTGTTGTTCGGCCGCTCCTTCATCGCCGTGATGTTCGACCAGATGTTCAATTTGACGCCGCAGGGCTGGCGCATCCTGACGCTGCGCTGGGCGCTGTTCTTCGCCGGCATGGCGGTTTTGAACGAGATCGTCTGGCGCACCCAGAGCACGGATTTCTGGGTGAATTTCAAGGTCTTCGGCGTCACGCCGATCACGATGATCTTCGCCATCGCCCAGATGCCGCTGACCAAGCGCTATGGTGTTGAGCCGGTGTCGCTGGAGACCAGTGAGGCCGAGGCGGGGGACGTGCGAAAAGGGTAGGCTCTCTCAGCTCGCAATGACGGCCTTGGCTAGTCTAGCTCCCCGCCTTCAACGCCTTCTCCATCTCCGGCAGCAACACGCTCCGGAAATTGTCCGACGTGATCGGCCCGACCAGCTTGTAGACGATGGTGCCTTCGCGGCCGACGACGAACGTCTCGGGCACGCCATAGACGCCCCACTCGATCGAGGCGCGGCCGTTGGCGTCGGTGCCGACGCGGCCGAACGGGTTGCCGTAGCGGCCAAGGAAGCGGCGGGCGTTGTCGGGCGCATCCTTGTAATTGATGCCGACGAACTGGAAGCGCTTGTCCTTGGCGAGCTCCGTCAATAACGGCGCTTCGTCATGACACGGCACGCACCAGGAGGCCCAGACATTGACCAGGCTGACCTTGCCCTTGAAGGCGGCGGGGTCGAGGCCCGGGATTTGCGCGCTGTCGGCCTGCAATCCCTCGAGTGGCGGCAGCGTGGTCTGCGGCGCCGGCCGGCCGATCAGCGCGGAGGGAATCCGCGAGGGATCGCCGCTGCCGAGCCGGAACCAGAACAGCAAGGCAAGCGCAATGAAGGCGAGCAGCGGCAGCACCATCAGGAAGGTGCGGCGCTGGGCTGAGGTCGATTGATCGCTCATGTGATCGTTCTTGGTGTGTCGGTCGCGCTGCGGCCCGAGCGGCGGGTGATGCCGCTGCGGTCGAGTTCGCGCAGCCGCGCCGTCTGGTTGCGATAGTCGAACATGATCCAGCCGATCAGGATCGTGACCACGATGGCGGCGGCGGCATAGGACGTCACGATGAAGGACGCGTAGGGACCGAGCGACATGGTCATGCGGCTTTCTGGCTGGCCTGCATCATCTGCAGGGAGCGCACGCGCCGGCGCAGGATCTCGTTGCGCATTGCCGCGAGGTGCAATGTGATGAACAGCAGCGTGAACGCGACCGCCATCACCAGGAGCGGAATCAGGAAGGACTTGTCGAGCGTCGAGCCGCCCAAGCGCATCACCGAGGCTGGCTGGTGCAGCGTGTTCCACCAGTCGACCGAGAATTTGATGATGGGAAGATTGATCGCGCCGACCAATGTCAGCACCGCCGCGGCGCGTGCCGCGCGTGAGGGATCTTCCACTGCGCGCCACAGCGCCATCAGGCCGAGATACATCAGGAACAGGATCAGCACCGAGGTCAGCCGCGCATCCCATTCCCAATAGGTGCCCCACATCGGCCGGCCCCACAGCGAGCCCGTGAGCAGAGCGAGGAAGGTGAAGGCAGCGCCGATCGGTGCCGCAGCCTTCGCGGCGACGTCGGCGAGCGGATGCCGCCACACCAGTGTGCCGAGCGAGGCGATGCTCATCACGCCCCAGACGAACATCGACAGCCAGGCATTGGGCACGTGGATGAACATGATCTTCACGGTGGCGCCCTGCTGATAGTCGTCGGGCGCGTAGGCTGACTGATAGAGGCCGATCGTGAGGAGGATAACGGTCGCGGCCGCAAGCCACGGCAGCACCCGCGCGCTCAGCGCGAGGAACCGGGTCGGGTTGGCGAGGTCGATCAGCGTCATGGTATTCTGATAATCACAGGTCAGCGCTCACGCAATCAGCATGAAAGCGCGCAGCGAAAGTTGATCGGGGTCAAGGTCAGTCCAGTCCATGCTTCAGGCTCGCCGCCGCTGCGAACGGGCCGATCACGAGGCTGACCAGCGACAGTGCGCAGAGGATCGAAAACGGCGCGCCGAATGACAACGGCCCCGTGATCGCGGCCTGCGAGGCCGCGACCCCGAAGATCAGCACCGGGATCGACAGCGGCAGCACCAGCACCGCCATCAACAGCCCGCCGCGATGCAGCGTCACCGCCAGCGCCGCGCCGATCATGCCGGTAAAGGTCAGCGCCGGGGTGCCGGCCAGGAGCGTCAGCGCCACCGCCCCGGTCGCCACCATGTCGAGGTTGAGCAGCAGGCCCAGCACGGGGGTTGCGACGATCAGCGGCAGACCCGCGGCCAGCCAATGCGCCAGTGCCTTGGCCGCGCAGGCGAGTTCCAGTGGCGTCCGGCTCATCGTGATCAGATCGAGCGAGCCGTCCTCATGGTCGGCCATGAACAGCCGGTCCAGCGTGAGCAGGCTCGCCAGCAGTGCGCCCAGCCACAGGATCGCCGGCCCCAGCCGCGACAGCAGCGCCAGATCCGGTCCCACCGCAAACGGCATCAGCACCACCACGGTCAGGAAGAACAGCACGCCAATGAGCGCCCCGCCGCCGACGCGGAGTGCGATCCGGACGTCCCGGCGAATGAGGGCGGCGAGGGCGGTCATGAGGTGGCCCCCGAGTGGAAGGGCGGCACGCCCGAGAAAAGCTGAGGGTCGGGCTGTCTCATGCCGCACCCCCGATCCGTAGTTCCCGCGCCTCGACGCCGAGCGGAGCGTGGGTGGCGGCGATGATCAGGCCGCCGCGGGCAAGGTGCTCGCGCATCAGGCCCCCGAACATGTCCTGGCCGGCGACATCCAGAGCCGTTGTCGGCTCGTCCAGCAGCCAGACCGGGCGGCGGACGGTGAGCAGCCGCGCCAGCGAAAGCCGGCGGCGCTGACCGGCGGAGAGGTACGCGGCGGGCAGATCCGTGGCGTGGTCGAGGCCGACGGTAGCGAGGCTCTCGGCGGCGTCAAAACACTCGCCGCCCAGGAAATCAGCCCAGAATGACAAATTCTCGGCCACGCTCAGCGCCGGCTTCAGAGCATCGCGATGGCCGAGATAGTGGCATTGCTCGGGCAGCGTCAGCTCGGCGTCGCCCCCAGCGAGCGCGATTGTGCCGCCCGCCGGAATGAGCAGGCCCGCGATCAGCCGCAGCAGCGAGGTCTTGCCCGATCCATTGCGGCCGACGACCGCCACGGCTTCGCCGGAGGCCGCCTCGAAATCGAGCCCGGAAAACACCTCGCGGCCGCCCCGCACGCAAATCACCCTGCGTCCGGACAGCTGCATCTGGCCTGGTACCAACCCGTTCAAAGCCGGGCCTCAGGAAATCTTGGGGTAGCGCATCAGAATTTTTGGCTCGCGAATTGCTGCGGTACGATTGTGGCTGTGGCGGCGCGGTTAGAAAGCTTCTATAAGCCCGGAACTACTTGATGCAGCAACTCAACCTGCTCCTGCAAGCAACTCAGCCCGATTCGCTGACGGTGTTAAAATACCCCTTGCCGGGTATAACTAACAATTGGGATTTCCTACATGACCTCGCTCGACAGCTTCAAATGCAAAAAGACCCTCAAGGTCGGCGCCAAGACCTATGTGTATTACAGCCTGCCCACGGCCGAGAAGAATGGTCTGAAGGGAATTTCGAAACTCCCCTATTCGATGAAAGTTCTGCTCGAGAACCTGCTCCGCAACGAGGACGGCCGTACGGTCAAGAAGGCAGACATCGTCGCGGTATCGAAGTGGCTGCGCAAGAAGTCGCTGGAGCATGAGATCGCGTTCCGTCCCGCCCGCGTGCTGATGCAGGATTTCACCGGCGTGCCGGCGGTGGTCGACCTCGCCGCGATGCGCAACGCCATGCAGAAGCTCGGCGGCGATGCCGAGAAGATCAACCCGCTGGTGCCGGTCGATCTCGTCATCGACCACTCCGTGATCGTGAACTTCTTCGGCGACAACAAGGCCTTCGGCAAGAACGTCACCGAGGAATACAAGCAGAACCAGGAGCGCTACGAGTTCCTGAAGTGGGGCCAGAAGGCGTTCTCGAACTTCTCCGTCGTGCCGCCCGGCACCGGCATCTGCCACCAGGTCAATCTCGAATATCTCTCCCAGACGGTGTGGACCAAGAAGGAGAAGATGACGGTCGGCAAGAAGACCGGCACCTTCGAGGTCGCCTATCCCGATTCGCTCGTCGGCACCGACTCCCACACCACCATGGTCAACGGCCTCGCCGTGCTCGGCTGGGGCGTCGGCGGCATCGAGGCGGAAGCCTGCATGCTCGGTCAGCCGCTGTCGATGCTGCTGCCGACGGTCGTCGGCTTCAAGCTGAAGGGCGCGATGAAGGAAGGCGTCACCGCCACCGACCTCGTGCTGACTGTCACGCAAATGCTGCGCAAGCTCGGCGTGGTCGGCAAATTCGTCGAGTTCTTCGGTCCCGGCCTCGACCATCTCTCCGTCGCCGACAAGGCGACCATCGCCAACATGGCGCCGGAATATGGCGCGACCTGCGGCTTCTTCCCGGTCGACGCTGCCGCGATCGACTATCTCAAGACCTCCGGCCGCGCGGCGCCGCGCGTCGCGCTGGTGCAGGCCTATGCCAAGGCGCAGGGCCTGTTCCGCACCGCCAAGTCGGCGGATCCGGTGTTCACGGAAACGCTGACGCTCGACCTCGCCGACGTCGTGCCCTCGATGGCCGGTCCGAAGCGTCCAGAAGGCCGCATCGCGCTGCCGTCGGTCGCCGAAGGCTTTTCGCTCGCCCTCAGCACCGAATACAAGAAGGCTGAAGAGCCGGCGAAGCGCTTTGCCGTCGACGGCAAGACCTTCGATCTCGGTCACGGCGACGTCGTCATCGCTGCCATCACCTCCTGCACCAACACCTCGAACCCGAGCGTCTTGATCGGTGCGGGCCTCCTGGCTCGTAA
Source organism: uncultured Alphaproteobacteria bacterium (assembly GCA_963819355.1). GTDB lineage: Bacteria > Pseudomonadota > Alphaproteobacteria > Rhizobiales > Xanthobacteraceae > Bradyrhizobium. Next base: position 36,352 of record CAWFVZ010000027.1, on the reverse strand, counting down.
CGCAGCCGCAAAGGGCCTCAAGGCAAAACCGTGGGTGAAGACCTCGCTCGCTCCGGGCAGCCAGGTGGTCGCGGCCTATCTCGCTGATTCCGGTCTCCAGACCGATCTCGACAAGGTCGGCTTCAACCTGGTCGGTTTCGGCTGCACCACCTGCATCGGCAATTCCGGTCCGCTGCCGGAGGAGATCTCGAAGTCGATCAACGACAACGGCATCGTCGCGGCCGCCGTGCTCTCCGGTAACCGCAACTTCGAAGGCCGCGTCTCGCCGGACGTGCAGGCGAACTATCTTGCCTCGCCGCCGCTGGTCGTGGCCCACGCACTCGCGGGCAGCGTGACCAAGAACCTCGCGGTCGAGCCGCTCGGCGAAGGCAAGGACGGCAAGCCGGTGTACCTCAAGGACATCTGGCCGACGACGAAGGAGATCAACGCCTTCATGAAGAAGTTCGTGACCGCGGCGATCTTCAAGAAGAAGTATGCCGACGTGTTCAAGGGCGACACCAACTGGCGCAAGATCAAGACGGTCGAGAGCGAGACCTATCGCTGGAATATGAGCTCGACCTATGTGCAGAACCCGCCCTACTTCGAAGGCATGAAGAAGGAGCCGGAGCCGGTCACCGATATCGTCGAGGCACGCGTCCTCGCCATGTTCGGCGACAAGATCACCACCGACCACATCTCGCCGGCCGGCTCGATCAAGCTCACCTCGCCCGCTGGCAAATATCTCAGCGAGCACCAGGTGCGTCCTGCCGACTTCAACCAGTACGGCACGCGTCGCGGCAACCATGAAGTGATGATGCGCGGCACCTTCGCCAACATCCGCATCAAGAACTTCATGCTCAAGGGCGCGGATGGAAATATCCCTGAAGGCGGTCTCACCAAGCACTGGCCGGACGGCGAGCAGATGTCGATCTACGACGCCGCGATGAAGTACCAGCAGGAGCAAGTGCCGCTGGTGGTGTTCGCCGGCGCCGAATACGGCAACGGCTCCTCGCGCGACTGGGCTGCGAAGGGCACCCGCCTGCTCGGCGTGCGCGCCGTGATCTGCCAGAGCTTCGAGCGCATCCATCGCTCCAACCTGGTCGGCATGGGCGTGCTGCCGCTCACCTTCGAGGAAGGCACCTCGTGGTCGTCGCTCGGTCTGAAGGGCGACGAGAAGGTCACGCTGCGTGGCCTCGTCGGCGATCTGAAGCCGCGCCAGAAGCTGACCGCGGAGATCGTGTCCGGCGACGGTTCGTTGCAGCGCGTTTCGCTGCTTTGCCGCATCGATACGCTGGACGAACTCGACTACTACCGCAACGGCGGCATCCTGCACTATGTGCTGCGCAAACTCGCGGCCTAAGCGCGGATTTGTGAACGGTGGCTCACTGGTAAGTGAGTAGAAGGTTAGACTAAGGCGGCCTATCACAAGGCCGCCTTCGTTCGTTACGGCATGCTTCAGATGGGCCCGCTCGGCGGAAAACTTCGGATCGGACGGTTGAAGGTGTCGTGTCCGTAAGACTACGGTGACCATCAGGCGATAGGATATCCCTCCCCGAATACGAGATGTGGCGCTCGAGATATGACTGGAATGATGGCTTCTCATTTGGTTTCGCGATGGTCCGGGGCACTCTGGTCGGGGGCACTCGGTATCTGCGCGATCGTCGCCGTCATCCGTCCAGCCGAGGCCGATCCCCGCGCCGTGGTCGAACTCTTCACCTCCCAGGGTTGTTCGTCGTGCCCACCGGCCGACAAGATCATCGGCGATCTCGCCAACGATCCCTCGGTCATCGCGCTGAGCATGCCGATCGACTATTGGGACTATCTCGGCTGGAAGGACACCCTGGCGGATTCCCGCTTCTCGGCGCGGCAGCGCGCCTATTCGCGCATGCGCGGCGACCGCGAGGTCTATACGCCGCAGGTCGTGGTCAACGGCTCTGCCCATGTCATCGGCAGCGACCGCGCCGGCATCGAAAGCGCGATCGGCAAGACCGACAAGGGCGCAGGCGTGATGAGCGTGCCGGTGACGATGTCGCTCGCAGGCAAGCAGATCAACGTGTCGGTGGCCGCCAGCAAGGAGCCTGCGGTCTCGCATGGCGAGGTCTGGATCTGCTCGATCGCGAAATCGGTGCCGATTGAGATCAGCCGCGGCGAGAATCGCGGCCAGCAGCTCACCTATCACAACGTCGTGCGCAACCTGCTCAAGGTCGGCGACTGGAACGGACATCAGGAAAGCTGGACAGTGCCGATCGAGAACCTCACGCGCGACGGCGTCGACGGTGCGGTGGTCTATGTCCAGGACGGCAGCCGCGAGAAACCGGGCCCGATGCTCGGCGCGGCGTACACGTCGCTGCACTGAAGCGCGCTTAGACCGTCTCAGGAAATTTTATCTCTCGTCATTCCGGGGCGCGCGAAGCGCGAACCCGGAATCCATCGATCCATTTTCCGAGTTGAGAAATGGATTCCGGGCCCGCGCCAGGAGGCGCGTCCGGGAACGACGAGACGCCAGTCACATCCCGCCAAAAACAAAAAAGGACCAACTTGCGTTGGCCCTCCTTGTCGCGCGTACAGACCCGATCCTGACGACCCCGGGGGGCTGGGGGCTGAGGAATCCGGAACCGACAAGACCGGGTCAACGCACACAAGCCTTTTCGCAATGCACGGCGGCAGGCGATGGGCGGAAAAGCGGCGATACTATAATTCCTGCTAACGATCCCGTGACGGTTTGCCGCTGAGAAGTTCCACCGTTGCGTGTGTCATGATTCGCAACCGATGGGTGAGGTGGGCCAGGGCCCTCTACAGGGCCCTCCAAGAGGCCCTCCAAGAGCCTCTTGCGATAGCGAACGGTTGGCGCAATCATGCAATTGTCACGATCCGCGGCTCCGGGGACGGTCTTCGCGGACGAGGGTCATGCTGACGCGACAGGAGGTGTTCCATGAATCTGACGTCGGAGGATGCCGATCCGAGCGAGCAGCGCGCAGTGGCGCGCCCCGCCGCTGCGAATGCCCAACTGAGCCGGGTGACGTTCAACCGGCTCGAACTGAACCGTATCCTCAATCTCTATGGCCGCATGGTTGCCGACGGCGAGTGGCGCGACTATGCCATCGACTTCCTGAAAGACCGCGCGGTGTTCTCGGTCTATCGCCGCGCCTCGGAAGTGCCGATCTACCGCATCGAGAAGGATCCTCGGCTCGCGCGCAAGCAGGGCATGTACAGCGTGATCTCGGCGACCGGTTTGATCCTGCGCCGCGGCCATGAACTCGACCGCGTGCTGCTGGTGATCGACCGGAAATTGGCGGTGGTTTGATAGAGCTTTCGTAGTTGCCGTAGCCCGGATGAGCGAAGCGACATCCGGGACGCTGGCGGCAGCATTCCCGAATATCGCTTCGCTCACCCCGGCTACAAGACCGAGCTTATTTCCCCGGCACCGTGCTCGCGCCCTCGCCGAGATCGCGCTGCATCATCACCGTGTCGAGCCAGCGGCCGAATTTCAGCCCGACATTGGGATGCGTGCCGATCATCTTGAAGCCGCCCTTGGTGTGCACGCCGATCGAGCCGGAATTGGCGGAATCGCCGATGACGGCGATCATCTGGCGGAAGCCGCGCGCCTCGCATTCGGTGATCAACCGCTCCAGCAGCAACATGCCGATGCCGCGGCGGTGAAAGGACGGATCGAGATAGATCGAGTTCTCGACCGTAAAGCGATAGGCCGGCCGCGGCCGGTAGGCGCCGGCATAGGCGTATCCTGCGACGCGGCCGTCGAGGATCGCGACGAAATAGGGATAGCCGCCGTCGACCAGCGCGCGATAGCGGCGCGTCATCTCAGTGACGTCAGGCGGTTCCAGCTCGAATGTCGCGGTGCCCTCGCGGACGGCCTGCTGGTAGATGGCGGTGATGGCGGGAAGGTCGGCCTCAAGGGCGGCCCTGATTTCGGGTGCTGACATGGGTGCAAAGATAGCAGGGGCGCTGCGATGAGCAACGCTGTTCCCGCATACGTCATGACCGCGACAAGACCGGGCATGACGGAGAGGCCGCAAACAAAAACCCCGGCCTTTCGGCCGGGGTTCGTGTCCGTTCTCTCAGTCTGTCGCTTAGTCGCGCTGGCCGAGGAGCTGCAGCAGCAGCGTGAACAGGTTGATGAAGTTCAAGTACAGCGACAGTGCACCCGAGATCGCCGCACGCTCGGCGATCTCACCGCCGGCCGAGGCGTAGCCGTAGATGTAGTCGTTCTTCAGCCGCTGGGTGTCCCAGGCGGTGAGGCCCGCAAACACCAGCACGCCGACCACCGACACGATGAACTGCAACGCCGTGCTGGCCAGGAACAGGTTGACCAGGCTCGCGATGATGATGCCGATCAGGCCCATGAACAGGAACGAGCCCATGCCGCTCATGTCACGCTTGGTGGTGTAGCCGTAGAGGCTGAGCGCACCGAAGGTGGCCGCGGTGATGAAGAACACCCGCACGATCGAGGTGTGCGTGTACACCAGGAAGATCGAGGACAGCGAGATGCCCATCAGCGCCGAGAACACCCAGAACAGGATCTGGGCGGTCGAGGGGGCGAGACGGTTGATGCCGGCCGAGATCACGAACACCATGGCGAGCGGCGCCAGCATGAACAGATACTTCAGCGGGCTCACGAACATCGCGTAGCCGAACGGCGTCAGGAACAGCTTGCCGACGCGGACAGCTTCCGGGGTCGGAACGTCCGTCACGGCGGCCATATAGACGCCGAGCGCGGCCAGGCCGGTGATGGCCAGGCCAATGCTCATATAATTGTAGATGCGCAGCATGTAGGCGCGCAGACCGGCGTCGACCGTCGCGGCGTCAACACGCCCGGCGGCCCGGCCGAAAGGAGAAGCGTAATTGCGGTCTAGGTCCGACATGGTCGAATTCCCGTTGGTTGCCCGGTCCGGCATGAGGGTTGCCATACCGCCGGTTCGTCAAATTCTATCTCGGATACCGCTGTCTGCCGACATTAAATTTGGCTAACAATCGGGGCTCCGAACCCATCCGATATGTGGGAAACTAACACATTCGCTGCAACCGTCCACGCGCGGCTGAATGTCGCTCTCCTGGCGCAATCCCGACGAGAGGACGTGGTTAATCGCGGAAACCGCCGAATTCGGCTCTCGCGCAGCCAGCCGTCACCATTTGTCACAAATTCCGCAACACCGTGGCGGGCTTTTTGTTCAGGGCCAGCAAAGTGCCGGCGAGCCCGAGCCCGACGGTGACGACCAGGGCGGCCGCAACCACGCCGGCCGCGCTGCCGGCCTGCCAGACGAATGTCAGCGTCATCAGCCGGGTCACGATCATCCAGGCGGCGATACTGCCGGCGAAAACGCCGAACACCGCGGTGGCGAGACCGATCAGGAGGTATTCGAGCGCATAGGCGCCGAGCAGCCGCAGCCGGGTCGCGCCCAGCGTCTTCAGGATCACCGCATCATAGACCCGGTGGCGGTGGCCGGCGGCGAGCGCGCCGCCCAGCACCAGGATCGCCGAGATCAGGGTCACCGCGCTGGCGCCGCGGATCGCAAGTGCCAGATTGGTCACGACCGCGCCGACCGTCTCCATCACCTCGCGCACGCGCACGCTCGTGACCATCGGAAAGGCGTCCGCCACCTGCTTGATGATCTTGCCGTCACCGGTCGCATCGCCGCTGGCTTCCGTCAGCGTCGCGATGTGGGTGTGCGGCGCGCCCTTGAAGGCGTTAGGCGAGAACACCAGCACGAAATTGATGCCGAGCCCCTGCCAGTCGATGGTGCGCAGATTGCCGATCCTGGCCGGGATGTCGCGGCCGAGCACGTTGACCACCACCTCATCGCCGAGTTTCAGCCCGAGCCCGTCGGCGATCTTCTTCTCCATCGAGACCAGCGGCGGGCCGGAATAGTCGGCGCCCCACCATTCGCCTTCGACCACCTTGGAGCCCTTCGGCAGCTCGCCGGTATAGGTCAGGCCGCGGTCGCTTTGCAGCACCCATTCGGCATCGGTCGTGGGCTTGAGGTCCTCGGCGCGGACGCCGCGCGCGGCGACGATGCGCCCGCGCAGCATCGGCACGTCCTCGACCTTCGCGCCCGGCGCGATCTGACGCAGATAATCGTCGAACGGTGCGGCCTGCGTGCTCGGAATATCGATGAAGTAGAACGACGGCGCGTGCTCGGGGAGCGCCGCCAGAAACTGCCGGCGCAGATTGCCGTCGATCTGGGTGATGGTGACGAGGACGGCGAGCCCGAGCCCGAGCGACAGCACGACGGATGGCGTCAGCGCGCCGGGCCGGTGGATGTTGGCGATCGCCAGCCGCAACATCGTGATCCGCGTCCGCGGCAGGTGTCGCGCGATCGCCATCAGGAGCGCAGCGACACCGCGCAACAGCGCGAACACGACGACGGACGACAACACGAACACCGCGGCGATGCGCTTGTCGAAAGACAGTCCGATCACGACGGCGACGAGCAGGGCGACGACGACGCCCATGAAGGCGACATAGCTCAAGCGCGGCCGGTGCCATTCGGAGCTGATGGTGTCGCGGAACAGCGCCGCGACCGGCACGTCGTGCACGCGCCCGAGCGGCCACAGGCCGAAGGCGAGCGCGGTCAGCAGGCCATAGACGAAGGACAGCGCGAGTTCGTCGGCATGCACCGTCGGCACCACCGGCAGCGGCAGCAGTTTGCCGAACAGGCCGACGATGGCAAACGGCATCGCCGCACCGAGCGCCAGGCCAATCACCGAGCCGATCGCGGCGAGCAGGACGACTTGCGCCAGATAAATGCCGAACACGTCACGACCGGTGGCGCCGACGGCCTTGAAAGTCGCGATCACCTCGAGCCTGCGGTCGATATGGCTCTTCACGGCGTTGGCGACGCCGACGCCACCGACCAGCAGCGCGGCGAGGCCGACCAGGGTCAGGAACTGCGTAAAGCGGCTGATATTGCGCTCGAGTTGCGGCGAGGCATTGGAGCGGCTGCGGACCTCCCAGCCGGCCTGCGGTGCGGCGCTGCGTGCGTCACTGATGAAGGCGTCGGTGGCGCGGTCGCTGTTGGCCGTATCCGGCAGCTTCACGCGATAGACCCAGCGCACCAGGCTGCCGGGCTGGATCAGGCCGGTGGCGCGCAAGGCCTCCTCGCTGATCAGGAAGCGCGGGCCGAAGCCGATGCCGCCGGCGAGCTTGTCGGGCTCGGCCTCGACGGCGCTGCGGATCTGGAAGGTCGCCGCGCCGATGGTGACGCGGTCGCCGGTCTTGAGCGACAGCCGCGCCAGCAGCGTCGGATCGGCAGCAGCGCCAAACGTACCGTCACGCATCGCGAGCAGGTCGGTCAACGGCAGCGGCGGCGCCAGCGTCAATTGTCCGAGCATCGGATAGGCGTCATCGACCGCCTTCATCTCGACCAGCGCCAGCTTGCCCTCGGCCGAACGCGCCATGCCGCGCAAGGTGGCGGCAACGGAGACGGTGCCGCGCGAGCGCAGGAAGGCAACTTCTTCGGGTTTGGCCTCGCGCTGGAACAGCACGAAGGAGACGTCGCCGCCGAGCAGCGTGCGGCCTTCGCGGGCAAGGCCGTCGCTCAGACTCGCCGAGACCGAGCCGACGCCGGCGATCGCCATCACGCCGAGCGCGATGCAGGCGATGAAGACGTAGAAGCCGCGCAGGCCTCCGCGCAATTCGCGGAGCGCGTAGCGCAGCGACAGCGCGACGCCGTTGGGCCGCGCGAACGGTTCGATAGCGACGCTCATGCTTGTGTCGTCTGCGTGTCGATGCGCCCCGAACGCAGGCGGATCACGCGATCGCAGCGATGTGCGAGCGAGGAATCGTGCGTCACCAGCACCAGCGTCATGCCGCGCTCGGCATGCTTGCCGAACAGGAGATCGATGATCTGCTTGCCGGTGGTCTCGTCGAGATTGCCGGTCGGCTCGTCGGCGACGAGGATGGCGGGATCGGGCGCCAGCGCGCGTGCGAGCGCCACGCGCTGCTGCTCGCCGCCGGAGAGCTGCGTCGGATAATGATGCAGGCGGTCGCCGAGGCCGACCGATTGCAGCTCCTGCGCTGCACGTTTGTTGGCGTCCGGATTGCCGGCAAGCTCGAGCGGCACGGCGACGTTCTCAAGCGCCGTCATGGTCGGGATCAGATGGAATGACTGGAAGACGATGCCGACCTGGCGGCCGCGGAAGCGGGCCAGCGCATCCTCGTCGAGGGCATTGAAAGGCGTGCCGTTGACCACCACCTCTCCGCTATCAGGACGCTCCAGCCCCGCCATCACCATCAGCAGCGTGGATTTGCCCGAGCCTGACGGGCCGATCAGGCCGATCGTCTCCCCCGAGCCGATGCGCAGGCTGATATCCTTGAGGATGTGAACGCGTGCCGCCCCCGAACCCAATGAGAGATTGACGTTGGAGATGGCGATGGTGTCCGGCGCAGTGCCGGCGAGCGAAGAGGATTCGATGCGAGTGTCCATGGTCCGGTCATATGGCAACTCCGCACGCGCGGTCGAGAGGCGTTACGGATTGTTCATGCACATAGCCGTGTTGATGTTCGCTTTGATGACGGTCGCAAACCCGGCTTGGGCGGAAGCGACAAAACCGATCAAGCTTGTCGTTCTCGGCGATTCCCTGAGTGCCGGTCTCGGCCTTCCGGCTCAGGAGGCGTTTCCGGCAAAACTTCAAAAAGCCTTGCAGACCAAAGGCATAGAGGTCGACATGACCAACGCGGGGGTGTCGGGCGACACCTCGTCCGGCGGCCGCGACCGGCTCGACTGGTCGGTGCCTGACGGAACCGAGGGCGTCATCCTCGAGCTCGGCGCCAACGATGCGATGCGCGGCATCGACCCCGACTTGACGCGCGCGGCGCTGACCGACATCGTTCAGCGTCTCAAGGCGCGCAAGATCGCCGTGATGCTGTGCGGCATGCTGGCGCCGCCGAATTTCGGCGCCGATTACGGCGCGCGCTTCAATTCGATTTATCCGGATCTGTCGAAACAGTTCGACCTGCCGCTCTATCCGTTCTTCCTCGACGGTGTCGCGGCGGACGCCAGGCTCAACCAGGCCGACGGCATCCACCCGACCGCGGCCGGCGTCGACATCATCGTCAACAACATGCTGCCCACGGTGGAGGCATTCCTGCGCACGATCGGCGAGCAACGCCGTTGAAAAGCAGGCAGTGCTAACCTTAATCCCCGGGGTTTTCCCGGGGTGGCGCGTGCTGTGCTTCGCAGAGTCACATATCTGCGATAGGAATTAGGGTATCGGTGATTCGTCGCCGGCTCTAAAATTTGGATAGGGTCCTGCTCAGGGGCCGTACCCAAGCATCGGGAGTGTGAAACGATGCCGCGTTTGTTCACTGGTCTGGAAATTCCGGCCGAGATCGGCCAGTCGCTTTCCAACTTGCGGGGCGGCCTTCCCGGCGCCCGGTGGATCGATCCCGAAAATTATCACGTCACCCTGCGCTTCATCGGCGATATCGACGGCATGTCCGCCAACGAGATCGCCTCGATGCTGTTTCGCGTTGACCGCAAGCCGTTCGAGGTCAAGGTGCAGGGACTCACGAGCTTTGGCGGCCGCAAGCCGCGCGCGGTGGTCGCCACCATTGCACCGAGCAAGCCGCTGATGGAATTGCAGGCCGAGCTCGAACGCATGATGCAGCGGATCGGCCTCGACCCTGAAGGCCGCAAGTTCATCCCGCATGTCACGCTGGCCCGGCTGCACGACGCGTCCGACCGTGATGTCGCCGACTATCTCTCGATGCGCGGCTACTTCCCGAGCAAGGCCTTCACGGCCGAACGCTTCGTGCTGTTCTCGTCGCGTGCGTCCACCGGCGGTGGCCCGTATGTGGTCGAAGACGCCTACGAGCTGTGTGAGTGAGTTCATTCTTCACCTCTCCCCGCTTGCGGGTAGAGGCATAGGCCGCCTATGGCGACCGTTTCCAGGAACGCCGAAGCATAGCTTCGGCCATGTCGCTCTTGCGATCCGGATGAGGGAGTACAGGTCTCACAACCCAACCCTCTCCCCGTAAGAACGCGGAGAGGGAGAAAAGCGCATAGCGCCCCGCACCAATTCACGGCTTGCAATTTTCATCAGTCTCTGGCGGTAAAGAGCAATGCTCTCGACCCCCAGTTCCTCTTTCCGCGACGCGTACCAGGCCGAGATCGCGTCCGGCGCGATCGAGCCCGATGCCGCGCAGGCCGAGGTAGCAGACGCCTATGCGGCGCTCGACCTTCGGCTCGCAGACTACAAGCCACAGCGCAAGCAGGGGCTGCTCAGCCGTCTGTTCAGCAGCAGTGACAAGGACGAGGCGCCGCGCGGGCTCTATGTTCATGGCGAGGTCGGCCGCGGCAAGACCATGCTGATGGATCTGTTCTTTCAGTACTCCACCGTCGAGCACAAACGGCGCGCGCATTTCCACGAGTTCATGGCGGAAGCGCATGAGCGCATCTACGACTATCGCCAGAGCATCGCGCGCGGCGAGACCGCGGATGGCGACGTCATCGCGCTGACCGCGCAGGCGATCTTCGAGGAGAGCTGGCTGCTCTGCTTCGACGAATTCCACGTCACCGACATCGCGGATGCGATGATCCTCGGCCGCCTGTTCGCAAAGCTGTTCGAGCTCGGCACCGTCGTGGTCGCGACCTCCAACGTCGCGCCCGACGATCTCTACAAGGGCGGCTTGAACCGGGCGCTGTTCCTGCCCTTCATCAAGCAGATCACCGACCACATGGACGTCTGGCGGCTGGACGCGCGCACCGATTTCCGGCTCGAGAAACTTCAGGGCGTGCCGATGTGGCTGACGCCGGCGGATGCCGATGCGGATACGGCGCTCGACCGCGCCTGGTCGAAGATGACCGGCGGCGCCACATGCAAGTCGCGCGATATTTCGATCAAGGGCCGCATCCTGCACGTGCCGTGCTCGGCCCATGGCGTGGCGCGGTTTCCGTTCGCCGATCTCTGCGAGAAGCCGCTTGGGGCATCCGACTACCTCAGACTGGCGCACGACTATCACACCATCCTGGTCGACCATATTCCAGTGATGGACTTCTCCCAGCGCAATGCCGCCAAGCGTTTCATCACGCTGATCGACACGCTCTATGACAATGCCGTAAAGCTGATGGCCTCAGCCGATGCCAATCCGATCTCGCTCTACCTCGCCGACGAAGGCAACGAGGCCAACGAGTTCAAGCGGACCTCGTCGCGACTGATCGAAATGAGCTCGGAATCCTATCTGGCGTTGCCTCACGGTCGCAAGGATTCGACCGCCAGCGGCTCTACCAAGGGCCTGGTGGAGACTTAAGTCCTATCCTCGTCACCGGAGCTGTCGTTCCGGATGTCCGCTGGACCCCCGCGAAATCCCGACGTCGCTGTGCGTGACTTTCGGGTTAACGGCTGCGCGCGTCCGGGAATGACAGGGATGCGCTTGAATGCTCGGCAAGCCCGACAATTGGGCATCCACCGACTTGAACGGCGGAAGCGAAAGGGATAACCACCCTCTCAGTTTTCCCCTCCTCACGTGTCTAAAGGACAGGTTCACATGGCGCGCGACAAGATTGCTTTGATTGGCTCCGGCCAGATCGGCGGAACGCTGGCTCACCTCATCGGCCTGAAAGAACTGGGCGACGTCGTGATGTTCGACATCGCCGAGGGCGTGCCGCAGGGCAAGGCGCTCGACATCGCGCAGTCCTCGCCGGTCGACGGCTTTGACGCGCACTACACCGGCGCCAATTCCTACGAGGCGCTCGACAACGCCAAGGTCTGCATCGTCACCGCCGGCGTGCCGCGCAAGCCCGGCATGAGCCGCGATGATCTTCTCTCCATCAACCTCAAGGTCATGGAGCAGGTCGGTGCCGGCATCAAGAAGTATGCCCCCGATGCTTTCGTCATCTGCATCACCAATCCGCTCGACGCCATGGTCTGGGCGCTCCAGAAGGCATCGGGCCTGCCGCACAAGAAGGTCGTCGGCATGGCCGGCGTGCTGGATTCCTCGCGCTTCCGCTATTTCCTGGCCGACGAGTTCAACGTCTCGGTCGAAGACGTCACCGCCTTCGTGCTCGGCGGCCATGGCGACACCATGGTGCCGCTGGTGAAGTACTCCACCGTCGCCGGCATCCCGCTGCCCGACCTCGTCAAGATGGGCTGGACCTCGCAGGCGCGCCTCGACGAGATCGTCGACCGCACCCGAAACGGCGGCGCCGAGATCGTCAATTTGCTCAAGACCGGCTCGGCCTTCTACGCCCCGGCAGCCTCCGCCATCGCGATGGCGGAGAGCTATCTGCGCGACAAGAAGCGCGTGCTGGCCAGCGCCGCCTACCTCAACGGCGAATACGGCGTGAAGGATATGTATGTCGGCGTGCCCGTCGTGATCGGCTCCAAGGGCGTCGAGCGCGTCGTCGAGATCGAACTCACCGGCAAGGACCGCGAGGCCTTCGACAAATCGGTCGGCGCGGTGCAGGGTCTGGTCGACGCCTGCAAGAAGATCGCACCCGATCTTCTCGGCCGCTAAGCGAAAGCAATTCCCGCCGAAGATCGAAAATGATCTTCGGCGGTTTCACTTCCGGGGCCCGGCTGACCGGGCGGGTTCCGGGTTCGGAAGTCCAGAGATCGATGTCAAAGAATCCGGGTTGCAGTTCCTGTGGTATATGGTATGCCAGCCACAAGACTGAGGTGGGCCTACGAGGTCACCGCCCGCGGGTTCAGGGAGCGACCATATGAATATCCATGAATATCAGGCCAAAGCGCTGCTGAACGAGTTCGGCGTCGCGATCTCCAAGGGCGTTCCGGTCCTGAAGGCCTCCGACGCGGAGGCTGCGGCCAAGGCCCTCCCGGGGCCGGTCTGGGTGGTGAAGAGCCAGATCCACGCCGGCGGCCGCGGCAAGGGTAAGTTCAAGGAAGCCTCGGCTGGCGACAAGGGCGGCGTACGCATCGCCAAATCGGCCGCGGAGGTCACCGAATTCGCCAAGCAGATGCTCGGCGCCACGCTCGTGACGATCCAGACCGGCCCGGCTGGCAAGCAGGTCAACCGCCTCTACATCGAGGACGGCTCCGACATCGACAAGGAGTTCTACCTCTCGATCCTGGTCGACCGCGAGACCTCGCGCGTCTCCTTCGTGGTGTCGACCGAAGGCGGAGTCAACATCGAGGACGTTGCGCACAATACCCCCGAAAAGATCGTGACCTTCTCGATCGATCCAGCGACCGGCATCATGGGCCACCACGGCCGCACCGTCGCGAACGCGCTGAAACTCTCCGGTGATCTCGCCAAGCAGGCCGAGAAGCTCACCGCGCAGCTCTACGCGGCGTTCGTCGCCAAGGACATGTCGATGCTGGAGATCAACCCGCTGGTCGTGACCAAGCAGGGCCAGCTCCGCGTGCTCGACGCAAAGGTCTCCTTCGACGACAACGCGCTGTTCCGTCATCCCGAGGTGCTCGCGCTGCGCGACGAGACCGAGGAAGACGCCAAGGAAATCGAGGCATCGAAACACGACCTCAACTACGTCACCCTCGACGGCAATATCGGCTGCATGGTCAACGGCGCCGGTCTCGCCATGGCGACGATGGACATCATCAAGCTCTACGGCATGGCGCCGGCGAACTTCCTCGACGTCGGCGGCAGCGCCAGCAAGGAGAAGGTTGCGGCCGCCTTCAAGATCATCACTGCCGATCCCAACGTGAAGGGCATCCTGGTCAACATCTTCGGTGGTATCATGAAGTGCGACGTGATCGCCGAGGGCGTCACGGCCGCCGTGCGCGAGGTCGGCCTCAGCGTGCCGCTGGTGGTCCGCCTCGAAGGCACCAACGTTGAACTGGGCAAGAAGATCATCCGTGAATCCGGCCTGAACGTGGTGCCGGCTGACAATCTCGACGACGCCGCGCAGAAGATCGTGAAGGCCGTCAAGGGAGGCTAAGGCCATGGCCCAAGACCATCTCGCCGCATCATCCCCGCTTGCTGAGCATGCGCGCCTCGCCGCGTTCGCCGGCGAATGGAATGGCGAAGAGGTGGTCTTCCCGTCGCGCTGGATCGCGGGCGGACCGGCGACCTCGCGCACCGTCGCGCGCATGGACCTCAGCGGGTTCTACCTGATCCAGGACTCGGTCCAGATGCGCGACGGCAAGCAGGCCTTCGCCAGCCACGGCCTCTTCACCTGGGATCGCGAGGACCGGACCTACAAATTGTTCTGGTACGACTCGCTCGGTTACACGCCGCCTTCGCCCGCCTCTGGCGGCTGGGTCGGCAAGACCCTGACGCTGGTGCGCGGCTCGCTCCGCGGCAATGCGCGCCACGTCTACGAAATCATCGACGACGATTCCTACGCGTTGAAGATCCAGTTCTCGCCGGACGCGGAGGGCTGGGCCGACGTGCTCACCGGCGTCTACCGCCGCATCCACTGACCTCTCACTTTAGTTTCGCGAAAGCAGACCTCATGTCCATCCTGATCGACAAGAACACCAAGGTCATCTGCCAGGGCTTCACCGGCAAGAACGGCACCTTCCACTCCGAGGCCGCGATTGCCTACGGCACCAAGATGGTCGGCGGCACCTCGCCGGGCAAAGGCGGCGCGACGCATCTGGGCCTGCCGGTGTTCGACACCGTGCGCGAGGCGCGTGAGAAGACTGGCGCCGACGCGTCGGTGATCTACGTGCCGCCGCCGGGCGCGGCCGACGCGATCTGCGAAGCCATCGACGCCGAGATCCCGCTGATCGTCTGCATCACCGAGGGCATTCCGGTCATCGACATGGTGCGCGTGAAGCGCTCGCTGGCCGGCTCCAAGTCGCGCCTGATCGGGCCGAACTGCCCGGGCGTCATGACCGCGGGCGAGTGCAAGATCGGCATCATGCCGGCCAACATCTTCAAGACCGGTTCTGTCGGCATCGTCTCCCGCTCCGGCACCCTGACCTATGAAGCCGTGTTCCAGACTTCGCAGGAAGGCCTCGGCCAGACCACCGCGGTCGGCATCGGCGGCGACCCGGTCAAGGGCACCGAGTTCATCGATGTGCTGGAAATGCTGCTGGCCGACCCGAAGACCGAATTCGATCATCATGATCGGCGAGATCGGCGGTTCCGCCGAGGAAGACGCCGCCCAGTTCCTCAAGGACGAAGCCAAGCGTGGCCGCAAGAAGCCGATGGTCGGCTTCATCGCCGGCGTGACCGCACCTCCCGGCCGCCGCATGGGCCATGCCGGTGCGATCATTTCGGGCGGCAAGGGCGACGCCGGTTCCAAGACTGACGCGATGAAATCGGCTGGAATTACAGTCTCGCCGTCTCCCGCCCGCCTCGGGCACACGCTTGCCGAAAAATTGAAAGCCTAATTCAGTTCTTCGTGATTTTCCGGGCGAAGTTTCGCAGCAAATAGGGTAAATGGTGCCTGCCGCGCTGAGCCTCTGCCGGGGAGCTCAGCGCCAGCGCCGTTTGTTATGCGCGAACCAAAATCGCCAGGAACTCAAGTATGTCTCGCCAGGACGCGAACGCAGCCTTTGCCCTCTCCTCCTTTTTGCAGGGCACCAACGCCACCTACATTGATGAAATCTACGCCCGCTACGAGAACGACCCGTCCTCGGTCGACGCCGAGTGGCAGGAGTTCTTCAAGAGCCTGAAGGACCAGCCGGACGACGTCCGCAGGAACGCCCAGGGCCCGTCCTGGGAGCGCGCCAACTGGCCGTTGACCCCACAGGACGATTTGACCTCCGCCCTCGACGGCAACTGGGCCGAAGTCGAGAAGGCGGTCGGCAGCAAGATCGCCGCCAAGGCCCAGGCCAAAGGCGCGGATGTCTCTTCCGCCGACGTGCTCCAGGCCACGCGTGACTCCGTCCGCGCCTTGATGCTGATCCGCTCCTACCGCATGCGCGGCCACTTCCACGCCAAGCTCGATCCGCTCGGCATCGAAGCCCCGCGCAACCGCGAAGAGCTCGATCCCCGCACCTACGGCTTCAGCGAGGCCGATTTCGACCGCAAGATCTTCCTCGATCACGTGCTCGGTCTCGAATACGCCAACTTGCGTGAGATCACCGCGATCTGCGAGCGCACCTACTGCCAGACGCTCGGCGTCGAGTTCATGCACATCAGCAATGCTGCGCAGAAGGCCTGGATCCAGGAGCGTATCGAGGGGCCGGACAAGGAAATCTCGTTCACCCGCGAAGGTCGCCGCGCCATCCTGATGAAGCTGGTCGAAGCCGAAGGCTTCGAGAAGTTTTGCGACACCAAGTTCACCGGCACCAAGCGTTTCGGTCTCGACGGCGGTGAATCGCTGATTCCCGCGCTCGAGCAGATCATCAAGCGCGGCGGCAATCTCGGCGTGAAGGAAGTCGTGGTCGGCATGCCGCATCGCGGCCGCCTCAACGTGCTGACGCAGGTGATGGGCAAGGCCCATCGCGCGCTGTTCCATGAATTCAAGGGCGGCTCGGCCAATCCCGACGCGGTCGAAGGCTCCGGCGACGTCAAGTATCACCTCGGCGCGTCCTCGGACCGCGAGTTCGACGGCAACCGCATCCATCTGTCGCTGACCGCGAACCCCTCGCATCTCGAGATCGTCGATCCCGTCGTGCTCGGAAAGGTCCGCGCCAAGCAGGACCAGCACGGCGATCCGCCGGACCAGCGCATCTCGGTGATGCCGCTCTTGATGCATGGCGACGCCGCGTTTGCCGGCCAGGGCGTTGTTGCCGAATGCTTCGGTCTGTCGGACCTGAAGGGCTACCGCACCGGCGGCTCCGTGCACTTCATCGTCAACAACCAGATCGGCTTCACCACATATCCGCGTTATTCGCGCTCCTCGCCCTATCCGTCGGACGTGGCGAAGATGATCGACGCGCCGATCTTCCACGTGAACGGCGACGATCCGGAGGCTGTGGTGTTCGCGGCCAAGGTCGCGACCGAATTCCGGCAGAAATTCCACAAGCCCGTCGTCATCGACATGTGGTGCTATCGCCGCTACGGCCACAATGAGGGCGACGAGCCGGCCTTCACCCAGCCGGTGATGTACAAGCGGATCGCGGCCCATCCGTCGACACTCACGCTCTACTCCAAGCGCCTGATCGCCGAAGGCGTGGTCACCGAGGGTGAGGTCGACAAGCTGAAGGCCGACTGGCGCGCGCGGCTCGATGCCGAGTTCGAGGCTGGCACCTCCTACAAGCCGAACAAGGCCGACTGGCTCGACGGCAAGTGGGCCGGCTTCAAGATCGCCGACCAGGAAGAGGATGCGCGGCGCGGCGTCACCGGCGTCGACACTGCTGCTCTGAAGGACATCGGCCGCAAGATCACCAAGGTGCCGGACGGTTTCCGCGTCCACCGCACCATCCAGCGCTTCCTCGACAACCGCGCGAAGGCGATCGACACCGGCGCCGGCATCGACTGGGCGACCGGCGAGGCGCTGGCGTTCTGCACGCTGCTCAACGAGAACCACCATGTCCGCCTGTCCGGGCAGGATTCCGAGCGCGGCACCTTCTCGCAGCGCCACTCGGTCCTGATCGACCAGGAAGACGAGAGCCGCTACACACCGTTCAACCATCTCGGCCACGAGCAGGGCCATTACGAGGTCATCAACTCGCTGCTGTCGGAAGAAGCGGTGGTCGGCTTCGAATACGGCTATTCGCTCGCGGAGCCGAACACGCTGACGCTGTGGGAAGCCCAGTTCGGCGACTTCGCCAACGGTGCGCAGGTCGTGTTCGACCAGTTCATCTCCTCGGGCGAACGCAAATGGCTGCGCATGTCCGGTCTCGTCTGCCTGCTGCCGCACGGCTATGAGGGCCAGGGGCCCGAGCATTCCTCGGCGCGTCTCGAGCGTTATCTCCAGATGTGCGCGGAAGACAACATGCAGGTGGTCTATCCGACCACGCCGGCGAACTACTTCCACGTGCTGCGCCGCCAGCTTCATCGCGAGATCCGCAAGCCGCTGATCGTGATGACGCCGAAGTCGCTGCTGCGTCACAAGCGCGCGGTGTCGCGCCTGGAGGAGCTCGCCAAGGGAACGACGTTCCACCGCATCCTCTATGATGACGCCCAGATGCTGTCGAACGAGGCGGTCAAGCTCGTTCCCGACGACAAGATCCGCCGCATCGTGCTGTGCTCGGGCAAGGTCTATTACGACCTCTACGAGGAGCGCGAGAAGCGCGGCATCGACGACATCTATCTGATGCGCGTCGAGCAGCTCTATCCGGTGCCGCTCAAGGCGCTGGTCGCCGAGCTGTCGCGCTTCAAGAAGGCCGAAGTGATCTGGTGCCAGGAAGAGCCCCGTAACATGGGTGCCTGGCACTTCATCGAGCCCTATCTGGAATGGGTGCTGAACCAGGTGAACGGTGCGAGCCGGCGTCCGCGTTATGTCGGCCGCGCCGCTTCCGCTGCGACCGCCACTGGTCTGATGTCCAAGCATCAGGCGCAGCTGAAGGCGTTCCTGGACGAAGCATTGAGCTGAACTTTTTCGAACTGTGTCATGCCCCGCCCAAAAGGCGGGGCATCCGGTAAGTCGTGACGTCCGTCGTGAATGCGAACGTCCCGGCTTGCTGGGTGGCCTGCTTTTCGCCGGCCTGCGACACCTGGCAATTCACGACCGCATTGGCGATCTCCTTAAGGAAAAGACCATGACTGAAATTCGTGTGCCGACGCTCGGCGAATCCGTCACCGAGGCCACCATCGGCCGCTGGTTCAAGAAGGCCGGCGACGCCGTCGCCGTCGACGAGCCCTTGGTCGAGCTCGAGACCGACAAGGTCACCATCGAAGTCCCGGCGCCGTCCGCCGGCACGCTGAGCGAGATCGTCGCCGCCGATGGCACGACGGTTGCGGTCGGCGCGCTGCTTGGCCAGATCACGGAAGGTGCCGCAGGCGCCGCCAAGCCGGCTGCTGCTCCCGCCAAGGTCGCAGCTGCTCCGGCCGCCGCGGCTGCAGCTCCCGCACCGGCCCCGGCTAAGGCAGCTCCGGCCGACGCCCCGCTCGCCCCGTCCGTTCGCAAGCTTTCCGCCGAGACCGGCATCGACGCCTCGACCGTTCCGGGCTCCGGCAAGGACGGCCGCGTCACCAAGGGCGACATGCTCGCCGCGATCGAGCGCGCGGCCTCCGCGCCGACCCCGGTCAACCAGCCCGCCGCCGCCGTTCAGGTGCGCGCGCCGTCGCCGGCCGATGACGCCGCCCGCGAAGAGCGCGTCAAGATGACCCGGCTGCGCCAGACCATCGCGCGCCGCCTCAAGGATGTGCAGAACACCGCGGCCATGCTCACGACCTTCAACGAGGTCGACATGACCAACGTCATGGCGCTGCGCGCGCACTACAAGGATGCGTTCGAGAAGAAGCATGGCTCGAAGCTCGGCTTCATGGGCTTCTTCACCAAGGCCGTCGTGCAGGCGCTGAAGGACATCCCGGCCGTCAACGCCGAGATCGACGGCACCGACCTGATCTACAAGAACTACTATCACATCGGCGTCGCCGTCGGCACCGACAAGGGCCTCGTCGTCCCCGTGGTGCGCGACTGCGACAACAAGTCGATCGCCGACATCGAGAAGGGCATCGCCGATTTCGGTCGCCGCGCCCGCGACGGCCAGCTCAAGATCGACGAGATGCAGGGCGGCACCTTCACCATCACCAATGGCGGCATCTACGGCTCGCTGATGTCGACCCCGATCCTGAACGCGCCGCAGTCCGGCATTCTGGGCATGCACAAGATCCAGGAGCGGCCGATGGTGATCGGCGGCAAGGTCGAGGTCCGCCCGATGATGTATCTGGCGCTGTCCTACGATCACCGCGTGATCGACGGCAAGGAAGCCGTCACCTTCCTGGTTCGCGTCAAGGAGAGCCTGGAAGATCCGGCGCGGCTGGTCTTGGACCTCTGATCGCTGATGCTCTGCTAGCGCCGTCGCCCTTTGGCGCGACGGCGTGTGTCGAACCATGGAGGCACGCGTGACGGATAAGGTCGTTGTCATCACCGGCGGCAGCCGCGGCATCGGGCGGGCGACCGCGCTTGCGGCGGCCGCGCGCGGCTTCTGCGTCGTCGTCGGCTACGCCAGCAACAAGGAGGCCGCCGACGAGGTCGTTGCCGAGATCGAGGCCAGCAGCGGCAAGGCCATCGCGGTGAAATGCGATGTCGCCGAGGAGAGCGATATCCTCGCGCTGTTCAAGGCGGCGGACAAGTTCGGCACGTTGGGCGCGCTCGTCAACAATGGCGGTATCGTCGGCAAGAGCGGCGTGCGGGTCGACGAAATGTCGGCCGAGCGCATCCAGCGCGTGATGGCGGTCAACGTCACCGGCTCGATCCTCTGTGCGCGCGAAGCCGTGAAGCGGATGTCGACCAAGCACGGCGGCAAGGGCGGCGTCATCGTCAATCTGTCATCGGTTGCTGCCAGGCTCGGCGCGCCGAACACCTATGTCGATTATGCCGCCTCCAAGGGCGCGATCGATTCCTTCACCATCGGCCTCGGCTATGAGGTCGCCGGCGAAGGCATTCGCGTTGCGGCCATCCGCCCCGGCCTGATCGACACCGAAATCCACGCCGCCGGCGGCGAGCCCGACCGCGCCCATCGTCTGGCCCATATGGTGCCGATGAAGCGTGTCGGCACCGCCGACGAAATCGCCAACGCCATCGTCTGGCTGATGTCGGACGATGCCTCCTACGTCACCTCAGCCATTCTCGATGTGTCCGGCGGACGCTGACACATCCCTCCACGCTAAACTTACGGGACTTTCTCTCATGGCTACCTACGATCTCGTCGTCATCGGCACCGGACCTGGCGGTTATGTCTGCGCGGTGCGTGCAGCGCAGCTCGGCATGAAAGTCGCCGTGGTGGAAAAGAACGCGACCCTCGGCGGCACCTGCCTCAATGTCGGCTGCATGCCGTCGAAGGCGCTGCTGCACGCGTCCGAGATGTTCGAGGAAGCCGCGCATTCCTTCGCCAAGATGGGCGTCAGCGTCTCCGCGCCGAAGCTCGAGCTTCCGGCGATGATGAACTTCAAGCAGCAGGGCATCGACGGCAACGTCAAGGGTGTCGAGTTCCTGATGAAGAAGAACAAGATCGACGTGCTCAAGGGCACCGGCAAGATCCTCGGCACCGGCAAGGTCGGGGTCTCCGCCGACGGCAAGTCGCAGGTGATCGAGACCAAGAGCATCGTGATCGCTACCGGCTCGGACATTGCCCGGCTGAAGGGCATCGAAATCGACGAGAAGCGCATTGTGTCCTCGACCGGCGCGCTGTCGCTGGACAAGGTCCCCGGCAAGCTCCTGGTCGTCGGCGCCGGCGTGATCGGGCTCGAGCTCGGCTCGGTCTGGCATCGTCTCGGCGCCGAAGTCGTCGTCGTCGAATTTCTGGACCGCATCCTGCCCGGCATGGACGGCGAGATCGCCAAGCAATTCCAGCGCATCCTTGAGAAGCAGGGCTTTGCGTTCAAGCTCGGCGCCAAGGTCACGGGCGTCGACACATCGGGCAAGACGCTGAAGGCCACGATCGAGCCCGCCGCCGGCGGCGCTGCGGAAACGCTGGAAGCCGACGTCGTGCTCGTCTGCATCGGTCGCGTGCCCTACACCGACGGGCTCGGCCTGAAGGAAGCCGGCGTTGCGCTCGACAATCGCGGCCGCGTGCAGATCGATCCGCATTTCGCCACCAGTCTGAAGGGCGTCTATGCGATCGGTGACGTCGTCGCGGGCCCCATGCTCGCGCACAAGGCCGAGGATGAAGGCGTGGCCGTTGCCGAGATCATCGCGGGTCAGGCCGGCCACGTGAACTACGATGTTATTCCAGGCGTCATTTATACCACGCCGGAAGTGTCCTCCGTCGGCAAGACCGAGGAGGAGCTGAAGCAGGCAGGTCAGGCTTATACGGTCGGCAAATTTCCCTTTACCGCGAACGGCCGCTCCAAGGTCAACCAGACCACCGACGGCTTTGTGAAGATTCTCGCAGATGCGAAGACCGATCGCGTGCTCGGCGTGCACATTATCGGCCGCGAAGCCGGCGAAATGATCCATGAAGCAGCCGTTCTCATGGAGTTTGGCGGAAGTGCGGAAGATCTCGCCCGCACCTGCCACGCGCATCCGACCCGCTCCGAGGCCATCAAGGAAGCCGCGCTTGCAGTCGGCAAGCGGGCCATCCATATGTAGGTCACGCCCCGAGCTGAATTGGGCGGGACAACACATGCTGCGCCGCCTTCTTCAACCGGTCTGGGTCCTGCTGGCGATCATTTTTCTGATCGAAGCCTGGCTGTGGGACCATCTCGAGCCGATCGTCGCGCGGGTTGTCGCCATCATCCCGCTCGCCCGGTTCAAGCAATGGCTTGCGGAGCGCGTCGACGCGCTGTCGCCGGCCATGACGCTGATCGTATTCGCGGTCCCCATCGTCCCGCTGTTTCCGCTCAAGCTGGTCGGCCTGTGGCTGCTCACGCATGAATACTGGGCGAGTGCGGTCTTCACGATCCTGTTTGCAAAGCTGATCGGCGTCGGTGTCACCGCCTTCGTGTTCGACGTGACGCGCGACAAGCTCCTGGAGATGCACTGGTTCGAGCGGCTCTACGAGCTGGTGCTGAAGCTGCGCGCCAAGGCTACCGAACTCGTCGACCCGATCAAGCGGCGCATCCGGGAGCTGATCAAAGGCAACGGCGAAGGCTGGTCCTCGCGCACGCTTCGCCTGATCCAGCGTTTTCGCAAGAGCGTGCACGAAGCGCGGTGAGCGTTCCCCGCTTGCACCAAATCCACAGGCGTCGTACCGGCCCCCCGTGCGCAATTGCGCACCAGGCCGGGACGACGGCGGAGTAACTCGTCCCTACCCGTGCAGATGCAGCAGGTGCGGCAACCACAGGCCGAGTGCGGTCATCGCGATGCCTGCGAGCGTCAGGATGCCGCTGATGTAGGCGAGCGCGGCGATGCCGGTGATGATGGTCGCCGATGCCAGCACGATGCCGATCTGGAAGGCCGCCGACGCAAGCTCGAAGTGATGATACTTCGCCGTGGCCTCGTCGCGCTCGTGCTCGGCGTGCTTGGCCTTCTCGGCGAGCTGCTCGGTGCCTTCGCCGGTCTCGGGCTCGGAGCGGTAGCGCGCCGCGGTCTTCTGCCAGTCCTCGATCTGCTTCTGCACGGCCGCCTTGTTGGCCTCGTCTTGCGCTGCGCCGAGGATGAGCTTGCCCTGGTCGGCCGCGGCCTGCACCACGGTGCGGCGGATGCTCTTGGCCTGGAAGAAGGCCCAGAGATTGGAGGCCTCGACGTTCTTGCTGATCAATTCGGTCTGGGCGCCCTTGCCGAGCGTCTCCGAAATCGCCAGGAACAGCGCCAGCACGGCGATCAGAAGAGCGATCTTCCTGTTCTCGCCGGATGCGTGCTCGGCATGCTCGGCCTGCTCCATGCTTTCGTGTGCGCTCATGATTCCCCTCCTGCCTCGGTTCCGTAACGATTGACCGAACCGCGCGGCCTGCGCAAGAGGCAAGCAGGTTGTGACGTCAGTGTGTCAGCGCCGTGGATGCGCGCTAGCATAGACTTCCAAGAGCCGCTCGGAATCGATGCCGGTGTAGATCTGCGTGGTCGAGAGCGAGGAATGGCCGAGCAATTCCTGGATCGCGCGCAAATCGCCGCCGCGCGACAACAGATGCGTCGCGAAGGAGTGCCGGAGCGCGTGCGGGGTGGCGCTGTCGGGCAGGCCGAGCGCGCCGCGCAGCCGCTCCATCGCGAGCTGGATGATACGCGGGCTCAACGGGCCGCCGCGCGCGCCGACGAAGATCGGTCCCTCCGGCGGCAGCGCATGCGGACATATCGACACATATTCCTGCACGAGCGCGAGCACGTTTTGCAGCACCGGCACCATGCGCGTCTTGTTGCCTTTGCCGGTGACGATGAGCACGTCGCCTTCGCCGGGCCGCGGCACCTCGCGGCGCTTCAGGCCCAGCGCCTCGGAGATGCGCAGGCCGGAGCCGTAGAGGAGTGCCATCACGGCGGCGTCGCGCGCCAGAATCCAGGTCTCGCGATCCTCGCCGGCGCGCTCGTCGGCGTCGGCAAGGCGTTTCGCCGATGCCATCGGCAGCGGTTTTGGTAAGGTCTTGGCCACCTTCGGCGCGCGGATGGCCGACAATGCGCCGACCTTGCCCTTGCCCTCGCGCTCGAGGAAGCGGCCGAAGGAGCGCAGGCCTGCCAGCGCGCGCATCAGCGAGCGGCCGGCAATATCGTCGGCGCGACGCATCGCCATGAAGGCACGGACATCGGTGGCTTCCAGCGCTGCGAAGCGCTTGAGCGTCACGCGCTCGCCCCAATGAGCGCAGAGGAAATCCAGGCACTGCCGCAAGTCGCGCGCATAGGCCTCCAGCGTCTTCGGCGACAGTCGCCGCTCGGCGCCGAGATGCGAAAGCCAGCGCGCCATCTCCTGCGCGATGTCAGGATCGGCGCTGGCGAGCTCGATTTGTGGGGCGGCCGCTTTGCTCATGCGCTCTGGACGGAATGATTCCTCACAGTATATCGCATCACACCCGTTTACTGTTCGCTAAGGCCGGCGCGTGGCGCTAGCCTCAGGGCCCAGGTTCCGATTCTCTGCCCCAAGACCCCCCTTGATGGATCATTCGTCGCGCAGCACGACCACCCCCGCCCACGCGACCCGCATGGTCGACGTGCTGGTGCCGGTCGCGCTGGACCAGACCTATTCCTACAAAGTGCCGCGCGGCATGGAGCTGAAGGCGGGCGATCTCGTCGGTGTCCCGCTCGGCCCGCGCGAGGTGCTGGCCGTGGTCTGGGCGGAAAACGCCAATCCGGATCCGCGCCTGCATAATCGCCTCAAGGAGGTCAACGAAAAGCTCGATATTCCGCCACTGAAGCCTGAGCTGCGCTCGGTCGTCGACTGGGTCGCCAATTACACCCTGAGCCCGCGCGGCATGGTGCTGCGGATGTGCCTGCGCATGGGCGAAAATCTCGGGCCCGAGCGGGTGCGTGCCGGCGTGCGCCTGGTCGGCGATTCCCCAAAGCGGCTGACGCCGGCGCGGCAGCGCGTGATCGAGCTGCTGTCGGATCGGCTGCTGCACGGCAAATCCGAGGCTGCCAAGGAAGCCGGCGTCGTCGGTCGGCGTGATCGACGGCCTCGTCGACGAAGGCACGCTCACGGTCGAGCCGATGCCGCCGCCGCCACCGCCGCCGGCGCCCGATCCGGATTTTGGCCGGCCGGATTTCTCGCCGCTCCAGCGCGCCGGGGTCGATGCAATGCGCGCGCTCGCCGCCAACGGCACCTTTCACGTCGCGCTGCTCGACGGCGTCACCGGCTCAGGCAAGACCGAGGTTTATTTCGAGGCGGTCGCGGAGTGCATCCGCCGCGGCAAGCAGTCGCTGATCCTGATGCCCGAGATCGCGCTCACCGGCCAGTTCCTCGACCGCTTCGCGCAACGCTTCGGCGTGCGGCCGCTGGAATGGCATTCGGAGCTGACGCCGCGCACCCGCGCACGCAACTGGGCGGCGATCTCCGAAGGCAGCGCACCGGTCGTGGTCGGCGCCCGCTCGGCACTGTTTCTGCCTTACGCCAATCTCGGCCTCATCGTGGTCGATGAAGAGCACGACCAGGCCTACAAGCAGGACGAGGGCGTGCATTATCACGCCCGCGACATGGCAGTGGTGCGCGCGCATATCGCCAAGATTCCGGTCGTGCTGGCGTCAGCCACGCCCTCGGTCGAATCCGAGGTCAATGCGCGCAAGAACCGCTATCAGCGCATCGCGCTGCCGTCGCGCTTCGGCGGCCAGCACATGCCGCATATCGAGGCGATCGACATGCGCCGTGAGCCGCCCGCGCGCGGTCGCTTCATCTCGCCGCGCTTGGCTGGCGAAATCAGGACAGCGATCGAGCGGCGTGAGCAGGCGCTGTTGTTCCTCAATCGCCGCGGCTATGCGCCCCTGACGTTGTGCCGGGCCTGCGGCCATCGCTTCGCCTGCACCATCTGCGATGCCTGGCTGGTCGATCACCGCTTTCGTCAGCGGCTGGTCTGTCATCATTGCGGCTTCTCGATGCCGCGCCCGCAGACCTGTCCGCACTGCGCGGCGGAGGAATCGCTGGTCGCGGTCGGGCCCGGCGTCGAGCGCTTGCAGGAAGAGGCGGCCGCGCTGTTCCCGGGCGCGCGCACCATGGTGCTGTCGAGCGATCTCATCACCTCGATCGAGACGATGCGCAGCGAGCTGAACGACATTGCCGAGGGCCGCGTCGACATCATCATCGGCACGCAGCTCGTCGCCAAGGGCCACAATTTCCCGCGGCTCAATCTCGTCGGCGTGGTCGATGCGGATCTGGGCTTGAGCAATGGCGATCCGCGCGCCTCGGAGCGCACCTGGCAATTGCTCAACCAGGTGATCGGCCGCGCCGGGCGCGAGCAGGGCCGCGGCGTCGGCTATCTCCAGACCCATCAGCCCGATCATCCCGTGATGAAGGCGCTGATCGCCTGCGACCGCGAGGCCTTCTACGACAGCGAGATCGATCTGCGCGAGCGCACGCTCTATCCGCCGTTCGGCCGGCTCGCCAGCCTGATCATCTCGGCGGGCGATCGTCCGAGCGCGGAAGGTCTGGGCCGCAAGCTCGTTGCGCTCGCGCCGCGCGACGAGCGCGTGGTGGTGCTGGGGCCGGCGGAAGCCCCGCTCGCCGTGATCAAGGGCCGCTACCGCTTCCGCATCCTGGTGAAATCGGCGCGAGGATTCGATCTGTCGGATTACCTGCGCAACTGGCTCGCGGTGTGTCCGAAGCCGAAGGGCAATCAAAAGCTCGAAGTGGACGTCGATCCGCAGAGCTTTTTGTAGGTCTCCACTGTCATTCCGGGGCGCGCCTCTTGGCGCGAGCCCGGAATCCATTTCTTCGTGGACTTTGCCGCCCGATGGGTTCCGGGCTCGATGCTACGCATCGCCTCGGAATGACGGGCAACAAAAAGCCCGCCGTCCCCCAAGACGGCGCGCTTATTTCACGCGTCGCGCGACGTCAGGAGACGACTTCCGCGGTGACGCGGCCGACGCCGGCACCGGTGAGGCCAATGGCGCGGGCAGCGCCCGTGGAGAGGTCGAGCACACGGCCGCGCACGAACGGGCCACGGTCATTGATGGTGACGATGACGCTCGAGCCGCCATGGGTGACGCGGAGCTTGGTGCCGAACGGCAGCGAACGGTGCGCCGCGGTCATGGCGTTCTGGTTGAAGCGCTGGCCCGACGCGGTCTTGCTGCCGGACTCGTTGCCGTAGAAAGAGGCCATGCCGGAGAAGGAGCGCCCGGTGCCCGACGACGGCGTCATGGCCGCGTTGGCGTTGCGCCAGTCGGAACTGGAATTGGAGCCGGTCTGGGCGGCTTGGTGAGGGTGCCGGTGATGCCTGGATTTGGCGGAAGCTTCGGTGGCAGTTCCACCGACGAGGAGAGTTGCGGCGACGAAAGCAATCGCCGTACGCGGCCGGGTCAGAGTGCCCAGCATCTTCAAAGACAGCATTTCGTGGTCCCTAAGCTAGTATTGCCACATATGTGGTTAGTGGAGCCCCCATCAGCTTGTGAGCGTGTTGGCGTTTCCCTTGGCAATGAGGCATGAATTGGGCAGTAGTTTCGGTATGTGTCGTGATGAAATATCTTGTGACCCGTGCGGATATTCGCTGGATATTCCGTAATCTTTGCCTTTAACGATTCGTTAACTTATAAATTACTTACGAATACTATAAAATGAAGTCGTCGCTTCTCACGTTTAGAATTGGGTAAGTATTCGGCGGGGCAGGCGAGCCCGGACGAAATCACGGCTCAGCGAGCCGTGTTCATGGCCGCTATGCGCTGAGGGCAGGAACCAATGGCGAGGTTGGTGTCGGAACGCTCGCAGCAATTCCGTGGCATGGCAGGTTCCTGGCAGGTTCCTGCACAGGCCAGCGATCGAACATCGCGGTGTGCGACGAACTGGCGAGAAACAGCTGAGCCTTTAAGTTGCCGTCATGTTGCACGTGCGCGCCTGCTATGTTAGCAAAGCCGCGATTTTAACGGTCCCGGCACTTCCCGTGCCGGCCGAAAATCGAAGTCCCGCTTGAATTCCAAGGGCTTGGATCGCTAGGCGCCGCTTTGTGGCGACGGTTTTTCCCTTGCGAATTTGACAGCTAAAAGAGCGCGTTGTGGCTGCAGAAGATCCGTCCGTTTCAGGTGTGTCCGGCCGTTATGCAACGGCCTTGTTTGAATTGGCCCGCGACGAGAAATCCATCGACGCGGTCAAAGCCGATCTCGAGAAATTCGAGGCGATGCTGGACGACAGCGCAGATCTCAAGCGCCTGGTGCGCAGCCCGGTTTTTGCGGCCGATACGCAGTCCAAGGCGCTCTCGGCGTGCTCGACAAGGCCGGCATCGCCGGCATCTCCGCCAATTTCCTGAAAGTGCTGACCGCCAACCGCCGCCTGTTCGCGGTGGCTGACGTGATCCGCGCCTTCCGCGCGCTGGTCGCCAAGTTCAAGGGCGAGGCCACCGCCGAAGTCACGGTCGCCGAGACGCTCAGCGAAAAGAATCTCGACGCCCTCAAGACCGCGCTGAAATCGGTGACCGGCAAGGACGTCGCGCTCAACGTGAAAGTCGATCCCTCGATCATCGGCGGCCTCGTCGTCAAGCTTGGCAGCCGCATGGTCGATAGTTCGCTTCGCACCAAACTCAATTCGATCAAGCACGCGATGAAAGAGGCAGGCTGATGGACATCCGCGCCGCGGAAATTTCCGCGATCCTCAAGGACCAGATCAAGAATTTCGGCCAGGAAGCCGAAGTCTCCGAAGTCGGACAGGTGCTGTCCGTCGGCGACGGTATCGCCCGCGTCTACGGCCTCGACAACGTCCAGGCCGGCGAAATGGTCGAGTTCGAGAACGGCACCCGCGGCATGGCGCTGAACCTCGAAACCGACAACGTCGGTATCGTTATTTTCGGCGCCGACCGCGAGATCAAGGAAGGCCAGACCGTCAAGCGCACCCGCGCGATCGTGGACGCGCCGGTCGGCAAGGGCCTGCTCGGCCGCGTCGTCGACGCGCTCGGCAATCCGATCGACGGCAAGGGCCCGATCCAGGCCGACAAGCGCATGCGCGTCGACG
Source organism: uncultured Alphaproteobacteria bacterium (assembly GCA_963819355.1). GTDB lineage: Bacteria > Pseudomonadota > Alphaproteobacteria > Rhizobiales > Xanthobacteraceae > Bradyrhizobium. Next base: position 7,423 of record CAWFVZ010000027.1, on the reverse strand, counting down.
TCAAGGCGCCCGGCATCATTCCGCGCAAATCGGTGAACGAGCCGATGGCGACCGGCCTCAAGGCGATCGACGCCCTGATCCCGATCGGCCGCGGCCAGCGCGAGCTGATCATCGGCGACCGCCAGACCGGCAAGACCGCGATCGCGCTCGACACCATCCTCAACCAGAAGCCGCTCAACGCGCAGCCGGACGAGAACATCAAGCTGTATTGCGTCTATGTCGCGATCGGCCAGAAGCGTTCGACCGTCGCCCAGTTCGTGAAGGTGCTGGAAGAGCAGGGCGCGCTGGAATATTCGATCATCGTCGCCGCCACCGCGTCCGATCCGGCGCCGATGCAGTACATCGCGCCGTTCACCGGCTGCACCATGGGCGAGTACTTCCGCGACAACGGCATGCACGCCGTCATCATCTATGACGATCTGTCCAAGCAGGCCGTCGCCTACCGCCAGATGTCGCTGCTGCTGCGCCGCCCGCCGGGCCGCGAAGCCTATCCGGGCGACGTGTTCTATCTGCACTCCCGCCTGCTCGAGCGCGCGGCGAAGCTCAACAAGGACCAGGGCTCGGGCTCGCTGACCGCGCTGCCGGTCATCGAAACCCAGGCCAACGACGTGTCGGCCTACATTCCGACCAACGTCATCTCGATCACCGACGGCCAGATCTTCCTGGAAACCGACCTGTTCTTCCAGGGCATCCGTCCCGCGGTGAACGTCGGTCTGTCGGTGTCGCGCGTCGGTTCGTCGGCGCAGACCAAGGCGATGAAGAAGGTCGCCGGCAAGATCAAGGGCGAGCTCGCGCAGTACCGCGAAATGGCGGCGTTCGCGCAGTTCGGCTCCGACCTCGACGCCTCGACCCAGCGCCTGCTCAACCGCGGTTCGCGCCTGACCGAACTCCTGAAGCAGCCGCAGTTCTCGCCGCTGAAGATGGAAGAGCAGGTCTGCGTGATCTGGGCCGGCACCAACGGCTATCTCGATCCGCTGCCGGTCAACAAGGTTCGCGCGTTCGAGGACGGCCTGCTGTCGCTGCTGCGCGGCAAGAACGTCGACATCCTCAATGCGATCCGCGACAGCCGCGACCTCTCCGACGACACCGCTGCCAAGCTGAAGTCGGTGGTCGAAGGTTTCGCCAAGTCGTTTGCATAAGATGCCGTCATGGCCGGGGAATGCCCGGCCATCCCGGCTGTGGCAGCGTGATGCAAGACGTGGAGGCCTGGCGGCCGGGCATGACGAAGGCAGTCGGATCGCCGAGGGTGAACTGAAGAATGGCTTCACTGAAAGACATGCGGGTCCGCATCGCCTCGACCAAGGCGACGCAGAAGATCACCAAGGCCATGCAGATGGTCGCGGCGTCCAAATTGCGCCGCGCGCAGACCGCGGCCGAAGCGGCGCGGCCCTATGCCGAGAAGATGGACGCGGTGATCTCCAACATCGCCGCCGCCGCGGCAGGCTCGCCCGGCGCGCCGGCGCTGCTGGCCGGCACCGGCAAGGACCAGGTGCATCTGCTGCTGGTCTGCACCGGCGAGCGCGGCCTGTGCGGCGCCTTCAACTCGGCGATCGTGCGCCTGGCGCGCGAGCGCGCGCTGGCGCTGATGAACCAGGGCAAAGAGGTCAAGTTCTTCTGCGTCGGCCGCAAGGGCTACGAGCAGCTGCGCCGCACTTTCGACAAGCAGATCGTCGAGCATCTCGATCTGCGCTCGGTCCGCCAGCTCGGCTTCGTCAATGCCGAGGAGATCGCCAAGAAGGTGCTGGCGCGTTTCGAGGCCGGCGAATTCGACGTCTGCACGCTGTTCTATTCGCAGTTCAAGTCGGTGATCGCGCAGATCCCGACCGCGCAGCAGATCATTCCGCTGGTCGTGGAAGCCAGACGGCGAACGCGCGCGTCCGGCGACGTCCTACGAATACGAGCCGGAGGAAGACGAAATCCTCACGCGGCCTGTTGCCGCGCAATCTGGCGGTGCAGATTTTCCGCGCGCTGCTGGAAAACAACGCCTCGTTCTACGGCGCGCAGATGAGCGCGATGGACAATGCGACCCGCAACGCCGGCGAAATGATCCGCAAGCAAACCCTGGTCTACAACCGAACCCGTCAAGCCCAGATCACCAAGGAGCTGATCGAGATCATCTCCGGCGCCGAGGCGGTCTAACGCACGACCGAACGACGGTCGTTCAAGTTCAGAATTTCGAAGGAGAGCAATTCATGGCCACAGCAGCTAACCAGATCGGTCGCGTCACCCAGGTCATGGGCGCCGTTGTCGACGTGCAGTTCGAGGGCCATTTGCCGGCCATTCTCAATTCGCTCGAAACCAAGAACGGCGGCAACCGCCTGGTTCTGGAAGTCGCCCAGCATCTCGGCGAATCCACCGTGCGCACGATCGCGATGGACGCGACCGAAGGTCTGGTGCGCGGACAGGAAGTGTCCGACACCGGCCAGCCGATCTCGGTTCCGGTCGGCGACGGCACGCTCGGCCGCATCATGAACGTGATCGGCGAGCCGATCGACGAAGCCGGTCCGATCAAGTCCGACGGCAGGCGCGCCATCCACCAGGAAGCGCCGACCTACACCGACCAGTCGACCGAAGCCGAAATTCTCGTCACCGGCATCAAGGTCGTCGATCTGCTCGCGCCTTACGCCAAGGGCGGCAAGATCGGCCTGTTCGGCGGCGCCGGCGTCGGCAAGACCGTGCTCATTCAGGAACTGATCAACAACGTCGCCAAGGCGCATGGCGGTTACTCGGTGTTCGCCGGCGTCGGCGAGCGGACCCGCGAAGGCAACGACCTCTATCACGAGTTCATCGAGTCGAAGGTCAACGCCGACCCGCACAATCCCGATCCGAGCGTGAAGTCGAAGTGCGCGCTGGTGTTCGGCCAGATGAACGAGCCGCCCGGCGCGCGCATGCGCGTCGGCCTTGCCGGGTCTGACGGTCGCCGAGAACTTCCGCGATCAGGGCCAGGACGTGCTGTTCTTCATCGACAACATCTTCCGCTTCACCCAGGCAGGCTCGGAAGTGTCGGCGCTGCTCGGCCGTATTCCTTCCGCCGTGGGTTATCAGCCGACGCTCGCCACCGACATGGGCGCGCTGCAGGAGCGCATCACCACCACGCACAAGGGTTCGATCACCTCGGTGCAGGCGATTTACGTGCCGGCCGACGACTTGACCGACCCGGCGCCCGCCACCTCGTTCGCGCATTTGGACGCCACCACGGTGCTGAACCGCGCGATCTCGGAAAAGGGCATCTATCCGGCGGTGGACCCGCTCAACTCGACCTCGCGCATGCTGTCGCCGCTGATCGTCGGCGAGGAGCACTACCAGACCGCGCGTCATGGTCCAGCAGGTGCTGCAGCGCTACAAGTCGCTGCAGGACATCATCGCCATTCTCGGCATGGACGAATTGTCGGAAGAGGACAAGATCGCGGTGGCCCGCGCCCGCAAGATCGAGCGCTTCCTGTCGCAGCCGTTCCACGTCGCCGAAATCTTCACGGGATCGCCGGGCAAGTTCGTCGACCTCGCCGACACCATCAAGGGTTTCCGCGGACTCTGCGAAGGCAAGTACGACCATCTGCCGGAAGCCGCCTTCTACATGGTCGGCACCATCGATGAAGCCGTCGAGAAGGGCAAGAAGCTCGCGGCCGAAGCGGCGTAAGAGGCGAATAGCGAATGAGGGAGTGGCGAGTGAGAATGCGATCCGCCATTCGCTATCGCCACTCGCGCTATTCGCCACTCACCATTCGCAAGACGGTTCTCCGATGGCCACCTTCCACTTCGATCTCGTCTCTCCGGAAAAGCTCGCCTTCTCCGGCGAGGTCGATCAGGTTGACGTTCCCGGCGTCGAGGGTGATTTCGGCGTGCTTGCCGGCCATGCGCCGGTCGTCGCGGCGATCCGGCCCGGCATCCTGGTCGTGACCACGGGCGGCACGCACGAGAAGATCATCGTGCTCGGCGGTCTGGCCGAAGTCTCCGACAAGGGCCTCACCGTGCTTGCCGATGTCGCGACCTCGATGCAGGAGCTCGACCGGCAGGCCGTTCGCCGAGCGATCGCCGGGATGGAAGCCAAGCTCGCCGAAAAGGAAGGCTCGGAGCTCGATCACGCCATCGAGCGGCTCGATCACTTCAAGAGCATCCAGCACCAGCTCAACACGACCGCGATGCACTGAATCGCTCTCGCGGTTCGGATAGCGGCGCTCGCGCGTCGAAAAACCGTAACAATGCAACGCGTCCGGGTGGCGGGGCTGAAACCCGGTTGCGCCTGAAGGCGTCTGAGGGCATTCTGCGGAGCAGTTATGGTCCGGGGCTGAGCCTTCATGAAGCGCAAGATAGCGGCGATTTTTGCTGCCGATATTGCCGGTTACAGCAGGCTGGTAGCCGAGGACGAAGAAGAGACGCTGCGGCGGCTCGCCTCCTATCGTGCCGTCATCGACGATTTCATCGCCAAGGCCGGCGGCCGCATCTTCAACACCGCCGGCGATGCCGTGCTGGCCGAGTTTCCCAGCGCGGTCGAAGCGGTGCGCTGCGCGATCGATATTCAGGAAAGCCTGCGCACCCGCAACATGGCCTATCCGCCGAGCCGCCAGATGAGTTTCCGCATCGGCATCACCATTGGCGACGTGGTCGAGCGTGACGGCGATCTGCTCGGCGACGGCGTCAACATCGCGGCGCGCCTCGAAGGGCTCGCCGAAGTCGGCGGCATCTGCATTTCGCGCGCGGTGCATGAGCAGGTCGCCAACAAATTGTCGGTGCAGTTCGCCGACATCGGCGCGCAGGAAGTGAAGAACATCCCGACGCCGGTGCATGCCTATATGGTGGCGATGCGGCGCGAGGACGGCACCTACGCGACGCCGCAAGTCAAGAAGCCGGCGCAGGCCGGCCGCGGCGCGCCGAACTGGATGTGGCCGGTGGCGGTCGGGGTGGTGTGCCTCGCCGCGATCGGGTCGTCGGTTTTCTTATTTCACCAAGCTGGAACCGCGCAGGCATCCAACCGCAGGCGCAGCCAGCGCAGCGCCATAAGTTGGCCTTCGCCGACAGCGCAGTCTGACGCCGGCGACGGCCCGAGGGCGCCGTGCCCACTGCCGGCGCCGCCAAATGGCCGCGGCGCACCCGTGCCCGTCGCGCCGGTCGGAGCGAGCGGTTTGCTCCCCTGAAACGGTGCCGTTCGTGACGGATCGCGCCCGGGCACCGATGCTGACCAACGAATATGTCGCCGCCGGCCGAGCCGAAGGCTTTCGCCCTGAACTTGACGGCGTGATTGGCCGGGCCGTGCTGCCAGCCGAACGAGGAGGCTGCAAGCGCGGCACTCGAACAATGTCAGAAGCGCGCCGATGCAATTCAGTCTCCACGTAAATGCGAGGTCTATGCGGTCGGCAGCACCGTGGTTTATCCCCGTGGCCGGCCGCCTCTGCCGCCTTTGCCGTGGTTCAAGCGGGACCCTGTGACCGAAAAGGCCGTTCGCGCCGACAGCCATGCCGTTCATGCGCGACCAGGCAAAGGACGAGGCTGGAGAAGATGTCTATATGCCCGGGAAGAAGAGCAAGGCGTCGCGCTCGGTCCCGAGCGGCACCTTCATTTCCTACCGACCGACGGTGCAACGTCGTTCGACGGAAGTGGTTCGCCGGTCGCTGGAGACCTGCGGCGCGCTTGCGGGTGTTGCGTGCATGGTGGTGGCGATCGACGATCCCTCTTCGTTGTCCCGGTACCAACCATACATGAAGACCCACCGGAATGTTCCGGGCCGGCGAAAGTCCTCGATCGCAAGCGACGCGCGAGATGACGTTGCGCGCCAACTCGCGGAGACATCGACAGGATGGAGCGCGGTGGCGGTCGGCTCGTCCGGCCGACCGGGGATGGCCTCAAGGCCGCCCAGCGAGCAGGACAGCGATCAACGGGCGCTCGCCAATTGCGCCAGGCGTGACAGCAATTGCCATATCATCGCGATCGGACCGTACACAGTCAGCTCGAACTATTAGAGCGTTTTCGAGCGAAGATGCCCTCGCTGTCTGGCCTGGGGTGGTCGCGGCGTCGTGAAGACCACAGAGCCGGCGCGAAAGTTACCGATTGCTGTGAAAGGGAATGTTTACAGTGAATTCAGTTTTCGAACTCCGCGAACTGCCGCGCCACGGCACGATAGACTTCGCGGCGGAACGGCACCACGAGATAGGCGACGCGATCGAGGCGCTCCCATCGCCATTGATCGAATTCCGCCGGCTGGCCATTGCGCGATTGCAGCGGATCGATCTCGTCGTCGCGGCCGGTAAAGCGTAGCGCGAACCATTTCTGGCGCTGGCCGCGGAATTTCGCCAGCCGATGCGACGGCGGGCCGGAGTAGGGCGGAAATTCGTAAGTCAGCCGATGGGTTCATCAGATATTCAGCATGCTTTGGGCGCCGGTCTCTTCCCAGAGTTCGCGCATCGCTGCCTGGCGCGGGTTTTCGTTTTGCATCGATGCCACCTTGCGGCATCTGCCACTCGAGACCCGGCAGCACGATTTCCGGGCCGTCATCCCTGAAACGCCGGCCGATCAGCACATGCCCGGAAGCGTTGAACAGCGCGACGCCGACATTGGGACGATACGGTTTGGTCTCGGTCATGGGAGCGGCTTGCATAGCGTTTTCGAGCGAAGCATGCCCTCGGACTTGATTCATGTGGGTGTGAACCCGGTTCGCGTGAGCGCGTCAAAAGAAAAAATCAACCGCCCGTGCGGTAATTCCTTTCCACGCGCTCATAGACCGGCCGCTTGAACGGAACGATCAGATCGGGGAGGTTCTTCATCGGCTCCCATCGCCAGCGGACGAATTCGGCCTTGTGGCCGCCGCCCCGGGCTGAGCGACGTTGATTTCCGCCATCGTCGCCGGTGAAGCGAACCGCAAACCATTTTTGCCGCTGGCCGCGATAGCGCCCCTTCCAGGTGCGGCTGGCCACGTGCGCGGGATGTCATAGGTCAGCCATCCGCGACCTCGCCAAGTTTCTCTACCGAACGGACGCTGGTTTCCTCGTAGAGTTCGCGACTGGCCGCTTCCCAGGTGTCCTCGCCGGGATCGACGCCTCCCTGCGGCATCTGCCAGACGTCGACATCATCGACATGCTCTATGCCGCCGGCGCGGCGGCCGATGAAGACCAGCGCCCCGCTGCATTGAGCAACATCATGCCGACACAGGTCCGGTAGGGCAGGTCTTCGTAACGTGCCATTCCTGGGGAACGCCTCTTCCCGCCTACTGGCGAAGATCACCCCGGTAAGCGAGACTTCGAGCCGGTCCGATGTCCGAGGCGTTTCGGGATCATGTCCTAGCTTGATTTTGATTTCAGCATCGCGGTTGTCAATGGCACCAGCATGATGCCATCAGACTTTCCGGCGTCTTGAACCAGGCACCAATCCGCTCGATCGAAATCGGCAGCGCCGAGGCGACGCCGATGGCGACCCCGCGCTCCCGCGCGGTCGA
>CAWFVZ010000026.1:0-36385 GCA_963819355.1 uncultured Alphaproteobacteria bacterium | reverse complement strand
GGTCCCTAAGCTAGTATTGCCACATATGTGGTTAGTGGAGCCCCCCATCAGCTTGTGAGCGTGTTGGCGTTTCCCTTGGCAATGAGGCATGAATTGGGCAGTAATTTCGGTATGTGTCGTGATGAAATATCTTGTGACCCGTGCGGATATTCGCGGGATATTCCGTAATATTTGCCTTTAACGATTCGTTAACTTATGAGTTACTTGCGAATACTATAAAACGAAGTCGTCGCTTCCCACGTTTAGAATTGGGTAAGTATTCGGCGGGGCAGGTGAGCCCGGACGAAATCACGGCTCAGCGAGCCGTGTTCATGGCCGCTATGCGCTGAGGGCAGGAACGAATGGCGAGGTTGGTGCCGGAACGCACGCAGCAATTCCGTGGCATGGCAGGTCCCTGACAGGTTCCTGCCAGGCCAGCGATCGAACATCGCGGTGTGCGACGAACTGGCGAGAAACAGCTGAGCCTTTAAGTTGCCGTCATGTTGCACCTGCGCGCTTGCTATGTTAGCAAAGCCGCGATTTTAACGACCCCGGCACTTCCTGTGTCGGTCGAAAATCGAAGTCCCGCTTGAATTCCAAGGGCTTGGATCGCTAGGCGCCGCTTTGTGGCGACGGTTTTTCCCTTGCGAATTTGACAGCAAAAAGAGCGCGTCTGTGGCTGCAGAAGATCCGTCCGTTTCCGGTGTGTCCGGCCGTTATGCAACGGCCTTGTTTGAATTGGCCCGCGACGAAAAGTCGGTCGACGCGGTCAAAGCCGACCTCGATAAATTCGAGGCGATGCTGAACGACAGCGCCGATCTGAAGCGGCTCGTTCGCAGCCCGGTTTTCTCGGCCGAAGACGCAGTCGAAGGCGCTCTCGGCGGTGCTGGACAAGGCTGGCATTGCCGGCATCTCCGCCAATTTCCTGAAAGTGCTCACCGCCAACCGCCGGCTGTTCGCGGTGACCGACGTGATCCGCGCGTTCCGCGCGCTGGTCGCCAGGTTCAAGGGCGAGGCCACCGCCGAAGTCACCGTGGCCGAAAAGCTCAGCGACAAAAATCTCGATGCCCTCAAGACCGCACTGAAGTCTGTGACCGGCAAAGACGTCGCGCTCAACGTGAATGTCGATCCCTCGATCATCGGTGGCCTCGTCGTCAAGCTTGGCAGCCGCATGGTCGATAGCTCGCTTCGCACCAAACTCAATTCGATCAAGCACGCGATGAAAGAGGCAGGCTGATGGACATCCGCGCCGCGGAAATTTCCGCGATCCTCAAGGACCAGATCAAGAATTTCGGCCAGGAGGCCGAAGTCTCCGAAGTCGGACAGGTGCTGTCCGTCGGCGACGGTATCGCCCGCGTCTTCGGCCTCGACAACGTCCAGGCCGGCGAAATGGTCGAGTTCGAGAACGGCACCCGCGGCATGGCGCTGAACCTCGAAACCGACAACGTCGGTATCGTTATTTTCGGCGCCGACCGCGAGATCAAGGAAGGCCAGACCGTCAAGCGCACCCGCGCCATCGTCGACACGCCGGTCGGCAAGGGCCTGCTCGGCCGCGTCGTCGACGCGCTCGGCAACCCGATCGACGGCAAGGGCCCGATCCAGGCCGACAAGCGCATGCGCGTCGACGTCAAGGCGCCCGGCATCATTCCGCGCAAGTCGGTGAACGAGCCGATGGCGACCGGCCTCAAGGCGATCGACGCGCTGATTCCGATCGGCCGCGGCCAGCGCGAGCTGATCATCGGCGACCGTCAGACCGGCAAGACCGCGATCGCGCTCGACACCATCCTCAACCAGAAGCCGCTCAACGCGCAGCCGGACGAGAACATCAAGCTTTATTGCGTCTACGTCGCGATCGGCCAGAAGCGTTCGACCGTCGCGCAGTTCGTGAAGGTGCTCGAAGAGCAGGGCGCGCTCGAATATTCGATCATCGTCGCCGCCACCGCGTCCGATCCGGCGCCGATGCAGTACATCGCGCCGTTCACCGGCTGCACCATGGGCGAGTATTTCCGCGACAACGGCATGCACGCGGTCATCATCTATGACGATCTGTCCAAGCAGGCCGTCGCCTACCGCCAGATGTCGCTGCTGCTGCGCCGTCCGCCGGGCCGCGAAGCCTATCCGGGCGACGTGTTCTATCTGCATTCCCGCCTGCTCGAGCGCGCCGCGAAGCTCAACAAGGACCAGGGCTCGGGCTCGCTGACCGCGCTGCCGGTCATCGAAACCCAGGCCAACGACGTGTCGGCCTACATTCCGACCAACGTCATTTCGATCACCGACGGCCAGATCTTCCTCGAAACCGACCTGTTCTTCCAGGGCATCCGCCCCGCGGTGAACGTCGGTCTGTCGGTGTCGCGCGTCGGCTCGTCGGCGCAGACCAAGGCGATGAAGAAGGTCGCCGGCAAGATCAAGGGCGAGCTGGCGCAGTACCGCGAAATGGCGGCGTTCGCGCAGTTCGGCTCCGACCTCGACGCCTCGACCCAGCGCCTGCTCAACCGCGGTTCGCGCCTGACCGAGCTGCTGAAGCAGCCGCAGTTCTCGCCGCTGAAGATGGAAGAGCAGGTCTGCGTGATCTGGGCCGGCACCAACGGCTATCTCGATCCGCTTCCGCTCAACAAGGTGCGCGCGTTCGAGGACGGTCTGCTGTCGCTGCTGCGCGGCAAGAACGTCGACATCCTCAATGCCATCCGCGACAGCCGCGATCTCTCCGACGATACCGCGGCCAAGCTGAAGACGGTGGTCGAAGGCTTCGCCAAGAGCTTTGCGTAAGGCCGTCACGGCCGGGCCCTCTGCATTGGTCCCGGCCATCCACGTCTCACCGCGTGGATGACAAGACGTGATGCCCGGGACAAGGCCGGGCATGACGACAGGACAGGCTAGCGGTCTGACGCTGGATCGAACCGCCGGGGTGAACGAAGAATGGCGTCACTTAAAGACATGCGGGTCCGCATCGCCTCCACCAAGGCGACGCAGAAGATCACCAAGGCCATGCAGATGGTCGCGGCGTCCAGGTTGCGCCGCGCCCAGCAAGCGGCCGAGGCGGCGCGGCCCTATGCCGACAAGATGAGCGCGGTGATCTCCAATATCGCCGCCGCCGCCGCGGGCTCGCCCGGCGCGCCGGCGCTGCTCGCCGGCACCGGCAAGGACCAGGTGCATCTGCTGCTGGTCTGTACCGGCGAGCGCGGCCTGTCCGGCGCTTTCAACTCCTCGATCGTGCGCCTGGCGCGCGAGCGCGCACTCACGCTGATGAACGCAGGGCAAGGAAGTCAAGTTCTTCTGCGTCGGCCGCAAGGGCTATGAGCAGCTCCGCCGTCTGTTCGACAAGCAGATCGTCGAGCACCTCGACCTGCGCAGCGTTCGCCAGCTCGGCTTCGTCAACGCCGAGGACATCGCCAAGAAGGTGCTGGCGCGTTTCGAGGCCGGCGAATTCGACGTCTGCACGCTGTTCTATTCGCAGCTTCAAGTCGGTGATTGCGCAGATCCCGACCGCGCAGCAGATCATTCCGCTGGTGGTGGAAGAGCCAGGCGGCGAATGCGCCGCCGACGTCGTACGAATACGAGCCGGAAGAGGACGAAATCCTCACGCGCCTGCTGCCGCGCAATCTCGCGGTGCAGATCTTCCGCGCGCTGCTGGAAAACAACGCCTCGTTCTATGGCGCGCAGATGAGCTCGATGGACAACGCCACCCGCAACGCCGGCGAAATGATCCGCAAGCAAACCCAGATCTACAACCGAACCCGTCAAGCCCAGATCACCAAGGAGCTGATCGAGATCATCTCCGGCGCCGAGGCGGTCTGACGCACGAACCAAACGACGGTCGTTCAAGTACAGAATTTCGAAGGAGAGCTATTCATGGCCACAGCAGCTAACCAGATCGGTCGCGTCACCCAGGTCATGGGCGCAGTCGTCGACGTGCAGTTCGAGGGCCACCTGCCCGCCATTCTCAATTCGCTGGAAACCAAGAACGGCAGCATCCGCCTCGTGCTGGAAGTCGCGCAGCATCTCGGTGAGTTGACCGTGCGCACGATCGCGATGGACGTGACCGAAGGTCTGGTGCGCGGCCAGGAAGTGACCGACACCGGCCAGCCGATCGCGGTTCCGGTGGGCGCCGGCACGCTCGGCCGCATCATGAACGTCATCGGCGAGCCGATCGACGAAGCAGGCCCGATCCAGTCTGAAGGCAAGCGCGCCATCCACCAGGAAGCGCCGAGCTATACCGACCAGTCGACCGAAGCTGAAATTCTCGTCACCGGCATCAAGGTCGTCGACCTGCTTGCTCCCTATGCGAAGGGTGGCAAGATCGGCCTGTTCGGCGGCGCCGGCGTCGGCAAGACCGTGCTGATCCAGGAGCTGATCAACAACGTCGCCAAGGCGCACGGCGGTTACTCCGTGTTCGCCGGCGTCGGCGAGCGTACCCGCGAGGGCAACGACCTCTATCACGAGTTCATCGAGTCCAAGGTCAACGCCGATCCGCACAATCCGGATCCGAGCGTGAAGTCGAAGTGCGCGCTGGTGTTCGGCCAGATGAACGAGCCGCCGGGCGCCCGCGCCCGCGTCGGCCTCACCGGCCTGACCGTCGCCGAGCACTTCCGCGACCAGGGCCAGGACGTGCTGTTCTTCGTCGACAACATCTTCCGCTTCACGCAAGCCGGCTCGGAAGTGTCGGCGCTGCTCGGCCGTATTCCGTCGGCGGTGGGTTATCAGCCGACGCTCGCCACCGACATGGGCGCGCTGCAGGAGCGCATCACCACCACGCAGAAGGGCTCGATCACCTCGGTGCAGGCCATTTACGTGCCGGCCGACGACTTGACCGACCCGGCGCCCGCGACCTCGTTCGCGCATTTGGACGCCACCACCGTGCTGTCGCGCGCGATCTCGGAAAAGGGCATCTACCCCGCGGTGGACCCGCTCGAACTCGACCTCGCGCATGCTCTCGCCGCTCGTCGTCGGCCAGGAGCACTACGACACCGCGCGTCAGGTCCAGCAGGTGCTCCAGCGCTACAAGTCGCTCCAGGACATCATCGCCATTCTCGGCATGGACGAGCTTTCGGAAGAGGACAAGCTGACGGTGGCCCGCGCCCGCAAGATCGAGCGCTTCCTGTCGCAGCCGTTCCACGTCGCCGAAATCTTCACCGGCTCGCCCGGCAAGTTCGTCGACCTCGCGGACACCATCAAGGGTTTCCGCGGCCTCTGCGAAGGCAAGTATGACCACCTGCCGGAAGCCGCCTTCTACATGGTCGGCACCATCGAAGAGGCGGTCGAGAAGGGCAAGAAGCTGGCGGCCGAAGCTGCCTAAGGGCGAATAGCGAATAGGGAGTGGCGCGTAGAAGTCTGATTCGCCATTCGCTACTCGCCATCGCGCTATTCGCTACTCACCATTCGCAAGGCGTTCTCCATGGCCACCTTCCACTTCGATCTCGTTTCGCCGGAAAAGCTCGCATTCTCGGGCGAGGTCGATCAGGTCGATATCCCCGGCTATGACGGTGACTTCGGCGTGCTGGCGGGACATGCGCCGGTCGTGGCCGCGATCCGGCCGGGCATCCTCACCGTCACCACCGGCGGCAAGCACGAGAAAATCATCGTGCTCGGCGGGCTCGCTGAGGTCTCCGAGAAGGGACTGACAGTGCTGGCCGATGTCGCAACGTCGCTGGACGAGCTTGACCGCGCGCAGTTCGCCGAGACCATCGCGGAGATGGAAGCCAAGCTGTCCGAGAAGGAAGGCGGCGAGCTCGATCGCGCCATCCAGCGGCTCGACCAATACAAGAGCATTCAGCACCAGCTCAATTCGACGGCGATGCACTAAAGCGCTCTTGCGCCTTCGGTACGCCGCCCTCGTTCGTCGAAAAATCGTAACAAATTCAGCGCTCGTCACGGCCGTGGCGGGCGCTGAAACCTTGTTGCGAACCGCCGCCGATAGCGGCATTCTGCAGCCGCGAGAGAGGTTCCGGGGCTAGTGCAGATGAAGCGCAAGATCGCAGCGATTTTCGCAGCCGATATTGCCGGTTATTCAAGGCTGGTCGCGGAAGACGAGGAAGAGACGCTGCGGCGTCTCGCATCCTATCGCTCCGTCGTCGACGATTTCATCGCAAAGGCAAACGGCCGCATCTTCAATACCGCCGGCGATGCCGTGCTCGCGGAATTCCCGAGCGCGGTCGACGCGGTGCGCTGCGCGATCGACATCCAGGAATCGCTCCGAACCCGCAACATGGCCTATCCGCCGAGCCGGCAGATGTCGTTCCGAATCGGCATCACCATCGGCGACGTGGTCGAGCGCGACGGCGATCTGCTCGGCGACGGCGTCAACATCGCGGCTCGGCTCGAAGGCCTTGCCGAAGTCGGCGGCATCTGCGTCTCCCGCGCCGTGCACGAGCAGGTTGCCAACAAGCTGTCGGTGCAGTTCGCCGATATCGGCGCGCAGGAGGTCAAGAACATCCCGACGCCGGTGCACGCCTATATGGTGGCGATGCGGCGCGAGGACGGCAGCTACGCAACGCCGCAGGTGAAGAAGGTCGCCAAGGCCACACCCGCGCCGAACTGGATGTGGCCGCTGGTGGTCGGTGTGGTCTCCGTCGTCGCAATCGGCGTCGGCGGCTTCCTCTATTTCACCAAGCTCGAGACCACGCAGTTGCCATCCACCGCGGCGGCGCCCGCGCCGAGCCCTGTGGCCGTGGTGACGCCCAGCCCGACGCCGACGATGGCCGCGAAGGCGCCGATGCCCATGCCGACGCCGAACACAGATGGCCGCTGCGACACCGATGCCTGTCACCGCCGGCCGCATCTGGCGGCAAGATCCCCGTGGACGCGGTGCCGTTCATCGGCGAGCGCCTGCGCAACTATCTCAGCAACGAATATTCCCCCGCCGGCGATTACAAGGCGTTCGCCCTGAACGTCGGCGGCTTCACCGGCGCCGCGCTCAATCAGCCGAACGAGGAGGCCGCGCGCAATGCCGCGCTCGATCAGTGCCAGAAGCGCGCGGATGCCGCGCAATCGCCGCGGCGCTGCGAGCTCTATGCGGTCGGCAACAATGTCGTCTACACGCACGGCAGGCCGCCGATGCCGCCGCAGCCCTGGGTTCGGCACGACACCATGATCGAGCGTCCCTTCGTGTCGAAGGATTTTCCGATGCTGCGTGACCAGGCCAAAGTCCGCGTCGAGAACATGTATGTCCCGGCAGCGAAATCGCGTTCGGTCGCGCTCGGCCCGAACGGACAATATTTCATGGTGATGGGGGCATCGTCGGTCGACGAGACGACACGGCGTTCGCTGGAGTTCCTGCGGCGCGATCGCCGGCACTGCCTGCATGATCGTGGCGGTCGACGACAATTTCGTCGTGCCGATTCCGACCCTGCTCAGGATCAACGGCTTCTTCCACGCCGCGAGCAATTCCTCGATCGTGGCCGATGCGCGCGACGACGTGGTGCGCAAGCTCGGCGATGGCATGGGCTGGAATGCGGTCGCCGTCGGCACCGCGGGCCGTCCCGGCCTCGGCCTGAAAGCCGCCGACGAGCACACCGCCGTCAACGCGGCGCTCGCCGATTGCGTCAAGCACGACAGCGACTGCCACGTGATCGCAATCGGTCCGTTTACGGTCGGGCCGACCAATTAGCGCGAACGCTGCGCGCTCCCGCTGATTTTGCCTGACGTGTCCGCTGCTTCGTTAAGACCACAGAGCCGTGCGCCGACAGTGGCCGGCTACTGTGCATGGGGTTGTTTTCGCGATTTCAGTTTCCGAAGGCCGCGAACTGCTGCGCCACCGCGCGGTAGACGTCACGGCGGAACGGCACCACGAGGTCGGCGACGCGGTCGAGGCGCTCCCAGCGCCACGCATCGAACTCCGCCGGCTGGCCGTTGCGCGGCGTCAGCGGGTCGATCTCGTCGTCGCGGCCGGTGAAGCGCAGCGCGAACCATTTTTGGCGTTGGCCGCGAAACTTCGCCAGCCGGTGCGTCTGTGGTCCGTCATAGGGCGGGAATTCGTAAGTGAGCCAATCTGTCTCGCCGAGATAGTCGGCGCTACGGACACTGGTCTCTTCCCAGAGCTCGCGCATGGCGGCATCGCGCAAGATCTCGCCCTCGTCGACACCGCCTTGCGGCATCTGCCAGTCGAGCCCCGGCAGGATGATCTCGGGGCCGTCGCCCTTGAAGCGGTGCCCGATCAGCACACGGCCATCGGCGTTAAACAGCGCGATCCCGACATTAGGACGGTAGGGTTTTTCATTCGTCACGCGTGGATCTCTCATCATCATTCCGGCGATGCATTAGCACCGAAGCCGGGATGACAATTCGATTTATTTATCCGCGAGTGCGGAAAATTCCTTCACCACGCGCTCGTAGACCGGGCGCTTGAACGGAATGATCAGCTCGGTCAGGTTCTTCATCGGCTCCCAGCGCCAGCTTACGAATTCGGCCTTGTGGCCGCCGCCACCGGGCTTCTCGACGTTGATCTCGCTATCCTTGCCGGTGAAGCGCACCGCGAACCATTTCTGGCGCTGACCGCGGTAGCGGCCCTTCCAGGCGCGCCCGGCGACCGTGCGCGGAATGTCGTAGATCAGCCAGTCAGGCACCTCGCCGAGCCGCTCGACCGAGCGCACGCTGGTCTCTTCGTAGAGCTCGCGTCTCGCGGCGTCCCAGGTGTCCTCGCCGGGATCGACGCCGCCCTGCGGCATCTGCCAGACATGGGTGTCGTCCACATGCTCGATGCCGCCGGCGCGGCGGCCGATGAACACCAGGCCCTTCGGGTTGATCAGCATCACGCCGACGCAGGTTCGGTAGGGCAGATCCTCGTAACGTGCCATTCCGCCAAACCTCTCGCGTGCTGCCGGCAGGCCTGTCGGGCCCTGGAGCCTGTGGCGTACCAATTCGTTGATTTAGCTGGATTTTGATTTCAGCATCGCGCTTGTCAATGGCACCAAAAGGATACCTCGGTCGCTCAATGTCTTGATCCAGGCGCCGACCCGCTCGATCGAGACGGGCAGCGCTGAGGCGGTGCCGATGGCGACCCCGCGCTCCCGCGCGGTCGATTCGAGCTTGTTCAGGGCGCGGTCGATCTCGGTCGGGGTCGGCACCGCGTCGAGCGCGATATCGCCCTTGCCGAACGGCACTGCCAGGCTCGCAGCCGCCTGCGGCGCGATGCTGCGGGGCGAGGAGCCGTCGTCGAAGAAGCCGAGCCCGCGCTTGGAGGCCTCGCGGATGATCGGCTGCATCGCCGCGTCGGTCGCCACGAAGCGGGCGCCCATGAAATTGGTGATACCGGCATAGCCCTGCATCCGGCTCAGGTGCCAGTAGAGCCGGTCGGTGTTCTGGTCGGCGCTCAGCGAGGTCAGCAGCGTCTGCGGTCCCGGATCGTTGTCGGGGAAGTCGTAGGGCTCCATCGGGATCTGCAGGAAGATCTCGTGGCGCTGGGCGCGGGCGCGCTCGGCGAGCTTGCCGGGATCGGCGCCATAGGGGGTGAAGGCCAGCGTCACGGCGCCCGGCAGCTTCATGATCGCATCGGTGGTCTTGGCGGCGCCGACGCCGAGGCCGCCGATCACGATTGCCACCACCGGCATTTTTGCGGCCTTGGTGCGGTCGGCATCGGCTGCATAGACGTTGAAGGGTTTCAGATCGCCGGCGACCACGGGGATCATGCCGTAACGCGACTTCTCCAGCAGTTTCGGGTCGATCCCGACCATGACGGCCGGCGCAGCGGAGGCCGCCTCGCCCTTGTCGGCGGTGTCGCCACCGCCGATCACCACGTCGTGGCGTGCGCCGGTGGAACCGTCGATCATGGTGACGGTCTTGTGCTCGCCGGAAGCGGTCTCTTTCGGCGCCTCCTTGGTCTCGCGCCTGCTGTCTTGCCCATGCTCTTCGCCGTGGCCGGCGGCCGGCCTCTCGTCGGCGGTCTTGTCAGCGCCCTTGGGATCACGGATCGCGATCCGCGTCATGGGCTCGCCGCCGAAAGGGTCCTTGTTGAAGATGGCGAAGCCGGCAAAGCCGACCAGGAACAGGCCGAGCACGACGGCCAGCACCTGAGTGGCCGTGAACGGCAGCCGCAACCGCCGTTTCCGGCGCGGCTTGTCCTGTCCGAGCGGGGCGCTCAGATCATCGGCCGTTTCAGTCATGCGCGATCCCGAATCACTGATGTCGACGATACCACGCCGAGGTCAAGCGGCGGCAGGCCGGGATAGGCCGGGACGACTGGAGTTCCGAGCAAAAAGGGCGGCTCCTGGAGCCGCCCTTCTCGTCAGATCGCGTCGGTCGCGCTCAGTTCGCCGCTTTGGGCTTGTCCGTGGGCGTGCCCTTGTTGTCGCCACTCGGCGTTGGCGCCGCGGAAGCGCTGTTCTTGATGCCGTGGAGCAGGTCATCGGCCATCTTGAGCGCCTTGTCGTCCTTGGCGTCCGGCGGGACATAGGACTGCGAGCCGGTCTTCTCGTCGCCGTCGTTCTTGAGATGGCCGCGCAGCGAAGCCTCGCCCTTGGTGTCGGTGCGCGACTTCAGCTCATCCGGCACGTCCTGCAGCACTTCGATATCGGGCACGATGCCCTTGGCCTGGATCGACTTGCCGGACGGCGTGTAGTAGCGCGCCGTGGTCAGACGCAGCGCGCCGTTGCCCGAGCCGAGCGGGATGATGGTCTGCACAGAGCCTTTGCCGAACGAGCGCGTGCCAACGATGGTCGCGCGCTTGTGGTCCTGCAGCGCGCCGGCGACGATTTCGGACGCCGAGGCCGAGCCACCGTTGACCAGCACGATGACCGGCTTGCCCTTGGTCAGGTCGCCTGCATGCGCGGTGCGCCGCTGGGTCTCCTCGGCATTGCGGCCGCGGGTCGACACGATCTCGCCCTTCTCCAGGAACGAGTCGGACACGGTGACGGCCTCCTCGAGCAGGCCGCCCGGATTGTTGCGGAGGTCGATGATGTAGCCCTTGAGCTTGTCGCCGATCTGGGTCGAGAGGTTCGCGACCTCCTTCTTCAGGCCCTCGGTGGTCTGCTCGTTGAAGGTGGTGATGCGGATATAGCCGATATCGTCGGCCTCGATGCGCGCGCGCACCGAACGGACGCGGATGTTGTCGCGCACCAGCGTGACGTCGATCGGATTGTCCTGGCCCTTGCGGACGATCTTGAGCTTGATCTTGGTGTTGACGGGCCCGCGCATCTTCTCGACCGCCTGGTTCAGGGTCAGGCCCTGCACCGCCTCGTCGTCGAGATTGGTGATGATGTCGTTGGCCATGACGCCCGCGCGCGACGCGGGCGTATCGTCGATCGGCGAGACCACCTTGATCAGGCCGTCTTCCATCGTGACCTCGATGCCGAGGCCGCCGAACTCGCCGCGGGTCTGCACCTGCATGTCGCGGAAGCTCTTGGCGTCCATGTAGCTCGAATGCGGATCGAGGCCGGAGAGCATGCCGCTGATGGCGGATTCGATCAGCTTGGTGTCGTCGGGCTTCTCGACATAGTCGGAGCGCACGCGCTCGAAGACGTCACCGAACAGGTTGAGCTGGCGATAGGTGTCCGCGGTCGCGGCTCGCGCGCTGGAGCCCATGAACACCGCGCGCGGCTGGGTCACGAACAGCGTCAGCGCCGCACCGGTGGCCGCGCTGAGCAGGATAACTGAAGTCTTGCGCATCATCCGCGAACCTTCTCGCCTTCATTTGCGGCCCACCATGGGCCTGGATCGATTGGAGTGCCGTCTTTGCGGAACTCGACATACAACACAGGTTGACTCGCGTTCGTAGCGAGAATGGAGGCGACTTGAGATGTCGACCCCATGGTCGCGACCGGCTCTCCCGTGAGTACAAACTGTCCGATGTTTACCGAAATGCGCTCCATCCCGGCGATCAGGACATGATACCCGCCCCCGGCATTGAGGATCAAGAGTTGTCCATAGCTGCGGAACGGGCCGGCATAGACCACCCAGCCGTCACACGGCGTTGTGACCTGGGAGCCGGGCCGGGTGGCCAGCGAAATGCCCTTCTGCACCCCGCCGACCCCGTCGGAACCGCCAAAGTCCCTGATCCTGTTACCGTTAACCGGGAGCGGCAGGAGCCCCTTTGCCGAGGCGAACAGGATTGCCGGGGTGGTCCGGGAGCGGTCCTTGAATGCGGCCGGACCGGGCTTGGCATTGGCGGCTGCCTTTGCCTCGGCCTGCCTTGCAGCCTCGGCCGCCTTCTCAGCTGCCTTGGCGGCGCTTTGCACGTCCTGCTCCATCTTGGCGATCAGCCCCTGGAGATCGCCGACCTGCTTTGACAGCGTGATCGCGCGCGAATTCTCGGCGTCGAGGTCCTTTTCGCGCGACGCCTGCTGTCGCTGCCGCTCGTCGACCAGCGCGGTGAGCCGGTTCTGGTCGTTGCGGGCCCTGTCGCGGTCGGAGGCGAGCTGGTCGCGTTCTGCGGCGATGTTCTTGCGCAGGGCCACGAGCTCGCCGAGCTCGCCCACAATCTTCTCGGCGCGGCCGCGCAGTTCCGGCACGACGGCACCGAGCAGCATGGCGGTGCGCAGGGATTGCAGCGCATCTTCGGGCCGCACCAAGAGCGCCGGCGGCGTACGCCGACCGGCGCGCTGCAAGGCCGCCAGCACCTCGACGATGTCGGCGCGGCGCGAATCAAGCGAGGCGCGCATCTCCTGCTCGCGGCCGTTCAGCGTCTTCAGCCGCGCTGCGGCCTCGTCGATCTTGGTCTCGACGGAGCGGACATTGGCGGCGGTGTCGATCAATTGCTGATTGAGCTGGGTGCGATCCTGGCCGAGCGAGGAGATCTCGGCCTTGAGCTTGGCCTGCGCCTCTTCCGCGCTCTTCTTGCTCGCGCGTGCGGCCTCGAGCTCCTGCTCGCGCTGCTTGATGGCGTCGGGCGAAATGGCTGCGGTCTGCGGCGCCGGCGATGGCGTCTGAGCTTGCGCGAGGCTTGCGCCGGCGCAGCCTGTAATCAGCAGCAGGTGGAGAATTGGAGCTCGCATCGCTTCGGCAAAGGTGCTCGTTGTGGCGCGCATCACGCGCGGTGATAGGGATGGCCGGCCAGAATGGTGGCGGCCCGATAAAGCTGTTCCAGAAGCATGACGCGGACCATTTGATGCGGCCAGGTCGCAGAGCCGAA
Source organism: uncultured Alphaproteobacteria bacterium (assembly GCA_963819355.1). Taxonomy (GTDB): domain Bacteria; phylum Pseudomonadota; class Alphaproteobacteria; order Rhizobiales; family Xanthobacteraceae; genus Bradyrhizobium. The sequence continues at coordinate 23,349 of CAWFVZ010000026.1, read as the reverse complement.
CGCGATCGCGAGCTTGGCCTTACGGCGCAATTCGGGCGAAAGTCCGTCCGCCCCTCCGATCACGAAGATAGTATGACCGGCGCCCTCGTCGCGCCAGCGCCCGAGATTCCGTGCGAATACGGTGGAATCGAGATTCTGGCCGCGCTCGTCCAGCGCCACCAGGATCGATTTCTCGGGAATATGCGCGGAGATCGCCGCGGCTTCTTCGGTCATCCGCGTCGTGGTGTCGCGCGCGCGGCTTTCGGGAATTTCGTGGATGGAGAGCTCGCGGAATCCGAGCTTGCGGCCGGCCTCGTCGAACCGCTCGAAATAGCGGTCGGCAAGCTCCCGTTCGGGGCCCTGCTTCAGCCGGCCCACCGCAATGACAGCAACACGCATGATGTCTTCAGAGTCGCGTTTTCAAGACCGCGCGCATCTCGCGCGCGCACGACGCTAGCATGCGCGTCAGCCGATTCGTAATCGGCCTGTGGCTCTAGATCGCCTTCGCCGCCCCTGGGCCCTGCGTGTACAATCTCTCGAGATTGTAGAACTCACGGACCTCGGGTCTGAACACGTGCACGATCACATCGCCGGAATCGATCAGCACCCAGTCGCAATTGGGCATGCCCTCGACATGGATGTTCTTGATGCCGGTTTCCTTGAGGCTCTTCGTGACGTTCTCCGCGATCGCGCCAACGTGCCGGTTGGCCCGGCCCGTGGTGACGATCATGTAGTCGGAGTATGCCGATTTGCCGCGAAGGTCGATCGTGACCGTCTCTTCCGCCTTCATGTCATCGAGGCGGGAGAGGATCAGGCTCAGCGTCTTGTCGGCGTCGGGTTCCGCCTTCAAGGCCGCAGCTTTGGTCGATGTTTTACGCGCCGGTTTCGTCGCCTTGGGTAAAACAGACTTCGGTTTGACAGACTTGGACAATACAGACGTGGCCAGGGACCATTCCTTTCACTGTATCGCGAACGCCGAATCCGGCCTTCGCTGGTTACACTACATCATGTGGGGTTAAGGGTTTCAATATGCCAGAGAGCCCCAAACTCCACACTACTTCCGCACAGTCCGTCTCACTACGGACCTTTCCAACTCCCATCCGGGTTCCGTAAGCCCGTTGAGGAGAGGTTCAGCTTCAATCCGGTCAGAAAAACCCAGGCCGGCGCCGGCTGATCCGCAAGCAATGCTGCCTTATTCTCGGGCAGGCGATAGCGCGCAAGCGCTTGGGCGGCGGGCGAGGCGAGGGCGCGAAAACTCTGCGGCGGGCGATCGATGACCGCAATCGGCACCTGGTCGGCGATGCGCCGCCAGTGCTGCCAACGGTGGAACTGAGCGAGGTTATCGGCGCCCATAATCCAGACAAAGCGCAAGCCACTGAGACGGCGGCGCAAGGTGTTGATCGTGTCGATAGTGTAGCGCGTGCGAATGACGGATTCGAGACAGCTCACCTCGATCCTGGAATCGTTGGCGACGTCGTGCGCGGCTCGCATGCGCTCGCCGAGCTCGGGCAGAGTGCCGTTCTCCTTCAGCGGATTGCCTGGCGTCACCAGCCACCACACGCGATCGAGCTGAAGGCGTTTCAGCGCGAACTGGCTGATGGCCCGATGAGCCTGGTGCGGCGGATTGAACGAGCCGCCGAGCAGCCCAATGCGCATGCCGGAGGTCGAGGGCGGTATGGCCTGCGCAAAGAAACGTGGCGCGACGAAATTGTTACTCAATGCCCGCGCCTCGCGACATGACTTACGGCCGCGTCTGCCCTGTGCCGTGGACGCGATACTTGAAGCTCGTCAGCTGCTCGGCTCCGACCGGGCCGCGGGCATGAAATCTTCCAGTCGCGATGCCGATCTCGGCGCCGAAGCCGAACTCGCCGCCATCGGCGAACTGCGTCGAGGCGTTGTGCAGCACGATCGCTGAATCGACTTCACTCAGGAATTTCTTCGCGGCGACGTCGTTCTCGCTCACGATCGCATCGGTGTGATGCGAGCCGTGGTTCTGGATGTGCGCGATCGCGCCATCGACGCCGTCAACCACCTTCGCCGCAATGATCGCGTCGAGATATTCGGTGTCCCAGTCATCTCCGCTCGCAGGTTTTACGCGTGCATCCGTGCCTTGCACCGTCTCGTCGCCGCGCACCTCGCAGCCAGCCTCGATCAGCATCTCGACCAGCGGCTTCAGGTTCTTCGCAGCGGCAGCGCGATCGACCAGCAGCGTCTCGGCCGCGCCGCAGACGCCGGTGCGGCGCATCTTCGCGTTGAGCACGATCGACTTTGCCATGGCAAGATCAGCGCTGGCATCGATATAGACGTGGTTGACGCCTTCGAGATGCGCGAACACCGGCACGCGTGCTTCCGCCTCGACGCGCGCAACGAGGCTCTTGCCCCCACGCGGCACGATCACGTCGACGGCGCCGTTGAGGCCGGACAGCATCATGCCGACCGCCGCACGGTCGCGCGTCGGCACCAGCGTGATTGCGGCTTCGGGCAGCCCTGCTTCACGCAGGCCCTGGACGAGGCAATCATGGATGGCGCGGCACGACCGAAAACTGTCCGAGCCGCCGCGCAGGATCACGGCGTTGCCGGATTTCAGGCAGAGCACGCCGGCATCTGCAGCAACGTTCGGCCGGCTCTCGAAGATCACGCCGACGACCCCGAGCGGCACCCGCACGCGCTCGATGGTCATGCCGTTCGGCCGTTGCCAGCTCTCGGTGACGACACCGATCGGATCGGCGATGCCGCGCACGATGCCGATGCCTTCTGCCATGGCTTCGACCCGCGCCGGTGTCAGCGTCAGGCGGTCGATGAAGGAGGCGGTCATGTTGCTGGACGCGCGGGCTTCCGCGACATCGTCGGCATTGGCGGCGAGAATGGCGGCGGCGTTGTTGCGGATCGCACGCGCCATGGCCTCGATCGCCCGGTTCTTCTGCTCCGGCGGCGCCAGCGCCAGCACGCGCGCAGCAGCGCGGGCACGGGTGCCAAGATCGGACATCAGCGCCTGGAGATCGGCATTGCCGTCGAGGGCTTTGAGGGGGGCGGCCATGGGAAGTTCAACCTTCTGCTAAGATGGTGTCCTAGCACGGAAATCCCGCTTTTGCGAAGGGCGGGGAGGGTATGGCTGGTCTCCCGGCCGCGTGCCGGCTAGGTCATTGGCCTAGCAAATTTCGCGAAAAACGGCCGGTGGGGAGCTTACCCACCCACGACCAGGTCGTCGCGGTGGATCATCTCGGACCTCCCGCTGATGCCGAGGATGGACATCACGTCCGGAGACGAGCGTCCCTTGATCCGCTCGGCGACTTCGGCGTCATAGGCGATCAAGCCGCGGCCGACCTCGCTGGTGTCGGGACCGCGGACGATCACGGCGTCGCCGCGGGCGAACTGGCCCTCGACCTTGATCACGCCGGCCGGTAGCAGGCTGGCGCCGGCACGCAGCGCCGTCACCGCGCCGGCGTCGATGGTCAGCGTGCCCTTCGGCTCCAGCGTGCCCGCGATCCAGCGTTTTCGCGAGGTGATCGGATTGGCAGGCGTCAGGAACCAGGTGCAGCGGCCGCCATTGGCGATCGCCTGCAGGGGATGCTCGATCTTGCCGGACGCGATCAGCATATGCGTGCCGCCGGTTGTGGCGATCTTGGCCGCCTCGACCTTGGTGCGCATGCCGCCGCGCGACAATTCGAACTCGGCGTCTCCTGCCACCGCCTCGATCTCCGAGGATATGCTATCGACGACAGGAATGAGCTTGGCGTTGGGATTGTTCTTCGGCGGCGCGTCGTAGAGCCCGTCGATGTCGGACAGCAGCACGAGCAAATCGGCGCTCGCCATGGTGGCGACGCGCGCGGCGAGGCGGTCATTGTCGCCGTAGCGGATTTCGTTGGTGGCGACCGTATCGTTCTCGTTGATCACGGGGATGGCGCGCCACTCGAGCAGCTTGCCGATGGTGGAGCGGGCGTTGAGATAACGGCGGCGCTCCTCGGTGTCCTGGAGCGTCACCAAAATCTGGCCTGCGCCGATGCCATGCGCGCCGAGCACCTCGGACCAGATCCGAGCCAGTTCGATCTGGCCTACGGCCGCTGCGGCCTGGCTCTCCTCCAGCTTCAGCGGCCCGCGCGGCAGCTTGAGCCGGCTGCGGCCGAGCGCGATCGAGCCCGAGGACACGACGAGGACATCGCGGCCTTCCCGGTGCAGCTTGGCCATGTCGTCGGCGAGCGCGGCGAGCCACGATGCCCGCACCTCGCCCTTGTCGGAATCGACCAGCAGCGCGGAGCCGACCTTGACGACGATGCGGCGGAATTGACTGAGTTCAGGGCTGGCCATGGCGCGTGCAACGAATTGCTTTTCATCGGGAAACGGCGGAGCGAAAAGGCGGCGCCGACAAGGCCTGCTTTTGCAGCAGGACGATGGCCGGCGCAAGGCGGCCGACGTGGTAAATGGCACCAAGGTCGGCCTTGTCCGGGACGCCCGCCCGGCTCTAATTGCTACCAACGATCATGGGCTCAACGAGGATACGAATGGACCGCCGCAAATTCATGGCCGGATGTCTCGGGCTGCCGCTGCTCGCGCAGGCGGGTGGAGCTCAGGCGCAGGCCGGGCTGACCAAAATCATCTTTCCGTTCGCGGCGGGGGCGGGCGGCGATACGCTGTGCCGCCTGATCGCGCAGGAGATCGCGCCGGTGCTGCAACGGACCATCGTGGTCGAGAACCGCACCGGCGGCGACGGCCTGATCGGCATCAAATCGGTGAAGGGTGGCAGCCCCGACGGCAGCATGGTGCTGGTGACGACGGGCCCCACGATGTACCTGCTGCCGATGGTCGAGACGACGCCGAGTTTCGACACGGCCAAGGACTTCATGCCGGTGTCGCTGCTGGCACGGTTCGAATTCGCGCTCGTGGTCGGTCCGGGGGTCGATGTCGCCGATTTCAAGGCATTCGTGGCGTGGCTGAAGGCGCACCCGGACAAGACGTCGTTTGGCGTGCCGAGCAACGGCACCATTCCGCATTTTGCCGGCTCGAAGCTGGAGAAGGATCTCGGCATTCCCCTGACGCGCGTGCCCTATCGCGGCAGCGCGCCGATCCTCAACGATCTCATCGGCGGCCACATCTCGTTCGGGATCACGACATTGGCCGATGCGCTGCCGCAGCATCGCGCCAAGGGGGTGAAGATGATCGCGGTCTCGAGCGCGGACCGGTCGCCGTTCGCGCCCGACGTCCCGACGCTGAAGGAAAGCGGCATCGATCTCGTCGCGGATGCCTGGTACGGCATGTGGCTTCCCGCCGGCAGCCCGCCGGAGTTCGCGAGCAAGCTCGGCGAGGTCGCGAGTGCCGCGCTTGCCAAGCCCGAGGTGAAGGAGAAGCTTACGGCGATCGGACTGATTCCGGTCGGCAGCAACGCGGACGGACTGACCAAGGAGCTCGCAGCGAACACGGCGTTCTGGCAGCCGATCGTGAAGGCGACGGGGTACAAGATCGAGAATTGAGAAACGCAGCGCGTTCTCTCCCCTCATGAGGAGCGCGCTCTTCCGCGCGTCTCGAAGGATGAAGGCCGAGCTGCTGCAGCGGGGCCTGCATGGTTCTCGCGGCGATCCGAAGCATCGTCCGCCAGACGGCGCTTTCGCGCCTCCTTACCATGAGGATTACATCTTCGCGCGCTGTGCGATGCCGTCCTTGATCGACGCGAGCTCGGCTTCATCCCAGATGCCGATCAAAATGCCGCCCTTCACCTGGAGCTGGTTATCCGCATAGTTCGCGATCTTCTCGCGGGGCGTGGTGATGTGGTCGTTGGGATGCAGCGCCCAATCGAACAGTTCTGCCTGCAATCGCGCGATGACGCCCGCACACTCCGGATCGTCGCCGCGATCCAAAAACTCTTCCGGATCGGTTTCGAGGTCGTACAGCATCGGGCGGAAGCCGGAGGCGTGGATGTACTTCCAGCGGCCGTCAAACACCATGAACAGGCGGCAGCGCTCGATCGGCTGGTTCAGCTTCAGCCGCACGTCCTGCATGGCGTAGTCGTATTCGGAGAACGCCACCTTGCGCCAATCGCCCGGCGTCGGCCCACGCAGCAGCGGCAGCAGTGAGCGGCCTTCGAGAATATGTCCGGGCACCTTGCCGCCGAAATAATCGACGAAGGTCGGCGCGAGATCGATGCCTTCGACCAGCGCATCGCTGCGCGTGCCGCGCGTCGCGTCGGCTTCCCTGGAGGGATCGATGACGATCAGCGGAATCCTGGCCGACTGCTCGTGGAACAGATCCTTCTCGCCCATCCAGTGATCGCCGAGATAATCGCCGTGATCGGAGGTGAACACGATCATGGTGGTTTCGAGCAGGCCACGCTCCTCCAGAAACTTCATCAGCACGCCCATCTGATCATCGATCTGGGTGATCAGGCCCATATAGGTCGGGATCACCTTCTCGCGGGCATCGTCGCGCGCCATGTTGCGGGAGTAGCGCATGTCCATATAGGCGCCGAACACCGGATGCGGATTTTGTCGCTCGCGCTCGGACCGGATCACCGGAATCATGTCGTCCGTGGAATACATGCTGGCATAGGGTTCGGGCGCGATATAGGGCCAGTGCGGCTTGATGTAGGACAGATGCAGGCACCACGGCCGGCCGTCGGTCTCGGCCTCGCCGATGAAATCCATCGCGCGGCGCGTCATGTAGGGCGTCTCGGAATGCTCGTCCGGCACGCGCGCAGCCTTGTCGGCATGCACCAGCAGCCAGCCGTTCTGCAACGAGCCGTCTTCCGCTGCACCTGAATTGGCCCAATGCTCCCACGGGTTGGTGGCTTCAAAACCCTGCTGGCGCAGATACTCGTCGTATTTCGGGCGTGGCCGGCCCGTCGGGTGCAGGCCGTCATCACGCTCATAAGGCTCGAAACCGCATTCGGCGACGTGCACGCCGATCATCGATTCCGGCGGGATGCCGAGCGCCTTCATGCCTTCGAGATCGGGCGCCATGTGGGTCTTGCCGACCAGCACGTTGCGCACGCCGATCTTCTTGAGGTGATCGCCGAGCGTGGGTTCGCCGACCCGCAGCGGCCAGCCGTTCCAGTGCGAGCCGTGCGAGCGCATGTAGCGCCCGGTGTAGAACGACATCCGCGACGGACCGCAGATCGGTGACTGCACGTAAGCCTTGCTGAACAGCACGCCGCGCTTCGCCATGGCGTCGATGTTCGGCGTCTTCAGCGTGGGATGGCCGGTGCAGCCGAGATAATCATAGCGAAGCTGGTCGCACATGATCCAGAGAACGTTCTTCGCGCGCGCCATGCGTCATCCCTGCCGTGTCTTGATGGCTGGATGCTGCGCTATCGAGGGCGCGAAGACAAGCGCGACGGGATCAGGCCGACCACGGCTCCGCTTCGGCCGCGCTCTTGGCCTTGGCCGAGACCGGGGCCTCGCCGATCACATCCACCAGCGCGCGGAGCGCTTCCTTGACGCCCTCGCCGGTGATGCCTGAGAGCAGCAGCGGTGTCTTCTTCGCGGCGCGCTTCAGCCGGTCCTTCTGCTTCTTCAACTCGTCCGGCTCGACCGCGTCGATCTTGTTCAGCGCGACGATCTCGATCTTGTCGGTGAGCAGCCCGCCATAGGCATTGAGCTCCGTGCGCACCGTCTTGTAGGCCTTGCCGGCGTGTTCGCAGGTCGCATCGACGAGATGCAGCAGCACGCGGCAGCGCTCGACATGGCCGAGGAAGCGGTCGCCGAGTCCGGCGCCTTCATGCGCGCCCTCGATGAGACCGGGAATGTCGGCCAGCACGAATTCGCGGCCGTCGGAGTTCACGACGCCGAGCTGCGGATGCAGCGTGGTGAAGGGATAGTCGGCGATCTTCGGCTTGGCCGCGCTGACCTTGGAGAGGAAGGTCGACTTGCCGGCATTGGGCAGACCGACAAGGCCAGCATCCGCGATCAGCTTCAGCCGCAGCCAGATCCAGCGCTCTTCGCCGGGCTGGCCGGGATTGGCGTTGCGCGGCGCGCGGTTGGTCGAGGATTTGAAATGCGCGTTGCCGAAGCCGCCATTGCCGCCCTCGGCGAGCACGAACTTTTCGCCGACATTGGTGAAGTCGTGGATCAGCGTCTCGCGATCTTCGTCGAAGATCTGCGTGCCCATGGGGACCTTCAGCGTGATTGGCTTGCCGTTGGCGCCGTGGCGGTCCGAACCTGCGCCATTCTCGCCCTTCTGGGCCTTGAAATGCTGCTGGTAGCGGTAGTCGATCAGCGTGTTGAGCCCGTCGGCGACTTCGAGGATGACACTGCCGCCGCGGCCGCCATTGCCGCCGGAGGGGCCGCCGAATTCGATGAACTTCTCGCGGCGGAACGCCACGCAGCCGTTCCCGCCGTCACCGGAGCGGATATAGACCTTTGCTTCGTCGAGGAATTTCATGGGCCATAGGTAGGCCAGCCGGTCCCGCGCGGCAACCCGGACGTGTCCGCAAATCGGCCGAATTTCCGCGAATTTCGCCCCTTGCTTAACCAGCCGGCCGGCGGCGGATCAGGAATTTCTGCATGCCTTCAAGCACCAGTTCCCTGCGCTGGTTGAACACGGTGCTTTTGAGCGTGACCGCCCCGGTCGTCCGTCCCGGCACGAGCTCGGTGACCTCGAGCGCGGGATAAATCGTGTCGTCGGCAAAGACCGGCTTGAGGAACCGGCTCGATTGCTCGAGGAAGCCGACCAGGGACTCCTCGACCATGAACGGAAACAGGCCCGCGCCGGGCGCGGTGTGGATCAGAGTCTGGAAGCCGTGGGCGAGCAGATGCGGCATGCCGCGGCTGCGGCAATATTCGACGTCATAGTGCACCGGGTGGGTGTCGCCGCTCGCAGTCTGGAACGCCGCGAACACCGCCGAGGTCTGCGTGCGGCTCGGCAGCACGAAGCGCTCTCCGACCACGAAATCCTCAAACCAGCGTTGCGCGGTGATCATGCGATGCTGGGCCGGGTCGAAGTCGGTCATGGCTTGGCTCTCTTCTTGGCTCTTTCATCGGTGCGGCGCCTATCGCTACCGCGGCGCGAAGAGTGCGACAATCCGTTCAATTTGCCTTGCGCGGGCTTGTCGCGGGCGCCTGCGTCATTAAAACGGCGCTCGATGCCCCTGTTCAAGAATCTCTCCGCCTATGACGAGCGCTCGGCGCGGCTGGCCGGCATTGCGCTGATGGTGCTGTCGATCTTCATGTTCTCGTTCGGCGACGCCATGGGCAAGTTCCTGGTCGGGACTTATTCGGTCGGGCAGCTGCTTTTTCTTCGCGCGTGCGCGGCGCTGTTGCTGCTGTCGCCGCTGATCTGGCGGCAGCGTCACCAGTTCCTGCATCTGGAGCGGCCGAGGCTCCAGCTGCTTCGCGTCACGCTGTCGACGCTGGAGGTCGCCGCTTTCTTCCTCGCGACCGTCTATCTGCCGCTCGCTGACGTCATCACCTATTATCTCGCCGGCCCCATCTTCGTCACCGCGATGTCGGCGATCTTCTTGCGCGAGCGCGTCGGCTGGCGGCGCTGGACTGCGATTTTGGTCGGCTTCTGCGGCGTGCTGATCGCGCTGCGGCCGTCGGCGCAGACCGTCAGCCTGCCGGCGCTGATCGCGCTCGGCGGCAGCCTGTCGTTTGCAACCCTGATGCTGATCACCCGCAGCCTGCGCAAGACGCCCGACATCGTGATGGCATCCTCGCAATTCATCGGCACGTTTTCGCTCGGTGCTGTGCTGTCGGCTTTCCACTGGGTGCCGCCGACCCCGGGCAGCCTCGTGTTCTTCGCGCTGGCGGGATGCGTCTCGGTGACGGCGCTGTTCTGCGTCAACCGCTCGCTCAAGCTCGCGCCGGCGAGCGTGGTGGTGCCCTATCAATACTCGATGATCGTCTGGGCCGTGATCTTCGGTTTTGTCGTGTTCGGCGACGTGCCGCAGGTCGCCACCATCGTCGGCGCCGCCATCATCATCGGCGCCGGCTTCTACATCTACTTGCGGGAGCGGGCTCTCGGCCGGCCCAGCGGAGAGGTGAATCCGCCGGCGTAGTGCCTACCTCATCCGCCGCGCACTGCTCCAGCTCTTCAGCGAGGCCCACACGCCGCGCGAGAGGCGGAAGCAATCGACGGGCGTTGAAGACCCCAGCGCCAGGAAACGATGCAGCTGGACGCCGCTCCACTGGAAGCCGCACTTTTCCAGTACGTTGCGCGACGACGGGTTGGTGACGCGCGCGCCGGCATAGAGGTGGTCGTCCTCGAACTCCTCGAAGAAGAAGTCGATCGCGCCGCGCGCGGCCTCCGTGGCAAAGCCCTGGCCCCAATGTTCGACACCGAGCCAGAAGCCGAGCTCGGCATTGTCAGGCGTGGAGCGGTCGATGCCGGCCATGCCGACCGGTCCGTTGTCGTGCTCGATCAGGAACACGGTCTCGCTGCCGAGCGCGGCGGTGGCGCGGATGAATTCGACGGCGTCGTCTTGCGAATAGGGATGTGGCAGGCGCCGCGTGTTCTCGGCGATGCGGCGGTCGTTGGCGAGCCGGGTGATGGTCCTGACGTCGGCGAGGGTCGGCCGGCGCAAGGTCAGCCGCTCGGTGGCGACGACGCTCGGTCTCGCCTCCCGCAAGGTCACGCTCGAAAAATCCTGCAACATGTCCGGCTCCGTCGAAGTCACTAAGTGAAAAGTGAGCTGGTCAAACGAAAGGGGAGGCCGGTTTCCCGCCTCCCCTGGAGCCTATTTGTGGACTCCGCCGGTTTGGTCAGGACCCGGCGGAACTCCAAATTTGATCCACCGTCTATTCAGCCGCTTCCGCGAGCGGGAGTACCGATATGAAGGTGCGGCCATTGGCTTTGGCCTGGAACGTGACGCGACCCTCGACCTTGGCGAACAGAGTGTGGTCCGTGCCCATGCCGACATTAAGGCCGGGATGCCAGGTGGTGCCGCGCTGACGCGCAATGATGTTGCCGGGAATCACAACTTCCCCGCCGAACGCCTTGATACCAAGGCGCTTGCCCTTCGAATTGCGACCGTTGCGCGATGAACCGCCTGCTTTTTTGTGAGCCATGGCTCGTCTCCGAAACCTTACGTATGTCTAGATCAATTCCTTGACGGAATCATTTCACAATTTCTCACGCATCAATTCGTGAATTGGCGTGATCAAATTATGCGGCGTCGGCTTCCTTTGCCTCTTCCTTGGCAACCTTCTCCCGCTTCGGACGCGGCCCCTTGGTGGGCTTGGCGTTATCCGTCAGGATCTCGCTGATGCGAAGCACCGTGATCTCGTCGCGGTAGCCGCGCTTGCGGCGCGAATTCTTGCGGCGGCGCTTCTTGAACGCGATGACCTTCGGTCCGCGCTTGTGGTCGAGCACCTCGACCGCCACGGATGCGCCGGCAACCGTCGGCAGACCCAGGATCGGCGTGTCGCCGCCGACCACCAGAACTTCATTCAGCTGCACGATCGTGCCGACTTCGCCTTCGATCTTGCCTACTTCCAGGACATCATCCGGAACGACGCGGTACTGCCGGCCGCCGGTTTTGATGACTGCGAACATCGTTGTTTTCCTTCGTGTTCAATCCCGGCCTCGCGACGAGAAATGTCGGGGCCGGCTTTTTGTCAGTCGCTATGGGTTTATGCGAGTTTTGTGCGGGCGGGAGTTATCCCTTTGAAAACCCACGCAAAAACAAGCGGCGCGAGAAACGCCCCGCGCCGGTTGTCGGACTTATAGCCGCCGGACGCCGGGAGTCAAGGAAAACCACCGGAAAAGGCCCGGATTTGAAGGATTTGGCGCGTTTCCGCCTCCCGGCCGAATCTGTCGCCGGCTTGCAACCAACGGGTTCCCGCGCCGTTGTCTCCGCGAATCCGGACACGGGCAAGGGCTTTCCATGGCAACGGACGAATTGGTCGCGACGACGGGCATCGCGCAGCACGGCGCGAGCCGGCTGCCGTCGGTGGATGTCGACAGTTTCAACATCGAGATGAAGGACGAGGACGGCTTTCTCGGCGACCGTGCCAGCAAGGGCGCGTTCCGGGAGATGCTCGACCGCTGGCGCAAACCCTTGCGCAAATCCGGCGAAGATCCATTCGGCGACGAGCCCTCGGACCAGATCAGCAAGAAAACCCTGGATGCGATCCTGGTTGGCGACGACACCGAGGCATCCGCGATCGTGCACAGCGCAATCGAGGAATTCGCCCAGCAGCTCGCCTATGTCACGCGGCGCTTCCTCAAGACCAAGGCCTGGGCCAGGACCGAGCGCATCGTGGTCGGCGGCGGCTTTCGCGACTCCCGGCTCGGCGAGCTCGCAATCGCGCGTACGGAAATCATCCTGAAGGCAGAGGATTTCAAGATCGACATGGTGCCGATCCGCGCCCATCCGGATGAGGCGGGCCTGATCGGCGCGCTACACCTCGCGCCATCCTGGATATTCGAGGCCCATGACAGCATCCTCGCCGTCGATATCGGCGGCACCAATATTCGCTGTGGCGTCGTGGTGACGAACTGGAAGAAGGCGAAGGATCTCTCGAAGGCCTCGGTCTGGAAATCCGATCTGTGGCGCCATGCCGATGACGAGCCGACGCGTGAAGGCGCGGTGAAACGGCTCACGAAAATGCTGAAGGGGTTGATCACGGAAGCCGAGAACGAAGGCTTCAAGCTCGCGCCCTTCGTCGGCATTGCCTGTCCCGGCGTGATCAAAGAGGACGGCTCGATCGAGAAGGGCGCGCAGAACCTGCCGGGCAATTGGGAGAGCAGCAAATTCAACCTGCCGGCGAGTTTGATCGAGGGCATTCCGCAGATCGGCGAGCACGACACCGCGATCCTGATGCACAATGACGGCGTGGTTCAGGGCCTCTCGGAGGTGCCGTTCATGCAGGATGTCGACCGCTGGGGCGTGCTTACCATCGGCACGGGGCTCGGCAATGCGCGCTTTTCCAACCGCCGCAAGGACGGCGGCAACGGCAAAGACCGGGATTTTACCGAGAGCGGTAAGAAAAAGAGCAAGAACGACTAGAGCATTTTCCGCCCTGGTGGAATTGGAAGGGGTTCCCTTGCCGGGGCAAATCATAATTCATGTTGAGGGCTGGTGATGGAGGCCAGCCCGCATGGCCAAACCGCTTTCGTCGGATCTTCGTCTTCGCATCATTCGGGCCGTGGAGGACGAGGGTATGAGCTGTCGAGGCGCTGCCAGTCGGTTCGGTGTGGCGCCGTCGACAGCGATCGAGTTGGTGAGCGAGTGGCGGAGCACCGGCGCCTGTGAGGCGCGTGTGCAGGGTGGGGACCGGCGCTCGGCTCGGATCGAGAGCCATGCGGCGGAGATCCTCGCCCTGGTCGGAGCCACACCTGATATGACGCTGGCCGAGATCGCCGACCATCTGTTCAAAACGCACGGTGAGCGCTTCGTGCCGAGCGTGGTTTGGCGGTTCTTCGATCGCCGCAACATCACCTTTAAAAAAAACATCGCACGCCAGCGAGCAGGATCGACCGGACGTGGCCGCCGAGCGCGCGGCGTGGAAGGCATCTCAGCCTGAGATCGACATCCACCGGCTGGTCTTCATCGACGAGACGGGAGCCTCGACCAAGATGGCCCGGCTCTATGGCCGCTCGCCTTGCGGTCAGCGCTGTGTCGCAGCGCTCCCGCATGGCCATTGGAAGACGATGACCTTCGTCGGCGCGCTCAGGGCGACCGGCATGACTGCGCCGATGGTCCTCGACGGTCCCATGGATGGGCCGGCGTTCGAGGCTTACGTAACGCAGGTCCTCGTGCCGACGCTCAAGCCGGGCGACATCGTCGTGATGGACAATCTCGCGGCACACAAGCGGGACGAAATCACCAGCGCAATCGTGGCGGCAGGCGCCAGGCTCCTCTACCTGCCGCCCTATTCGCCCGACCTCAATCCGATCGAAATGGCCTTCGCCAAGCTCAAGGCCGCCCTTCGCAAGGCGGCTGCCAGATCAATCGAGGCCTTGGTCCACGCCATCGCCGTTGCCCTTAACGCCTTCACCACTCAAGAATGTCTGAATTTCTTCGCCGCCGCTGGCTATGATCGTGCCTGATCAGAATCTGCTCTAGTACCCACTTTTCTTGGATCGTGAGTCGTGATTTAAGATATGGATGATCCCCGAAGCAAGAGAAGTCCACCTTTCGCGGAAAGATCGCAAGGTGCTTGAGGCGTGTTGTCGCTCGCCGGTGACGTTGCAGCGCGATTTGAAGCGGGCGCGGATAGTCCTGTTGGCGGCGGCCGGGCGCAGCACCCGCTCGATCGCCAAAGAAGTCGGAGTCCAGCCGCGGATTGTCAGCCTTTGGCGGCACCGCTATGCCGATCATGGCCTTGAAGGGTTGCAAGACAAGCCGCGGCCCGGCAAGCCGCCGATCTATACGAAGGCCACCGACAAGCGGATTCTGAAGCTGCTGGATAAGCCGGCCCCGCAAGGATTTGCGCGCTGGACCGGCCCTCTGCTGGCCGAGGCGCTGGGCGATGTTGACGTCCAATATGTCTGGCGGTTCCTGCGCAGCCACAAGATTGACCTCGCGGCTCGCAAGTCCTGGTGCGAGAGCAACGACCCGAACTTTACGGCCAAAGCCGCCGATGTTGTTGGTCTCTACGTCGCCCCGCCCGCCAAGGCCATTGTGCTATGCGTGGACGAGAAGCCTTCGATCCAGGCCTTGGAGCGAGCGCAGGGTTATCTGAAGTTGCCCAATGGCCGCGCCTTGACCGGCCAAAGCCACGATTACAAGCGGCATGGCACGACAACACTGTTTGCGGCGCTTGAGGTCGCCACCGGAAAGATCATCGCGACGCATTCAAAACGTCGTCGCCGCGTCGAGTTTCTCGACTTCATGAACAGCGTCACCGCGGCCTTTCCAGGCCGAAAGCTTCACGTCATCCTCGACAACCTCAACACCCATAAGAAGAATGAGCCCTGGCTCAAGGCCCACCCCAACGTGCAATTTCATTTCACGCCGACAAGCGCGTCCTGGCTCAATCAGGTCGAGGTATGGTTCTCGATCTTGCAGGGGCAGTCACTTAGCGGCACCTCCTTCACAAGCCTCAAGCAGCTCCAGGAACACATCGATGCCTACGTCAACGCCTACAACGACAAAGCCGAGCCCTTCGTCTGGACCAAGAAAAAGGTCCGTCAACGCCCTTTCAAAGGCCGCCGTATCACTCAGCTCTGATTCCGGGTACTAGCTAGCGTTTTCAAGTGGATCCCGGTTCGCGTCAAGAAAACGCGCCAAAGGAAGAATCTGGCGCCCCGTTCCGGTTTCGTCGGAACGCAAACGGCTCCAGAGTAACCTTGACTGGTTAGGTTAAGGGACGGATTGCGTTGCAGTGCACGGGCTGCACGCTACGGTCGAATTGTCGCCTCACGCCGGCCGGCGAAGCCGCCCTTCCTGGCCAGCATTTCGATGAGCGGCACGGGACCGCCAGTGTTTACCGCGTCTGGCGGTCCCACCCGTCCTTTAGCTCCAGCCGATGCGCTGAAAGAACGCTGCGATCTCCGCCGCGGCGCGATCCGGATCCTCGCGATGCGGGAAGTGTCCGACGCCAGGGAACATCGCAAGATCGAGATCGCCAAAGGTCTCATTGAGCCGATCGGTCCAGGCAAATGGAAACAGCGGATCGTGCTCGGCCCAGCGCACGCAGGTCGGCAGATCGATCGGCGGCAACGGCGGTACCTCGCCCTTCATCATCGCGACACGCCCGGCATGCGACGCGCGATAATGCGCAAAGCCGCCGGCGAGGTTGCCATCCCTGGAAAAGTTGTCGACGAAGTCGTCGAGGACGTCGTCGAAGGCAGCTTTTCGATGCGCCCAGGCTTTCAGGAAATGACCGATATAGAGCCGGCAGTTTTCGCGGCTCGCACCGACGAGTTCGGGCGCCATCTCCATCTGGTGAAAGGACTGATACCAGATGTGGTTGAGCCGGTCGGGCGCCGCCATCCGCGGCCCGATGCCGGGATAGACGAAATCGAAGAAGAACAGCCCGGCGAGCCGTCCCGGCGCCTGGCGAGCCAGCGGCTGCATCACCGCGCCGCCGACATCATGGCCGACCACGGCGAATCGGCTGATGCCGAGCCCGTCCATCAGCGCCATGCATGTCGGCCGCATGGCCGTCCGGCCCATAAGGCCCGTCCGGCTTGTCGCTGTCGCCGAAGCCGCGCAGATCGGGCGCGATCAGCATGAAGCGATCCGAAAGCCGGGCCATCACCGGCTCCCAGGTCAGCCAGAATTCCGGCCAACCATGCAGCAAAAGCAGCGGTTTTCCCTGGCCGGAGCGGACCAGATGGAAGTTGGCGCCATTGGCCTTGATCGTGAGATGCTCCATGGCAGTTCCTCACCCAGGTGAAGGATAGGATGAAAGAGGCTGCGGATTTTCCCCTTTCACGCCTTGTCTGGCCCGCCATCCTCGCCTATTAACGCCCCCAACCACAGGGGCCCTGCTCCTTACTTGGCGCCTTCAGGAGAGGTGGCAGAGTGGTTGAATGCACCGCACTCGAAATGCGGCATAGGTGCAAGCCTATCGGGGGTTCGAATCCCTCCCTCTCCGCCACCAAAATCAACCAAAATTTTGAAAAGGTTTGACTATTCCGGCGAACGAAATGGCCGGTCCCCAGACTAGGCCCCAAGTTACCGCTGCTTTGGCCCGGCAATCATCGGGAGCTTCGGCACATCCTCCGGTTCAGGCGATCTGCCGCGAATGATCGCGAAGAGTTCAAGCTCATCAACGAGGCCGGCATCAAGGCGAATTAGGCGACACGCGGGCAGCTACTCGATCCAGACAGTCATGCCGGGCTCGAGGCTTCTTTGCTGACCGTCTTGATCGAGGCGCAGGCGAAGCGTGTTGCGGTCGTGGTCGCCGACCACCCGCTCTGCCTGCCAGGTCGCGAACACACCGATCGGCCTCAGCTCGGTGACGACGGATTTGATCGCGCCCGCGTCACCATTTCGCAGCACGTTCACGGTTTTTCCCATCGCGAGAGCGCCGAGATGGTCTTCGCGAACGTTGAACGAGAGCCATTGCTTGCCCGCCGCCTCAACCATCAGGATCGGTTGGCCCGCGCGGACATTTTCGCCGATTTCGGCGGCGACGACGCTCACCACGCCATCGGCCGGCGCGCGCAGGATCATCTTGTCCAGACGCCGGTCGAGCACGGCGACGGCCGTGGCGGCAGCCTGCACCTGCGCGTCGGCGATCGCGCGCTCCTGTCGCGTTGGGCCTGCGACTGCGGCGTCGTAATTGGCCTGGGCCTGTGCCACATCGGCCTGCGCGGCAGCGACGTCGCTTTCGGCCTGGTCGAGCGCCTGCTGTGACTTAAAGCTCTGGCGCGCCAGCGTGCTGGTCCGCGTCAGCTGGGCCTGTACATAGTCGAGACGCGCACCGGCCTTGGAAATCGCTGCCTTCAGGGAGTCGACCTGCTCGCGGCGAACGCCGGCATAGATGTTGTTGCGGCTTGCGATCGCCGCGGCGAGCGCCGCCCGCGCCTGATCCGCCTGCGCCGTCAGCTCCACCGCCGACAGTCGCGCGAGGACGTCACCTGCTTTCACGCGGGCGCCTTTCGCGACCGCAATCGCCACGAGTTGGCCGTTCACCTCCGGCTCGACCCTGACCTCGGTCGCGCGCACGACGCCGACGATGGTCGGCGACGATCCAGGACCACGCGTTGCGTAGAACAGGGCACCCGCGGCGAGCACGAATGCAATTGCGACGACGGTCTTACGCCTAGCCCTGGGCATGTCGTCCTCCTGATGGCAAGCGCCGAGATGACCGCGAGCGCGAAATAGACCAGCGCCAGGCACCACAATCCCAGCCAGTCATGCGCGACGTCCCGGATGCCGGCGCCGAGCTGATTGATGCGGACGAGGCCGTCGATGGCGTGGTCGGCGGGAAAGAGCTGGCCCAGCGCGCGAGCCGCTTCCGGGATCGCTTCGCGCGGCCAGGCGAAGCCCGCCGTGAAGAACTGCGGCAGGCTGGTCGCGAGCAGCAGGAGGGTCGCGTTCTCCGGCCGCTTAAACCAGGCGCCGACGGCCTGTCCCAAAAAGCTTGTTGCGAGCAGGAAGATGGTTGCGAGCGCGAAGAGTTGTGGAAGGTGGCCGAGCGTCGAGAAGCCGTAGATGCGCGGCAGCACGATGAGATAGAGCGCAAGCACCGGCAGGTAGATGGTCAGATGGGCGATGCTGCGTCCGAGCACGCCGGCGAACGCACCGCCGGCCGATGCCAGCGCGGTCCCGGTCAACATCGCCGCACCGATCAGCAGCGTCTGCTGGAGGATCAGCATGAACGCTGCCGGGACGATATAGCTCGCATAGCCGCCAACCGGGTTGAAGATCGGTTGCAGCAGGACGTCGGCCGGACTCGCGCTCGCGAGCTTCGCCTTGACGAGACTGCCGTCCGAGCGTGCGCCTCGTGAGACGAGCTCGGACGTCAAGGCGCCGATAGCTGTGGCGACGCCGCTCGCTGTCGACCTGAACATGAACAGGTATGTGGCGTCCGCGTAGATCGGGAGGTGCGCGGTGATGCCCTTGAGCACGTCGCGCTCGGTCTCTGCCGGGATTTCGACGGCCGCAAAGGCCTTGCCCTGATCGATGGCGGTGCGCGCCTCCGCAACGGTACGCGCGCGAACCACGACGCTCAGTGCCCCGCTCGCATCCAGATTGTCGACGATCTGGCGGCTCAGCTCGCTGAGGTCATTGTCGACGACCGCGATCGGAAGTTTGCGAAGGATCTGGTTCAGATAAGGCTGCGGATAATAGATGCCGTAGATCAGGGGCGCCAGGAACAGTACGCTGAAAGCGCTTCGCGTCCCCAGCACGCGACGCCACTCGGCCGTGAAGGCGCCGCCGACGCCCCTTGGCGCGGGGCCGGACCCAGCTGGCTCGGCCGGCCGCGGTATCGCGAACCATCCGCTGCGCGTGAGGCTCGCCATGCGAAGCCAGGCAAGGCCTGCGAAGAGCAGCGCAAGGGTCGCAAGCGCAGCGAAAGGAACGGCGGATTCCGTGACCGGCAATCCCCGCGCCGCCTGTCCCAGCAGCACGGCCATGTACCAGCGCAGCGGCAAAATCGCGCTCCAGACCTGCGCGAATGTGTTCATGCCTATCGCAGGAAAGCCGACGCCGGCGTAGCCAAAAGCGGGAGAGGCAATGAGGCCCGCAAGTCCGAGTCCCGACGCCAGGTCGCGTGCGAGAAGCTGAAGCAGGGCGCCCAGCGACAGGTAAGCAATGATCAGGAGCGAACCGGCCGCGACGATCAACGGCAAGTCTCCGCGGAAGGGGACTTCGAGCACGCCTTCCAGAACGAGCGGCTCGGCCAGCATGATGAGGACAAAGATACAAAACAGCGGCGCCAGCTTGCCGGCCAGTGCGACGAGCGGATCGCCTCCAGCGCTCTCCAGCCAGGCCCGCGCATCGCGACGGCGGAATTCGGAGCCGACCGAATAGCCTGCGGCGAGCGTGATCACGACATGGATGATCGTCGGCAGCAGCGCGCGCAACAGGAATTGCGCATAGTTCTTCTGCGGATTGACGAGCGCGATGGTCTCGGCCGTCAGCGCTCCGGTGGCCGATGGCGCAGGTGCCGCGCGCTTGGCGGGCGCAGCGACGTTGGCTGCGGCAGATAGCGCATCGCTCAAGCCCGATGACGCGATGCCGGCCGCCGTGAGGAACTGCTGGTTATAGAATCCGACGATCTGCGGGCGGCGTTGCGCCTTCAAATCGCGTTCGAAGTCTGGCGGAATGTAGATGGCTGAGATCGCCCTTCCGGCGCGGATGTCCTGCGCGGCCGACGACAGATTGCCGGAGCGGTCGACGATTCTCAGGCTTGGAGATGCCGCGACGTACTCGACCACGGCGCGCGAGGCGTCCGATTTGTCCTCGTCGACGATGGTCACGCCGAGCCCGCGGATGACCGGATGGCTGAAGACCGTGGTGAGCACCACGAACGCGAACAGCGGCACGCCGAAGATCAGGAGCAGCGCGACGCGATCGCGAAACAGCCAGCGGCACTCGCGCTGTGCGACCAGCAAAAATCCGGGCTTGGCCGCCAGCCTCATTGCCGCGATCGCCAGTCGAGATAAGCGCTCATGCCGGGTCGCAGCTCGGGCGCCGGCTGCACCGGATAGGCGCGGATCGAAAACGTCCGCAAGTCGAAATCACCCGATGCGCGCGTGGCCCGCCAGCTCGCATATTCGCCCTTGGTGGCGATGAGCTTGACCTCGACGGTGACGCTGCGGTCGTTCAGTGCCGGAATGCGAACGTCGAACTTGTCGCCGACCTTCAGGCCCTTGATCAAATCCTCGCGAAGATCGAAGTGGACCCAGACGTCGCCCAGATTGATCAGGGTCACGAGCGGCACGCCCGGCGAGACATATTCGCCCGGCTCGACGTTGCGCTGATAGACCTGCGAGGCGACGGGCGCGTAGACCACGAGCTGATCGATGATTGATTGCACGCTCTGGATATCAGCCTCCGCCTTTTCAACGTTGGCCTTGGCGATCGCCCGTTCTTCCCGGGTGTAGCCGTTGACGGCCTGCTCATAGGCGGACTTGGCCTGGTCGACGGCGCGCTCGGTTTCGTGCAGGGCGTCGGTCGCCTGGTCGAGCCGGGCCTGTGGCGCGTTGCCTTGCTCGGTCAGGGTGCGTGTCCGGTCGAAGGTCTTCTGCGCCAGAACCAGGGCCGCCTGCGCACGATCCATCTCCGCCTTGCGGGCAGCGACGACCTCCACCCGCGTTCCGACTAGCACGTTTGCGAGCTGGGCGTCGGCGACTGCCTTTGCAGCCTTCACCTGCTCCTGCTTCGCCTGTGTCTCGGGATTGTCGATCCGGACGAGGACGGCGTTCGCGGCAACGTTCTGGCCTCGTTCGGCCGGAATCTCCTTGACCCGCCCATCGACGCGCGCGGCGATGTCGAGGCGCGTCGCATCGACCTCGCCCTGCACCAGCAGCGGCTCTGGCCGCAGCAGATAAAAGATCGAGAGCGCAGCGACGACGAACGCAACGATGCCGACAATGATCGAGGGAGTCCGCGTCGCAGCGTGCGCATTTTTGGGGGGCGTACCGGTCGCCTCGGGTGTGCCTGGAGTCGCGTTCCCGGGGGTCGGCACGTCCATGGCTGGCTCCCTTGGCTCATCACCACGACGTCGACTATGTCGCGGTTGTCAAACCCTGTCCAATCGCGATGACGTTTTTCGCCGGGCGCATCGGGCGATTTGGCAAAACCATGATGATCTGATCGGCCGATGGCATCTACTTGAATATTCTGACGCTTTTGCGTCAGGGTAGCGGCATCGCATCAATCGTCGATAGCGATTCTATCGTTGGCCGATGGTCACGCGACGCCGGCTGGCTTCTCCAGATCAGTCCAGCCGACGTGCCGTGCCGCAACCTCCGGCCCGGTGCCCCCGCAATCAGAGCGGCGATAAGTTGAACCTGCCGTCGGCGCGGTCCGACCTAGGAACAGCCCGCCGGTGGGCACGGAGCCAGGTGATTCACGACGATGTTCGACAAGACCTACCGGCAGCGGCTCGAAGCTGATCTTGCGCAATGGGAAGCCGACGGCGTGATCGCGCCGGCGGCGGCCGTCAGTATCCGCAACGTGCTGCCGCCGCTTTCGCCGGGCATCAACATCGCGGTCGTCGTTGCCATCGTCGGCGGTCTGTTGATCGCAGCCGCATTTCTTGCGTTCGTCGCGGCGCACTGGACGGAGGTCGCGCGGCTGTTGCGGTTTGCGATCCTGATCGCCGGCATGGTTGTCGCCGGCGGCCTCGGTGCCTGGTTCGCCAGCACCGGCCGCACGGTTCTCGCCGACCTCTGCGCGAGCATCGGCGCGATCGTCTTCGGCGCGGGCATCGCGCTGGTCGGCCAGATGTATCATCTGGGCGACGACTTCGCGGGTGGCATGCTGCTGTGGTCGATCGGCGCGTTTGCCGCAGCACTGCTGACCGGTTCGCGCGGCGCGCTGGCGGTCGGTCTTGTCGCGGCCTGCATCTGGACCTGCATGCGCAGCTATGACGCGCCGGATGCGCTGCATCTTCCGTTCGTGCTGGTCTGGCTGATCGCCGCGGGGCTCGCGTTTGCGTGGAATTCCCGGGTCGCGGCCCACCTCGTTGCGATTGCCGCGCTTCCGTGGTGGATCGCGACGTCGCTTCGCTTCGACTTCGACGGTGCCCAGCCGTCATTCGTGCTCGCGAACGGTGCGGCCCTGCTGTTCGGCGCCGAACTCGCGATCGCCGCGGCGCCGTCGCCGCGCGCGCTCCGGCTCGGCAGCGTTCTGTCGATTTACGGCGCGTTTTCGCTGGCGGTCGTCGCTTTTCTGGAGGTGACAACGGTGGACGACATCATCCGCTTCCGGACCGGTTCTGGGCCGGCCCAACCGCCTTGGGCGATCCTGTGCGGGGCCGCGGGGGTGATTTTTGCTCTCGCGTCTGCCGGGATTACCAAGCGCGCGGGCGAAATCCTTGCTGCATGCGCGATCGGGCTCGTGCTGCTCGCAGCGCCGATCTGGCCGGCATCCACGGCCGGCGAGCCATGGTTCGCCTATGCCGCGCTACTCTGCGCCATGCTGTGCCTCGTCGTGTCCGGCGTGCTCGATGATGTGCGTCCACGGATCGTCGCCGGCTGGCTCGGTATCGCCGGCGTCATTGCCGGCATCACCTGGGCGGTGAAGGGCTCGCTGCTGCGCCGATCGGCCTTCCTTGCGGTGGCCGGTGCCATCACCGTCGCATTTGCAACCGCGCTCAACCGTGCGCTGCCGAGGGCTGAACGATGATCAAGCTCACCGCGTTCTGGCAGCGCATCCCGAAAGCCGTGCTGTTCGGTGTCGCCATTCTGGTGCAATGCGCGCTTCTGATCCTGATGGTCGCTGACCGCATGCAGATCCTGAGCGAAGGCACCGAGGTGACCTTGCAGACACAGCCGGTCGATCCCCGCGATCTCCTGCGTGGCGACTATGTCGTGCTCCGCTACGACATCTCGCAACTGCCGGCCGGCGCGCTCGCCGGCCAGCCGACCGCCGAGCGCAATCCCGTCGTATTCGTCAAGCTCGCGCCTAATGCCAATGGGCTTTACGAAGCGGTCTCGGTGCATGCCGAGCCTGTCACGGTCACGGCTCCCGAAATCCTGATCCGGGGCCATGTCGCCTATTCCGGCGGGGCTTGTGGTTCGTCCGGCACACCTTCTGCGACAAGCTCCAGGTCAAGTACGGTCTCGAAAGCTATTTCGTGCCCGAAGGCGAGGGCATAAAGCGGAGCAAGCCCGCAACCAGCAGAAACTGCGGGTCGTCGCCGCCGTGCTGCCGTCGGGGCGCGCGGCCATCAAGCGGCTGCTGCTCGACGGCCAGCCGGTCTATGAGGAGCCGTGGTACTAGCTGCAGGTTATTTCGGGCGCGTCTTCAGCGCCCGCCGCAGCACATCCCACATCCGCCGATCGCTCATGCGCGCCACGTTGAAGCGCAGG
>CAWFVZ010000025.1:0-122362 GCA_963819355.1 uncultured Alphaproteobacteria bacterium | reverse complement strand
TGTGCACAAGCACTGTTCTGGTCACCGGGGGTCGGGCTTCGTCGGCATCCATGTCGTCCTGCAACTTCTGGCGGCGGGCCACGCGGTGCGGACCACGGTGCGCCGGCCGGACCGGCAAGCGATGTGCTGGCGATGCTGCGCGAGGGTGGCCGCAGCTTTGCCGGAAAGCCTGTCCTTCTTCACCGCCGACCTCACGGCGGACGAGGGCTGGCGTGAGGCGGTCACCGGCTGCGACTACGTTCTCCACGTCGCCTCGCCATTGTCGACCAGGGTCCCCAAGGACGAGAACGAGACTGATCGTGCCGGCTCGCGACGGCACGCTGCGGGTGCTGCGCGCCGCGCGGGACGCCGGGGTCAGGCGTGTCGTCGTCACCTCGTCGATGGGCGCGATCGGCTACGGCCATCCGCCGCGGGAACAGCCGTTCGATGAGACCGAGTGGACCAATCTGGACGGCGCGGACGTGCAGCCCTACGTCAAGTCCAAGACGCTCGCCGAGCGGGCGGCATGGGATTTCATCGCGCGCGAAGGCGGTGGACTTGAATTGTCGGTGATCAATCCCGCCGCCATTTTCGGCCCCGTGCTGGGGCCGGATTTCTCGGGCTCGATCGAGATCATCAAAATCGCTGCTCGACGGCGCCACGCCGGCGGTGCCGCGGATCTATTTCGGCGCTGGTCGACGTGCGCGACGTCGCCGACCTGCATTTGCGGGCGATGACCGCGCCGGCGGCGAAAGGCGAACGCTTCATCGCGATCTCCGGCGAGACGCTGTCGATCCTCGACATTGCCAAAGTATTGCGGCGGGAACTGGGCGCCAAAGCGCGCAGGGTTCCGCGGTTCCAGGCTCCGGACTGGCTGGTGCGGCTCGCCGCGAACGCGGATTCCCCTGCTGCAGGCGGTCGTGCCGCATGCTCGGAAGGGTCCGGCATTCCACCAGCGCCAAGGCGAGGATCGCTGCTCGGCTGGCACGCGCGTTCCAACGACGAAGCGATCCTCGCCACTGCCGAAAGCCTGATCCG
This sequence comes from uncultured Alphaproteobacteria bacterium, assembly GCA_963819355.1. Lineage (GTDB taxonomy): Bacteria > Pseudomonadota > Alphaproteobacteria > Rhizobiales > Xanthobacteraceae > Bradyrhizobium. The sequence goes on along the minus strand of CAWFVZ010000025.1, from coordinate 121,345 downwards.
GCTCGGCCTGGTCAAGGGCTGAGGCATCCGCCACCGTCGCGCTTGTCAGCGTCCGGCCGGGGATGCTCCACTGCCGCCCTCGAATGCGTAGTGTGGGAGGCGGCGCCGATGGACAAAATTCTCACGGCCGCAAAGGCAATCGCGCTGGCGCGCCGCAACCATGCGCCGCTGGCCTCGCTGGCGGCTCGAATCGTTCCGCCAGTCGATGAGGCCGCGGGCTATCAGGTCCAGCGCGCGCTGCATGACCTGCTGCTGCCGCAGGCCGGGCCGCTGGTCGGCTACAAGATCGGCTGCACCAGCGCAGGTGATGCAGCATTATATCGACATCCCGCACCCCTGCGGCGGTGGTGTGTTCCAGAAGGGTGTGCACGACAGCGGCGTGAAGCTTGCGGCCTCGGATTATGTCCGTGTCGGCGTCGAGTGCGAGATCGCCGTGCGCTTGAAGCGCGATCTCGCCGCCGGCCGAGGCGCCGTTCACCGCCGAATGGGTCGGCGAAGCGTCGAGGCCTATCATCCCGCAATCGAGATCGTCGACGACCGCTACGTGAATTGGGAGACGATGGGCGCGCCGACCCTGATCGCCGACGATTTCTTCGCCGCCGGCTGCGTGCTGGGCCCGGCCGTTCTGCGCTCGTCCGTGCCGGACCTGAAGGCGGTCAAGGGCCGCGCCATCGTCAATGGCGAAGAGGTCAGCCACGGCAGCGGTGCCGACGTGCTCGGCCACCCCCACAACGCCCTCGCCTGGCTCGCCAACCACCTCGCCGCCGAGGGCAAGGGGTTGCATGCGGAGCAGCTCGTGCTGACAGGGAGCCTGGTGAAGACGCTGTGGCTGAAGCCCGGCGACAAGGTGCGGATGGAGCTGGACGGGCTGGGCGCGGTGGAGGCGGAGTTTACGTGAGGGCGTTCGGGGCCACGGGTCGTTTCTTTCAATCTACATCGCAATCGTGGACGCGCCTTCGCGTCCTCGTCGGTGATGAGGCCTTCGATCTTGCCGGTGGCGACCTTGGCGATCGTGACGGCGTTGCCGCTGGCTTCGGCGCGGCGCTTTTCGCCTTTTGGACCTCTAGGCCTCTTTGCGCTCCCATATCGTGACGTATGAGGCGCGATGGTTGTTTCCCAGCGCGTCCGTGAAATCAGGTTGGAAAACAACGGTTACAATGCGCCAATCGTCATGTAGGCCGCTGTTTAATTGGATATCCAGCATGGATTGGTCGGCCCAAACGGATGTGGTTTTGAACCTAACTTCCCGCAACTCGGACATGGTTATCCTGATTTGGCCCTGCGCTGGCGGCGCTCTACGGCCTTCCCATTCGGTCGAACTTAGCTTTTGAAAAGCGTGCTTGACCTATGTGCCGCCGTGCCGGCGGTGCGTGCTGGCTGTGCGGGTCGCGGGGGCCCGGAGGCTTTGTGAACGCGATGCAGAAGAATTGGCGGTGACAACAATATAGCGGGTCACGAGACCAGGAGGCGTACGGGGTGCCGCCACGGGCTCGTGACCCGTGAAACAAGCCTTTACCGTCCGCTCCCAACGCGATTGACACCACCATTTGCATTGCCACCGGCGTTATGACGGACCGCAGCGCGCGCCACCGGCCGTGGCCTAAGCACGACGCCTGCCCGGGCAACGCAACCTACTGGATATTCAACGTATTGGCAGTACACGACCGCCTTGGCTGGCGCTGGCGTGAGAGTGAGACCTGCAAGCCCCAATAGGACGCTAGTGGCAATCCCGGCAACTGTCGCTGACTTGATCGAAAGACACTTCCTCGGATCCATGGCGGACCTCCCTCTTCGCACTTGCGGAACTGATAAAGATGACGAGAGCCGCCTCAGTGCGGCTGAACACAGCGTTAGCGCGAAAGGATCGCTGACGTTGACCTAGATCAACGGAGGGTCTGGTGCGCTGGCGCGGCTTGCCCGGTGTTGTTGTAGCCTTGTGCCGCGAGCGCGCTGTACGGGCTTCTGATGGCCTCGCGCCTAACGGCTTAAGGTGCATCCCAGCCTTGGTGATCACTGGAGAGTCAACGGTGGCGCTAGAGGCTGGGTTTCAATGATGCCGGAATCGCTATCCGAGACCCCGGACGAACCGTCCCAGAACTCCACCACCATATGTCGAGCATAGTCGAGAATCCGCAACGCCTCGGCCCTATTGTCAGGCAGTTGGCTTGCGATCACTACGGCTTGGAAGCGCAAGTGGATGTGTTCTTTTGATTTGGACATCGGAACCCCGCGTGGGTCCGGCCCCAGTCATCTCAAACTGGGGCCGTTTGGACCTTGGGAGTGTACCTTGACTGTCCGGATGGGGAGCCTCGGTACCAAGCCATCCAACTTCAAGAACCCAGTCAGGGACAGTTGTCCTCAAGCACATTGTCCTGATGTACAATGCGGCGTCATGACGGCCTATCCGCAAAAAATCACCCTCGGCGACATGCGCTCAACCGGCGTGCGCGAGGTGCCGATCTATTGCCGCCATCACCGCTGCAGCCATCACGTCGACATCAGCGCGGACCGCTGGCCTGATCGTGTGCGGCTGTCGGACATCGAGCCGGGCTTCGTCTGCCAGCCGATAACGCCACATCTTTGTTATTGGCCCCCGGTAGAAATCCGAGTCTCCCGGCCTTCGCAGATCGGGTAATCGCAATCGTCATGCGAACACACGACGATGTCCAGCAGCCTCCCGCGTGCGAGCGTGAAATGCTGCTGCTGGGAAGATTGCCAGAGATCGGAATTCGCAAAGCCCTGCGCGTCTACAGATGCCTGACTTGCCAGCGCATTGCCACAACGCGCGACTGAGGCAGCGAGGCAGCGGCTGGCAAACTGGCGCGAGCCGCCCAGTGTGTCCGGTGACCCTGCGCTGGCGGCGCGCCGTAGGACCTTCCGGCGGCCTCGACGCTGACGCCTGCCGCTTATTGTGTCGTCGGTCGAGGCTCCGAGGTGCCCTGAGAGTCAATTGACGGCCCTACGGAGCGCTGTCGAAATGTCGGTGCGACGTGCGGCGTCAGAAGGAGAAGTCTCATGCTGCTCCCGTATTTGCCGATGATCGTGTTTGAGAGCTTCGCCAGCATCACAATCCAAATGTTGCGGGCGATGCCTGCCGCGACGATCCCAGGGTCGAAGAACGCCGAACCCACCATCATCATCTTGATGGAGTAAGCCCGCCGAGTTTGGCTGCGTTGAGGCGCCCCCGTGGTGGCGTGATGCTGTCCGCTATCGGTCGCCCGTCCGTGCCGTGATGCAGGCGCAAATGGTGGTCGTTTCCCCAGGTCTTGCGGGCTGTACCGCGTCCGGTCGCGGTGAGGCTCGCTGCCGCGCTAGGGGTTTCCTTCGTTGTGTTCTTCGAGCAACTCCCTCGTAAGCTGAATGCGGGCTGAGACGTTCTGGAGTATTGCCTCCGAACTGACACCTTGCGAATGCAGCAGCATCCATAGGGCTTCGGCAAGGATGATTTGGTTTTCAAGAATGGCGCGTTGGACTTTGTCCATCATGTGCTCCGGTCCCTTATCGTGCAGCAACACACAGGCTAGGCCCGCCACTGTCATGGCGAGCCAAATTCAGCGAGAGCACAAAAAGGAAAGTGTCTCGGGTCATCCAGACAGCATAGGGCGACGGTCGCGAGGTTATTATTGCCCTTTGGGGTCGACAGGCAGGCGGGCTGGAAAAAGTGTCACGGTCGGGCGCATAGTCTTGCGATGGAAGCCTTTCTCAAAATCGCCCTGTTGGCCGCCCTGCTGGCTCTCACCTTGGGTGTTATTCCGGATAGGCGGAGCGGCGCCATCTTGCCATTGGAACATGCGTCGTGGGTGCCCTGATCCTGCATTTCATCGCGCCTTAAGGGGGACATCACAAATTCCCCCAAGCGCCGCAAAGACCTCCATCGGTGATGCCAGCACCGCGCCGCATTAGCTACGCAACGCCGGGAGCCGTCGATGTCGTGGGAGGACGACGGGCGGTAGCTCAGCCTGATGCTGCCCGTCTCGGGGGCTGCGAAACTTCGCCTCCGGGCCATTTTGGGAGTTGAGCCCCCTAGCCTGAGGGCAGTCCGCCGTGCATTGTTTGGGCGGCGACCGCGGGCCGCATGGGGGCATTTCGATGACCGCCGAGCGAGGGGAACGGCGACTGACAGCGGTTCTGGCTGCCGACGTGGAGCGCTACCCGGATCGAGGCCGCATTGCGGCATCGCTGAAGTGGCTCGCTTATATGTGGATCGCCGCCGCCGTCGTTCTCTTGGCCTCAATTGGCGGGACTGCCGCTCAGCCCAATCGGCGAGACCGTCAGCCGAAAAAATTCTGTTTCTTCATACGTTTGGCCCGAATTTCGAGCAGGGAGCCGCGTGGAGCAGAGAAATTCAGAAAGAACTGAACCGACAGTCGCCTTGGCCGCTGAACATTCAAGAGCAATCCCTCGTCACGGCTCTGGATGGCGACGACGCCGCCGAAGCCAAATTTGTTGAATATCTCGGGACGCTCTACGCTCGACGACCGCCCGATTTGATCGTCGCTCTGGGTGCGCCCGCGGCTCGCTTCGTGCAGCAACACAGGGCAAACCTGTTTCCGACAACGCCGATGCTGCTTGCGGCAGTCGAAGTGCGCCGGGTTGAACAATCCATGTTGTCCGAGCAAGACGCCGTGGCTGGGGTGCGGTACGATCATAGCCGCGGCTTTCGAAAACGTTCTGCGGCTGTTGCCGGAGACGAAGACCATCGCGATCGTCATCGGAAACTCCCCCCTGAGCGATTTTGGGCTGGCGAGCATGCAACGGATACTGGGTCCGCTGCTGGAGAACAAGGTTGAATTGATCTTCTACGGCGAGCAGCCGTTCGAGGACATCTTGAAGGCGGTTGCGAGTTTGCCGCCCCACAGTGCAATCTTTTTTCAGCAGCTGGCGGTGGACGGCGCAGGTGCCGTCTATGGAGACAAGGAGCCGCTGAAGCGCATCTATGAGGTCGCCAACGCTCCCATTTTTTCGTACGACGAGACTTATTTTAACGGTCAGATTGTCGGCGGCCCGATGTTTTCACCGGCCGAGGGTGCCCGACCGACGGCGGCTGTCGCCATCCGAATGTTGGGAGGAGAGAAGGGAGGCGGCATCAAGGTTCCTCCGGTTGGCTTCTCAACACCGAAATACGATTGGCGACAACTTCAGCGCTGGAACATCAGCGAGAGCCGCCTGCCACCGGGAAGCGAAATCCTGTTTCGGGACCCAACGGTCTGGGAGCGCTATTCGTGGCAGATTGCACTCACCGTCGCCGTTATTCTCCTGCAGGCCGGGCTTATCTCGGTCCTGCTACGCGAGCATCGTCGGCGTCAGCTTGGCCGAAGTGCAGTCGCGGCAGCGCATGGCGGAACTTGTCCATGTCAACCGCGTCGCCACGGCTGGCGAACTGACCGCCTCAATTGCTCATGAAATAAACCAGCCGCTCGGCGCTATTCTGACCAATGCCGAAACCGCAGAGGTGATCCTGAAATTCTCCGAGCCCCGACATCGCTGAACTCAACGAAATCGTGAAGGATATTGTGCGGGATGACCGGCGCGCCAGTGAAGTCATCCGGAGGATGCGCAGCCTGCTGAAAAAAGCACCCTTTGAACTGAAAAGCCTCGACTTCAACGATCGTCGTTAAAGAGACCGTCGAATTTGTTCTTGCCGTTGGGCGAAATGTCGAACTGGATAGTCGTATCACGCCGGATGCGCTTCCGATCCTCGGCGACCGCATTCAACTTCAACAAGTCATTCTGAACCTCGTCGCGAACGGGATCGATGCGATGGAGGATATCCCTGCCGAAAATCGCGTCATCAGCATTCGGACTTCGCGCGTCGAGAACTTTGCCCAGCTATCCGTGTCGGATCGCGGCCATGGCATTCCCGAAGACAAATTGAAGGAGGTCTTCGAACCGTTCTTCACCAGCAAGTCCGAAGGCATGGGCATGGGGCTGTCCATCGCGCGCACCATTGTGGAAGCGCACAATGGGCAGATATGGGCACAAAATCGGGATCACGGCGGCGCGACGTTCAGGATCAGGCTTCCTCTTGTCTCATAGTTGGTCTGCCCTTCAGGCTGTCGCGGTGATCTGATCGTCCCTGCCGCGTTTACCAAACGCTAAACAGCAACCAAGCGACCGCGGCCACGCTGATAGCAAGAGTTGCGATCCCGACCGCTTGGATGATGAAAGCCCGTCCTGGATTAAATCGCATGTGTCATTGTCGGTGGCAGTCGAGCGGCGGCATTCCGGCTCAAATCTGGCGACCGTTGCTTGAAACGGCCTTTACCGACGCGAATGCCCTTACGGTTTTGCGTTCATCGATGGAAAACACGATGTGGCCTACCAGACGGAAGCTGAGGACTGTCGTCGCGAGGCTGACCGCTCCGATGAAGTCTGATCGTCTGGGTCCCAAGGCCATGTGCCAACTTGGTGAGAACGACGACCATCCAAGCTTAAGCATGAAATCAGGGGTAGTGTCCCGAAGTACATTGTCCCAAGGTGACAGTCCTCTCGAAATGACCTTTCCCGCCGCAGAAGGGCCTCATGCCGATGTTATGCGGCGGCAGGAGTGCACGGTCGCTCCGCCGTCATTGCGAGGAGCCCTTGCGACGGAGCAATCCAGAGTCTTTCCCTGGAGGCAGTCTGGATTGTTTCGCTGCGCAGGCAATGACGGAGTTCGTAGCGGTGGTTCAGCAAACCTGCCGATGATTGACTCGCAGCTGGCAACAGTAACACCGCCAAAATACATGCGGCCCTCGCCAGGGGAGCTGGCGAGGGCCGCGTAGTACATCGTCGTTCGCGCCTAGGTTCGCGAACACGATGTGGGAGCTCTTACAGAAGGCTAGAAGGGCAGCAGCACGTCCATGACTTGCTGGCCGTAGCGCGGTTGCTGCACGTCCGTGATCTGGCCGCGGCCGCCGTAGGCGATGCGGGCCTGCGCGATCTTGCTGGAATCGATGGTGTTGTCGCTCTGGATGTCTTCGGGGCGGACAATGCCGGCAACCACGAGCTCGCGGATCTCGAAGTTGACGCGGATCTCCTGCTTGCCCTCGACGACGAGGTTGCCATTCGGCAGCACCTGGGTCACGACCGCGGCGACGTTGGTCTGCAACGCTTCCGTGCGCTGCACGCTGCCCTTGCCGTCGCTGGAGGCGGTGGAGTCGGCGGTGAGGATGCGGCCGGGCAGCACCTTCTGCGCCTGGACGCCGAGCGTCTTCGCACCGATGAAATCGGTGATGCCCGAATCTTCCGAATTGGTGCGGCTACGCTGGGTCTCGTTGGCGATGTTGGCCTTGTCGGTGATGTTCACGGTCACGGTCAGGAGGTCGCCGACATGGGTCGCGCGCTGGTCCTTGAAGAAGGCGCGGCTGCCGTTGCGCCACAGCGAGTTCGGATTGTAGGAGGCGACTTCCGGCTTCGGCATCGGCATCTGCACCGGCTTGTAGCCCGGCTGCGTCGTCGGATTGTCGATCGCCGACAGCTTCGGTTGCTCGCCGATCTGCGACAGGCGGTCGATCGAGGAGCAGCCGCTTGCGAGCGCGCAAGTGGTGAGCAGCAGGGCAGAGATCGCGATGCGACGAAGACGGGAAGCCGAACTGAACGAGGACATGACTTACTCTGACTTGGCTGGAGCTTGCGAGACGCGAACTTGCGGGATCTGGGCTTGCGCGATCTGGGCCGGCGACGCGGGGGCCTGGATCAGGCTCCGGGCGAGGGCCTCGGCGGCGGTGGGCGCGGGCGTTTCGTCACGCTTGAGTGAGGAGGTCTGCTCGACCGCAGCCGCCATCGGCGCGGACTGGCTGGCGCCCTGCACGGTCACCTGGCCGCGGCCGCTGACGACACCGGTCAGCGTACGCTTGGTCTGTAGATTGAGGACGCTCACGGTGTCGCCCTCGGCACCGCTCTCGACCGCCTTGCCGCGCGTGGTGAGGTAGAGGCCCGGCACCTGGTAGATGATGGTGACGTTCTGGTCGCGCTGGACGAATTCGGGCTTGGCGATGTCGGCGACGCGGATCGGCGTGCCTGCGCGCATCGGCCGGCGGAGCTGCATGCCGACCGTGCGGTCGCGCGTGGCGGCCTCGCCCGGCACTTCGGCCTTCGGCCGGCGCTCCTGCGTCGACGTCGGAGGATTTCAGCATCTCGCTGCGTTCGATGTCGCGCGTCAGGACGGCGACTTCCACGGTCTCGATCGCGGTGCCGGTGAAGCGCAGCTTGGTCGGCGTCGGGGTGTTGTCGTTGTTGACCTCGAAGGCGATGTCGAACCGGCCGCTGCGGGCGTCGTAGCGGGTCGCGACAGCCTGGAGCGCGCCGGTGTTGGAGGTATCGAGCCGCATGTCGGAGACGCCGCGGTCGAAGGTGACGGTGATGTTGGCGGCCTCGCCGAGGCCGAAGCGACGCTCGAGCGCGGAGGCCACCGCGTTCTCGATATCCTTGTTGGCCAGCGTGCGGGCGAGGCGGGTGACCTGGACTTCCTTGATGTCGCCGGTCATCACGCCGATCACCTGCTTGGCGCGGAGCACGCTCAGCACCTGGGCGACCGGCAGCGCGCCGGTGGTGCCGAGATCGGGCGAGCGGTACACCGCGATCAGCGCGGCCGAGCCGGCATTCTCGATGAGGTCCCCGACCCGGACCACGTCGGAGCTGACGGTGACGCTGGCGCGCAGCGTCGGCACGGCGATGCCGTCGTCGGCGGCCTGTGCCGGCAGCGCCAGAATGAGCAGCGCGGAAATGGTGGCGAGCGTGGTGCGGATCATTGTCATCACCTCAGCGGAACAGCGCCGTGGTCGATTGCATCATCTGGTCGGCGGCGCTGATCACCTTGGCGTTCATCTCGTAGGCGCGCTGCGCGGCGATCAGGTCGCTCATCTCCGAGACGACGTCGACATTGGCCTGCTCGAGGCTGCCCTGCGTGATCTTGCCGTAGCCTTCGGAATTCGCGGTGCCATCCTGGGGCGCGCCCGATGACGTCGTTTCGGTGAACTGGTTGCTGCCGACCGGTTGAAGGCCCGCCTTGTTGATGAAACGGGTCACGCCGATCTGGCCGAGAATGGTGTTGCTCGACGAGCCCGGCAGCGTCACCGAGACCTGGCCCTGCTCGTTCACGGCGATGCCCGAGGCGTTGTTCGGGATCGTGATGGTTGGCTGCACCGGGTTGCCCTGCGCGGTGACGACGCGGCCCTGATTGTCCATCTGAAAGGTGCCGTCGCGGGTGTACTGGTAGGTGCCGTCGGGCATCAGGATCTTGAAGAAGCCTTCGCCGGAGACCGCAAGGTCGAGGTCGTTGCCGGTCTGGGACAGCGTGCCCTGCGTCATGCTGCGCGGGGTGCCGACGGTCTTGACGCCGCCGCCGATGTCGACGCCGACCGGCAGGATGGTGCCCTGGTCCGAGGCCTGCGCGCCAACGCGGCGGACGTGCTCGTAGATCAGGTCCTGGAACGCCACGGTCTGCTTCTTGAAGCCGGTGGTGCGGAGGTTCGCGATGTTGTTGGAGATCACCTGAACGTTGAGTTCCTGTGCCGCCATCCCGGTCGCTGCGGTGTGAAGCGCCTGCATGTCAGTTCTCCCTCAATCAGGCCGGAACGTCGGCGAGCTTCTCGATCGCCGATTTGTGGAGGTCGCTCTGCTGCTGGAGCAGGTTGGCAACCGCGGTGTAGCTGCGCATCACCTCGACCATGCGGCTCATCTCGCCAACCGAATTCACGTTCGACTTCTCGATGTAGCCCTGCTGCACGGTGGACTTGGCGTCGGCCTGCTGGTTGGCGGAGCCGGCACCATAGAGATTGGCGCCGAGCTTGGTCAGCTTGGCCGGATCGTCGAACGTCACCACGCGGATCTTGCCGCGGATCGAGTCGGTCTTGGCCGTGCCCTCGAGCACGGTGACGGTGCCGTCGGGGGCGACGTTGATGTCGTGGTCGGTCGGCTGGAAAACGATCGGGCCGCCGGTGCCGAGCACGAGATTGCCGTCGGAGGTGATGAGCTGGCCGGTGCTGCTGAGCGCGAACTTGCCGTCGCGGGTGTAGCGCTCGGCGCCGTTGGCCTGCACGGCGAAAAAGGCGTTGCCGCTGATCGCCATGTCGAGCGGGTTGTTGGTCGCCTCCATCGGCCCCTGGCCGACGTCGCGGTAGGTGCCGCGGTCCTGCACATAGGAGACCCGGCGGTCGGAACCTACGAAATTGTCCTCACGCGCATTCGAGTTGAGATACTCCTCGAACAGCGAATGGTCGGCCTTGAAGCCGTTGGTGTTGGCATTGGCGACGTTGTTGGCGATGACATCCATCTGCCGCTCCAACGTCATCTGCCGTGACAAGCCGATCAGAAGCGCGTTCTGCATCGGTCAATCTCCCCTGCGTGGGATCCGCCATTTCGCTCTCCCAAGCGCGTTGGCCGATCCTGTGAACGAGACCGTCGGGTTCTCCCAAACCGTTCGGTCTCAGTCCTCTCTCAGCGAAAGTCGTGCCAACACAAAAAGATACGTAATTACAATGGCTTGATCATTTTTCCGCGGCGCGGGCGGGCGGCAGAAAGGTTCTGTTAGCCATGTTGGCCCGGCAGATTTTTCCTACCTGAGCCCCAATCGAAAGGTTCCGTTAACCATTATTGCCGTAGCGTTTGCGGGTAAGAGGAGCGCTTTGCGCTGGGGCTTTTGTATCGCGTCACGGTCTGCCAGGAGGCTTTGCTCTTTCAATTCTTTATGAGATGAGCGAGCTCGATCGACCATGGCAGACATTGAAGCGGAAGGCGGCGCAGCCGCCGAAGGCGCGGAAGCCGCTGCCCCGAAGAGCAAGTTCAAGCTGATCCTGATCATCGTTGGTGCCCTCGTCGTGCTCGGTGGCGGCGCCGCGATCTGGTTCCTGTCGTTCCGTCACGGCGACGACGAGCATCACGCCGAAGCCGCTCCGCCTCCGAAGCCTCCGGTCTTCGTCGACGTGCCCGACATCATGGTCAACCTCGCCGGCGCGCCGGGCGAGCGTGTGCAATATCTCAAGCTCAAGATCGTGCTGGAGCTGAAGGAAGAGAAGCAGGTCGAGGCGATCAAGCCGACGATGCCGCGCGTCACCGACATCTTCCAGACCTATGTGCACGAACTCCGCTCCTCCGACCTCAACGGCTCCGCCGGCATTTTCCGCCTCAAGGAAGAGCTGACCAAGCGCGTCAACGCCGCGGTCGCGCCGGTCCAGGTCAGCGCGGTGCTGTTCAAGGAAGTCGTGCTCCAGTGAGGGTGCAGGGAAGGTAATGGACTAGCGCCATGGCCGGCAACGAGCAGATGGACCAGGATGCGATTGCCGCCCAATGGGAGGCATCGCTCGATTCCGAGGATCCCGCGGAGGCCGCGAAGGCTGCTGCCGAAAACGAATTATCGGAGACCATGGCCCTGCAATGGGCGGCCATGGTCGAGGACGGCAGCCGCGATCTCGGCACCGGCAAGAATTCCGGCGAGCGGGTGCTGTCGCAGGAGGAGATCGACAATCTCCTCGGCTTCACCGTCGGCGACGTTACGCTTGACGACCATTCCGGCATTCGCGCGATCATCAATTCGGCGATGGTCTCCTACGAGCGTCTGCCGATGCTCGAAATCGTCTTCGACCGCCTGGTGCGGTTGCTGACGACGTCGTTGCGCAACTTCACCTCCGACAACGTCGAAGTCTCGCTCGACCGCATCACCTCGGTGCGCTTCGGCGACTACATGAACTCGATCCCGCTGCCGGCCGTGCTCTCGGTGTTCAAGGCCGAGGAGTGGGACAATTTCGGCATGGCGACGGTCGATTCCAGCCTCATCTACTCGATGATCGACGTGCTGCTCGGCGGTCGCCGCGGCTCGAGCCAGCTCCGCATCGAGGGCCGGCCCTACACCACGATCGAAACCGAGCTGGTCAAGCGGCTGGTCGAGGTGGTGCTGACCGATGCCGAACAGGCGTTCCGGCCGCTGTCGCCGGTGACCTTCACGATCGACCGCCTCGAGACCAATCCGCGTTTCGCCGCGATCAGCCGTCCCGCCAACGCCGCGATCCTGGTGCGCCTGCGCATCGACATGGAAGATCGCGGCGGCAACATCGAGCTTTTGCTGCCCTACGCGACCATCGAACCGATCCGGGCCGTTCTGCTCCAGATGTTCATGGGCGAAAAGTTCGGCCGCGACACGATCTGGGAAGGCCATTTCGCCACCGAGATCGTGCAGGCCGAGATCGCCGTCGAGGCCGTGCTCTACGAGGCCAACATTCCGCTCAAGCAGCTGATGCGGCTCAAGGTCGGCGACACGCTGCCGCTGGACTTGCGCGCGGATGCCAACGTCACCGTGCGCTGCGGCGACGTCACGATCACCGAAGGACATATGGGCCGGGTCGGCGACCGCGTCGCGATTCGGGTGACGAAACCCCTGCGCAAGCCAAGTACGACACTTGCGATGTTCGAGAAGGTGGACGCGCAGAACAAGATGATGGAGGCCCCATGAACCACTCTCTAGGAATGGCGATCGAGACGCTGGTGGCCATCCTGCTGATGCTCACGATCGGCTACTGCATCCTGCTCAACAAGCGGCTGACGCGGCTGAAGGCGGACGAACATTCGCTGAAAGCGGTGATCGGCGAGCTGATCACCGCGACCGAGATCGCCGAGCGTGCGATCGGCGGGCTGAAGCTCGCGGTGCGCGACGTCAACGAGAACCTCGGCAGCCAGCTCGCCGCCGCCACGCAGATGTCCGACCAGCTCCACAAGCAGCTTGGCGACGCCGACATCGTGGTGCACCGTCTCTCCAAGATCGCGATCGCGGCGCGCCCCGTGACATATCCGGAAGCCGCCGCCGCGCCGGTGGCCAAGCCCTCGGCTGCGAAGGCGGTGGCAGCGGCCGCCGAAGCCTTCTCCGAGCGCCGGAGGTCCAAGGGTCTTGCCGCATAAAGTCAGGATATGAAGTCCTTTCGTAACATCCGCGTCATTCCGGTCGTCCTGGTTGCGGTCGCAGGTCTCGCCACGCTGAAGGTGGCGGGCCTCGCGATCAATGGCGGCTATGTCTTCGACTACCAGCCCAACAATGTGAAGAAGTCCTGGGCGCAGGAGAACCTGAACTTCCCGACCGGGCGAGAGGACCCAGACATCACCGGCGCGACGCATGGCGAGCCGAAGGATGCGCCGAAGCCGGCCGCGCCCGAGAGCAAGCCCGAGGGCGCCCCGGTCAAGATGGACGAGGCCCAGCCGCAGGTCTCGGCCTCGGAGCGCGCAATCCTGGAACGGTTGCAGTCGCGCCGCCAGGAGATCGAGGCGCGCCAGCGCGAGATCGACATCCGCGAGAGCCTGCTGAAGTCGGCGGAGAAGCGCATCGAGAACAAGGTCGAGGAGATGAAGGCGGTGGAATCCCGCATCTCCACGACGCAGGCCGAGCAGAAGGCCGCCGAGGCCCAGCGCATGAAGGGCCTCGTGACCATGTATGAGGGCATGAAGCCCAAGGACGCCGCGCGGGTGTTCGACCGCCTGGAGATGGGCGTGCTGATCGAGATCGCCTCGGCGATCGCCCCGCGCAAGATGTCCGACATTTTGGGCCTGATGTCGCCGGAAGCGGCCGAGCGGCTGACGGTCGAGATGGCGCGCCGTGCCAATGGCGGGACGGACCAGTCCGCGTCCGCCGGCGACCTTCCGAAGATCGACGGCAAGCCGACGCAAAAGCCGAATTGAGGGCGCATACTTAAGAAGCCCTTAATTGGCAAAACCTACAATCGACCGGACGGGCCGGCGCCAGTGCCGGCATGGGCCATCGAACCGGAAGAAATGCCGCCAATGGCGCGAGAGGCTGCCGCTGGATTGTTGTCGCGAGCCCGCGCCCTGGCGCTGGGGCTGTCGCGCCATGTCCGCAGCGCACCTGTGCTTGCGGCCTGCCTCCTGATCGGCCTCGGCGCGCCTGTCCGTGCCGCCGATGCGGTCCGGGGCGAGGCGAGTTTCTCGGCCAGCGGCGGCTTTGCCCGTCTGGTGATCAAGCTCGGCGAGGACGTTCCCTCCGAGGTCACGACCGCCGGCTCCATTCTCATCATCCGCTTCGATCGACCGGTCGACATTCCCGTCGACCGTGTTCCCGAAGGCGCGCCTGACTACGTCAACTCCGCCCGCCGTGATCCCGATGGCAGCGCGATCCGGCTGTCGCTGGCGCGGCGCGTCACCGTCAACACCATGAATGCCGGCGAGCGCACGTTCGTTGATTTGATGCCGGAAGGCTGGAAAGGGCCGCCGCCGAGCCTGCCGCAGGAAGTGGTCAAGGAACTCGCCGAGCGCGCGCGCGCGGCCGAGCGGGCGCTGCGCGCCCAGCGCGCCGCGGCCGAGAGCAAGAAGCGGCCGCCGATCCGGGTGCGCGCCTCGGTGCAGCCGACCTTCGTGCGCTTCGTGTTCGAGATGCCCGACGGCGTCGGCGTCTCCTCCGTGCTCAACGAGCAGAAGCTGACGCTCGCCTTCAACGCCAATCTCAGCTTCGACCTCGCAGATGCCGTCGTCGCGGCACCGCCGAACGTCGCTTCGATCAAGCAGAAGGCCGACATCGACCAGACCAGCATCGAGATCGCGCTGATCGGCGATTCCGACGTGCACTCCTTCCGCGACGAGAAGAACTACGTCGTCGACGTCGCCTTCCAGCCCGACAAGAACAAGGCCGCCGCGACGCCCGAAGCCGCGATTGCGCAGGCCGGATCCAGCGGTCACGGACCGGACGCGGAAATGCCGGCGGCCGCGAAGCCGAAGGACGCCCATCGCGAGATCACGCCGCCGACCTCGGAGACGATTGCGCGCGAAGCCAAAATTGAGGCGAAGCCGGAAGCGCCGCACGCCGCTGACGTGCCCAAGGACACGGCCAAGGACACGGCCAAGGACACGGTCAAGGACACGGCCAAGGAAGCCTCGATGCCCGCGGCGCCAGCCGCCGCATCGGTCGCGCCCGTCAAGCCGGCCGAGCCCGCGGTTGCCCAGGCATCCCAAGATGTCGCGGAGGCAGCGGCCAAGGAGCTGGTCAAGGATGCTCCAAGAGAGGCTGTGAAGGCCGAAGCCAAAGCTGCACCTGCCGAGGCTCAGGCCGCGCCGCAGCCCAGTGCCGCCAGCGTCGATGCGCGGCGTGACAGCGACGGCCTGCGCGTGACGTTCCCGCTTCCTGTCGCAACGCCGGCCGCCGCATTCCGCCGTGGCGACACCGTGTGGCTGGTGTTCGACTCGCCAAAGCCGATCGACGTCGAGGCGATCCGCAGCAGAGGCGGCGCGATGATCGGCGAGGTCAGCCGCATGCCGCTCGAGAAGGGGCAGGCGGTGCGCATCCGTCTCACCCGTCCGCTGGTCTATTCGCTGACCAGCGAGGAGGTCGGCAAGGAGACCAACTGGCTGCTCACGCTCGCCGACAAGATCCTCGCGACGCCGCTGCCGCTGATGATGTCGCGCAACATCACCGATCCCACGCTTGCCAACATCGCCATTCCCTTCGCCAATCCGGGCCTCCTGCACAAGTTCACCGATCCCGACGCCGGCGACTTGCTCTACGTCGTCACTGGACAGCGGCCGGTCCGCGGCTTCATCAAGCGGCAGGACCTCGTCGATCTTTCGCTGCTCGAATCCGCGCACGGCATCGCGATCAAGCCGAACTCCGACGAGATCGGCGTTGAGGTCGGATCCGACAAGGTCATTCTCGGCAAGAAGGGCGGCCTGACGCTGTCGCCGGTCGACGTCTCGGCCGAGCGGGCGCCGACCGCGGTGCGGCCGGTCTTCAATCCCGAGGGCTGGCGCAGGGGCCAGGCGGAAGATTTCTGGACGCGCCAGAGCGATCTGATCACGGCGATCTCGGCCGTCGAGCCGGCGCAACGCTCGCTGCCGCGGCTCGACCTCGCACAGTTCTACATGTCGCGCGGCATGTATCACGAGGCAAAGTCCGTCAGCGACGTGATGCTGACCGATCCCCTCAACAAGGAGGAGAGCGGTGCGCTGATCATGCATGCGATCGCGAGCATCCTGATTGGACGGCCGGCCCAGGGCCTGAAGGATCTTGCCAATCCCGTGATCGGCAACAGCCACGATTCCCAGCTCTGGAAGGCGCTCGCCTATGCGCGCCAGGGCAAATGGGCGGACGCGCGCGAGAAGTTCAAGAACGTCGAGTTCGCCATCGCCTCGCTGCCGCTCGACATCCAGCGCATCGTGACGATGGACGCGATGCGCGCCTCGCTCGAGGTGAAGGACTATGCCGGCGCCTCCAAGCGCCGCGGCGAGCTCGAGGTCGTCGGCGTGTCGCCTGAGACGGCCGCCGGCTTTGCCGTGTTGCGCGGCCGGCTCGCCGAGGCGCTCGGCCACGACAAGGACGCGCTCGACGACTACAAATTCGCGGTTGCCTCGAACGACCGGCCGGCGGCGGCGGAGGCCAAGCAGCTGGAGGTCGCGCTGCGGCAGAAGCGCGACGAGATCAGCAAGGAAGAGGCGCTGCGCGAGCTCGAGACGCTGGCGATGACCTGGCGCGGCGATGCGGTCGAGGTCAAGACTCTCCAGTTGCTGTCGAAGATGTACTCGGAGAACGGGCGCTACCGCGATGCGCTCACGGCAGCTCGCACCGCGACCAGGCTCCAGCCGAACGCGGAAGCCTCGCGCCAGGCACAGGACCTCGCCTCGGACCTGTTCACGCAGATATTCTTAGGTTCCAAAGGCGACGAGCTGCCGCCGGTCGAGGCACTCGGGATGTTCTATGAGTTCCGTGAGCTGACGCCGATCGGCCGCCGTGGCGACGAGCTGATCCGCCGCTTGGCCGATCGTCTCGGCTCGATCGATCTGCTCGACCAGGCTGCCGAGCTCCTGCAATACCAGGTCGACCACCGTCTCGAAGGCGCTGCGCGCGCGCAGGTTGCCGCGCGCCTTGCCATGATCTATCTCGCCAACCGCAAGCCGGACATGGCGATCACGGCGTTGCGCGCGAGCCGCATCAGCGACCTCTCCGGCGAGTTGCGGCAGCAGCGCCTGCTACTGGAAGCACGCGCCCAGAGCGACGTCGGCCGCCACGATCTCGCGCTCGACATCGTCTCCAACGTCTCCGGCCGCGAAGTCCTTCGCCTGCGGTCCGACATCTTCTGGGCGGCGCGGCGCTGGCGCGAATCCGCCGAGCAGATCGAGCTGTATTACGGCGAGCGCTTTCGCGACTTCAAACCGCTCAATGCGGTGGAGAAGAGTGACATCATCCGCGCCGCCGTCGGCTACGCGCTCGCCGATGACACGATCGGACTGTCGCGTTTCCGCGAGAAATATGCGCCCCTGATGAGCGAGAGCGCCGACCGGCTCGCCTTCGACATCGCCAGCAAGCCGGCCGCTGCGTCCAGCGCCGAATTCGCCGAGATCGCCAAGCTGGCTGCGAGCGTCGACACGCTCGACGGCTTCCTGCGCGAGATGAAGCAGCGCTTCCCCGACGCCATCGCGCATGCACCGGCCGCCCCACAGGCCAAGGACGAGTCCGACCGCACCGGCTCGCTGCCCACGATCCCCGTCACCCGGCAGATGACGCGGTAGTTTCCCAACAGCGATCACTGAGGGCGGAACGGATCGCCCACGGCGGGTAATTTCTTTGCGATTTCCAAAATCTCAAAAATGAGATAATCTGGATGGGTGTCCTGGTGGGGCAAAATTCTTGATGAAATTGTTGCCGAGGAGATTGCGGCACTTCCGGCCGATATGCAGCCACGATTTCTGCGTCTTGCGGACCGCATCGCTTCGCGGGGCTCGATAGCCTCGGCGAGCCACATGTTGATCTCGCGCTGCGAAGAGCCAAGGAAATCAAATGACGATCGCGTTTGAAAAGCTGAAGGCGCGTTTGCTTACCAACCCGAAGGTAAAGGCGGAATACGATGCGCTGGCACCCGAGTTCGAGATCGCAGCCGAATTGCTTCGCGCCCGCCTGCGAGCCGGCCTTTCCCAGGCAGAACTCGCGACCAGGATGGGTACCAGTCAATCCACGATTGCCCGGCTCGAAAACGGCCAGACGTTACCCAGCACCAAGACCCTTTTGCGCTTCGCTGAGGCAACTGGCAGCAAAATGCATGTGAGGCTCTCAGCGGCGTGAGCCAGATCAAGACGACGTAGTCGGGAACGTGCAACCTTTCACCGTCTCGACAGCCGTCCGAGGAGACGGCAATTAGTAGTTCCAGTGCCGGGAGAGCGACGATATGAGCAAGCCTGCGAAGTCTGAAGCCGAACTCATTGCGATGGCGCGGGCCGAGCTGAAGGTTCATGCCGACGGCCCCGAGAGCATGACCATCTCGATCGTCCGCGACGGCGACAGCTGGGAGTTCCGCGTCGCCGCCGACCAGGCGACACGGGACAAGCCCGGCTTCCCCGAGAGCGTCGCCATGCTGGTTCAGATCGGCGATCACCTCAGCAAGCAGTATGACGTGAAGGGGTAGCGGCCCGGAGGCTACTTCAAGAGCGGAGGGGATGCGTGGCCCGCATCGTGCATTTCGCTCGCACTGGTCCGGCTCTCACCCCCCGTAACTCTGCACGAGGCTGCCCGCCACCAGCGACCAGCCGTCGACCAGCACGAAGAAGATCAGCTTGAACGGCAGCGAGATCGTCGCGGGCGGCAGCATCATCATGCCCATCGACATCAGCACCGAGGCGACGACGAGGTCGATGATCAGGAAGGGGAGGAACAGCAGGAAGCCGATCTCGAAAGCGCGCTTCAGCTCCGAGATCATGAAGGCGGGGACGAGGATGCGCAGCGCGAGTTCGTCTGGCGTGGCCGGCGGCGGCTCGCCGGAGAGATCCAGAAACAGTTTCAGATCCTTCTCGCGCACGTTCTTCTGCATGAAGCCGCGCAAGGGCACGGAGGCGCGCTGGAGCCCGTCCTCGACGCCGATCTGGTTGGCGACCAGCGGGCGGATGCCGTCATCGTAGGATTTTTGCAGCACCGGTCCCATCACGAAGAAGGTGAGGAACATCGCCAGCGCCAGGATCACCGAGTTGGGCGGCGCGGTCGCGGTGCCCATCGCGGTGCGCAACAGCGACAGCACGACCACGATGCGCGTGAATGACGTCATCATGATCAGGATCGACGGCGCGATCGACAGCACCGTGAGCAGCGCGATCAGCTGGATTGCGCGCTCGGTGACGCCGCCGCCCTGGCTGCCGAGATTGATGCTGATGTCCTGCGCATGCGCAAGGGTCGCGAGCGACGTCGCGGCGATCAGGACAGAAAAAAAGAAAACTCTACGCGGAAAGGACGGCAGCCTCACGAAGGCGGCTTCGGACGGCCGAGCAGCGAGGCCATCTCGTCCTCGAGATTTTCAAAGCTGGTCTTCTCCGGAGCCGGCCTGGCCGGCGGAGCCGGAGGTGGCGACGGCTCGACGCGCGCGGCACGCGGCGGAGCCGCGGGCGGATCCGGCGCAACCGGAGGAGCGATCGTCTCGCCGGCGGGACGGCGCAGCGCCGCCTCGAGGCGCTGGGCCATCTCGGCGAGATTTTGTTCGGCGCTCGACGGCGCGGCGGCAGCGGTCGGCGGCGGCACGGGCGGAGCCTGCGGCACGGGCGGAGGAGGCGGTGGCGGCGCGGCTGCGCGCTCGGCGCGCACCGGCGGCACCTTGACCGGTTCGCTCGGGCGCTGCGGGCGCGGCATCAGCGGCGGTTCGCTGCGCGCAACGCGCGGCGGCATCGGCTCGGGACGGGGCTCACGCTCGGGACGCGGTGCGATCGGTTCGGGTGAAAAGCCGCCGAGCGGCGGTTCGCTGCGACGCTCGGCCAGAACGGGCGCCGGCCGACGCACCTCGTCGGCGAAGGAGGGACGTGCGGGCCGTGGCGGCGGCTCGGGCATCTGCGGCTCGGGATGGTCGAGCACTTCGGGACGCGGCGGTTCGTCGGCCCAGTTGCCGGCATCGGGCATCGGGGCGAGGCGCGGCGGCTCGGCCGCGCTGGGACGTTGCGGAATCTGGTCGCGGCCAGCCGCGGCGCGGACGATGTTCGGCTCCACGACGATGTCGGTGGGTCCGCCGATCATCAGGAGATGTTCGACATTGTCGCGCCGGACCAGCACCAGGCGCCGGCGGCCATCGACCGCGGCGGCGTCGATCACCGCGAGCCGGGGCATCCTGCCGCGCTGGGTGTTGGCGCCAAGCCGCGTGGTCGCGAATCGGCGAACCAGCCACGCCGCGACGCCGATCAACGCTAGAACGACGATGAACGCGACGATGAAGGTGATAGGGCTACCGTTCATACCTGTCCCCGGTAAATAGCGCTTCTCTCGTGCCTATGGTCGGATGCGCCGACCACCGGCGTGCGATGCCCCAAAACTGCGATTTCTTAACGTCCCACGGCAAGTTTTGCCGTCCCCAACTCTTAATAACCCATGAATCGCCCGATCCAAAACGACTTCTTGGCCTGTGCACGGACCGCCAAGCGGTTGGGTTAATGCGGCTTTTGGAATGCGTAGAAACACGGGGGGGCGCAATGCATGTCCCAATCGGACACATGCTCCCGACCGCACCTTAACCACCTGTTAACCATACACGCGGCAAATTCTGCCTAGCTTCGGACCCCAGGTCCAGGAGGCGGAAGGAGCCGCAACGATGTCCATCAACGATCTCCCGGTGCTGTCGGCGCTTCGCACCAAGATGCAATGGCACCAGGAACGCCAGCGCGTCCTGTCCGAGAACGTTTCCAATTCCGACACCCCCAATTTCCGGCCACGTGAGCTGGTCGAGCCGAAATTCGACAAGACCGGCGCCGTCGCGGGCTCGACGGGGCCGCTGGCCATGACCGTCACCAGCGCCTCCCACATGACGCCGTCCGGCGCGGCCTCGAGCTTCGACCAGAACAAGAATGCGGGTTTCGAGACCCGCCCCGCGGGGAATGCCGTCAATCTCGAAGAGGAGATGGCGAAGTCCGCCAACAACCAGATGGATTATGCCGCGGCGACCTCGCTCTATTCGAAGAGTCTGCATCTTCTGAAGACAGCGATCGGCAAGGGCTAGAGCTAGAGGAGCCGTATCATGGCGAATGACAGCAGCGACTTTGCCCGCTCAATGGCGATCGCAACCTCCGGGTTGCGGGCGCAGGCCGGGCGCATGCGGGTGATCTCCGAAAACATCGCGAATGCGGACTCGACCTCGCCGACCGCCGGCGGCGATCCCTATCGGCGCAAGGTGCCGACGTTCTCCTCGGCGCTCGACCGCACGCTCGATGCGCAGGTCGTGACGCTGGGCAAGATCAAGCCCGACCAGTCCAATTTCCGTGTCAAATACGAGCCGAGCAATCCGGCGGCGGATGCCAGCGGCAACGTCAAATATCCCAACGTGAATTCGGTGGTCGAGATGACCGACATGCGCGATGCGCAGCGGTCCTACGAGGCCAACGTCAACATCATCAGTGCGACGCGCCGGATGATCCAGCGCACGCTCGACATCCTCAAGAGCTGATCAGGAAACCCTAAGCCATGGCAACACCGACAATTGCAGCCAATGCTTATGCCAACCTCGCCCGCGTGCTGGAAAACAGCGGCGCCGGCAAGGGCAGCGAGGCGGGCGGGCAGTCCTTTGCTTCGCTGCTGAAAGACGCCGTCGGCAGCGTCATGGAGTCCGGTCGCAAATCGGATGCGCAGACGGTGGCCATGGCCGCCGGCAAGGCCAACGTGATGGATGTGGTGACGGCGGTCGCCGACACCGACGTCGCGGTGTCCACGCTGGTCTCGGTCCGCGACCGCGTGATCGCGGCGTATGAAGACATCATGAAGATGCCGATCTGATTTCTCGGCGCTGTCATTCCAGGGCGCGACGAAGTCGCGAGCCCGGAATCCATGGCGCGACCAACGCTGCGGCCCGATGGATTCCGGGTTCTCGCTTCGCGAGCCCCCGGAATGACGAAAAACAATTCACAGTGAGAAATCGAAAATGACCGGACCCGAGACCCTCGACGTCGCCCGTGATGCGATCTGGACCATCGTAATCGTGTCCTCGCCGCTGATGGTGGTCGGGCTCGTGGTCGGCGTGATCGTGTCGCTGTTCCAGGCGCTGACGCAGATCCAGGAACAGACGCTGGTCTACGTGCCGAAGATTCTGGCCATCTTCGCCACAATGCTCTTGGCGTTACCCTTCATGGCCGACGCACTGCATTCCCACATGCTGCGGATCTCGTCGCGAATCATCGGCGGCTGAGGCACAATGCGCGCGTCATGCGCATCGACGTCTCGCTGCTGCCGGCGCTCGCCGCGGCCTTCATGCTCGCCTTCGCCCGGATCGGCGCGATGGTGATGCTGCTGCCGGGGCTCGGCGAGACCAACATCCCGACGCGGGTCAAGCTCTCGATCGCGCTTCTGCTCACGCTGATCATCCTGCCGCTGCATCGCAACGCCTATCAGGTCGACATGGGTTCGCTCGCGCCGATGCTGGTCCTGATGCTGCATGAGATCGTTATCGGCATCGTGCTGGGGGCGACCGCGCGCGTGACGCTGTCGGCTCTGCAGGTCGCAGGCGCCGTGATCGCGCAACAGATGGGGCTCGGCTTCGTCACCTCGGTCGATCCGACGCAGGGGCAGCAGGGTGTTCTGGTCGGAAACTTCCTGACCATGCTAGGCGTGACCTTGCTGTTCGCCACCGACAGCCATCATCTGGTGATCGCGGCGCTGAACGACAGCTACGCGATCTTCGCGCCCGGCGAGACCGTGTCGAGCGGCGACATCGCTTCGCTTGCCACGCGGGCCTTTTCCGCCGCGTTCCTGCTCGGCTTGCAGCTTTCGGGACCGTTCCTTGTGTTCGGCCTTGTCTTCAATATCGGGCTTGGCGTGCTGGCGCGGCTGATGCCGCAGATGCAGGTCTATTTCGTCGGCATGCCGCTGTCGATCTTCGTGGGCTTCCTGGTGCTGGCCATGGTGCTCACGGCGATGATGGGCACCTATCTCGACTACTTCATCGGTGTCATGCACCAGATGCTGCCGACGAAATAAGAGAGCGCGATGGCGGAAGACAACGATCCAGAGAGCCAAACAGAAGACCCGACGCAAAAGCGTCTCGACCAGGCGCTTGAACGTGGCGACGTCGCAAAGAGCCAGGAGATCAACACCTGGTTCATGATCGCGGGCGGCACGCTCGTGGTCTCGACCTTCTCCGGCTCGGTTGGTAGCGGGCTGTTGACGCCGATGCGCAGCTTGCTCGCCAATTCCGGGACGATCAAGACCGACGGCGGGAACCTGCTAACGCTGATGCAGCAGATCGAAGTCGCTGTGCTCGCCGCGGTCGGCGTCCCCTTGCTGATGCTGGTGCTGGCGGCGATCGCCGGCAACATGCTCCAGCACCGGCTGGTGTGGTCGGCCGAATCCCTCATACCCAAATTCAGCAAGCTCTCGCCGGCCGCCGGCTTCAAGCGCATCTTCGGCAAGCAGGCGGCGGCGAATTTTCTGAAGGGCATTGGCAAGCTGGTCGCGCTGGGCGCCGTCATGACCGCGATCCTGTGGCCGGAGCGGTACCGCATGGAGGCGATGGTCCATCTCGATCCGGCCGCCATGATGAGCGCGATCACCGGCATGACCGTTCATCTGCTCGGCGCGGTGGTCGCCGCGCTCGCGATTATCGCGATCGGCGACTATTTCTTCCAGTATCGCAGCTGGTTCCAGCGGCAGAAGATGTCGCTCCAGGAGATCAAGGAAGAGTTCAAGCAGTCCGAAGGCGACCCGCACATCAAGGGCAAGATCAGGCAGTTGCGGCAGCAGCGCTCCAAGAAGCGCATGATGGCGGCGGTTCCCAAGGCCTCGGTGATCATCACCAACCCGACCCACTATTCGGTGGCGCTGTCTTACGAGCGCGGCATGTCGGCGCCGATCTGCGTCGCCAAAGGCGTCGACAACCTCGCCTTCAAGATCCGGGAGATCGCGCGCGAGCATGACATTCCGATCGTCGAGAACGTGCCGCTTGCCCGTGCGCTTTACGCGACCGCCGAAATCGATCAGGAAATCCCTGTCGAGCACTACCATGCGGTCGCCGAAGTCATCGGCTACGTCATCCGGCTGAAGCGCGGATTCAGTGCAGGACAGCAATAAAACCCCCGAAAAGTACCGGAAATGGCTGTAAACTGGGAATCAGCATACGGTTTCGCCTCTGCCGCCCTTGCGTCTGCGGGTCCGATTCAGGCAGGGAGGACCCCGCGTGCCCCGTGGCGCGTTGATTCTCTGCCGACAGGCTGTACCAGCGTGAAATGACTGCCGAGACCGACCACGACCTGTCACGCGAGCCCGTTGCGGCGCATGAGCCGTCGCCGCGCTCGGGCAGCATTGCGCTGGTGCTCCTGGTGGCCACCGGCCTGGTCGCGGTCGCCATCGGGCTCATGACGCTCGGGCGCGCGCAGGCGCAGCCCTATATCCTCGGCGTCCTCGCCGTGCTGGCGATGATCGGCCTGTTCAACCTGTTCGCCTTCGCCGCCGGCATCATCCGCTTCGTCGACCGCAATCTCGACGATCCCGTGATGGGGCGCATCGCCGACCACGCCTTCGACGGTCTCGCGGTGACCGATCCGCGCGGCCATGTGGTCTATTCCAACGCCGCCTATTTGACGCTGACCGGCGCCTCCGGCCCGCAGGACGTGCGCCCCGTGGAGCGCGTGTTCATCGGCAATCCCGACGTCTCCGAAGCGGTGTTCCGCCTGCTCAAGGCCGCGCGGGAAGGCAAGCGCCAGCAGGAAGAGGTGCGCATCTCCGGCCACGACGGCAGCCAGGGGCGCTGGCTGCGCATGCGGGTGCGCCCGCTCGGCACCGGCAAGCGCGAAACCAAATATGCGGTGTGGTCGATCGCCGACATCACCCGCGACCGCGAGCGCCAGGAGGACGTGTTCCGGGAGCTCCAGCACGCGATCGAGTATCTCGATCACGCGCCGTGCGGCTTCTTCTCGGTCAATCCCGCCGGTGAGCTCGCCTATGTCAACGCGACGCTGGCGAACTGGCTCGACTACGACCTCGCGGAGATCGGCTCCGGCGGCCTGAAGCTCGCCGACATCGTCTCCGGCGACGGCGCCTCGCTGCTCAGCTCGATCGTGGCGGTGCCGGGCGAGGTCAAGACCGAAGTCTTCGACATCGACCTGCGCATGCGCACCGGCAAGACTATGCCGGTGCGGCTCTACCACAAGCTCGCCTTTGGCGCCGACGGCGCGCCCGGGCCGTCGCGCACGCTGGTCATCAGCCGCGCTCGCGACGAGCGCAGCGATCCCGACCGCGCCGCCGAAGTGCGCTTCATGCGCTTTTTCGATCACACGCCGATGGCGATCGCCACCGTCGATCGCGGCGGCAACGTCGTGCGCGCCAATGCTCGCTACGCCAAGCTCGCGCAGGGCCTCGGGCTCGACAGCGCCAGCAAGTCGATCTTCCGCGCCATCAATTCGCGGGACCGCCATTTGGTGATCGCGGCCATCAACCAGGCCGCCGACGGCCACGCCGACATCGCGCCGGTCGAGGTGTCCCTGGAAGGCACCAAGGAGCGCTGGGGCCAATTCTTCGTCACGCCCGTCGATGCGGCCGAGAACGACGCAGAGGCTGCGATCGTCCACATGCTCGAGACCACCGAGCGGCGCGCGCTGGAGAACCAGATCAACCAGTCGCAGAAGATGGAGACGGTCGGCCAGCTCGCCGGCGGCATCGCCCACGACTTCAACAACGTGCTCTCCGCCATCATGATGGCGAACGACTTCCTGCTGAACGCGCACAAGCCGACCGATCCGTCGTTCCAGGACATCATGCAGATCAAGCAGAACGCGACGCGTGCTGCGACCCTGGTGCGGCAGCTGCTGGCGTTCTCGCGCCGGCAGACGCTGCGGCCGCAGGTGCTCGATCTCGGCGATGCTCTGAGCGATCTCACCATGCTGCTGCGCCGGCTGATCGGCGAGAAGGTCAAGCTCGACCTGATCCACGGCCGCGACCTCTGGCCGGTCAAGGTCGACGTCTCCCAGTTCGAGCAGGTGATCGTCAACCTCGCGGTCAACGCGCGCGACGCCATGCCCGACGGCGGCAAGCTGATCATCCGCACCGCCAATGTCGCCACCGACGAGGCGGGCAAGCTCGCCTATAAGGGCATGCCGGCGGCAGACTATGTGCGGATCGAGGTCGCCGACACCGGCACCGGCATCCCCGCCGACATCCGCGACAAGATTTTCGAGCCGTTCTTCTCGACCAAGGAAGTCGGCAAGGGCACCGGCCTCGGCCTTTCGACCGTCTACGGCATCGTCAAGCAGACCGGCGGCTTCATCTACGTCGATTCCGAGCCGGGGCAGGGCACCTCGTTCCACATCTTCCTGCCGCGCCATCATGCCGAGCCGGAACTGCAGGTCGAGCAGCCGGCGGCGGCGACCAATGGCGCCGCGAAGGACGCCGCGGCTGCGACGGAAGCCAAGCCACGCACCGATCTCACCGGGCAAGGCACCATCCTGCTGGTCGAGGACGAAGAGGGCCTGCGCGCTCTGAACGCGCGCGGCCTGCGCTCGCGCGGCTACACGGTGGTCGAGGCCGAGAACGGCGTCGAGGCGCATGGAGGTGCTGGCGGAGCAGACCGGCGGGATCGATCTCGTCGTCTCCGACGTCGTGATGCCGGAGATGGACGGCCCGACGCTGCTCAAGGCGATGCGGGAGAAGAACCCCGACATCAAGTTCATCTTCGTCTCCGGCTACGCCGAGGACGCCTTCGAGAAGAGCCTGCCCGAGGGACAGCAGTTCGACTTCCTGCCAAAACCATTCACGCTCAGCCAGCTCGTGGCGGCCGTGAAGGAGACGATGACGAAGCAGGGGTGAGCGTGCCCTTTCGTCGTTGCGAGCCAGCGGTAACTGGCAACCACCGCATCTCTCCAATTCCCCGGCAAATATGGGCTTTTGCCACATCCCCGCGACTGAGGGCCGCAGCCGGGGTTCCGAAACCGGCTTCACTTTTGGTGAACACTGCCCATCTTACGGTCACGTCCCCATGCCGGGGATTTGGGAAACGCACATGAATTTCTCGCAATGGTCCCGCCGTCTCGTGAAGACGATTGCCGTCGTGCTGGCGCTCGCGCTGCCGACGGTGCTGGCGGTCTCGTCCGCTGACGCCCGCGTTGGCGGCGGCTTCTCGTCGGGTTCGCGCGGTTCGCGGACATTCTCGGCCCCGCCGTCAACCACGACCGCGCCGGGCTCGACCTCGCAGTTCAACCGCACCTTCACCCAGCCGGGCGCGGCATGAATTCGGCTGCGCCCGCGCGTGGCGGGCCGTTTGGCCGCGGCGGCGGCTTCCTGGGTGGTCTTGCGGCCGGCTTCCTCGGCGCAGGCCTGTTGGGCATGCTGTTCGGTGGTGGCCTGTTCGGTGGCCTTGGCGGCCTGTCGTCGATCCTGGGCCTGATCATCCAGATCGTGCTGGTCGTGTTCGTGGTGCGGCTGGCGATGTCCTGGTGGCAGCGCCGCAACGCGCCGCAGGCGGCCTATGCCGGTGCTGATGCTGGCGCCGCTCCGGGACCGCAGACGAGCCATCGCAGCGGCCTTGGAGGAGGTTTTGGCTTCGGTGCCAACAATGCGCCGCTCGAGATCAAGCCCGACGATTACGAGGCGTTCGAGCGCCTGCTCGGCAATATCCAGGCCGCCTGGTCGAACGAGGATGTTGCCAAGCTGCACACGCTCGCGACGCCGGAAATGGTCTCCTATTTCGAGAAGGACCTCGCAGAGAACCGCGCGCGCAACGCGGTCAACAAGGTGACGAACGTCAAGCTGTTGCAGGGCGACCTCGCCGAAGCCTGGCGCGAAGGCGAGACCGACTATGCGACGGTCGCGATGCGCTTCGCGCTCACCGACAAGACGGTCGACCGCAACACCGGTGCGATCGTCGCCGGCAGCGAGCAGCCGGGCGAGGTCACCGAAGTCTGGACCTTTGCCCGCCGCCCGGGCAGCGCCTGGGAATTGTCGGCGATCCAGCAGACCAACTGATCGCGCGGGGATGAGAAGCGAGGGCGTCGTGCTCAGGCACGGCGCCCTTTTTGTTTGGACGGATGCACTCTCTAGCGCCCCGTCGCTGCGCGCGCAATGACGAGCTTGTGTGGCGCGACGCGTCGCGTCCCTCTCTGACCGGAACCTTCGGCCGCATGCTGAACATTGGTTCCCGCGCCCTTCAACGCTCACGGACCCTCCCATGAAATTACTACGAGCTCTACTACTGGCCCGAGATCCAGGGCCGCGGCGAATATGTGCGGCTGGCGCTGGAGGAGGCCGGCGCTGCCTATGTCGACGTCGCGCGGGGCCCGCGTGGCAGCGGCGCGATGATGAAGATGATGGATGCACACAAGGGCACGCCGCCCTTTGCGCCGCCGTTCCTCAAGGCGGGCAAACGCGTCATCGGCCAGACCGCCAACATCCTGCTCTATCTCGGCGCCCGTCACGGGCTCGCGCCGAAGACGGAAAGCGGAAAACTCTGGGTGCACCAGCTGCAGCTCACCATCACCGATCTCGTGGTCGAGATCCACGACACGCATCATCCGCTCGGGCCTTCGATGTACTACGAAGACCAGAAGGCGCCGGCGAAGAAGCGCACGGCCGAGT
Source organism: uncultured Alphaproteobacteria bacterium (assembly GCA_963819355.1). Classification (GTDB taxonomy): domain Bacteria; phylum Pseudomonadota; class Alphaproteobacteria; order Rhizobiales; family Xanthobacteraceae; genus Bradyrhizobium. The sequence continues at coordinate 92,874 of CAWFVZ010000025.1, read as the reverse complement.
TCTGGGACGAGCGGGTGCCGAAATATCTCGGCTATTTCGAACAGCTTCTCGACGACAATGGCGGCGCCTACGTCACCGGCCGCAGGCTGACCTATGTCGATCTCGCGCTATTCCAGATCGTCGATGGCCTGCGCTATGCCTTTCCGACGCGCATGACGGCGTTCGAGAAAAATATCCCCGGTCTCGTCGCCCTTCACGACCGCGTCGCGGCCCGACCGAACATCAAGGCCTACCTCGCCAGTGAGCGCCGCATTGCCTTCAACGAGCAGGGCATCTTCCGCCGCTATCGCGAGCTGGATGGTTAGCCGGTCCGGACGGAGGCTGATCGCAGGAGCCGAAGCGTTTTTCCGGGAGACGCCGACTTATTGCACGGGAGGGTGATGCGCTCTCACCACATTCCCGGCACCAGGCGATAGCGCACCCGCGCCGCATAGTCGGCATAGCCGGGCAGGCCCGCAATCAGCGTGCGCTCCTCGATGCGGATGCGGACCGCAAGCAGCACGAGGAAGAGCGGTGCTATCGCAAGTCCCCGCCACGAGCCGAGGATCAACGGCACGCTCGCGAAGAACAGGATCATGCCGCTGTACATGGGGTGCCGGACATGGGTGTAGGGCCCGGTCGAGATTACGTGCTGCGCGCGATCGGCCTGCAGCTTCACGACCGGAGCCGCGAACGAATTCTCGCGAAAAACCCACAGCGTGAACAGCGTCGAGGCGAGGAACAGCGCGAAGCCGAGCGCCTGCCACGCGACGTTCATGCCGGACGCCAGATGGCGCCGGTCGAGCCCCATCGCGACGAGCCAGCCCAGCATCGCCACGATGAACACGACCATGAAGACCTTGTCGGCGGCCGGCTGGTCTTTCTGAAGAACAGGGCGCAGACGCTCGGCCAGAAGCGCCGGGTCGATCCGGTAGAGCCACCAGCCGCAGAGCGGGCCGAGCAGGGCGGAGGTGGCGAGGAACACCCAGGCGGCAGGCCAATGCAGCGTGCCGGCGCCCGCGAACAGCAGCGCGCCCATCGCGGCGGTGAGAATGGTGTTCTGCAACAAGAGGCGTGCGATCATGCGCGGTTCCCCGGGCAGTCTCGCGCGAGTTTGGCCACGCTATCCGGCAAAGATGCGGCCGGATGCGCGAAAGGCCCGGTCAACCGGACCGGGCGATCCATCGCAGGCCGGCGCGATCAGGCGAGCTGATCGATCCGTGTGCCCTGGCCCGGCGGCAGCGGCGCGGGCGGCGTCGGCTGATAGGTCGGGTCGGTGTCCTTGGTCTTGGCCTGGTCATCCTGCTGCTTGATCGCGTCGTAGCTCGGGACCGCGACCGTCACAGGCGTCGGCGCAACGCTGGAAACGCTCATCCACAAATCCTCACAGATTGAAACAATTGACCCTGCCCTGCGTGGGACGAAAGGTCCGTCAAGCCAATCGCTAAAATGCGAGGGATTTGTGCGGTGAGATGCGCTGTTTTTGCGCCCGCCGTGGTCGACCGCTATCCGCACGCAGTTTGGCGCAATTTTTTTGTCTTTGGAACTGAGCCGTTCGTGTGCGGTGGGCGGCGTCGCGATGCGTGCGCTGCCGGCGCGCGGAAAGAGCGGAGGAGCGGCCTACTCGTCCTTCGGCCGCGTGATCGCGATCGCCGCGTCGGTCTTGGTGCGCGTGCATTCCATGTTGAGGCGCTTGTAGCGCATCGTCACCTTGTCGCCGCGCAACAGGCCCATGCGCTTCAGGCATCGGGTCGAGCCGGTCGTGGTGTCGTCCTTCGTCACCGTGAAGATGATCGCGGCTGCGGACGCGACCAAATCATAGAACTGCGGTGTCGGCTTGCGGTCGCCCTTGGCATAGAGCTCGTTGGAATAGGTCTTTCCCTGCGCGCGGCAGCCGAGCGACAGTTCCTTCGCCGCTGGGTGCGTCAGGTAGATGATATTGGAGGCCTTGAAGTTGACCTTCAGCTTGTCGATGCCGCTCGCGAGCTGCTTTGCGATGTCATCGCATTGGTCCGCGCGCGCAGGCGCGGCGAGGGTGACAAGGCCGATGATTGCGGCGGCGACCAAAATCGCGCTGCGGACGTCCAATTTGAAAATCATGATGAAAAGCCCCTTGGAGTGGGTATTCAAGCGTCGGCGGGCGCGAAGCGCAAGGGGTGCAACCAGGCCGTCCGGTCATGATCATGACCCCGTCTCCAAGCCGATGGCGACCGGAAAAATGTCCGACGTGGCGCCGAATCGGGATGCCCCGGCCGCGCCAGAGCGCCTTCCCTTTGCGGCAAAAAAGCTTAGAACGCTTCAATGCCAAGCGGCCCGCGCGAGGGCTCCAAAACCCCGAGATTCGCTCCATGAACGCTCCCAGCGCCTTTCCCGACCAGTCAAAGCCCGTTCCGCCCTACAAGCACACCCCGCTGTTCCCGCTGGGCAAGGACGAGACGCCCTACAAGAAGATCACGGCCGAGGGCGTCCGGGTCGAGAAGGTTTTGGGGAAAGACATGCTGGTGGTGTCGCGCGAGGCGCTGCGGGCGCTGTCGGAGGCTGCCTTCGGCGACATCAACCATTACTTGCGGCCCGGCCATCTGAAGCAGCTCCGCGCGATCCTGGAGGACGGCGAGGCGAGTCCCAACGACAAGTTCGTCGCGCTGGATTTCCTGAAGAACGCCAACATCGCGGCCGGCGGCGTGCTGCCGATGTGCCAGGACACCGGCACCGCGATCATCATGGGCAAGAAGGGCTGCAACGTCATCAGCGACGGTGACGACGAGGCGGCGCTGTCGGAAGGCGCGCGCGATGCGTATCTGCGCCGCAATCTGCGCTACTCGCAGGTCGCACCCTTGTCGATGTACGAGGAGAAGAATACCGCCAACAACATGCCGGCGCAGTGCGAGATCTACGCCGAGGGTGATGATGCCTACAAGTTCATGTTCATGGCGAAGGGCGGCGGCTCCGCCAACAAGAGTTTTCTGTTCCAGGCCACACCCTCGGTGCTGACCAAGGACCGGCTGCTTGCCTTCCTCAAGGAAAAGATCCTGACGCTCGGCACCGCGGCGTGCCCGCCCTATCACCTTGCCATCGTCATTGGCGGCACCTCGGCGGAGCTCTGCATGAAGACGGTGAAGCTTGCCTCCGCGCGCTATCTCGATGCGCTGCCGACGCACGGCTCGCCTGATGGCAACGCCTTCCGCGACGTCGAGATGGAGCAGGAAATCCACAAGATGACGCAGTCGCTCGGTGTCGGCGCGCAGTTCGGCGGCAAGTATTTCTGCCACGACGTGCGCGTGATCCGCATGCCGCGTCACGGCGCTTCGCTCCCGATCGGGCTTGGCGTGTCGTGCTCCGCCGACCGCCAGGTCCTCGGCAAGATCACCAAGGACGGTGTCTATCTCGAGGAGCTCGAGCACAACCCGGCGCAATATCTGCCGCAGGTCGAGCAGTCGCTCGGCGGCGACGTCGTCAAGATCGACCTCAACCAGCCGATGAAGGATATTCTGGCGACATTCTCGAAATACCCGACCAAGACGCGGGTCTCGATGACCGGCACCATGATCGTCGCGCGCGATAGCGCGCATGCCAAGCTGCGCGAGCGGCTGGAGAAGGGCGAGCCGCTGCCCGACTATTTCAAGAACCATCCGGTCTACTACGCCGGTCCGGCCAAGACGCCCGAGGGCTACGCCTCCGGCGCGTTCGGTCCGACCACTGCGGGCCGCATGGATTCCTTCGTCGACCAGTTCCAGGCCGCCGGCGGCTCGATGGTGATGGTGGCCAAGGGCAACCGGGCGCCTGCCGTGCGCGAGGCCTGCAAGAAGTATGGCGGCTTCTATCTCGGCTCGATCGGTGGTGCCGCGGCGAACCTCGCCGAGCACTGCATCAAGAAGGTCGAGGTGCTCGAATATCCCGAGCTCGGCATGGAAGCGATCTGGCGCATCGAAGTCGTCGACTTCCCGGCATTCATCATCATCGATGACAAGGGGAATGACTTCTTCAAGGAGTTGAATCTGGGCTGAGGCTGCGTTCCCATCGTCATTCCGGGCCTGCGTGCTTTGCACGCATCCCGGAATGACAGCTCCAAAGACGGCGTAGCCTTACGCCTTCGTGCCAGTGAACGGAAAACTGCCCATCGGGCCGATGCCCATCTCGCCGCTCATGCTGTCGCCGGAGACCTTTCCGATGAACTCGAGCGTCAACGGCATCGGATTGGTGATGGAAACTTTCCAGTTGACGGCGTCGCCGCTGATGGTGCCGTCGAAAATCTCGGCGGTATTGCCTTCCGCGCCCTGCGTGCCCGTCAGCGTGCCGCCGGAGTTCAGCAGGGTCAATGTCGCCTGGCGTTCGCCCATCGGCGTCGTCATGGTCAGATTCCAGTTGCCGTCCACGGCCATTCGCGTCTCCCGAACAAATCCCGGCGGGCTGCGACGATCCGCAGCCAGTCCAAGTCCGAGCCTATAGCGCAACTTCAGTCACCCGCCTAACGCCGTGTGAGCGGCAATCAAGCGCGGGCGGCGGCGCGGCGGCGGCTCGTGACGACGAGCCGCAGAACGACATACTGCACGGCAAAGGCCAAGATCTTGGCGCCGCCGGCGACCACCGAGATGTAGAACGCCCACAGCTTCAGATCGCCAGTCGAGGCGACCGCGATCGTGCCGGCACCGATCACGAACATCAGCGCCGCCCAGGCATAGCCTGCGGCGATCACATATTCCGGCACGGTCTCCGCGACGATCGGCGGCATGTAGCGCAGCATCCAGCCGCGCTTGAGCATGATCACACCGATCGCGAAATGAGCGATCGCGGGCTTTGCCAGCATGAAACGAGGATCGTTGGTCAGCAGCGTGACCGTGCCAAGAACGATGACGAGTGCGAGGCTCGCATAGGTCATGAAGCTCAACTCGCGCCCCTTGACGCGGGCGTAGATCACCTGCGCGATCGCGCCGGCAATTGCCACCGAGGTCGCGAGGATGACGTTGTCGGTAATCAGATAGATCACGAGGAAGACGATGGCCGACAGGAAGTCGGAGGCGAGGCGTGCGAATACGTCCTTCATGGTCCTGTCTCACTGTGCTTCGGGCAGGGCGGCGCTGGCCGGCGCACCATACTTGATCTGTCGATATTCGGGATACCACTTGGTGAAATAGATCGCGCTGTTGCGGGCGGCGAGGGCGACCGCGAGGCCCAGCCAGACCGGCAGGCCCGGGAAGTAGAGCAGCACGATGTTGGCGGCCATCATCAGCAAGGCGGCCATGGTCCATGCGGCGGTGATGATGTAGTTGGCGGTGAGGAAGCCGGGCATCGCCGCGGTCTCGGCAGGAACGGCTTCGACCGCATATTGCAGCGTGAAGGGCCGGCGCGCGAGCATCGAGCCGAGCGAGATGATGAAGATGCCGATATCGACCGAGAGCTTGACGCCGAGCGCGCTGAGCGTCGGGTCGCGCAGCGCGAGGAAGAGGCCGATGCCTGCGAACAGGATCGCCGAGCCGGCGGCCAGGATCTTCACCGAGCGGCCGCAGGCCACGTCGATCGCGATCGTTGCGAGGCAAATCGCGGAGGCCGCGAACACGCTGGTCGTGGCCGACGTCACCATCATCAGGAAGGTGTAGACGCCATAGGGGGCGAGGATCAGGAAAATCGTCATGGGCCGCCTCGGTCGAACCAATCTTTACGATGTCAAGATCGATAGTTCAGCACCGACATTGGGTCAAGCGAAATCTTTACAGTGTCAAAATGATGTGAACGACATGTAAAAACTCAATTGTTGCAATGGCTTGATCTGATATTTCGTCGGCGAATGTGGCCCAGGGCAGGCGCGACAGGATGGTCAGCGCGCAAGAGACCAAAAGGCCGATGGTCAGGAAGATGCTGCCGCCGCGGCAGATCAGGAATTTGAGCGAGCCCGGCGTCGCGTACATGCCGAGCGGATGCAACAGCCGCGACAGCACAAGCGCGCCCATCAGCACGTGAATGCGCAAGGGCGATACGCCGGACATTTCGAGCAGCGCCGCCATCAACGCGATGATGGGGACGTATTCCATGAAATTGCCATGGGCGCGGATCGCGCTGCGCAGGCTCGCGCTGCCGCCGTCGTTGAAGGCGGCATCGTTGCTCCGCCGCAGCCGGATCACCTGGAGCGCCAGTGCGGCGTAGATCAAAGCGAGGATCGCGAGATAGTTCGCGGTGATCGAGGGCATGTGCATGCGACGCCTCCCTGGTGATGCATCCGCAATGACGGGGAGGGAGCTACTGCGCCCCCACCCAATTGCCGTGAAAGCCGTCGGGCACGCGATGGCCGAGTTGCACCAGCGCGGCGGGGCCGGCCTCGATGTCGGTGGCGTTGAACACGGCGAGGTCGCTGCGGTTCTCCCGCGCGCGCCAGACCACGGCGAGCAGCCAGCCGTCGCCTTCCGCCGCATCCTTCGATCGCTCGACGAAGACCGGCTCGGAGATGGTGTCGCCCGCCGGCAGCAGATATTGGCCGAGGCGTTTTCCCATGCCGTCGACATAGACGATGCCGGACAGCGCACCGAACATCGGCAGCCTTGGATTGGCGCAGGCGTACCAGCCGTGACGGCTTTTCAGCCCGGCGCGGCGATCGTCGATACGCGGGAATTCTCCGGTGAGGTCGTCGAGATAAGTCTGCTGGAAGCGGTCGGTATTCCCCGAGAGATCGAACGTCCAGCGACAATGGCGGGCGCGCGATTTCTCCGGATTCGTCGGACGGCCGTCGGGATGCGGAAACAGCGGCGCCTCCTCGAACTGCATGACGTCGGCGCTGATGCGATTGCCGTCCTCCCAAGCGTTCATGACGTGGAAGACGTAGCAGGCCTCGCTTCGAAACCAGACGATGTCCTTTGCTGTGCCGTTACGTTTCATCACGCCGACATAGGCGCCTTTGTCCGGCTCCCAGGCATAGGGCGGCCGCCCGCTCATGGCGCGCTCCATGCTGCCGGTGATGGGGAGGATCGGAAACAGCACATGGTTTTCGGTGACGATGAAGTCGTGCACCATGCTGGCGTAGGGCGCCTCGAACCGCTCGAAGCGCGTGGCTTTTCCTGACGCGTCGATCGATCCGTAGGAGAGGGCAGGCGTCAGCGGACCCGCGGCGTTATAGCCGAAGAACACGAGTTCGCCCGTAATCGGATCAATCTTGGGATGTGCCGTAAAACTGCCCGCGACGCGGCCCTGATAATTGTGATAGCCGCGCGTGGCGAGCGTGCCCGGCTCGATCTCGGTCGGCAGATGCGCCTCTTCAAGGGCGAGCAGCTTGCCGGCATGGAAGACGATGTTGGTGTTGGCGACGCCGCCGTCGGTGAGGTCGGCCGGCGCATCCGGCAGCTTGCGGCCGAAGCCGCCGAACAGCGCACGGCCGGCATCGTGCTCGGCGAGCCATTTCGGGGTGCGGACCCAGCGGTTGCGGTAGCTGGCGCGACCATTCTCGAGGTGAAAGGCGTGCAGCATGCCGTCGCCGACGAACCAGTGCGCGCCCGGGGATTCGAACTGAGGATTGGGGCCGTTGCGATAGAGCGTGCCGTTGAGCTCGCGCGGCAATTCGCCGACGATCTTGAGGACAGGCGCGTCCGCCTCGAACGGGATTGGCGCGATATTGTTGCGGCGCTCAGCGGTGGCATCCTGCTGCACGGCGTATCCCTCCCTTATCTTTACATCGTAAAGATGGGATAGTGCCGATCACAGCATTCGTCAAGCGAAATCTTTACACTGTCAATATTGCGTCATATAGCTTGCAGATGGCCAAGAGCGACACCAATAGCGACACCAAGAGCGAAACAGCGCGCAGCTCGCGTGCCCCCAGAAGAACGTCGTCGGCATCACGTCCGGGGCGCCGCGCGGCGAGCGCGAAGACCGAGACGCCGTACCACCACGGAGCCCTGCGCGAGGCGCTGCTCCAAGCGGCCGAACGGGTCTTGGAGCGCGACGGGCTGGCCGGTCTGACGCTGCGCGCGGTGGCGCGCGAGGCGGGGGTGTCACACGCCGCACCGACCCATCATTTCGGCGATCTCACCGGGCTCGTCAGCGAGCTCGCGGCGATCGGTTTCCGCCAGTTCAACGCGGCGATGGCCTCGGCTTGCGACGCGGCCACCTCGCCGCTGGAGCGGGCGCTGGCGCGGCCCAAGGCCTATGTCGCCTATGCCCAGACCCATCCCGGCATGTACGGATTGATGTTCCGCACCGAGCGGCTCGACTATTCCAGGCCCTCGCTGCACGAGGCTGCGGAATCCTCTTTTGCCGGACTTGCCAATGCCATCGGCGCGATGCGGCAGGAGCCGATCAGCCGCGACACGCTGACCATCGAGCAGGGCGCCGCGATCGCGCGGGCCTGGTCGATGGTGCACGGCTTCACCATGCTGCTGCTCGACGGGCGGCTCGAGGACATCCTGGAGCGGCTGCCAGCGGGCACGACGGCCGAGCTGCTGCTGGAAGCGATCCTGAAGTCGACGGTAGCGGGAAAGCTGCCAGCGTCCTGATCAACGGAACGACCGCAACTTCTGCCATGCGTCGCGTGTCCGATGGTGCAGGCTGGCGCGCCCAAGGATTGGGCATCGGCGGAAGATCGAGGCCAGCGGACGCGCGTGATGATGCGGAACCCGCACCTTCAAGCATCTTGACTGTGGGCAAGGCTCAAACCCGATCCGGATAGACCTGACAGCGGCGCGGAATCGTTCTAGAAGGCGGCTTCGCTTGGGCTTCTTCAAGCCTCGTTCGCGTCCTCTTTACGTCTGATCATGCCAGCCATCTCGTCGAACAAACCTTATCGCGTCGGCCGCTCCAAGACTGGGCTTGGCCTCTTCGCCACCAAACCGATCAAGAAGGGGACCCGGATCATCCGCTATCGCGGGCCGATCCTGGATTCGCGCATCCCCGAGCAGGATGACATCGAGAACAAATACCTGTTCGAGCTCAACGGCCGCTGGACCATCGACGGGTCGGTGCGCAAGAACCTTGCTCGCTACATCAACCATTCCTGCCGGCCGAACGCCGAGTCCGACGTCCGTCCGCGCGAACGCAAGGTGTTCATCCGCGCCATCAGGAACATCGAGCCGGGCGATGAGATCAACTACGACTACGGCACCGACTATTTCAAAGCCTATCTGAAGCCGATCGGCTGCAAGTGCGAGTCGTGCGAGAAGAAGCGCAAGAAGCAGCGCGCCGAAGCCCGGGTCGAGCGCGCCAAGGTGAAGGCGCGCGCGGAGCGCAAGGCGCAGAAGGCCGGTGCCAACGGCACGGCGAAGAAGCTGAACGGCAAGTCGAAGCATGCCAATGGCAAGGCCACCAAAGGGAAGGCCACCAACGGCGCGGCTCACAAGTCGGCCTGAACTCCTAGCCTCCCGGCCTGTGGGCCGATCTCGGCAGCGGTGAATCCGCGAAGTCGACGGCCGAGCGCTGGATGATCCGGCCGGTCGCGTCGTCGATGACGACGCGGAATCGCCGGCGGCTGGAAAAGAAGCTCAGACGGTGCCGTCCGGCGTCGGCGTCGACCCCGCGCTCGGCAAAACCGGTGATCCTGCCGGCACGCATTTCTTCCTGCAGCAGGAGCGGCGAAACGCGCAGGCCGTCGGCGACGATGGTCGCGTCGATCTGAAAGGTGCCGTTCTCGAGTTCAACGTTTTTCACGATTTTCGACCTCCCGCGGCCTCGTTCATGCCGGCGCAGGGCTTCGCCTGGATCGCGCGGGATAGGCACATTCCGCGAGCGTTGTGGCGTCCAACTCGCGCATGAAGGCCTCGCGCGCTGCCGCGAGCTTCGACTTCAGGCGGCAGCGCGGGCTCAGGATGCAGCTGCCGCCGTCCTCGCGAAAGCATTCGACCAGCGCATGGGGACCTTCCAGCGCCCGCACCACTTCGCCGAGCGTAATCGCTTCGGCGGGCCGGGCGAGCGTGAAGCCGCCGCCCGCGCCGCGCTGGGTTGCGATGAAGCCGGAACCGGCGAGGTCGCGCACGACCTTGGCCAGATGATTGCGGGAAATGCCGAACTCGGTTGCGATTTCATTGGTCGCGAAGGATCGCGTCGGCTCCCCGGCGAGCCGCATCAAGGCGCGCAGCGCAAAATCCGTGAACGATGTCAGGCGCATGGGATCCTCGGGCAATATTCGCTTGCAAAACACCTATAGCGATATAAATAGGTATTTGAAATGCCTATTTAAGGAGAGAGGCGTGACAGCAGTGGAGCGACGCGAGCAGATCACGGCCGAGATCTCGGAACGCACCGGAATAACCGAGGCGATGATCGAGCGTTTGGTGCGTGCCTTCTACGCCAAGGTCCGCGAGGACGCGGTGCTCGCGCCGATCTTTGACGCCCGCATTCGAGAGTGGGAGCCCCATCTTCAGCAAATGTGCGCGTTCTGGTCGTCGGTCGCATTGATGTCCGGCCGCTATCGGGGAACGCCGATGGTCAAGCATCTGCCGCTGCCGGTCGATGCCGAGCATTTCGACAGATGGCTCGCATTGTTCGAGGCGACGGCCGGCGAGGTCTGTCCGCCCGAAGCGGAAGCTCATTTCGTCGAAAGGGCGCGGCGGATTGCAGCAAGTCTCGAACTCGGCATCGCCTCCGGGGAGGGGGTCTTCCTCGGTCGCGGCGAGAGATTTCGACGAAATCAGGCGGGAGAAGTCAGATGATTCCTGAAACCGATGTCGTGACGAGCAAGGACGCGTCCGACCCATATGCCGGAAGCAGCCTGGTGCCGATGCTCGTTGTCGGATTGCTGCTCACGCTGGTCGGCATGATTGTCGCGGTCGCGCTGAGCTGACGCCATGCCGCCCGGCTCCGCCGGGACTGCAACACGCGAGCTGCCGCAAATGCGCCTTCTGCCAGAAGAAGCGCGCGGGGCGCGAACAGGACGGGTCGCGAGGGCTGCACGGCTCGGGCCGCCTTGACGACCTCGGCGCCGTTGGTGCCCGGCGTCGAAAAATACATGATCATTGGTTGCGGGCGCAGCGCCATTTCGGCTCTGCGCCGCAACGCCAAAAGCGTTGCAGCGCGTCCGGGACACGAGATCTTACGCCGCGACAACACGCCCGCTCTTCCGCAGTCCCATATATTGCAGCTCGGCGAACACGCCGGTCGCGATCGCCTGCGCCACCACCATGAGCTCGCCGGCGAGGTTCGGCGACACCGCACCCGAGAACAGCAGCACGATGCTGCCGACCGTCCAGGCCGCGTTGCCGATCACCACCAGAAGGACGAGCGGTTTCGGTACCAGCGCGCGCGAGGCCAGCCATCCGACCAGCGCGGTGTAGGCGATCAGGAACAGGCCGGTCTCGCGCAGCAGCGCTTCCGGCAGATTGAACAGCGTTGCAAACGCGCCTGCGCCGAAGGTGAAGCCGAGGGCAGCGACGCCGCTGAAGACGGTGTCGGCGAGCAGGGCGCGGCGAAGGAAAGTGGATGCGTCGATCATCGTGGGGTCTCCATGGTTGGGTTGGGCCTGGGGTGAACTCAGTGCAGTCCGCGCCACCAGGCGCGGAGCAGGCGGGCGAGGCGGAACGGGCAGAGGCTCTTGCCGACGCTTTGTTCGAAGGCTGTGAAATGCGCGACGACATAGTCACCGGTCGAATGCACCAGCGGCTCCGGCATATTGAGGCCATGCGCGAGCCAGCGGGTCGCGAGCTTCATAGCCCAGGGAAAAAGGTGGTCTGCGACGGTCCGGTAGAGCAGCAGCGCGATCATGGTCATCTCCTGTTGCGACCGAAGATGCGCTGGTCCGGGACCCAATTCGATTACCTCGGGGGTAATGGAAGGGCTGAAATCCGCATGCTAGGTTTTCGACCATGAACGCACACGCATCCACGGCACGCGCCGAACACAGCCAGCCGATCCACATCGGCGACCACTTGCGCGAATGGCGGCAGCGCCGCCGCATGAGCCAGCTCGATCTCGCGGGCGAGGCGGAAATCTCGGCGCGCCATTTGAGCTTCGTCGAGACCGGCCGCGCCGCGCCCTCGCGCGACATGGTGCTGCGGCTTGCCGAGCGTCTCGACGTGCCCTTGCGCGAACGCAACGTGCTGCTGGTCGCCGCCGGATTTGCGCCGGCCTTTCCGCAGCGTCCGCTGGAGGATCCCGCCTTGAAATCAGCCCGTCAGGCGATCGACCTCGTGCTCAAGGCGCACGAGCCCAATCCGGCGCTTGCCTATGACCGGCACTGGAATCTGGTGACCGCGAATCGCATGGTTGCGCCGCTGCTCGACGGCATTCCGGAGCGGCTGCTTGGCCAGCCCTTCAACGTGCTGCGGCTCGCCTTTCATCCCGAGGGGCTGGCGCCGCGCACCGTCAATCTCGCGGAATGGTGCGCGCATCTGCTCGAGCGGTTGCACCGGCAATGCGAGGCGACTGCCGATCCGGAGCTGATCAAGCTCTACCACGACCTGAAGAGCTATCCGATCCCGGCGCGTGCGGGCCCGCTGTCGAACGACAACGTCGCAATCCCCTTCAAGCTGCGCCATGACGGGGGGATACTCAGTTTCTTCTCCACCACCATGGTGTTCGGCACGCCGGTCGATATCACCCTGTCGGAGCTGGCGCTGGAGACGTTCTTTCCGGCCGACGAGCGCACCGCTGAATGGCTGAAGCGGACGGCCGCAAATATGGCCTAGCGCCCTTGCCTCAGGCGGCGTTCGGCTTATCTTTCCGACAAAACCGCACCGCCCGAAGGAGGCGCCAATGAGCACGTTGAAACCACTCCAGATCGATGTCGTCTCCGACGTGGTGTGCCCTTGGTGCTACATCGGCAAGCACCGGATCGAGAGCGCGCTTGCGCTCGTGCCCGACGTTCCGGTCAAGCTCAATTTCCGCCCCTTCTTCCTCAATCCCTGGGTGCCGCGCGAAGGCATCAGCCGCGAGGATTATCTCACCCAGAAGTTCGGCTCGGTCGAGACCTATAAGGGCATTGCCGGGCGCGTCGTCGCGGCCGCAAACGAAGAGGGGCTGACCTACCGGCCTGAGCTCGTGGCGCGTCAGCCCAACACGACCGACTGCCACCGCCTGATCCTCTGGGCCGAGGCGATCGGCAAGGCGCCGGAGATGAAGCAGCGCCTGATGGAGCTGTATTTCCGCGACGGCGGCGACCTCACCGATGTCAACGTGCTGGTGCAGGCGGCGGTCGATGTCGGCCTCAATGCGGACCACGTGCGCAAGCGCTTGGCCACCGACGAGGACGTCACGCGCGTCTCGGCGGACGCGCAGGAAGCTGCCGAGAAGGGCATCTCCGGCGTGCCGACTTACGTGTTTGCGCAAAAATACGCCGTCTCCGGCGCGCAGGATCCCAACATGCTCGCGCGGGCCATCCGTCAGGTCTCGGCGGAGATCAACGCACAGGCGGCGGAGTAGCGTTCGCTTATTTCCGGAGCAGGTGGATCGCGCGTCGCGCCGTCTCGCGCGCGACGCCGCGGGTGGTCAATGTCGCGTGAATCAACGCCACGACCGGATCGTTTCGCCTGAGCGGAATCAGAACGTCGCCGATCGCGAAACGTCCACGCCAGATCGGGTTGATCATGGGGTGACCGGCGCTTGCGGTGGAATCGGCACTCGCGATGGCGGGATCGGCGCAAAGATGGCGGGTGAGATCAAGCGTGAGCTGCACCCCCGGCGAATATTTTGCAAAGCGCTCGTCGATGCCGAGCTTGAAGAAGAAGGCGCGGTCCTGATGGCGCAGCACGATGCCGGCGGCAACTGGAATCGCGCCGGCGCGGAGCGTGACGATCTCGCATTGCGCGGTCTCGGCGAGAGCCGGGACGGCGCGGCGGATGAAGGTCGCATCGCCTGCGTCCTGAATCAGTGCGGTGCCGCGCTTGCCCTTCCAGCCGCTGGCTTCGAGCTGCAAGAATGTTTCGAGCGCGGGCCTGATCGCGTCCGGCTTGCGTGCGACGTCGAAGGCGACCGCTCCGTGCTCCGCTAGGCGATGGCGCTGGCGACGCAGCTCTTTGAGCTTTTTCGCTCCGAGTGCCTCGTTCAGCAGCTTGTCGCCATCTTGTGTCGCATCGAGACTGGCGCGGATGTAGGAAGAGAGCACGCGCGGTTTCAGGCCGCTCTGGCCGAGCATCTCTTTGAGCGATGCCATGGCCGCACCATCGAGCGCGACGTCGCGCAGGATCAGCGCATGTGCGCCGGCATCGCGCGCCCGCTGCAACAGACGCGTCGCTGCCTCGGCCGAAGCGTCGCGGTCGATCAGCGGGCTGCACAGCGTGCCATAGGGATGTGCGCTCACCAAAGCGGGCAGGGGAATCTTCCAGGCCTGCCAGAGCGAGATCACCGGCATCAGCCCGATCAGCCGCGTCGACAAACCGTCGAATGCGGGCAATGCGGAGGCGCTCGTGCGGCCGCGCGCGGTCGCGCTGACGGCGAGCTCCCAGGGGGGCAGGTAATAGCCGTTCGGCTCGATCGCGCGCTGCGCGAGCGCGCGCCATTGGCCGGATTCGATCGCCGTGAGTGGGACGAGCGCGCGCGCCGGCGCGGCATACCTTGCCGATGCCGGATTGATCGCAGCCTGGTGCGCGATATCGCCCACGTCCCGTCGTCCCCGTTCACGCCGGCAAAGCCAGCGTTACACGGCCATGCTTAGCGCAAAGATTGGAAAATACCGTTGGGACGCCGCTTCAATTCGAGCGGTATTGTTAACGTCTCATTGTGCATCCGGCCGGCCCGCCAGCGGATGCGGACGTCACCGGTCACTGGGGATGAAGTGGTCGCGGGCGCTTGCGCGTCCGCCGCCGGCCGTGTCGGTGATAGCGATGGCGATGTCGCGTGACGTCTGCGGCAGATGGGCCGGGTCGACCTGCACCGACAGGCGGATCTCGCGGGTCTGATCCTGCCCGACCGCGACGACCGGCTTGCCGTCGGGCCCGGCGTCGACGCCGGCGACCCGAACGGTCGTGCCCGGCAGGCCGGAGACCTCGAGCGCAAACGATCGCTGCGCGCCCTTGTTGAGGATTCGCACGGTGTAGTCGTTGCGCACCCCGCCGTCCGAAAGTTGAACGAACAGAGGATTGCGCTCGTGCAGCACATTGACGTCCATCGTCGCGCGCGTGGCGAGCGTATAGAGCATGATTGCGCCGACGCTCGCGATAGCTGCGGCATAGATCAGCGTTCGCGGGCGGATCACGCGATAGATCGGCGCCTTGCCCTCGCGGCGACGCTGCATGTTGATATCGGTGTCGTAGCCGATCAGACCGGCGGGGCGGCCGATCTCGTGCATGACGTTATCGCAGGCATCGATGCAGAGGCCGCACTGGATGCAGCCAAGCTGGATGCCGTGGCGGATGTCGACGCCGGTCGGGCAGACATTGATGCACTGGTGACAGTCGACGCAGTCGCCGGCGACCTCGCCGCGGGTACGGACCGCTTCCGCCTTCTTTACCGACATGCGCGGTTCGCCGCGGTCGCGGCGGTAGGTGACGTTGAGAGCCCATTCGTCGGTCAGCGCCGCCTGGATGCGCGGCCAGGGGCACATATAGATGCAGACCTGCTCGCGGGCGTGACCAGCGAAGAGGTAGGTTGTCGCAGTCAGGATGCCGATCCAGATATAGGCCAGGAGGGGAGCCTGGAAGGTCGCGAGATCCTTCACCAGCGTCGGTGCGTCGGCGAAATACAGCACCCAGGCGCCGCCGGTCCACCAGGCGATCATGATCCAAAGAAAGTGCTTCAGCGCGACCTTTCGGATGTGATCGAACGTCCAATATCGCTTGTCGCCCTGCATGCGCTCGCGCCGATCGCCCTCGACCCAGCGCTCCACGGCGTAGAACAGGTCGGTCCAGACCGTCTGCGGACACATGTAGCCGCACCAGAGCCGGCCCGCGACCGCGTTCATCAGGAACAGCGTCATGGCCGCGATGATCAGAAGGCCGGTGAAGTAGTAGACTTCCTGCGGCCACAGCTCGATGAAGAAGAAGTAGAAGCGGCGATGCGGGAGATCGATCAGTACGGCCTGGTCGGGTAGGCCAGGCCCGCGGTTCCAGCGCACGAAGGGAAGCAGATAGTAGGTCCCGAGCGTGACGGAGAGGATCGCCCATTTGATGCGGCGGAAGGGGCCATGGACCGACTGCGGATAGACCTTCCTCCGCTTCTCGTAGAGAGGTCCCTCGATGAAGGTATCGTCGGTCATGCTGCGCTTCCCGCGTTGACGCTAGCGATGCCCTAGGGCGCGCAGAAGAGACGGTACAGCGTCTCCAGCACCGAGCGGACTTCCGGGCTCGCGATACTGTAGTATATCGTCTGGCCGTCCCGCCTGGGTTTGACTAGGCTCAATGCGCGCATCTTTCCGAGATGCTGGGATAGTGCGGCTGACGACAGGCCCGCGATGTCTGCGAGTTGGCCGACGGGACGGATCGCCGGCGTCAGCGGTATCGCGGCGCGGCTGTTTCCGCCTACGAGGACCGCGAATTTGCCGGTCGGCTTGCCTTCGTCGTCGGTCTCGTCGCCGCACCCGTGCTGATGCGGCTTATCACCGGAAGCCTGCCGGCGCAGGCGATCGAGGCTGGACCGGCGGTCTTGATTGCCGGCGGATTGCTCACGGGTTTCGGTTCGGTTTGGGGCAGTGGCTGCACCTCCGGCCACGGCGTCTGCGGCTTGTTGCGGCTCTCGGTGCGCTCGCTGGTCGCGACCGCCACCTTCATGGCGGCCGGCATAGCGACCGTCTTCTTGATGCGGCACTGGAGTTGAGGCCGTGGCAGTCCTGGTCCAATTCGCGATCGGCCGGATCTTCGGTCTCGGCCTCATCATCTCCGGCATGTCGAACCCGGCGAAGGTTTTGAATTTCCTCGACGTCGGCGGCATTTTACATGGGCGGCGGGCCATCGCTGATGTATGCCGCGGATGCGATCGCGGCATACGAGCAATTTCAGCTGCAGGCGGTTGCCGCCTGACGTCGGTGAGAGATTCGATCAAATGAACAGGACCGGGCGAGTTGTCTCGTCCGGTCCCATCCATCAATGCCTGTGATTACCAGCGGTCGCCGCCGACACCGACGCCTACGCTGACGCCGGGCGCGCGAATGCCGACGCCGCCGCGCGGACCATCGTCCCAGTCGCGATAGGTGCGGCGCTCGTAATAGCGATCGCGCGGCATGGTGGCATAGGAGTCGCGCACGATCACACGCGCGCCGCCATGGGTGCGATAGCAGTTGCCAGCGTCATCGCAGACGAGCCGGACTTCCTGGATGAGATCGGGGCTGGTGTATTCGCTGGTCGTGTAGAAATCCGCAGCCTTCGCGCCGCCGGCCGCAGCCAACGCGCCGACGCCCGCCAGCAGTGCAATCGTGAATGTCCTCATCATGTCCTCCTCCGAAACTGCCCTCGGCGGTAACAAGAATGGGAGGCGACGATCGTTCCGGAAGAATTACAGGTTTTTCCCGGAACCGGATTGTCGTGGTGCGATCGATTGCTAGATCGGCTCGTAGGCTTCCGACCCGCAGATGTCGTCAGCCTCCGCGCGCCGCCGATCGATGACCTTTCCGCCGTTGATCGTCACGATGTAGGTCTGGAGCCCGAGCGCCGAGCCGGTGGCCGAGGTGAGTTGCGCGCGAACGCAAGCCGTCCAGCCCGGTCCGCGGACCTCGTGATGGGGCGGGGCGACATGCACCTCGTGCGGATAGGACGTGTTGATGAAGACCACGTCGATCTGCTCGCGCACGACGCGTTTGACGTCGGGTGGCGGTTCGGGAGGATGCTGGTCGGCCTCCTTGAGGCGCATGAACTCGGGCACCGGCGCGCGACTGTCGGCAAAGCCGCAAGCACTGAGCGCGAGTGTGCCGGCAAGCAGCGTCACATGAGCAACAATCCGCAACATCCGTGAAGGTCCCCTGCGGGCCAACAGATAGGCGCGAATACGCCCTGGCGAAGTCCTGCCCGATCAACAATTGCTGAAGGGGAGGAACCCGCCGCATTTGCTATTACGGGATTGCAGGCTAGTTTGTACCCCAGATGAGGGGGATCGCGCTAATGAGGATTTTGGTCATAGCGGCTGCGGTGCTGGCGCTGACGGTTGCTTCCGCGCAGGCGCAGATGGGCGGCGGCGGCAGGCGCCAGCCGCAACGAAGGCCCAGAAGACGGACAACAAGCCCAAGGTCGACGAGAAGGCCTACAAGGCCGCGCTCGAGCGCATTCCGGAGCCCAAGGAAAAGTATGACCCATGGGGCGGGGCGCGTCCGAGCGAGCCCGCCAAGAAGTCGAAATAGGGCGAGGCGGGTGGTGGCGGGCCGCCTGCGATATCTGGTTGGCCTCGTCCTGCTGCTTGCGGCGCGGCCCTGCGTCGCCTGGGAGAGCTGGGGTGGCGATCCCGGCGGTTCGCGCTTCTCGCCATTGCGCGAGATCACGTCCGACAATGTCGGCTATCTCGTTCGCGCTTTCGAATTCCACACCGGCGATGTCGACGGCTCGTCCGCCCGAGGTGATGCGGCGAACCAAGTTCGAGGCGACACCGCTGTTCGTCGAGGACAGCCTGATCTTCTGCTCGCCCTTCAACGAGGTGATCGCACTCGATCCCGGCACGGGTGCGCAAAAGTGGCGCTACGATCCGAAGATCGCCATCAACCAGCGTCCAGCCAATCGCTATGTCTGCCGCGGCGTCACCCACTGGGTCGACGACACCGCGCCCGAGGGAGCCGCCTGCCGATCGCGCATCTTCATGGGGACGAACGATGTCCGCCTGATCGCACTCGATGCGAAGACAGGCATTCCCTGTGCGGGTTTCGGCAAGGGCGGTGAGATCAAGCTCGATATCGGCATGCCGCTGGATTGGCCCGGCGAATTCCAGATCACGTCGCCACCGGCGGTCGGCCGCGGTGTCATCGTGGTCGGCTCCTCGATCGGCGACAACCGCCGCGTCGATGCGCCGAGCGGCGTTGTGCGCGCGTTCGACGCGCGCAGCGGGGAGCCGCGCTGGACTTTCGAGCCGCTCAAGCGCGACGGCATCGAGGCCGGCCATGCCAATGTCTGGGCGCCGATGTCGGTCGACGAGACGCGTGGACTGGTGTTCCTGCCGACGTCCTCGCCGTCGCCGGATTTCTGGGGCGGCAAACGCCCCGGCAATAACGAGCATGCCAATTCTGTGGTCGCGTTGCGCATCGAGACCGGTGAGCTCGCATGGGCATTCCAGACCGTGCATCACGACGTCTGGGATTACGATCTTCCGGCGCAGCCGACGCTCGCGCGTCTCGACACGGGGGAGGGCCAGCGCGACGTCGTGATCCAGCCGACCAAGCAGGGTTTTGTCTTCGTGCTCGATCGCGACACCGGCAAGCCGGTGTGGCCGGTCGAGGAGCGCGCGGTGCCGCAAGGCGGCGCCGAGGGGAACATACTGTCGCCGACGCAGCCGTTTCCGACGCATGTGCCGGCGCTGACGTCGCAGACGATCTCGACCGACGACGCGCTCTCGTTGTTGCCCGGCTTGCGCCGCTCGTCTTGTGAGCGGCAGTTCGCGGAAGCGCGCAACGAAGGTCTGTTCACGCCGCCTTCGACGCAAGGCACGCTGGAGTTTCCCTTCACCGGCGGCGGCGTCAACTGGGGCAGTGCGGCGTTCGATCCGGTCCACCAGATCCTCTACGCCAACACCAGCCGCGCCGTTCATCTCATCAAGCTGATCCCGCGCGCGGATGCTGCCGGCTTCAATCCGCCGCCCGGTCATGATTTCGGCCAGCAGCGCGGCGCGCCCTATGCGATGTCGCGCGCGGTGGTGATGTCGCCGCTCGGGCTGCTCTGCAACAAGCCGCCCTGGGGCGAGATGGTTGCGGTCGATCTGAAAGCCGGCAAGATTCTCTGGCGTTCGACCGTCGGCACCACCGAGGATCTTGCACCGCTCGGCGTGCCGCTGCCCTTTGGCGCGCCGCTGGTCAACGGGCTCGCCGTCACTGCAGGCGGGCTCGTCTTCACCGGCGCGATGGATGCCTATTTGCGCGCCTTCGATGCGCGAAGCGGACGAGAGCTGTGGCAGGGGCGGCTGCCGGTGCCCGGCGTCGCCAATCCCATGACCTATGTCTGGAAGGGCGAGCAGTATGTTGCGATCGGCGCCGGCGGCCATTCCGAAGCCGGCACCTCGATCGGCGACAGCCTCGTCGCGTTTCGGCTGGCGCGCGCTGGCGAAGCGCCGTCATTGTGGTCGCGCACGATCGATCGTCCGGGCGGGCGATTTTTTGCGGCGTCATCGGTGATCGCGCTTGTGATCCTTGCGCTGATCATCACGGGGCTGCGCTGGCGTCGCCGACTCGTCGTATCACGCAACATAATCGTGTTGTGGATGTGGTGCGAACAGTCGTTCACATCGCGTGCGTTATTGCACGAAGGCGAGGCCGATACGCTGTTCGTTGCGCCAAACGGTGCGGCAATTCCGCACGATATTGTCGCGTGAAATCGACAGCGTGAACGATTGCGGCAATGTGACAGGGTTTTCGAGGTCGATCGCGGCGCCGCTTTCCGACATGTTGCGCACCGTGCACGCGATTCCGCTGCCTTCAAAGGTGATCGTGCCACCCTTGAAAACCCGGTAACGCTGCGCTGCACGCTTCTCGATCATCCACATTAATCCATAATGACGATTGTGAATTAGCGCATAGAAATTACGTTGAACTAAACTCAATACTGGCGCTACTTGCACAGCGCTTCAGACTTCGTTTACGACGTTGACGCGGCGAGTCACTCCGCCGACTTTACCCCGCAAACCTTTCTTTTATGGCGTTACGCGCCGCTGGAGATTCCGATGAAGACCACGCTCTCGCTTCTGTTCGCCGCAGCGCTCTCGCTGTCGTCCATGCCCGCCCACGCCACCAAGCTCGATCTCGCGACCATGAGCTGCAAGCAGTTCCTCGAGAGCGGCGACGACACCATCAAGATGGTGCTGACCTGGATGGACGGCTGGTACAAGGGCGACGAGGACAACGCGATCATCGACACCGACGTGTTCGTCGCGAACGCCAAGAAGTTCGGCACCTATTGTGGCACCAATCCGAACGTCAGCATCGTCACAGCGGCCGACGAAGTGCTCGGCAAGTAATATTGCAAACGTGCCGGCTGAGGCGTGATTGCGATCGCGCCTCGGTCTCTCGCTTCCGTACGATCGTCATCGAGAGCCGCGGTGCGCTTTGCGCTCACGCGGCTCTCTTCTTTTCGGATGATGCTCAGCCCGGCAGCATCGCGAACGCGCTCGACACCATCGCGACCTGCTTGTTGTCGGTAGCGGAGAGCAGGGTCACCCGGCCAAAGCTCATGGTGCGCCCGAGCCGCACCACACGCGCATCCGCCAGCACGTCCGACGCGGAGGCCGCGCGCATGAAATGCGTGGTCTGGTCGACCGTCGTCATCGGACGATAGCCGCGATTGGCGGCGAGGTTTGCGATCACCATCGCGGTGTCGGCCAGTGCCATCAGCGCCTGGCCGCAGACCACGCCGCCGTTGCGGCACAGCCGCTCCGAGAATGGCATGCGCAACAGCGCGCCCGGCTGCCAGTCCGGCGTATCGGGAGGCGGGGTGTGCTCGATGCGCTCGACGGAGAGGTTGAGATCCTGGATCCAGGGTGCAAAGACCTCGCCGAGTATGCGTCTGGCCTCAGTGATGCCGAACCCGGCTTCTGGCTGCGATGGCATTGCTGTCGTTTCCTCCTGTGTTGCCCGATGTTTCACTCATTCTGCCCGCAGGGGCGCGGCAAAGTCACCGGGGTCCGTCGGCTTGAAAATGCCCGACTTTGCCCGATATGATGCCACGCTTGGGAGCGGGTGGACGATGTTGCGTCGATGTGTCCTGGTATTTTGCCTGGCGCGCTCGGTCTGGCGCTGAACGGCTGCACCAAATGCGGCCCGATCTGGGACGACTGGCTCCATGGGCTGAAATCGTGCAGATCGGATCGGCTTGAGCGGATCGTTGCGGCGCTCCGTGCTGCGAAGAACGACGGGGGTGCGGTATCCGCCCCCTCTATCGATGATCAAGGAGTGAGTGATGAAGCTTTTTCGTTTGGCGGCGGTGCTGGCGGTGCTGGCCGGACCGGCCTTGGCGCAGGATGCGCCCCATATCAACCTGCTGCAGGATGGCCCGGCCAAGACCGAGGACGAAAAGGCCGCGGATGCCGCGCGTGAAAGGGCCTACAAGGAGACGCTGAAGAAGATTCCGGACGCCAAGACGTCCAACGATCCCTGGGGCGGAATGCGCTCCGACCCGCCGAAGCAGCCCGCGCCGAAGGCGTCGGCAGCCACCAGCGCGCCCAAGAAGACCAAGGCCGGTACGGCCGCCAATTGACGGTGGCCGGCATCTGGAGGCGGTGACGTCTCCGGCAGGACTCCCGTTTGACCGGCCCGGATCCTACATTCCCCCGCAGTGTTGCCTTGAGGAGGCAGGATATGGCGGATCGCCCGCGGGACCTCGCCGAGCGGATGGCGCGTCGGCGCAAGTTGGCCGCTGGGTCGGGCGATAAGGCCGGCGACGGCTATCTGCGCGAGTGCTTCACCTTGCCGCGCGCCGCGGCACGGGCAAGAGCGCAGGCCTTCTTCGCGCGCTATCCCAAGGCCGGATACATGAGCGAAGTCGAGAACTGGCGCGAATTGCCCGGCGGCGACATCGAATTCACCATGCGGCGGCTGCCCAGTGCCGACTAGCCCGGGTGGAAGGACGCGTTGAGGCGCCGATCGCAACCCGGCGAGTTCAGGCTACCTTTGTTCAGGCCGTCTTGCGTCCGATGGCCTTCAGTTCCCGATCGATGCGCAGCTGCACGCGACGGATAGCCAGAAGGTCGATCTTCGTCTCGGTCTTGCCTGTCTTGGTCTCGTCGCCGATTCGGAACTGCCATTGCCAGACGCCCGGGATCGCCGTCTTTGCAACCGTGAACTCAATGCCCCTGTGATTTATGGTCACCTCCACGATTTACCTTGTTGCCATGTCGGGTAACATGTTGGGCGTCACATTATTCCACCGACAAGTAAAATTTGCCGTCAAGTCGAGGATAATTCACGAAAATCCTGAAAGCGCGCACAGTTCGAAACAAGCGAAATCAGACGCCGAAAGGCGGGAACCGAGAGCATCCGGCGGTGACGGCAGGTCCACCCGCGTGCAAACGCATCTTTGTCCGTGGTTCTCCGACCATGAACAGAGTTCCTGGCCGAAAACGCCAGCTGGCGGCCTTGCATGCATGCGTGGCGGCCGGCGGCATGTGCCTTGCTTGCCTGGCGACATCAGGCAACATGAGTGCGTCATGCTCGGCATTCCGCGTCGCTACAGTCATTTCGTCTTCGGTGTCATCCAGTCCGGCCTCACGTCGCTGATCGCTGCGGGGATCGCGAGCTTTCCAGCTCAGGGGGTGATGCTGTTCGTGCAGCACTGGATGGTCTCGTGGCTGATTGCGTGGGCCGCGATGCTGCCGATCGTGCTGCTCGCGGCGCCCGCGATCCGCTCGTTCTCGTTCCGGCTGACACGCGAGGACGCGAACGCCTGACCCGGCTCGGGACGCGATGGATCATGCTCTCGCGCAAGAAAAAACCCCGCCAGGGGAGAGCCGGGCGGGGCGAGAGGTTATTGGAGGCTGAGGTGCTGGGCTGCAACACCATAGCCACATGACCGTAGCCCGCTCAGCTTACGACAGCCTGACAAGCCGGGACGGATCGAATCACAGGCCGGATCTCATGGTCAACCTTGCGGCCAGCCGGCGCGGGTCATCGTGCGAATCGGCTCGACGTTTGAAAGCGCTCTCACGTCCCAATTCAGACATCCGGCCGCACAATTTAGGACACATCCGTTGGCGACACTTTGCGCGCACGGCGAAGCCATGGGGGATACGTGGCGCGCCGATAGCGGGGTGGCATCATGGACAAGGTAGAGCGGTCATTTGCCGCTGCGACGGCGGCTGGCTTCGTGGTGTTGGTCATCGGCATCGTGCTGCTGGCGCTGCTGTAGCAGCGCTCGGGCCATTGCCGCGTGCCTCGCCGGGGCCTTCCCGAAAAACGCGAAAACAACCCCATGCACAGTAGGCAACAGCCTGTTTTGCCTGGCGTTGCCTAATGCACCCTGATCTCGTTCAGAGGCAGACGGAGAACGGCGGCGCGCTCCTCGCGGTCCTTCCTGCGGAACTCGCTTTCCTTCCGTTCGAACTTCAGCATCTCCTCGAGCGCCGCCTCGAGCAAACGATTGCGGCTGATGACACCCTGGTGCGCGTTTTCCGTCATGACCCAATCCCCGTTGTGGCGGTCCCGTTCCAAGGAACGCCGGCAACCGCAGAAGGGTCCGGTACCGCAGGATTGCGGAATTATGGCGGCGCGTCTTTGATGCGCATCATCTTCGGAGCACGAAGGCCGGCCTCACGTTTTGCGGAGCGCCGGAGCGTGGCTGCCTTTCATGCCATCGTCGCTGCGCGGCACCGGAGATGGGCACGGGGAGATGGTTATGGGCTAGTCGTTAACGCGCCTGCCTCAAGCAAGAGGGACGCTTGGCGGCAACGGTTCCGGTTGAGCGATAGATCGATGAATGCTGCGTCACGTCTTAAACAGGGCGAAGGCGACCAGCGCCACCGGCAGCAAGCCGAGCACGACGACGATGATACGAAACCTTACTTCGCCCCACATGGGAACAGGTTAACGGGACAGGGCTCCTGTGTGATGTGCAGATCGTGCCATCTCCTCCCGAAACGGTAGCGGAATCAGGCAAAAGCAGATCAGGCCACTGTGATTTTCAAGCCAGGCACCGAGGTCGGAAACAGGCCAGGTCCCGGTTACTGGCCGACTCGGCGAACGGAGATCGGCTCGACATTCAGGCCTCGGTCGATTTGACCGGCCTTGAAAAGCTGAAAGAGCGGGGCGGCTACTCTGGTGGCGATAGCCCGGGCGATCTCAGCCACTCACTCATGTGAGAGCCAGTCTCAGCTTGTCGGGCTTTGCGAAGGGCTTCATCGCGTACAGGTCCATGGGGGAGTAGTTCGGCCTCTTCGCGAAGGCGTCTTGCTTCTTCGGCAAGACGTTCTTCGAGTGACAAAGTTTGTTTGATCCGCCGACGCGGCTGCATGGCACGGTCCTCCATTATTTCGGCCCGATAATTCTAAAAATGGCCTCGGAGTTCCGTCTGTACAATTCTGAACATATTCAAGTCAGGCCACTACGTTTTTCAAAATGGGCCAGCGAGGTCGGAAACAGGCCCAGATCTCGCAAAAGAACATATTGCGAACGTGGAACAAATAGTGTACATTGCTTTTATCGCCGGCCCACCCCGCCAATCGTTTGTCCCTCTAGCGAATCCTCGCCATAAGGAGCACGACCCAATGTCCACCACTGCCCTGCGTATCGTCGAAGGATCCTCCATGGACAAGAGTAAAGCTCTGGCCGCCGCGCTCTCCCAGATCGAGCGTCAGTTCGGCAAGGGCTCGGTGATGAAGCTCGGCAAGAACGACCGCTCGATGGATGTCGAGGCGGTCTCCTCGGGCTCGCTGGGGCTTGATATTGCGCTCGGGATCGGCGGCCTGCCGAAGGGGCGTGTCGTCGAGATCTACGGGCCGGAATCCTCGGGCAAGACCACGCTGGCGCTGCACACGGTGGCGGAAGGACAGAAGAAGGGCGGTATCTGCGCCTTCATCGACGCCGAACACGCGCTCGACCCGGTCTATGCAAGGAAGCTGGGCGTCAATATCGATGAGCTCCTGATCTCCCAGCCGGACACTGGCGAGCAGGCGCTGGAAATCTGCGACACGCTGGTGCGCTCGGGCGCGGTGGACGTGCTGGTGATCGACTCGGTTGCGGCGCTGGTGCCGAAGGCCGAGCTCGAGGGCGAGATGGGCGATGCGCTGCCGGGTCTTCAAGCGCGATTGATGAGCCAGGCGCTGCGCAAGCTCACGGCCTCTATCAACAAGTCCAACACCATGGTGATCTTCATCAACCAGATCCGCATGAAGATCGGTGTGATGTACGGCTCGCCGGAAACCACGACCGGCGGCAACGCGCTGAAATTCTACGCCTCGGTCCGCCTCGACATCCGCCGCATCGGCGCGATCAAGGAGCGCGACGAAGTGGTCGGCAACACCACCCGCGTCAAGGTGGTGAAGAACAAGCTGGCACCGCCGTTCAAGCAGGTCGAGTTCGACATCATGTACGGCGAGGGTGTCTCCAAGATGGGCGAGATCCTCGATCTCGGCGTCAAGGCCGGCATCGTCGAAAAGTCCGGCGCCTGGTTCTCCTATGACAGCCAGCGTCTCGGTCAGGGCCGCGAGAACTCGAAAGCGTTCCTGAAGGCCAATCCCGATATCACCGCCAAGATCGAGACCTCGATCCGCCAGAACTCCGGCCTGATCGCCGAGCAGATTCTCGCCGGCAGCCCCGAGCGCGACGCCGACGGCGAAGAGCCCGCGGACGAGTAAGTTTTTACGCGAAGATCTTTCGCGAGGAGCGGGCGCTGAGGACGTTGAGTTGCCGACGTCGTCAGTGCCCGTTTCGTTTTGGTGATATAAGAGATACCGGATCATTTTGTGATACCGGGATCGACGTGAGTTGGAATCAATCCGAGGTCATTGCTGCTCGCCAGATTATTACCGAGACGGCGAAAGGCATATTTTCTAGAAGCGTATCCGCGGTGGAAGGCGCCAGGATAATTGCGAGGCACAGCTTCAAGGCACGCCTCGAAGACGATCCCGATATCCTGCCTTTTGTCGGAATTGCTTCGGAGACCGAATCCTTGCCGCTCGGAGGCGAAAGGGTGCACTGGCAGGCGCAAGCGCTCGCTGATCTCCAGGACAAGATCGATGAATCCCAAGCCTGGGCGCTCACAGTCGCAAGCGCACATTGCCAGAGCCTTGTGGCCCGATCGGGAAGCCTGATGTGTTGGCCCGAGGGCTAGACGCAGGGCCCGTAGGGTGGATTAGTCTTACTGCGTCATGGGCGTCGACGACCGTTCGCTGGGGCGGCGGCGCCACAGCACGGACATCGCGGCAAGATTTTGATGAGCGCGCGGATCAATCGGGCGCGCATGGTTGCGATCGAGCTCGGGATGTGGCGTTCAGGCCGCGCGGGCGGAGCCTCTGGGTCGATAATCGTCGCGTAAGCGAGGTACCGGGACTGGCGCGGCGGAACGCGGTCCTGAGGGGGGAATTGTCGCCTGCTCGGCGATCAGGAAGCCGTAGGCTGCGATGCACAGAGTTGCGTGGTGATGGAAGCCGCGCCAGCCGCGTCCCTCGTAGTGACCGAGCCCGACCTCTTGCTTGAGCTCCTGATAGTCACGCTCGATGCGCCAACGCAGCTTGGTGAGGTCGACGAGCCGCTCGAAGCTGATGGTCTCCGGCAGCGTGGCGAGCCAGTATTTGGTGGGCTCTGCTTCACCGTCTGGCCATTCGATAAGCAGCCACTCCGGCGATAGCTTCTCGGGAAGCCGTTTGTTGGACCCGACACGGACGCGCACACGCGCAAAGCGCGAGGACAGCCGGTCGGCCGAGCCTTCCCGCCACGTCACCGTGCGCCAGGCCTGTTTCGGCAGCGCAAGCGCCACCTCCTTGGCCGACAACAAATCGGGCTCATCGCGTCGGCCCGTATTGTTCATCGGCTTGTCCATGCGCCGCGGGCTGGCTTCAGGCCGCCACATCAGGGTTTCCGGCAAGATGCCGACCACGTAAGCCACGCCCAATTCCGTCATGCCGGCGCGCAGCCGAGAATCCCGACCGTAAGCCGAGTCCATCAAGGCGACACCGCGCGGCAAGCCAGCCTCGCAGGCCCAGCGGATTTGCTCTAATGCAATCTCCGGCTTGGTCTTGAACTTGATTTCCTTCGGCACCGCGGCCTTCTTCCGCCGCACACGATCCTTCGTCCAAGCTTCCGGCAGGTACAGCCGATAGGCCACCGGAAGGCTGGCGGCATGATTGGCAATCGAGAGCGACACCGCCACCTGGCAATTGGCCTGCTTGCCGAGTTGACCGCAATATTGGTGGTGTACGCCGACCGAATGCTTGCCTTGCTTGGGGAACGAGGTGTCGTCAATGATCCATGCCTCGATCGGTCCGCTCCTCTCGATCGCCGGCAGCACCATCTCGCGGACCTTGGACAGCACGGCCTCGTCCGACCAGTCTGCGACGCCGACAAAATGAAGCAGCGATTGATGCTGCGCCGACGTCCTCGCTGGAGCCGTACGCGCCGCCATCGGTTCCACGCTCTTGCGTTCTCCAGGCAACATCAAGCCGGTGCAGTAGTCGCGCAGCGGCCTCATCCGCTCCGCGTGACCAATCACGCTTCCAAGCCCCGCTACATATTCTGCAAACCGCGTTTCGCTATCTCCACCCTGATCGAGATTCATCTGGCCCTCCGCGCGCCAAACAGTGAATTTCCTCAAATACTTGATTCTTGGGCCTTAAGGACTGCGGCCGTCTGACTCAGTAAGATTCTAACCCACCCTACGAAACCTCCGTCGCGTCTTACTCCGCGGCTTCGGCGTAATCGCTCACCGGTGGGCACGAGCACACCAGATTGCGGTCGCCATAGACGTTGTCGACGCGACCGACGGGGCACCAGTATTTGTCGGTGCGCGAGGATGCCGGCGGGGAAGCAGCCCTCGGTGCGGGTATAAGCACGCTTCCAGTCGTCATCGGCGATGTCGTGCACGGTGTGCGGGGCATGGCGCAACGGCGAGGCCTCGATCTTGAAGCGGCCGGCCTCGACCTCGGCGATCTCTTTCCGGATCGCGATCATGGCATCGCAGAAGCGATCCAGCTCCGCCTTGGATTCCGACTCAGTCGGCTCGATCATCAGCGTGCCCGGCACCGGGAAACTCATGGTCGGGGCGTGGAAGCCGTAATCGATCAGGCGTTTTGCGATGTCGTCGACCGTGACGCCGGACGTCGTCTTCAGCGGACGGGGGTCGACGATGCATTCATGCGCGACGCGGCCCTTCTCGTTCTTGTAGAGCACCGGGAAATGCGCATCGAGGCGCGCTGCGATGTAGTTGGCGTTGAGGATCGCGATCTCGGTGGCGCGCTTCAGGCCTTCGCCGCCCATCATCAGGATGTAGATGTAGGAGATGGTGAGGATCGAGGCCGAGCCGAACGGCGCGGCCGAGACCGGGCCGACGGGTGCGTCGGCGTGGGTTGCGGGATGGCCGGGGAGGAACGGGGCGAGATGCGCCTTCACGCCGATCGGGCCCATGCCGGGGCCGCCGCCGCCATGCGGGATGCAGAAGGTCTTGTGCAGGTTGAGATGGCTGACGTCGGCGCCGTAATCGCCGGGCCTGGACAGGCCGACCTGCGCATTGAGGTTGGCGCCGTCGAGATAGACCTGGCCGCCATGGCCGTGGACGATGTCGCAGATCTCGCGGATGTGCTCCTCGAACACGCCATGCGTCGAGGGATAGGTGATCATCACCGCGGCGAGATCGTTCGCGTGCTTTTCCGCCTTGGCGCGGAGGTCATTGACGTCGACGTCGCCGTTGGCCTCGCAGGCGACCACCACCACGTCCATGCCGACCATCGCGGCCGAGGCCGGGTTGGTGCCGTGGGCGGAGGAGGGGATCAGGCAGATCTTGCGATGCGTCTCTCCGCGCGCGGCATGATAGCCGCGGATGGCCAGAAGACCGGCATATTCGCCTTGTGCGCCCGAATTCGGCTGCAGCGAGATCGCATCATAGCCGGTGATGTCGCACAACCATTTTTCCAGCCGTGCGAACAGCGCGTGATAGCCCTTCGCCTGCTCGCGCGGCGCGAACGGGTGCAGCGAGCCGAATTCCGGCCAGGTCAGCGGCATCATCTCGGTGGTCGCGTTCAGCTTCATCGTGCAGGAGCCGAGCGGAATCATCGCGCGGTCGAGCGCGAGGTCGCGATCGCTGAGCTTGCGCATGTAGCGCAGCATCTCGGTCTCCGAGCGATGCGCGTGGAACACCGGGTGGGTGAGGAAAGAGGTCGTGCGCTTCAACGTATCGGGCAGCGCCTCGCGCGTGGTCGCATCGATCTCGGCATAAGTGAGCTTGCCGCCGAACGCGCGCCAGATTGCCTCGACGGTCGCCGGCGTCGTGGTCTCGTCGAGTGCGATCCGCAGTGCGGTCTCGCCAACGCCGAGATTGATCTTCTCGGCGGCCGCGCGCGCGACGATCTCGGCGCGCTTGCCGCCGGCATCAACCGTTACCGTATCGAAGAAGCTTTCGGATTGCGGCGCGAAGCCGAGCTTGCGCAGGCCGGCGGCGAGCACGGCGGTGCGGCGATGCACATTGCGCGCGATCTGCGAAAGCCCTTCGGGGCCGTGATAGACCGCATACATCGAGGCGATCACGGCGAGCAGCACCTGCGCGGTGCAGATGTTGGAGGTCGCCTTCTCGCGGCGGATGTGCTGCTCGCGGGTCTGCAGCGCAAGGCGATAGGCAGGCATCCCGCGGGAGTCGACGGAGAGGCCGACGATGCGGCCGGGCAGCGAGCGCTTCAGAGCATCGCGCACCGCCATATAGGCCGCGTGCGGTCCGCCGTAACCCATTGGCACGCCAAAGCGCTGCGCCGAGCCGATCGCGATGTCGGCGCCGAGCTCGCCGGGCGAGGCGAGCAGCGTCAGCGCCAGCAGATCGGCCGCAACGATTGCGAGCGCGCCCTTGGCCTTCAGCGCCGCGATCGCGGGCCTGAGGTCGCGCACCGCGCCCGATGAGCCTGGATATTGCAGCAGCGCACCGAGCACGTCGGCCTTGTCGAGATCGGTGAGGGGATCGCCGACCACCAGCGACCAGCCGAGCGGCTCGGCGCGGGTGCGCATCACCGCCAGAGTCTGCGGATGCACATCCTTGTCGACGAAGAAGGCTTTCGCCTCGACCCGCGAATGCCGTTCCGCGAGCGCCATGGCTTCAGCCGCAGCGGTGGCCTCATCGAGCAGCGAAGCGTTGGCGACGTCGAGCCCGGTGAGATCGCAGATCATGGTCTGGAAGTTGAACAGCGCTTCCAGCCGGCCCTGGCTGATCTCGGGCTGGTAGGGCGTGTACGCCGTGTACCAGGCGGGATTTTCCAGGATGTTGCGCTGGATCACCGAGGGCAGGATCGTGCCGGAATAGCCTTGGCCGATCAGCGAGGTGAAGACCTGGTTCTGGGCTGCAAGCTCGGCCATATGCGCGATCGCCTCGGTCTCGCTCAATGGCTTGCCGAGATCGAGCGGGGTGGCCTGCCGGATCGAGGCGGGCAGCGTCTCAGCCATCAGCGCGTCGACGCTTCTGGCGCCGACGGTCTCCAGCATTGCGGTGACATCGCGCGCCGACGGGCCGATGTGGCGGCGAACGAAACTGGCGGCGGTGTCGCCGCTGGATTTACGGTGCGCGGTCATCGCTTGCTCCATCGCTCTCTAAGCCGTGTGGGCCTTGTAGGCGGCTTCATCCATGAGGCCGCCGAGTTCGCTCTTGTCGGCAATTCTGATCTTGAAGAACCAGGCTTTGCTTTGAGCATCCGAATTGACCAGCGCGGGCTCACTGCCGAGCGCGTCGTTCACGTCGATCACCTCGCCTGAAATCGGCGCGTAGACATCGGAGGCAGCCTTCACCAATTCCACGACGGCGGCAGCTTCGGCCTTCTTCAGGGTGCGGCCGACCTTGGGCAGTTCGACGAACACGACGTCGCCGAGCTGCGACTGCGCGTAGTCGGTGATCCCGACGGTGGCGACATCGCCGTCGATGGCCAGCCATTCATGGTCGGAGGTAAACAGCGTCGTGGTCATTTTCTTGTCCTCAGCGTTTGTAGGTGTTTTTCACGAAGGGCATGGCGGCGACCGTGACGGCCAAGCGCTGGCCGCGCACTTCGGCGAAGAGGTTTGTGCCGAGTGCGCTCCGGCTGGTGGGCACGTAGCCCATCGCGACCGGCGCGTTCAGGCTCGGGCCGAAGCCGCCCGACGTGACCTTTCCGATCGGGTCGCCAGCCGTCGCATCTGCAAACAGCAGCGCGCCCTCGCGCACCGGCGCGCGGCCTTCCGTGCGAAGCCCGACGCGGCGGC
Source organism: uncultured Alphaproteobacteria bacterium (assembly GCA_963819355.1). Classification (GTDB taxonomy): domain Bacteria; phylum Pseudomonadota; class Alphaproteobacteria; order Rhizobiales; family Xanthobacteraceae; genus Bradyrhizobium. Next base: position 61,028 of record CAWFVZ010000025.1, on the reverse strand, counting down.
GGGCCGCGCCTTGGTCGAAATGCGGCCAGAATCTTTTCCGCGCCGGGAAAGCCGCCGGCGCGAGCGCCACCGCTGCGGCGGCTCTTCTGCACCGACCATTCCAGCGCGGCCTCGACCGGCGTGGTCGCTGTGTCGATGTCGTGGCCGTAGAGGCAGAGCCCGGCTTCCAGCCGCAGGCTGTCGCGGGCGCCAAGGCCGATTGGCATGATGTCGGGATTTTCCAGCAGCGTCCTGGCGAGGCGCTCAGCGTCCGCAGCGGGCACCGAAATCTCAAATCCGTCCTCGCCAGTGTAGCCCGAGCGCGAGACGAAGCAGGCGAGGCCGGCAACCCTGTGCGGGCCGGCGTCCATGAACTTCATGGCGGGGGCCTCTGCACAAAATTTGGCCAGCACCGCTTCTGCCTTCGGCCCCTGCAGCGCGATCAGCGCACGGTCCTGAAGCGAATCGATGACGCAGTCGTCCGAGAGATTCGCGCGCAGATGCGCCTCGTCCTCGGCCTTGCAGGCGGCGTTGACGACCAGGAACAGGTGATCGCCGAAATTGGCGACCATCAGATCGTCGAGAATCCCACCATCGGCATTGGTGAACTGGGCGTAGCGCTGCCGCCCCGGCGCAACCGCGGCGATATCTTGCGGCACCAGCCGCTCCAGCGCGCGGGCGGCGTCCTCGATCCTCCCGGATTTCGGTCGGAGCGCGATCTGGCCCATGTGGGAGACGTCGAACAGGCCGGCTTGGCTGCGGGTATGGAGGTGCTCCTTCAGCACGCCTGCCGGATATTGCACGGGCATGTCATAGCCCGCGAACGGCACCATCTTGCCGCCGAGCGACACATGAAGCCCGTGAAGGGGCGTACGCTGAAGGGAATCTTGGTCGTCGCGCGCAAGCATCACAGGGGCCCTCGGCGGTTCCCCGGGGATGATTCCCCGGCGGACACCAGTCGAAGCCCCATCTGTCGCTGTGCCTGAGAGTATTATCCCGTCGGCGGACGCTGTCCGGGCCTATGCCCGTCGGCGCCTCTTTCCAGATGCTGTCAAAGCCACGCGGTCCTTTTGCCTGAGAGTTTCCGGGGCGGTTGCTCCTTCGGCGCCGGCTACCCAAAGCCGGTCTCTCCCGACGTGGCCGTACGATACAGATGGGTACAGACCACAGCCCGGCCAAGCCTGTCAACGCGGCGTTAGCGGCTTTCAACGGGATTGCGCGCCTGCGGCAACCCTCTGATCTCTCTGCACAGTTTCTGGACAGCGAAGCTGGCCTTGTCTAAAAGCGCTTTGGCCCGCAGATATCAGTCCGAACTTGCGGTTTGGATGGCGTAGAGCGGGTCCAAGCACACCCGATTGGATGAACATGAGCGGCGTCAACGAGATCAGGTCGACCTTTCTGAACTTCTTTGCCGAGAACGGCCACGAGATCGTGTCGTCCTCGCCATTGGTGCCGCGCAACGATCCCACGTTGATGTTCACCAATGCCGGCATGGTGCAGTTCAAGAACGTCTTCACCGGCGTCGAGAAGCGGCCCTATCAGCGCGCCACCACCTCGCAGAAATGCGTGCGCGCCGGCGGCAAGCACAACGACCTCGACAATGTCGGCTACACCGCGCGCCACCTCACCTTCTTCGAGATGCTCGGCAATTTCTCGTTCGGCGACTATTTCAAGGAGCGCGCGATCGAGCTCGCCTGGACGCTGATCACCAGGGAATTCGGGCTCAAGAAAGACAAGCTGCTCGTCACCGTCTATCACACCGACGACGAGGCGGCCGGCCTCTGGAAGAAGATCGCCGGCTTCTCCGACGACCGCATCATCCGCATTCCGACCTCCGACAATTTCTGGGCGATGGGCGACACGGGGCCGTGCGGCCCGTGCTCGGAGATCTTCATCGATCGCGGCGAACACATCTGGGGCGGACCTCCGGGCAGCCCGGAAGAGGACGGCGATCGCTTCCTCGAGTTCTGGAATCTGGTGTTCATGCAGTACGAGCAGGTGACGAAGGAGGAGCGCGTGCCGCTCCCGCGTCCCTCGATCGACACCGGCATGGGGCTTGAGCGCATGGCCTGCATCATGCAGGGCGTCGACAGCGTGTTCGAGACCGATCTGTTCCGTCACCTGATCGACGCGACCGCGTCCGCGCTCGGCAGCGGGCCGAACGAGCAGACCGTGGCCTCGTTCCGCGTCATCGCCGACCATCTGCGCTCCTCGGCCTTCCTCGTCTCCGACGGCGTGCTGCCTTCGAACGAGGGCCGCGGCTACGTGCTGCGCCGGATCATGCGTCGCGCGATGCGCCATGCGCAGTTGCTCGGCGCGAAAGAGCCGCTGATGCATCGCCTAGTCTGGGCGCTGGTCCGCGAGATGGGCCAGGCCTATCCGGAGCTGGTGCGCGCGGAAAAACTGATCGAGGAAACGCTGCGGCTGGAAGAGACCCGCTTCCGCAAGACGCTGGTGCGCGGCCTTTCGATCCTCGACGAGAAGAGCGCGTCCTTGAAGAAGGGCGACATGTTCGACGGCGACGTCGCCTTCACGCTCTACGACACCTACGGCTTCCCGCTGGATCTGACGCAGGACGCGCTGAAGTCGCGCGGCATCGGCGTTGACCAGGCGTCGTTCACCGACGCGATGGAACGGCAGAAGGCCAAGGCGCGCGAGTCCTGGAAAGGTTCTGGCGAAGCGGCCTCCGAGGCGATCTGGTTCCCGCTGCGCGAGAAGCTCGGCGCCACAGAATTCCTCGGCTACGAGACCGAGAGCGCCGAAGGCGTGGTGACCGCGCTGGTGAAGGACGGCAAGGACGTCGACAGCCTCAAGGCCGGCGAGACCGGCTCGATCCTGATGAACCAGACGCCGTTCTACGCGGAGTCCGGCGGTCAGGTCGGCGATACCGGCGTGTTGCTAGGGGAGGGCGGCATCAAGTTCCGCGTCACCGACATGCAGAAGAAGCTCGGCGATCTCTTCGTGCACGTCGGCACGGTCGAGCAGGGCGAGCTCAAACTCGGCACCGCGCTCCAGCTTGAAGTGGACCATGCGCGGCGTTCGTCGATCCGCGCCCATCACTCGGCAACGCATCTGCTGCACGAGGCGCTGCGTCAGGTGCTCGGCGACCACATCGCCCAGCGCGGCTCGCTGGTCGCGCCCGACCGGCTGCGCTTCGACTTCGTGCATCCGAAACCGATCACGCCGGAAGAGCTCGCCCGCGTCGAGGACATCGCCAACGACGTGGTGTTGGAGAACGACGAGGTCACGACCCGCGTCATGGGCGTGGACGAGGCCCGCGAAGCCGGCGCGCGTGCGCTGTTCGGCGAAAAATATGGCGACGAGGTCCGCGTGGTTTCGATGGGCAAGACCGCGCGTGAGCACGGCACGAACACGATGGGCTGGTCGGTCGAGCTCTGCGGCGGCACCCATGTGAAGCGCACCGGCGACATCGGCCTGATCACGCTGACCGGCGAAGGCGCGGTTGCCTCCGGTGTGCGCCGTATCGAGGCGCTCACGGGACGCCACGCCCGCAAGCATGCCAACGACACCATGGCGCTGGCAAAGGCCGCGGCCAACGAACTCCGCACCTCGATCGACGACGTGCCGGCGCGCATCACCGCGCTGATGGACGAGCGCAAGAAGCTCGAGCGCGAGCTCTCCGACGCCCGCAAGAAGCTCGCGATGGGCGGTGGTGCCGCGAGCGGCAATGGCGCAGCCTCCGGCGTGCGCGAGGTCGGCGACGTCAAGCTGATGGCGCGCGCGGTCGAAGGCATCGAGATGAAGGATCTCAAGAGCCTCGCGGATGACGGCAAGAAGCAGATCGGCTCCGGCGTCGTTGCGATCGTCGGCGTCACCGAGGACGGCAAGGCCGGTGTCGTGGTCGGCGTCACCGCCGACCTGACCTCGCGCTTCAACGCGGTCAATCTGGTCAAGGTCGCCTCTGAGGCGCTCGGCGGCAAGGGCGGCGGTGGCCGGCCCGACATGGCGCAGGCCGGCGGCCCCGACGGTGCCAACGCAGCCGCGGCGCTGTCGGCGATCGAAAAAGCCATGACGGCCGGCTAGGGCGGTGCGCCTCGTTCCGAAAGGACGCGGTCTCCGCGATCCCAACCTAAGGGATCGCCTCTACGAACTCTTGGAGCACGACCCGCTAGCCTATTCGGCGGGGTCGCGCTTCATACGGTTCATCATCGTCGTCATCGTGCTCGATGTGCTGGCGATGATCCTTGCTTCGGTGCCCGATATCGACGCGCGGTACGATGGGTTGTTCACGGCGGTCGCGGTGCTGTCGGCAATCGTGTTCGCCCTGGAATATGCTGCGCGGCTCTGGACGGTCGCCGGCCACACGCAGCGCAACGCATCGGCGCTTTCGGACCGGCTGTCCTACGTCTTCTCCGCGCTCGGCATCATCGACCTGCTCGCGTTCCTGCCAGCCACGATCGTCATGGTCTCCGGGCGGCATGCGACGCTGGCAGCGCTCGGCGTCCTGCCGTTCTTCAAGTTGATCCGCTATTCGCCGGCAATGCGTTCGCTGCTTGCGGCTGTTCATGCCGAGCGGCGCGCGCTGATCGGCTGCGTCGTCATCCTGATCGGCGTGGTGCTGACCTTCGCGTCACTGCTCTACGCCATCGAACGCGACGTGCAGCCGGACAAGCTCGGCACCATCCCGCAGGCGATGTGGTGGGCAATCGTGACGCTCGGCACCGTCGGCTATGGCGACGTCGTGCCGGTCACGGCGCTCGGCAAGTTCGTCTCGGTGTTCGCCATCATCTCGGGCTTCGCCATGATCGCGCTGCCGGTCGCGATCATCTCGACCGCCTTTGCGGAAGAGGTGAAGCGCCGCGACTTCGTTGTCACCTGGGGCATGCTGGCGCGGGTGCCGCTGTTCTCGCACCTGAGCGCATCCGAGATCGCCGACATCATGCGGCTGCTGCGCGCGCGCACCATCGAGCAGGGCGAGATTCTGGTGCGGCGAGGCGACGTCGCCTCGTCGATGTATTTCATCACCGCGGGCGAGGTCGAGATCGCGCTGCCAAGCCAGCATGTGCGGCTTGCCGACGGGACCTTTTTCGGCGAGATCGCGCTGCTGCACAAAACCAAGCGCAGCGGCACGGTGACCGCGACGCGCAAGACCCGGCTGCTGCTGCTCGACGCCCAGGATTTTCATGCCCTGATCGAACGCATGCCGACGCTCGCCGCCCACGTCCACCAGACGGCGAAGGCGCGGCTGGAAGAGACCGGCGATCTGGCGGCGGCAGAACTGGCACAGGCGGAGCGCGAGGGTACCGACCGCTGAGCGGTCAGCCTTTCTTCAGGAAGACGTACTCGGCCGAGTAGGGCGCGCTTCTGAACTCGCCGGCCTTCTCGCAAGCGCCGTCGAGCTTGCCGCCATGGGTGTTGATGCGCTGGACGGTGGTGACGGGTGTCAGCACGCCGCTGGCGCGGCGGGAGGCCACCTCCAGCTTCAGCCAGGGAATATCGGCCGCCGTTGCCCCCGGCGCATTGCCGATGGCCTTGCCGGCGACCGCGCTGCCGTCGGCGTGCTCCCAGTTCGGGCCGGCATAGTGCCGGCCGATTGTCTTGCCGTCGACGAGGAGCGTTGCGATCGGTTCACGGAAGGCCCAGGCGAGCTTGCCGTCGGTGCCGGCCTTGCACTCATAGACCTGCGCGCCCTCGGCGTGGACGCTGAGCACGACGGTTTCGCCGGGCGCGGCGATGGCGTCGGGGAGGGCGTCGGCGGCCCCAGCCGGGCCGATCATGGCCGCGAGCAGCAGGCAGGGGGCAGCAAGCTTGATGGACATGGTCGCATCTCCGCGAGGGGTCTCAAGAAATACGGGCCGCGCTTGGCGCGGCCCGTGATGATGTTCGAACCCGGTCGGGCGAAACTGCGGACGGCTTACGCCGCCAACGCCTTTGCAAGGTTCTCGGCGACCTTGTCGAGGAAGCCGGTGGTCGACAGCCAGCGCTGGTCGGCGCCGACCAGCAGCGCGAGGTCCTTGGTCATGTAGCCTTCCTCGACGGTGTCGACGCAGACCTTCTCCAGGGTGTTCGCGAACTTCGCGAGCTCGGCATTGTTGTCGAGCTTGGCGCGGTGCGACAGGCCACGGGTCCAGGCGAAGATCGACGCGATCGAGTTGGTCGAGGTCTCCTTGCCCTTCTGGTGCTCGCGGTAGTGGCGGGTCACCGTGCCGTGGGCGGCTTCGGCTTCCACCGTCTTGCCGTCCGGGGTGAGCAGCACCGAGGTCATCAGGCCGAGCGAGCCGTAGCCCTGCGCGACCGTGTCGGACTGCACGTCGCCGTCGTAGTTCTTGCAGGCCCAGACGTAGCCGCCGGACCATTTCAGCGCCGAGGCCACCATGTCGTCGATCAGGCGGTGCTCGTAGGTCAGGCCCTTGGCCTCGAATTCGGTCTTGAACTCGCGGTCGTAGATGTCCTGGAAGATGTCCTTGAAGCGGCCGTCATAGACCTTGAGAATGGTGTTCTTGGTCGAGAGATAGACCGGGTAGTTGCGCAGCAGGCCGTAGTTCAGCGAGGCGCGGGCGAAGTCGATGATGGAATCGTCGAGATTGTACATCTCCATGGCGACGCCGGCGCCCGGAGCCTTGAACACTTCCTTCTCGATCACGGTGCCGTCCTCGCCGACGAACTTCATCGACAGGGTGCCCTTGCCCGGGAACTTGATGTCGGTGGCGCGGTACTGGTCACCATAGGCGTGGCGGCCGATGATGATCGGCTTGGTCCAGCCGGGAACCAGGCGCGGAACGTTCTTGCAGATGATCGGCTCGCGGAAGATGCAGCCGCCGAGGATGTTGCGGATGGTGCCGTTCGGCGACTTCCACATCTGCTTGAGGTTGAACTCCTTCACCCGGGCCTCGTCCGGGGTGATGGTGGCGCACTTGACGCCGACGCCGACCTTCTTGATCGCCTCGGCGGCGTCGATGGTCACCTGATCGTTGGTGTGGTCGCGGTACTCCATTCCCAGGTCGAAATACTGCAGCTCGACATCCAGGAACGGGTTGATCAGCTTGTCCTTGATGTACTGCCAGATGATCCGGGTCATCTCGTCGCCATCGAGTTCGACGACGGGATTGGATACCTTGATTTTTGCCATGATCGGGGAAGCCTCTTGGGAACGGCGCTTTTGGCGCGCCACGGGAATATCCGCCGCCTCTTAGCACCGCCACGCGGCGGGCGAAAGCCAAGGGATTATGCACTTTTAGCTCATCCAGCTTCCACAGATGGGGGGCCGAGCCGGCCGCCGCGGCCGGGGCCGGCCTCAGGTTTCAGACGAGATTCAAAAGTCGAATCCAACCCGTTATTTCCCTTGAGAATTCTGTCAGGACAGGCAAACGACAGGCGGCGGGCAAAGCCGGCCCTGGACCGGCTTTGAATCAATTCCTTAAGAGTGCCTGTCCAAGGCCTTGAGAACCAGTGTGAAAGCAAAGCGAGATGTCGGGGACTGACAAGAGCAAGGCGGGCTTCGCCCTCGACGGTCCCATCGTGATCCTGGTCGAGCCGCAGCTCGGCGAGAACATCGGCATGGCCGCGCGCGCCATGGGCAATTTTGCGCTCAGCTCCTTGCGCATCGTCAACCCCCGCGACGGCTGGCCCAACCTCGCCGCCCAGCGGGCGGCGGCCGGCGCCGACCATATTCTGGAAAAGGTCGAATTGTTCGACACGGTCGGCGAGGCCGTCGCCGATCTCGACCTGCTGTTCGCCACCACCGCGCGCCCCCATGACCAGGCCAAGCCGGTGGTCGGGCCGGAAGCCGCCGCGGCTGAGATATCGGAGCACGTCGCGACCGGGGGCAAGGCCGGCATCCTGTTCGGCCGGGAGCGCTGGGGGCTGACAAACGAGGAGGTCGGGCTCTCCAACCGCATCATCACCTTCCCGGTCAATCCGGGCTTTGCCTCGCTCAACCTCGCCCAGGCCGTGCTGCTGGTCGGCTATGAATGGTTCAAGCGGGCGACATCGGGCGAGCTGCCGCACGCCATGCCGGAGCGCTCCGAGCGCGCCTCGCAGCACCAGATGCAGGCCTTCTTCGACAATCTGATCCGGGAGCTCGACCGGGTCGAATTCCTGCGCCCGGCGGAGAAGCGCGACACCATGTTGGTGAACCTGCGCAACATCTTCAGCCGGATGGAGCCGACCAAGCAGGACATGCACACCCTCCATGGGGTGGTGATGGCGATCGCCGAAGGGCGCAAGGGTCCGGCCAAGGGCGGCGTGCTCGACGGCGAGCAGGCCACGCGTCTGCGCGCGCTGCTGGCCGAACACGGGCAGGGCGGCGGCGTGTCGGACAGCGGCAGCACCGTGCGCGGTCTTGCACGCCTGCTCCGCCGCAACCCGACCGATGCCGAGCGCCTGCTCTGGCAAGCGCTGACACGTGATCGCCGCTTCGCAGGGGCGTTCAAGCGCCAGACCCCGGTCGGCCGCCACATCCCCGACTTCGTCTCGTTCCCGCACCGGATCGCGATCGAGCTGGTCAACCCGGGCGAGGGTGAGACCATCGCCGCCGACCGCGCATCGCGGCGGTCGTGGCTTGAGGCGCGCGATTATCGGGTGATGGAGATGCGGGCTGCGGATGTGGAGCGCGATCTGGAGGCGGAGCTGACGCGGCTTGAGGGGATGATCGAGCAAAGCGCGTAGCTTCGTAGGGTGGGTCTCGCGGCTGCGCAGGGCGCAGTCCGCGAGCGTAACCCACCATGCTTCAGCGATTGCAGAACGAAGTGGTGGATTACGTTCCGCCAATCCACCCTACGAAGCGCGGCGAAGCTGCACGTCGCGGTCGACCGCGATCCATGTCGCCTTCGCCACGGCGAGCAACCTGCCGGCTTCATCATGGGCCGCAGCCTCGGCGGTGCGTTTGCGGCCGTCGCGGCCGGTTGGCCATGCCGTGATGATGCAGCGCGTGCCGGCACGCGGCCGGAACTTGATCAGCGCTGACATCCGGCCCAACAGGAGCGGCGTCTTGTCGACAGTGCTGCTCTGCGGATTGTAATTGCAGGCGAAGCCGGTGGGGCAATCGAGTGCCGACCAGAGAAACTCTGGGGCGACAAAGCCATCCCCGGCGGCCAGGTTCTGATCCGGTGTCCAGCTCGCTGCGAGAACGGGGGTCTGCGAATAACGCCCGAGCGGGCCGGCGAAAATGCGCAGGCCGTCGCCTTTCGCCCGTGCGGGGCCGCAAACGAAACAGGTCGGCAGCGGATGCTCGTGCGGCTCGACCGCCGTCAGCAATTCGGCGGCGCAGGCCTCCTCGAAACTGGCTGTCTCCAGCCGCGTGAGCTCGACGCTGGTCGCGCGCCCGGTCGCGACGACCCTGACGCCATCGCGAAGCTCCCATGTGCCGTCGTCCGTCGCGATCGCAGCGAGCGGCGTGTCCAGAGGAGGCGGCGCGCGCAGCGTCACCTCCGCAGCCCCGGGAATATGGCGGGCGAGCCGGCCGCAGACATAACCGCCATTCCCGGAGTTCGGAGGACCGCAATAGCGCTTGTCGATGATGATCTCTGTCAACACTTGCCTGCCTCTCTTGCCGTTCCCAGCGCACTCTGTCTGATCTTGAGGACAATTCTTCCCTGAACCGTCCGATTGGCGACCGCGCGCATGGCGTCTCCGACCTCATCCAAAGCGAGGACGCGATCGATGTGCGGGCGGATTTGTCCGTCGGCCAGCAATTGCATCAGCGTGTCATTCATGCGCGCGGCCTCGGCGGAAAATTTCTCAGCCCAGGCGCCGACGAAGACGCCGAGGATAGAATAGTTCTTCAGCAGCGGCAGGTTCATTGGAATCGACGGAATCGCGCCGCTGGTGAAGCCGATCGGCATCAGCCGCCCGCCCCACTTCATCAGCCGGGCCATCAGCTCGAAAATCGCGCCGCCGACATTGTCGAAGCCGACATCGATGCCTTCGCCGGAGGTGATCGACTTGATCCGGTCGCGCAGATCTTCGCTGCGATAATTGATGACATCGCTGGCGCCATAGCGGCGCACCAGGGCCGCCTTGTCGTCGGAGCCGACCCCGGCGACGACGCACAGGCCCAGATGGCGGCCGAGGTCGACGGCGGCGAGCCCGATCCCGCCGGCCGCGCCTGTGATGAATACGGTCTCGCCGCGTTGCGCCCGCGCTCGCTCGACCAGCGCATAATAGGCCGTGCCGTAATTGTGCAGCACCGTCGCTGCCGCCTCGAACGCGACGCCGTCAGGCAGGCGCACACTCTTCGATTCCTTGGCGACCATCCGTTCGGCGTAGCCGCCGGTCCAGCTGCTGCATGCCACCCGGTCGCCTAGGGCGAATTTTGTCACCTTCTCGCCGACTGCGACGACGACACCCGATGCTTCGGTGCCGGGCACGAAGGGCGTCGGCGGCCGCATCTGATAGAGGCCCGAGACCAGCAACTGGTCCATGAAACTCACCGACGCCGCATGGACGTCGATGAGAATTTCGTCATCGGCCGGCTTCGGCTCGGCGATCTCACCGAGGCGCAAATCTTGCGGTCCGGTAAACGAATTGCACAGCACGGCTTTCATCGTGTCTCTCCCAATTCTCGTAGCGGCGTCGCATATCCCGCGACGAGCTTGACGAAATCGGCCTGTCGCGCGGCGCCGGTTTTTTCAAACAGGCGATTGACGTGCGTCCTGATCGTCGTGGTGGCGACGCCAAGCGCCGCAGCCACTTCGGGCACGCCGCCGAGTTCGACGATCGCGAGCAGCACGCGCAACTCGGTCGGCGTCAGTTTGAAGGCCTTGCCGATCACTTCGCAGCGGAGCGGTAGCGTCAGCGCCACCTTGCGAACGAACAAGGCCGTGGCAGCGCCGTAGGCGGCGCCCGCACGTCGGCGTGTGCCGGAGGTCAACGGCAGGACGTGGGCGACATAACGCTGCCCATCGATCCCGATCATCGGCACAGCGATCCCCCTGGCGTTGAGGGACGAGTTAGCAGGCCCGGTTGCCGCGAAGGCGTGCCGCAGGGCCTGGTTGACGATGGGATCGCAGGCCGTCAGCTGCCCGTAGGCGTCATGCAGGATGTCGCGCGCATCGAGAATGGCTTGCCCGGCCGTATTGGCGTGAATGAGACGCCCGTCCGCGTCGAGGAGATAGAGGCCGATATCGAGCCCGTCGAGCGTATCGGCGAATGTGGCGGCCTCTGCGGACATGCGCGGGACAGGGAGCGCGCTGCGGAGCATCGCGTTCATCGCGGCGCTCCAACCGATCGAGGCGGCTGGCGATCTTCCGTCTGGCGGCGCACGAACAGACGCGGCACCAGCATGGGAACCTGCCTGCGATATTGCTGATAGGTCGTGCCGAACTCGGCGATCAGGTCGCGCTCCTCGAACTGCAGCGCGACCAGGATGTAGGCGGTGTTCGCGAGCGCGAACAGCAGATGGCCGGCGGTCATCTCGGGCGTGGCCCAGAATGCGAGCAGAAAGCCCAGCATCAGCGGATGCCGCACGATCTTGTAGAGCAGCGGCGTCCGGAAGGATTGACCGGGCATCTCGGCCCCACGCAGCGCGAAGAAAGCCTGGCGCAGGCCGAACAGATCGAAATGATCGATCATGTAGGTCGAGGCAAACGCGATCAGCCAGCCGAGCCAATGAACGCCAGTCAGCAACCAGGACGCAATTCCGTGGGCCTGCCAGACCGATGTCGGGATCGGACGCCACTGCCAGAACAGCAACAGCAGGATCAGGCTGGAGAGCAGCACATAGGTGCTGCGCTGGCAGGCCGCGGGAAGGAATTTGGCCGACCATCGCTTGAACGCCGGACGCGCCATGACGCTGTGCTGGATGGCAAACAGGCTCATCAGCAGCAGATTGACGACGATGGCCTCGCTCAAATTCGCAGGACTGCCGGCATCGATCGACTTGTCGATTGACTTGGGCACAACATAATTGCCGACGAAACCGAGCGCATAGAGAAATGAGACCGTGAACAGGGTATAGCTCACGAGGGCGTAGAGCAGGATCAGAAGGCGCGAGATCATGTTTTTTCCTATTGTGCCGACGGCATCGGTGCCGCATGCAGGAGCCTGAATCGCTCGCTGGCGAGAGGACTCGATCTGGCCCGACGGCTACCGATCGACCGTCCCCTGTGCGTCCCTCGGGGATGCCGCAAGGGAGGGAAGGATTTCCATGACGGCTTTCTCGCTTGGGACGTTCGGGTTCCCCGAGGTCCACGCCGACGGCCGCCCGATCAATCTGGCCTTGCGCAAGGGGCTTGCGCTGCTGGTCTATCTCGCGGAGGCCAAAGGCGCCGTCGCGCGGGACGTCATTGCCACCTGGCTGTGGCCCGAGGCCGACCGCGAGACCGGCCTCGCGCGATTGCGGCGCCTGCTTCATCGTATCGAGCTGGCGCTCGGCCATCCGGTTTTCGAGACCGACCGCATCAGCGTGCGATGGTCTCCGGCCGTCGAGCTGACGATCGATACGCATCAGTTCGAGAGCGCCTGCGACCGCGGCGACTTTGCAGCGGCCTGTCAGATCTATCGAGGTGACTTCCTCGCGGGCTTCTCTCCAGACGACTCTCCCGAATTCGACGATTGGACGTTCTTTCGGCGGGAGGCGCTGAGGGGACGGCTCGTGCATGCGCTCGAGCGTCTCGTGCAGGACAAGAATGCCGCCGGCGACCATTTTGCCGCGACGTCGTATGCGGGTCGTCTGGTCGAGCTCGATCCGCTCAGCGAAGTCTATGGCCGGCATCTGATCCGCAGCCTGTTGCTCGCCGGCGACCGAAGCGCGGCGGAACGGCATCATGCGGCCCTGACGCAGCGGCTGCGCGAGGAGCTTGGCGTCGCGCCGGAAGCCGAAACCGAGGCGCTGATGAGTCCCGCTGGGGCACCGCATGCCGTTCCAACGACACGCTACGTCAAGGGCTCAGGCGTCCATCTGGCGTATCAGACCTACGGCAGCGGTCCGTTCGATATCCTGGTCATGCCTGGCTTCGTGTCGCATGTGGAACGCGCCTGGGAGCATCCCGCGAGCCGGATGTTTCTGGCGTCATTGATGAAGCTTGGACGACTCATTGTTTTCGATCGCCGCGGGATCGGGCTGTCCGACCGGGTCGGATCAGCTCCTGGTATCGACGTCACCGCGGAGGATATCGGCACCGTGCTGCGGGCGGCGGATTCGCGTCGCGTCGTGCTGTTCGGCGCATCTGAATGCGGGCCGGCCTGCATCAAATTTGCAGTCGATGACGACAGCCGCGTTGCCGGGCTCATTCTGTTCGGAGCGCTGGCCAAAGGCTGCTGGGCGCCGGACTATCCGCATGCGTTGCGCGCGAGCCAGTATGATTCCTGGAGCAAGCAGCTCATCGCGCAATGGGGCGGCCCGGCCGGGATCGAGGCTTTCGCGCCGAGCCTTGCGGGCGATCCGCAGGCGCGCGCCTGGTGGGCCGGGCTTCTGCGCGCGGCGTCCAGTCCCGGCGGCATCTCGGGCGTGCTCGGGGCATTTCGCGACGCCGATGTGCGCCACCTCCTGCCGCAAATCGCCGTGCCGACATTGGTGCTGCATCGGCGCGACGACAAGGCCGTGCGCATCTCGGCCGGCCGCGACGTGGCGAGCCGGATCGCTGGCGCTCAATTTGTCGAGCTCGACGGCAATGATCACTGGTTCTTTGCGGGAGATCAGCAGCCAGTGCTGGAGGCGATCAAGCGGTTTACGGATGGTTTGCCGCGGCGTACTTGGTAGGGCGGGTTAGCCGAAGGCGTAACCCACCGCTACTCGCGCAGCGACCAAAGTGGTGGATTACGCTTCGCTATCCACCCTACCAACTCACACAGCCTCGAGCTGGTCTGCCGCGCGCTTCGTCTTCGCCTTCGACTGGCTGAGCAGCGGGCTCGCGGCAAGTGCCGCGGTATCTGCCACGCCCGGATCGCGCGAGACCATGGCAGCTACGATGGCGCCGTCGATCAACAGCCCGAGCTGGTGCGCGAGCACAACGGGCTCGCTTGAGCCAAGCTCGCCGGCGAGCTTCTCGATATGGCCGAGCACGATCTTCTTGTGCTTCATCGCGATGTTGCGGAATTGCTTGGCGTCCTTGTCGTGCTCGCCGACCGCATTGATGAAGGGGCAGCCGTAGAAGCGCTCTTCCGCGAACCAGCTCTTCAGCGCCGGGAAGATGCGCGCCAGCTTGGCCTGCGCGTCGCCGCCGCCTTCTTCCATGGCGCCGATGAACCATTCGCGCCACTGCTTGCCTTCGCTCTCCAGCACCGCGTTGACGAGATTGGTCTTGGAGCCGAACAATTTGTAGAGCGTGGTCTTCGCGGTGCCGGCCTCCTCGATGATCGCGTCGATGCCGGTGGCGTTGATTCCGTTCTTGCAGAACAGATGCGTCGCGGCGTTGAGCAAGCGCCCGTGCGCGGACTCGTCGTCGCCTGTGCCGGCGTGCGGCGAATTGGATTTCTTCTTCGATGAAGTCTTGTTCAATGAAGACCTGGCCATGAGTCCAAACTTACTCGCAGCCGCGCCGCATCAGCAAGTCGCATCTGTTCCGCGCTGAAAAGATTCGCACGGCAAAGCTCATCTGCATCGCCTTTGGGCAGGAGGCGGCTGTCCAATCCGCAGGCAGCGCCGGCTAAGCGGCTCCAATGCTTCGCATTTTGATTTTGACCTCAACTGGCACACTCCGTGCAAGGAAACAGACCGTTCGGTATCCTGCCGATTTCCTCGGCTGCCAGGGAGAAAACTGATGACTGCCGTCGTTCAAAAGACAGTGCTGACGGGTTGCCTTGCACCCATCGACAAGAATGGGCTCGAGCAACTGATCGCCAACGGCAAGGCGAATCCGAAGGTCATCAAGACCTTGAAATGCAAGACGGTCGCGGAGGGCAAGTTCCGCCACGCCAACTACATCCGCAATCTGCCGCCCTACATCGTCGACGAGCCGCCGGGGCTTCTGGGCGACGACACCGCACCCAATCCGTCGGAAGCCTCGCTCGCCGCGCTCGGCTCCTGCCTCGCGGTCGGCCTGCACGCCAATGCCGTGCATCGCGGCTGGATCGTCAACAAGCTGGAGCTGGAGCTGGAGGGCGACCTCAACATCACCGCGGTCTGGGGCACCGGCGATGTTTCCGACAAGCCCGTCGGATTTACGGATGTGCGCGTCAAGGTCGACATGGAATGCGAAGGCGTCTCGCAGGACGAGATCAACGCACTGGTCACCCATGTGAAGAAATGGTCGCCGGTCGCCAACACCTTCACCCGCCCGGTCAATCTCGAGGTCGGCATCTAGCCATCAATCAGGACAACGGTGCGGGAGACGATCATGGGGTCACTGGCTTTATCGCGGGTCGAAGCTTTAGATCAGCCCGCACCGTCCATTGCAGGCGAGGTGGCGCGGATTGCACGTGAGCAGCTCGCGCCGCTCGCCGCCGATATCGATGCCGGCACGGTCTATCCGGCCGACGTGCTGCGCGCGTTCGGCACGGTCGGCGCATGGGGCAGTCACATGCCTCACGAAGGGCCTGCGGACTTGGGTTGCGCCATCCAGGCGATGGCGGCGATCGGCGAGGTCTGTGGTGCCACGGCTTTCATGGCCTGGTGCCAGAACACGCTGGTCTGGTACGCGGCCAACTCGACCAATCTGAAACTGGCAAAACGTTTTGGTGATGCCTTCTCGACCGGCCGGGTGCTCGGCGGCACCGGGCTGTCCAATCCCATGAAAAGCTTCTTCGGCATCGAGAAACTGAAATTGAAGGGACGCAAGGTCGACGGCGGCTACCTCGTGCGCGGCGCGCTGCCCTGGGTCTCCAATCTCGGCCCCGACCATTATTTCGGCACCATCTTCGAGCGCGAGGACGAGCCCGGCATCGTAAGGGACGAGCCCGGCACCGTGATGTTCCTGGCAGATTGTTCCGACCCCGCGATCACGCTGACGCCGTGCAAGCCGTTCCTGGCCATGGACGGCACCGGCACCTATGGCGTGCAGTTCCGTGACGTCTTCGTGCCGGATGAGCTGATCCTCGCCGACCCCGCCGCGCCCTTTGTCAGGAAGATCCGCGCCGGCTTCATCCTGCTCCAGGCCGGCATGGCGCTCGGGCTGATCCGCGACTGCATCAACATCATGGATGAGGTCCATAATCCGCTCGGCCACATCAATCGCTATTTGCCGCAGCAGCCGGTGCACTTCCGCGATCTCGCCGCCGAGCTCGAGGCCGAGACCATGGCGCTGGCGCGCGATCCCTACAATGAAGAGGAGACCTACTGGCGCAAGGTGATCGCGCTCAGGCTTCGCGCCGGCGAGGCCAGCGTCGCGGCGGCGCATGCGGCGATGCTGCATTGTGGCGCGCGCGGCTATCTCAAAAGTCACCGCGTGCAGCGCCGCCTGCGCGAGGCCTATTTCGTCGCGATCGTCACGCCTGCCACCAAGCAGCTGCGCAAGATGCTCGCCGATTCCTGACAATTTCACCCGAAGACCCCCAACCTCAACGGAGAGGCTGCCATGACTGACGTCCTGATTACTGCCGTCGAACTTGCCGATCTCTTGAAGACCGAGCCATGTGTCATCGTCGACACCCGCAATCCCGACGCCTACGCCGCCGGGCATCTTCCCAACGCCGTCAACGTGCATGAGATTTTCACGTTTCTGGCAACCTCGACGCCGGAAGGCATCAGCGAACTGAAGACCAAATTCGCCGACGCATTCGGCGCGGCCGGTCTCTCCGGCAAGGAAACGGCTGTGATCTACGAGCAGTCGATGAATTCCGGCTTCGGCCAGTCCTGCCGCGGCTATTACCTCCTCGCCATGCTCGGCTATCCCAAGGTGAAGGTGCTGCATGGCGGCTTCGATGCCTGGTCGGCGGCGGGCTTCCCGGTGACGAAGGACGTTCCGGCACCCGCAAGGGCCTCGTTCTCGATCGTGCCGGAAGCGGGCGATATCCTGATCGACGCGAAGACCATGCTCGGTGCGGTCGGCAAGCCCGGCATCGCCATCCTCGACGTGCGCGATGTCGACGAGTGGATCGGCGACAGCTCGTCGCCCTACGGCAAGGATTTCTGCCCGCGCAAGGGCCGCATCCCCGGCGCTGTCTGGCTGGAATGGTACCGCATGATGAAGCCGACGGCCGAAGGCCCGCGCTTCAAGTCCAAGGACGAGATTTTGGCGGAATGCGCCACCGTCGGCATCTCGACGACCACGCCGGTCTATCTCTACTGCTTCAAGGGGGCGCGAGCCTCGAACACCTTCCTGGCGCTCAAGAACGCCGGCGTGAACGACGTGCGGATGTATTTCGGCTCCTGGAACGAATGGTCGCGCGATCCCTCGCTGCCGATTGAGCAGGGCCTGCCGATCACTGCCCAGGTAACAGGCAAGGCGGCATAGAACCTGCATGTTTCCTTTGGCCCGGCTGCACAAGGCGCAGCCGGGCCACGATGGATCTTCGACCTGACGCGGCGGACAACAAAGCCCGTCGCGACAGGTGTGACAAAGGGGCGCAGCAGCATGTCCACGTTCGACGATCCGTTCGATGCCGACCGCAATCTTCAAGCCGGCTGTGTGTGCGGCCAGCACCGCTCGGCGGCGGAGCATGAGCATGCGAATTTGGCGCTGCGCTGCGAGCCGGTCGAGAGCGAGGAGAAGCGCTACGAGGGCGTCGTTGCGTCCGCCGTGATGCGCGCGATGTTTCCGCAGGACGCGGCGCGGCGCGCGTTCCTGAAATCGGTCGGTGCGTCGACCGCGCTTGCGGCGCTGTCGCAATTCTTTCCGATCAGGACGGCGACCGAAGTGTTCGCCGATACGGGCACGCCGGAGAAGAAGGACCTCAAGGTCGGCTTCATCCCGATCACCTGCGCCACGCCAATCATCATGGCGGCGCCGCTCGGCTTTTATGCCAAGCACGGCCTCAACGTCGACGTGGTCAAGACCGCCGGCTGGGCGGTGATCCGCGACAAGACCATCAACAAGGAATACGACGCGGCCCACATGCTGGCGCCGATGCCGATTGCGATCTCGCTCGGGCTTGGTGCGAATGCGATTCCGTTCTCGGTGCCAGCGATCGAGAACATCAACGGGCAGGGCATCGTGCTTGCGATGAAGCATAAGGACAAGCGCGACCCGAAGGACTGGAAGGGGATGAAATTCGCGATCCCCTTCGACTACTCCATGCACAATTACCTGCTGCGCTATTACCTCGCCGAAAATGGCATCGATCCCGACACCGACGTGCAGCTGCGCTCGGTGCCGCCGCCGGAGATGGTCGCGAACCTGCGCGCCGACAACATCGACGGCTTTCTCGCGCCCGACAACATCTGCCAGCGCGCGATCTATGACGGCGTCGGCTTCATGCATCTGTTGTCGAAAGAGATCTGGGACGGCCATCCCTGCTGCAGCTTCGCTGCCAGCAAGGAGTTCATCACGACGGCGCCGAACAGCTTTGCGGCGCTGACCCGCGCCATCGTCGATGCGACGGCCTACGCGTCGAAGGCGGAGAACCGCAAGCAGATTGCAGAGGCCATCGCGCCGGCCAACTACATCAATGCGCCGGTGACGGTGCTGGAGCAGGTTTTGACCGGCACCTATGCCGACGGACTCGGCGGGGTGAAGACCGACGCCAAGCGTGTCGATTTCGATCCGTTCCCCTGGCAGTCCTTCGCCGTGTGGATGCTGACGCAGATGAAACGCTGGGGCCAGATCAAGGGCGAGGTCGACTACAAGGCGGTGGCCGAACAGGTTTATCTCGCGACCGACACCAGGAAGCTGATGACCGAGATGGGCCTGACGCCACCGGCGAGCGCCTACAAATCGTTCGCGGTGATGGGCAAGACGTTTGATCCGGAGAAGCCGGATGATTACGTCGCGAGCTTCAAGATCAGGAAGGCGTCGTGAGGAGATGACGCCCTCCCTCCGCCTCCGCGCCGGCATCGTCTCGATCGCGCTGCTGGCAGCATTCCTCGGCATCTGGCATCTCGCCACGCGCTCGACCGGCGCCGTGGCCACGATGAGCCCGGAATACGCCAAACTGATGGGCCTGACCGCGACGCAGGGCAAATCCGCGATGCCCGGGCCGCTCGATGTCGGCGCAAAGCTCTGGGAGCATCTGAAGCGGCCGTTCTACGACAATGGGCCGAACGACAAGGGGCTCGGCATCCAGCTCGGCTATTCCATTGCGCGTGTCGGCCTCGGCTATCTGCTCGCCGTGCTCGTCGCGATCCCGCTCGGCTTCCTCATCGGCATGTCGCCGCTGCTGAGCAAGGCGCTCGATCCCTTCATCCAGGTCTTGAAGCCGATCTCGCCGCTGGCCTGGATGCCGCTTGCGCTCTACACCATCAAGGATTCCTCGATCTCCGCGATCTTCGTGATCTTCATCTGCTCGATCTGGCCGATGCTGCTCAACACCGTGTTTGGCGTTGCCAGCGTACGCAAGGAGTGGATCAACGTCGCGCGCACGCTGGAGGTCGGAACGCTCCGACGCGCCTTCACCGTGATCCTGCCGGCGGCGGCGCCGACGATCCTCACCGGCATGCGCATCTCCATCGGCATCGCCTGGCTCGTGATCGTTGCCGCAGAGATGCTCGTCGGCGGCACCGGCATCGGTTACTTCGTCTGGAACGAATGGAACAACCTCTCGATCACCAACGTGATCATCGCGATCCTGCTGATCGGGATCGTCGGCATGCTGCTCGACCAGATCCTGGCGCGCTTCACGCGCATGGTCACGTTTCCGGAGTAGAGGCTGTGACCGACAAATTCGTCTCCATCGAAGGCATCGCCAAGCGCTATCCGGGCGCCGGTGGCGCCACGACGGCCGTGTTCGAGAACCTGTGGCTCTCTATGGCGCGGGGCGAGTTCGCTTGCGTGATCGGCCATTCCGGCTGCGGCAAGACCACGGTGCTCAACATTCTGGCCGGGCTCGATGCGCCGAGCGAGGGCGCCGTCATCGTCGATGGGCAGGCGATTTCGGGCACGAGCCTCGACCGCGCGGTGATCTTCCAGAGTCACGCGCTGCTCCCTTGGCGCACCGTGCTCGGCAACGTCGCCTACGCGGTTTCGTCGAAATGGCGGAGCTGGGACCGCGCCAAGGTCAAGGCGCATGCGCAGAGTTTTATTGATCTCGTGGGCCTGACGGGTTCGGAACACAAGCGACCATCCGAGCTTTCGGGCGGCATGAAGCAGCGCGTCGGCATTGCGCGGGCGCTGTCGATCACGCCGAAAATGATGCTGATGGACGAGCCGTTCTCGGCACTGGACGCGCTGACGCGCGGGACACTCCAGGACGAGGTGCGGCGGATTTGCCTGGAGACCGGGCAGACCGCGTTCATGATTACCCATGACGTGGACGAAGCGATTTACCTGGCCGACAAGATCTTCCTCATGACCAACGGCCCGGGCGCCGTGCTGGCCGAGGTCGTCGAGAACCCGCTGCCGAAGGATCGCGGCCGCACCGATCTGCACCGCCATCCGCTGTACTACGCGCTGCGCAACCACATCATCGATTTCCTGGTGACACGCAGCAAGAATTTCACCGCCGAGAAGCCCGATCACGATCCGCGCAGCGTGCCCGTGGTGCATATCGGCAAGCCCGGACTGACGATCGCATCAAGCGGCGATGACCCACGACAGACCTGGATACCCGGGGCAAATCCCGGATTGAGTGCCTAGAGAGGAGACCCTGACATGAAACGAGAAGACCTCACCGAGAAGCTGCTCGATATCAAGCGCGAGAAGGGCTGGAGCTGGAAACACATCTGCGAGCAGATCGGCGGCTATTCCGAGGTCCTGATCGTCGGCGCGATCCTGGGCCAGATGAAGCTGACCAAGCCGCAGGCGGCCAACGCCGGCGAACTGTTCGGCCTGTCGAAGTCAGAGGTCTCGATGCTGAACGAGACGCCGATGCGCGGTATGCCGATGCCGCCGACCGATCCGCTAATCTATCGTTTCTACGAGTTGGTCATGGTTAACGGCCCGGCGTGGAAGGCGCTGATCGAGGAAGAGTACGGCGACGGCATCATGTCGGCGATCGACTTCGATATGGTGATGGAGCGCCTGCCCAACCCGAAGGGCGACCGCGTCAAGATCACGATGTCCGGCAAGTTCCTGCCGTACAAATATTACGGTGCCAGCGGCAACGTGCCGGAATACGGCTTCAAGGAGGAATAAGAGGGCGAATAGCCAATGGAATCTTTTCCATTCGCTATTCGCAACTCACTGTTCGCTACAAAATTGCGCCCGGCGCGTAGCCGGCCGCTTCGGGCTTGGCACGGGCGAGCGCGTCGACCTGCTCGGCGAAGTAATCGACCTGAGCGCCGGCATCGCCGGAATTGGCGCGCCCGTGATCGAGCACGCGCTGCAGTTCGGCTTCGCTCAAGCCGAGGCGCTGATCGGCGGCGAGACGCTGCAGCAGGTCGTTCTGCGCGATCTTGCCGGTGCGCAGGTCACGAATGGCCGCGACCGCATGTTCCTTGATCGCCTCATGCGCGCCTTCGCGGCCGGCACCCTTCTTCACCGCTTCCATCATGACCGTGGTGGTCAGCAGGAAGGGTAAATAGCGATCGAGCTCGGTCGCGACGACGGCGTCGAACACCTCCATCTGGTCGAGCACCGAGAGCAGGGTTTCGAGCAGGCCGTCCATGGCAAGGAAGGCATCCGGCAGCATCACGCGGCGGACGACCGAGCAGGAGACGTCGCCTTCATTCCACTGATCGCCGGCGAGGCCTGCGGCCATGGCGAGATAGCCCTTCAACACGACATGCAGGCCGTTGATGCGCTCGCAGGACCGACTGTTCATCTTGTGCGGCATGGCGGAGGAGCCGACCTGGCCCTTTGCAAAACCTTCGCTGGCGAGCTCATGGCCCGCCATCAGGCGCAACGTCTTGGCGAAGCTGCCGGGGCCGCTGGCGAGATCGACGAGCACGCTGACCGCACGGAAGTCGAGGCTGCGCGGATAGACCTGGCCGACTGCATCGAAACTCTTCGGCAGGCCAAGGTGACCGAGAATGCGCTGCTCGAGCTCGCGCGCCTTGCCGGCATCGCCGTTGAACAGGGTGATCTGATCGAGCCGGGTGCCCACCGCGCCCTTCAGGCCGCGCGCGGGATAGGTGCCCAGCACATTGACGAGGCTCTGATGCGCCAGCAGCATCTCTTCGCCGAACATGGCGATGCGCTTGCCGAGCGTCGTCACCTGCGCAGCCACGTTGTGCGTGCGGGCCGTGAACGGCATGTCGCGCAATTGCCTTGCGTGTTTCGCAAAACGAATCAGCGCGGCGATGCTCTTGGTCTCGATGAGCTGCAGTCCGCGGTAGACCTGCAACTGCTCCACGTTCTCGGTGAGGTCGCGGCTGGTCATGCCCTTGTGCAGGTGCTCATGACCGGCAAGATCGCAAAACTCCTCGATCCGTGCCTTCACGTCGTGGCGGGTGATGCGCTCGCGCCGCATGATGGAGTCCAGGTTGACCTGGCCCTTCACGCGTTCGTAGCTTTCGATCACGCCATCGGGCACCGGAATGCCGAGATCGCGCTGGCCTTTCAGCACGGCGATCCAGTAGTCGCGTTCGAGGCGAACCTTGCCTTCGCCACTCCAGATGGCGCGCATGGCGGGCGAGGCATAGCGTTCGGCTAGGACGTTGGAAATGTGATCATGGGGCATGCCGCCCTATTCGCATTGCTGGGGGCTGGCTGCAAGCCGGAGAGGTTGAGCGGCGAAGGGGACTTCCGTCGTCATTCGCCACTCCCTGTTGGCCTATTTCCCCGCCTTGACCTCAGCCGCCGCGACCGCCATCAGCTCGTTCATCCTGGCGCGAATCGCGGGCTCGGTGACGGCAAGGTCCTTGGCGGCGAAATCGGCCATGACCTTGCGCAGGACGTCGCCGTCGCCGGCTTCCTCGAAATCGGCCGCGACCACCTCCTTGGCGTAGGCGGTGGCGGCTTCGCCGGTGATTCCGAGCTTTTCGGCCGCCCACAGGCCGAGCAGGCGGTTGCGGCGGGCTTCCGCCCTGAATTTCTGCTCCTCGTCGAGGGCGAACTTCTTCTCGAAGCCTTCCTCGCGCTTGTCGAACGTGCTCATGCCTCTTCCAATTCCCTGCTGACTGACCCCGGCGGCCTCGTTGCGAGGGCCGGTGCGCATGCCTAGATAGGGGGCACGAATCGGCGAAACAACGAGCCGTTAAGCCGCAGGCAAGGCGGTATAAGTTGGCATCGGAAGGGCCGGATCGATTGTGCTGGGAGAGCCAATCGGATAGGTTGCCGGAAGGCTTGGTTCTCGTTCTGTTTCCAAGGGTTGCAGATGGGTTCCGGGCCGTTCACGGCAGCTCCGCTGTGGGTCGTAATCCTAGTAACCGGAGCACACCAAATACATGGATTTCAACAAAACACGGTACATCCCCATGAGCCGTCGGCGTCGCATTTATGAAGGCAAGGCAAAGGTTCTTTACGAAGGTCCGGAGCCCGGTACCCTGATCCAGCACTTCAAGGATGACGCCACCGCGTTCAATGCGAAGAAGCATCAGGTGATCGAGGGCAAGGGTGTCCTCAACAACCGGATCTCGGAGTACCTGTTTCAGCACCTCAACGACATCGGGGTGCCGACCCACTTCATCCGCCGCCTCAACATGCGCGAGCAGTTGATTCGCGAGGTCGAGATCGTGCCGCTCGAGGTGGTGGTGCGGAACGTCGCCGCCGGCTCGCTGTCGCAGCGCCTCGGCATCGAGGAGGGCACGCAGCTGCCGCGCTCGATCATCGAGTTCTACTACAAGAACGACCAGCTCAACGACCCCATGGTGTCGGAAGAGCACATCACCGCCTTCGGCTGGGCCACGCCGCAGGAAATCGACGACATCATGGCGCTCGCCATCCGCGTCAACGACTTCCTCACCGGCCTCTTCCTCGGCATCGGCATCCGCCTCGTCGACTTCAAGATGGAATGCGGCCGGCTGTTCGAGAACGAGATGATGCGCATCATCGTCGCCGACGAGATCTCGCCGGACTCCTGCCGTCTGTGGGACATCAAGTCGAACGAGAAGCTCGACAAGGACCGCTTCCGCAGGGATCTCGGCGGCGTGCTCGAGGCCTATACCGAAGTCGCCAAGCGCCTCGGCATCCTCATGGAGAACGAGCGTCCGGCGGGCTCCGGCCCGGTGCTGGTGAAGAGCTAAAGGGGATTTCGACGTGAAGGCACGTGTCACCGTTACGTTGAAAACGGGCATCCTCGATCCGCAGGGCAAGGCGATCGAGGGTGCGTTGAAGTCGCTCGGCGTCGACGGCGTCGCCAGCGTCCGCCAGGGCAAGGTGTTCGACATCGAGCTCGCCGGCGCCGACAAGGCCAAGGCGGAAGCCGCGCTGAAGGAGGCCGCCGACAAGCTGCTCGCCAACACCGTGATCGAGAACTACCGGGTCGAGCTGCTCTGCATGAAAGCAGCCATCCTCGTCTTCCCCGGAATCAATCGCGAACGCGACATGGCGCGCGCGCTGAAGCTCATCTCGGGCCATGAACCCGCGATGGTCTGGCACGCCGAGACGTCGCTGCCGGCAGGCACCGATCTCGTCGTGGTCCCCGGCGGCTTTTCCTACGGCGACTATCTTCGCTGTGGTGCGATTGCGGCGCGGGCGCCGGTGATGGACGCGGTACGCGACTATGCGGCCAAGGGCGGCCTCGTGCTCGGCGTCTGTAACGGCTTCCAGATCCTCTGCGAATCCGGCCTGCTGCCGGGCGTGTTGATGCGCAATGCGCGGCTGAAATTCATCTGCCGCGACGTGCATCTGCGCGTCGAGCGCTCCGACACGCCGTTCACCCGCGGCTACAATGCCGGCCAGGTGATCCGTGTGCCGGTCGCGCACGGCGAGGGCAATTACGAGGCGGACGAAGAGACCGTCAAGCGGCTCGAAGGCGAGGGGCGCGTGCTCTATCGCTACTGCTCGGCCGACGGCGTGGTCGACGAGAGCCACAACATCAACGGCGCGGCGCATTCCATTGCCGGCCTCGTCAACGACAAGGGCAACGTGCTCGGCATGATGCCGCATCCGGAAAACCACGTCGAAGACATCATGGGCTGCACCGACGGCCGCGGCCTGTTCGCCGGCCTGGTCCAGCATCTGGACAAGGCCGCGTGATTTCATTGGTGCTGAAGCGATCTGTCGCCGCGCTTGCGGCGCTGTCGTTCGCGACTGCCGCCTTCGCGCAGGATTTTCCCAAGCGTCCGATCACCATGATCGTGCCGTTCGCGGCCGGCGGCACGTCGGACGTGATCGCCCGCACGGTTGCCGAGCAGATGGGCGTGGCGCTCGGCCAGACCATCGTGATCGAGAATGTCGCAGGCGCCGGCGGCTCGACCGCGCTGGCGCGTGCCTCTCGCGCCGAGCCTGACGGCTATACGATTACGATCGGCAATGCCGGCACCAATGCCGCGACCTATACGATCTATCCAAAACTCCCGTTCACGCCCGATTCCTTTGCGCCGATCGGCATGGTGGCGAAGACGTTCGGCATCATCGCCCTTCGCAAGGATTTTCCGGCAAAGGACCTCAAGGAGTTCATCGCCTACGCCAAGGCCCACCCGGGCAAGATCAATCTCGGCCATGCCGGCGTCGGCTCGTCGAACTACCTCATTTGCAAGAGTTTTGTGACGGCTGCCGGGATCGACGCGACGCTGGTCGGTTATCGCGGTGCTTCGCCCGCGCTGACGGATGCGATCGGCGGCCAGATCGACGGCGTCTGCGATGCCGCAGCCTCCGTGTCGCAGTCGATCAACGAGAAACTGGTGCGGGGGCTGGTGGTCGGCTCGACCGTGCGGCTCGCGACATTGCCCGATCTGCCGACGTCTGCCGAGGCCGGGCTGCCCGAGTTCGAGGCGCAGGGCTGGAACGGCCTGTTCGCGCCCAAGGGCACGCCGCCGGCCATCATCGCCAAGCTGAATGCAGCCGCGCGTACGGCCGTTGAGACCGATGCGGTGAAGAAGCGGTTTGCCGAGCTCTCGATCGTTGCGCCCGACGACAACGAGCACACGCCGGAACTGCTCCAGCAGCTGGTGACACGTGACGTCGAGAAATACCGGAAATTGCTGGCGGACGACGCCAAGTAGTCGGTAATTGCCGCGTCGGCTCGCGGCCTCATGAACCTCCATTGCGATCGACGCGACTGAATTCTCGTCGCCATTAAGGTGCGCGCGCCCGATGTCGCGAACTTTCAGCGGAGTTGAGCAACTCAAGGTTGTTTCGCCGCGCCAGTTGCGATATCAGGACGCCTGCGCTGTCGTTGTGCTCCTGGATGTCACATGCCCGTCGCCTTGGTCGTTCTGCTGCTCGATATCACGCTGATCTATCACGCGTCGCGAACCGGGCGGCTGCAGCCCTGGGCCTTCATCATCCTGATGGTGCCGCTGATCGGCGCGCTGGCCTATATCGCGGTCGAGCTCATTCCCGAATGGTTTTCGAGCCCCGGCGCACGGCAGGCGCGTCAACGCGTCGCCAACCGGCTTGACCCGGAAAAGCGCTATCGCGAATTGTCCGACAGGCTCGCCGGCACGGACACCATCGCCAACCGCGCGGCGCTGGCTGACGAGTGCGCGAAGATCGGGCGGTTCGGCGAGGCCGAGCAGCATTACGACCATATCCTGAAGCTGCCGATGGGCCACGATCCCATCTATGCCTTCGGCAAGGCGCTCGCCGAGTTTTCCGCCAATCGCCCGGCCGATGCGCTGGCGACGCTGGACGATCTCCAGAAGCAGTGGCCGGACTTCACTCCGCCGATGCGCATCTGTTGTACGCCCGCGCGCTCGCCGAGGTCGGTCGCCTCGACGAGGCGCTGGAGGAATATCACGCCGTCGCAGACTACTTCCCCGGCGCCGAAGCGCGAGTGCGCTACGGCATGCTGTTGCAAGTGGTCGGCCGCCGCGCGAGGCGCGCGTGGTCTTCAACGAGCTGCTGATCCAGATGCGGCGCGCGCCAAAATATCTGCGCGAGGCGCAGGCCGAGTGGCTGTCAATCGCCGAGAAACAGATCTCGGCCTGAGCGTTTCGCGCTAGCTCAGCTTCAGCCGCTCGGCCGGCACCGTCATCGCGGCGACACCGGCCATGACCAGCAGCAGGCCCAGCGCCAGGTTCGACGACACGCTCTCGCCGAGCAGCAGCACGGAGAGGCCGACGCCGATCGGGATGCGCAAGTACCCTTGGGCGTTGGTGGTTAGCGTGCCTAGCCGTCCCAGGCACATGTAGAACAGCATCAGCCCCAACGCGCTGGAGACGATCCCCATGACGATGGTGGCTGTGATCGCCGTTGGCGTCGGGTGCAGCGTCCAGGGCTGGTCGATGATCAGTGAGGGCGGCAGCAGCACGAGGCCGCCGAACAGCAGCGAGCCGGCCGCTACCACCATCGGATCGTAATCGGACAGCCGCAGGCCGAAGATCGTCGCGCAGGCAAAGGAGATGGTGGCGAGCAGGATCGCGATCTCCGCCACGATTTCGCTTCCGAAGCCACGCAATGCGTCGAGCCCGATGATGACGATTGTGCCGGCGAGACCGAGGATCGCGCCCACGAGCTTCAGGAGCGTTGCCGGCTCATGCCGGGTGATCAGCGAGGTGATCAGGAAGGCGAAGATCGGTGTCGTCGAGGCCAGCACCACCGTGCTGGACGCCGGCACAAATTGCTGCGACCAGGTGATGATCAGAAACGGGACCGTCGAATTGATCAATTGCTGGGTCGCAAACAGCTTCCAGGCCTTGGCGTTGGTGGGGACCCTCACACCGCGCATCCACAGGATCGCGAACAGGAAGGCCGCCGCGATCAGCGAGCGCACCGAGATGAACGTGATCGGCGGGATCGTGTCCAGCGCGAGCTTGGCCAGCGGGTAGGTGGAGCTCCAGCAGCAGGCGAGCGCGAACAGCAGCGCGTAGTCACGCCAGTTGCGCGCGCCGGTGGCAGCCATGGATTGCAACGGCGATGATGCGGAGGCCGCTGTGCGACCCGTCGGCGATGTGCTCTGCGGCACCTTGCTCTTGCTCCCCGGCGCGACAGCGCTTGTGCAACTCTGGTCGAGGGGGCGCCAAAAGGGAAGCGGCGAGCTATGCGTTTGGCTGGAGTGCCGGCTTCCGCTTCACCCGCTTGATCGTGCCGGAGAAGGTGAACAGCGGCCGTCCGCCCGAGGTCAGCTTGCCCCGCAGGAAGATCAGCGAGCCGCCGGCGCGGGACACTTCGCCCGTGCATTCGATCAGCTCACCCTCGCGAGCTGCATCGAGAAAGTCGCAGGCGAAATTGGTTGTCACGGCCGGCCCATCGAGCTCATGGCTCGCGATTGCGAACAGGCAGTAATCGGCGAAGGCCATGAAGCAGCCGCCATGAACGTTTTTGGAGCCATTGAGGTGCTTTTTCTCGACCCGGAAGGCACAGCGGACGCGGCCGTCGTCCTCGATCTTGTGCCAGAAAGGGCCGATATGGCTCTCAAAACTGTCGCGAATCCAGGTGCGCCAGCCCGTGAATTCGCCCTCGGTGGCGATATGCAGGTCGGGGCGGCGGGGCGGGGGCGCTTTGGTCAGTTCGTGCACGGAAATGGGCCTTCAATTACGGGTCTCTAGCCCTTAAATCCGATCCGTCCGAACCTTGCAATTCCCGTTCCCGCATCCCCCGGCCGCAAAACGTGGGACAGCGGTAAAATGCGTCATAAAGGGCTTTTCGGAAGCCCTCGATCTTCCTAAGAACGGCCAACGCCGCCGAAAGCCCCGAATCCATGAAGAACCAACCCAAGATCACCCCCGAACTGGTTGCCGCCCACGGGCTCAAGCCCGACGAATACGAGCGCATCCTGAAGCTGATCGGGCGGGAGCCGACCTTCACCGAGCTCGGCATCTTCTCGGCGATGTGGAACGAGCACTGCTCGTACAAATCCTCGCGCATCCATTTGCGCGGCTTGCCGACCAAGGCGCCCTGGGTGATCCAGGGCCCGGGCGAGAATGCCGGCGTGATCGACATCGGCGACGGCCAGGCCGTGGTCTTCAAGATGGAGAGCCACAACCACCCGAGCTACATCGAGCCCTACCAGGGCGCGACCACCGGCGTCGGCGGCATCCTGCGCGATGTCTTCACCATGGGCGCGCGCCCGATCGCCTGCCTCAATGCGCTGAGCTTTGGCGCGCCCGAGCATGCCAAGACGCGGCATCTCGTCTCCGGTGTCGTCGCTGGCGTCGGCGGCTATGGCAATTCCTTCGGCGTGCCGACTGTCGGCGGCCAGGTGCGCTTCCACACCCGCTATGACGGCAACATCCTCGTCAATGCGATGGCGGTGGGCCTCGCCGACACCGACAAGATCTTCTATGCGGCCGCCTCCGGCGTGAACATGCCGATCGTCTATCTCGGCTCCAAGACCGGGCGCGACGGTATCCACGGCGCTTCGATGGCCTCGGCCGAGTTCGACGACAAGTCCGAGGAGAAGCGTCCGACCGTGCAGGTCGGCGATCCCTTCGCCGAGAAGCTGCTGCTCGAAGCCTGCCTCGAGATCATGGAGCAGGGCTGCGTCATCGCGATCCAGGACATGGGCGCGGCGGGGCTCACCTGCTCGGCGGTCGAGATGGGGGCCAAGGGCGACCTCGGCGTCGACCTCGATCTCGATGCGGTGCCGACCCGCGAGACCGGCATGAGCGCCTACGAGATGATGCTCTCGGAGAGCCAGGAGCGCATGCTCATGGTGCTCAAGCCCGAGAAGGAGAAGGAAGCCGAGGCGATCTTCAAGAAGTGGGGCCTCGATTTCGCCGTCGTCGGCTACACCACGCCGAGCAAGCGCTTTGTCGTCAAGCATGGCGGCGACGTCATGGCCGATCTGCCGATCAAGGAACTCGGCGACGAGGCGCCGCTGTATGACCGGCCGCATGTCCCCTCCGCCGCGCTGCCGGTCGTGCACGCCCGCGAGGTTTCGGCGCCAATGGGTGTCGGGGCCGCGCTGGAGAAGCTGATCGGCACGCCTGACATGTGCAGCAAGCGCTGGGTCTGGGAGCAGTACGACCACGTCATCCTCGGCAACACCATGCAGCGTCCCGGCGGCGATGCCGCCGTGGTGCGCGTGCAGGACGGGCCGAAGGGGCTGGCGCTGACCGTCGACGTCACGCCGCGTTATTGCGAGGCCGATCCCTATCAGGGCGGCATGCAGGCGGTGGCGGAAGCCTGGCGCAACATCACGGCCGTCGGCGGCAAGCCGCTCGCGATCACCGACAATCTCAATTTCGGCAATCCGGAGCGGCCCGAAATCATGGGCCAGTTCGTCGGCTGCCTGAAGGGCATCTCGGAAGCCTGCCGCACGCTGGACTTCCCGGTCGTTTCCGGCAACGTCTCGCTCTACAACGAGACCAACGGCCGCGCGATCCTGCCGACGCCCTCGATCGGTGGCGTTGGCCTGCTCGACGACTTCACCAAGTCCGCGTCGCTCGCCTTCAAGGCCGAGGGCGAGGCGATCCTGCTGATCGGCGAGACCCATGGCTGGCTCGGCCAGTCCGTCTACCTGCGCGACATCTGCGGTCGCGAGGAGGGCGCCCCGCCGCCGGTCGACCTCGCTGCTGAGAAGCGCAACGGCGACTGCGTGCGCGGGATGATCCATGCGGGCACCGCGACCGCGGTGCACGACCTCTCCGACGGCGGCCTGCTGATCGCGCTCGCCGAGATGGCGATGGCGAGCGGCATCGGTGCAAAACTGCTGGCGGCGCCGACTTCGCTTGTCTCGCAGGCCTACTGGTTCGGCGAGGACCAGGCGCGCTATCTCGTCACCGTGCCGGAAACCGAAGCCGGCCGCGTGCTCGCCAAGATGCGCGGCTGCGAGGTGCCCTGCGTGCAAATCGGCACCACCGGCGGCGACGCGATCGCGATTGCGGGCGAGGCACCGGTGTCGATCGATGCGCTGCGAACCTCGTTCGAGCGCTGGCTGCCGGACTATATGGGCGAGAAGGCGGCGTAAGCGCCGCCACAAACTCCGTCATTGCTTCGCTCCGCTCGCAATCGCAATGACGAGTGGAGAGGCCGTGCCTCACAACACGTGCGAGGCGCCCGGAATCTTGCGCAGCGCCGCCGTCAGGCCCCAACTCAGGATCACCGTGAGCACGAAGCCGATCGCGGCCTTCACGATCGCTGGCAGCGTGTAATCGAACAGCGCGTACTGGATCCACAGCGCGATCGGGTAGTGCACCAGGAACATGCCATAGGCATCGGCCTGCATGCGGTCGAGCAGGGTCGGCGCCGGCGTCTTCGAATGCAGGAAGAAGGCGAGGATCGCGAGCAGGATCGAGCCTGAGAACAGCAGGAAGAACGTGCCGTAGATCGCCTGGTACCAGTGTGGCTGCACGTCGGGATTGCCGAGGATTTCGCGCTTGACGTAGATCATGCCCCACATCAGGCAGTAGGGGATCAGCGTTGCGATCAGCCATAGCCAGCGGCTCTTCGGCAGTTGGCCGTCGGCGCTGAGAATGCCGCGATCGAAATTCGCCGCGCCGACGCTGACGCCGATAAAGAAATAGGCGAAGTAGAGCAGGATGCGGCTCGCCTGCACCGAGAACGGCCCGAACTCGAACCATCGGTTGCCGCCGAAATAGAGCAGTGCCGGTACGTAGACGATGGCCGCGACGACGACGAGCAGCAGCCAGAATGCCGCCGGCTGGTCAAACCCGCGCAGTGAAACGCGGTTGACCGGATCGACCAGATGCGCGGAGACCCGGTAGAGCAGGCTGGCGGTGAGGTCGAACGCCAGCAGCACCCACACGAACCAGATCGGACCGCTTGGCCACGGGCCAACGGTGATCGTCTTCCACCAGAATGCCGCGAAGGTCAGCTCGGGGTCCTGCCGCAGCGCGATCGCGTAATAGGCGAGCGGAATGACGGTGAAGGCCGCGATCGCAAACGGCAATCCGAGCCGCAAGAGGCGATCGCGCAGGAAGACCGAGGGTGCCTTGCGTGCGATGCCGGACCAGGTGAACAGTCCCGACAGGAAGAAGAACATCGCCATGAAGAAGCTGTCGGTGGCGAGCACGACGACGTCGAAGCCGATCCAGGACGCCGGATCGGTGTGGCCGAAATGGGTGTAGGGAATGACGGCGTGATGCAGCAGCACCACCAGCGTCAGGAAAGTGCGGGCACGGTCGAGCGAAAGGTTGCGCGCCTTGGCTTTTGGCGCGGCGTGAACCTCTGCACCCACCGTTGCAGAATGTGACATCGTAATCATGGCCGCCCCGGTCGCGTTCCTGTCCCGGCCGGACTGTGCCGTCGGGAACCCGATTCAGCAAGGGCAGTTTGTGCCGCGAAAACCTTCTGTCGTGCGTTTAGGAACCAGTTCCGCACAACGCATTTAGCGATCCCGAAACGGGTGAGGGACCGCGGATCGTGGTCGCCATTGTCGCGGAGCTGGTGATGACGATCCTGAAATGGGCGCTGATCTTCCTCTTGGTCTCGATCGTGGCCGGCGTGCTCGGATTCACCGGCATCTCGGCCGCTTCCGCCGACATCGTCCGTTTCCTGTTCTATGTCTTCGTGATGATCTTCCTGGTGCTGCTGATACTCGGGCTCACGATCTTCAGGGCGTAGCGTGAGATTTGAAATGGGGGGGCCCGGCCCCCAGGCCGTCCTCTCAATCTGATGCCAACGGTCTCACGTGAGTGACCAGCTCAGCCAAGAATTCGTCGGGACGATCGAACGGAATGAAATGACCCCCGCCGCGCACCCAGACAAAATCCTTATATGGGGCCGTGATCTGATTGAAGAATTGTTCGGCCGGCCCACCCGGCGTGTTGTAGTCGGCATCGCCCTCGATGAAGACCACCGGGATCGGAAACGCGAGACCCAGCGAGACGACGTCGCGCTTGAACATGGGGCCCTCTCGTCCGCGCAGATATTTTGCGGAGAAGGCCATGCCTTTACGCCAGTTGTACCAGTCCAGCAGCGAGAAATCCGGCATGAACGGCGGCGGGACAGGACCTGCCAACTGGAAGCTCTCGATGGAGGGTAGCCCCAGCGCTTTGCTCCATTTGTCCGCAACCAGTCGATTTTGTGGATTGATCAGAGGTCGCGCGACGATTGGCGCCAATTCTCCCAGAGCCTCGCTGTTGCCAGCGGACTGCGCCAGCGCCTGCAGATGCGCGATCATGATCTCGAATTGCTTCTCGAACGTCACCCTGCCGACTACTTGTCCCGTGCCGACATAGGCAGAGAACAAATCAGGGCGCTGTTTGACGATGTGAATGCCCAGAAACGAGCCCCAGGAATGCCCGACCAAGATAATTTTGTGCTTGTGCAGATGGGTTCGCAGATATTCGGCCAGCTCGACGCCGTCCTGTGTCATCCGCTCCAAGGTCATGGTTGGCGCGAGCGCGTCTCCAGCCGCGCCATAGGTGCGGCCGGCGCCGCGCTGATCCCACTGCACGATTGTGAAATGCTTTTCCCAGGGGCGCCAGCTGGACGAGATTGGCCAGCTGGAGCCTCCGGGCCCGCCGTGGACGAACAGGAGAACCGGATTATCCCGATCCTCGCCGCGGATTTGAATCCATTGCTTGATGCCGCCGATATCGACGAACTCTCCCTCCTGCACGCCGTTCGGCGAGCGGATTGCGAGAGTTTCGGTGGCAAGATTTTGGCGGTAGGCGCGAAAGCCCAGTCCGGCAGCGGCCACCACGATGAGGATGCCGGCCAGTCCCAGCAACGAGACCCCAATCAGTCTTGCGGCCTTGCGCAGCATCTCGTGCCTCGACTGAGCGGAAACGACCTGATGGTCGCCCCGGCGCCACAGCGCCAGTGAGCTTACCCCATTTCCTCGATCTTCACCTTGTCCGGATAGAAGGCGAGATGGCCGGTGATCTCCGTCATCGCGGGGAAGGGCGTCTCGTAGGTCCAGATGGCGTTGTCCAGCGTCTTGCCGTCGGCCTTGATGCTGTAATAGCTGGCGTCCCCCTTGTAAGGGCAATGGGTGGTGCGCTCGGTGCGCTCCAGCAGCGCCATATTGGCATCTTCCCGCGGCACATATTGCACCGCCGGATATTTTGCCTCCTTCAGCGTCAGCGCCTTGGCGCTCTCCGCGATCACGATATCGCCCGCCGTCACGCGGATGCGCCGGGGGTTTTGGGTAACGGTGATGGGGTGGTCGGGGCCTGGAAGCTTCATGATTTCACGCCTTTTCGATCAATCTGCCGTGCGCGGCACCTTGTCGTGCCTTTATCCCGCTGGAGGCCGGAATATAGTAGGTCGACGCGTGACCTAGAAGGCCGTTCACGCTAAGTTTGGCCTGCCGGTCCGGGGACCCCGGCAGGGATTCCAGGCCGAGACTGATTCGAAGCTGAGACAAGGAGCGAGACCCGAATGCCAATGGACGCCCACGATATCGAGGCGATGATCAAGGCAGCGATCCCCGATGCCGAGGTGACGATCCGTGACCTCGCCGGCGATGGCGACCACTATGCCGCGACCGTGATCTCGGAATCCTTCCGCGGCAAGTCCCGCGTCCAGCAGCACCAGATCGTTTATCGGTCGCTGCAGGGCCAGATGGGCGGCGTGCTGCATGCGCTGGCGCTGCAAACCGGGGTGCCGGGCACTTGATCTGACGAGCACCCGACCTGACCGCGCGACGGGGACGATAATGGCTGCGGACAATCCGCGCGGCGCGATGTTTCGCGTGATCGTGCCCAATCAACCCAGCCGCGTCACCAATGCCGAGCTGTTCTTCGATCTTGTCTTCGTTTTCGCCGTCACCCAAGTCTCGCACACGCTGCTGCACCACTTTACCCCGCTCGGCGCGGTCGAGGTCACGCTGCTGTTTCTGGCAGTGTGGTGGGTGTGGGTCTACACCGCCTGGGTCACCAACTGGCTCAATCCCGACCTGACGCCGGTCCGCATCCTGATCTTCCTGATGATGCTCGGCGGCCTCGTGCTGTCGACGACGATCCCGACCGCCTTTGATGGCCGCGGCCTGTGGTTTGCCATCGCTTACGCGACCATGCAGGTTGGCCGCACAGCCTTCTGGCTCCTTGCGACCCCGCGCCATCGCACGGCGGTGCGGCACAACGCGATCCGCATTCTGGTCTGGCTCTCGGGCTCAGCGATCTTCTGGATCCTCGGCGGGCTCTCGCACGGCGAGGAGAGGCTGTGGTTCTGGATCGTGGCGCTGACGATCGAGTACGTCTCGCCGGCGGTTCGCTTCTGGGTGCCGAGGCTCGGGTTCTCGTCGGTCGAGGCCTGGGCCGTTGAAGGCGGCCACATGGCCGAGCGCTGCGCCGGCTTCATCATCATCGCGCTGGGCGAGGCCGTCGTCGTCAACGGCGCGACCTTTGCGGAGCTGGACTGGACCGCCGAGAATATTCTGGCCTTCGTCTCGGCGCTGGTTGGCAGCATTGCGATGTGGTGGGTCTATTTCCACAAGGGCGCGGAGGCCGGCTCCGAGGTGATCTCGAAGGCCGCCGAATCCGGCCGGCTGGCGCGGCTCGCCTACACCTATCTGCACATGCCGATCGTCGCCGGCATCATCCTGACCGCGGTCTCGGACGAATTGGTGCTGAAGCACCCGACCGGGCATTCCGATGTCAGGACCATCGTGAGCACGATCGGCGGGCCGCTGGTGTTTCTGGTCGGCACTATCCTGTTCAAGCACTCGATCCGCGGCTTCCTCCAGCTCTCGCACGGCATCGGCATCATCGCGCTCGCGGCGCTGTCGTGGTTCGCCGCCGATCTCTCGCCGCTCTGGCTGTCGGTCGCGACGAGCGTGATCATGATCGTCGTCGCAGTTTGGGAGTCGGTGTCGCTGGGGTCGAAGCCGGAGGAGGCCGAGGAGCATTGACTCCCCGGCGCGCTTACTCCGCAGCCTCCAGCGCGTGCACCGAGAACATTTTCGCCGCGTCCGTCCAGCTCTCGCGCACGCGCCAGCCGGCGCCTTGCGCCAGCGCGGCGAAGCGCTCGAGGCTGTATTTGTAGCTGTTCTCGGTATGAATGCTTTCGCCCGGCCGGAACGAGAAGCTGGTGCCGAGCAGGCGCACGGTCTGGCTCTTCCGGCTGATCAGGTGCATCTCGATGCGGTGCCGTGCGTGATTGTAGATCGCGCCATGGGTGAAGGCGGAGAGGTCGAAATTGCCGCCGAGCTCGCGGTTGATCCGCACAAGCACATTGAGATTGAAGCGCGCGGTGACGCCCGCCGCATCATTATAGGCGGCGTGGAGCAGGCGCTCTTCCTTCTCCAGGTCGGCGCCGATGATCATCTGCGCGCCGCGGCCCAGAATGGCGCGAGCGCTCTTCAGGAAGGCCTGCGCTTCATGCGGCTCGAAATTGCCAATGGTCGAGCCGGGGAAGAAGCCGACCTTCGGCATTGATGCGACCGCCTTGGGTAGCTCGAACGGCGTGGTGAAGTCGGCTGCCACCGGGTAGATGCCGAGCGAGGGGAAATCCCGCTTGAGCCCGTTTGCCTGCGCTTGCAGGAAGTCGCCGGAGATGTCGACGGGGACATAGGCCGCGAATTTGCAGTGGTTGAGCAGCAGGCGGACCTTCGTGGTCGCGCCAGCGCCGAACTCGACCAGCGCCGCATGCTCCGGAATGATTTTCGCGATCTCGCCGCCGCGCTCCGTCAGGATCGATAGCTCGGTGCGTGTCGGATAATATTCCGGCAGGCGCGTGATCGCCTCGAACAATTCCGATCCGGTCGCGTCGTAGAAATATTTCGGCGACAGCTTTTTCGGCTGCTGCGACAGGTCCTCGATGGCCTCGCGGGCGAAAGCGGTGGTCTGCTCGTCGGGCAGATGGGCTTCGGCCAAAGCGCTGGCGTGCACATTCATGATACTCTCCTGAACGCGCTGTCCGGCGCGCATTTATCGTCGGATAGGAATTTCACGCGTAGTCGGCGAGCCGCAATCCCGTGAACTGCCAGCGGTGGTGCGGGTAGAAGAAGTTGCGATATGTGACACGGCTGTGACCGTCGGGCGTCGCAAGCGAGGAGCCGCGCAGCACGAGCTGGTTGACCATGAACTTGCCGTTGTACTCGCCGAGCGCGCCTTCGATCGCGCGGTAGCCGGGATACGGTGA
Source organism: uncultured Alphaproteobacteria bacterium (assembly GCA_963819355.1). Taxonomy (GTDB): domain Bacteria; phylum Pseudomonadota; class Alphaproteobacteria; order Rhizobiales; family Xanthobacteraceae; genus Bradyrhizobium. The sequence goes on along the minus strand of CAWFVZ010000025.1, from coordinate 24,138 downwards.
GTACGAGCTGCGGGTCCACTGCCAGACGATGCCGAAGGCGTCGTTGAGCTGGCCCGCGCGTGCCGCGACCTCCCATTCCACCTCGGTCGGCAGGTGCTTTCCTGCCCAGCGGGCGAACGCGTCGGCCTCGTAATAGCTGATGTGGCAGACCGCGCGTCGGGATCGACCGGCTTGACGCCGGCGAGCGTCATCACGTGCCACTGGCCATCGATCTCGCGCCAATGGCCCGGAGCCTGCCAGTCTTCCTTGCTGACGGCGGCAAAGCCGTCCATCAGCCACAGTGTTGCGGTCCGATAGCCGCCGTCGCGGACGAAGGCGAGCCATTCGCCATTGGTGACGAGATTGCGCGCGATCTTGACCGGGCCGACGAGGGCACGATGCGCAGGCTTCTCGTTGTCGAAATGGAAGCTGTCGTCGACATGGCCGACGGTGTGGATGCCTTCGTTCAGCGTCAACCAGTCCTCGGCCGTGCGCGTCGCGGCCGGGAAACGCCAGTCCGGATCATAGGCCGGATAGACCGGGTTTTGCGCAAAGGCGTGCAGGATGTCGGTGTACATCAATTCCTGATGCTGCTGCTCGTGGTTCAGCCCGACCTCGATCAGCGGCGCGATGGCCCGAAGCTTGTCTTCGCCAGCCTCGCGGAAGAATTTTGCGACCGCCGTATCGACATATCGACGATAGGTGCCAACCTGATCGGCGCTCGGCCGGGTGATGTCGCCGCGGTGATTCCGGGCATGGCGCGGACCGGCGCTGACGTAATAGGAATTGAACAGGAACGCGAAATCGGGGTGGAAGGGCTGGTAGTCCGGGCAGTGTTCACCCAGCAAAAATTGCTCCCAGAACCAGGTGGTGTGCGCCCGGTGCCATTTCGCGGGGCTGGCATCCGGCATGGACTGGATCTGCTGGTCCTCGGGGGTCAGCGGCGCGGCCCGGCGCTCGGTCTCGTCGCGGACGGCGGTAAACGCGTCCTCAAGCCGCCGGGCGAGGCTGCCCTGGTCGAAGGAGGGTGACGAAAGCGGGAAAGTGGCCGTGGCGGAGGCTTGTTTCGTCACGCTTTTTCTCCAGACAGGACAAGAGAACGTTGTTGGCGTTGCCCGGTTCCAAAACCAAGGTTCGTCCTAGATAGGGGCTCCGTTACGGTATGAAAGTCCTCCCCGGCGATGATATTCGTGCCATCATGCAATAGGTTCAGGGCTGCCCAGACCGGCGGTCCGAGGCCGTTCGCCGCCATTTTACTTTGGATGCACAACGGTTTGGGCTACATATATAGGCAGGTATCGGGTTAGATCGGTTAAGCCGGCCCGAAGTGATCGTTGAGGGCTCCGCCCCAGAAGGAAACGGATATGAGCATCGCGGAATTCATCGCCAACGAAGTGAAGTCGAACGACGTGGTTCTGTTCATGAAGGGCACGCCGCAATTTCCGCAATGCGGTTTCTCCGGCCAGGTCGTCCAGATCCTCGACCACATCGGCGTCGGCTATAAGGGCCTCAACGTTCTCGAATCCGCCGAACTGCGCAACGGCATCAAGGAATTCTCGAACTGGCCGACCATTCCGCAGCTCTACGTGAAGGGCGAGTTTGTCGGCGGTTGCGACATTGTCCGCGAGATGTTCCAGGCCGGCGAATTGCAGCAACTTCTCTCCGAGAAGGGCGTCGCGGTCGCGGCCTGACGCTTGACCGGGCTGACGCGCCGGATTGGCGGCGCCGAGCTCGAGGTCATTGTTGCCGACATCACCACACTTGGCGTTGACGCCATCGTCAACGCCGCAAACACGTCGCTCCTTGGCGGGGGTGGCGTCGATGGCGCGATCCACGACGCTGCCGGTCCAGAGCTTCTCGCTGAATGCCGGACGCTCGGGGGATGCCCGACCGGCGATGCCAAGATAACGAAGGGCTATCGGCTACCGGCACGCCATGTGATCCACGCGGTCGGCCCGGTCTGGCACGGCGGCAACCGCGGTGAGGCTGATGCCTTACGCTCCTGTTATCGCCGCGCGCTTGAGCTCTGCCAGACCCATCAGCTGACCTCCTTGGCGTTCTCCGCAATCTCGACCGGCGTGTATCGCTTCCCGGCCGACCTGGCCGCGCAAATCGCGATCGATGCGACCATCGGAGCCCTGTCAACAGCGCCCTCGGTCGCCCAAATCAAATTTTGCTGTTTCTCGGAGAGAAGCGCCGCTCTCCACACGAGACGTTTTGGCGCGGCACAGCGGCTCTTGTGCCGACTAACGTGGTCAGTACACTCCGCCCGGCCATGTTCCGGGGAGGGGATATGAATTTGCATTTTGGACTTCGCTGCGTTGGTCTGCGGCGCACTGGTATCGCTGGGCGCGATATCGTTGGCGCAGGCCGACGGCACCTACGAAATTCCAGCCGGGGCGCATTTCAATCAGGACAAGCTCGCCAAGGTCAGCGAGTTCTTCAGGAACGAGGTCGCGACCGGCAAGATCGCCGGCGCGACCGTGCTGATCAAGCAGCACGGCAAGCCGGTCTATCACGAAGCCTTCGGCGTGCAGGATGTGGTGAGCAAGGCGCCGATCACGGACAAGACCATCTTCCGCCTGTTCTCGATGAGCAAGGCGATCACTTCCGTCGTCGCGGTGCAGTTGATCGAGGACGGCAAGATCAAGCTCGACGATCCCGTCTCGAAATACATTCCGTCGTTCGCCAACGTGAAGGTCGGTGTCGAGAAGAAAGCGGATGACGGCACGAAGTCGCTCGAGCTCGTGCCACCCGCGCGGCCGATGACGGTGCTCGATCTGATGCGCCACACTTCCGGCGTCACCTATGGCTTCTATGGCGACAGCCTGGTCCGCAAAGCCTATCGCGACGCCGACATCTATGCCGGCGATTTCGATCTCGCCGAGTTCGCCGAACGCATCGCAAAACTGCCGTTGCACAACCAGCCGGGCGCGCTGTGGCAGTACGGCCATTCCACCGACATTCTGGCGCGTGTGATGGAGATCGCGACCGGCAAGCCGCTGCTCGAGATCGAGCGGGAGAAGCTGCTCGGTCCGCTCGGCATGGTCGATACCGGCTTCTTCGTCACCGACCCCGAGAAGCAGAAGCTCCTGGCGCAGCCGGTGCCGAACGACAGCGATTTCCGGGTCGGCCGGATCAACGATCCGACCGTCGTTAAGAAGATCCAATTCGCCAGCGGCGGCATGGTCACGACCATGGCGGACTATGCGCGCTTTGCGCAGATGCTGCTCAATGGCGGCAGCCTGGACGGCAAGACCGTCCTCAAGCCCGAGACGTTCAAGCTGATGGCGACCGATCAGGTCGGTCCGGGCTCCGGCGTCGATCGCGATTATTTCTACTTCCCCGGCGACGGCTTTGGCTTCGGCCTCGGACTTGCGGTCCGCACCGATCCCGGTAACGCCAAGCCGCCGCCCCCCGGCGATCTCGGCGAATTGAAGTGGGACGGCGCCTCCGGCTGCTATTTCGTGATCGACCCCAAGCAGGACATGTTCTTCGTCCTGCTGGAACAGACCCCGACCGAGCGCCAGCGCGTGCAGCGGACCTTGAAGCAGTTGATTTATGAGGCGATGGAGAACTGAGGCGCTGGCTGGCGCCATCCTCGCGACGGCGCTTGCACTGCTGACCGGCGCGACCTTAACGGTCCACGCCGAATCTCCTCGGCGCTTCCCCGCAGCTTCGCTGCTGCGGGGCTCGCGCGCGTCACTGATTATCTTCAGCGGCAAGTCACGGCCGGGAGGATCCCCGGCGCGATCCTGCTGATCCAGCAGCACGGCAAGCCCGTGTTTTACCGGAGGTTCGGCCTGCGCGATGCCAAGACCGCGCAGCCGATGACGGACGACACCGTCTTCCGCCTCTATTCGATGTCGAAGCCGGTCACATCGGTAGCAGCGATGATGCTGATCGACGACGGCAAGCTCGCGTTGGACGATCCAATCGCGAAATACGTGCCGGCTTTTGCTGATGTGAAAGTCGGGATCGCGCAGCCGGATGGCACATTGGTGCTCGCGCCGCTGGCGCGTCCGATCAAAGTCCGTGACCTTCTGCGCCATACTTCGGGGATCACCTACGGCTTCTACGGCGACAGCCCGGTCCGCAAGCTCTATGCGACAGCCGGCCTGTTCGACGGCGATCCCGACAACGCGCAATTCGTCGAGCGGCTCGCTCGGCTGCCGCTGGCCGAGCAGCCGGCAACGCTGTGGGACTATGGCCATTCGACCGATGTACTCGGGCGAGTGATCGAGGTGGCTTCGGGCAGGTCGCTCTATCAATTTGAGAGGGAGCGGCTGTTCGATCCCCTGGGGATGCGCGACACCGCCTTCTTCGTCGCCGACGATGTCAAGCGACCACGGATCGCCGAGCCGTTGCCCGGCGACTGGTTCGATCGTCCCGTCGCTGGCATCAGGGAGGCGACCGCGCCGCATCGCTGGGAATCCGGCGGTGCGGGAATGGTCGGTACTATCGGCGACTACGCGCGCTTCGCGCAGATGCTGCTCAACGGCGGCGAGCTTGACGGCCGGCGTTATCTCAAGCGCGAGACGGTCTCGCTGATGGCGTCGGACCAGATTGGCGAGGGGACCGGGATCAGGAGAGACCCCGAGTTCGACTTTCCGAGCGCCGACAGTGGCTTCGGCCTCGGCTTCGCCGTGCGCACGCGCGCGAAGCCGCTGCTGCCGGCGGGCGAGTACCGCTGGGACGGGGTGGGCGGGACCTTCTTCTTCATCGATCCCGCCGACGACATGTTCGTGATCTGCATGATGCAGTCGCCCTCGCAGCGCGGACCGGATCCAGGACGAGCTGAAGCGGCTGGTCTACGCGGCGATGGAGCGCTGAGCCCTTACGCGCCGCGCACGATCTCGCGGACATGCCCGATCATCTCTTCGATCATGGGGGTCGCCACGTCGAGATGGGTGCAGGCGCGGATGCGGCCGTCCATCATCGCAAGCGTCACGCCGCGCTGACGGAGTGCTGCGACCATCTTGTCGCCGGGCACGCCGGCGCCATCGGGCTTGAAGAACACGAGATTGGTCTCGGGCTCCTGCACCTCGACGCCTGCGATCTGCGACAGCCCGCGGGCGAGCGCGCGCGCATTGGCGTGGTCGTCGGCAAGACGGTCGACGTGATGGTCGAGCGCATAGATGCAGGCGGCCGCGCAGACGCCGGCCTGCCGCATCGAGCCGCCGAGGCGCTGCTTCCACTGCCAGACAGCGTCGATGAAGGCGCGCGAGCCCGCGAGCACGCCGCCGATCGGCGCGCCCAGGCCCTTGGAGAAGTCGATCCAGGCCGAATCCCACCCCGCCGTCATGTCGCGTGGGGAGATGCCGCTCGCGACCGTGGCGTTGAGCAGGCGCGCGCCGTCCATGTGGGTGACGAGGCCGTGCTGCTTGGCGATCGCGACGATCTCGTCGAGCGCCGCCTTCTTCCAGATCGTGCCGCCGCCGATATTGGCGGTCTGCTCGACGCTGACGACCGTCTGCGGCGGCTGATAGCGCGTGCGCGGGTGCAGCGCCTTGCGGAACGTCTCCGGCGTGAACTGGCCGTCGGGTCCCTTCAATTGCGTGACCTGGAAGCCGCCGATCGCGGCATGCGCGCCGCCTTCGCGCGCGATGATGTGCGCGCTCTCATGCGCCAGGATCTCGTCGCCGGGACGGCAATGCACCAAAGTCGCGGTAACATTGCACATCGTGCCCGAGGGCATGTAGACCGCGGCCTCCTTGCCAAGCAATTCGGCCACGCGCTCGCAGAGCGCGTTCACGGTCGGATCGTCACCGACCTGCTCGTCACCGACCTCCGCACGCGCCATCGCCTCGCGCATCGCAGGCGTCGGCTTGGTTTGCGTGTCCGACAGCAGATTGATGCGCACCGGCGGCGCTTTGGGATCGACGGGGGGAGGGGTGTAGAGCATCCGACGCCTCCTGAAGGCAAACGGCCACTAAAGTGTGGCTCTTAAGCAAAAAGGCCCCGGCGAACCGGGGCCTTTAGATAGTCAGATCTTAGCGCGAATAGAATTCGACGACCAGGTGCGGCTCCATCTGCACCGGGAACGGCACGTCGGAGAGGCCGGGGATGCGCACGTATTTCGCGGTCATCTTGCCGTGGTCGACTTCGAGATAGTCGGGAGTGTCGCGCTCGGGAAGCTGGCTCGCTTCGAGGACGTGGGCGAGCTGCTTGGAGGCTTCCTTCACCTCGATCACGTCGCCGACCTTGATCTGGTAGCTCGAGATGTTGACCTTGCGGCCGTTCACCTTGATGTGGCCGTGGTTGATGAACTGGCGCGCGGCGAAGATCGTGGAGACGAACTTGGCACGGTACACGACCGCGTCGAGACGACGCTCCAAGAGGCCGATCAGGTTCTCGCCGGTGTCGCCCTTGAGACGGCTCGCCTCGACATAGATGCCGTGGAACTGGCGCTCGCTGATGTTGGCGTAGTAGCCCTTCAGCTTCTGCTTGGCGCGCAGCTGCACGCCGAAGTCGGAGAGCTTGCCCTTGCGGCGCTGGCCGTGCTGGCCGGGGCCGTACTCGCGGCGGTTCACGGGGCTCTTCGGGCGGCCCCAGATGTTCTGGCCCATACGGCGGTCGAGCTTGTACTTGGCTTCACTGCGCTTAGTCATCGCGTCCTCTTTGGGTTCATGGTTTGAGGAAACGCGCCCTCCTGTGTGACAGACCTAGGTCCGGCACCGACAGGTCCGATCCCCAAAGCATAGGGGGCAGGACCACGGGTCGCGAAACGCTTCGCGGGCCGAAATCGGCCCGCGAGCAGGCGGCTTTTAGGGGAGTTTGGGCCGCTCTGTCAATGCGAATAGCCCGGAATTACGTCCCGACCGCCCGGATCGGCTTTTGGCCGGCTGTCCGTAATTCGGCAGCGATTTCAGTGTTCAGGACCTGTTCCAGCCGGGTCAGGACCCGGGCGATGGGGGCGGCGTCGGTTACGCGGTGGTCCCAGCGGATCACGACATGGATGGTCTGGTCGGGCTCAACCACGCCATAGCTGACGATGAAGGGGCCGGGCGTGATGGGGTGGAGCTCACCGCCGCCATAAGCCGCCACCGAACTCACCGCGAAGCTGCCGAACCAGTTCCCGCGCTGGCGGCCGAAATTGAGTCCCACGGCCCAGGACAGGCGCCGCAGCGGTAGCGGCATACGGGTCGCCCGCATGATCTTGCGGAACATGGGGATTTCATCGATCGGCGCCGTCTTGGCGCGCCGGATCTCGGCGTCGACGGCAGCCAGCGGCATGGTCTCCGGGGCCGCGATTCGCTGTGGCATCACGCATTCCTCACCGTCCACGACGCGGGCTACGGCGACCAGCGCCACGCTCTTCGGCAGCTCGTAGAGCGACGGCCAGGGCCATTTGGCATAGACGGTGCGCAGGATCGGCTCGTCCCGGGCAACCAGGGCGAAAGCCTTGACGAACATCGCCGCCCAGCCGGCAGGCGCCATCGCGCCGTCGCGGGCCTCCAGCAAGGGGCGGATATTGAGCGAACGAGAGAGCGAAACGAAGGGGACGCCCATCGAGGCGCGCATGAGGTCGATAATCAGGCGGCGCGGCAGCGAAATGTTCTTGGGTTGACCGCGCATCGTTCTCCGGTTCCCGCGTACTGAAATGGGGGACGGCGAGGGGCACCCGCTCGCCGTCTGCTCTAGCACGAACCAACCCGCTTGGGCGCGGATTCGGCCCGTATCAAGGTGCCGGCGAGGCCAGCGGCTTGGTCTTGTCGACGACGTAAACTCCAAGCACTTTCATAGCCTTATCGCCATGAGCCTTGGCGTCGTGCACGACACCTGCCGGGATCTGATAGGAATCGCCGGCTTTCAGGGATTTCTCGGGCTGACCATCGATCAGGAGATTGAGCTCGCCTTCGAGGACATAGCCCGTCTCAATTCCGGGATGGGTGTGGCGTCCGGCCGCGCCGCCTGCCGGAACTTCCGCGATGGCGGTAATGGTGTTGTAGCCATCCGGGAATTCGACCTTCTGAAGCGGGGTGCGCTTGATGCCGGACGGCTGGGCGACAGCCGCAACTGCGAGGCCGGTGAAAGCGAGAACGAGCAGGCTCTTCTTGAGCATCGATTGTTTCCTCCCTGGAACGGCCGACCCTAGCAGCGCCGCCGTTCCCGGCAAGGTGGCAATCCGCCTCTTCAGCGCTTGATCCCGTCGAAGGCCGCCATGATGCCGCGCTGGAACAGCGACCAGTCGAAGCCGAGCGCGATGGCGCGGTAGCCGCGGTCGACCAGGGCGTTGGCTTGGTCGGCGGTGCGCGCCACGCCGCCGATCGGGACGCCGCTCTTGAGGATGCCGGCTTCGGCGCGCGCGATCAGCGCCAGCAATTCCGGATCGTCCATCTGGCCGCGCTTGTTGATGGAGGTGGCGAGATCGCCGGGGCCGATCACCGCGACGTCGATGCCGGGCGTCGCCATGATCTCGTCGATGTAGTTGACGGCATCGACATGCTCGATGGTGATCATGCAGATCATCTCGTCGTCGGCGCTGGCCATATAATCCGGCATCGACTGGCCCCAGCGGAACGGCGCGTGGAACGGACCCCAGAGACGGTCGCCGCGCGGCGGGTAGCGCACGCTGCGCACCGCTTTCTCCGCCTCGCTGCGGTTCGTGATCATCGGAAAATTGATGCCGAAGGCGCCGATGTCCATTGGCGCTTTTGCAAGCCACGGCTCGTTCGCAGCGATCCGCACCAGCGGCGTGCACGGCGTGCCCGTCGTGGCGGCGATCATCGCATGCGCTTCGGTGAGCCCGATCGGGCCATGCTCGAGATCGACGATGATCCAGTCGAGCGAGCGCGCCATGATCTGCACGGTCTGCACGCTCGGGATCGTCGCGATCGCGCCGAAGGCGGGGCGGCCCTCGCGCCAGAGCTGGCGGAGGCGGTTCAGCGGCGTTGGGGCGACCGACATGGATTGGCCTTGAGGAGAGGTGACGGCGGCGCGAGCCTAGCAGCGCGCCGCGCGGGCCGGAAGTCAGGCCAGCGCGCGGCCGCCGAAGAATGGCGTCAGTGCCGGGCCAAGCCCATGCATCCGGTTCGACGTGAAAATCATCTCGGCGCTGGACTGCACGATGCCGCCCATGTGCGGACCGAGCAGATCCGAGACGCGGCGGGCGATCGCGGGCGCCGGATCGATCCATTCGACCGGCCAGGGCGCGAGCTTTTCCAGCCGGTCAAGCAGCAGCGGATAATGCGTGCAGGCGAGCACCACAATGTCGGTGCGTGACGCCGCATCCTCGGCAGCGCCGACGAAGCAGGGGGTGAGCTCGGCAAGGATGTCGCTATCGCTGATCGGATGGCCGCTGAGCTCGCGCTCCGCAAGCGAGGCAAGCTCGGGCGAGCCGACCAGCGTCACCTCGCAGCCCTGCGCGAAATCGCGGATCAGTGCCTTCGTATATTCGCGCTTCACCGTGCCCTTGGTGCCGAGCACCGAGACGCGGCGGGTCTTCGACCGGGCGCAGGCCGGTTTGATCGCCGGCACCGTGCCGACGAAGGGCACGGAATAAGCGGCGCGCAAATGCGATAGGACCAGGGTGGACGCCGTATTGCAGGCGACGACGACGAGGTCAGGATCGTGCGTGCCGATCAGTTCCCCCATCAGCGGCACCACGCGGGCGATGATCTGGTCCTCGCTGTGATGGCCGTAGGGGAAGAAGGCGTCGTCGGCGACGTAGACGTAATGCGCGTCCGGGCGTGCGGCCACGACCTCACGCAGCACGGTGAGGCCGCCAAGGCCGGAATCGAACACCAGTATCGTCGGAGAATTGGTCACGTCACTTCCCTAGCCCGCCATGGTTACCATTCGGTTTTTTGGGCGGATTTGCGGCGGAGTGGCCGGAGCCCAGTTTGGAACGATTCAATTTCACCTTTGCCTCATGTTCCCGCTATTTGCAGCCGTGCTGCGCTGCGGTTGGGACATCCGCAAATTTTCGGGAGCCGACATGATCAGAAACACGACGACCGGCTGGGGGAGCGTCGCCCGGTGGTTGCACTGGGGGTTGGCGCTGGCGATCATCGGCATGATCGGCTTCGGCTGGTGGATGAATCACGTTCCGGCGCGTGCCGACAAGTTCTTCTATCGCTCGATCCACGCCGAAATCGGCTATGTGATTCTGCTGCTCACGGTGCTGCGCCTGGTCTGGCGCGCCCTCAACCCGACGCCGGCGCTTCCGGCCGAGACCTCGCGCTGGCAGAACATCGCAGCCCATGTCAGCCATGGCGCGCTCTATCTCGCCGTCATCCTGGTTGCGATGCTGGGCTGGGCGCATTCCGGTGCGCGCACGCCGAATTATTCGGATTTCTTCGGCCTGTTCAACGTGCCGCAATTCACCTCTCCGGACAAGGCCGCAGCCGGCGCCTATGAAGACCGCCACATCTTGTTTGCCTATGTGCTGCTGGCCTTGATCGCGGTCCACGTGATCGCGGCCCTCTGGCACCATTTCGTCCGCCGCGACCGCGTCGTGGCGCGCATGGTGACCGACGAGGCGGGGTAGGCGGGCAGGACGGATGAGGGAGCAAGGTGTGGCATCGCTGTTCTCCAAAATACATCTCAACTCGCAGACACGCCTTTCCGTTCTCGCGGCTGATTTCGCCCGAGCTTTTCTTGATCTCTCCACGCTCTCGATCAAGAGGGCGCAGGGAAGGCCGGGTGCCGGCTCGCACCCGCGGTCCGCTGCGCGAAGTTGTAGCGCAAGGAGACCGCACAGCGGCATACAGGTGAAGCCGAACACACGGCCTTCCTGCGCAGGGGAAAATAAATAGTTGGGTGAAGTTCTATGGAGCGGTGTGGGGTCCGCAAGCTATTGATAGATCGCGCAATATCCCCATAACGTGTCATACGCCTCTATGCGGCTTCACAGACACAATCGCGATACTTCGCGAGAACGGGGACACCATCATGGCACGCAAGGTCTTATTCAGCGCACTGCGGCCTGATCGAACCACTCCGCGACGTGAACAGAGAGCCGCCTTCGGGCGGCTTTTTGTTTCGGTCGCATCGATTGGGCGGCTTCCGAAATTGCGCGTGAAGCAGCGAGGCGCTGACCGTCGCGGCGCACCATCAGGGCGGTAGCCGTCGTGTTTATCTCGTGAACCCACGATGGGCCAGACGGTGGCCGCGCCACTCTCGACGGCTGACATGGTTCGATGAAGCTAGAGGGATGCCGCCGCTGGGAGCTTCGGTTTGTTAGCCGATGGCATAACGTCGGAAGAACTCAATCCAATAGTCGCGAGCCCGACTAAATAGACCAAGGTCGGAGTAGTGGTGATCGCCGTCTAGAACAAATACCCCGTGACCGGGCACCGCACGGCTCCGGCCATCGTCCGAAAGGTAGAGAAGCACGCCCGCCGACCTGTATGTCGAAATGTTCTCATCATTGTGGCCGCGGAGCACGAAATGCTTCGAGCCATTGGCAAGTTGCTGGCAAATCGCGAGTTCGCGGCTTTGGTCTCTGAGAAGCGCAGCTAGAGGCTCCGAACCCTTTGCGCTCGGCTTCGAGCTTTCTGATCGAAACCGCTTTTTGAGGTCATCGGAGGCCGCGTTCCAAGTCCAGTCGCAAATGCTCCAAGCCGTGACAGCGCTGTTGAACGCGCGATAGGATGCGATGGCCTCTTGATCCGCAGGCTGCCCCAACTGGTCGATCTCCCAGTCCAGCTTCAACAGAAGATCGGAGGGCCGATCTAATCCAAAGCGCTTCCTATCCGGCATTGAACGCTCTCTCCGCTCAAATATCTGCGATCATGCTGCCGCTGCGCGATCCTCTTTGTCCGCCCCGCGCATGACGATACTGAGCGCGCCATCCGGCAGTGGCCGTTGCAGCGCCTTGGCTTCATCCCACGGAGCGCGCATCCACACATCCCGCTCCTCGTCGGTGGTCAGGATCACCGGCATGGCCTTCGGATGGATCGGTTCGACGATGGCGTTCGGCGATGTCGTGAAGAAACCATAGACCTGATGCGGCCCTGGCACCGGCTTCGACTTCGTAGTCGCTCGGCGGTCATTCCAAATGCCCCCGGACCGGGTCAACACTGCATCCGCCCCTGCGGCGCCTCGGCGATCTCGATCCGCGCCGAGCTGCGGCGCCCGTCCTCCCCAACGACTACGTGACGTGCTGACGTGATCCCGCCGCTTATCGGTTTGCGATGCTGGACGCTGCCGCGTCCGTCGCCCCCCGGCGTGATGCTCACCAACCGCGCCTTCACGCCGCGACGATGGCGTGACGTCACGCGACACCTCAAGCCCGGTCACCTCGCGATGCCGGGCGTGAAGCGATGACCGCGGGCGAACCACGACGCCATCCGTCGCTCAAGCAACCCGCTGGCGAGCGGGCACATTGTCGGTCATCGAACCACGGCAGCGCAGGCAAACGACGCGAGTGTTGTCGTCGCTGTAGGGGCCGTCCGGATCGATACGGTCGATGCTCGGAAGCGTCGGACCGAACCGTCCAAAGGGATCCTGCCTGAACTCCACGCCTGACAATGCGCACCGATAATTGGCGGCGTGGAGCTTCGCCATAAGGCCATCGCTTGTGACGGTGACAGCAACGCCGCGTTCGCCGCGTGCGGTTTGGCGCTTTTTGGCAGCGGAAATGGCGCTGCGGGTCCAGCTCCGCCATGTGCGCTCCAACTCGCGCGTTTCCGGTGAAAGCAATGCTTGCGGGTGCGCTGCCGTGGCCTCGATGTTGATGTTCATGGGTGTCTCCACTGTGTGTGTTGGGACTATTCCCTGACACCGCAACCCCGGTAGGCCAGAGGCCGCCGGGGTGAGGATGCTAATCACGCCGCTTCTTTCAGATCGAGTACCGCGCTATAGAGATCGTCGGTCACAATGGTTTCCAGCAAATCGCTGACCAGTCGAACCTCGTTCACGCCCATCGAGCGCGCCTTTTCACGCAGCGCGATCATGATGGCGTTGTTCAAATCCAGCTTCGCATCTGCCAGCGACAGGTTACGACGTGGCGTGCGTCGCCCGCCTGGGCGCAACGAGATGCCGCGTCGCGAACACTGCACCTGCAACGAGGCTGGCGTGACGCCGAACAGCGCGGCAATTTTTGTCCGGTCCAGCCCTTGCTCAAGCAAAGCGGGAACGCTGTCGTATTTTTCCTGAGTTAGTACCTTGACGCCTCGCATGTTCGGCTGTCCTCCTTCCATTTACTCTGCGCGGTGTCGAATGCCGCGCGCTCGCTGGTAGGCCTCTAGATCGAGGCCGAGCACAGCTCGTCGCTTACGCCGCTCGTGCGACGAGGCTCTGTGCCAGCGCGACCATTTCGCCGTGCATCTTGACGTCGCCAACTTCCAAGCAGTGCTTGGCGAGACGCTTGGCGGCCATGGACAACGCGACGAAGCCGATCGGCTTGCTCAGCGCCGCCGCGATGTCGCGAGCGTCGTCCGCCTTCTTGCGGATGAAGTCGCGCGGGTCCGGATCGATTGACCGGGATGGCGCAGCGCCGTGCAGGTAATATTCCGCGAATGACTCGGCCTTGTCGGCGAGTATCCGGGCGACCGTATCCACGGGGGCACCGAGCGCCGCGTTAAGGGAAAACGGGGTCATCGACACCTCCTTCCTGTTCCTAAACTCTTGCTTACTTTTAAGTATTTCTCTATAGTCTGTATTATACACATCATACGCGAATGCGCAACATAAATCGGACGGCAAATGCCCGCAAAGCTAGACGACGAAATCCAGCGACTGAACTTGGTCGCTCCCACCTCGTGGGTGAAGAAGATCGACGACTGGAGACGGCGCGAGCCTGATTTGCCGAACCTTTCCGAGGCCATCCGCAGGCTCGTTGAATTGGGCCTTGAGAGCGCGAAAAAGGGCGGCAAGCGCTGATCGGGTGGAACGCTGCTGGTGGTCTGCCGGCTCGTTGTGCCCGGCGCGTCATCCTCAGCAATTCTGTAGCGGCTTGCCTGTCCATCGTCGCCCGGCGCGTGCTTTCAGGTTGATGTAGATCAAGACCCACTCTGTGGAATTTGGGCGACGTGCAAGGCGCAGCAAACCGGGAGTTTGATATGGGTGAACGTTCGGAATCGAAGTTGGTCGGCCGTCGAAGCGCTCTTTCTCTTTTTGGATACGCAGCCGTGTTCGGACTCGTGGCCTCGCCTGCAATTCTGATGGTGTCAGATGCTGGCGCCCAGACCTCAACCCCGCCCACCACGCCCGCCGCGCCTTCCACTGAGACACCGAAGTCGGGTACGGAGCGGCGTCAGGAACGACGCGCGGGCCGCGCAGAACGGCGTCAGGAACGACGCACGGGGCGCGCAGAACGGCGTCAGGAGCGACGGACGGGGCGCACGGAGCGGCGCGAAGAGCGGCACGACGGTGCCGCCGAAGAGAAAAAGTAATCATGCGTCCACCAGGGCTCGCGCTGGCCCTGAAACGGTGACCGACTGATCACACAAGACAGGATAAGGCCGTCACGCGTCCGAGCGCCGGCCTCGAACAGTCCGCAGCACAGAGGCCCGGTTGGGATCGGGCCTCTGACTCCGCTCGCCTGTAGCCAAGCTTTGGGTTGGGGTCCTGAAGGCTAGCCGTCACGGACGAGGCGCCGGCTTCACGCCGAGCGATGTGATCCTGAAGTCGTGAGTTCAAATTGCGGCGCCTGGTGTTGTCGCGCTGATGATGGCGCTGGGTAGCGCCTGCCACTGTACCATCGAAGCTCGCCGTCAGCCCGAGGTCGCTGGCGACGGTGCGTTATCGCACCGGTCGAGATGAAAGCGCCAAACTCGGTCCAGGCTACCAGAGGTATCGCACCACGCCCTTGCCAGCGTAGCTGCGGGTAGATCGCGCTTACCACCTACTGCGTCGAAAGATAAAGAGGGGCAATCAATGAAAATAGAGGCTCATCTTGGCGACGGACTCTATGCGTCGTTCGATGGCTACCAGATCAATCTGCGGACACCGCGAGATGGCGGCGATCATTGGGTTAGTTTGAATCCGGACGCGTTCGACGCGCTCATGGCGCCAAGACCGCCGAAGTTATGAAAGGAGGCGCAGCCCAATGGACGTGACGGACCGCATCCGTTCATCGCCGATACATCTGCGCCGGAGTGTTCTGTCGGTTTAGGAATTCTCCTAGACCTAAAGGAATCACACCCATGAAAATCATCACGGCTGTTCTACTGGCACTCACGCTGCTGATGCCGTCGCTCGCTTCCGCCCACGGCGGTCACGGCCACGGCCACGGCTACGGCCATGGTCATGGTCACCATTACGGCCACCGACATTACGGTCACCACTATGGTTACGGGCATCATCGCTACCACGGGTATTACTACGGTCACCGCCACCACCACTATCACCGGCACTACGCTTACCACTGGCACTAGGCGCTCTTGCTGATCGACGCGCGCTAGGTGATAAGGCGTTCGCGCGCGCGGCGCGGGACAGGGAGACGGGATGAAATTCGCCACCGCTCGACCATATGCCGACCCCGAACAGGCCGCCCGCAAGCTTCTGGAGATCGCCAACAGCGTCGAGGCTGTGCAGGACGGCCGCATCCACATCGAGAAGATCAACAGGCCGTTCCTGTTCGTCGAGAAGGCCACGGCAACCGAATACAAGGCCGGCCTGGATCTGGCGATTGCCCGTGGCTGGCTGGAGCTGCACGAAAGCGGAACGTATGTGAAGTTCACGCAAGCCGGCGCTGAACTGTTCGCCTGAGAGGCAGAGCGGCTAAGCGCACGCCACGGCCCTTGTCGCCCGCGTGCAGCACCCATAGATCTGGGATGCACTGTCGTTAGTAGTAGCGAGTTGCGTCATGGGTAGCAGGTTCCCTCCGATCGCGCCGCAGCAAGCCAACCAGGACATTTATCTGGTGCTGGACGATTTTGGCGCTCGACAGGGCCGCGCCTGGCGCGAGACCGACGAAGAGGCGACCTCCCGCGAAGTGTTGATCGACGATCTGATGCACGGTCAATACGGCAATCCAGCGCGCATCGTCGCCTTCAACACCACCGAAGGCTGGTCGCGCGATGTCACCAAAGACATCGCCGATGATCTGCGAAGGCGCTTTATGGAATACGACGACGTACCGGCTTCGGTGCAGGCGTTCGTGGAGACTGCGGGCCGAGTGTTGTGAGCTTCGTAAGCGAAGCAGGCACAGCACAAAGGCCCGAACCGATCGGGCCTTTGACTCCGCTCGCCTGCGGCCAAGCTTAGGGTTGGGGCTCCTGAAGGCTGGCCGCCACCGGCGAGACGCCGGCTCCACGCAAAACGAATGCAACTGAGTCGTGCGTCCAAATTGCGGCGCTACCTTTTGACTCATACGCCGCTTCTCGCGGGCCTACCGCCACTCTTCCTCGCGCTCCCGCCGCACCGCCTCGCTCTCCGGGTTCTTCGACTTCAGCCACGTCTTGGATGGCCCGCTACGATAGGGACTGTCGAGCCGCTTGGAGACGATGCCTTCAAGTCCCATGCGGGAGACGTGATCGAACACCACTGCGCCGTTGCCGGTGAGATGGTCGCCGTACTGGAGCGCGGGCCATCTGGATTCGTCGAGCAGTCCGGCCAGCCGCAGCTTGCGCTCGATCAGCCGCATGTCGCGTAGATCGGCCCCGTCATGCCGCAACAGGTCGAAGGCGACCAGCGTCGCTTCGCGGCTTCCGATTTTGCTGCGCAGCGCGTTGAAGTCCGATGTGCCGTCGTCCCTGACCACCACCGCTTCGCCGTCGATCAGGAACGCGCTGGCCTTGATGTTGAGCGCGGCGTCAACGATGGCCGGGAAGCGATCGGCCCAGTCATGGCCGTTCCTGGTGAAGCAGCGGACCCGGGCACCGTCCCGGCGCACCATGAGCCGGTAGCCGTCGTGCTTGATCTCATGGACCCACAGCGGCCCCGACGGCGGCCGCTCGGCCTTGGACGGCAAGCAGGGCGCGATGAAGCCGGAGGGACGCCGCATCAACCACCGCGGCCCATCTTCGCCTGCCCGAACTTCGGCCGGACATCGGCGCCGCGTCGACCACAGGCCGTACAGATAAAGCGCAACTCGATGTCGGACATTCGAACGTGGTCCGGCCAAAGGTCGGCACTGAGTTCGACGTGGTGACCGCAGCGGTAGTCGGCGCAATAGATCAGCACCTCG
Source organism: uncultured Alphaproteobacteria bacterium (assembly GCA_963819355.1). Taxonomy (GTDB): domain Bacteria; phylum Pseudomonadota; class Alphaproteobacteria; order Rhizobiales; family Xanthobacteraceae; genus Bradyrhizobium. Next base: position 7,079 of record CAWFVZ010000025.1, on the reverse strand, counting down.
TCCACGCCCATCTCGCGCACGTCGCCGAAGGTGATCTTCTCTGGGAAAGTCGTCACGGTTCCGCTCGCGCTTTTCTTCGACGCCCGTCATGAGCCGCATCCGGTCGAGGAGCCGATGCAAGTGGTCGGTTCACTCTTACGCCGACCTGCGCGTTCGTGCGGTCCAGCGTCGTATGCCGCGGCGACGCTTGTGATCTTCTAGACGACGTTGCGGCGGCGGGGGCGGCGGTGGGAACTCGCTGGCCGGCATATGCTCAATCATCTCGTCGAGCGTAAGTTCTTCAGCAGCGGTCGCAGGTGGCTGCTCCACCGCCAAGAGCAACGCTCGGCCTGCGTCCGTGATACGCCACTCGCCCGGCTCACGCGCGATTAGCTTCTGCCCGAAAATATCGAGGTCTGGTGCCCGCTCAGCCAAACGCTTCATGCGGCCGGTCCACTCTGATCCGCTGGTGTAGAACAGAGCCAGGTGTTGCTTGACGACGTCAAGACTGGCCCGGCCATTGGGCTGCCCGGCGAGGATCTTGAGTATCGACATCTGAAAGCTCACGCCCGCGACCCGTACGCTACTACTAAAATATCGGGCTACGGTAGTTTGGAACTCAGGTCAGGCATATTGTCCTGAAGCACAGTGTCCGGAGGCGGCGGTGTGGCCCAACAGATAAAGATTGTGATGTTTCGTTCCCGCATCGCGGCCAGATAACCCGGCCTCAGGCCGGGCGGGGCGGGCAAGCTACTAGGAATAGCGATGGATAGCGTGCTGGGCACAACGGGGGACGAATGTGCGGACGGATCGTGGCGCACGTTTTCCTTGCGCAGCACGTCGAAGGGCGGAGCCGGAGCATTAAATTCCACAATTCCTCAAATGATCAGAATTGCTCCATCAATCTGAAGCGGTAATCTCGCACAATCGCCCACCTCAATGAGCCACCGCCCAATGATCAGCCAGCACCAGCGAGACAACAGCGAAGGCCAGCGAGAGGATGACGGGGAGCCACCCAAGGCCAGCCAGACCAAGGGGAAACAGAAGGCAACATTGGGGATAGATGGCGCAGACAGCCCCAAAACTTGCGCCATGCAGCGGCTGATGGGTCATCAGACGAGACCTGTGGTGCGTTTGAGTTAGCCGTTCACGCCGGGACGCGGCAAGCAAGCCGACTTGAAATTGCGAACACCGACTGACTGGATCAAACTAGCCGCACTTCTCGTTACTAATTTCAACCGCCATCACCGCCGTCTTCGCCACTGCCGCCTTTGCAATCTGGTGGTGGCCTTTGCGATAACCCCGCGCCGATCCTGACAGGCATCAGATCAACAGCAGCAGCATCAACGCGACCGCGATGACTTGCCGACATATTGTCCGGCTGCAATCGGGGTGCTGCGCCAATGCTGACGGTCGCGGGCTTAGTGGATCGCCGTCGAGCGACAGGCTAAGGGACGGCGAGCGATCAACGGTGACGGTCTCAGCCATCTTGTTCGTTCCTGTTGCGTCGCAGCAACTTGCGCTGATTGCGACGAAAGCAGAGGGCGGCCCACCATTGCAGGTCCAAATTCACTTCCGCTTTCTGGCCGTTACGATGGCCACTGAAGGACCGTGCAGACATGAGGGGCGACAATTCCTCGATATTGCGAGGGAATACAATGCGGATTAGTGTTTGGTCGGCGAGGCAGGAGGGACAATGGGGCCGCCCAATGATCGACAGGCGCTAGTTAATTCTTCTGGCGCGAGGGGTGGGGCCCGGACGCCCGAGTTACAGCTGCTCTATGAGACAGCACCTATCGGTCTCGCATTTCTCACCCCTGATTGCCGCTATCAGTTGATCAATCGGCATTTATGCGAAATTTGCGGCCTTTCTGTCGATGATCATATTGGCCGGTCTGTGCGAGAGACGGTTCCGCAGGTTGCCGAACAGGTCGAAAATATCGTTCAGACGATTTTACGGACTGGAAATTCAATCACAGGCGTAGAAGTCAGCGGCCAGCGACCGGACGGCGGTAACGCAGACCGCGTTTGGATTACCAACTGGCATCCTCTCATTGCGACAGACGGCAGCATCCTCGGTATCAACGTCGCATCCCAGGAGATTACCGAACGTAAACGAATGGAAGCGGCACTTGCTGCAAGCGAGGCCAAGTCTCGCGAACTCGCCGACGGTTTGCGGAGTTTGAATGAATTACTGGAGCAGCGCGTCGTGGCAGAGGCGCAGGAGCGGGCCCGCATCTGGGACGCTGCACGCCGAGAAATTTCCGAGATGGGTCGGCACCTGACAATGGCAGCGATGGTTGCCTCAATCGCGCATGAGGTCAGCCAACCGCTGGCGGCAGTTATACTGAACGCAACGACTGGCTTGCAATCACTCGCCAGGGCAAAGCCCGATATGGACGATGTGCGTGAGGTATTGAAAGATATTGTCGAAGACGGACAACGTGCCCGTGCAGTGCTCGACGGTGTCCGCTCAATGTTCCGAAACGATCATGGAGCAAGGACCACTGTGAAGGTGAACGACCTCATCGGCGAGGTTCTTGCGGTCGTTCGCGGGGAACTGGACGCTCGTCAGGTATCGCTGCGGAGCGAGTTAGGTGACGGTCTCCCAACTGTATTGGCCGCACCGACGCAACTTCAGCAGGTGCTTCTCAACCTCGTCATGAATGCCATCGAGGCTATGAGTTCAGTCACCACTCGAGAACGCGCGTTAATTGTCAAATCCGAAATCGGAGAATCCGGTTACGTGCAAATCAGAGTGGACGATACTGGCAGTGGAATTGCCCCGAACTTGGTAGACCGCATTTTTGAGGCGTTCTTTACAACGAAAACTCTCGGCATGGGGATGGGGTTGTCGATTTGCCGCTCAATCGTCGAATCTCACGGCGGCCTCCTTTCGGTCTCGGCGCGCAGACCCCATGGATCGAGTTTTTGCGTCAAACTTCCAAGATCCCCCCAACTGCTCAACGAAGGCTCATCGACCTAACGGTCCGAAAGGAAGAGGTGCGCCCGGAAATGCTGACTGCTGGGCGTGGGCGGCGCGCAACAGGCAAGCCGCTACGGATAGCGGTGGATAGCGTGCCGGGCACAACCGAGGCGACGCAGGAACGCATTGGCGGCTGATCGCAAATGTTTGGCAGGCGTTCACAAGCAGCCCGAACGCCCGCGTGCTACAAGAGCATAGTGAAAGTTTGATCGGTCTACACCGCGCCGCTACACGCAAGGATCTAGACCATGAACCAGCTGACACCCCAGCAACTCCACGACGTCATTGTGCACGCCCAGCACACCTACGATGCGCAGGTACACGCCTAATGGGTTGCCCGCGTGGTGGTCTGGACCATCATCTGGATTGGCGTTGCCATCTACCTGTTCCACTAAACCAGCCGCCACAGCGCGGCCAATACTGGGATCACCGTTTAACCCCGCGCCAGCGTTAACCGGCATGCTCGCCGCCCTTGGAGCTGGTCATTGAGCCAGCGACCGCGATCCGCACGGACTGACCTTCGACGCTGCCGCCCTGCGGGCCGCAGCACGAAGCGCCATTCCGGCAACTTCAAGCACGGAGCAAGCAAATGAAATCGACCCATCCACGCAATCGAGCCATCCGAACTCTCACTGTCATCGGCACCAGCCTCCTTTGCATGACATCTATCAGCACCGCTCTCTCTGTGATGCTGATTACTTCGCCGCTGCCATCAAGCTTGGCAGTTTCAAAGCGGTCGATATGTTGCCGTTACTTCCCGGCATGCTCGCGCAGCGCGACGATACAATCCAGATCATCAGCCTCGCCATCTACTGCGCGGTGGTGTTCGCCTTCTATTGGATGGTATCGCGCAGCTTCATCATCCTGTGCGGTGACCAGGTGGTGACGGCACCAGCTGCTGCTCCGCAGGGCGACTACTTTGATCGTTATCAGAATGCATCGTCCTGATGCGAGTGCATCACCTCTGACGTTTCGATACTGCGGAGCGGTGCGCGACGAAGCGCCAATCCAGCGTGCACACATGGAGCAAGGGAGCAAGCCAATGGACGTCAACCTTGTCTGGGCCATTCACGGCGTTAAGAGTGCAACACACCTTATGCACTGCTTGGACGTTTCCCCGGCCTCGGGTTCTATGACGCCATGAGGGGCGGCATAGTACTGGTCGTTTTGGGGATCACGGCAGTGGCGGCCTATTCGGTGGGCCGCCAGAACGTGCCCGCAACTGGCGCGGCCGTTTCGGTTACGGCCACACGGACCACGTTGGCAAAGTCGGTGCCGTTTAGCGACCCGGTGGCGCAAAGACCTGCGCCTGTTGCAACCTCAAGACCTATCGACCCGTCGACGCCTTCAGCCAAGGTCGATGCACCCGAAAAGCCGATGGTGCAGGACAACAAGCGCAAGGTCGATGCCACGCTGACTGCTGCTGCCATCGCGGCGATCCTCATCAAGGCAAGCCGCGACCAATATTATGCAACTGGGCATCCGTGTGCCTGCCCAGAAGATCGCACGCACAACGGTCGCCGTTGCGGTGGAAACAGTGCGCATTCCCGTCCCGGTGGAGCGACGCCGCTTTGCTATCCGAGCGACGTGACGGCGGCGATGATCGAATCCTTCCGGCAGAGGCAGGCATCGCGCTGAAAACAAGCTGCTATGGCGGCTCCCGCAGCGCCCTGAGGAACGAGGGTTGGGTTAGTGCCGTGTGCGGCGGGCATCGCGCAGCCTGACCGAGGCGCTGATCAGTCCTGCTCACGAAGCGGCGGCTCGCCCTGTTCGTCCGCCAGCTTGGTGCAGGCTTCGACAATCTCGGTGCGCAGCTCACGCAGCACAGCTTCGGCCCTCCGTCGCACGACAAGATCAGAACCGGCAATGCGCGCAGGCCAGCCGCCGAGCTTCGTCAACACAAGGCCAGCCATTCGGTCGATCATGGCCTCGTGCGCGTCACGCCGCACCAAGGTGCGCCTTCTCTTCGATCCTGATCTGCAACAGCGCGGTCTTGGCTTCAGCATGCTTCGCATCAGCCTCCGCACGAGGTGACCGCGCACGCTCCGACCGCAGGTGCGTCAGATATTTCAGGCGCGAGACATCCTGATCGAACTTGCCATCGCTGCGCCGCTCGATCACGCCCTGTGTCGCCAGCAGATCGACGTTCTGCCGCGAGCAGCCGAAGTGCCGCGCCAGCTCGTAGCCGGAGACCAACACAGCCGCATGTGCTGCATCGTTGCGCCGCTTGCCGTGATCCTGCGCCGAAAGTTCGATCATGTTCGATTTTGCCGCCGACCGCACCGGCATGGCAAGGCTGGAATTCGAGCGAGCAGATACCCTGAACCATCACGGTCGCGCGGTTCACGCGCCTTCCCACGCCCTCCACAGTACCTACTGGCCCCGGTCCTTTTTGACTGAGCGAGCATGGATCATCCCGGAACAGACTTGCTCGAAGGGCGTTGATCCTACATCACCGCCCGGTTCTTGGCTCATATCGGTGATGTGAACGCCGGTTGCGCTCCCGCCTTCCTCTGGAATGGAAAGGAGCGCGGCATGAGCGAACGGCGTCGTTTCAAGCTACAATTGTCTCTCGAAGATCGGCTCGTGGTGTTCGCCAAGGCGGCCCGTGCAGTTGCCGCGCTGCTTCCGCCTGGGGCAGAAAAAGACGAAATGCTCCGCAAGGCGCTACGAGCCGATACTATGGCCGGGCTCAACATGCAGCCGCGCGAAGCAAGTCCATGAGGGATTATCAAGCGGCTCTCGAAAAGCTTCGGAAAGATGCTGCTGAGGCCGCGCTAATCCGCGATCTTGCCACCGTCCCGACCAAGCGGGAAATATTCGATAGGTTGGCCCTGCATCTGACCAGCCTTGCCGATCAGGTTGAGCTTGCGATGATCGAACTTCCGAGACGCGAAGCGGGCGTAACGCCCTCAGTGCCTTGGTTCACACGGGCCGCGGCTCGCACCAGCAGCGCCACCGCGTCACCATTGCCAGCGTGCGCGCATCGCGTCATCACCCCGACACGGTGCGGGCCGTCAACGTTTGTTGGAACATAATAGCGCAGTCTTTGTAGTTTCTCTCGCAGGTGGCCCGGTCGGCTCCCGCCTGAAAAGGCGGGTCATGTGTGAAAAGTGCGTCGAGATAGATCAGAAGATTGACCACTACCGGACGCTGGCCGCGCGGATATTGGACCAAGCGACAATCTACGGGGTCCAAAAACTAATCGCCGAATTACAGGCGCAAAAGGCCGCGCTTCACCCCGAGCAGTCGGTCATTCACCTTCATTAACTTTCCAAAGGTGAGCAATATTGACCACTAGCCCGTCTTATTCGTGAGTGTGCGGTTTTTTGATCCGATTGATGTGGCCGCACACCTGCTCTGACGAGGCGCGCAGGATTGCGTTCGGCTTTTCACCGCCTCACGACCCGTACTTTGCAACGCGTTTGAGGGATGGGTTGGGCGAACGGGGCGGACGCCCCGCCGGTCAAGGACCGAGTGGCAGCAGCGCGCCTGGCAGGCCGCGGATCAGGTCGGCTTCGGGACAGGCGGCGGCGAACGCAAGGCGAATGCGGCTGGTGGTCTCGACGACACGGGCGGCGATCTTCAAGAGACGAAGACGCAGTGTTGCGAACTCGGCAGTGGCCAATTCCCGGGCTTTGGGAATGGCGTCGCGCACGGTCAGCATCAACCAATAAGCGGCGGTGTGGAGAACGAGGCGGACCTGATTGGCGCGCGCCGAACGGCAGCTGGTGCGGCCGGAGGCGAGTTGCGTCTTATGCAGCTTGATCAGGTTTTCGGCCTGGCCGCGCGCGCAATACAGACTGTCGTAGATCCACTCGGCCGAGCCGACATCGAGGCTGGTGACGACGAAGCGGATGTCGAGGCCGAGCTTGGTCGCCTCGATCCGGGCGACGGTTCGCCGTTCGCGATCCCAGGACCCGGCCTTGTGGCGCGTCTCGGTATAGCCGCGCAGAACAGCCAGGTTCTCGATGGCACGTCGCGTGCGGGTATCGTCGGCGACCGCGTCGACTTTTCTGGCGAGAGGCTTGGTGCCGGACAGACCGAAGATGTAGTCGATGCCGTTGGTCTCGCACCAACTCATCGCCTCCGGCCGGGCATAGTGCCCGTCGCC
>CAWFVZ010000024.1:0-65742 GCA_963819355.1 uncultured Alphaproteobacteria bacterium | reverse complement strand
CCTGGGTCAATCGCGTCGACTTGGCAGCCGGTCGCGCACTTCCGATCCTACTCGAAGAGCGGACATCGTCAACGCCCGGTGGACCACCGCCGCATGGTTGAAGGTCAACCAGCAAAGTCGATCTTCCTTATCGGCGCGGTCTGGCTTCGAAGTGACGTCGCCGAGAGGGTGATCCGGCGCAAGGCGTGAGGCCGTGTCTCACGCAAACAGGTCGGCGCCGGCTTGCGTGAACCTCACATAGGTTCCGCTCTCGTGCAGCTCCAGCCAGCCACGGACGATCGCCAAATCCAGACCGGCCTTATATTCGGTCGCCATGGCCTTTTCGACGAACAGGAACGGCCTGTTGATCTTCTCGATGTGGATCCGGCCGTCCTGCACCGCCTCGACGCTGTTGGCGATCTCCAGAAGCTTGCGTGCGGCCTGTTCGGGGTCGGCATATGGTCGAGCGGTGGCGAATTTCATCCCGTCTCCCTGTCCCGCGCCGCGCGCGCGAACGCGATCAGCAAGAGCGTCTAGCGCCAGCGGTAAGCGTAGTGCCGGTGATAGTGGTGGTGGCGGTGACCGTAGTAATACCCGTGGTAGCGATGATGCCCGTAACCATAGTGGTGACCGTAATGTCGGTGGCCGTAATGGTGACCATGACCATGGCCGCGGCCGTACCGCCGTGGGCGGAAGCGAGCGACGGCATCAGCAGCGCGAGTGCCAGTAGAACAGCAGCGATGATTTTCATGGGTGTGATTCCTTAAGGTCTAGGAGAATTCCTAAACCGACAGAACACCCCGGCGCAGATGTATCGGCGATGAACGGATGCGGTCCGTCACGTCCATTGGGCTGTGCTTCGGCGCGGGGTCTCGACCATGATCGGCGTGGGAGCCCCATGATCCTATTTAGCGAAATCAATAGCTTGAAGGGGTCCCGACGGCGCCGATGGGGGGCACTGTTCGATCTGCATTCACACAATAGCTTGGCGCGCCGATCGGCGTCGGGACACCACGCCGAATAACATGCTGCGAACGAGCGAGCGGTCTCGTCGAGCGCCAAGGCTCGTCGCGCAAGAGTTCCAGTAACTTGAACTGGCGCCGCAAGGCAGGCTCATCGCACCATCCATAAAACTACGCCGTCACCACGCTTCCTGCCGCGGCCGAGTGGAAAACTGCGGATTAACTTCTGATTGATATTGTTCGTCATTCTCCGGGTTAGTGCTCGCTCAGGCAAGACACCGAGGCGCAAATCACCTTCAACGTCGGAATTGGAATGGGAATGCCGCGGTGAGCCGATCAACGGCTCCGCCTGGAGGAAGCCCGTACATGTCCCTCGCGCAGCTTGCAGTCCTGGACACCGGATCGAACCGGACGCTGGCCGAGCGCCTGATCGACCAGCTCGCCGACCGCATCGGCGGTCTTGGCGTTGAGCTTGCCGACATCGCCGGCAACGTCCAGGAGGTCGCGAGCCGCGTCGCCAACCAGTCGGAACGGTTCCATCACCTCCAGAAGACGGCCGAGACGATGGTCTCGGCCAACCATGACATCGCCAATGCGTCGCAGGCGGTGCAATCGACCACGTCAGCGGCGGTCGGCGAGATCGCGCAGTCGCGCGGCGCGGTCGACACCGCGGTCAGCCACATCTCCGAACTGGTCGCGGCTGTGGAGCGGATCGAGGCGCGGCTCAGCGCGGTCGGCTCCGCGCTGGCACAGGTCGCAAAGGTGTCCGGCTCGATCGAGGCGATCGCGAAGCAGACCAACCTGCTCGCGCTCAATGCAACGATCGAAGCGGCGCGCGCCGGCAACGCCGGTCGCGGCTTTGCGGTGGTCGCAAGTGAAGTGAAGAGCCTCGCGGAGGCTACCCGCCAGGCCACGCTCCAGATCTCCGACACCGTGCGCGATCTCGACGGCCAGATCGAAGGCCTGATCGGTGAGAGCAGCGACGCCTCGCAGCGCGCCAAGACCGCCGGCGAAGGCGCCGAGCAGATCTCCGGCATCATCTCGCGGGTCCAGCAGGGCTTTGCCTCCGTTGAAGCGGAGATCGACAGCGTCACGCGCGCCGCGACCTCCAATCTCGGCCATTGCGACACCGTCATCTCCGAGCTCAACGAGCTCGCCAAGGGCGTCGACCTCTCCTGCCGCGACCTCAAGAACGCCGACCAGCGGGTGGCGAAGCTGCTCGACACGTCCGAGGGCCTGATCGCGCTGATCGCCGACAGCGGTGTGGAGACGTCGGACGCGCCGCTGATCCGAATCGTCGTCGACACCGCCAAACAAATCTCGGCCGAATTCGAAGCCGCGATCGCGCGCGGCGAGATCACGCTCGACCAGCTCATGGACGAGAACTACCGCGAAGTCCCCGGCACCGATCCCAAGCAGTACAATACGAACTACGTCGAGTTCACCGACCGCGTGCTGCCCGCGATCCAGGATCCGATCCAGAAATCCGATCCCCGCATCGTGTTCTGTGTCGCCTGGGCCAGAGGCGGCTATCTGCCGACACACAATCCGAACTACCGCCTGCCGCAGGGCAAGGACCCGGTCTGGAACAACGCCAACTGCCGCAACCGGCGGCTGTTCAGCGACCGCGCGGTGAAGAAGGTCGCGGCCAATACCAAACCGTTCCTGCTGCAAACCTATCGCCGCGACATGGGCGGCGGGCAGTTCGTGCTGATGAAGGACCTGTCGTCGCCGATCGTGGTCCGCGGCAAGCACTGGGGCGCTTTCCGGATGGGGTTCCGCCAGAGCTGACGGCCGCCACCGACGCGGATCACGGCATTCATCTGGCGCCATTCGAACAGGGCGAGATCGGACCGGTCCTGTTCCGGCACGCCTGTCTAATAGGGTTGGAGGGGCTGATCTCCAACCGCCGCGACAGCGTCTGTCGCGCCGGCCGATCGCCGCATTGGGTCAAGGTTCAAGAACCGGCAGCCTAGGCAGCACGAATGCCGCCCAGGAACTTCTCTGTCTCGCTCTTGAGCTGGTCGGATTGTGTGCTGAGTTGTCCGGCGGCATCCAAGACCAGAGTGGAGGCCGCGCCGACCTGGGCGGAAGCTTCCCGGACGCCGACGATGTTCTGCGTCACGCCCTGTGTCCCCTGTGCGGCTTGCTGCACGCTCCGCGCGATTTCTTGAGTTGCGGCACCTTGCTCCTCGACCGCTGCCGCGATCGAGCCCGTGATCTCGTTCATATGCCCAATCGTCGTGCCGATCTCGCGAATTGCAATCACCGCGGAGCCGGTTGCATCACGGATCCCTGCAATCTGGCTCGTGATTTCCTCGGTGGCTTTGGCCGTCTGCGCGGAGAGGGCCTTGACCTCGTTGGCGACGACAGCGAAGCCCTTGCCCGTTTCTCCGGCGCGCGCGGACTCGATCGTGGCGTTGAGGGCCAGCAGATTGGTCTGCTCAGCGATGGTCTGAATGAGTGCCATCACTTCTCCGATCTTCTGCGAGGCCTCCGCCAGCTTCTCCACCAGAGCCTCCGTGTTTGCGACCTGCTGCACGGCACTCTGGGCGATCGACGATGACTGGGTCACCTGGCGCGCGATTTCCTTGATCGAGGACGACAGTTCCTCGGCCGATGCCGCCACCGTCTGGACGTTGGTTGCGGCCTGCTCCGCGGCCGCCGCGACCTTCGCGCTCTGGTCCCTCGTTCCTTCGGCAATGGTCGACATGGATGACGCCGAGTGCTGCAGTTCGCCCGCGGCCGAAGTCGTGCCCTGAATTACGCCGCCGACGCTGCGCTCGAAATCGTCTGCAATCTGCGACAAGACGGCCCGCCGCTCCGCGGCGGCCCGCGCCTTGGTTTCCTCTTGTTCGGCCCGCAGCCTGTTGGCCTCGACCAGATGGTCCTTGAAGACTTGCAGGCTGCGAGCGATCCGGCCGATTTCGTTCCTTCGATCCGAGAACGGAACGTGGAAGCCGAGGTCACCCTTGATGAGTTTGTCCATCGAGGCACAGGTTTCAGTGAGAGGGACGACAATACCTCGACCGAGCCAGAAGGCGGCGAAACCTGCGATGAGAAGACCCGTCAGGCCACCAATTGCCGCCCACAAGGCTCGGTGGAAAATGACCGCGTCAATATCGTCGACGTAAGCGCCCGCCTGGATGGCAAGGAGCTTGTCCCCGGTCCCGAATGAACCGACATACGACAGCTTCTGCAGTTCCTCACCGCCCGCCGAGCGCGGTACGAAGTATTCGATGAATCCGCCGCCCGAGCGCGCGGTTCGCACAATGTCTTGGATCAGCAACTTGCCGCGACTGTCCTTGTAGTCCCATCGATTGACGTTCACGTATTTGGGGTTGGCATGGACGTAGGTGACGCCGGCGTCAGAGCCACCGCCGCCATAGACACCGATGTAGTCCGAATAATCGCCCCAACGGATCGCGCCAATTGCGGTAAAGGCCATCTGCCGCGCTTGATCAGGCGTCATCTTGCCCGCTTTCACCTCGCTCTCATAGTAAGAGAGAATCTTGGTCGCGGAATCGACCAGGTCGTGCACGGTGGTTCGCCGCTCGTCAAGAACGGCATCGCGCAAGACCAGTATCTGCATCACGGAGACCGCCAAGAACGCGATCGACAACACCGCGATGATCATCGCCAAGCGTTGGTACACGGTGAGATGACGCATGTTTCCGCTCCTAAGAATGAGGAACAATATCGATCAGAAGTTAATCCGCAGTTTTCCACTCGGCCGCGGCAGGAAGCGTGTTGAAAACGTAGTTTTACGGACGGCGCGATGAGCCGGCCTTGCGGCGCCAGTTCAAGCTCCATGACGTAGCTGGCGTCTCGGCCATTGGTGCAATTCCTTCAAATTGAAGTAAAAGAGGGGGCTTTCTTAAATTTTTTGAGCCTACAAACTCCGTGCCCGATGCATTTTTTAGGGCTAACATTTGGAGATTGCCATGAACGCCATTTCAAACGTTTACATGCGCGCCATTCCCGAAACGCAGACCAGCGTTCATCCTCTCAAGACCATCGCGCTGTTTTGCGGTCTTGGCTTGGCCGCCTCTCTTTGCATGGCAACTTTCGGTCTTGATATCAGTGCCGGATTTTTCTGACGGTACCGTCACCGGCGTCCCGGATGTTCCAGCCTGCGAAGGAAAGCCCGCCCAATGGGATCAAACCGCAGCGCCAATCAGTATTGATTCGACCATTCGCTGGCGTCAGCGCCCGTAGTCACGATGTCCGGTGGGCGCTGCGTATTCTGACTTTCGGGAGTTGACCATGCCTCCATCAAATCAGCTCGATGACGATTACCATTCAGATGCTTCGCGACCGACTGCGGAGTATGGGAAGCATCTATCACGACTAACTATTGACGAAAACCGTACTTATCAAAAATGGAAGAGAGCTACGTTTATCGTATACGGCCCCGTCGCGGTCATCATCGTGGTCTTGTCCATAGCAATCGGTCCGACCGACCGGAACAGCGCTTCTTTTGCCCTGGTTTCCGCGAAAGAGCATCCGCTGGCAGGCTACTGAACCAGCGGGGCTGTCTTCATACACGAGCAACCGAACTGGCCGACCACTATCCGGGCCCCCTTTGAGCCAGCACCCGGCAATAAACGCATCAGCTTTTGTCTTTGTTCTCGACGGCACGCAGAGCGGGTGCTTTTGGTTGTTTCGTGATAGGTGCATCGACAACCAACGTGTCAAATTGCGTGTCGGATCTGGCCGTGATGATAGGCTCTTTGGGTAGAGTGTCGGAGGGCTCATACCACGGCGGTTTATCGATCGCCCCTCCCTCAAGCGCACGCGCCATCAACTGTCCGATTTCTTGACCACTCAAGGCGACAAGTTCACCGTCTTCGTTCTTGTAAAGCTGGGGACAAAAATAAAGTGCATGTATCCGAGGATCATATCCGTCGACAACCAGGAATTGCTCAGACTTTCGGAACAACCTCCACTTTTTTACGAGCTTCCGCTCCTTGGTAGTAAGCGCAACTCTTAGCTTGTCGCGTTGATGGCCGACAATGGTGACTGCCTCCAATAGAATGAGCCAGTCTTTTGAATTAACGTTGTCCGCATGGATAGGAACGAGGTTGCCTCGCCGTTTTTCGGATACGCTCATGAACTTGCCCCTCGGAATCCTGCACATTAAAGTTTAGAGCCCAATGAAGAGGCTTCAAGGCCAACAAGGAAGGGCGCGGATTATTGCTCCCTTCGAACGAACAAATATGTCTTCGCCAAAATGGTTTCGTCAATAGGGTGAAACGTTCGTGGGACGGGGTCAACCGACAGAGAGTAGCTGAACACTTCGGGCGGCTCGCTGCTGACGGCGAGCACAGCCACGCTGACAATGATGGTGGCGAACCCGGCAACTTGGACGTTGAAAGACCGTCTTGGGTTCGGTGGCACGCCCCATCTTTTGGTGGCAGTCGAGCGGTGGCGTTGATCTGGATCATGCTGGTCGGTGCCCCCGGATCGAAGGTGATGTGCGAGCAGCGCATAGACAACTGCAAGTCTCGATCGACAGGCGCGGGACCAAGCCGCGACCCAGCGCTTCCTCACCTTTTCCGATGGAGTTGAGGTTGTTCCAACACCGCGCGAAGGAACGGACTCGGCACGGCGCGAGGCAACGACGTCGCGCGCGCTCGATTTTGACGATCTTTGCGAAACGTCGAACCGTCCGGATATCGATGCTGCTCGTCGTGCTAGCCTGCCCGCGGGTACTGGCCGACGAGCCGTCCGTCACGCCTACAAGCATGGTTCACATTGGCGAGGTCGACGAACGCTTCCAATCCTTTAACGTCGAAATGGTGGAAGTGACCGGCGACGTTTCTGGAAACCGTACGGCCCGAACGTGTCGAGTACCGGCTCGGACCTCTTTGCGTATCGTCCACCGATCAATCTGGCTTCGCCCCGTCTACGAAAACTCGCTGCTGCGTTGGCGCCGACTTATGTACGCGTCAGTGGGACCTGGGCAAACGCAACCTACTTCGCAGATTCCGACGCCGCGCCATCGGCGCCTCCTCCCGGATTCGATGGCGTTCTGACCCGTCAGCAATGGCGAGGCGCGGTCGATTTCTCACATGCGGTCGGCGCACCGATCGTTACCTCTTTTGCCGTCGGTCCGGGCACCCGAGATGCTGCGGGTGCCTGGACATCCGATCAGGCATCCCGCCTGATCGCTTATACCTCTTCGATCGGAGGCCGTATTTTCGCCGCCGAATTTATGAACGAACCCAACGTTGCGGCACCAGGTGTTGCGGCGGCCAGCGACGACCCGGCTGCGTACGGACGCGACTTTAAGACGTTCCGCTCATTCCTGAAGCGACGTGCTCCCGCGACCATGATCCTTGGACCGGGCTTGGCGGGTTCAACGGAAGCCGCCTCGCGCCTGCTCGATGCGTCCGGGCCAGGATTGGATGCACTCTCCTACCATCACTACGGCCTGTTGTCGGAACGCTGTACCGGCGCAAGCTCGTCGGAGCCAGCACTTTCGCAGGCCGCCCTTTCGGAGGAGCGGCTGGCTCGAACCGACCTGACGCTGGATTTCTACCGCGGTCTTCGTGACCAATTTGCGCCGAGCAGGCCGATCTGGCTGACCGAGACCGCGGAGGCCACGTGCGGCGGAAACCGCTGGGCAGCGACCTACCTCGATACATTCAGATATCTCGATCAGCTCGGCCGATTAGCAAAGGCCGGCGTTCAGGTGGTGATGCACAACACGCTGGCGGCGAGCGACTACGGCCTGCTTGACGAGAAGACGTTTGCGCCGCGGCCCAACTACTGGGGCGCCCTGTTGTGGCGGCGGTTGATGGGAACGACTGCGCTGGAGTCAGGCATACCAATTGAAGCTGGGCTTCACGTCTATGCGCATTGCCAACGCGGCAGACCCGGCGGTGTCAGTCTACTGGTCATCAACACCGACGCCCATTCGACACACACATTCAAGCTCGCCGTAAGTTCGGAGCGTTACACCCTGAATGCGGCAAGTCTGCGAGAGGCAACGGTACGTCTGAACGGGCACACGCTCGAACTAGGTGCAAGGGATAATCTGCCGGACATGGCGGGCGCCCGGATGCCTTCCGGCAACCTGACTTTCGCGCCTGCGACCATCACCTTTCTGGCGATTCCAACCGCAGCCAATCCTGAATGCCAACCGCACCATTAATCGCAGAACCGCAAGGTTGTGCGTCAGAGCTATTGGAATTGGCCGGTCGCCGTGCCACCCTGACAAACAACGACCATCGGGAGAGACTGCTTGTATCGTCAATTCGCTTCGCTCTGTTCCGTCCTCACAGCGTTGAGCGTCACATCCGCCGCGGCAGCTGTTGAATCCGTGGCTTGCCACGAAATCGCGCCTACGTTTCGAAACAATCAAGTCGCAGATCAGCGCGATCGAGGTGTCGCTGACGCTGTTTTCGGCCGTCGACAGAAATTGCCTTGAACTGGCGACTGAACTTCTGGATCTGGCGCTTCTGTCGATGCCCGCGACCGCTTTGGCGCGCGGCCGCTGAGCCATGCCGCTAGGTTTGGCCATCTGTCGGTGGTCGATCTCCTGCTGGCGCGCGGCGCGCCGATCGATGCGCGCAACCTAGCCGGCGCGACGGCGTTGTTTTTCGCGATCGAAGGTGACCGCACAGCGGTCGCACATCGGCTGATCGAACGCGGCGCCGACGTCAATCTCGCCGGCCGCGGCGGCGTGACGCCGCTCGCCGTCGCCGCCTATCGCGGCAACGATACCATTACCGAAGCCTTGCTTGCCCACGGCGCCGACATCGAGTCACTCGACGAGACCGGAAAATCGCCCATCGTCTACGCGGCAGCCGCCGGATGGTTTGATGTCGTGGCGCTCTTGCTTGAGCGAAACGTCGATATCAACGCGCGCTACGCCAATGATCTCACGCTGTTAATGTGGGCCTCCGGCCCGGATGAATCGGCACCCGAGCCCCAGGCGATCAAGGTCGTCCGGCAATTGCTCGACCTGGGCGCGCGTATCGACGATCGCGACGCGCGGGGTCGTACCGCGCTGATGATTGCGGCGGAAGGCGGCCACGCTGGCATTGCCGATCTGCTCTTGGCGCGCGGCGCCGATCCTGCGCTCAGGGACAAGGACGGCAAGCGTGCCGTGGACCTGACGGTGCTGACCTCGCTGCGCGAACGATTGACGCCATGATAAAATGCAGCTCAGCGGCCCGCGAGGTATGCCTCAAGCGCCGAAAGGTCGTCGGAAGAAGTCGCCAGCATCAAGTCCGACATTCCAGGATTGTTGCCGCGCGCGCGTGAACGAAAATCGTCGATCGTCTTAGTCAGATATTCCCGGCTCATGCCCGCCAGTCGGGGCACGGTGCCGTCGCCCTGAAATTGATCGAGATGACAGCCGGTGCAGCCGACCGAGCCATTGGCGCGCAAGGCCCGATTTGCAACTTCCTTCGATGCGCTGGGCTGACCGAGATTGGGCCACGGCTTCTTCGAAAAATATTCCGCTATCGCCAGCATATCCTCGCGCTCCATCGTGGATGCGATCGGTTGCATGATCTCGTTCTTACGGTCGCCGCGCTTGAAATCCCGCAATTGGATATAGAGGTAGCCCTGCTTTTGCCCCCAGATGGTCGGGATTATCTTGTCGATTGGCTTGCCGTCTTCGCCATGACAGCCCGCGCAAATTTGCGTCTTTTCCTCGATACTGTCGGCCTTCGCTGGCGTTGCGCCTTGGCCGAGAAGATCGCAAGCACCACAACGTGAGAAATACACCAGTTGGGCTTACCGTCCATCAAGTCATTCCGATCACAATAAAAAGCAGGGCCGCATCTGGGCCCCGCTTGATCGTATGATGATCGCCGATTTGTTCAATCGAGCGAAAACGCAATGATGTTGTTGCCGCGGCGGAAATCGATTTGCGTGTTGCCGCCCGCCCCGACCACGACGTATTGCTTGCCGCCGACCGTATAGGTCGAGGGGGGTGCGTTGACACCGGCGCCGGCGCTAAAGGCCCACAGTTCCTTGCCGTTCGACGAATTGTAGGCCGCGAACTTGCCGTTGCCTTCACCGGTGAACACCAGACCGCCGGCGGTAGCCAAAATGCCGCCGATCATAGGTTCCGGGGTTTTCACCTGCCATTTGATCTTGCCGGTGTTGTAGTCGACCGCGGTGATGTTGCCCGACTGCGTCTCGCTCGGAATCACCTTGAAGGCCCCACCCAGCCACAACTTGCCATTCGGATAGGGCGAATTCTCTACATGGTAGGTCATCGGCTGGTGCAGGTTGATTGCGTAAGCAAGCCCCTGCCCCGGATCGATCGCGATCGGTGACCATTCGACGCCACCATTGGCTCCCGGCAACATGCGGGCACCTTCCTTGGTCGGCAACACCCACATGTTCTCCTGGGGCACCATCGCATCGGAGAACCGGATCAGGCTGCAATCCTTGCGGTCGTGAACATAGATGTGACCGGTCTTGCCGGCGTGCAGCACGCCCGGGATCATCTTGCCGTCCTTCCCTTTGACATCGACCAGCACCGGCGGGCTGACGGCATCGAGGTCCCACACGTCATGGGCAATATACTGAAGATGGCAGATGTATTTTCCGGTCTCAAATCGATCGAAACTAGCGAGTTCGTGTATAGGTTATCCCCAGGACAATTCGAGCCGTCGAGATCGGGCGACGGATTACCGACCACGAAGTAAAGCCGGCTGGTTGTCAGATCGACCGCCGGATTCTGCCAAACGCCGCCGCCGAGTTTTGCGTAGGGATCGCCCGTCTTGGCGAGTTGATCCTTCTCGGCCTGGATATTGCGATGCATGTCGCGACCGGTAGCGTCCTTGGCCGCCCAGACGCCGACTGAACTCTCCGGCACCGTATTGAACGTCCAGATCAATTTGCCGGTCTTAGCGTCATAGGCTTTCAGAAACCCGCGGATGCCGTATTCGCCGCCATTGGTCCCGATCAGAACCTTGTCCTTGATCACGGTCGGTGCCATGGTCTCGCTGTAGCCGAGCTCCGGATCGGCGATGTCGGTCTGCCAGACGACGTCGCCGGTTTTTGCATTCAGCGCCACCAGCTTGGCGTCGAGGGTCGCGAGATAGACGAGATCGCCAAGAACCTGGACGCCACGGTTGTTCGGCCCGCAGCAATAGGTCGTGACCGGCCCCATCTTGTGATTGTAGTGCCAAATCTCGGCGCCGGTCTTGGCGTCCAGCGCATAAGCATGACTGAACGAGGTCGTCACATACATGACACCGTCAATCACGATCGGGGACGTCTCCAGCAACTCCTTGACTTCGGTCTGAAAGATCCAGGCGACATGCAGATTTTTGACATTGTCGCGGCTGATCTGCTTGGCCGGATGGAAGCGCGTCTGCGCATAATTGCCGTTGGTCAGTAGAAAATTACTAGCGCTCTTGTCTGCTGCGTTGAGCTGATCCTGCGTGACCGGCGCGACCTTCGCCTGGTTCGCGGTCGACCTGGTTTCCTGTTTTACTTCCTGGGCGAGCCCTGGCCCAATCAAAGTTCCGACGGCCAGCAAAAATGAGGCCGTAGAAATGGCGTGCTTACCCATTTGTTGTTTCTCCCCCAAATTTTAATTTGATCTCGACCGACATGCTCGAATGCCGAGCGGACCATTTCAATCTGACCGGGTGGAACCCGTTTGACAAGGCGAAAACATCACGCGAGAGGAGCTGTTCGCTCACACCATCATTGCGGCATCGCAACAAAGTCAACGCGACGGACGGCAGACCGCGGTAGCTTCGATCTCGACAACATCGAGAAGGAATCCGGCGCACCAGCGACAGCCGTCTGGGCTTCAATCGTGGTGGAGGCGGCAGCCCCACCACGTCAATCACGCCAACCGCGATGCACGTTGCTAAAATGGTGTGCGGAATTATCTGATTTGGATAGGGAGCGCCGGACCACGCGCAGCAAGTGTTTCAAAAGTCTCGGGCCGATATTGACTACCAGCCGCGTCAGTTATGTACACGTCCCAACCAGCGTCGTGGAGCGCGAGCGCGCGATCGACTGCTGCACGCGAACCAATTCTCAACGTCTGTTGGACGTTTCCGTCCTTTGACGAGTGGATCGTGAAGGTCAAGGCCACCTCCTCGCTTCTCAGCAGATGGAGCCCAACACATCGAGCAAACGACAACAAGACAATTGCATCTCGCAATGCGGCAGCTGACTGAGGAAGCGCAAGACATGCTATTATTGCTCAGAAAACAGTCGTTAGCCGCCAGGCTCTCCGTCTCGGCCCCAGCTCAAGCTCGAGCTCGACGCCGAGTGCGAGGAGATTGGGTCCTTGAACAGCGAGACAGCCGTCAATTTGGGCGCAAACACTGCCGTGAAAGTCACGAGACCTTCGGGATTGTCGCCGCCATTCCGGTGACCGGCGTGACAGTCGCGACCATGGACCGACAGGAGAAGACCGAAGACCATGTTGCGAGCGCTTAGCGATCGCCGGCCGGTGCGTTGGCTTGGGGAATTGGCCCTATGGCGCACGCCGATTGGCAGAAGAAGTGTTTCCCCGATGTTGCCGCCGCGCGGCACGCCATGCCGGAGCCGGGGTTGATCGACATGCCGCGCAACGCCGTCGGCATGGCGACCTCACCTATATGCCGGGGCAAGGTTTGCTCGAAAACAAGTGCGCGCCTTTTGTGTTAGATTGTTCGCGTAATGTCGCCGCGCCGGACGCGGGTTCGATGACTACGCTAACAGGAGGGGGACCCTCCCCGTAAACGATTGCCCCGAAAGAAAATCCCAACTGATTTGCGGTTGCTGGCACGTGGGCACACCGAGTTGTGCATCAAGGTGCTTGCGGGCATCGTCAGCCAAGAGGCCGTGCCACCGGCGGTCCGCGTTGTCGCGGCCAACAGCTTGCTGGATCGGGGTTGGGGCAAAGGCCGAACAGCAGCATACGGGCGGGGATAGCGCGATCCGCGTGGTGATCAGGCAACTCATTGAGACGCGGGACAAAGACGAACCGCTGGTGCTTGAACACGAAGCACTGAAAAAATAGGCCCCCCGATCAGCCAGCACCTTGTTACAATCGAGGTGATCAGCTCACAGGGCAACTTGCCCTGCGCCGGGCGGAATAGTCGGCCTGCGCATCACGCCAAGCGCATCTCAAACCGCTGGGGCCTGTCCAGAACGCCATTTGCCGTGCCTCCTGCGACCGCCCATGAGTTATTTCGGTAGACCCGGCTGGGGTAGCCCCAACCCAAACGCCTCTCTGTGAGTCTCCAGCCGACGGCCCGTGGCGCGGCCGCGATTCCCGGCGAGCGACTTACCGGCCAGATCACCTGCCTTCAGGTACTTGGACGGAAAAATTTCGTTGCGTTTGGCCATGTCGGCCCTCCATCGGGTTCAGTTTCGGGGATAGGTCAGGTCTAGGTGAGATGCTTCGATGCTTCATGCTTCACGTGGTCCTCCTTGTTGTTGCTCTCGGAATGGATGCGGCTACCTGCGCGCCGGAAGACGCACGGCCGCGGTCTGCCCTGCTGGTGCTTCTGACGGAGGGGTGTGGCTTTGTGCGCTATCGCGATGGTGTCGATGGGACCAACGCCGCGCCTGATCAGAACGTGAGCGGAGTCGAGCAGTGGCAGCTGCGAGCGGCAGCGCAGCACCGCTTCGCGCTGCAAGTGGTCATCGAACTGGCCTTCCATGCGCTTGGCGCGACGGTCAAAGGCGGGACTGACGATGATGCGAAACATGGTCGGCTCCCCGCCGGTGTTCATGCCTGCAAAAAGTCGGCCGCCTGTTTTCACAGGCGGCCGTTTACGTTTCCGTGTCGGTCTCAGTGATGCCGAGCCGCTTCCGCAGCGGCGCGCAAATAATCTTCACGCGCTTGCGGCTCCGCAGCAACTCAAGCTCACCCAGGCGGATCGCCTCATAAATTCCAGCCAACCCGGTCGGCCACACCCCGGTCTCGTGCAACTCGTGCGCCGTACAGGTTGTGTTGAACAGGGGCTGAATGTTTTGCGCGCGCGTCATGCAAAACTCCATGATTTCGATGATATCATTAAACACTTGTCTGATATCTATATGAATTAATAATATGTCATTTAAGAGGCAATGGCCCTGGGTGTTGCCATATTGGCCAGGACGCGACAAACTGATGCCATCCGCAACCGTGAGGCGCGTAGTTGTCCAAACTCACCAGTTTCCGTACGACGGACCAAATCCGCGACATGCTGGCCGAGGCCGCGAAGGCGCGCGGGGTTTCGGTAAACCAGGAAATCAATGATCGGATTGCTGCGTCATTCGACCGGCCACCGGAGCGAATTTACGCAAACCCCCACACCTCCGGGCTGATGAAGTTGGTCAGGGCCGCGGTGCAGGGGGCGGGTCAGAACGCCGCTTTCTTCAAGAAAGGGCATTTCGACTTGGAGCCTCTGAATGTCGACGACGGCCTGTTCTGGTTTCGCGATCCCTATGCATTCGACCAGGCAAAACGGGCAGCCGAAGCGATCATGGAAGCGTGCCGGCCGCCAGGCAGCCCAGAGCCACCGGCATACGAGGAGGCCGATTTTGTCGCCCGGATGCGCCGATTTGGGGACGACTTTGCCGGCAAACTCCTCACCGAGATCCGTCAGAATGCATCAAGTGCCCTCGCCCAAGAACTGCGCCGCGATCTCGACCCCACCTTGCTGAAACAACTCGAAACCGCTGAGGCAGACAAATGAAGGGCAGCATCAGGGAACGTTCACCGGGACGATGGGCGATCATCATCGATGATCCGAACAGCCCGACGCGTAAGCGGCGCTGGCATAGCTTCAAGGGCACCAAGCGCGGGGCCCAGATCGAATGCGCGCGGCTGATCTCCGAGATGCAAAACGGCAGCTATCTTGCGCCGGACAAAACAACTTTCGCCGAGTTTGCCGAGCGATGGCTGACGCACATGGAGTCACAGGTGTCGCCAAAATATCATGCACGCTATGGCGAACTCTTGCGTAAGAATGTCGTGCCGCTGATCGGCACCGTTGTGCTGACCAAGCTGAGACCCGCCGTCATTTCGGAAGCCTATGCTAAGGCACTGAAAAACGGGCGGCGCGACGGCACCGGCGGCCTTTCGCCACGCACCGTCGGTCACATGCACCGCATTCTGAAATAGGCGCTCGGCGACGCGATGAAGTGGGAGATGCTCCATCGCAATCCTGCCGACGCGGTCAATCCGCCCAAGGTCGAACGCACCCTGATGCGGACTTACGATCTTGATCAAACGGCAACACTCATCGACGTCATGCGTGGCACGCGGCTGCTCGTGCCGAGCATGTTGGCGGTTCTCTGTGGTCTTCGCCGATGGTGAGGTCGTCGCGCTAAAGTGGAGAAATGTCGATCTCGCCGCCGGCCGTATCGCGGTTGTCGAAAGCGCCGAACAGGTCGGCACCAATATCCGTTACAAATCCCCGAAAAGCGGCAAAGGCCGGCAACTCGTATTATCCGCCCGCTTGATCGAGGAGCTGCGCTCGCACCGGATGAGGCAGGCAGAGGAACTCTTGAGGGCCGGAGTCAGGCTTACCGATGATACGTTCGTGGTTGCCCAGGTAGACGGCTCCCCCATTCAGCCGGACACCCTGACGCAGGACTGGACCCGAAAAATCGAAAAGACCGGCCTGCCCGCCTATCGTTTTCACGACTTGAGGCACGCACATGCAACACACATGCTAGCCAATGGCATCCACCCCAAGGTCGCGAGCGAAAGACTAGGTCACAGCAAGATCGGCATCACGCTCGATCTCTACTCGCACGTCCTACCCAGCATGCAGGAAGATGCCGCCGAACGCGTTGACGAAGCCTTGCAGGCTGCCATAAACAGACGGCCGAAATGATAGGGTGGCAAAAGCGGTAGCAAAACGGTGGCTTGACTCCCGAGTACCAAAAATAGCTACATACTTTCAACGATTTGCCGGCTTAGCTCAGCGGTAGAGCAGCGGTTTTGTAAACCGAAGGTCGGGGGTTCAATCCCCTCAGCCGGCACCAGTGTTTACAATGACTTAGCGCAAAATGTAGCCCGAACTTTTCCATCGCTCTCGGAACTAACAGGCTCTGGGGATACATGGGGCTACACCAGAGTCGATCAAAGTTTGTTCGGATCCGCACGCCCTTGAAGCGATCGATCGTCCGGCAATTTAAGCAAGAAATTGCGCCGAATATCCGCGCAAGGACCAACTATTTTCATCGCGCCGGCCGAGTCGTAAACCAATTCTAAATCGTTCAGCAAATTGTTCGCGGGACGCCCGGCGTAGAATTGCCGGATACTTCCCATATGAGAATGTTCCTAACTTGAGCCGCCCTGAAGCGCTGGTCGCAGTGACGTTGGCACTGTTCGCGGCCTCTTCGGTCAATTTGTTGGTCTATTGCGTGATGAACTAGTCTAGTTGCGTTCAAGCGTAGCGCAATCGCCCTCTCGCACCTGAGCGCCGTAGATATCATCGTTGTCAGAAGCAGTCTCTAGGCTGTCATCGGGGGCGCGGCGAAACTGGAAAAGAACTGGCGCCGATTTATCTCTCGAACCTCGAAGAGCATTTCCCGACGGCGCTTCCCTGCGCGTTGTATTTCTCGGAACGGATGTATGCGACTTACTTCGAATGGGCATCGAGCAGAGCAACGATCTCGGCGCCGACGACTCTGATCTGCTTGAACAGCCACCGCGAACAGCGCCTCCGATCGCAGCTATGCCGGGCGCAATGTAGTGTGTCTCGCTGGTACAGCCGGCTCCAAGCTCGTAGAACATCGGTCCGCTGACGCTGAGGTGCGCGCGCTGATAGAACTGAATGCGCCGGACATAGACGCTTGTTCGCGGAATGTCGCCGAGCGTCCCGTTGTGATTTAACGTGGCCTGCCTATTTCCTCCTAGGTGTCGGATGGATCAGGCTCAGGCATCCCATCCTCCTCCCAGGGGCTGTCTGCCTCCTCCTCATCGAACTCAGCGCGCAAAGCGTCTTCAGGATCGTCCTGCCATGGCGCATTTTCCTCGTCCACCGCATCGGGCGCGGTGTCGTCGGGATCGTCCTTCCACGGCGCATCTTCCTCTTGCCAGTCGCTCTGCTCAACGGACGAAGCTAACACCTCTTTATCAGTGGCAGGTTCATAGTTCTGCGATCGAACCTGAGGTGCGTCTTCCACCTCAGGGCTCTGGGAGTGGGCGTATGTCGCAAGAAGCTGGTCAGTGACCAAGAGCGGATCCAGTGGGCGCACCGTGTCCGCGAGGAGATGCCCATATTTTTGCTTGATCAGCCGAAGGGCGTTCTCACTCGCGCATGTATTGATAGCGGTCACGCCGTAAAGGGCCCCTGCAACTATGATGTCGTCGGTCGATTGGACGTCCCCTTCGACGATAATCGCCGGCCAATCCAGAGCTCGAGCCAGTTTCGCGATTACCTGAGCTCGTTTCGAACCTGCGACACCCTCGACGGTGAATTGATCGCCGTTAAAAAAGAGCAGGCCGCCGCCGGTCGTTAGCTCTATTCCCGGTCCATCGGCTTTCGGTCCGCGTGCCTCGATGCCGTCCTCCGCTGCCAGCGCTACGACAAGATTTACGCGGGTTTGACGCGCTTCGTCGCTCGGTGGATGTCGGCTGCTGACGGCGTTCCTAACAGCAGTAATATGGGAGGTTTGGTTCTTCTGCCCGTCCGAGTGCCCAGCCGCCTTGGCTGCCACCCTATTGGCCTCACGGGTCTCCTTTAGCGCTTCGATTCCTGGAACGTAGACCCCACGATCATGCATCCGCCAAGCCTTGGCGGGAAACCGTTCCTCGGGCTCAGAAAGACCCCTCGCATCATTACGACGTGGGTCAACGTAAGCTGCGACCCCCAGCAGCGCACAGCCCAGCGTCAGTCGACCGGCGATCAACGCCCGCACATATCGTCCCAGAGATCGGAGGAACAGGCTGTTCCACTGCGGCTCCTTTTTGCCAAAGCCGTCGTGTTCAAGGACCCGCTGGCTCAGCCACGCGTGGGCATGGGGGTTTAGCCCCCGTCTGATGCCCCTGGACGCTCGATGTCGAGCCTGACTACCATTCCCCGTGCCGCAAACTCGGCCAGGGCGAATGCGGCAAGGGGCTGGAGCAACTCTGCAGGAACCGCCCGGGGAAGGCCGAAATCTACTGTCCGTCCTTCCTGGGCGTCGATGCGCGTTTCTCGGAAGCCGGCAGCTCTAACCAGATTGCCCATGTCGGCGAATTCGGCCGCGCCACCCTCGGGCACAAGAATTAGCCCCCCCTGATGCTCGCCCGAATATCGGCTGTAATCGGCACGACGCCCCCCGTAATTCACATACGTACTCACCTGATAGGCGAAGCGAGCGAGTGCCGAGTGCCCCTTGCGTCTCTGAACAACTCCTAGTTCTATGTGGCAAAATCCGCTATCCAAGATTGTTATTCCTGCATCCAACATATAGGGGACCTCCCCCGCGGCACCATTCGACCCTGGCTTTGGGCAAGACGCCAGCGCGCATCAAGAAGCCGTTGGGATGGACCCAACCGCTACAGCAAAGGGGACGACGAACACGTCCACGACCGCTTAGCGGCAACCATGGTGCGCGCATAGGAACGTCCGGGGACGATGTGATGAAGGCCGGTCGCTTTCCTGGCGGATGGAGATGCCAACCAGCCACTTACCGGTCATTTACCGGCGACTTCCGGTAAATGACCGGTATCGCACCGTGCGATAAGGGCCGAAAACGACTTAGCTTCCCCAAATGGGGAACCTTTCCGGCCGGCGTCCGCTGGCTTTGTTGGAAGGCCGATAAACGAGATCGCGAGACGACTCCGAGGCGCAAGCTGTGCGTTATCCGGCAGGGCGAGGCAGACCTAGCAGATCACGCAAGGTTGAGCCGTCGTACTCGGTCCGGAACAGGCCGCGACGTTGCAGCTCCGGCACGAGGCCGTGGACCAGCTCCTCCAAGCCTCCTGGAAGATACGGGACCTGCAACATGAAGCCGTCGCAAGCGCCCGCCTCGAACCATTCCTGCATGCTATCGGCCACCGTACCGGGCGTACCGGCGAAGCCGCTGGTGGTTCTCCCCGCGCCGTAACGCTGTCCCAGGTCGGCGAGACTCAAGCCCGAGCGCCGCGTCAGCTCGGAGACTTCGCGATAGTGCCCTTCGACGCCGGGCACGTCGAGATTCTCGGGCAGGACCTGATCCCGTGGAAAGCGCGAGAGGTCGACGCCGAGATGATAGGAGAGTGTCGAGAGGCCGGACTCCGGATGCGATAATTCGTGGAGCTGGTCGTGCAGCGCCTTGGCCTGCTTCTCCGTGTCGCCGATGACAGGGACGATACCGGGCAGCACCTTGATCGTATCGGGATCGCGGCCGAAACGGACGGCGCGAGCGCGCAGGTCGTTGCGGAATTCGACAGCGACGTCGATCAGGCCTGGCGTCACGAAGATGACCTCCGCCCATCGCGCAGCAAAGTCGCGACCACGATCCGAAGCACCGGCCTGGATGAAGACCGGGCGTCCTTGCGGCGGCCGACTGACATTGAGCGGGCCGCGCACATTGAACCACTTGCCGGAATGATCGATCCGGTGAACCCGCGCAGGATCGGCGAACAACGGCGTCTGGCGATCCCGGACGAGCGCGCCATCCTCCAAGAATCCCACAGCTTTGTCACGACTTCGAGAAATTCATCAGCGCGCTCGTAGCGCCCCTCGCGAGAGAGCTGCTCGGTCAGGCCGAAATTGCGTGCCTCGGCTTCCTGGAACGAAGTGACGATATTCCAGGCCGCGCGGCCGCCGCTGAGATGGTCGAGCGTCGCGAGCGCCCGCGCCAGCACATAGGGCTGGGCGTAGGTCGTCGAAATGGTCGCACCGAGACCGATATGCTTGGTCGCACTCGCGATGAGCGAGAGCACCACCAGCGGATCGAGCCGCAGCGCGCCCAGCGCACCATAGCGAAGCTGGCTGTCGAGACTGCCGCCCAGCGTGTCCGGAATCGCGAGGATGTCGGCAATAAAAAGAAGATCGAACCGTCCCTGCTCCAGCAGCCGCCCGATATTCTGATAGTAGGCGGCGGACAGCAGGTCGCCGTCGGCTTCCGGGTGCGCCATCCGGCATGGCTGCCGGAGACGGGACCTGCGGATACAAAGGCGGCAAGGTGGAGTTTCTTGTCGGGCATAGGTCAGCTCACAGTCCAGGAGATCTCGACGGGACCGCCGCGCATCAGCGTGTTGTAGATCGGGCAGTTGGCGGTGAAACCGGCAACCAGCGTCTCGGCCTCGCCCGCTGTCACGCCGGACAGGCGCACGGCGATGCGTATCCATTCGTACTGCGTCGGATCGCTCGCGTGACGCCGGAAAGACACCTCGGATCCGGCCTCGCGCAGCACGATCCCCTGCTCTTTCGCCGTCTTCTGGATCAGTCCAAGCGAGCAGCTGCCGAGCGACGACAGCAGCAATTCGCCAGCGTTGATCGCTTCACCCGGACCGCCAACCGCGACCCGCTGGTCCGAGATGAAATGGTTCGTCCTTGCGCTGAGGAAATAGCGTCCGAACTGGCCAATCGTGGCAGCGGTGATCGACACCGTCTCGGCGGTCTGAGCGTTCATGATGTTTCTCTTATGTTATCGGCGTGGCCGCTTATGCGCCGAGCTCCAGCGCAACGGCCTTCTTCGCGGCGTCGAATTGCGTGCCCAGCAGGAATGATCGGACGTCGACCTTGTTCGGAAGAACACCGAGCGCATGGAAGTTGTCGGCGAGATCCTGGGTCGACGCCGCCGCTGCTTCATCGATCGGCTTCAATGCGACGGCGGTCAATTCGGACAATCTGGCATCGCGGACGAGCCTCTCGTAGACGGCCTGTTCGGTGCCATTGGGCGGAAAACCGCCCTGAGAGGCCCAGAGCGCAACGGACTCGGCCGGATGTGCGAAGATATAGGCCTGGGTTTCCCGAATTATCTTCACGAACTTGGCGAAGAGCTGCGGATACTTCACAGCGACGTCACTCCGCGCCACGTAGAAGGCATAGTCATAGGTCTTCACGTCGGGCAGCAGACGCGCCTTGCCACCGAGCTTCGTCAACGCGAGCGCCGTGGCCGGCTGCCAGTAAATCCAGCCGTCGATGCTTCCTTGCGCGAAGGCCGTGAACGCATCCGCCCCGCTCAGGCTGACGGCCTGAACGTCGGTTAATCTGAGGCCGGCGGTCTCCAGATATTTGATCAGGCTGTAGGTCCCAGTCGTTCCATTCTGATGCGCGATCTTCTTGCCCTTCAGATCGGCCGCGGTCTTGATCGGAGAATTGGCCTGCACCAGGAAGTCGACTTCGTCGACCGGCAGCGGATAGGCCGCGAGCGGCACGATCGGAACGCGCGCAGGAACGGCGTTCACAACCGCAGTCGCGGTCGCAAACGTGAAATCGACGGAGCCCGCCTTGATCGCCTCTATCACCGGAAGCGATGCCGTGAAGCCGGGTTGCCAGACGATCTTTGTGCCGAGCTCCTGCTCGAGATTGCGGCCACCCACGCCTGCGCGCCAGCGATGCCCAGACGCCGGTGCGGCCGTCTCCGATGACCGCGACAGTCAGTTGCGACGGTGCCGGGTCGGCCGCCTGTGCGCGCGAGATTCCACACAAACCTGCAGACGCCGCGGCAACTCCCGCGCCGACCGACAACACCGTTCGCCGGGAAAGTCCAACGCGATTGGTGGTCGAGCCATTCAAAGTCATGTCGTCATCCTTTTGTCTATTCATGCAACAACAGCCAAGTCACGCTCGGCCGTCAGCAGGCCATCGAGCAGTTCTTCCTTCAGAGTCGCCAGCGCCGGATCGCTGCGATGCCGGGGACGCCGCTGATCGAAGATCAAGTCGCGTGCGATGCCTCCATCCTTGACCAGGAGCACGCGATCGGAAAGCAACAAGGCTTCCTCCACGTCGTGCGTTACCAGCACGACGGTGCGGGGCCGCGCGACGAGCAACTGCTCCAACAGCAACTGCATCGCAGCGCGGGTGATGGCGTCGAGCGCGCCGAACGGCTCGTCGAGCAGCAACAGGTCTGGCTCGTGGATCAGCGCCCTCGCCAGCGCCACGCGCTGGCGCTGGCCGCCGGACAGTCCCACCGGAAATTCACTTTCGCGCCCCTGCAACCCGACTGCGTCGAGGATACGCCCGGCGTCCTGCTTCCTGCCCTTGACGCCCAGCAGCACGTTGCCGAGCACGGTCCGCCACGGCAGCAGGCGATCCTCCTGGAACATCAGACGCACGTCCGCCTTGTGGCCCGTCGCGCGAAGCTCGATGCGACCGCGCGAGGGCGCGTCCAGACCTGCCACGAGGCGCAGAAGTGTCGACTTGCCAGCTCCGCTTGGTCCGATGATCGAGACGAACTGGCCGGCGGCGATGTCGAGATCCACGCCGTTCAGAACCGTGCGGCCGGCAAACGATTTTCCGACCGAGCGCAGGCTGACGCTGGCTCCGCTCATGCCTTCACCCGATCCGCATAGCTCGGATGCCAGCGCAGTAGCCGCCGTTCGATCAAGCGCGTGACGAGATCCGACAGCCAGCCTGCGATGGCGTAAAGGATGATGGCGAGCACGATGATGTCGATGCGCAGCAGCTCACGGGCGTTCTGGACGAGATATCCAACGCCGTCCCGCGACGCGATCGTTTCCCCCACGACCAGGGTGAGCCAGGCCACGCCGAGCGCATAACGCATGCCGACCAGGATCGGCTGCAGCGCCGCCGGCAGAATGATCGACCAGACCAGTTCGGCGCGGCCAAGCCCGTAGGATCTTCCGAGTTCGATCAGTTTGGGATCGACGTTGCGGATGCCCCCGACCGTGTTGATGTAGACCGGGAAGAGCGAACCCATCGCCACGAGAATGAGCCGCGGCTCCTCCCCGATGCCGAACCAGAGGATCATCAGCGGGACCAATGCCAGGTGCGGAATGGTCCGGATCATCTGCAGCGACCGATCGAAAAGATCGTGCAACAGCTCGAACAACCCGACGGCCAGGCCGAACAGCAGCCCACCAAGGGCACCGATGCTGAAGCCGATGGCAACCCGGCGAAGGCTGACAAGGATGTCGTGCTGCAATTCGCCGCGCGCGGCAAGCTGCCGTGCAGCGTCCCAGATGTCGGATGGCGCCGGCACGATCGCCGTGGACAGGATCCCGGTCGCCGAGAGGAATTGCCAGACCAGAAGCAGCCCGAACGGCAACAGCCAGGGTAGAAAGAATGAGCGCCATGCCATCCCGCGCACGCGCGATCCCGACGCCTCAGACAGACCCGCAACGTCGGCCACCACCGTCACCACGGGTTCGCCGCCACGGGGGAATGTTTCCGCACGACCGGCCGCAAGCGCCGCCGCTGCCGCATCGGCAGGCCTGGAAAGTAGCGACGCATCCGTCATGAAATCGAACTTGCTCCGTCTCACCTGAGACGGCGCCACCTTCGCAAACTCCGGCGCGCAATTCGATGGTAGCAAAATTCATTTTTCGCTTGCCGGCATCAGTGCCGTTCTACTGCGCTCCGCCTTTTGCAGAATGTCTTTTCAATTTGGCGATGCGCCACGCGAGATGGTGGGATCGAGAGGATCTTATCGAATTTGAACCAGGCCCGACGAGCGACCGAGGCCACAACAGTTGCTGTGTTCGCTCACAGACTTCCCGCAATCGCGCGGCTTCGCGCTGGAGACAAAACAGCCATCACGCTCATTGCCTCGATCCCGGGGCATTTGTTGTCCGTCTCAAACGAAATTTTGGAATGGCCACGCCTCTTCATTTCGCTTCTCCTGTGGATCTTCTCAGATCCGAACTTGGTGGACGATCGACGGCCGTCCGAACCGACAGGAGCTATCCGTGACCGAACGCTTTTCTTGGCTCTCCCTTCCCGGCGCTGCCTGATGATGACCATCTCTGCGCTGGCAGCCGCAGCGTTGGTGGCAATGGCGGATATCGCTCCAGCCCAGAGTGCGGCGGCAAGCCGCAGAATGGCGGCGACATCACCTTCCTGATCAACTCGCTGGGCAGCACCTGGATCCCGAACAACAGCTCCATCTCCAGCTTCCAGGGCCACATCTGGGGCCATGTGACCGACAAGCTCGTCTATGTCGACGCGGACGGCAAGGTCAGCCCCTGGATCGCCGAGAGCTGGGAGCAGAACAACGACGCCACCCAGTTCACCCTGCACCTCAAGAAGGGCGTGACCTTCTCCGACGGCACGCCGCTAGACGCGCCGGCGGTCGTTGCCAACCTCGACATCTGGTACGCAGGCCGACGAAACGAGGGCATCAACCCGGTTGGCCTCTTCCCGAAGACCTACGACCGCGCCGAGGCGGTCGACGCCAACACGGTGAAGGTCGTCTTCAAGGCGCCGACGCTCGGCTTCATCCCGACCCTCGGCTACCACGGCTCGATCCTCATCTCTCCGAAGACGATCGCGCAGCCCGCTGCCCAGCAAGCCGACCTTGCGAAGACATCCGGCAGCGGCCCGTACCAGGTCGCGTCCTGGAAGGAGGGAGACTTCGTCAAGCTGGTCAAGCGCAAGGACTACAATTGGGGTCCTGCAGCCGTCGGCCACACCGGCCCGGCCTTCCTCGATTCGATCACCTACAAGCTGGTGTCCGAGCCATCGCTGCGGGTCGCCGCCGTCCAGTCCGGCCAGGCCGAAATCGCCTACAACGCCTCGCCGCAAGAATTGAAATCGCTCAAGCAGGCGGGCTTCACTGTCGCGACGCCGCGCTATCTCGGCTTCGTCAACGGCCTGGCGGTCAACACCAAGCTGGAACCGTACAACGATGTGAAGGTGCGCCAGGCCCTCCAGGCCGGAATCGACCGGAAGGAAATCCTCGACACCGTCTACACACCTGACTGGAAGCCGGCGACGTCGTTCATCCAGAGCAACGTACCCGGTGCGACCGACCACAGCGACCTCCTGGTCTACAATCCCGGCAAGGCCGAGAAGCTGCTCGACGAGGCCGGCTGGACCAAGGGCGCCGGCGGCATCCGGACCAAGGACGGCAAGCAGCTGACGCTGACGCTCTACTCCAACCCATACCTCGCGACTGCGAAGTCGATCGACGAACTCATCGCCCAGCAACTTGGCAAGATCGGCTGGAAGGTCACCATCCGGGCCTATGATGTCGTGACGTTCGGCGAGAAGGTCAGGTTCGGCGGGCCGGCCGTGCCGGCCTACGAGGTGACGCGCAGCTTCATCGACGCCGGCACCGTGGCCAGCATTCTCACCGACGCCAACAACGGCGAGAACTGGTTCAACCTCGGCGACAGCGACAAGAAGCTCAACGACCTGCGCGACAAGATCGCCAGCGCCGCCTCGACCGAAATTCGCAATCCGCTTCTCGACGAGTTGCAGACTTATGTGCTTGAGCAGGGCTACTTCATCCCGCGCACGCAGATCGTTCAGCGCATCTACGTGCAGTCCCCCCGGCTGAAGGGCGAGGTCTACAACGGCATCGCTTACGCCAGCTATTACACGGCCACGATAGGCGAATAACGATGCGACCGAGCGGCGTGAGAAGGAGGCCGGCATGAGCAACGCCTATTTGCGCTATGCCGCAAAGCGCCTCGCTCAGGCTGTCGTCGTCATCCTGCTGGCCTATGTCTTCACCTTCGTCGTCGTCAGCATCCTGCCGGGCGACCCCATCACCAACGTCCTGCGCGACCCGCAGAACGGGTTCACCGAGAGCCAGATCAAGGAGATCATCGCCGCTCAGGGCCTGGACCGGCCAATTCCGGTCCAGCTATGGACGTCCTTGTCCAACTTCGTGACCGGCGATCTCGGTCTGTCGATGCGGTCAAACCGGCCCGTGACGACGCTGGTCGCCGAGGTGCTCCCCTCGACGTTGCTCCTCGCGTCCGCGGCTTTTGTCATGGCGCTGCTGCTGGCGGTGACGATCGGCTACGGCACGCAGTTCCTTCCGAAGCGCTTCGGCGAGGGCCTGCTGCGGGGCTTCCCGTCGTTGTTCCTGTCAGTGCCCAACTTCGTGATCGGCCTGGTGCTGATCCACGTCTTCGGATTCCAGCTCGGCCTCTTCCGCGTGATCGATCCCAACAGCTTCTGGGCGACCTTCTTCGCCGCGGTTGCGCTCGGCGTCCCCGTCTCCGCACGGATCGCCGAGGTGCTGATCGCGAACCTCGACAACGAATCCGAGCAGGAGTACGCCGCGGTCGCGCGCGGTCGCGGTCTCACGCAGATGCGCCTGTTCGCCAAACACCTGCTCAAGCCGTCTTCGCTTCCGGTCGTCACCGTGATCGCTCTCGCCATCGGCGAGCTGCTCGGCGGCTCGCTGATCACCGAGACGGTGTTCGGACGCACAGGCATCGGCAGCCTGGTGCAGCGTTCGGTGAGCACGCAGGACCTGCCCGTCCTGCAAGCAGTCGTCTCGCTGGCCGCAATGGTGTTCGTGCTCGTCAACTTGATCGCCGACCTCGTCTACCCCCTGCTCGACCCGCGCGTGAAGCTGATCGGCGGTCGCAAGGTTCTCCCGACCACCGCTGACGACAGCTCCGCTGGCATGTCCCAGGCGATGACATCATGACTCTCGCTTCCTTCCCCTCCGCATCGCGGGTCACGACGATCAGCCGGCTGACAGCCTTTCGACTGCCGCCGACTGTCGTGCTCTCGTTCGCGGTCATCGCGCTCGTGATTGCATGGTCGCTCGCACCTGGCTTGTTCACGAGCCATAGCCCGGTCATCGGCGTCCCCGCCGACAAGCTGCTTGGCCCCAGCGCAGCGCATTGGTTCGGCACCGACCATCTGGGCCGCGATCTCTACACCCGCGTCGTCTATGGCACGGCGTCATCGGTGACGAGCGCACTCATCGCCGTCGTCATCGCCACTGTTACCGGCGGCCTCATCGGCCTTTTGGCCGGCTTCCTCGGCGGCTGGGTCGACATCGTACTTGCCCGCCTGGTCGATGTGCTGCTGGCGATCCCGAACTTCCTGTTGGCGGTCATCGTCGTCACCGCCATCGGTTTCGACACGACGAACGCAGCGATCGCGACCGGCGTGTCTGCGGTGGCCGTGTTCGCCCGGGTGATGCGTTCGGAAGTGATCAAGACCCGGCAGGCGACGTTCGTCGAGGCGTCGTTCCTGCTGGGCGGCTCACGCTGGCACATCCTGTTGCGACACGTGCTGCCGAACGCATCACGCTCGGTGCTCCCGCTCGCCGTGCTGCAGTTCGGCCTGTCGATCCTGGTGATCGCCAGCCTCGCCTTCCTCGGCTACGGCGATCCGCCGCCGGCCTCCGACTGGGGTCTGCTGATCTCGATCGGCAAGGACTACCTCAAATGGCCGTGGCTGGTGTACGCGCCCGCCTTCGTCACGATCGCGACCGTCCTCTCTGTGAACAGGATCAGCCGATGGCTGCGCAAGACAGACTGACCACCCAGCCCGCTCGCGCCGAGATTACCGCGCCGATCCCGCTGCGGTCGATTCCGCTGCTCCGGGTCGACGGCCTGTCGGTCTGCTACGGCAAGCAGGAGGTTGTTACCAAGGTGGGGTTCGAACTCGGCCGCGGCGACAGCCTCGCCCTGATCGGAGAGTCCGGCTCGGGCAAGTCGACGATCGCCCGCGCGGTCCTTCGGTTGCTTCCGAGCGTCGGGCGCGCCACTGGCCGCGTCGCGTTCGACGGCCAGGAGGTTCTGGGGATTTCCGAGCGTGGCTTCCGGCCGCTGCGGGGGCGCGCCATCGGGTTCGTCCCGCAGGACCCCGCCAACGCACTCAACCCGGTGCGCACGATCGGCGCCCAGGCGCAAGAGGCCGCCGCGCTGCTCGACGAGCCCGACAGGGCGATCCGCAAGCAGCTCATATTAGACACATTCGCCCAGGTGGGGCTCGACAATCCACGGCGCGTCTACGACTCCTACCCGCACCAACTGTCCGGCGGCATGCTCCAGCGCGTGCTAATCGGCCTCGCAATTCTCCCGCGGCCATCACTGCTAGTTGCCGACGAGCCGACTTCCGCACTCGACGTCACGATCCAGAAACGCATCCTCGACCTGCTCTCGCGATTACAGCACGAGCTGAATATCAGCCTGCTGCTCATCACCCACGATTTGGCGATCGCCGCCGAGCGAGCGAACTCGCTGGTGGTGCTGAAGGACGGCGTCATTCAGGAAGCCGGCAAGACCGCTTCTGTCTTCTCCGCGCCGACTTCGGTCTACGCAAGGAAGCTGCACGCAGATGTTCCGGCGCTCAACCCCGACCGCTACGCCGCTCTGCGCGACCCCGGTTTCCGTGCCCTCGGGACCGACGCCCGACAAGTACCGAAGATCGAAGTCAGCGCGGTCACGAAGACCTTCACCGTCGACGGCAAGGCGCTGACCGCCGTCGACAATCTTTCATTCAACGTCCCGACCGGCACCACGCACGCGCTGGTCGGCGAGTCCGGCTCAGGTAAGACGACGGCGGTCCGGCTGTTGCTTGGGCTCGAGCAACCCGACATCGGGACCATCTCGGTCGCAGGCGAGCATATCACCGGGCGCTCGCCCGAGGCACTGCGCTCCGTGTGGCGCCACCTTCAGCTCGTCTATCAGAATCCGTTCACCTCGCTCGATCCAACCTGGAAGGTGGAGCAGCTAGTGCGCGAGCCGCTCGAACGGTTCGGGATCGGAACCCGGAAGGAGCGTGACGAGCGGGTTCGCTCGGCTCTGTCCGATGTCGGGCTCGGTGAGCATCTGCTCTCCCGCAAGCCGCAAGCCCTGTCAGGCGGCCAGCGCCAGCGCGTTGCGATCGCCCGATCGCTGGTGCTCAAGCCCGACGTGATCGTGCTCGACGAACCCACCTCCGCGCTCGACGTCACCGTCCAAGCCGACATCGTCGAGGTCCTGCTCTCGCTACAGGCGAGTCTCGGCCTGACCTATGTTTTCGTCTCTCACGACCTCGCGCTGGTGCGCCAACTCGCACACACCGTCTCGGTGATGCACCGTGGACGCATCGTCGAGCACGGAACCGCCGCCGAGATCTTCGACAATCCCCGCCAGCCCTATACGAGGTCGCTGCTGGCCTCGATCCCATCAGGTGCCGCCAGCGCCGCACAGGTATCGCACGCACGCCTTCCGCTCATGGCCGCTGCAGAGTGACCGCGACAGCCTCCGTCGGCTCAGTTTTCGTCATCGAGAGCAAGCACAGCGAAGCTCGCGAGCCAGTGCTCTCCCATATAGTGCTCGGCGATGTGCGGAAGGCCTGCGGCCAGATGTTCGCGCGCCGCGTCATGAGCAACGGCGCGACGGATGTCGCCTGCCGGCAAGGCGTCACCGAGAGAACGCCAGCACCAGGCGCGGCTGAGATTGAGGCCATCAAGATGGGCGATCTTGCCGTCGGTGCGATCGGTGACTGTTGCAGGCCTGAACAGCGTTGCCGGCTGCCTTTCGCCAAGACGCGGCAGAAACCGATCGAACCAGGGCAGGAACGCATCCGGGGTCAACAGGCGCCGCATGCACTCGGCCTCGATCAGAGCGGAGGACTGGAAATCGTCGCCGCTCGGCTCACCCCAGGCCGGGCAGTCGCTGTCCTCGCCGTACCAGCGCAAGCCAGTCTCCCGCAGTAGCGCGACCAGCGATCCATCCTTCTTGATCCCGGCATAGTCGGCCGCCATCCGCAGGCCGAACGCCGTGTTGAAATGCGTGCCGACGCGTACGGGATAATGCGCCAAGGGCAGGAAATCGCGAAAGCGCTGCGCTATGATTTCGGCCAGGGGCGCGAGATCGCGGCTCCAGCTATCGTCAGGATGGAGCGCGAGTTCGGTCGCGAGCTTCAGGAGCCAGCCCCAGCCATACGGCCGCTTGAAGCCGCGGGCAGTCGGGCGAGCGAAGTAGGCACGCTCGGCGGCGACCTTCTCGGGCACGAATTGCGTATCGAACAGCGCGCGGATGTCGGAGGCCGCCGCAAAATCCGGAAAGCGGCGCAGCAGTCGCGCCAGCATCCAGTAGCTGTGGACGCAGGAGTGCCAGTCATAGCTGCCGTAGAAGATCGGATGCAGCTGGCTCGGCGTGCGGGCGTCCGACGGTTCGGCCAGCGCGTGGTCCACATTGTTGGGATATTCCCGCCTGACATGGCCGAGCGCGATGCGGGCGAAATGCTGGGCGTGATCGAGGGTGAGACGGGGCGTGGTCACGGCTTGGCCTTTCGGGTGTCCCGGCCGATCAATGCTTCGATCAGGCGCGGCAGGATGTAGATCGGAAATTGCGTCGCGGCGAAGTATAGGGCCATGCGTGGCGAGGCGGCAGTTCCGAGCGCCGACCAGACCAGCCCGACATTGCGATTGCCGAGAATGAGCCCGACAGTCAGGCGCTGGCCCAGATTTCCCGGCAGCAGCGCGGCGCCCGCCGCTTGAAGGGCGATATTGCAGGCAAAAGCGAGCCCGAGGCACAGCATGGCAGCTTGCAAATCGGCGGCGATCTGCGCGCGAATGCCGGCCATGGTCGCAACGGCAAAGACGAGGAGCGCCGTGACAATGATCCCGTCGATCACCTCGCCATGGGCCGCCAGCATCGAGGCCGCATGCCGCCGGACCAGGAACGCCACGCCCTCGGCGCTGCCGATCAGCAGCGCCAGACGCAGCGCAAGCTCGAGCGCGCTGATCTCTAGTCCCCCGAACCAGCCCGCAAGAAGCGGCACGGTGATGGGCGCCAGCACCATGGACAACACCGTCACCACGAGCGGCACCGCGCCGTCGAGACCCGAGCATCCGCGCCACCGCCGCCGTTCCGCTCGATGGCGGCGCCGACACGGCGAGCACGATCGTAAGCGCGATTTCCGGACCGAGGTTCAGGGCGCGGCCGGCAAGGCCGACCAGCAGCGGGCAGGCCACCATGACGATCGCTGGCAGCAGAACGGAGAGTGATGGCCGCCGCAGTGCTGCGATGACAGCCTGGCTGTCGATCCGCATCAGCGTTCCGAGCACGATCAGGAAGATCGTGGTCGGCATCAGCGGGCGCGCCAGATCCGCAAACGCCGGAAACGCGAGTCCAAGCAGCACGCCCAGCGCCAACAATGTCGGTCCGCGCGGAATGAGGCGCAGGAGTGAGGGTCGCATACAACTCGTCCAGTCGTGTCGTCTCCGCCAAAGGACCACATCTCGCGACATTCTTGAAATCGATTATTACTATATCTATCATCGCTCAAATGAATTTAGCTTCCGTCGACCTCAACCTCCTGGTCGCCTTCGAGGCGCTGATGGACGAGCGCCATGTGACCCGCGCTGGAGAGCGCATCGGCCTGGCGCAACCTTCGATGAGCAGCGTGTTGACGCGCCTGCGCGCGCTATTTGGCGATGAACTGTTCGTGCGCTCGGCCTCCGGCATGCAACCGACGGCCAAGGCGCTCGCGCTGATTCAACCGATCGGCGACGCGCTGGCGCAGATCAGGGGCGCGCTCGCACCCACGCCAACGTTCGATCCCGCGACAGCTCGCCGTCGCCTGTCCATTGCGGCAACCGATTATGGCGACCTCGTCGTGGTGCCACCACTGGTTAAGGCGCTGCGGCGGGCGGCTCCGGGCATCGATCTCGTGGTGCGTCCCATCATCGATCCCGTCGCGAGCGTCACGAGCCTGGAGCGCGGCGATGTCGATGTGCTGATCGGCGGCCATCTTCCCGCTTCCCCGCGCGTCACCCGATGCACACTGTTCACGGAGAACTTCGTCTGCG
Source organism: uncultured Alphaproteobacteria bacterium (assembly GCA_963819355.1). Classification (GTDB taxonomy): domain Bacteria; phylum Pseudomonadota; class Alphaproteobacteria; order Rhizobiales; family Xanthobacteraceae; genus Bradyrhizobium. Next base: position 34,222 of record CAWFVZ010000024.1, on the reverse strand, counting down.
TTCGTGACACCAAGCGCGCCGAAGGGAAAGCCCGAACTCACGAAGGACGATTACGCGCGTCTTCCGCATGTGCTGTTCTCATCGGCAGGCGGCGACGGGTTACCGGGCGCAATCGACACGATGCTGGCCCGGCACGGACGCAAGCGCCGGACGGCGGTTACGCTCGCCCATGTGGTCGCGGTGCCATTTGCAGTTGCCGGAACCGATCTCGTGGCGACCATGGCCGAGCGCATCGCGCGCCGCTTCGCGAGGGCCGCGGGCATATCCGTCGTTCCAGTTCCCTACGATGTGGAGGCATTCAATATCGACCTCCTTCACACGCGACGCGCGATGACCGACCCGGCGCTGCGCTGGCTGGTCGAATTGGTCAGTCGTGTTTGCAAGGAAATCTAGTGAGATCGTTCCGACAAAGGGCAATTCAGCAGAGCACAACTACTCTCGATCTGCTGAAGAATAGAATATCGCACTTGTCCGACAATCAACGCATTTGAGCGGTAGAACCAAAATCGATCCTGCAGCGTTAATCGGCTGATCAGTGGGGGCGGCACGATGGGTCCGGAAGGGCGGCATGCGATCGTCATCGGCGGGGGCGCCAGTGGCGTTCTTCTCGCCTTTCAACTCCTGAAGACCAATCCGTCTGATCTCAGCGTGACGCTGATCGAAAAGCGAGCGGAGATCGGACGCGGACTTGCCTATCATGCAGGCAATCCCGAACATCTCCTCAACGTGCGCGTGACCAATATGAGCGCACTGCCCGACGATCCCGAACATTTCTGGAATTGGCTGTGCGGCCGGCCCGATGGGCCGCTATGCCCAGATCCCTACTGCTTCGTTCCACGGCAGACCTACGGGGACTATCTCGCCGATCTGATCGCGCCGCTGAAATCGCATGACACGCGTCACGGCCTCACCATCGTGCATGGCGAATGCGCGGCCATCCGGGAAACTCCCTCCGACGTCGCAGTCACCCTTGCAGACGGAACATGCATCACCGGGAGCACGGCCATTCTCGCGACCGGCCATCACGCCGCGGCCCCGCTGCTGGCTGGCCATGCCGAGCCCTGGACCTCACCCAAAGAGGCCGGCATCAACACGGAAGCCACCGTGCTCATCCTCGGCACAGGTCTCTCGATGGTCGACTATGTCCTGTCGTTGCTTCGCTGCGGACACCAGGGGCGGATCGTCGCAATGTCGCGGCGCGGCCTGCTGCCGAAGGCCCACCGGCGCGTCGATCCAATGCGCTTCGCCGAGCACGAGATACCGTTCGGCGCGGAGATCGGGCCGCTGCTACGCTGGTTTCGTCGCCGTATCGAGCTGCACGTCGCCGAGGGCGGTGACTGGCGCGGTGCCATCGATGCGATCAGACCTTTCACTCAGCGGCTTTGGCAGGAGCTGCCACTGAGCTCCCGGCGCCGTTTCCTGGAACACGCTCGCGCCTGGTGGGATGTCCATCGCCACCGCACCGCGCCGGAGGTAGAGACTCGCATCGCGGAAGCTCTGGCGGCAAAGCGGCTGACGGTCATCGCCGGCAAGCTCGCCGCCTTCACTCCGAACCCCGACGGTGCGCTCGTTCAATACCGCAGACGCGGCCAAAGCGAAACGTCCGAGCTGCAAGTCGGAGCCATCATCGACTGCACCGGTATCGTCCGCGACCCCGGCGCCAGCACCAACCCGGCCGTCCGCAGCCTGCTCGACCAGGGCCTTGCCCGCATCGATCCGCTGCGCATTGGTATCGACGTCACGCCCGACTGCGCGATCGTCAATCGTGACGGATCCCCCTCGCGTCGTCTTTACGCCGTCGGCCCGCTGACGCGGGCTGCGTTCTGGGAGATCATTGCCGTTCCCGACATAAGGCAGCAATGCGCGGAACTGGCAGGGCGGCTCCGTAGCCATTCGCTTTAAGTCACCGAGGCGGAGAGCGAAATCGCCGCAAGCGGTCTCTATCCCCGTTTAATCACCTGCGCGATCTCCCAGACATGACCTGAAGGGTCGGCAAAGGACGCGGTACGCCGTCCCCAGGGGCGATCGATCGGCCCGTTGACCAGATCGACGCCAATCTCCTGAAGAGCCGAACACACTTGGTCGACGTCAGCGACCCTGATCGTCAGGAGCGCGCGCGCCCCTGCCGAGGACTGGGCGACGCGCAACGGTTCAACGAGCGGCGGCGCCTGAGACACCTCGAGAAGATTGATCAGGAGGCCACCAAATCGAAGCACGGAGGAGACCGCATCCTCCCAGACCGTCTCAGATGCAAAAACCTTGGCGTAAAACGCCTTCGACGACACGATGTCATCGACGAACAATGTGATGACTTCAACTTCGCTCGGCAGACCCTTGACCACGTCGCCCTGCTCCTCACCGCTGCGGCAGCCTGCACAAGCGCGACAAGCCGCCTGCCCCGAATATCTCACGATGGCCGGGCGCGACGCAACGCAGCAAGCCGGGCCATCGGCCCGGCTCAGAAGGCCAGGTTCCTAATTGAACAGGTCCGGCTCGGCCTCGGTGATCCAGTCCCAGAGCGGCTGGAAACTGAAATAGCCGCCCTTGTGCGTACCGACCTGCCGCGAGGTCAGGCTGGCGATCTCATGGGGGATCGGCTTTGGCGTGCCGGCGGCTTCGGCGAGCAACTGGGCGCGCGCGGCATTGTCCATCGCGATGTACCACCAGGCGGCCGCCTCGATCGTCGGTCCGACCGTGAGCAGGCCGTGGTTCTGCAAGATGGCGGCCTTCTTCGATCCCAGCGCTTGCGCGATCTTACGGCCCTCTTCCGCCTCCAGCACGACACCCGGAGAACGGATCGAACAGCACGTGATCCTCGTAGAAGGCGCAGGAATCCTGCGTCAGCGGATCGAGCAGGCGGCCGAGCGCCGACCAGGCCTTGCCATAGGTCGAATGGGTGTGGGCGGCCGCGATCACCTCCGGATGTGCGGCATGGATCGCCGAATGGATCACGAAGCCGGCCTGGTTGATCGGCTTGTCGCCGATCAGGATGTTGCCATCGTGGTCGACGAGTTGAAGGTCGGACACCTTGATCTGGCTGAAATGCTTTGACAGCGGGTTGATCCAGAAGCGCTCGGGAAACTCCGGATCGCGCACGGTGACGTGGCCCGCGAGCCCCTGATCGAAGCCATAGCGCGAGAACAGGCGGAACGTCGCGGCAAGCCGCTGCTTGCGGTGCAGCCGCTCTTCCTCGAACGTCGCCGCCGGCGTACGCTCGACCAGGGAATATTTCTTGGGCTTCTCGACGACCTTGTTCATTGCTGCGGTTCCTTTTCTAGTATTCGAGGTCCTTGTCGAAGACGTCGGCCAGCGCCACGCCATGCGCGTAGGCGTCGAGATTGACCAGCGTCTTGTCGGCCAGCCGCTTGGCATCCTCGCCACCCGTCCACGACACGTGCGGGGTCAAGACGACCTTGGGATGGCTATAGATCGGATCGCCTTCCGGCGGCGGCTCGGGATCGGTGACGTCGAGCGTCGCGCCGGCAATCCGTCCCTCGTCGAGCGCCTGCAACAGCGCGCCCTGATCGACGATCCGTCCGCGCGCGACATTGATCAGATGCAGCGATGTCTTGGCGCGCGCCAGCACATCGGCGTTGATCAGACGCGCCGTCTTGGTCGTCGCCGGCAGCGCGAGAACGAGATGATCGGAAACCTCGACCAGCTGCTCGATGCTGTCGACGGGCTCGATGCCCGGAAGGACATATGGCCAGGCCGATCGCCGCAAAACCCTGATGTTGACGCCGAACGGCTTGACCCGCTCGACGACGGCGCGGCCGATGGCACCGAAGCCCGCGATACCGATCGTCTTGCCGCTGAGCGAGCCCAGCGGGGTGATTTTCCATTCTGCGCGGCTGCGCGGCCGGATCTCGTGGATGCGCTTCTCAAAGCCGAGGATTGCCGCAAGGACATATTCCGCGATCGGATCGGCCGAGATGCCGCGGCCGACCGTGACCACGGGACCGTCGAGCAGCCATGCCGGAAAGAAATCGATGCCGGTCGATGCGGTCTGGATCCAGCGCAGGCCAAACGGCCAACCCGCTGGCTTCTCCTCGAGGCGCCTTGTGCCAGCCCGCCAGCGGCCGCGTCAGCAGCACGTCGGCCTCCGGGGCGATCTCCCATGGCGCGCGATCGGCGGGATGATCGATGATCAGCGGACGCGACCAGTGATCGACCAGCGCAGCACGAATGTCCGGGCCAAGCTGATTGACGATGATCGGCGATCGCACGCTGGTGGATGCGCGCTGCTTTCAATTCGGGGAGTGTTCATGTGACGCGTTCATGATGGCAACGAGGCGACATGCTAGGCGCTCGGCGCAAGATAGTCTTTTCAAAGATGGCCGGCATCCTGCAACAACAGGACGACGCGCCTCGGCAAGGCATAAGAATTTGTCTCTATCGGCGCCTGAAGCGGTTTGCCGCAACCCACATGACGTTTATGGCCGAGGATATCGCCGCATTCGCCGCCTATCTCCCGGCGGTTGGCGCCGTGGTGCTGGAGGCCCCCAAGCCGGTACCGACGGGACAAAACATGCTGCGGCATCCGGAGCAGACGCTAGTGGAATACGTCGAGCACCACGACAAACACCCGGCGGACATACTGCCGTCAGGCGTTTGAAGTCAGGCGCCGTCTCGGCGCAACTAAAGCCACCCGGCATGCTTTCGCCTCGTCTCGTTAACCAGGTCTGATACTGATTTCACGTCGTTTTCGGTCAGACCGAGATCCTGTCGTAGCCAATTGGGTAAAGGATACCTTCCGGCTCTTTCACCATTCCCCGCGCATGAAGGCCATTCCCATGCCGCTTTCATTGCATTGAGCCACCAGCGAATTCCCATCGATCGTTTTCCAAACAGACGCTGCGCAGTCCCCCACACTGGACTGACTGTGCTTCGCCTGACAAAATGGATTTGACCCACCTCGCATGAGCCATTTCGATACCAATGCCCCGAAAGCTTCCCTCTCTTTCTGCGATCCGCGCCTTCGAAGTCGCTGCGCGACAGGGCAGCTTCACCCGCGCCGCCGAGGAGCTGGGCACGACGCAGTCTTCGATCAGCCATCACATCAAGGTGCTCGAAACTCAGATCGGCCATGCCCTGTTCATCAGACGAAACCGCCACGTGGAGCTCACGCCCGTCGGGGCCGAACTGGCGCCTATCCTGCATCGCATGTTCAACTCGATGGCGGATGCATTCGCTCATCTGGACGCCAGGCGCCGCAGCGTTCTCTCCGTCACGGCCCTGACGAGCCTGCCTCCAGGATGGATCCTGCCCAGGCTGGACGGCTTTCGCCGCAGACATCCGGAGATCGACGTGCGGTTCGAGACGTCGCGTGACATCGTCGATCTCGAACGGCATGGTTTCGATGTGGGGTTGCGCAGCGGCGGAGGCGTTTGGCCCGGACTGCGCATTCATAAACTGCTGCCGTTTGCGCTGACCCCGCTATGCAGCCCGGCCTTCGTCAAGCGGTTCGGCGCGTTGAAGTCGGCCGAGGATCTGCTCCGTGTTCCGCTGATTCAGAAGTCGGACCCCTATTGGGCGACATGGTTCGGAAAGAGCGGCCTGCCGCACGTCGATCTTCCCGCCAAGGCCGAACTCACCCTGAACTGTCGCAATTTGCACGCCGAAGCCGCACTGCGAGGACATGGCGTCGCCCTGCTCTCGCCCACTCTTTACGCGCATGAGATACGGGAGGGACGCCTCGTGCAGCCCTTCTCACTCGTGACCGATCTGACGCCCCGCGCCTATTGGTTGGTCTATCCCGCCAGCCGCAGCCGTTTTCCGGCGGTGCAGGCTTTTCGCCGCTGGATGAGCAAGCCCGTTAACGACGAGCAGGACCATTGATCCTTTCTGGGCCGCCGGTCACGGCCCCTCCGCCTTTTTCGCAGTGACGCGTCCCCTCTTGCTTGCATCCCGCGCCGCCGCTTCACCCGCGCGACGAAACACGGCCTCCATCAGCCACTGCTCATTCGGAAAGCGATCGGCCCATTCATCCCAACCGGAATGTCTGCGGTATTGGCCGAGGCGGCCGGAAGCCACCACCTCCTCCGCGGTCACAGCGACACGGCGATCACAGTCAGGCGCGACGTAGATGGCGTCCGCCTGACAATAAAGCTCGCACATGAAGCAGGTCTGGCAATCCTCGACACGGGCGAGAACCGGCAGGCCATCTTGCCCAGGACCGATTACATTGGCTGGACAGACCTCGATGCATGCCCCGCAATCCGTACAGCGGTCCGCGACGATAAGCTCGATCATGATACCGCCTCGAATTGACCGTTTCTGACGTCTGCGGGCGCATCCATCGACCGCGACGCTGACCTGATCCAGGCCACTGCTGAGCAGACGGACTGCAAGGCCGGGATCCCGCGAAGGAAAGTCCTCGCGGCGGTGGAGGCCCCTGCTCTCCTTGCGCGCTGCCGCGGTGGCGACGGACCAGCGCGCTGTTGCCAGCAGTGCCCCTGTCTCGCGCGAGGCAACCGTACCTGGGTCTGCGTGATCGTTCAGCTCGCTCCACAAGCTCTCGAGCACGCGTGCGGATGCTGCAAGTCCATCCCCGGTCCGGAACAGATTCTTGTCGAACGGATGCATTTCTGTGCGCACGCCGTCCCGAAGCGCGGAGAGATCGACAGTCTTCGCGCCCCTGCGGGGCTCGCGCCCGACGCGACCAAGCGGCCGCAATCCGCCCGCGCTCCTCTTCACGCCGCGCGCCAGGCTTGCAGCAGCCCGTCCGGCAAACACACCGGACGAAAGAGCCCAGGCCGAATTGACATTGCCCCCGCCGGAGATCGCGCCAGCAACCTTCTCGCGCGACGCGTTGTCGCCGGCAACGAACAGCCCCGGAACCGACGTCGCGCCATCCACGTCGTGCACCCGCACGCCGCCGATGCCGCGAATGGTGCCGTCGTTGTGCAAGGCCACCTCAAAGCGGTCGCGATAGGGATCTATGCCCCAGCGATCGAACACCAATGGCACGTTCGGTGAGATCGTGTGCAACCGCGCCTTGATGTCGTCAGGCAGACGATGCAGCGAGCAGTAGACCGGGCCGCGCTGAAGCGCTCGGGCCAGTCGGATGGTCTGATCAGGACCGAACGGAAGATCGAGCTCGTGCCCTTCGGCGTCGTAATAGGTCGCGAAGGAATAAGCCATGCTTCGCGTCATCGTCGAATGCGCCGGCGCGATGGTGTAGGCGGCGGTGAATTCCATGCCGGACATCTCCGCGCCCGCCTCGGCCGCCATGAGATAGCCGTCGCCTGTGTTCGTTTGCGACCCCAGCAGGTGTGACAGAAAGCTGGTGCCGCCGGCCGCGAGCACCACCGCACCGGCTGCGATCTGGTACGGTCTCCCACCATCCTGCCGGCGCTGGCCACGGGCACCGCCGATCGAGCCGTCGGATCGTGCCAACAACTCGAGAACGGGGGAGTGATCGAGAATGGTGACGCCGTGGTTCAGCACCTGCTGCCGCAGCGCGCGCATATATTCCGGCCCGCGCACCGCGCGGTAGTTCACCCTCCCCTCGTCGTCCACGCCAAATTTGTAATATCGAGCAAGCGTCGGCAGCGTGCGCCAGGTCTGATCGAGGATGCGATACATCCACTCCGCTTCGCCGAGGCCGAGGCCCGCAGCAAGCCGATTGGCGACGGCCGCATCGCGCGCCGCTGGAGGATCCGGCGGCACCCACCAATGGCCCGGCCCCGCGACGGCCGTAACGCCGCTGGTACCGCAATAGCCCTTGTCAGCCAGCACGACTTTCGCCCCGGCCTGCGCGGCGGATGTCGCGGCCCATGCGCCTGCCATGCCGCCACCGACAATCAATACGTCAGCCGTTAGCGACAGCTCTTCGGGTGCCGACACCGCCATGATCTATGCCTTTGGCCACTATACGTGCGCCTGCGTCGACACTGGAGCAATGTCGATTGCAGGAGATCGTTTGCTTGTCCGACATTGTTTGGGCCGGACGGCATCCGCGTCAATGAAAGGCAAAACTCTTTTGGCGGCTCAACGCGAACAAGCCGTGCCGTCGTTGCCGGTGTTGGGGCGACGCCTGTTTCGTCGTAGAACAAGCTTCTACAGCCGGGACGGCGGATAAAATGGAGTTTCTCGGCTACGTCGGACGAAAAGCGAATCGAAGCCTCTTCAAAGCCGGAAACAAGTTTCCTCATCGGCACGCGATCGGAGAACAAATTTCCTGTCAAGCGCCGCCACCCAAGCGCGATCGTTTCGAAATTGGCACAGCGACATCAGTTCACTGGACCGTCTGCCTGATTTCCTGAAGTGTGCCCGCAAAGGCTCGTGGCGAGCCACTCGAGCAGGAATTCAAGAGACATCAAATGAACAGATCGAAGCTTTTGCAGGCCGTGGCGCTCGCCCTGACTATCACGGCAAGCGGCGCGAATGGCGCCCGCGCAGAAACAGCTCAGCTTCGCATCGCCCAGCAATTCGGGATCGCTTATCTCCCGCTCATTGTCGCCAGCGAAAAGGGACTGATCGAGCAGGAAGCCAAGGCGCTCGGCATCGCGCCGCCGAAGATCGAATGGCTCCGGCTGTCCGGTGCAGCGGCAATGAACGAGGCGCTCATTTCGGGCGGCCTCGATTTCGCGACCGCCGGCATCACGCCGATGATCCTGACCTGGGACAAGACGCGGACCACCGCCAAGATCATCGGCATCGCCGCATTGGGTTCGATGGCCAATATCCTGACCACCAACAACCCGAACATCAAGACGTTGGCGGATTTCACCGAGAAGGACCGGATCGCGCTCCCCTCGGTCAAGGTCGGCTTCCAGCCGATCGTGCTCCAGATGGCGGCGGACAAGGCTTTTGGCAAATACGACAAGCTGGACGAACTCACCGTCAGCATGCCCCATCCGGATGCGACGGCGCAGATCCTGTCGGGCCATTCCGAAATCACGGCACATTTCACCTCGCCTCCGTTCTCGCAGCAGCAACTGGCGAGCGGCAAGGTGCATCAGGTGCTCAACAGCTACGACGTGCTTGGCGGCCCCCATACGTTCAACGTGGTTTATTCCACTACGAAGTTCGTCAACGACAATCCAAAGACGATCCAGGCCTTCGTTCGCGGTCTCGACCGGGCCAATGAATGGATCAAGGCCAATCCGAAGGACGCCGCCGCGCTCTACATCAAGGCGGAGGGCTCGAAGCTCGCGCCCGACTTCGTCGAAGGCATCATTCGCGACAAGGACGTCAACTTCACGACGGCTCCGGAAGGCGCCCAGAAATTCGCCGACTTCGAGGCGAAGGTCGGCCTGATCAAGCAGGCACCGGCGTCGTGGCGCGACCTGTTCTGGTCCGGGCTCGGAGAGAAGCCGGGAAGCTGACATGAACGTCGCTCCGCGACTGACTGGTCTCGCCGACGACACCGCGTCGCCGACATTGCTCGCGCTCGATCACGTCAGCATCAGTTATCCGACACGCGACGGCATCCTCACTGCGGTCGAGGATGTCAACTTCACGCTTGCTGCCGGCGAACGGCTGGTTCTGCTGGGTCCGTCGGGCTGCGGCAAGTCCACGCTGCTGCGGGCTGTGGGCGGCTTCCTCAAACCGAGCGCCGGTGAAATTCGCATGAACGGCCGGCGCATCGGAGCCCCCGGCCCCGACCGCATGACCGTGTTTCAGGAATTCGACCAGCTGCTGCCATGGCGCACCGTGCTTGGCAACGTGCGCTATGCTCTGGAGCGCGGCAGATCGCTGTCGCGCCGGGAGGCAGATGGCATCGCGCGCCGCTGGCTCGAACGCGTCGGGCTGAAGAATTTCGTTGACGCCTTTCCCCACACCCTCTCCGGCGGAATGAAGCAGCGCGTCGCGATCGCCCGGGCCTTCGCACTGGAGCCGGCGCTGCTGCTGATGGATGAACCCTTCGCAGCGCTGGACGCGCTGACGCGACGACAGATGCAGGACGAACTGCTCAAGCTGTGCGAGGAGACCGGCAATACCACCTTGTTCGTGACGCATGGCATCGACGAGGCGATCCGCGTCGGAACGCGTATCCTTGCTCTGACGCCGCATCCCGGGCGGCTGGCTGCCACTTTCGATGTCCCTCCCGAAAGTCGTACGCGCGGCACCGCAGCTTTCGCCGAGCTGGAACAGCGGATCCGGCAGACCGTCTTTGCCGATCCGGAAGTCGACCATGTCTGATATCGCGGCTCCAAAGCTGGTTCGGGCACCGGCACTTCAGCGCGCGCTTGAGGGAACGCCGTGGCGGCGTGTCGTCATCCTCACCGGCTTTGCGCTTGCCTGGGAACTCTATGCGCGCTGGCTCGACAACGCGCTTCTGCTGCCGACCGTGGGCGCGACGCTGTCGGCGCTCTGGTCGGCGATCCTGTCGGGCGAGTTACCCAATCGCACATTGACCTCGCTGCGGGTTCTCATCACCGGCTACGCCATCGGGATCGCCATCGCCGCGGTCCTCACCACTCTCGCCGCCTTGTCGCGCTGGGGCAACGAAGCGCTCGGCCTGCTGACGTCGATGTTCAACCCGCTTCCAGCGATCGCGCTGCTTCCGATCGCGCTATTGTGGTTCGGCGTGGGAACGCCGAGCCTCATCTTCGTCATCGTCCATTCGGTTCTATGGCCGGTGGCGCTGGCCTGCTACGGCGGTTTTCTTGCCGTGCCGCCAACACTGCGAATGGCCGGCCGCAACCTCGGCCTGTCCGGCGCCCGCTTCGTGGTGGAGATCCTGGTGCCTGCCGCGTTTCCGCAGATCCTGTCGGGCCTGCGGATCGGCTGGGCCTTCGCCTGGCGCACGCTGATCGCGGCCGAGCTGGTCTTCGGTGTCAGCGCCCGCTCCGGCGGAATTGGCTGGTTCATCTACACCAACCGCGCGCAATTGGAGACGGCAAGCGTCTTTGCCGGATTGCTCACGGTGATCGTGATCGGTCTTGTCGTGGAGGGAATGATATTCCGCACCCTAACGCGGTTCACGGTGCAGCGCTGGGGACAAGTACAAGCCTAACAGCTTTCACTTGAGCGAGAACCCCAGCACGCGCAGCTCCTCGATCAGGCGATCCCTGCCATTCAAGGACCGGACCGAACCGAGGCGCTTCAGCACAGCCTCGACCCAACCTATCTCAGGCAAACCTTCGCTCTTCTGAAAGCCGCGGAGCGTCGCATCATATACCGCAATGCCCGCCTCATCGCCGGCATCCGAATAGCGCTCGTGATGGATCACGACGTCCTGACGCAGGCGCGGTTTCACCTGCGAGGGCCTCGTCGCATCGGGATAGCCGATGCACAGACCGAAGGCGGCGGCCACGTTCGGCGGCAAACCCAGTTCTTCGGCCACCGCGCGAGGCTTGTTGCGGATGGCGCCGATATAGACCGACCCGAGGCCAAGCGACTCGGCGGCAACAACCGCATTCTGCGCCGCCAACGCGGCGTCGATCACCGCGACCAGGAAGGTCTCGAGAAACTGTAAGCCTTCGTCAGCATGCTCGGAACGCTTGGCCAAGCGCTCGGCCCGCGACAGGTCGGCCAGCCAGACCAGGAACAGCGGCGCCTCGACAATGTGCTTTTGGCCGCCTGCGAACTCTGCGAGACGCGCCTTGCGCGCCTGATCCTCGACCACGACGACGCTCCATGTCTGAAGATTCGAGGACGAAGGAGCCGACTGCGCGGCGGCGACGAGCGTTTCCACCGTGCGTGCCGGTACCGGGTCGGGACGATAGGCCCGGACCGAGCGGTGCGCGAGCAGGTTTGCCAGCACGCCGTTCCAGGCCTCGCCGATCTCGGGCAGATCGTCCCCGTAACGCGCCCGTAAGGCCTGCGTCACGGCATCGATCCTCGACGGACCAGGGACGACTTTCAGGTTGGTCTTGGCGTCACTCACGATAGTCTCCTGTCAACCGGCATTACGCTTCGACATCGACCACCACGCGATTGGCAAGCTTTGCCGGATCGGTGTTGGGCTTGATGATCGTCGCACGCTTGAGGTCGCTGGTGATCTTGATGACTTCCTTACGCAGATCTGCGCCCGATGGATGATGACCGTGGGTATGGCTGCGCAGCATCGCCGCGAGGTCGGCCACGGCGACCTTAGGCGTATATGGCGCGAAGATCTCGGCAGCGTCGTCGGGATTCTCGGCGACGTGATGAGCCGCCTCGCGGACTGCGTAAGTCAACGATTTCACGGCAGCGGGGTCCGACGCCCAGAGCGAGCTGCGCACGCCCAGGGTGCAGCATGACAGATTGGCATAATCGCCACTGAGGTTCGACGCGATCTCGACGATGTCGCCATTGGCGCGCCGCTCGGTCAGCCAGGCGTTTGGATCGGAATCCGCGATCGCCTGAATCTCCCCGCGTTGCAGGGCGATCAACTGCAGATCGGCAGGGAATTCGCGCCATTGAATGTCGGTCTGCGGGTCCAGCCCGTTGTCCGACAGCAAAATAGCAAAGAAGTTGCGTGGCGGCCCCGAAATGCTGGACACGCCGATCGTCTTGCCCTTGAGATCCCTGATGTCCTTGAAGCCTGACTCCTTGCGCACGAACAGGCGCGTGCAGCCCCCGTGCAGGCCCGTCGTCAGCTTGACGTCGATGCCCTGCTCCAGGGGCTTGAGCCAGTTGAGCAGCATGCTCGAGCCAGCATCCGCCTTGTCCGTCGCGAGTGCCTGGAGCATCTGATCCGTATTGCCCGCCAGTTGCAGGAATTCCACGTCCAGATTGTGACGCGAGAAGAATCCCCTGTGCAGCGCGACCGGCACCGCCGCCGTACAGATGCCGGTGCCGTTATAGGCAAAGCGAATGTGACGGGGCAGGCCCTTCGGCGCTTCCTCGGAGCCCGCGACCTTGCAGATGGGCGCGCCGCTCAGGGGATCGGCGACTTGGCCGAGGCCAAGCGCCGGAAAGGCACGCGCAGCCTGCATCAGGCCGAACGGCGCAGTCACGCCAGCGAGCCCCGCGAGGCCAAGCACCCCGCGCCGGGACCAAGTATCACGTCGATCTGATGTCATGGATGGCTCCTAACGATGAACGCGTGGAAATGCATAGCGATCGGCCAGATAGTGGAGTATCTGCTCCGACGAACCGATGAAGCGCCGACCGTTGGCTACATCGGCGTCCTCGGGCACCGGCCGGCTTTCGTCGAAGACCAGAACCGGAAGCGATTGATGCTGCTCGCCCAGGATCTCGACGAGAGTGGTTCGTGGCTGCGCGAATGGGAGGCGGTGCACTGCGATCTGCATTGCCAGTCCGGGAAACGACGCGAGCAATCCCTCGATCGCATTGCAGTGCGGGCAGACGAAAAAGCGCCCCGGCCGTTCGGGATCTTCAAATCCTGGCTTCAACAGGAAAAGGTGGTCTCCACTCATGTCCGTTCTCCCGGCTCGACATGATCTTCAATGGCCGAACAGCCGGTAGCTCCGATCGGCCGCTCGCAGCTGCCGGCTTTCCTCGGTCCACCCGACCGCACGTCGATAGCTCCCCATCAGAGTGGTATCTTTCAACGCCGCAACATCGACCTCCTGAGGTGCATCAGCGAACGGAGAGACAAACAGCGCGTCCTCGGGACAATAGAGCTCGCAGAGGAAGCAGGTTTGACAGTCGTTCTGCCGGGCGATCACGGGGAACCCCGTCGGTCTTGTCGAAGACGTTGGTCGGGCACACGTTCACGCAGATATCGCAAGCGGTGCAGCGCTCGCTATCAATGACTTCGATCACTCCGCGGCCTCCGAATACTGAGCGGACGCCAGCGGCCGCGCCGAGGTCCAAACCTCGTCAAGGCCTCCGGTCGTCACATAGTGGCGGTAGCGGTCATCCAGCTCAGGGAAGTCGTCGCGGCGATGCATTCCCCGGCTTTCCTGACGCGCCAACGCGCTGCGATACATCCAGCGCGCTGTCGCGAGCATGGCAGCCGCCTCCGCGGGCGCGAAGCAAATCCTGCTCCTCCGCCGCACCGCCGTGCGAGGCATCCGACCAGAAGCCATCCAGACGGCGCAGTGACTCGCCGAGCCGGCCCGCCTCGCGAAAATAGTTCAGCTCGTACGGAAACACCTCGTCCTTGAACGTTTCGTGCGAGCTGACCGCCGGGCAATGGTCGCCCATTGCCGGAACGCAGAGCAACGGTGCCGCGTCGAAGCGCCTGACGCTTAGTCGTAGTGCCCAACTGCCGCGCGAACTCGGCGGCACCCTGGCCTGCCCAATATCCTGACGACATCGCCCAGGCCGCATTGTGGCTGCCGCCGCCGGTGAATCCACCGCAGATCAACTCGCGCGTCGCTGCGTCGCCCGCCGCGTAGAGACCCGGCACGGTCGTCGCGCAACTATCGTCGACAATACGCAGGCCGCCCGTGCCGCGGACGGTGCCCTCGAGGCGCAACGTAATCGGGAAGCGCTGCGTAAAGGGATCGATACCGGTCCGGTCGAACGGCAGAAAGAAGTTCGGCTGGGAGATGCGCATGTGCCGCTGGGTCTCGGCATCGGCTTCGTCGAGCTGGGCATACACGGCGCCCTTCCGCAGCGCGCGCGCAATCACGGAACGGCCGCCCTTCGACGAGGCTCCCGGAATGACGCTGCCTTTCTCGTCGGTGAAGCTTGCCCAGCTGTAGAACAGCGTCTTCGTCACCGAGCCGAAGGCCGGCGAGATCGCGTACGCATTCGAGAACTCCATGCTGGTGAACTCGGCACCGGCCTCGGCGGCGAGGAGATAGCCGTCGCCGGTCAGCACGTTCGACCCAAGGGTCTTGCTCAGGAAGGCGCAGCCGCCCGTCGCGATCACCACGGCCTTGGCATTGACAACCCAGCGGTCGCCTTTCTGGCGCCGCAGGCCCGCCGCGCCGGCAACCACGCCGTCCTCGTCAACGAGCAATTCGAGCGCCGGCGCGTGATCGAGGATGGTGACGCCGGCCTGCTTTGTCCGTTTGCGCATCAGACGCATGTATTCAGGGCCCTGGAGCGAATTCCGCTGCGGCTTGCCGTCCTCATCTGCAGGATAGGGATAGCCCCAATCGGCGAGCTGGTTGCTCTGGGCATAGGTCTGATCCAGCACGCGCACCATCCAGCGGCGGTCCTGGAGATACCCGCCCAGCTTCTCGCGGCTGGCCATCGCGGCCTCGCGGCGTTCGGGAATGGGGTCGACATACCAAACGCCGGTGCCGGCGGCCGCAGTCGCACCGGAGGTCCCGCAAAATCCCTTATCCGCCAGCACGACGCGCGCGCCATGTGCCGCGGCGCTGATCGCGGCCCATGTGCCCGCGGGACCGCCACCGAGCACAAGGACATCCGCGTCGAACACGACGGATCCTGCCGAACTCGACAGCTTCTCGGCACGACCAGGTGAGTTTGTCATCGTTCGTCTCCGAATTGACTGCTGTGTGGCAACACCACAACGACGCAACACCAAGGATCCCCACGCAAGCAGCGCGACGGCACGTCGACCAAGGCGCTCCACTCAGAGCACGGGTCTCTGTCCCGGCTACGCGACACGGGCGACCAGAATGTCTGCCGCGGCATCGTCGAATTCGGCAGACATATCGTGGAAGACGACACGCTCCCGGACTGTCGCAACGCGCGGATGATAGTTTGAGGTCTCCGAGACCTGTCGATCCAGGCAAGACCGGCCGATCGCGCGCGCAAACCGCCGTGATCCGGCAATCCGCGCGGCCTGCCTCTCGCTTTTAGCCGCGAACGCAAGGCTCATATGATCGACGTCGACGACATAGATCATGGCGCGATGTCCTTGCGTAGCGCGCTCGCCTAGCTGCCAAACCCGGCCGGAATGAACGCCGGGATCTTCTCCTCGATGAACTGCTTCACCTCCGGCGAGTTGAACACCTGGATGAAGGCCTTCAGACGCGGATCGTCCTTCTTGTCCGGCCGGGCCGTGAAGCGCAGCACGAGCCCGTCGTCGACGGTGCGATCGATGATCAGGGCGGACTTCGGATCGCCGCCGGCCGGAATGAGGTAAGTGATGTTGACGAGCGCCAGCGTTACGTCGTCGAGCGACCGATAGGTCTGCGCCGGGTCGAGCTCGACGATCTTGAGGTTCTTCGGATTCTCGATGATGTCGAACTTGCTGACCGAGAAGCCCTTGCCCGGTGCCAGCTTGATCAGCCCGGCCCGCTCGAGCAGAATCAGCCCGCGGGCGCCGTTGAGCGGCTCGTTCGGAATGGCGACGCTGTCGCCGGACTTGATCTCGTCGAGCTTCTTGATCTTCTTCGAGAACAGGCCGACCGGTGCGATCACGCCGACCTTGTCGACCTGCACCAGGTTGAAACCGCGCTGCTTGTTCTGGAGCGCCAGATAGGTTGCGTGCTGAAACAGGTTGGCGTCGACCTCGCCGCTGTTGACGACTTCGTTCAGCGCTACCCAGTCCGAGAGCTCGACGATCTTGACGTCCTGCCCCTTTTCCTTGGCGAGCTTGGCGGCAAAGGCCGCCAGCTGTCCGACCGGACCGGCGCTGGTCGCGATTTTCAACGGCCCGTCGGCGAAAGCAGCGGCAGTGAGTGCAAGCCAGAGGCCCACGGCCTGGGCAGCACGAAGAACAGTTCTCATTGTCTCAAGTCCATTCATTCAGATGATGTGATTCAGGCGGCCTTGCGGGCACTGGCGTCAGCGCCGGCGGCTGTCAGTGCCTGACCAAGATCCGCAAGAATGTCGTCCGGATGCTCGATTCCGACGGACAGCCGGACATAGCCAGGCGTGACGCCAGCGGCGAGTTGTTCTGCTGCGGTGAGCTGCTGATGCGTTGTCGAGGCCGGATGAATGGCCAGTGATCGGGCATCGCCGATATTGGCGACGTGATAGAACAGTTTCAGCGCGTCGATGAAGCGCCGCCCCGCCTCGACGCCGCCTTTCAGCTCGAAGCCGACGAGGCCGCCGTAGCCGCCCTTCAGATACGCATCGGCCCGGCGCTTGTTCTCCCCGCTTTGCAGCCCCGGGAAAATCACGTTCGACACCGAGGCGCTTTTGGCGAGGAAGTTCGCGACCTTGATCGCATTCTCGTTATGCTGGCGGATGCGCAGCGGCAGGGTTTCGAGACCCTGGATGAACTGGAAGGCATTTTGCGGCGCGATCGATGCGCCAAGATCGCGCAACAGCTTGACACGGGCCCGCAGAATGTAAGCGATCGGCCCCAGCGGCTTCGCGGCCTCCGTCCAGATTGCGCCGTGATAGGCCTCATCGGGCTTGTTCAGAAGCGGGAAGCGGTCCGCATGTGCCGCCCAGTCGAAATTGCCGCCATCGACGATGGCGCCACCGATGGCGGTGCCATGGCCACCGATATATTTGGTCGTGGAATAGACCACCACCGCGGCGCCGTGCTCGAACGGACGCGCAATCAGGGGCGAAGCCGTGTTGTCGAGAATGAGCGGAACGCCGAGCGAGCGGCCGATATCCGCGACCTCCTTGATCGGAAAGACATTCAGCTTCGGATTTGGGAGCGTCTCGCCGAAATAGGCTCGCGTCTTTGCGTCCGTGGCCCGTCGAAAATTCTCGGGATCCGAGGGATCGACGAAGCGGGCCTCGATGCCGAATTGCTTCAAAGTCTGCGACAGCAGCGTCCAGGTGCCGCCATAGAGGTCCGTCGACGACACGATGTTGTCGCCGGCCTGCGCGATATTGAAGATCGAGAAAGCGGAAGCCGTCTGGCCCGAAGCAACGGCAAGGGCCGCCACGCCGCCCTCGAGCGCAGCCAGCCGCGTTTCGAAGGCTTCCTGGGTCGGGTTGCCGATGCGGGTGTAGATCGGACCGAGCTGTTCGAGCGCGAACAGGCGCGAGGCGTGATCGGTGTTCTCGAACTGGAAGGATGTGGTCTGATAGATCGGAACCGCAACCGCGCCGGTCGCGGGATCGGTGCGATACGATCCACCGTGCAACGCCAGCGTCTCGAAGTTCCGGGTCTCCAAAGCCATCTGCAACTCCTTCGATCTCGAGAGCACGCGCGATGCGCAATGCCAAGGGAACGAAATGATGCGTTTGGATTTTCGGGCTGTCGAGCGGCTGGAAAAAATAGCGATGCGCATGCTGCATCATCACCGTTTCGGAATTCGTTTCTTCCCGATCATTCGCCGAATTGGAAACAAACCCACTCGCGCAAAATGGTAGGAATCATCTGGCCGATAGAAATGTCTTCGCAATTGACGACAGGATCCGACGATGACGAGACCGCGCGAATTGCGTTTCAACGCCTTCAACATGACGGCGCCGAGCCACAATTGGGCGGGCCTGTGGTCTCACCCGCGCGATGCGTCCATCGACTACAATACACTCGACTATTGGATCGACTACGCAAGGACCGCGGAACGGGGACTGCTCGACGGCATTTTCATGGCGGACGTCTTCGGCGTATACGACGTCTATGGCGGCAGCGCCGACACGGCCGCCGCACATGCGGTGCAGCTCCCCAATGCGGATCCGACCTTGCTTGTTTCCGCCATGGCAAGCGTCACGCAGCCATCTCGGCTTTGGCATCACCTCAAACCTGACCTTCGAGCATCCCTATCAACTGGCTCGCCGTTTCTCGACGCTCGACCACCTCACCAAAGGCCGGATCGGCTGGAACATCGTCACCGGCTATCTCGACAGTGGCGCCCGTGGCATGGGCCTTCCGGCCGGCAGCGCTCACGACGACCGTTACGACGCGGCCGAGGACTTTCTTAACGCAAGCTACAAATTATGGGAGGGAAGTTGGGAGGACGATGCAGTACGCCGCGACCGCAGTGCCCGCATCTTCACGGACCCGGCCAAGCTCCATCGGGTCCTGCACGAAGGCCCCTATTTCAAGGTCGACGGCATCCATCTCGCCGAGCCCTCGCCACAGCGAACTCCGCTTCTGTATCAGGCCGGCACCTCGAAACGAGGCCGCGCCTTCGCGGCCAGGCATGCGGAGGCGATCTTTCTCAACGGCCAGACCAAACCGATCCTGGCGCGCGCCGTCCGCGAGATCCGGAGTGCGGCCAAGGACTATGGCCGCGATCCCTACGACATCCGCCTGTTTGCCGGCGCGACCGTGATCGTGGCGCCGACCCGCAGCGAGGCGAACGACCTGCTTGACGACTACGCGCAGCACGTCGACCAGACCGGCCAGCTCGCCTTGCTGTCGGGCTGGACCGGCATCGATTTCTCGACCTACCGGCCGGACCAGCCGATCGAATATGTCGAGAGCAACGCCATCCAGTCGATGGTCGAGAATTTCACGGTACGCAGCGATCGGCCGGTCCATGTCGGTGACCTCGCGAAGTTGAGCCGCGCCGGTGCCAGGTCCCCCTTTGTGGTCGGCTCGCCGCAAGACGTCGCGGACGAACTGATCTCCTGGGCAGAAGACACCGACGTCGACGGTTTCAATCTGTTTCGCCTCGTCGTGCCGGAATCGCTCAATGCCTTCGTCGATCTCGCGGTCCCGGAGCTCCAATCCCGCGGCGTCTACAAGACCGCCTATCGCGAGGGCACGCTGCGCGAAAAGCTGTTTCCCGGCCGGGGTCCGCGATTGCACGCAACGCATCCGGGCGCCGGCTTCCGTCGTCTGTCATCCGTCACGGATACGCCTCGATCCCACGCGGCCGAATAACGGCCTCAAGCGGTCGGCGAACGATGTTCCCGGAATGCGGCTGCCAACACGCCCAGCGCGGCCCGGGACCGGCGATCCGTCAGGGATGAGTGAAGCACGACTTCGGACGAAGGAAGTTGAGGAAGGCCAAGGCGCTCCCCGACATCGATGGTGCCAACCGGTGCTATCCGATACGACAATGGTGCTATCGCCAATCCGGCCAATACGGCGGCGTGGACAGCTGACGATCCACCTCCAAGGAACACCTCGGTCCATTTTATTCCGGCCGCATCCAGCGCTTGCGTTGCGGTGTTGCGGACGCCGCAAGTCGGAGCCAGAGCGGCGAGGCGCAAGGGCTCGCCCTGCCTGTGCTCGAACCCTTGTGCCGCAAACCAGCCAAAACGCTCATGCGCCAGCGTCTCTCCATCGCGGCGATCGTCCTCGCGCTGGACGATGGCCGCGTCCAATCGCCCCTGCTCGAATAAGTCCAAGAGATTGCGCGAGTTGTCGAGCTGAACTTCGATGGTCAGATTCGGGTCGTGGGCATGGAGCCGCGACAGCAAGGCCGGCACCTCCGGCCCTGCGACATGCGCCGCAATACCAAGGCCGAAGTGACGGGGCGGCGCGTTGAGCCCGGCAATCGCGCGTTCGTGAGCTGCGATGAAATCCCGCGCGCCTTGCAGGAAGGCAGCCCCTTGCGCCGATAGCCGCACCGATCGCGGCGTCCGTTCGATCAGCCTGTGTCCAACGCGGTCCTCGAGCCGCTTCAGCTTCACGCTGATCGCGCCTTGCGTCGTGCCGAGCGCTTCAGCTGCGCGCGTAAAGCTATGGAGATCAGCAACCGTCACAAAGGCTCTGACGGCATCGACATCGAGCGAGAGCATTCCATCATCCGAATTTGTTGTCTCTGAAATCTATATCGATCCGGTTTTGTTGTGTTCAAGGGGTCCCTATGTTCGCCCCGCCTGACGCGGGGCAGCGCACATGAAACCAACGCTTCCTTGTTGAAGCGAACCTCTTTGCCTGCGCGTCAGCCATTGGCATCAGGCCTGGAGGTAACAGCTGTGACGATCCCGACATCACGACGAAACACGATCGCCCTGGCAGCCGCGTGCCTCGCGTCCCTCATGTTCGGGCTGGAGATTTCCAGCGTCCCGACGATCCTGCCGACGCTGGAAACGGTGCTGCATGCCGACTTCCAGCAGCTCCAGTGGATCATGAATGCCTACACGATCGCGGTCACGACGGTGCTGATGGCAACAGGCACCCTGGCGGACCGCTATGGCAGAAAACGGGTGTTCGTCGTCAGCATTCTCGTGTTCGGCCTTGCCTCGCTGATCTGTGGCCTGGCACAGGACGCTCTCGTACTCATCCTGAGCCGCTTCCTTCAGGGCATGAGCGGCGGGGCCATGCTGATCTGTCAGGTCGCGGTTCTCTCCCATCAATTCCAGGAGGGACCAGAGCGCGCGCGTGCCTTTTCGGCCTGGGGTATCATCTTCGGAATTGGTCTCGGATTCGGCCCCATCATCGGCGCGGCGATCGTCGCGATCTCGGGCTGGCAATGGGTATTCCTGATCCATGCCGTGCTCGCCATCGTTACGGCAGCGCTCGCCGTAATCGGCGTGCAGGAGTCGCGCGATCCCGATGCAAAGCATCTCGACATCGCGGGCATCGCGACGCTGTCCACGTCGGTCTTTTGCGTGGCCTTCTACATCACGCAAGGTTCTGATTCCGGCTTCGCCAGCCCGACCGGTCTGGCAATCATCGCTGCCGCCATCCTTGGCTTCCTCGCTTTCGTGCTGGCCGAGACGCGCAGCACCCGGCCGATGTTCGACTTCTCTGTCTTCCGGATCAGGGCCTTTTCGGGCGCACTCATCGGATCGGCCGGCATGAACTTCAGCTTCTGGCCGTTCATGATCTACCTTCCGATCCTCTTTCATGGCGCCCTCGGCTACGGCAATTTGGCCTCCGGCGTGGCACTTTTGGCCTACACGCTTCCGACGCTGGTGATCCCGCCGATTGGCGAGCGCATCTTGCTGAGGTTTGGCGGAGGCATCGCGATTCCGGCCGGCCTCTTCACCATCGGTCTTGGCTTCGTGCTGATGTGGGTAGGCAGCGGCGTCGCGCACGTCACTTGGTTGACGCTTCTGCCGGGGTGCTTGATCGCGGGCACAGGTCTCGGTCTCACCAACACACCGGTCACCAATGTCACCACCGCCTCGGTGTCGAGTACGCGGGCCGGCATGGCCTCGGGCATCGACATGAGCGCGCGCATGATCTCTCTGGCGATCAATATCGCCGTGATGGGATTCATCCTGATCGCAGGTATTTCCTCATGGCTGAGCAACACGCTGCCCGTAGCGCTCGATGCAGGCCGGCTACAGGATCTCGCTCAGAGGATAGCAGGCGGTACCGCCCGCGCGTCCGACTTCCCCGAACTTGCCTTCCTGCCGGCGGCAGACAGCGTTCTACAGGAGGCGCTAATCCATGGCTTCAGGCTGGTGCTGCTCTATGGCGGAATGTCCGTCTGGATCCTTGCGTTGGCCAGCTTTCTGATCTTTCGCGAAGACTACACCGCACGCAGCTCCCGCTCGTCGAACGAGGCTGAACCAGACTGTCTTCCTCGTTCATCGCCGTGATCGAGGGCGCAACCGTCGCAACCCGTTACAACAACACTTTCTGGTCGAGGTAAGGCTTGCCGCCCCGCGAATGCTGCACCCGTCCGCCGCGCTGCTCGATGACGGGCAGTTCGGCCAGTGCGTTCACGACGTGGTACATGGTCGGCAGGTCCGCCCAGGCGGCGCGATGGAAACGCACGGCGCCGTGACCAAGTTGTCGCGATTCGACGATGCTGTCCGGGTCGGCCGCCGGCGTCAGCGTCACCTGGCAGAGGTCGTGCTCGCCCCAGGCACCCGTGCGCGGGACATATTTCAGCATCAGCGTTCCGTCGGATGAGGGCGGCGCCTGCTCGATCGGCGCAGCGCGCAGATCGGCCACGGAGAGTTCGAGGAACCGAAAGCCCATCCAACCGGCCGTGCAGAGTTGCACACCGTCCCATTGCCGGGGCGCGTCGACCTCGGCGTAGAGTTTTGGATGCCCGATCTCATCGCGCCCGGTGATGATCGGGTCAGCAAGGCTCTCCCAGACCACCGCAAGGAAGCGTCCTGTCGCGCGGTCCCGCGCGCCGCCGAACCGCGCGGGCCAGCCGACGTGGATCATGGTGTAGCCCCGCCCGGCGAGCCAGTCGATCTCCGTCATGTAGTGGAATTCCACAGTGACGACTGCCTCGCCGGCCAGCCAAAATCCCTCCGGCAAATGACGCTCGAGCTGCGCGGCATCGGTCAGAAAACTTGCCGCAACCGAAAGCCGGCGGGGACTCCTGCCTCGATCGCCGACAACGCCGGCTGGTAGTTGACGCGGGCCCGGAGCCGGCCCGAAATGGGTCGGCATCCGATAGATGCGTCCGGCTTCGAACCGGTAGCTCATCGAGAGCTCGCGGACGGCAGCGAATCGAGAAGCGGACGAGCGAGGTGCAGGACCTCATAGGCGACTGCATCTCCCTCTCTGGTCGGCTCCTGTTCAGACACCAGGATGCGCGTGATTGTCCAATTTTGAGGATCCACCCCAACGACCGCAGCGACCGTTCCGGTCCGTTCCGCTGCTTCGCGATTGCGCGCGATCTCGGCGGCGAAGGTTGCGGTCAGATCAGCGTCGATCGGGATGCTCAGCTCGTGCTTGTAGATGAAACGGGGATCGCTGGATCGGCCACGCCGCGCGTCGAGCGAAAAGCGGGTTTGAATGTCCGCCCGGCCAAAACTATCGGTGACGACTTTGTAGCGGCCGCTCACCAGGAAATTCCGGAACGCTTCGTCTGTTCGCCAGAGATAGAGCGACGAATAGCTGCTGGCGATCGCGCCGAAGCGGTCACGCTCGCGCAGTAGGAACCCCTTGAAGTACAGCTCGGGAACGTCGTTCCACAGTGCGCCGCGCTCCCGGGCGCGTCTGCGGATGATCCCGATGTCGTAGTCGGCGGGAAGGCGATGAATGTAGTGAGCGATAGTCATCTGGCATGTCTCTTCGTTGAACTTCAGCCCATGAAAGAGATAGCCGCCGATTGATCATTTAAAAACGATATGAAATGATGTTTCAGTGATTGAAAATTGGAATGATTGCGATGAAGACGCTGGACATCGAAGCGGTGCAGGCCTTCGTGCTGACCGCCGATCTGAAGAGTTTTACGCGGGCAGCCGAAGCGATGGACACGACGCAATCGGCCGTCAGCCTGAAGATCAAGCGGCTCGAGGACGAGCTCGGGCGAAGGCTGCTGGATCGCACACCGCGGCTGGTACGCCTGTCCGCGGATGGTGACGCCTTCCTTGCACCGGCGCGAACCCTGCTTGCGGCCCACCATGGTGCATTTGGCTGCTTCGGCCTGGAGCGGCGCCGGCTCGTCGTCGGCATCAGCCACCATATTGTCGGCGCGGAATTACCGGTCCTGCTGCGACGCATGAAGAGCGCAGAGCCGGGCCTCGTGCTCGAGATTCGCGTGTCCACCTCGCGCCAGGTGCTGGATGAGTTCGATCGCGGAGCGATCGACGCCGCGATCGTGCTACGCCACGACAACCGGAGGCGCGGCGGCGAGGTCATCCTGAAGGAGACATTCGGATGGATGGCAGCGCCGGATTTCGAGCATCATCACGGCGAGCCGTTGCGGCTCGCCACGCAGGCCGATCCTTGCAGCGTGCGCAGCATGGCGGTCGACGCACTCAACAAGGCCGGCATCGCCTGGACCGAAGTCTTCGTCGGCGGCGGCGTTGCCACCATCGGCGCGGCGATCTCGGCAGGTCTGGCGGTTGCCGCTCTCGGGCGACGCGTCGCTCCCCTCGATACGATCGATGTGGGCACCCAACTAGGCCTGCCTCCGCTCCCGTCACGAGACGTTGTGCTGCATGCGAGCCCCAGCGACCAACGGACCAAGCAATCATTGCGGACACTGGCCGCGGCGATCCGCGCCACCGCGGCCAAACACTAGCTGCGATCGGCAATTCTATTCTGCGATCGCGGCTCACGAGAGAACGTTCATTTCCTTCTGCGCCTGACTGCGAAATTGCCACGCGACCTCGATTGCCCGCAAATTGAAGGTAGCAGCTCAGCCTCATTGAACAGGAACTCTCAATGCATCATTTCGCGTCCCGCCTGCGGGCCCTCGCCGCAGCTGCGCTCGTTGTGTCGTCGTTCGCCTGCCCGGCCATGTCCGAAGAGCTCCGCATCGGCTACCAGAAATCCTCGACACTGACGGCAATCCTGAAGACGAACGGAGAGCTCGAGAAGGCGCTTGCGCCGCTTGGCGTCACCATCTCCTGGCACGAATTCACCAGCGGCCTGCCGCTGCTGGAGGCCATCAACATCGGCAGTATCGATTTCGGTGCCGACGTGGCCGACACGGTGCCGATCTTCGCGCAGGCCGCCGGCGCCAAGCTCGCCTATATCGCGGCGGAAGCCGCCTCGCCCGCGGCGCAGGCGATCGTGATTCCGCAATCGTCCCCGCTCAAGACAATCGCCGATCTCAAGGGCAAAAAGATCGCGGTGACCAAGGGAGCCGGCAGCCACTATCTACTGCTCGCCGCACTGGCGAAGTCCGGGCTCAGCTTTAAGGACATCACGCCCGCCTACCTGACGCCAGCAGACGGCCGCGCGGCCTTTGTCAGCAACAATGTCGATGCTTGGGTCGCCTGGGATCCATTCCTGACCAGTGCGCTCCATCAGTCCAACGGTCGCATCCTAGCGGACGGCAGCAACGGCCTCGCAAGCTACAAGCGCTACTATCTCGCTTCGGCGGCGTACGCCGACAAGCATGGCGACGTCCTCAATGTAATCTTCGCCAAGCTCTCCGAGACCGGAAAATGGGTGAAGGCCCAGCCGAAGGACGCGGCCACGTTGCTTGCCGGGCTCTGGGGCATCGACGCAGCAACTGTCGAAGAGGCCAACAGCCACCGCTCCTACCAGGTGGGCGCGGTCACCGGCCCGGGCCTATCGGAGCAGCAACGCATTGCCGACGCGTTTCACGCCGAAGGCCTGATCCCGGTGAAGATCGACACCACCGCGATCAAGATCTGGTCACCGAAGGGGTCCTGAGCCTCGCTGGCCGCTAAGCCGCGGTAAAGCCTTCACTTAGTCCGCGCTGGATATCCGGCACGGAGGCCAGCAGGGTCTGGGTGTAGGCATGCTGCGGTCGCCCAAGCACCGCTTCGGTGGCGCCCTGCTCGACAATCCGGCCGTCCTGGAAGACGAGCACGCGATCGCAGAGGTGCTCGATGACGCCCAGATCGTGCGAGATGAAGAGCAGCGCGGTTCCAAGCCGCGATTGCAGCTCCGCTAGCAGATCGAGCACCTGAGCCTGGATGCAGATATCAAGTGCGGAAACCGGCTCATCGCAAACGATAATGGCCGGCTCGGCCGCGAGTGCTCTTGCGATCGAGACCCGCTGACGCTGGCCGCCCGACAGAGAACGCGGCGGGCGATCGAGATGATCGGCGCTCAGACCAACCAGTTCGAGCAATGACACGATGTGGTCCAGGCGTGCGATGCGGCTCCCGTGTGACGGAAGATTCTCGGCGATGATGTCGCTGACGCGGTAGCGCGGATCGAAGCTGCTTAGCGCGTCCTGGGGAATGTATTGCAACTTACGGCGAAGTGGACGGCGCCGGCCCTCTGCGACGGACGACCAAGGTTGTCCGAGCAATCGCACCTCGCCCTCGTCCGGGGCAAGCAGGCCCAGAACGATCTTCGCACAGGTGGATTTGCCGGAGCCGGATTCTCCGACAATGCCGATGACCTCGCCCGCCCTGACATCGAAGCTCACGTCCTGCAACACGACCGTCGCCGCGCGTCCCGCAGCTTTCGCGGAGACGAAGCTTTTCGAGATCTTCTCGATTTCAAGCACGACCTCACCGGCGGCCCGGCGCGCGGGCAGAGGCTCGCGAACGATGGCCATCGCTCCTCCGCTCGCGGCTGCGTCGAGCTCAAATCGCGCGGAAGCAAGCCGCGATCCCCGCGACTGCGTTGAAGGCACGGCCGCGATCAATTGCCTCGTATACGGATGTCGCGGATGCGTGAGGACATCGCGGGTCGGTCCGCTGTCGACCACCCTGCCATCGCGCATCACGATCACGCGGTCCGCAATCCCCGCCACCACGGCGAGGTCATGGCTGATCAGGAGCAGGCCCGCACCCGCGCGAATTCTCTCGGAGAGGACCTGGAGCACTTGCGCCTGGACGGTAACATCGAGCGAGGTCGTCGGCTCGTCCGCGATGATCAGATCCGGATCGGCCGCGATTGCGGAGGCGATCAGCGCGCGCTGCCGCAGGCCGCCCGACAATTGATGCGCATATTGCAGGGCACGATCGGCCGGATTGGGGATGCCGACCTTACCGAGCGTCTCCAGGGTCCGGTCGCGAATGGCGTCCGGATCGGTCAGGATACGATGGGTCGAAATGACCTCGGCGACCTCCTGGCCAATCGTGCGCAGGGGATCGAGCGAAACCAGGGCATCCTGCATCACGAGCCCCGTCACGGTCCCGCGCAGCTTGCGCCAGTCCGCTTCAGTGAGATTGCGGGCATCGCGACCCTTGATCTCGAACCGATGCGCGGCGGTCCTCGCTCCATCGCCGGCTAGATTGAGCAGGCTGCGCGCGGTGATGCTCTTGCCCGAGCCTGACTTACCGACAAGCGCAACGCATTCGCCGGGCCTGATCGTCAGATCGAAATCGATAACAATCGGCTTGCCGCCATTGGCGCCAGCAAAGCCGATGCTCAGCCCCTGCACCTCGACGATCGGCGCCGCGCGATCCTTCTGCGAAGCCACGCTGCTCATGCGAGCCGCCCTTCAAATCTCTGTTGCAAGTGATTGCCGATCACGCTGAAGGCGATCACGGTCGCGGTGATGGCAAGGCCGGGAAAAACACCGGGCCACCAGGCGACGCGCAACACGTCTCGGCTCTCCGCCAGCATCACGCCCCATTCCGGCGTCGGCGGCTGCGGTCCGAGCCCGAGGAAGCTCAGGCCTGATACGATCAGGATCGTGCTGCCGATATAGACGGTGGCAATGATTGGGACGGCGACCAGGACGTTAGGCAGCACGTGCCGGACGAAGACCTGCCAGCGGCTCAATCCGTAGACCGCGGCTTGCGTCACGTAATCGGCGTCCCTGATCAGCTGTGTCTGCGCCCGCACCACGCGGCCGAATTTCGGGATGCCGGCGATGCCGACAGCGATCGCGATATTGAGCATGCCCTGCCCGAGGAAGGTCACGATCAGCATCGCAAGCAGGACGCCCGGAAACGACGACAGCATGTCGAACAGGCGCGACACCGCCTCGTCCAGGATGCGGTTGCGCTGTCCGGCAAGGATGCCGAGCACGATGCCGAAGGCAAGGCCTACGGCGACGCCGCCAAAGCCGATCAGGAGCGAGTAGCGGGTGCCGAAGATCGTTCGCGCGAATACGTCGCGGCCCAGGCGATCCGTGCCGAACAGGTGGGCCCAGCCCGGCGGCTTCAGGCCTTCCGTGAACTCTCCGATCAGCGGATCGAAATGCGTGAACAGCGATGGTGCCACTGCGGCAAAGATCAGTACGGCAACGAACAGACATGACAGGATCAGTCCGAGCGGCAACCGGCGGCGCTCACGAATTTCGAACGCCTGTGTCTCCAGACCGGCAACATCGTCGGGCGCATCGAGCGCGACAGCGCGGTCGAACGAGCGGTGAGATGGCGCGGTCATTGAGCCCTCAGCCTTGGATCGATCAGCACATAGAGAATGTCGAGTATCGTGGAGGCCGCGACGTGGATGAAGGCCGCGAGCAGCACGACTGTGAGCACCACCGGCACGTCGTGGGTCAGCACCGCGCCCAAGGTCACGGTGCCCAGCCCCGGTCGGCCGAACACCTTCTCGGTGATCACGGCACCACCAAGCAGGCCGCCAATCAGCCAGCCGCCGAGGGTAACGACCGGGAGCAGCGCATGCCGGAGCACGTGGCGCCAACGGATCACGAACTCGCCGACGCCACGTGCGCGCACGGTCGTCACGAAGGGCTGGTCGAGTGTCTTCTCCATGGCCTCGCGCAGCACCTGTGTCAGCAGGCCCGCCGTCGGCAGCGCCAGGGTGATCGACGGGAGAACGAGCGAGCTCCATCCTTCCGCGCCAGATACCGGAAACCATCGCAAATTGAACGAGAAGGCCATCAGGAGCAGGATTCCGAGCCAGAACACCGGCGTAGAGGCGAACACCAGCTCGACGAACGAGGCCAGCTCCCGCGAGAATCGCCCGCGCCCTGCCGTCAGAAGCGCGATGGCACCGGCCAGGACGATGGCGAGGAGACCCGCCGTGAGCGCGAGTTCGACCGTCGGCAGCAGCTGCGACCCGACGACCTCAATGACCGGCTGACGCAGCACATAGGACGTCCCGAAATCGCCGCGCAGAATTCGGAGCACGAAATCGAGATACTGCGCCGGCAGGCTGCGATCGAGGCCCCACTCGGTCGCGATCGCCTCGCGCAGGCCGGGATATTCGAGATCGCCGGCCAGGATGTCCTGGATGCGGCCCGGCAAGGCGTGCAGCGCGAGAAACGTCGCCGTCACGCTTGCCCAGGCCACCACCAGGCTGGTGAATAGCCTGGAGATGATGCGCCACCACATGGGCGTTACTTCTTCGCAATCCAGAAATCATAGGCGCTGGACGGCGAGTTCAAGGCCGGCCTCGAAGCCCAGACCGTTGACATTGCTTTTCGCCGCCAGGAACCAGCTCGGCGCGAACAACGGCACGATGAAAGCCTGATCAACACCGCGCTTTTGGATCGCGTCAGTGAGCTGCCGCTTACGAACCGGATCGGTGGTTTGCAGCGACTCGTCGATCTGGCCGGTGATCTCGGCATCTGGATTGGGAATGTTGGAATAGAGAAAGCCCTTCGATCCCAGCATGTCCCAGAGCTCGCGCGCCGGGTCCGACGGATTGTCTGTGTTGGGGTAGATTGTCCAGGTGCCGTTCGCGTTGTTCTTGGCGTACTCGCCCGCCGTGATCAGCCGCAGGTTCAGATCCAGACCGACATTCTTGCGGAGCGCGGCCTGAACGCCCTGGATCAGGATATCGCGGCTGTCGCGCACATAGGGCTGGGGATAGCCGACTTCGATCGACAGGCGCTTGCCGTCCTTGGTGCGGAATCCTTCGGAGTCGCGCCCGGTCCAGCCGGCTTCATCGAGCAGCTTGTTGGCACCGGCGACGTCGTTGCCCCAGGAGCCGACCAGCGCCTTGTTGTAGGCCGGGTTGGCCGGGCCGATAATCGACCAGGCGCGCGGCACCGTGCCGAGATAGACCTGCTTCACGATCGGCTCGAGATCGAAACCGTCGCGCAGCGCCCGGCGCACGCGGACGTCGTCGGCCGGAGCCTTCGTGTAGTTGATGTTGAACGTGAACGAGGTGCTCGCACCCGACGGACCAGTCAGGAGCTTGAAGCCCGGCTGCTCCGCGAACAGCGGCGCGTCGGTGGGCTGCACGCCCTCGATCAAATCGACCTGCCCCGACATCAATGCGCCGGTCCTGACGGCGTATTCCGGAAGGAAGCGGAACGTCACGCGGTCGAGATAAGCCGCGCCGTTGTGGGCCGCATTGCCGGGCGCCCAATTGTAGGCCGGATTGCGCGCGAACACGGCGGACTGGCCGCGCGTGTAGCTCTCGAACACGAACGGACCGGTGCCGGCCAAGGCGGCGCCGCCACCGCAGAGGTCACCCTTCTCGAGCGATTTGGGCGAGATCAGCCCCAGCTTCACGTTCGAGGTCGATTCCAGGAAGCTCGAATCCGGGCTCGCGAGCACGAGCTTGACCACGTAGGGCGACACCACCTCGGCATGATCGTAGTTCGGAAGCAGCGACACCGCCGTGACGGCGTTTTCCGGCTTCTTGATGAAATCGAAGTTCGCCTTCACCGCGGCGGCATCGAACTTCTCGCCGTCGTGAAAGACGACGTCCTCGCGGAGCTTGTAGGAATACTCCTTGCCGTCGGCCGACACCGACCATTCCGCGGCGAGCCACGGCGCGAAGGTGCCGTCGGTCTTCTTGGCGATCAGCGAGTTGATATAGTTGCGGGCGACGAAGAACGCCGCCTGCTGCGAAGAACGATGGGGATCGAAGCAGGCCGGTTCGGTCGTGACGCCCCATTTGAGCGCGCCACCGGAGACGGGCTGCTCCGCGGCAAGTGCCGCATTCGTCGCGAGCAGCGCAATCGCCACGCCGCCCATCAGCAAATTATTCTTCTTCATCCGCATCACCCGCGCTCGTTTCTACTGCCGCCCGCGCGATCGGCGCATCGAACATCACCAAATGAGAGACGATGGGCGTTTGCGCTTCATTCGATCCACGCGAGGCGTTATCTCTTGTTGCATCGCGATGTAATTCGCGGTCGCGCGCAAACGCAACACGCAAAGGGCCGCGACGACGCGCGCGAACGCAATTTGAAAAATAATTCGCGCAGCCGCGTCGCCGATGGATGAAATCAACGACATCACACGCCAATCCGACAATTCGATGCTGCCCGCTTGTTGCGCATCGCGATCGACCAACACACTGAACCCGGAAATGCCATGCCGCCACGTCAACTGCATCTGAACGTCAATTTGCTTCACTCCGGCGTCTATCCGTCGGCCTGGCGACTGCCGGACAGCGATCCGCGCGCCTGCTTCGATCTCGGTCATTACGTTCGGGTGGCCCAGATTGCAGAGCGCGGCAAGCTCGATGCGATCTTTCTGGCGGATTCACCGGCGGTCAACGATCGCATCGACTACCGCTCCTTCACATCGCTGGAGCCGACCATCGTGCTGGCGACGGTCGCGGCCGCGACGAAGCACATCGGCCTGATCGGAACGGTATCGACGACCTATAACGAGCCCTACAACGTCGCGCGCCGCTTCGTGACGCTCGACCACGCCAGCGGCGGGCGTTCGGGCTGGAATGCGGTCACCACGGCGGATGCCGCTTCAGGCCGGAATTTCGGCCTCGCGTCGGTGACGGAGCACAAGGCGCGCTACGAGCGCGCCAAGGAGTTCACCGAGGTGGTCCATGCGCTGTTCGACAGCTGGGAGGACGACGCCTTCGTCGGCGACAAGTCGAGTGCGCGTTTTGTCGACACATCGAAGGTGCACCCGATCAACCACCGCGGCCCGCATTATTCGGTGGCTGGCCCCCTGAACGTGCCGCGCTCGCCACAGGGACGCCCGGTCACGGTGCAGGCGGGTGGCTCGAACGACGGGCGCGATTTCGCGGCCGCCTATGCGGAAGCCGTGTTCACGCTGGCGCAGTCGATCGAAGAAGGCATCGCCTATGCGCGCGACCTGCGCGCGCGCGCGGCGGCGTATGGCCGCCCCGGTGATTCGATCGTCACCCTGCCGGGACTTGCTACCGTGATCGGGAGCACCGAGGCCGAGGCCAAGCGCCGACAGGACGAGCTGTGGGAATTGGTGCCGATCGAATACAGCCTGGCGCGGCTTGCCGGCACGCTCCAGATCGACCCTGCACTGCTTGAGCTCGATAAGCCCCTGCCCGATCCGCTGCCGTTGCCGGTCAACGCCAATCACACGATGTTCCAGGGCACTGTGAATCTTGCGCGGCGCGGCAATCTCACCGTCCGCCAGCTGATCCGCGCGCTCGGCGGCGGTGTCGGCCATCGCATCATCGTCGGCACGCCGGAGCAGGTCGCCGACGACATCGAAGCCTGGTTCAAGGCCGGCGCCGCCGACGGCTTCAATTTGATGCCGGATGTGCTGCCGTCCGGGCTCGAAACCTTCGTCGATGCCGTCGTGCCCATCCTTCAGAAGCGCGGGCTGTTCCGGACCGAATACACGGGATCGACGCTGCGCGATCATTTTGGCCTGCCCCGACCGGCGAGCCGCTTCGCAAAGCAGGCGCCGGAAGTGGCATCGGCCTAGTGTAAGGACAGGGCCAGCCTTCCTGCAGGCCCTGCCGATTGCCTTGCCCGCACGCGCGGGATCACCTCCAGCGCGAAGCGCCGCATCTCGGCCTCGAACGGCTGGAATTGCAGCATGAAGAGCTCGATGCCGGCGGCATGGAACGCCGCGATGCGGGCCGCGACCTCGTCATAGCTGCCGACCAGTCCCGCAGCCGTGCCGCCATTGCTGCCGACGCGCGCCGTCTTCTGCATGGTCTGCATCATGACAACCTTGGGGTCGGTATTCTGCTTCTGGATCGCCTTCATCGGCGCATCCTTTGCGGCAAGGCTGAGCAGCCGCTCATGAGCGGCCTCCGCCTGCTCCCGGGTTTCGCGCGCGATGACAAAAGCAGAGAGGCCGAAGCGCAATGGCGGCGCCGCACCGCGCGGACGCGCCGCGACATCAGCGATCAGGGCGGCCACATCCTCCAGCGGCTGGCCGTTGATGAACCAGACGTCGCCGTGGCCGGCGACCAGATCGCGCGCTGGCTCGGATTCACCGCCGACATAGATGGCCGGGCGCTTGCGATAGAGACTGGTCGGACGCAGCGCATAATCGGTGACGTTGAAATGTTCACCGCTGAAATTCAGCCGCTCGCCCTCCATCAGGCGGGTGACGACGGAGATCCATTCCTTGCCGTAGGCATAGCGGGCGTCATGCTCCGGAAAGCCGATCCCAGCTTTTTCCAATTCGGGGCGGTTCCAGGCGTTGACCAGATTGATCGCAAACCGGCCGCGGCTGATGTTCTCGATTCCGAGCGCGAGCTTTGCCAGCACCACGGGATGATAGAGATAGGGCTTGATGGCGGCGATGATCTCGATCCGCTTTGTCAGCGCCGCGATCGCCGCGGCAGCACTCCAGGCCTCGAGCTGATCGAGGTCTTCCTGATGCGGATTGATGGTGTGCTGCGCGATCAGCGTGGAGTTGTAGCCGAGCTCCTCGGCCGCCAGCACCAAATCCCGATTGCGCTCCCAGGACGCATCATAGGGCTCTTCCGGGTCCTGGTGTGCGGCCCGCGGGCCATGCACCAGCGCCCAGATCCCGAAGCGAAGCGGCGCAGTCGCCATCGTGCTCTCCCGTGACTTTCCCAATTCATGCCAGCAAGCTTCTGCCGGCCATTGTCATGCCTTCTCGCCAATGCTTGAGGCGAGATCAAGCACGCCCGAGACCAAAAGATGTTCTTTGTCGCGGACCCGCACTGCGACGACAGCAGATCACTCCGGAGCGAACGACAATTGAAATAGCGGTCTATTTCTGTGGGCGCAAATTCGTGGGACATTTTACAGAGAACGAGGTCGCACGTCTTGAGCAATATCGAACTGAGCCAAATCGACCGCACGGTGATCGGTGCGGATGGCGGCCTGCCGTCGCAGAGCAGCGACAAATCGCGCGCATCGGCAGATAGGCTTGGCGCTCGCGGCCTTCTGTTGCTGTCCTGGCTTGCACCCGTGCTGCTGGTCATCGTCTGGGAAGCGCTCGCGCAGGCGGGATCACTCTCGCCCCAGGTGCTGCCCGCGCCGAGCAAGGTGATCCGCACGGCGTACAAGCTTGTCACCACCGGAACCCTGCTGAACGATCTCGGCGTGAGCCTGCTGCGCGCGGCGGCGGGATTCGCGCTCGGTTCGGCGGTCGGCGGCGCCCTCGGCATCCTGGTCGGCTTCTCGCGGATCGCGGAAGCTTTGATCGATCGCAGCGTGCAGATGATCCGGGCCATCCCTTTTCTCGCTTCGCTGCCTTTGGT
>CAWFVZ010000023.1:0-539998 GCA_963819355.1 uncultured Alphaproteobacteria bacterium | reverse complement strand
AGGCTTGGCGATGCCAAAGTGGGACTTCCGGAATACCCCCGAGAGCGGGACTAAGTCGGACATCGCTGGAGGTCCCGTTCGTGCCAGAAGCGGGCTCGTGCAGCGTGGCAAAAAGAAGCGTCATTCGTTCACATGCCTCAATAACGGCAACGCTCAAAGACGCCAGCCGCATAGATGGCGGCTCAGCACGCGCGAGCAACGCTGGCGGCATGGTGAAGCCGAACGCCTCCGCAGTCTTGAGATTGATCGCAAGCTCGAACTTGGTCGGCTGTTCGACCGGGATGTCGGCTGCAAAAACGCGTGGTGTATCCTGAAATGCTGGTTGCTCATAAAGGCCTTGGAAGAAAAATGCCGCCGATAAACAGCAGTTGCTGACGAACTCCTGCCTCGCGCTTATGAGTTCACGCCCTAGCTAACCGACTGCTGCTCGGCGGCCGCGAGCAGATCGTCCAACGCGCTCATCGACGCCGCGCGAAGCGCGGCCAGCTCGCGCGCTGCGTCCTGGCACGCGGCGGGCGACATCGACGGCGCTGCCAGCTCGATGTCACGGCAGCGCTCGAACATGCGGACAAGGCCGAGCGCGCTCGCCGCACTGCCGAGCTGGTGCGCGGATCGCGCAAGCTGCTTGTGATCGCCGGCCGCAGCAGCGCCAGCGATGTCCTCGATCAGCTTTGCGCTGGTCTGGTTCAGCAAACGATGGAGGTTCGCGATCTGCGAGGCGCCGAGCAGCTCTTTCTGGTCGTCGAGAAAGTGCCGGTCGATCAATGCGTCGGTCGCGAGCTGGGCGTCGGTCGCGCCGTGCTCGGGATCATCCTCGATCGCCTCGCGAAGCGCGCCGATGAGGATCGGCTTGCTGACGACCTTGGCGATCCCGGCGTCTGCGAGCCGCTCGCGGGTGCTGCGCGACACGTCGGCGGTCACGACGATGATCCGCGGCATGGGCTGCAGGGGGAGCCGTCGAATGCGCGTGGCCGCCTCCACGCCATCCATGTCCGGCATGTGCAGATCCATCAGGATGATTTCGAACGGCTGGTTGCTGGCCAGCACGATCGCGGCAGCGCCGTTCCTTGCGATCGTGGCGCGGTGGCCGAGCCGGTTCAGGATGGCTTCGCCGACCTCGCAATTGACGGGGTCGTCGTCGACCAGCAGCACGCGGAGTTGCTGCGATGGCGGCGGAAGCGCACCTTGCGCGACGCTGCCTGCGGCGTGACCGAGCGGAACGAGAAGCGTAAACACGCTGCCGGCGCCCGGCGTGCTCTGCACCGTCAGTTCGCCGCGCATCAGCCGCGTGAGACGGCGCGCGATCGCAAGTCCGAGGCCGGTGCCGCCGAACCGCCGCGCGATGCTGTCGTCGGCCTGCACGAAATCCTCGAAGATCCGCTCGTGCATCTCGGGCGCGATGCCGATGCCGGTGTCACGAACGATGACACGGAGGAGCGCGTCGCCATCGCGCCGCTCGGTTGTCGCGCTTAGTGAGATCCCGCCGCGCGGAGTGAATTTGATGGCGTTGCCGATCAGGTTGAGCAGGATGCGATTGAGCCGCACCGGATCGCCGTGCACGGAGGTGTTGACCGTCGCGTCGCAGGCGAGGTCGAAGGTCAGTCCCTTGCCAAAGGCCTGCGGGCGCATCAGATCGACCGCGGTTTCGATCAGCTGGTCGAGACGGAAGTCGCGCGTCTCCAGCGTTTCGGCGCTGGCCTCCAGGCGGGCATATTCGAGAATGGCGTCAACCAGCGCGATCAGCGTTTCGCCCGAGGCGGCCGCGGTTGCGAGGTGGCGGCGCTGAAGCTCGCCGAGGCTGCCGTCGTCGAGCAGCTGCAGCACGCCCATGACGCCGTTGAGCGGCGTGCGCAGCTCATGGCTGACCACGGCGAGGAAGCGCGATTTGGTTTCGTTGGCCGCAACCGCAACGCTGCGCGCACGCTCGGCGGCATCGTGCTCGGCAAGGGCGTGATCGCGCGCCTTCTCGAGCTCGGAGGTCCGTTCGATCACCTTGCGCTCGAGCGTGGCGTAGGATTCGCGCAAGTGTGCGGCCATCCGGTTGAACTGGTCGCCGAGCGCCTCCAGCTCGTCGCCGGTCTTGATCGCAAGCCGCAGTCCGAGATCGCCGCTGCCGATCTGCCGCGCGCCCTGCGTCAGCATCTGGATCGGCACGGTCATGCGCCGGCTGAGCAAGAGAGAGACCAGGGTTGCGAAGGCCAGCAGGATGATCAGCAGGAACGTCGACCGTCCGATCGAGGCGTAGATCGGCGCGTAGGCTTCGCTGAGCGGAAGCTCGACGAAGACCAGCCAGCCGAGCGAGGGGACGGTCGCATAGGTCGACAGCACGCGTTGACCCGAAAAATCCTCCTTGACCAGGCCGCCGGAGGGCGGCCCGACGCCGTCGAGCGCGGCGCGCACGTCGGCATGTCCGGAGAGATCGCTGCGGCGCAACGCCGGCCACAAATCCGGATGCGCGATCAACACGCCCATGCGATCGACCACATAGGCCTTGCCGGTGTTGCCAACCCTGATCCCGGCGACGAGATCCCAGATGAAGCGGAGATTGACTTCGGCGATCACCACGTGGGGCTCGCGGCCGGTCCCGCGCGTGGCGAGCGTCATGAAGGGCTCGGTGTCGCCGAAGAAGTAGACCGGTCCGTAATAGGCCCGGCTTTCATTGGCGCCGCGGAAGGCGGGCGAGGTGGAAAGGTCGGCTTTGCTGCCGATCCTGTCCGCGACGCTGCGCGATACGCGCACCTGCTCGCGGCCCTGGCCGTCGAGCTCGGTAATTTCAGCGATCGCGGGCGAGAGGCGCAGCAGGCGGATGGCGTTCAGGCGCTCGTCTTCGTTGGTCGAAAGCTCCGCGGGCAGGCGGGAGAGCCATCTGATCTGGCTCTCGATCTGGCCGATGAACTGGCCGATCTGAATGGCCGCGCTTGCTGCCTGCTCGCGCTGGGTCGCCGCGAGAAGCTGCTTCTGCTCGCGATAGGAGAACCAGACGTCGAAGCCGGTGTTGATGGCGAGTGCTGCAAAGGCGAGCGCGACGATCGAGTAGAGATATTTGCGGAACAGCCGGCCCGGAGGCGTCCGCAAATGTCCCTGGTCGATCGTCTCGTTCACTCGCGGATCTCGTCGGCGCGCGCGAGCAGCGTGAAGGGAATCGTCAATCCGAGCGCGTTGGCAACGGTGCGGTTGATCAATAGCTCGTATTTCCGCGGCGCTTGCACCGGGAGATCGCCGGCCTTGGTGCCGCGCAGGATGAGATCGACATAATCGGCCGATCTCACCTCCAGCGTCGGGCCGTAGCTCATCAGCCCGCCCGCATCCATGAAATAATGGAACGGATAGATCATGGGCACGCGATATTTCGCGGCCGCCGCGACGATCGCATGCCGGTTCACCACCAGAAAGCTGTCGACGAGCGAGACAATCGCAGCCTTCGGTGGTTCGGAAAAGCGGCCGATCGCGCCGTCGATTTCCGCTGCCGTGCTGATCGGCGCAAGCACCACGGTCACCCCGGATGCCGCGGCCTCCTGCTCGACGGAGTCGAGGTAGAAACGTCCGGCGCGGGGTGTGGTCGCCGGATTGTACA
The DNA here is from genome assembly GCA_963819355.1 of uncultured Alphaproteobacteria bacterium. GTDB lineage: Bacteria > Pseudomonadota > Alphaproteobacteria > Rhizobiales > Xanthobacteraceae > Bradyrhizobium. Next base: position 536,424 of record CAWFVZ010000023.1, on the reverse strand, counting down.
GGATGCCGACGCGCGTGATGTCCGGCACGGCTTCCTTGATGAGCTGAAGCCATTTCCCGCCCATCTCGGCGGTGCTGCTGGTGAAGCCGGTGACGTTGCCGCCGGGATGCGCGAGGCTTTCGACGAAGCCATTGCCGACGGGGTCGTTGGAGGTCGCGAAAACGATCGGGATCGTCCTGGTGGCCGCCATGACGGCCGCGGTCTCACCCGTCGAGCCGGTCAGGATGACATCCGGCTTGAGATCGATGAGCTCAGCGACCGCGGTCTTCAGCCTGTCCGGTCCGCCGAAACTCGAGCGGATTTCGAAACGGTAGTTGACCCCTTCAACCCAGCCACGCTGCCGCAAGCCTGCGATCAGCCCACCGAGGCGCGTGGTCGAGCTTTCGGTCATGTTTCGTCTGGTCAGCTCGTCGTCGAGCGACAGGCTGGTCAGCGACGCGACGATCCGGATGCGCGCCGGCGTTGCGCCGAGCGCAAGCAATCCCGCGGCAGTTGCGCCCGCCAGGCGAATGAAATCGCGGCGGGCGACCGCCGACGCAACGCGGGCAGGAGCGGACCGCTCAGTCATGAAATGTTTCGCAAAAATTGTCCCTGACCGTGTGCATAACGCGAAAGCCTGACAACCACAATTGATGAAAAAACGCGCTTATGAATGCTCATTCGCAGCCACGGGCAGTCCGATACCGTATTCGTATGCGCCGAAGAAGTCGCTGTTTCGATCGTTTTCTGCTCCGCGACGTTTTGCAAGGCCTTCGGGCATTGCAACATTTTCCGTCCCGGTTGCGGCAGCGGTTCGGGGAAGCCGATTTCGTACTGGTGATTTTTGAAGTCGTTGTTTCAGGTTGTTTCGAAGGTTTATGATGCGCAGAATCTACCTCGTCCCGGCCCTTGTCGGCCTTCTCACCACAGTTGCGGCCGGGTCGCTGGCGGCCCAAGGCGTTCAAGGCGTGATGCCCAAGCAGAAGGCTGCGCCGCCGCCGAAGGCGGTCGCGGCAGGTGCGCCGCCGGCCGCAGCCGCCGCTGCCGGCGCGGCACCGGCAGCCTCCACCGAGGCGGCCACCGCCGATGACAAGTCCAAGGCGATCGACGGTTTCCGCTCCGCCAAGTTCGGCATGAACGAGGCCGACGTGCGCGCGGCGATCGCCAGGGATTTCAGTGCCAAGCCCGACGCCATCAGGGCGCAGGACAACCCCTCCGAGCTGACGCACAGCGTGCTGCTCTCCGTTCCGGAGCTGCTGCCGAATGGCGGCACCGCCGAGCTCTCCTACGTATTTGGCTACAAGTCCAAGTCGCTGATCCAGGTCGGCGCCGTCTGGTCCAAGGGGAGTGATGCGGCGATCACGCCGGAGAAGCTGTTCTCCAATGCCAACATCCTGCGCGCTCATTTCCTCAGCGAGGGCTTCAAGCCCGACTCCATCGCGGTCAACATGCCCGTCAACGGTGGCATCGTGATGTTCCGCGGCAGCGACGCCAAGGATCGCTCGGTGATCCTGCTGCTCCAGGGCACGTTCGAGAACAAGGAGAACAACCAGCGCCTGCTCACCCCGACGAGCCTGCTGCTGTTCTACGTGGCCGATGCCAAGAGCCCCGACGTCTTCAAGCTTCCGCCCGGCCAGTTCTGATTTGGCACGATCTCACGTCATTCTCCCACCCGGTTGTGGATCGGCGCCAATGCCGATGAAGAGGATCTGAAATGCGCGGACCATCTGCGAGGCGAGACAACAACGAACGGATGCTGCAAGGACTTGCACGCTTCCGTTCGATGTCGCTGCTTTGCGCGATGCAGATGGTCTTCCTGCCGGTGTTCAGCGTCCGCGTTCAGGCGCAGACGGCGAACGTCATCGTTCCGGACGGCCGCACCGGCACCTCCTTGCAGACCTCCGGCAGCGTCACTAGCGTCACGACGTCGACGGTATCCGGCGCCAATGCCTTCAACTCATTCTCGCAGTTCGGCGTGGGGCAGGGCAACACCGTCAATTTGCAACTGCCGACCGGAACGCAAAACCTCGTCAATATCGTTCGCGACGCGCCGGTCTACGTCAACGGCACGCTGAATTCCTACATGAACGGCGCCATCGGCGGTAACGTCTACTTCGCCGATCCCAAGGGTTTCGTCGTCGGCCGTAGCGGCACGGTGAACACCGGCAGCCTCAACGTGTCGACGCCGACGCGCGAGTTCACCGACAGCCTGATCGGTCCGGGAGGGGCGATCAACGGCACGGCGGTCGGCAATCTGATGGCGGGCTCGTTCCCGGTCTCGCCAGACGGCAACATCAGGATCTACGGCCGGGTCAATGCCATCGACGGCGTCCGCCTCACCGGGCAGAACGTCTTTGTCGGCGGCGCGAGCCAGCGCGACATCGCCAATCTCGATCACGCCGCGAAGTTCGCCGCCTCCGTCAATTCGAAGGGGCTGCGCAGCGCCAGCGCCATCACGGTGAGCAACGGCTCGATCCATATCGGCGCCGTCAACAACGCGACAGTCAACGGACGCCTCACGGCGCGCAGCAAGACCACGACACCGAGCACGATCACCGTCGATGCTGGCAAGAACATCGAGGTCGGCAAGAACGCCAGGCTCAGCGCTGCAAGCCGGACGGGCGATGCCGGCGACATCCGCCTCAAGGCCGCCGAAAACCTGACCGTCAAAGGCGGCGCCCGGTTCAACGTCAGCTCGAAGACCGGCAATGCCGGCATGGTCGAGTACAGCGCGAACGGCATCATCGACGTCGGCAGCGGCATCAGCATCAACCTCGCTGCGCCGAACGGCAAGGCGGGTACAGTCCTGATCGACCCGACTGACGTGGTCGTCGGCGATGCGGGTGACACCGGCGTAACGCTGTCGAATACCGCGATCGCAAATACCATCGCCGGAATGACAGGTGGCGCCAGCGCCAGTTACCTGATCCAGGCGGACAATTCGGTCACGCTGGCGGCGAATGCGGTGATCGACACCCGCCACCTCGACGTCAATGGCCATTCGACCGGCAATGCCAACAATGTCCTGATCCACGCGCAGACGATCAATATCCAGAACGGCGCGCAGATTCTCACGCAGGCCGTCAATTCCGGCACGACCTATAGCGACGGTAACGTCACCATCAACAATGACGTCGTCAACGGCGCCGCGAGTCCGGCCGTGGACGTCACCATCGACGGCAAGATCCTGGCCGGGAATGTCACCATTCAGGCGAGCAACTCAGTGACGCTCTCCTCGCATGCTCTGATCGACACGCGTCCTCTCGACAGCGCCAGCCATTCCTATCGCAACGCCCACGACGTCTCGATCGCCGCGCCGACGATCACCATGAACAACGGCGCGAAGATCCTTGCGCAGGCCGCCAATTCCGGCGGAACGGCTTATACGAGCGGCAGCGTCACGCTGACGGCGACGGCGAGCGACACCAAGCTGTCGGGCCAGGCAACGGCCACGACCGGCATCACCATCGACGGCCAGATCACAGGCGGCGATATTTCGATCGGCGCGACGTCGACAGCGACGTCGAGCTTCACGAGCTCGGTCCCTGGTCTCTTTACGCTGGTGGGCACCACGCTTGCGGCCTCGCTGCTCGGCATCAACGGCGGCTACGTGGCCGCGAGCGCCACCGCCACGGTCAATATCAACGGCAACGCCAACATCAACGGCACCGGCAACGTCTCCATCGCCGCGCACGGCTCGGAAACGGCTCAGGATCCGGCCATTGCAAGCACCTTGATCGGTGGCTCGCCAATCGGCGCTTCGGCTGTCGTCGGCAAGATCGACGGCAACGTCACCACCAATGTTGCCTCCGGCGCCACGATCAGCGCGGGCGGCAACCTCGGCATCCACGCCATCAACGATGGCACGCTGAGCGTCGCGGCGGTCGCGGCGACCTCCAGCGCGCAATTCGTCGAGACGGTTGCCTATTCCACCGGTTCGGTCTCGACCACGGCCAATGTGGCGACCGGCGCGCACCTCTCCGTCGGCAATGTGACCGCATCCGGCAACTTGCTGACGGTGCGTGCGATCAACAACAATTCGTTCGCGACCAGTGCGACCTCGGTCGCGCTGAGCACACCGAATGCGAGCGGCGGCGTCGGCGGGGCGCTCGCCATCAGCGACGTCACCACGTCCGCAACGGCGAAGCTCGGCTCGTCGCTTGGCACCAATGCGTCCTCGCGGATGAACGGCTCCGTCCTGGTCGAGGCGACCTCGAACACCACCAGCAACTCGACCATGGCCTCGACCATCGTCGGCACGCCGTTCCTCATTGCCGCGATCCAGGAATTCTTGGTCGCCAGCCCCAGCATCTCGGGGATGATGGCTCAGCAGATGGTCTCGCTGATGCCGGTGAGCTTCAATTTCAAGGCCGCGGGGGCGCTGTCGCTCGCCAACAGTACCGAAAACGCGACCGCGTCGATCGGCCAGAATCCAAGCGGCGGCGCACCCAGCCTCTATGTCAGCGGCAATGTCGCTGTTGTCAGCACCCTGATCGATCGGGGCGTGCGCAGCAACTCCACGGCTTCTGCAATCACCTCGGACGCCTCGAGCGGCGAGGGGGTCGCGGTCAGCGCCGCGGTCGCCTGGGGCAATTTCAATCACAATTCCAACGCCTATATCGGCGGTGGCACCACCATCAATGCGGCCAACATCGCGGTTGACGCCAGCACCTGGATGCCGATCACCAATACCTGGCTGAAGTGGGACGGATTGACCGAAGTGCTCAGCCACCTCAACGGCAATCTCGGCGTTGGCGGCAACATCCTGACCAGCTATGCCAATGCCACGGCGGACGCGGGCGATACGATCGCCGTTGCCGGCTCGATGAACCATTTCGTCGTGAACAACAACACGACGGCGTGGGTGGCCGGCAGTGCCAGCCTGACCGCGACCTGCACGACGAGTTGCGGCAGCAGCGCGACGGTGAACAACGGCGACGTCCACACCTTCGACACCAGCATCCAGATTGCGGCGACGACGACGACGGCGTCGATCGATGCCGCCGGCAATGTCGGTACGCTCGGCTTCCTGCCCGGCAACACGTCTGGCGGCTCCTCGGTCGGCGGCTCGCTCAATTTCGTCCAGTTCAACACCAGCACAATCGCCGGCGTTTCGGACGGTGCGACGCTGCGCGCTGCGAAGGACGTCGCCGTCAACGCAATCACCTCTGACCAGTTCATCGCGGTGGCGCCGTCATCCGGAAAGGCCGGCGGTGCGCTGGCGCTGAACGGCATCACGTCGCTTGGCTTCCTCAACAACACGACGCATGCCTCGATCTCCAGCCAGGCCAGCGCCTATGCTCCGACCATCAACATCCTGGCGCAGCAGGATCTGTCGGTCGTGACGATCGCGGGTGCGGTCAATGTCGGCGGCGGTTCGGCGGTCGGGTTGTCCGTGGCCTATCTGGGCGCGAACATGGATACGTCCGCCTATATCGGCGACAACCATTCCGACATCCGGCCGGGGCCGTTCAGCAGCAATGATCCGACCGCCGGCAATGGCGGCGGAAGCGGCTTGGTTAACGTCGACAACCTCACGATCAGCGCCACCACCTCGGGGCGGATCACGGCAGCGGCCGTCGCGGCGGCGATTTCGTCGCCGTCATTGTCCAACTTCGCCGACAAGGCGAGCGCCGCCGGCGCGGCCGCGGCGGGCGGACCGGCCGGGATTGCGCTGGCTGTGAGCAAGATCAGCTCAAGCTCGGGATCGAGCACGAACGGCTTCACGATGGACCTGGCGGGCAGCTCGTCGGTGAGCGACGTCTCGCTCGGGACCAGCGCCTACATCAAGAATGCGTCGGTCAACAAGTTCACTCCGACCAGCGCGGTGACGACGAACACGATCGTGCAGGCGCTCAACGACACGATCCTCAGCAACGGCTCCGGCTCCGCTGCGGCCAACATGTCGGGGGGGTCGTCTCAGGGCGCTGCCATCGGCGCCGCCATCGCGGCGGCGATCTCGAACAATGCCACATCAGCCTACATCTACGGCACCACAATGCAGAACCAGAGCAATGTGACGGTGCAGGCGCTCAACGGCGGGTCGGAAACCGTCGTCGCCATCGGCGTGGCCGGCGGAACATCAGCCAATGCGGCCGCTCTGTCGGGGTCGGTCGGCATCATGACGGACAGCGCCAACGCCTATGTCGAGAGCTCAACCATCACGGGCCAGGCGACGGGGGTCAACCGCGCGATAGAGGTCGATGCCTACCAAACCACGAACATCGCGATCGGCGGTGGCTCACTTTACATGTCCGGCGGCAAGGCCGGTGTCGGCATCGGGCTGACCTATGCGTCGATCGGCGATCCCACGGGCGGCAAAGCCACCGACGCGCATGTCCGCAGCAGCTCGATCTCGAATTATGACACCCTGCTGGTGCTGGCCGACGGCGCCAGCGTGATTGCGGCCGGTGCCGCCTCCGGCGGCGGAGGGGCCAACGCCAACGGGCTTGCCGGCGCGATCGTCGTCAGCGAGATCACGCCGACCACGACGGCCTATATCGACAGCGGCGCGACGGTGAACATCAGCGCCGGGCGCGTGACGGTGCTGGCCGACAGCGGCGCCGTGTCGGACCTCGATACGGCGCTCGGAAATCTCGTCAAGAAGTCGAACAACAATCACCTTGCATCGGACACGTGCACGGCCGCCGGCGGCACTGGCACGCAGAACTGCGTCGATTTCAGCGCGGCGGCGCTCAACGACGGCGCGGCCAACGGTCCAGGCGCCAGCATCATCTCCGTTGCCGGCACCATCCAGGCCGGTAAGAACAATGTCGGCGCCTCTCTGATATACAATACCATCGCGACGACGCATTCGGCCTATATCGCTAACGTGCTGCTGACGGCACCCGGTGGCAACAGCAGTGTCCGCGTGAGCGCGGTCGATTCCACGAAGATCCAGTCGGTCACGATCGGATTTGGTCTCGCGACCGGTCAGTTTTCCGGCGTCGGCGGCATGACGATCAGCTCGATCGCCAATACCGTTTCGGCGTCCATCGGCAACAACCTGTCCAGCGCGACGCAATCGGCCGTCACGGCCAACAGTATTACCGTCAACGCGAGCGACAATTCCAGCATCACCGGAGCAGCCGCCGTCGCGGGCGCCTCGACGCAAGGCAGCGCCGCAGGCCTGGCGCTCGTCTACAGCAACATCGCCAACAATGTCAGCGCGGGCGTTACCGGCTCGAAGCTGAGGGCCTCGGGCAACGTCGCCGTCAATGCGAACTCGAACGCCAGCATCTCGACTGTTGCGGTTGGTATCGCGATATCCTCGCAGATCGGCTTGGCCGGTTCGGTCGCCACCAATCTGCTGGGCACAAACGTCACCTCCAGCATCACCGCCGCCGGCACCAACGGTATCAACGGCGCCGACGTCATCGCCGCCAACAACGTCGGCGTGATTGCCGGCAACAACGACAAGGCGGCGGTGTTCGCCGGAGCCGTCTCCATCAGCAAGGGCGCGGCCGGCGGCGCCGGCTCGCTCGTGACCAACAAGATCACCGGGACCACTGCGGCCTATATCAGCGGCGTGAACACCCAGGTCGATGCGCGCGGAACCAGCTCGACCGATACGCTGTCGGTCAACAACGGCACGCTCGTCCATGCCTTCGATCTTGGCGCAGCCCGGGCTCCGAGCGACAGCACGCCTGATCTGTCCGAGAACCAGGACACCGTGCGTGGCCTCGCCGTCGTGGCGAGCTCGCACCAGGCGGTCGTGGCCAACGTCGCTTCGCTCTCCGCGAGCAGCGGCATCGCCATCATGATCAACCCGATCACCAACGTGATGAGCGGTGGGACCAGGGCCTATATCGATAGCGCAGCCATCGACACACGCCTGACCTCGGCGACGCTGGCGCCGCAGATCGAGGTCGCCGCGTCGAGCTTCTCCTATTCCGCCACGCTCGGCGCCGGCATCATCCCGCCCACCGGCAATGGCGGCGGCGGCGCCACCATCATCTCGACGACGATGGCGCGCGATACCTTCGCCTACATCACCAACGCCACGGTCGGCGGCGTCCAGTCGTCGAGCGCGACCGTCGGCGCTGTCATCGTGAAGGCCAATGCCGAACAGGATGCGTCCTCGATCGCGATCGGGTTCAACACCGGCTCGGTCGGGCTGAACGTCTTTCAGGCGACCACAGAAGCCTATTTCGACGGCGGCTCGCTGACGGCGTCGTCACTCACGGTGAACGCCACCAACAACACCGGCATCTTCTCAGCGAACGGCTCCGGCGCCTACGGCAGCCAGGCCGCGATCGGTGCGGCATTCCTGGTCCAGGTCTCCGCGAACCGGACCGAGGCCTATGTCGGCGACGAATTCCACTATCAGGGCAATGGCGCCGCGCACACGACCGCGCTCAACCTCAGCGGCGCGCTCGACGTCGAGGCCAACACGAAGAACCGCTTCGAGGCCTATGCGGTCGGCGGCGCGCTCTCGACCGGGACGGCCGCAATCGCCGGCATGGCCAACATCGAGATCGCCAACAACACCACCATCGCCGGCGTCTACGACACGACCCTGCAGTCGGCCACCGGCGGGGCTGCTGGCGCGGTCACCATCAACGCCAACGAGGACGTCGCGATCAAGGAGATCGCGGGCGCGCTCGCGATCGGCGCCAGCGGGGGAGGCGTCGGTGTCGGCGCCGCGGCGAACGTCATCGTCTTCAAGAGCCAGACCATTGCGGAAAGCCGCAACAGCGACCTGGATTCGACGGCCGCCATCAATGTGGGTGCGCTCAGCACCAAGGAAGTGCTGTCCTACGCAGTGACCGCCGGCGTCGGCGGCAGCGTCGGCATCGGTGCGACGGTCGGTGTCATCATCATCGGCACCAACACCGCCGATCCGGATACGCAGGGCCAGGAGACCGGTCAGCTCAACCAGGGCAATAACGGCACTATTTCATCGGTCAACAACGGCACCAACTCCACGCACGGCAGCAACGCGGTTGCGAGCGGCACCTCCGGCAATCCGAACAATGCGAACGTGACGTCGACCTACGACGTCAGCAGCGTGCTCACGGGCGGCAATGACGGCGTCACCGCGCAGATCGCGGGCGGCAATGTCACGGGCACGGAGGTCCACGTCGCGGCCGTCAGCGCCAACGCGACCAAGATGTACCTGCTCGGCGCCGGCTTCGGCAAAAACGTCGGCATCGGGGCCGGCATCGGCTACACCAGCGTCGACAGCAGCGTGCTCGCCAATCTGAGCGCGGTCGTTTCCGCGCCCTCCGTCACTGTCGCGGCGCAGGTCAAGGATGCCAGCACCGGGCCTTATGGCGGCCAGACCATCAACACCGAGGCGATCGCCGGCGGGGCGGCGCTTTACTTCGGCGCGGACGCCGCCGTGGCGGTCGGCAATGTGGCCAACTCCGTGACAGCCCAGCTCGGTGGCTCCGTGACGGGCACGGGCGGCACCGGCGTCGCCGTGATGGCGCAGGAACTCCTCGACCCAAATCGTCTTCACGGGCGGCGCCACCGCCGGTCTCGCGGCCGTCGGCGCCTCGATCGCGACGGCGGGACGATCGAGCTCGGTCGCGGCGAAGGTTCTGCCCGATGCCATCGTCAATGTCTCGACGCTCGCGGTCGGCGCGCAGGGGGCCGGCACGTTGTCCACGACGTCGACGGCTCTCGGTGGCGGCATCGTCGCCGGCGTCGGTGCCGACGCGGAGGCCCACGAAAATTCGAGCGTGCTGGCGGAGATCGGCTCCGGCTCCTCGATCACCACGTCCGCGACCGGAGCCGGCACGCTGGTGTCGGCGTCGATCACGCCCAATCTGTCGAGCCGCGCGATCGGCGTCGCGGTCGGCGGCGGTGCGGTCGGCGTCGCCGTCGCCCAGTCGACGGTCGGAGCCCAGGTCACGGCTGATGTCGGCGACAACACCATCTTCTCGGGTGGCGCGATCTCCGTGGCCGCCATGGCGCTGGTCCCGACGGACGGCACGACGACCTACGCCTGGGCGCTCGCGGGCGGTGGCGGTTCGCTGATCGGTGCCCAGGGCAGCTACGCCAAGGCGTCGGAGAACGCGACGGTCAGCGCCTATGGCGGGACCGGAATTACGCTTCCGAACGCAAACGTGACCATTGCAGCCGAGAACGACAGCGCCCAATACGCCGAGGCGACCGGCCTTTCGACCGGCTTCCTGGCATTGGGCGCGACCGTCGCCCAGACGTCGTCGAGCGCGCATACCTACGCCTATCTGGGCGCGCCCGCGAACATGGACGCTACGCATCTGAATCACACCGGCTACATCGGCATCCTCCAGATTACGGCCACCGGCACTGATGCCAATGTTTCCAACGCAACGGTCGGCGCGGGCGGCACCTATGCCGGCGCGGCGGCGGTCGCCACGACCAGCACGACGGCCGTGACCAGCGCGCGGTTCGACGGTGGCACAACGGACGACACGCTCTATTTCGGCGGTCTCAACATCCGGGCCAAGCACACGACAAATTATGGAGCCAGCGGGGACGCCTACCAGGCATCGACAGCCGGCGCCTCCGGTGGCAGCGCACAGAACAACGTGACCACAACGACCACTGCTGAGGTCGGCACCCATTTGATCATCAACTCGGCCGGCGGCGATATGGATGTCATCGCCAACGACATCGTCAACCAATCCGGCGGCGGCGCGCGTTCGGGCTCCGGCGGCATGTTTGCCGGTGCCGCGGCGCTGAGCAACTCCACGGTCACCCAGACCGTCAACACCAACATCGACGCCGGGACGATCCTCAGCCTCAACGCCGACCCGCGCACGACGACTGGGGTGATCAACATCGAGGCCTACAACACGCTGAACACCACCGACACGGTGAGCCTGGCCGCGGCCGGCCTGTTCGCCGGTGGCGGCGCCGAATCCGACATGACGGCGAACGCCACGCTCAACGTCAACATCAATGCGAGAGAACTCTTCAGCGCCGGCAACATCTATATCGGCTCCGCCTCGCGGATGTCGGCAAGCAATAACGCCAACGCCAATCTCTACGGCGCGATCGCGGGCGTCGGTGGCAGCACCAATACCTGGGCCCATGCCACCCAGGCCGTCAATGTCGGCGGCAGCTCGATCGTCGAGGCCTGGGGCGACATCAACATCTACTGCGGGCCTGGCCGGCGACGGCAGCGTCTACAGCAGCGTGGCCGCGACCGCGACGACGGTGGTCTACAACAACACCGCCATCCCGATCTCGGTCCTCTACCGCGGCACCGCCAACGCCGACGACGACACGAGCCTGACGCTCGCCATCGGCTCCAAGGTGCTCGGCGTGCAGGAAATTTCCCTTGGTGCAACCCCGGGCCAGGTCGTCGCCACCGGCCTTGGCAGCAACTACAATCCCTATCTGTCGATCTTCAGCGCCAAGAACAGCGACAACGTCAGCCATCGCAATGACGGCGGAACCGGCGACGTCGCACTCAACGGCCTGGTGGTGGCCGGCATTCACAATGACGAGACGATCACGATCATGCTCGGCGCGAGCGCGCCGACCCTGTCGACGACGAGCCTCTACGACCCGCTGTCGCTCGAATACGTTTCCGACGTCAGTCACTTGAATCCGGTGATGAGCTGGAACCACCAGACGATCCAGTACACCATCGTCGGCGGCTTCAATCCCTTCCAGATGATCGTTTCCCAGCTCGCGACCCTGAGCGGATTGACGACGACGCAGGTCCAGACCCAGCTGGCGGCGGCGCAGCCCACCATCGCGCCGGCGGGTGCCGACGCGACCGGCGACATCCAGCGCCAGATCAACACGCTGATCCAGCAGGCACCGTTTGCCGCCAACGCGTCCGGTAACGCCTTCGCGTTCGGCGACATGCTGGTGTCCGCGGGCAACGTTTCGATCCTGGCGCAGAGGCTGACGGGGGCGGGAGGTTCGGGCCAGGTGGCGCCGTCCGTGATCGCGCGCAGCTCGCCCATGATCAAGATCGAGAACCAGGGTCTCGACTTCATCGACCTGTCGAACCTCACGATCACCAATGTGAGCGGAGGAAACGTTCTCTACAGGCAGGTCGACCACGTCGACCCGAATTCTTCGTCCAACGTGACCTTCACCTCCAACAACAGCGCGACGCCGATCATCGATATTTCGGCGATCTACAACCGCAAGGATCCCAACACCGGTCTCGGCGTCGACCAGAACGGCAACACGCTGACGCGCACGCCCGACATCTATTTCGACGGCGTCGTCACCAACGAGCAAGGATTGCTCAAGATCACCAACAATCTCGGCAACGTCGTCGCCTCGCAGACGTTCGATGCTGCGACGATCCAGATGGTGGTGCCGAACGGCTCGTTCACCTTCAATGGCGGTGCCGGCAGCATCTTCAACTCCAACCACGACGTGGCCTCGCAATGGGCCAACACCGAGTACAAGCCGGCCGACAACGACACGCTGACGGCGGTGATGGCGGCGGCGACCTATCTCGGCGCCTATGGCGCCTACGACAGCGGTGTGCATATCGCCTCCGGCGGCAATCATCCGTATTCGTATTATTGCTGCGCCTCCGGCAGCGCCGGCGTCCCTGGAACGGCGAGCAACAGCACGGTCTTCACCGCGCGCATGCTGGATCTCTATTACGACGGCCTGTCGCTCTATTCGGCGATCTTCCTGCCGATGGGTTCCGGTGCGCCGGGCAACGGCAATGCCAACGCCGGCAGCACGCCCAGCGCGTCCACGCTGGCGACGATCGAAGGCCCGACGATCCAGACCATCTCCACCGCTCCATGGGAGCGGCACACTTATGACGGCCAGGGCGTTTATAGCGGCAACAGCCCGTTCAACTGCTCGGGTTGCGGGGCCTATTTCCAGGTCATCAACATCCAGCCCGACGTGATCACGCCCAAGACCACGAATTCGGCAACCAGCCCGCCCGGGAACGCGCCGTTCATCGTCGGCAAGGCGATCATCCTGTCGGCGTCGGTGCTTAACATCAACGGCACGATCCAGAGCGGCTCGAGCAGCAATTACTCGGTCAATATCGGCACCAGCGCCCTGAACGCCATCAACGCGATCAAGGCGGACAGCGCGACCCTTGCCGCCGACCAGGCCGCCGCACTTCACGGCAATTATGTCGATCTGACGTCGTATCTGACGAAAGCGAACAGCAGCGACGTGCAGATCAGCGCGAAGTACAACGCCGCCACCGATCAGATCCTGCTGAACAGCGTGGTGCAAGGCACCGGCGGCTACGTCTATCTGAACGGCAGGATCATCTCGACCTCGACCAACACCGACAGCAGCGTCGTGCAGGGCAATATCATCGTCAACGGCGGCGCCGGCACGGTCACGGTGAACAACACCACCGGCATCCAACTCGTCACTAACACCATCAACACCGGCGTCAGCGCTGCCAGCGTGATCGAGATCGTCGATCAGCTCAAGCAGCGGACGACGTGGTATGTCTACAATCCGTCTGCGCCGGGCGGCCAGCAGGTCTCGACCTACCAGACCAACAGTGTCAACGCGAGCCAGTACACCTCCTCGATGCTTGCCGGAACGAGCGGCACCGCGGGCATCCAGTACACGCCGCAGGCCAACATGTACTATCAGTGGGTCGACACGGCGACGCTGGATCGTTCGACCAGCGCCACGCAGTTCGACTATGGCTGGACCTACACGCCTAATGCGCAGACCGGCGCGATCTGGACCCGCACCACCAGCCTGGTCTCGAACGTGCAGCAGGTTGTCAACGGCGCCACCAACGGCCAATTGCAGACCGCGAATTACCAGGAAGTCGTCACCGCGACCGGCTCGGCGCATGGCGGCGGCGGCAACACCCATTCCGGCAAGTGCTGCGGCGCGGATGGCCAATACGACTGGTTCCAGGAGATCTTCGACCACCTGACCCTGACGTTGACGAACACCGTCAAGGCCTCGAACCCGATCAACATCCAGTTCAACGGCGGCGGCACCAGCACGGTTGCCGTGACGTCGAACTCCGGCATCGTCATCAACGGGCCGATCAACAATCTCCAGGGCACGACCTCGGTCACAGCCACCGGCGCCAACTCGGCCATCACCGTCGGCGCGAACGCGAACAACCCGGTGATCTCGGGCACCAGCGTGACGCTCTCCGCGGCGGGCGGTATCGGCACGATCGGTTCGGGTGGGGCGCCCGTCCAGGTGCAGGTCTATGGCGGCAATTTGACCGCCAGCACGATCGACCACGACATCGCGATCTCGGCCATTGGCTCGCTCTCGATCAACCAGGTGGCGGTGAATTCGACCGTTGCCGGCAATGCACCGCAGGGCAGCGTCTATCTGTCGGCGACCGGCGATGTCACCTCGGCGTCAGCCTTCAACATCGCCAACCCGATCGTGATCGGCAAAAATATCGAGATCGAATTCGACCGGCGGCGCGATCGGTGCAAAGACCAGCGTGAGCAACGGCGCCACCGTCCTGACCAACGTCAACCCGCTGGTGATCCAGGCGACGGGTACCACGCTGGTCGACGGTAGCGCCGACGGCGGCCTTCTCAACAGTACGTCGACGACCGGCACCTACATCGTGCAGTCGAAGGGCGATCTGCGGCTCGGCACGATTGCGTCGAGCGGCCCGGTGTTCCTGGAGGCCGCAGCCTCGGACGGCAACCCGGCCAGCATCCTGAACGGCCTGTCGTCCGGCGGTCTCACGTCGGCGCAGAGCGCGCATCTCGCAGACGTCTGGACCAGCCTCGACCTGCTCAGCGGCAACGCCGCGACTGTAGCCGTCAACAGCTACCAGACGATGGTGACGGCGGCCTATAACGACTACTTCCAGCTCAAGAACATCGCGTTCGCGAACGGCACCTATAATCCGACTGCGGTCGGGCTCACTGTGCTGCGGGCGCAGGTGGCCGCCAAGCTCGGCGTCGATCCTGCGAGCGTCTCGACGACGGATATGCAGAATGAAGCCACGCTGCGCTTCGAGAAGGACCAGTTCCTGCTCGGCATGAAGACCGCGGCCCAGCTGCCGGACTCGCTGACGACATTGTTCGGCAGCACGCTCGCGACTAACCTGTTCGCCAACCTGTTCCACAACGTGGCTGCCGCCGATCAGCGCATGCCCACCAACACTGCGCTGCAGACGGCGCTCGCGACCTACAGTTCCAGCTACAACTACACGCTGGCGTCGACCGAGAAGCTCTACACCATGATCACGTCGGGCTCGCAGTGGACCCATGACCAGCTCGCCTACACGGTCAGCTCGGCCGCAGTCGGCACTACGCCGCCGCCGATCGACCTACTCACGCCCAACATCCAGGCGAACCAGGTCATGCTGTATGCGCCGAACGGCTCGATCGGCAACCTGACCGCACCGGACACCTTCACGTTCACCAGCGTCAACTCGTCGTCGCTGACGGCGGCCCAGAAGGGACTGCTGGCATCGGCGGGACCCGGACAGCTCACCGTCGGCGCTCATGAGGATCCGACGACGCACATCGTGACCTATGACGTCACCGTCTCGCAGCAGAGCCTCGTGGTACTCGACGCCCCGACAGCGGTCTCAGCCAAGGCGCGGTCGCAGATCTATCTCGGCAGCCTGCACGATCTGGCGCTCGGCGGCATCGCGGCGTCGGCCTACGGCCCGATCAGCGCGGCGCAGGCCAACGGCGTGCAGATCACGGGCAGCGGCGACGTCAAGCTCGACGTGGTCGGCAGCATCTCGGCAGGTGTGGCTACCGTGCCGGTGATCTCCGGCGACATTCCGAACCTGACCCTGATTGCCGAGCACGGCAATATCGGCGGCGCGGGCGCGGCCGGCAGCGACCCGGCGGCGAACGCGAATGCGATCCAGATCGCATTCCTCAACCCGACGACCGATCATCTCGACCAGGTGTCGTCCGGGCAGGGCATCTATGTGAAGCAGACCACCGGCGACCTCGTCCTCGGCAACATCTCGGCAAGCGGTGCGATCCAGCTTGCGGCGACCGGCAGCATCTATGCCGAAAGCGGGACCGCATTCGCCGATCGCACGGCCCTGCATATCGTGGGCTCGGAGCTCGATCTGCGCGCCGGTGGCGACATCAGCTTCAACGACACGACCTTCCAGCCCTTGCAGGTGCAGATCTCCGGCGCCGTCACCGGCTCTGCGGTCGGCAATTTCAGCATCCTTGCGGTCACGGGCGATCTCTCGGTCGGCGCCACCGGCACCTATGGCACGCTGTCTGCTGGCGGCGCACTGACGCTGAACGTGCCGGTGGGCGCGCTCACCATCAACGCGGACGTCAGCAGCGTCGGCCTGATGCAACTGCTCGCCAACGGCGCCGTGACGGTTGCCGCCGGCACCAGCGTGACGCCGCTGGTTGTCGCGAGCTCCTCGGGCGGGGTGACGCTGGCCTCGGCGACGCTGTCGATGGGTGCCTATTCGGCCATCGACGCGGCCGGGATGATCTCGGTGACCACCACGGGCAACGCCACAATCGGCCAGCTCAACTCGTCGCTGTCCTATGCAGCGGCCTCGAATGCGCCGTCGATCCTCGTCAGCGCCGGCGGAGTAGCCTCGCTTGGTGCGATCCTCGGCAACGGCGACGGCCAGACCAATTTCGTCGCCTCCGGCTCGGGCGCTGAGCTCTCGCTGGCCGCATCGAACGGTATCGGGATCTCGACGGCCCGGCTCGGTTTCAGCGCCGCGCTGCTGACCGCGAGCACGAGCGCCGGCGGCATCTACGTCAAGGCTCTCACCGACACCGAGGCCAGCCTGCTCTCGGCAGTCAAGGGCACCGTCGACATCCTCGGCACGCGCGGCCTGACGCTGGACCAGGTGGTGGCCGGCACGGCGACGGGCGCGAGCGGCAGCTTCAGCGCCGTCACCAACAACGGCAGCATCGTCATCGGCACCGCCAGCAGCAGCGGCTCGCAGACGGTCCACGCCAGCCAGAACGTGACGTTCAAGGCGCTGGCCGCGACCGGCACGACCGGCGACGTCGGCAATATCAATGTCACCGCCGACAACGGCTTCATCCAGGCGCAGACGGTGACGTCGGGCGGCGTGACGACGCTGGGGGCCGTCTCGGCCAACGGCTCGGTGACGCTGCTCGCCGCCACGACCATCACCGGCAACACGCTAGCCGCCACGACCGGCTCGGGCCTGCTTAACGCCGGCGGCCCGGTCAACTGGAACACGCTCACCCTCGCGACCACGCTCGGCGCCACGGCGGGCCAGGGCAGCGTCACCTTCAAGACAGCGCAGAGCGGCGGGATGCAGACCATCCACGCCCACGACAACGTGACGTTCAACGCGCTGACGGCTACCGGGAATACCGGCGACGTCGGCAACATCAATGTCACCGCCGACAACGGCTTCATCCTGGCGCAGACGGTGACCTCTGGCGGCGTGACCACGCAGGGCTCGGTCTCGGCCAACGGCTCGGCGACGCTGCTCGCCGCCACGACCATCACCGGCAACACGCTTGCCGCCACGACCGGCTCAGGCCTGCTGACGGCCACCAGCGGCCCGATCAGCTGGAACGTCCTCAACGTCGGGACGACGCTAGGCGCGACCGCGGGCCAGGGCAGCATCGCCTTCAGGACCGCGCAGAGCGGCGGCACGCAAACCATCCACGCCCACGACAACGTGACGTTCAACGCGCTGACGGCCACCGGCATCACTGGCGATGCCGGCAGCATCAACGTCACCGCCGACAACGGCTTCATCCTGGCGCAGACGGTGATGGCCGGCGGCGCCGTGACACAGGGCTCTGTTGCGGCCAACGGCTCCGCAACGCTGATCGCAGCGTTGTCGAACACGGGTCACAATCTCACGGCGGCCACCGGTAATGCGGTCCTGCGAGGCACGTTGATCAATTGGGACAACCTCAATGCTGGCGGCACGCTCGGCGTCACCGCGACGACAGGCGGCATCAATCTCGGCACCGCGATCAGCGGTGGCACGCAGACCCTGCATGCAGTGACCGATATCGCCTTCACCCAGCTCACCACCACAGGCATTCCGGGCGATGCCGGCGATATCAATCTGAGATCCGACACCGGCTCGCTTCGCGGCGGATCGATCTCTGCCAACGGTGACACGCATTTCGACGCGGCGGGCTCGATCTCGCTCGACCGGATTCGAGGCAACACGGTCAAGCTGTCCTCGCCGGGCGACCTGACGATCGGCTTCGTCAGCGTGGTCAAGGAGCTCGACCTCGCGGCGAATACCATCAACGTCAAGGGCGAGCAGATTGCCTCGACGCCGCCGATTCCGCTGATCATGAACATCACCGGCTACAATGGCGGGACTGCGAAGTCTGCCAATGTTTCGATTGATCCGGACTCCATCATCATCAACCAGTTCAAGGTTGTGGACGCTAACTTCCTGACCGATGCGCGGGCCGTCTCGATCCTCAACGGCTACGTGCCGGGCCAGCTCGTTCTCACGACCACGACCCAGCAGGTGCTCCTGAACAACCGGTCGCCGGCGCCGACGGACTGGCCGTCGCTCCAGCTCTACCAGCCGGGCGGCGTGTTCACGATGAGCCAGGTCGGCAACGCCAATGTCAGCAACGCCTATGTGGTGTTCTACACCGGCGACATCTCGGCGACCGTCACCAATTATGGGCCGAGCCACACCTGCTGCGGCGATTACACGGGCGCCAGCATGGTGCGTAACATTGCCGTCGACGGTGAGGGCTATGAGAGCATCGACACTTGGCTGGCGCAGAAGAGCGGGGGAACGTTCTACCAGCTCGGTCTCTCCGGCCATGCAAGGCTCGACGCATTGCTGTCGCCGCGGCCGGTCGAGACCATTGGATCCGGTCCCGCGGTAAACATCGAGGGGCTCAGCGACATGCGCAAGCTGCGTCGCCAGGGGCAGCGCACCGGGCGCCCGGGCTGGAAGGATGCAGCGGTCGATGTGATGACGAAGCCGGCGGTGAGCCGTCTTGCGCAGGCGTGGTAGGTCAGATGCGGGTTCTGGCGGTAGCACTGGGGGTCGGGCTTGCAGCGTCGAGCATCGTGGCCGCGCGCGCGCAGGTGCCCTCGATCAATCCCGGTGCGATCCAGAACGACATCGACCGGCAGCGCCGCCAGTTCGAACAGCAGAGCGAGCCGCCCAAGCTGAACGGCCCGGCCGTGATCGGCGGCGCACGGGAGAAGTCGCCGCTGCTGAAGCCGGGCGGCCCGAAATTCCGCCTGCGCAAGCTCGAATTCGACCCATCCAAATTCATCACGCCGGCTGAGCTTAACGAAGTCGCGAAGAAATATGTCGGCAAGAATGTCGACATCGCGGCGCTGTTGCAGATCGTCGCCGACATCAACGCGATCTACACCGAGCGCGGCATCGTGACCGGCATCGCGACGCTGCCGGATCAGGATCCCAGGGACGGGGTGGTCAAGATCAAGCTGACCGAAGGCCGGCTCCAGAAGACGACCATCGAGGGCAACAAGCAGACCCGCACCGACTATATCCTCCAGCGCGTGAAGGAGCCGGAAGGCGAGGTCCTCGACGTTCCCAAGCTCAATCGCGACGTGACCTGGTTCAACCGGACCAACGACGTCCAGATCAAGGCGCTGCTCCAGCCCGGCGCGAGCTTCGGCCTGACCGACCTGCAGTTTGCGGTGATCGAGCCGCCGGTCGACACCTGGCAGCTCTTCGTCGACAACCAGGCCGCGGAGAATACCGGCCGCTGGGAAGGCGGCACCTTCTACAAGCGCCACGGCCTGTTCGGCGTCGACGACCGCCTGACCTTTTACGGCGTCCGTTCCGACGGAAATCTCAACGGCAACGTCGCCTACAGCATCCCGGTCAACCCCTGGGGCGGGCGCGCCGGCGTCAGCTATACCGAAGGCAAGATCAAGATCATCGGGGGGCCCTTCGTCGCGCTCGACGTCACCGGGCGGTCGAGCCAGGCCGCGGTCAATTTCAGCCAGCCGGTCTGGGTGACGCAGAACTGGCTGGTGCTGCTCAACGCCGCCGAGACCGAGGGCAAGACGGTGAGCCGCTTCTCGTCGGTCGCCGTGACCGACGACCACTATGACAAGGCCACGGCCGGCGTCTCGGTGACCAATTCCGGCAACGCCTATTCGATCACGGTCTCGCCCGCGGTGAACTACATCGAGTGGCAAGACCACGTGCTCGGCAACAACCGCGCGTTCAACACCTATACCGGCACGATGCTCGCGACCAGCACTGCAGGACCGGCCAATTTCAGCACCAACGTGCTGGCGAGCTGGCAGTACACGCGGGAGAAGCTGCTGCCGGGCGACCAGATCTTCACGATCGGCGGTCCCGCCACCGTGCGCGGCTATCCGACCAACGCGGCGTCCGGCGACAGCGGTTATTATTTCAACGCCGAGCTGCACTACAACTGGTCGCATTGGCTTAGGGGATTTGACACCTACATCTTCACTGATTGGGGTGCGGTGTATTCGACATTCCCCGGCGTCACTGAACTGGGCTCGGTCGGCGTCGGCTTCTCCTGGACTTATGCGCAGTTCATGACGTTCGAGGCCAATTATGCGACGCCGCTGAAGATGGCGGTCTCGACCCAGCATCACTACGAGGCCTATGGCCGCATCATCTTCCGCCCGCTGCTGATGTTCGAGAAGCAGCAGAGCGCCGCGCCGGTGGCGGCCGTTGCCGGCAAGAGCAAGTCGTAGGACGGGTTGCCTCTCTCTGCCGTCATTGCGAGAAACCCGCGACAAAATTGCGAAGCGATCTTGCGCCGGCGTGACGAAGCAATCCAGACTGGGACGCGGACTGATTAAGCCGCAGCCATAGCTTAATTGACGCGGGTTGAACGATGGCAAGGTAGTTGGCGGCAAGCCTGTCGCAGCGCGTCGCTGCCCGACGACATTGTTTGATCCTGTTGAAGAACCTCTCGATCCGGTCGCCGGCGCGGTAGAGATTAAGGGCTGAAGCAGATCGGATCGTTGCGATTTCTTTTCGGCTCCCCCGCTGAATCCTTCGAAAATGAACCCAAAGCGGACGTATTTGAGAATGGAGAAGTTGTTAATTCCAGGAGAACTCGCGTATGCACTATGTGCAGGGTCGTAGCGTGAGCAATTCAAATGGCGATGGAGCTGAGGGGCGCGAGAGGCGAGGGATTTGCGACGATGACCGCCGACGGTCGCGTGCTGGATTCCTGGTTTCTTCAACTGCGCCTGGTTGAGGAGGCCGGCAAGGCGGCAACGGTACGGCTGGCGAAGGACGAGATCATCAGATCGTTGGGTAAGTCGGCAGACGGATATGCACGACACGACGACATCCGCAATGTCGATATCGTTGCAATCCGTGCAGACATTGACTCCCTTGCATCTGCGCCGACCGATGTGCACGACGCATATCTTCGACTCCATCTCCTGAGCCACCGGCTCGTCCAGCCCAATTGCCTGAACCTTGACGGCATTTTCAGTCTGTTACCTAACGTTGCCTGGACGACCCTCGGTCCCTGTGAATGCTCTCGTGTGCCGGAAGCGCAAATCCTCGCACGAAAGCGTGCCCTCGCGTTTGAGGTGACAGGGGTCGACAAGTTTCCGCGCATGACTGACTATGTGACGCCTGCGGACGTGAGAATTGCGGATGCGGATCGCGTCAGGCTCGGAGCTTATTTGGCTCCGGGCACGACCGTCATGCATGAAGGCTTTTGCAATTTTAATGCAGGTACGCTCGGTCCCTGCATGGTCGAAGGCCGGATAAGCGCCGGCGTGGTTGTGGGACGTGGCAGCGACGTTGGTGGCGGAGCGTCGATCATGGGCACTCTGTCCGGAGGGGGGAAAGAGCGGATTACAGTTGGTGAGCGCTGCCTGATCGGAGCCAACGCCGGCATCGGCATTTCATTGGGTGACGATTGCATCGTCGAGGCGGGCTGCTATGTCACGGCAGGCGCGCGCATCCTTTTGGAAGATGGCCGGGTCCTGAAAGCCAAAGAACTCTCAGGTGAGAGGGGCCTTCTCTTCCGTCGTAATTCCCAGAGCGGCGCTCTTGAGGCAACCAGACGTACACCGAATTGGGACGGCCTCAACTCGCAACTTCATAGCTAGGCAGCTCACGCGAAGAAGTCGAAAGCGGCCGTTATCGGAGCGAAGCGGCGGACATCATGAGAACTTATGAGTACGCGCCCTGGCTCCGCGGCAAGATTTCCGGATTGCTTCGCTGCGTTCACAATGACGGGCGATGGGTTTGAGGCGCAGTTCGCTTAGCGCCGCAGCGTGAATTCGTCCGCGCCGCGCCGGTGTTCCCACTTTGCCTGCGCGAGCTCGGGCTGGTCGCACTCCGCCTCGGGATAGCCGATGCAGAGATAGGCGATGAATTTCCAGGACTGCGGCACGTCGAGTACGTCGTGGATGCGATCCGGACTGAGGATCGAGACCCAGCCGAGCCCGATCCCCTCGGCGCGTGCGGCGAGCCACATGGCAGTGATCGCCGCGACCACGGAATATTCGGTGGTTTCGGGCATGGTCGCGCGGCCGAGGCCGTGGCCAATGTCGCTCGCCTTGTCCGCGAATACGGCGAGGTGTCCGGGGGCCTGTTCGAGACCCGAGAGTTTGAGCGTGGCATAGCGCGCCGCGCGTTCGCCGGAGTAGCAATTCAGCGCCTCGGCGTTGCAGGCTTTGAAATCGTCGATCACGGCGCGGCGCCGTACGGCATCGTCGATGATGACGAAGCGCCAGGGCTGGCTAAGGCCGACCGATGGCGACAGGCAGGCTATCTCGATCAGGCGCTCCACTGCGCCGTCCGGCAACGGATCGGTGCGAAAGCGGCGCACGTCCCGGCGCCACACGAACAGCTCGCGCAATTGCCGGCGGAAGGTGTCGTCGAACTCGACCATGAGATCATCCTCCCATCTGCAAGGCAGCGGCAACCAGCAGGATCAGGACCTCGCCGGTCTGCTCGAAGGCGCCGAGGATGTCGCCGGTCTGTCCGCCGATCTGGCGGGTGGCCAACCGCGCCAGGATCAGTCCGGCGAGCGACAGCAGGACCAGGCCAGCCAGTGCCTTGCCCGGCCCGAGCGCAAGCGCAAGACAGAGTGTTCCGAGGCCGAAGGCCGCGGCCACGCTGCGGCCGGGCGGCGAACCGGCGCGCGCGGAGAGTCCGTCGGGACGCGCCGGCGGCACCAGCGACATGAAGGCCGGCACGCCCGCGCGGGCCGCGGCATGCGCCGACGCGAGCGCCAGCGTGACCAGCCACGGATCGGCGATCGCGGCAAGCGCGCTCCAGCGCAGGCCGAACGACAGGATCAGCGCGCAGACGCCATAGGTCCCGATCCGGCTGTCGCGCATGATCTCGAGCTTGCGCTCGCGCGTCCGTCCACCGCCAAGCCCGTCAGCCGTATCGGCAAGCCCGTCCTCGTGCAGCGCGCCGGTGATGAGCGTAGTTGTGGCGAGAGCGAGCAGGGCGGCCGTGCCGGACGCCAGTCCCAGCTTGCTCGCGAGCGCATAGGATGCCGCGCCCGCAAGGCCCACCAGCAATCCCGCGACTGGCAGCGCCCAGGTCGCGCGCGCGATGGCACCATCACCGACTGGTTTCGATGTTGCCACCGGCACGATCGTGACGAAGGACGCCGCGATCCTGAGATCGGCGACGACGTCTTTCAGAATCTCAGCGCGCGGCATCATTTCAACTTCACCGGCAGGCCGGCGACAACGAACTCGACCTCGTCAGCGACAGCCGCGACAGTCTGGTTCATGATCCCGGCGGCGTCGCGAAAGCTGCGCGCCAGCGCGTTGTCGGGCACGATGCCGAGCCCGACCTCGTTCGTGACGAAGACGACGGGGCTCTCGAGACGGGGCAGGATGGCGGAGAGCTCGGTCACCTCGCGCTCCCAGTCGCGTTCGGCATGCATCAGGTTGGAGAGCCACAGCGTCAGGCAGTCGACGAGTCGCGCGCCGCCGCCATCGGTTGCGACCAGCACTTTTGCGAGATCGAGCGGCACCTCGCGGTCGATCCAGCCGGTTCCGCGCCGGGCGCGATGTATGGCAATGCGCGCCTCCATTTCCGCATCAAGCGCCTCGGCCGTCGCGACATAGACGGGCTGCCCGGGGAAGGCGCGAACGCGCGTTTCCGCACGCTTGCTCTTGCCCGATCGCGCTCCGCCCGTGATCAAGATGACGGCCATGAAGGTCTCCTGTGGGCCTGACTAATCACCAAACGGGGCCAAAGACAAAGCCGAAATCAGGCGGCCGGGGGCTTGCGCTCGGCCTGCGCTTTGCGCAACAGGGGCGGGACAGGAGGCAGGTGTGGGCTTTGCGGGCGCGATGGTTGTGGCGATGGCGGTGGATGCCCTCCTGGGCTGGCCCGCGCCGCTGTTCGCGCGGATCGGCCACCCCGTGACCTGGCTCGGCCGGCTGATCGCTGCCATCGATACCGGCTGGAATCGCTCGTCCGATCCGACAGCGCTCCGCCGCGCGGCTGGCGTTGCTGCAGCGCTTCTGGTGATTGCGCTCGCGGTTGCGATCGGTTGGGTGCTTCAGTTCTTGCTTCCCTCGGGCTGGATCCAGATCACGCTGGTCGGCATCCTGGCCTGGCCGCTGGTCGCGCTGCGGTCGTTGCATGATCATGTCGCCGCCGTCGCAAATCCTCTGCTGGGCGGTGACATTGCTGCCGCGCGCGAAGCGGTCTCGCGCATCGTCGGCCGCGATCCGGCCGCGCTCGACGAAGCCGGCATCGCACGCGCGGCGATCGAGAGCCTTGCGGAAAACGCCTCCGACGGCATCGTGGCGCCGGTTTTCTGGGGCGCGCTGTTCGGCCTGCCCGGCATCTTCGGCTACAAGGCGATCAACACGCTGGATTCCATGATCGGTCATCGCAGCGAACGACACGAGGCCTTCGGCTGGGCAGCCGCCCGCATCGACGATGTCGCCAATTTCATTCCGGCGCGCCTGACCGGATTCCTGTTCGTGCTGCTCGCGCCGCGGCGATCCGAAGCGCTGTCCTGCATGACGCGGGATGCGCGCCGCCATCGCTCGCCCAATGCCGGCTGGCCGGAGGCGGCGATGGCCGGCGCGCTTGGCGTGCGGCTCAGCGGTCCCCGCATCTATCACGGCGGCGTCACGAACGAGCCCTGGCTCAACGAGGGAGCCCGTGACCCGCTCGCCGCCGACATCAACCAAGGCCTGACGATCTATCGCCGCGCCATGCTGCTGCTCGCGGGCCTGCTTGCGATCCTCAGCCTCGCGTGAAAGAACAGCACATGCGCGAGCACGGTGGAAATCTCGATCTGGCCCAGCAGCGTTTTGGCGGACGCGCGGAAGACTGGATCGACCTCTCGACCGGGATCAACCGGCTGCCTTATCCCGTGGGCGAGATCGACGTGCATCATTGGAATGCGTTGCCGTCTCGATCCGAGATCGACGCCTTGCACCAGGCGGCCCGGCACGCCTATCGCACCAGCGCACCGATCGTCGCGATGGGCGGCGCACAGGCCGCCATTCAATTGTTGCCGCAGCTCGCGCAGCGCGGCCGGGCTCGCATCCTCGCGCCGACCTACAACGAATATGCTCCCGTTCTGTCGGACGCGGGATGGGAGGTCGAGGAGGTGAGGGAGCTCGATGCATTGGCGGGGGCGAACCTCGCCATCGTGGTCAATCCCAACAATCCCGACGGACGCCGTCATGCCCCGAAGGATCTACTCGCGCTATTGCCGCGCGTCGGCCGCCTCGTCATCGACGAGAGCTTTGCCGACGCAGTTCCCGAGCTCTCGCTCGCTTCGGAAGCCGACCGGCCGCGGCTGACGATCCTCCGCTCGTTCGGAAAGTTCTATGGTCTTGCCGGTCTGCGGCTCGGGTTCGCGATCGGCAATGCTGCCGACATCGGCAGGCTCGCGGCGATGTCGGGTCCATGGCCGGTGTCGGGCGCTGCAATCGCGATTGGCTGCCGCGCCTTGCGCGACGATGAATGGGCCGACGCCACGTCAGCGCGGCTTGCACGGGACTGTGTTCGCCTCGACGAGAGGGTGCAGTCGCAAGGCTGGCGGCTCGTCGGCGGCGCGCCGCTGTTTCGCCTCTACCAGACGCCTGACGCGCTTACCGCGCAGGAGAAGCTTGCGGGTGGCCAAATCTGGTCCCGCGTCTTCGCCCAAAACCCGACATGGCTGCGCCTGGGGCTTCCGGGCAGCGAAAGCGAATGGACACGCCTCGCTGAGGTATTAGCGCGCTAGCGCGAGCAGGCCTTCAACGTCGAGATGCTTTTCGATGTGATCGGCAAGCGCATCGAGCGCGCTCTCGACCCTGGCGTGATAGGGCTCCTCGCCCGCGGGAATATCGAGCTTTGCAAGGAACGCCCTGCGGAAATCGTCCGACGTGAACAGGCCGTGCAGATAGCTGCCCTGCACGCGTCCGTCGCGCGAGATCGCGCCTTCAGGCTGCGCCATCGAGCTTTGCGAAGGGCCGCGAGCGATCCGGCCCGTCAGTGCGGCCGATGTGGATCTCGTAGGCCTGGATCGGCTGATCCGTCGCGGCATGCGCGGCCTCGACGCGCGTCAGCGTCTTCTGCGCGCTCATCATCGTCGTCACGTCCAAAAGCCCGAGGCCGGGCGTTTCGCCCGCCGGGCCCTCGATTCCGTCGGGATCGCGATACGCTGCGTCCCAGCATCTGATAGCCGCCGCAGAGGCCGAGCACATGGCCGCCGCGGCGATGATGCGCGAGCAGATCGATGTCCCAGCCCTGCGCGCGCAGAAAATCGAGATCGCCACGGGTCGATTTCGAGCCGGGGATGATCACCAGATCGGTATCGCCGGGAATCGCTTCGCCCGGACGCACCATCACGAGATCGACGCCAGGTTCGAGCTTGAGCGGATCGAGATCGTCGAAATTGGCGATCCGCGACAATGCGAGCGCAGGCGATCTTGCATTGGCCGCCGGCTTGCGCGCATCGCGGCAGGCCGAGTGCATCCTCGGCCGGCAGCTCGCCCGCGCGTCGCGAAGAAGGGCAGCACGCCAAAGCCGCGCCATGCGTGTTCTGCTCGCGATGAGCCGATAGCCGTCGTCGAACAGCGTGGGATCGCCGCGGAACTTGTTGATGACAAAACCCTGCGATCATCGCGGCATCGTCGGGATCGATCACCGTCCTGCGTGCCGACGAGCTGCGCGATGACGCCGCCGCGATCGATGTCGCCGACGAGCACAACGGGCACGTCGGCCGCGCGCGCAAAGCCCATATTGGCGATGTCGGCCTGGCGCAGGTTCACTTCGGCCGGACTGCCGGCGCCTTCGACCAGCACGAGATCGGCGCGCGCCTTCAGCCGTTCAAAACTCTCCAGCACCGCGCGCCATCAGCGATCGGCTTCATCGCCGCATATTCGCGGGCGCGCGACCGTCGCGATGCGCCGTCCATGCACGATCACCTGCGCGCCGATCATCGGTCTCTGGCTTCAGCAGCACCGGGTTCATGTCGGTGTGCGGCTCGACTCCGGCAGCCAGCGCCTGGAGTGCCTGCGCGCGGCCGATCTCGCCGCCGTCGACGGTGACGGCGGCGTTGTTCGACATGTTCTGCGGCTTGAAGGGGAGCACGCGCAGGCCGCGCCGCGTGAAGGCGCGCGCACAGGCCGGCGACGATGCAGCGACTTGCCCACGTTCGAGCCGGCTCCCTGGATCATCAATGCGCGCGCCATCACGGAAGACTTCAGAACTCGACGCCGGCTTGCGCCTTGATGCCGGACCGGAACGGATGCTTGACCAGCGTCATCTCGGTGACGAGATCGGCGATCTCGATCAGCTCGTCCTTGGCGTTGCGCCCGGTGAGCACGACATGGGTCATCGGCGGCTTCTGAGGTCTTCAGGAAATCGACGACCTCGGCGATGTCGAGATAGTCGTAGCGCAGCGCGATGTTGATCTCGTCGAGCACGACCATGCGCAAGTCCGGGATCGAGGATCAATTCCTTGGCCTTCTCCCAGCCGGCGCGGGCGGCCGCGATGTCGCGGGCGCGGTCCTGCGTCTCCCAGGTAAAGCCCTCGCCCATGGCGTGAAACTGGCAGAGATCGCCGAAATGGCCGGTGAGCAGGCGCCGCTCGCCGGTATCCCACGCGCCCTTGATGAACTGCACGACGGCGCAGGGGAAGCCGTGGGCGACGCAGCGCACGATCATGCCGAAGGCGGAGGAGGACTTGCCCTTGCCGG
This sequence comes from uncultured Alphaproteobacteria bacterium, assembly GCA_963819355.1. Taxonomy (GTDB): domain Bacteria; phylum Pseudomonadota; class Alphaproteobacteria; order Rhizobiales; family Xanthobacteraceae; genus Bradyrhizobium. The sequence continues at coordinate 508,413 of CAWFVZ010000023.1, read as the reverse complement.
CGCCGGTGTGGACGATGATGAGGCCCTTTTCGCCGCTCTTGGTCGCCATGATCTTGTCGCGGGCGACCTTGATCTTGGCCATTTTGGCGGCGTGGCGGGCGTCGGTTTCCTCGGCCGTTTTTGTATCCGGTTCAGGCGTCATCGGACGGAGTCCTTCGGCTTGACAAGAGGCAGCCGGGGGCAAATGGTGGTCCGGCGTTGGTTCCTGTCCTATGACAGGCGAAGAGGGAATGCGATAGGGTCCGAATCGGCAAGATTTGGGTCCAAAATGCAGCCGCCCCCGCGACCGTGACCGGAGAGATGCCCGAAGCCACTGACCCTCCTTGGGCTCGGGAAGGCGGGGATCGAAGGGGAAACCCTGCTCCGCAAGCCGGGAGACCTGCCAGCGCGGACGATTTTTGGACCGGCGGACGGGGTGTTCCGCGACGGGGAAACGGGCCTTCGCAAGAACGGTTCGTGGGCCTCTTCGCCTCCCGCTGATTATTCTGGAAGAGGCGATGACCGTCACACTGCACGTCTGCATCACCTGCCGCGCCGGCGAGACGCTGGGCGAGGGCGAGGTCGCGCCGGGCAAGCGCCTGCACGGTGCGATCCTCGAGGCCGGCGTGCCCGACGGCGTCAATGTGGTTCCCGTCGAATGCCTGTCAGCGTGCAACCAGGGCTGCTCGGTCGCGCTCAGCGCGCCAGGCCGCTGGTCCTATGTCTATGGCCGCCTGTCGGATGCGAATGCGCCCGACGTGGTCGCGGGCGCCGCCGCCTATGCTGCCGCGCCTGACGGCCTCGTGCCCTGGCGCAGCCGACCGGAAATATTCCGCAAGCAGTCGCTTGCGCGCATTCCCCCCATTGCCGTCGTGCCGGAGACCGCCGAATGAACTCGCTCGCAAAAGTCCCGGTCACGGTGGTCACGGGCTTTCTCGGCTCCGGCAAGACGACGCTGATCCAGCATCTGCTGGCAAACCCAAACGGCAAGAAGCTCGCCGTGCTCGTCAACGAGTTCGGCAGCGAGGGTGTCGATGGCGAGATTTTGAAGTCCTGCGCCGACGCCAATTGCCCGGAAGAGAACATCGTCGAGCTCGCCAATGGCTGCATCTGCTGCACCGTCGCTGACGATTTCATTCCGACCATGGAAAAGCTGTTGGCGCGGCCGGTACGGCCGGATCACATCCTGATCGAAACCTCGGGCCTGGCGCTGCCGAAGCCGTTGCTGAAGGCGTTCGACTGGCCGGAGATCCGCTCGCGTATCACGGTCGACGGCGTGATCGCGCTGGCCGATGCCGAGGCGGTGGCCGCCGGCCGTTTTGCGCCGGATCCGATTGCCATCGAAGCGCAACGCGCGGCGGACGAGAATCTCGATCACGAGACGCCGCTGTCGGAAGTGTTCGAGGACCAGATCGCCTGCGCCGATATCGTGCTGCTGACCAAGGCCGATCTTGCGGGCGCAGCAGGCATCGAAGCCGCCAGGGCCGCGATCACCGCCGAGATGTCGCGCCGCGTTCCGATGCTGCCGGTCACTGACGGCGCGATCGACGCCCGCGTGATCCTCGGTCTCGGCGCCGCCGCGGAGAACGATCTCGCCGCGCGTCCATCGCATCATGACGGCGAGGAGGATCACGAGCACGACGACTTTGCCTCCGTCGTGATTGATCTTCCGGAGGTGACCGACATCGACGCGCTGGTCGCTTCGGTTCAGCGTCTGGCGCGCGAGCAGAACGTGCTGCGCGTCAAGGGCTACATCGCGGTTGCGGGCAAGCCGATGCGCCTGCTGCTGCAAGCCGTCGGCGAACGCGTGCGCCACCAGTTCGACAAGCCCTGGGGCGCCGGTGCGCGGCAATCGAAACTCGTCGTGATCGGCGAGCACGGCGATATCGACGAGGCCGCGATCAAGGCGGGACTTGGTATCGCAGGACTTGGTATCGCAGGACTTGGCATCTTAAGGCTTGGTATCTCAGGATTTGGGATCTGATGCACGTCGTCTTCCGCGAGAGCCGCGGTCTCGAGGAGACTGCGACGCCAAGGGATATCGGCCAGGACCCGGCCGATCTCGTGATGCTCTCGTTTTCGGACTCCGATCTCGCCGCATTCGCGGCCGGCTGGCGCCGCGGCCGTGACAGCCTGCCGTCGCTGCGGCTGGCCAATCTCGCGAAGCTCCGTCATCCGCTCTCGGTCGATACCTATATCGAACGCACGCTGGCGCAGGCGCGCGGCATTCTGGTGCGCCTGATCGGCGGTGAATCCTACTGGTCGTACGGACTCGCGGCGCTGCATCAACTCGCGAAGGATCGCAACATCGCGCTGGCCGTGCTGCCGGCCGACGGACGCGACGACACGCGGCTCGATGCATTCTCAACTCTGCCGGTCTCGACACTGCGGCGGCTCAAGGTGCTCTGCGATACCGGCGGTCCCGTTGCCGCCCAAGCCGCGATTGCACAGCTTGCGCTGGCCTCGGGCCTCTATGCCGGGCCGGTCGTCGGCGAGATGACCATGCCCGAAATGGGTTTTTACGATCCCGCGCGCGGTGTGATCGCCGCGCCGGTGGCGAGCGAGGGGAAGCCGCGCGCGCTGGTGACGTTCTATCGTTCCTATCTCACCGCCGCGGATACCGGCCCGGTCGATGCGCTGATTGCCGCGCTGCGCGAGAAGGGTTTTGACGCTCATGGCGTGTTCGTGACTTCGCTGAAGGCCGCAGGCGTCACGGATTGGCTGCGAGCGCATCTCGCGCAAAATCCTCCGGCCGCGATCGTCAATGCGACGGCGTTCTCGGCGATGGGCGACGATGGCACGACGCCGTTCGACGCCGCATCGTGCCCGGTGTTCCAGGTCGCGCTGTCATCGGCGCGGCGCGAGGATTGGGCGGAGTCGCTGCGCGGCCTGTCGCCCGGCGACCTCGCGATGCATGTGGTGCTGCCCGAGGTCGACGGCCGCCTGTTCGCGGGCGTGGTAAGTTTCAAATCGGCCGCGGAGCGCGATCCGGATCTGCAGTTTTCGCATCTTGCGCATGGGCCCGACGAGGAACGCGTGAAGGCCATCGCCGCCCGCGTTGCGGCCTGGTGTCGCCTCGCGGAGAGGCCGACCGCCGAGAAGCGGCTGGCCATCGTGCTTTCGAACTATCCAGGCCGTCAGCACCAGATCGCGCATGCGGTCGGTCTCGATGCGCTGGCCTCGGTCGAGGCATTGGTGTCCGACCTCGGGCAAGCCGGCTTCGATGTTGCGCCAGTCGGAGCGCTCGGCGAGACGCTGCTCGAGCGACAATTGACCTGGAGCATTGCCGATTATCGCGCGGCGCTCTCGCGCCTTCCGCAAGTCCTGCAAAATGATCTCGCACAAGCCTGGGGCGCGCCGGAGAGTGATCCGAGCACGCCGCGACGGTGCGTTCCATTTCGCCGCAATCGAATGCGGCAGGTCGATCATCGCGGTCCAGCCCGAGCGCGGCGATACGGCCGCGCGCGATGCCGACTATCACGATCTCGCCCGCACGCCGCGCCACGCCTATGTCGCGTTCTATCTCTGGCTCCGCGAGCAGGGCGTCGATGCGCTCGTGCACATGGGCGCGCATGGCACGCTGGAATGGCTGCCCGGAAAATCCGTCGCGCTGTCGGCGGGTTGCTGGCCGGAAGCGTTGATCGGTGAACTGCCGGTCATCTATCCCTTCATCGTCAACGATCCCGGCGAAGCTGCGCAGGCCAAACGGCGCTTCGGCGCCGTCACGATCGGCCATCTGCCGCCGCCGCTCGAACAATCCGCGATGCCGGAAGGCCTGCGCCGGCTCGAGCGCCTGCTCGACGAATATTCGACCGCCGATGGTCTCGATCCCGCGCGCCGCCAGCGGCTGATCGCCGCGATCCGCGACGAGGCGCGCGCGGCGGGCCTCGAGGACGATCTCGGCCTCGATGCGGCGGCCGCGCCTGCCGAAGCCATCCCGCGGATCGACCGCTTCGTCTGCGACCTCAAGGAAAGCCAGTTCGGCGACGGCTTGCATGTCTTCGGCCGCGGCGCCTGCGGCGACGCGGAGCGGGATGCGCTGCGCGCCGCGCTCGCCGGCCGGCGCGTTGCACCGGGCCCGTCAGGCTCGCCCTATCGCGGGCGGCAGGACGTGCTGCCGACGGGACGCAATCTGTTTGCGGTCGATCCGCGCGCGGTGCCGACGCCGTCGGCGCATGCGCAAGGCGTCAAGCTCGCCGAGGAGTTGCTGCGCCGCCATTTGCAGGATCATGGCGACTGGCCGAAAGGCCTCGTGGTCGATCTCTGGGGCTCCGCGACCATGCGCACCGCAGGCGAGGAGTTTGCGATGGCGCTGCATCTGGCGGGCCTCGCGCCGCGCTGGGATCACGCCTCCGGCCGCATCACCGGCTACGACATCATCGCGCCCGCCGAGCTCGGCCGCCCCCGCATCGACGTGACACTGCGCGTTTCCGGCCTGTTTCGCGACGTCTTCCCAGGCCTCGCGCAATTGTTCGAGGCGGCGACCGCGGCGCTCGCGGAGCGTGACGACGAGGGCGACGAGAACCCGTATCGTCATCGCGCCGCTCGCGTGTTCGCGCCGCGTCCCGGACAATACGGCGTCGGTCTCTCGGCGATGCCCGATGCCTTCACTCCCGAGACGCGCGACGCCGCGGGCGAGGCCTGGCTGTCGGCATCGTCCTGGGCGTTCTCCGCCGATGGCGAGATGCAAGCCCGATCGCGCCGGCATCGAACAGCGGCTCGCGTCGGCAGACGCTTTTGTCCACGTCCAGGACTTGCCGGAAACCGATCTTTTGCTCGCGGCCGACTACGCGGCCCATGAGGCCGGCGTTGCGGCCGCCGCAGCCCATCTAGGCGCCGGCACGCCGTCGCTCTATCATCTCGATGCGACGCGGCCCGACGAGCCGCATGCGCGCACGCTGACCGAAGAAATCTCGCGCGTCGTCCGCGCACGCGCCGCCAATCCGGCCTGGATCGCCGGCATGATGCGCCACGGTTTTCGCGGCGCTGCCGAGATCACCGCGACGCTGGAGCACATGGCCGCCTTCGCCCATCTGGCCGACGCCGTGCCGCCGCATCTGTTCGATCTCTATTATGACGCGACGCTCGGCAACGACGACGTCCTCGCCTTCATGGCGCGCGAAAATCCGGCGGCGCTCGCTGCGATGGAGATTTGCTTCACGCGCCTGCACGAGGCCGCCCTCTGGCGAACGCGGCGCAATTCGATCGCGGCTTCGCTGCGGGAGGCGTCATGAGCGCGGCCATGGTCAAGGGCTGGTGCCCCGGCGCGTTGCGACCGATGCAATCGGGCGATGGGCTCGTCGTCCGCGTGCGCCCGTTCGGTGGCCGGCTCGAGGCGGCGCAGATCGCCGGGCTCGCGCATCTCGCGCAGCGCCACGGCAATGGTCTGATCGACCTGACCAGCCGCGCCAACCTCCAGATCAGGGGCGTCAGCGACAGCAGCCACCGGCTGCTGATCGACGGTCTTGCACGACTGACGCTGCTCGACCCGGACGCCGACACCGAAACCCGGCGCAACATCCTGGTGACGCCGTTCTGGCGCGTTGGCGACGAGACCCAGGCGCTTGCTGCGGAACTCGAGGAAGCGCTCGCCGATAGCGCACTCGAACTTCCGACAAAATTCGGCTTCGCTATCGATGATGGGACATCGCGCGTTCTCGCCGGCGATTCCGCGGATGTGCGCATCGAGCGCGACCGCGCCGGAGGACTTCTGGTGCGAGCCGATGGTGCCAGGCTCGGCCGTCCGGTCGCGCGCGGAGAGGCTGTGACCACTGCACTCGCGCTCGCAGATTGGTTCGTGGCTTTCGGCGGTGCCAGCGGCGGGCGCGGGCGCATGGCTGCGCATCTGCTGCCGGTGCGATCCTGCCTGAGGCGCTGCGCGGCGATGCCGAGCCGGCACCGATCACGGCCGCCGCGCGTCCCGGCCTCTATCCGCAAGGCGCAATGGTCGGCGTCGCCTTCGGACAAATGCCGCATGCGACGCTCAATCAGTTCGCCGGTTGCGGGCATGCGCTGCGGATGACGCCATGGCGGATGGTCCTGAGCGAGGGCAAGCGGACGATGCCGTCCGCGGCCGGCCTGATCACGCGAGGCCTACGACCCGGTGCTGCGCGTCATCGCCTGTAGCGGCGCGCCGCGCTGCCGCGAGGCCCATGCCGACACCCGCGCGCTGGCGGCGGTCGCTTGCGCCGAACATCTGGCGGACCGCGCGGCTTCACGTCTCCGGTTGCGCCAAAGGCTGCGCCCATGCCGGCGCGGCCGCGATCACGCTGGTCGCGACTGGCGCGGGATTTCGATCTCGTGCGCGGAGGGTCGACCCGCGATGAGCCAATCCTGCGTGGGCTGGACGGCGACGATATCGTTCGCGATCCCTCCATCCTGCTGGGAGGGCACTGATGCCGCACATCTACGAGACCGACGGCGCGGCGATCTATCGGCAATCCTTCGCAACCATCCGGGCCGAAGCCGATCTGGCGCGCTTCACGCCGGATGAGGAGCAGGTCGTGGTGCGCATGATCCATGCCGCTGGCATGGTCGGACTGGAAGCGCATGTCCGCTTTACGCCGGGCATGGCGGCCGCCGCGCGCGCCGCCCTGCAGAAGCGGCGCGCCGATCCTGTGCGACGCGCGCATGGTGTCGGAGGGAATTACGCGGGCGCGGCTGCCCGCGGCCAATGCCGTGATCTGCACGCTGCAGCGATGCCAGTCCGTTCCCGCGCTCGCGCGATCCATGCGCAACACGCGCTCGGCCGCGGCGGTGGAGCTGTGGCGGCCGCATCTCGATGGCGCGATCGTCGCGATCGGCAATGCGCCGACCGCGCTGTTTCATCTGCTCAACATGCTGGAGGACCACGACTGCCCGCGGCCGGCGGCCATCATCGGTTGTCCGGTTGGCTTCGTCGGCGCGGCCGAATCCAAGGCGGCGCTGATGGCCAATCCGCCGGTGCCGGCGCTGACGGTCGAAGGCCGCCTCGGCGGCTCCGCGATCACGGTCGCCGCCGTCAACGCGCTGGCGAGCCGGAGCGAATAGCGATGGGAAGATCATCTGCTGCGGCCTCGGCCCCGGCGATCCCGACCTGATGAGCGTGCGCGCCGACCGCTCCGTGCGTGGCGCCAAGCACGTCGCCTATTTCCGCAAGAAGGGCCGGCCCGGCCAGGCGCGGCGCATCGTCGAAGGCATGCTGGCTGCCGACGTCACCGAATATCCGATGGAATATCCGGTCACGACCGAGATTGCCGTTCGACAGCCCTGAATATGTTGGGCTGCTCGCCGCCTTCTACGACGAATGGGCGGAGCGCCTGGCGCGGCTGGCGCGTGCGGTTGACGTCGTCGTGCTCTGCGAGGGCGACCCTTACTTCTACGGCTCCTTCATGCATCTGCACACGCGTCTGCAAGGCCGCGCTCGCGATCGAGGTGATCGCGGGCATTCCCGGCATGGTCGGCTGCTGGAACGCCGTCGGCCAGCCGATCGCACTCGGCGACGACGTGACGACCGTGCTGATGGGCACGCTGCCCGAGGACGAACTCGAACGGCGCATGCGCAATTCCGATGCGCTCGTCATCATGAAGACCGGCCGCAATCTCGCAAAAGTGCGCCGCGCGCTTGCCGCCGCAGGCCGGCTGGACGATGCCTGGCTGGTCGAGCGCGGCACCATGCCGGGCGAGCGCGTGGTGCGGCTCGCCGAGATCGACGCCGCCGAATGTCCCTATTTCGCGATCGTGCTCGTGCACGGCAAGGGCCGGCATCCGGACGCCGCCGAATGACGGGCACGCTGACCATCGCGGGCCTCGGCCCGGGCAGTGATGCACTGGTGACGCCGGAGGTTTCCGCCGCGCTCGCCGCCGCGACCGATATTCTGGGATATGCGCCCTATGTCGCGCGCGTTCCGCAGCGCGCCGGTCTCACCCTTGCACCCGTCGGACAACCGTGAAGAGCTCCAGCGCGCAAGCGAAGCTCTGCGGCTTGCCGCCGAAGGCGGACAGGTCGTCGTCGTGTCCTCCGGCGATCCCGGCGTGTTTGCGATGGCGTCGGCCGTGTTCGAGGCGCTGGAACAGGCCCCGCAATATCAGGAGCTGCCGATCCGCGTGCTGCCGGGCGTCACCGCGATGCTGGCTGCCGCCGCGCGCGCGGGCGCGCCGCTGGGCCATGATTTCTGCGCGATCAACCTCTCCGACAATCTCAAGCCGTGGGCGGTGATCGAGAAGCGCCTGCGGCTCGCCGCCGAAGCCGATTTCGCCATCGCGCTATACAATCCGCGCTCGGCGAGTCGGCCGGAAGGATTTGGCGCGCGCTCGCGGTGCTGAAGGAGGCCGGCTGCGGCGAGCGCCTGGTTATTTTTGCGCGTGCTGTCAGCGCGCCTGACGAGCGCATCGAGACGGTGCCCCTGAACGACGCGACACCAGAGATGGCCGACATGCGCACGCTCGTGATCGTCGGCAATTCGCAGACGCGCCGCGCCGGCCGCTGGGTCTATGCGCCGAGGCAGGTCCGATGACCGAGCCACTGCATCACTTCAGCGACGCTTTCGAACCGTGTGCGTTCGGGCAGTTTTGGCCGCGAGATCATGATCACGGGCAGGCCGAGCATGCGGGCCGCATCGATCTTGGCGTACGCGCCGGCGCCGCCGGAATTGCGGGCGACGATCCATGCAATGCCGCGCTTGCGCATCATGTCCAGCTCGCCGTCGAGCGTGAAAGGTCCGCGCGACACGATCACATCGGCTGCGAAGGGCAGGGGCGCTTCGGGCGGATCGACGAAGCGCAGCGTGTAGGCGTGCTGCGGCCGCGCCGCGAACGGCGCGATGTGCTGGCGGCCGATGGCGAGGAATACGCGTGCGGGCGCTTCGGGAAGGGCGGCGGCCGCGGCGTTGACGTCACCGATTTCAATCCACTTGTCGCTGGGCGCTCTGATCCAGGATGCGCGTTCGAGCGCAATCAGCGGCGTACCGGTTTCCGCGCACGCGTCGGCCGCATTGCGGCTCATCTCGGCCGCGAAGGGATGCGTCGCGTCGATCACATGCGTGATGCCTTCGCGGCGAATGTAGTCTGCAAGCCCGCTCACGCCGCCGAAGCCGCCGATACGGGTCGGCAGCGGCTGATCCGCGGGCGTGCGGGTGCGGCCGCCGTAGGAATAGATGGCGTCAACGCCCGAGCGCGCGATCTCGACCGCGAGCAGGCTCGCGTCGGCTGTCCCGCCCAGAATGAGGGCGCGAATCATGGCTGATCCCTGGCTGACCATCATCGGTATCGGCGAAGATGGCCTTGCCGGGCTGTCCGATGCAAGTCGAAAGGCGCTGTCCAATGCCGAAACCGTCTTCGGCGGCGAGCGTCATCTTGCGCTTGCAGATGTGGGAAGCCGCGGCCGCGCGTGGCCGGTGCCGTTCGACGCGGACATCGTGCTGAGCTGCCGCGGCCGGCCCACGGCAGTGCTGGCCTCCGGCGATCCGTTCTGGCATGGCGCCGGCGCGGGCCTCGCCGAGAAGTTGGCGGCTGGAGAGTGGATTGCGTACTCCGCACCGTCGACCTTCTCGCTCGCCGCCGCGCGGTTGGGCTGGCGGCTCGAATCCGTTGTCTGCCTCGGACTTCATGCCGCGCCGGTCGAACGCCTTGTGCCGCACCTCGCACAGGGGGCGCGGATCATCTGTCTCGTGCGGGACGGTAAGGCCGCTGGCGATCTCGCAAAATGGCTGAGCGATCACGGATGGGGTGCCTCGGCATTATGGACTCTCGCCGCGCTTGGCGGGCCGCGCGAAGCCATCGCAGAGCACTGTGCCGCCAGCTTTGCAGGCGATCTTCCCGGAAACCTGGTTGCAGTGGCGTTTGAGGCGAGGGGCGCGCCGGGCATTCCCCGCAGCTCGGGCCTTGCCGACGATCTCTTTGTCCATGACGGCCAGATCACCAAGCGGCCGGTGCGTGCGCTGGCTCTTTCGGCGCTGGCGCCGCGTCCCGGCGAGCGGCTGTGGGACATCGGCGCAGGCTCTGGCTCGATCTCGGTGGAGTGGGCGCTGTGCGGAGGAGCCGCGGTTGCCGTCGAGGTGCGGGAGGATCGCGCTGCGAACATCCGCAATAATGCGGCATCGTTCGGATTGGAGCATCGGATCACTGTCATCATGGGGAAGGCGCCCGAAGCGCTCGCTGCGCTGGAAGCGCCGGACGCCGTCTTCATCGGTGGCGGGCTCGATGGCGCGATGTTCGATGCGGTCTGGTCGTACGTCGCACCCGGTGCGCGGCTCGTCGCGCATGCGGTGACGCTGGAGACCGAAGCGCTGCTCGGCGAACTGCATCTGCGCCATGGTGGCGAAATGATGCGGGTCGAGATTGCCCATGCGGGTCCGCTTGGCCGCTATCGCTCATGGGAGGCGGCGCGGCCGGTGCTGCAGTGGAGCGCGGTCCGATGAAGGTCGCCGGGCTCGGATTCAAAAAGGATGTCACGCTCGCTTCGTTGCGCGAAGCGCTGCTGGCGGCAGGCGGTTCCGATGGTCTCGCGGCGGTGGCGACTGTCAGCGAAAAGGCCGACGCGGAGCCGCTGAAGCAGCTCGCGCGGGAATGCGGCGTCCCGATCAGGGCGGTTTCCGCCGAAATGCTGGCCGGTATCGCCACGCCGACGCAGTCGCAGCTTGTCTCGGAAAAGTTCGGCACCGGATCGGTTGCCGAGGCCGCGGCATTGGCGGCCGCCGGCCCTCGCGCGCGGCTCATCGCGACGCGGGTCGTCTCGCAGGATCGCACCGCGACCGCTGCGATCGCTGAAGGAGACGACACATGACCGTGCACTTCATCGGCGCCGGTCCGGGTGCCGCTGATCTTCTCACCTTGCGCGGCCGCGACCTGATCGCGGCCTGTCCGGTCTGCCTCTATGCCGGTTCGCTGGTGCCCGAGGGCGTGCTGGCGCATTGCCCGAACGGCGCGCGTATCATCAACACCGCGCCGTTGTCGCTCGACGAGATCATCGCGGAGATTGCCGCCGCGCATGCGGAAGGCAAGGACGTCGCGCGGCTGCATTCCGGCGATCTCTCGATCTGGTCGGCGATGGGCGAGCAGCTTCGTCGCCTGCGCGCGCTTGGTATTCGCTTCACCGTCACGCCCGGCGTGCCGTCCTTCTCTGCTGCCGCAGCCGCAGTCGAAGCCGAGCTGACATTGCCCGGTCTTGCCCAGACCGTGGTGCTGACGCGCACGCCCGGCCGCGCCAGCGCGATGCCCGAAGGCGAGAAGCTTGCCGCGTTCGCCGCCACCGGCGCGGTGCTCGCGATCCATTTGTCGATCCATCTGCTCGACAAGATCGTCGCCGAGCTCACGCCGTATTACGGCGCGGATTGCCCGGTCGCGATCGTCTGGCGCGCGAGCTGGCCTGATCAGCGCGTCGTGCGCGCCACGCTTGCGACGCTCGATGCCGCCGTTGGCACCGAGATGGAGCGTACCGCGCTGATCCTGGTCGGCAAGACGCTTGGCGCTGCGGATTTTGACGAGAGCCGTCTCTATGCCGCCGACTATGACCGCCGCTATCGGCCGGTCGGGGCCGCGCCGCGCTTTCCGGAGGCGTCGTGATGGCGGCGGCCCTCGTCATCTCCGCGCCTGCCTCCGGCGTCGGCAAGACGACGCTGACGCTGGCGCTCGCCCGCGCCTGGCGCAATCGCGGACTGAACGTGCAGTGTTTCAAGAGCGGCCCCGACTACATCGATCCCGCCTTTCATGCCGCAGCCACGGGACGCGCCTCCGTCAACGTCGATAGCTGGGCGATGGACCGCGCCACCATCGAACACCTCGTCAGCCGTGCAGCGGACGCCGATGTCGTGCTGGCCGAGGGCTCGATGGGCCTGTTCGACGGTGTCGCCGCGCGCGGTGTCTCCGGTACCGGCGCCACGGCCGACATCGCGGCGATGCTGGATTGGCCGGTGGTTCTCGTGATCGATCCCTCCGGACAGGCGCAGACGGCAGCGGCGATCGCCGCGGGCCTTCGCGACTACCGCCCCGGCGTGCGCTTTGCAGGCGTCGTGCTCAACCGCGTCGCAAGTCCGCGCCACGAAGCCCTTGTACGGAGTGCGCTGACCGACGCCGGCATTGCCGTGTTCGGCGCGTTGCCGCGCCACGCCGAGATCAGCCTGCCGAAGCGGCATCTCGGCCTGGTGCAGGCCGAGGAGCAGGCCGAGATCGGCGGCCTGATCGACGAAGCCGCGCGCTTCGTTGCCGAGCATGTCGATCTCGATGCGGTACTGCGGTCGGCGGCCGCCTGGTCGCCGCAACCGGCAGCAAACAGCCTGAACGTGACGCCGCCCGGGCAGCGCATCGCGCTTGCCCGTGACGCCGCGTTCTCCTTCGTCTATCCGCATATGCTGGAAGCCTGGCGCGCAGCGGGGGCGGAGATCGCGACATTCTCGCCGCTCGCAGACGAAGCGCCTGACGCGAGCGCCGACGTGTGCTGGCTACCCGGCGGTTATCCCGAGCTTCACGCCGGGAAGATCGCCACCAATGCCCGCTTTCGCAGCGGCTTGCGCGCCTTCGCCGAGACTCGACCGGTGCACGGCGAGTGCGGAGGCTATATGGTGCTGGGAACCGCTTTGACCGACGCCGACGGCGTCCGCCATGAGATGATGGGCCTGCTCGGCCTGGAGACGAGCTTTGCCAAACGCCGCATGCATCTGGGCTATCGCCTCGCCGCGCTCGCAGCGCCAATGCCGGGGCATCAGGTCGGCGCGCGCCTGCGCGGACACGAGTTCCACTATTCGACCATCCTCGCGCAGCCCGATACGCCATTGGCGGTCGTGCACGACGCAACTGGCGCGGTCATCGCCGAGACCGGCTCGCGGCGCGGACATGCCACCGGTACGTTCTTCCATCTGATCGCGGAGGATCGGTGAGCGGCTTTGTCTCTTTCATCTCCGCCGGCCCCGGCGACCCCGAGCTCCTCACGCTGAAGGGCGCCGCGCGGCTGCGCGAGGCCGACGTCGTGCTCTATGACGATCTCGCCTCGGGCGCGATCCTCGACCTTGCCCGGCCCGGCGCCAATCTCGTCGCGGTTGGGAAACGGGCAGGGCGGCCCTCGACCAAGCAGCATCACGTCAACCGCCTGCTGGTCGACTATGCTGCGACTGGCGTTCGCGTCGTCCGGCTGAAGTCGGGCGATGCCGGCATCTTTGGCCGGCTCGAGGAGGAGCTCGAGACGCTGCGTGAAGCCGGCATTGGCTACGAGATCATTCCCGGCGTCACCTCGGCCTGCGTCGCCGCCGCGCAAGCCGGTATTCCCCTGACCCGTCGTCACACCTCGCGCCGTGTCCAGTTCGTCACCGGGGCCGATGTGACCGGCGAGCTGCCGCAAAACCTCAACTGGGCGGCGTTGGCCGATCCGGAGGCGACCACCGTGGTCTATATGGGCCGCCGCACGTTTCCGGCGCTTGCTGCAAAATTGATCGAACACGGTCTCGCGTCAAACACCCCGGCGCTGTTCGCCGAATCCCTTGGCCGCGCCGACGAACGGCTGGTGCGCACCACGATTGCCGAGCTTGCCGAACAGCTCGCGCGCGGCGGTGCCGCTTCCACGGCCGCCGTCATCCTGTTCGGCGCGCTGGCGGGGGATTATCCGTCATGATGACGCTCGCCCTGATCGGCATCGGTTGCGGCGATCCCGGGCAGCTCACGCGCGCCGCGATCGGTGCGATCAACGAGGCCGATCTCGTCCTGATCCCGCGCAAGGGGACCGCAAAGTCCGATCTCGCCGATCTGCGGCGAGCGATCTGCGCAGACGTGCTCACCAGCGACAAGACGCGTATCGCCGAATTCGATCTCCCGGTGCGCGACGCCGGAGAAGCCGACTACCGCAAGGGCGTCGACGATTGGCACGATGCGGTCGCCGCGACCTGGCAGCAGACGATCGCGAGCCATCTTGGCGTTGATGGGAAAGTCGCGCTGCTGATCTGGGGCGATCCCTCGCTCTACGATTCCTCGCTGCGCATTGCCGGCCGGCTCAATCCCCTGCCGAAGATCGAGGTCGTGCCGGGCATCACCTCGATCCAGGCGCTCTGTGCGGCGCATGCGCTGCCGCTCAACGACATCGGCGAGCCGTTCCTGGTCACGACGGGGCGCCGCCTGCGCGAAGGCGGCTGGCCGCAAGGTGTCGATACCGTGGTGGTCATGCTCGACGGCGGCGCCGCATTCCAGTCGCTCGATCCGGCCGGGCTCCAGATCTGGTGGGGCGCCTATCTCGGCATGTCCGATCAGATCGTGATGTCCGGCGCGCTGGCTGAAGCCGGCCCGCGTATTGTTGCCGTGAGGCGAGAGGCGCGCGAACGGCACGGCTGGATCATGGACAGTTACATTCTCAAGCGCAGGCCGTAAGCCGAGCGAGGCAGCATGCTCCCTGAATGGGTTTACCAAAAGTGCCCCGATATCTCCACAGCCCATCGCGAGGCAGCGATCGCGCGGCAGGCGCAACTGACGAAACCGACCGGTGCGCTCGGCCGGCTCGAGCAGCTCGCGATCGAGCTTGCGGGCCTGCAAGCAACCGAGCAGCCCCGCGCGGCACGCGTGCCGATCATCATCTTCGCCGGCGATCACGGCATCGTCGCGCAGGGCGTGTCGGCCTATCCGCAAGCCGTGACCATCGCGATGATGGCGAATTTTGCCTCCGGCGGCGCCGCGATCTCAGTGCTGGCGCGCGAGCTCGGTTCGAGCCTTGCGGTCGTCGATGCCGGCACGCTGGCGCAGGAGCAGATGCCGGGCATCATCACGGACAAGCCGCGCCACGGTAGCCGCGATTTCAGCATCGAAGCTGCGCTCACGCCGGCGGAGCTTGGGTTTGCGGTCGAGGCCGGCCAGCGCGCGGTCGTCCGCGCCGAGGCCAGCCAGCCCGATGTCCTGATCTTCGGCGAGATGGGCATCGGCAACACCACGACATCGGCGGCGATGGCCGCGAGCCTGCTCGGCATCAGTGCCGAGGAGATCGCAGGCAGCGGCACCGGCGTCGATGCGGCCGTCCGCGCGCACAAGGTGCGCGTGATCGATGCCGCGATCGCGCGTCATGGCGTCGCTGGTGCGTCGCCCGAGAAGATCCTGTGCGGCGTCGGCGGCCTCGAGATCGCGGCCATTTGCGGCGCGATCATTGCGGCTGCGCAGCGGCGCATCCCCGTGCTGATCGACGGTTTTATCGTGTCGGTCGCGGCACTGGCGGCTGCACGCCTCAATCCGTCGTGCCAACCGTTCCAGCTCGCCTCGCATCAATCGGCGGAGCAGGGGCATCGGCTGGTGCTTCGCGCGCTGAACGTGCAGCCGCTGATCAGCCTCGATCTCAGGCTCGGCGAAGGATCGGGAGCCGCGATCGCGCTGCCGCTGGTGCGATCCGCATGCGCGCTCCACAATGACATGGCGACGTTCGCGCAAGCCAACGTGCCGGATCGCCCTAGCGCTGATTGACGGACACGACGCGCCAGCCGGTCGCGAGGCGATCGATCCGGGTCAGCGACAGCGGATCGATCACGAAGCGCAGTGCCGCCTGCGGTGTCAGGTCGAGCGCGATGCACAGCGCGGCACGGATGGTACCGGAATGCACGACGAGCGTTGCGGAAGCGGCACCGATCCGCGCGAGGCCGAGCCCGACGCGCGCGACCTGATCCTCAAAGCTTTCCCCGCGCGGCGGCCGTCCGCGCGCCGGATCGCTCCAGAACTGCGCATAGGCCTCGCCACCGGTCGCCGAAAGTTCGTCATGCCGGCGGCCCGTCCAGTCGCCAAAATCCTGCTCCCTGAATTCGGGCAGCAACTCGGGTTCGAGCCCCAGCGCGCGCGCCGTCTCGACCGTGCGTCGCGACGGGCTGGCATAGCTCGCCGCATCCCGCGGCAACCGCCGGCGGAGTGCTTCCAGCTGCGCGCGATCGCCGAGATCGGCCGGCGCATCAGTCGCATGAATGGTGCCTGCGACGCCGTCGACGGGCGCATGACGTATCAGCCAGAGGAAGGTCTCGCCTTCCATGCAGATCTCCCAAGGAAGTTCGCCGCTGTGGCACTATCGCCGCAACGGGTACATTGACTCCGTCCGGATCGTAATCCTAGATGGCGATGACGGTTTCCCCGAGAGGGGATGAAAAGGGAATGCGGTGCGGGGATGTTGTCCCCAATGCCGTGGCTGCCCCCGCAACTGTAAGCGATAAATCCTTCGTCATAGGCCACTGGGTCCTCGGTCCCGGGAAGGCGACGAAGCGGTAACGACCCGCGAGCCAGGAGACCTGCCGTCAGCCGTGGTCACACGCGAAGATGTCGGTCGGGGAGCACAGACATTTGGCTTCATCGGGGCGCTGAAAGGCCGAAGATGGGACCTTGGTTCGCTGTGACGTGCCACTGACGTCATACCGAGGTCCAAGACCATGTCTTCCGTCCGTATTGCGCGACCGCGCCGCATTTTACTTGCGTCCGCCGCTCTCACGTCGTTCGTCTCCGTCGAGAGGTCCGCAACTTCACCGACAAGCGCTATGCGATCTGGGGCGACCCGTTTTATCCCGACCAGATCCTGCTGGGCGCGCCGCGGACTTACGAGATTTCGGCCGCGTTCAAATGGTAGGGCGTTGACCACATGATGGGCGCGATCGTCCTCTCGCACCGCTGGCTCGGGATCGCGTTCTGCCTCCTGTTCGCGATGTGGTTCGCGAGCGGAATTGTGATGCACTTCGTTCCGTTTCCGTCGCTGACGGAAGCGGAACGCTTTGCCGGGCTCGCGCCGGTGGAACGCGCGCAGCGGATCATGTCGGTGGGCGACGCAGTCGCTGTCAGCGGGATCACGGACGGCACGCGTGTGCGCCTGATCCAGCGCGGCGATGGGCCGGTCTATGTCGTGTCGGGACCGTCAATTGTGCGGGCAGTCCACGCTTCAGACGGCGCTGATGCGACGGTGGAATTTCCCGATGTCGCGCTCGCCATCGCGCGAGCATATGCCGATCGCCGTGGGCTCGATGCCGCTCACGCAATGATCGCTGCACACGCGGACTATGATCAATGGAGCGTGCCCAACGGTTTTGATCGCCATCGGCCTCTGTTCCGCATAGCGCTCGGAGATGCGGCGGGAACGGAAATCTATGTCTCGTCGCGTACTGGCGAGGTCGTGCTGGATACGACCCGCAGCGAGCGCGGGTGGAATTGGGCCGGCAGCGTCCTGCACTGGATCTATCCGACGGTTCTCAGGAGCAACTGGTCGCTGTGGGACCAGGTCGTCTCGACGCTGTCGTTGGTGGCCTTGATCGCGGCGGTGCTGGGGGCGGTGCTCGGGGTCGTCAGGATCAGGATCCGAGGGGGTATCTCGTCGCCTTATCGCGGCTGGCACGCCCTGCATCACATCATCGGGCTCGTTTCGACCGTTTTCGTGCTGACCTGGATTTTCAGCGGCTGGCTCTCGATGGATCACGGCCGGCTGTTCTCGCGCGGGCAATTGACGTCGACGGAGGCTGGCGTGACGAACGCTGTGCCGGACTGGCGCGCGGCTTCATCCGTTGATCAGCGGCCCTTGTCGCCCCCGGTCCTTGAAATCGAATGGTTTGCTTTCAACCGGAGTGTCTTTCGGCGCGATCGGACCGGCCTTAACAGCCAGACCTTGACCAAGGCGGGCGAGCCGGCGCGCGCTCGGCAGATGGCGTTCGTGGATGAGCAGGACGTCCTCAACCTGACGACGCGCCTTGCGGCGGGCTGCGGCGCGGCGTCGGTTCTTGCGGATAACGACGACTATGCCGCGCAGTCCATCGTTCCCGGCGCGCCCGTCTACCGCTCCCGCTGCGGCGATCTCTGGTTCGACATCGACGGCGCCGACGGTCGTGTCTTGCAAAGGCTGGATGCCTCGCGTCGGGCCTATCGCTGGTTCTACGGCGCGCTGCACACGCTCGATTTCCCCGTTCTCATGGTGCATCCGCGTCTGCGCGATGTCCTGATCGTCGGGCTTTGCGCACTCGGCCTGGTGTTCTCCGTCACCGGCATCGTGGTCGGCTGGCGGCGTTTGCGGGCGACCTTCGTGACGTGAATTACGCCCGCAGCAGCGCCTCGATATGTCGTGCGGCGCACAGCAATGTGCGGTCCTGTCCGCGCCGGGCGATGATCTGGAGGCCGAAAGGAAGTCCGGCCTTATCATGCCCGCAGGGGATCGAGATCGCCGGCAGCCGGGCGTGATTGACGAAGGGCGTGAACACGGCGTGCCCGCGGGGGCTCGCCGGGCGGCCGCCGATCATGTCGGGTCCGAGCTGGGTGAACGGCCAGGCGACACAGGGTACCGTCGGGGCCAGCAGCAGGTCGGTTTCGGTGAAGAGAGTTCGCAAACGCATGGGCGATCGACGCGCTGGCGACCAGCGCCCGGGCAACATCGCTGCCTGACCAGGCGAGACCGCGTTCGACCTGCTTGGCGATATCAGGATCGAAAGCGGTTGGATCCTTGCGAAAGGCGTCGCCGTAGAGAGCGGCAAGGCCCGCGTGCTGAAGCGGCATGATTGCGTCTTCCGTTGCACCCGGCGGCCAGACGGGATCGCGTTGTGCGATAGGTAAACCTGCGGCGGCGAGACGCGCAACCGCAGAGGCGAGACCATTCGCGACGACATCGTCGACTGCGACGTCGAGCCCGAGACGCGGCGAGAACGCGATGCGCAGGCTGGAGATGTCACGGGCGTCTTGCGCGATGCTCGCCGAGTCCGGATCGCGCGGATCGCCGCCGGCCATGGCTTCGAACGCCAGGGCGATATCGCCGACATCCATGGCGATCGGCGCGATGACGGACAGGCCGAAGAATGGCTCGGCGAAACCGGGCCCATAGGGGATCGCGCCGTAGGATGGCTTGAAACCGGCGACGCCGACATGGGCCGGCGGCCTGCGGCTGGAGCCACCGGCATCGGTGCCGATCGCGAGCGGCACAAGGCCGGCTGCGACGGCTGCGGCGGGTCCGCCCGACGATCCGCCCGGCGTCAGTGCGGGATTTTGCGGATGCCGTGTCGGCCCAAACAGCGGCGAGGTGGTGACGCCCTTGCTGGCGAACTCGGATGTTGCCCCGATGCCGACGACAACAGCGCCTGCGCGGCGCAGCCGCTCGATCGCAATCGCATCGCTGCGGCGCGATGAAATCGGCGAACAGGCACGAGCCCTGCGTCACGCGCCAGCCGCCGACCCAGATATTGTCCTTGACGACGACGGGCACGCCGGCCAGCGACATTGTCTCGCCAGCGCGCAGGCGAACATCGACCGCTGCGGCATCGGCGACTGTGCGCTCAGGATCAATCGTGACGACCGCATTCAAGGCTTTCGCGGCCTCGATGCGACCGAGGGCGGCCTTGGCCGTTTCGACCGCGGTCGTCCGCCCGGCGGCGACGTCGGCGGCAATCTCGCGCGCGCTATGTGCCGGTTTTGTCATGGCCTCCCCAGATCAACGCCAGTGTGGCGCAGAGCGCAAGGCACGCCAAGGCGAAGAAGGCCGCGCCAAGGCTGGCCGCGCCATCCAGGATCGATACCAGCGCCGGCGCGGCCAACAGGCCCGCATAGGATGCGGTCAGTACGGCGCCCGTGGTCTCGCCGATCCTGTCCTGCGGCGCGAGGCGCGCGATTTCGGCGACGAAGACACCGTTCCAGCCGGATGCCGTCAGGCCAAACAGCGTCGCGACGGCGAATTGTCCAGCTGCGGCCGAGCGATGCGCCATCGAGCCCGAGCAATGCGGCGCAGAAGGTCATGCCGAGGCCGATGACAACGAGCACCATGCGCGAGGCGTTGAGGCGCATGGCGACGAGGCCCCAGCCGAGCCGGCCGACCAGGCCGCCTCCTTGCGCGCAGGCGAGCGCCATGCCGGCCTCGACGTGGCTCAGGCCAAGCTCGCGGGTGCCAAGCGTGACGAAGACGGTGTTGAGCGAAACCTGCATCGCACTGAACGGCATCGAGGCCAGCGCCAGCATCGCGATGCGCCGGTCCGTGGTCACCAGCGCCAGCCGCGCGCGCAGATCGAGTTGTGGCGGTGGAGCGATCTTGCCGGCATAGACAGGCCGCAACCACTCGAACAGCAGGATCGCCAGAAGCGCGCTGGCCGCGACCGCCGCGTAGCACCACGCCGGGCCAAACCGATCGCGATCGCAGGCAGCGCCAGCGAGCCGCATACGGCACCGATCTGGTTACCAGTCTGGCGCACCGAGAAGACGAAGGCGCGTCGCTCGGCGGTGACGAGCCGCGCCAGCAGGGCCGCGCTCGCCGGTGTCTCCGGCCCGAAGGCAAGGCCAAGGCAAAGACCCGCGGCCAACAGGCCGGCGGTCGATCCAAACGAGGCCAGCGCCATGCTGGCGACGATGGCCACCGCGCACAGGCTCGCGATCCGGAGCGAGCCCATGCGGGCGATGAAGCCGCCGCCCCAGAACGAGGCCGGGATGCCGACGGCGAACACCGCGCATGAGAACATCGAGAGCTGCCAGACCTCGATATGGGCGCGCGGCGCCACCATACCCGGCGCGAACAAGGCCAGCGCCACCAGCGCCTGAAGCCAGGTCATTGCACCGAGCGCCGGCAGCAGCGCGGGCGCTGGCCGAGCGGCTAGGTTTGCGTCTACCATGGCGCTGCGCTCACGGGAGGAACATTGTGGCAGGCGGCATTTCCATTCACGCGGTCGATGTGGCAAGCGGACGCCCCGCGCAGGGACTGCGCGTCGAGATCTGGCGGATTGATCCGGATTCGTCGCGGATCGCCGACGGGCGGCTTGGCGCCAACGGCGTCGCTCGATCATCCCGTCGCGCAAGGCATCGGGCGTCTCGGCCGGCGAGTACGAGGTGCTGTTTCATCTCGGCGAATTCTTTGCGGACAGCGACGGTTTTCTCACCGTGGCGCCGTTCCGCTTCCGCATCAAGCATGTTGACGAGCATTTTCATCTGCCGCTGAAGTTCACGCGCTGGGGCTATTCGCTGTTCCGCGGCGCCTGATCAGTTTGTCAACCGCCGCGACAGGCCCGTGACGCGCTCCATGACCGCGACGAGCACGACTGTGGCAATGATCAGCACGCTCGACAGTGCAGCGATGGTGACGTCGAGCTTGCCCTCGAGGTCCTGCCACATCCGGATCGGCAGCATGTCGGTCGCGGCATCGCGCAGGAACAGCGAGACCGGCACGTTGTCGAAGGACGACATGAAGGCGATGAAGGCGCCCGGCAATGATGCCAGGCCGGATCAGCGGCAGCACGATGCGCCGGAACGTGTAGAGCCGGCTCGCGCCCAGCACCGCCGAGCTCTCCAGCAGCGTCGGCTCGAGCTGGGCCAGAGCTGCGACCGTGTTGCGCACGACATAGGGCACGCAGACCACGGTGTGGCCGATCACCAGTGTCAGCGGCGACACCGGCAGGCCGACCAGCGAGAACAACATCAGCGCGGCGAGACCGAAAGCCAGCGCCGGAAGCACCAGCGGCGACATGAACAGCGAATTCGAGCAGCGCGCGTCGACAGCGTCGGCGATCGCGAGATCGCAAGTGCCGCCGCAACGCCGAGCACGATCGACAGGCCCGTCGCCCAAAGCGCGACGATCGAGGCTGTTCTTCGCCGCGAAATGCAGCTGCCAGGCATTCCAGAGCTCGGCGTACCAGCGCAGCGAATAGCCCGGCGGCGGGAACTTGCAGCGAGAATCCGCTGGTGAAGGAGACGATCAGGACCACCAGCGATGGCGCGATGATGATGATCAGCGCGATGAGCGCGATCGACAGTCATGACGAATTCGAAGCTGATCGCTTCCAAGGTTCGCTTGCGCCCACTCATCAGGCGCCGCCATAGCCGCGCGACATGCGGCCGAGCGTGGTGAAGACGGAGACGACCGCGAGCACGGCGAGCAGGAAGATGATCGAGATCGCGGACGCAAACGGCCAGTTCTGCAGTGTGGACGCCTGCTGATAGAGATACATCGGCATGAACAGCATCTGCCCGCCGCCGACCAGCGACTGCGTGATGAAGGCGGTGATCGCGGCGGCATAGGTCAGCGTGCAGCCGGCGATCACGCCCGGCAGCGACAGCGGCAGCACGATCCTGAAGAAGGTGCGCCAGCTTCCGGCGCCGAGCGAGCAGGAGGCATCGTCGAGATTGGAGTCGATCCGGCCGAGCGCGGTGATCAGTGGCAGCGTCATCAACGGCATCTGCACCTGCGCCAGCGCGATCACCACGCCGAACTGGGTGTAGAGCAGCCGCAACGGCGTATCGATGCATTCCGAGCGATTGCAGTGTCGAGTTGATAATGCCCTGGCGTCCCAGGATGACGATCCATGCGAAGGTGCGCACCACGACGCTGGTCAGGAGCGGCAGCAGCACGATCAGGATGATGATGCGTCTGCAGCCGCGGCCCGACCCGCTGATAGAGCCAGGCGATGGGGAAGCCCAGCACGAGGCAAAAGGCCGTCACCTCAGCACCCAGCAATAGCGTCGAGCCGAGCACGCCGAGGCTGAAGGGATCGGTGAGGAAGTGGAGATATTGGCCGAGCCCCCAATGACAGCGCGGCCGTGTCGTTGTGCAGGCGAGAGCCAGAGCAATTGCAGCAGCGGCGCGACGAAGAAGATCAGGAAGAACAGCGCCAGTGGCGCCGCCAGTCCCATTCCGTAGGACGTCACGTCCCGTGATGCCGGTGCTGTGCCCATCGTTCAGCCCTTCATGGCGCTAAATCTTGATCTCGCGATTGAAGCGCTCGATCCAGGCCGAGCGCTGCTCGTTGATCTTCTTCCAGTCCTGGAACACGAATTTCTGTTTCAGCTCGGCAGTGTCCTTGGCCAGCACGCGGGCGATCTCGCCGCCCATCGCCACCTTGGAATTGGTCGGTACGATCAGATAAGGCGGGTTCATCAGCGTGGTCTGCACTTCCGGGCTCAACGATGCCTCGATCAGCTTGAAGGCGAGCTCGCTGTTCGGCGAGTTCTTGACGATATGGATCGTGGTCTTGAAGGCGATGGCGCCTTCCTTCGGCGCCACGAACTCGACCGGAACGCCGCGGGCTTTCAGGATCTGGATGGCGTTGAAATTACCGGGCGAGATGTCGATCTGGCCCTGCTGGAACAAGGTGGCGAGTGCGCCGGGATTGGCGGCGACGGCGGCGAGATTGGGCTTCAGCTCCTCGATCGCCTTGAAGGCAGGATCGACATTGGCTTCCGAGCCGCCACGCATCTTGGCGATCTCGACCAGCCAGCCGGTGCCGAGCGTCGAGTTGAGGTTGGTGATGCCGACGCGGCCCTTGAACTCCGGCTTCCAGAGGTCGGCCCATGACGTCGGCGGCGTCTTGATCGCTTCCGGATTGTAGGTGAGGCCGACGACCTGGAAGAACGGCGCGGGACCCATCGGCTCCTGCGCCTCGGCGATCAGGTCCTTGTAATAGGCGCTCTTCTCGACCGGATAGGGTTCTGC
This sequence comes from uncultured Alphaproteobacteria bacterium, assembly GCA_963819355.1. GTDB lineage: Bacteria > Pseudomonadota > Alphaproteobacteria > Rhizobiales > Xanthobacteraceae > Bradyrhizobium. The sequence goes on along the minus strand of CAWFVZ010000023.1, from coordinate 485,096 downwards.
GAGATCCTGGCCAATCGCGACAAGCGCCGGACCGGGATCATGCAGCATGACGTCGATCGGCGGATTGGCCTTGGCGGCATTGACCTTCGCGATCTGGTCGACCGACAGCATCGGATCGAGCACGATCGCCGCGTCTGCGTTGGCTTTGCGGAACGCCGGCACCAGCACGGCCTTGTGCGCTTCCTCCCAGCTTCCGGTGAAGGTTGCAAACACCAGTGGGCGGGCCTGGGCGTAGCCTAAGCCCGGAAACGCCTTCATGGCGCCGAGGGTGAGCGCGGTCGTCATCAGGCTTCGGCGGTTGAGGATCATGTCGAACTCCCTGTGGACTATGATTGGGTCTAGAGCGTTGCGGGAAAGGCGTTGGCGAGCGACGGGGCGAGCGGCGCAAGGCGCACCGCGGCACCGTTTTCCAGCGCGAGCGTCTCGCCGATGCGCGCCTGGGAAATTTTGACGCCAGAGCCGTCTGCGGTCGTCACTTCGTGCACGACGGTGGCCCCCAGCGGCAGCGACATGCCGACCACGCCGGCAAAGCCCGTTTCGTCGCCGACGAATTGCAGATGCTCAGGGCGGATGCAGACGGTGACGCGGCCGCCTTCGGTGAGTGCGGTCGCGGGACGCGCGATGATCTCCGCGCCGGCATCGAGCCGCACCTTTGCAGCCGTGCGATCCGCGGATACCACGACGCCCGGCATGCGGTTGCTGGCGCCGACAAAGGTGTTCACGAACAGGGTCTGCGGACGGTCGTAGACGTCGGATGGCGTGCCGAACTGTTCGAGCTTGCCATGGCTCAACACCGCGACGCGGTCGGCCATCGACAACGCCTCTTCCTGATCGTGGGTCACGATCAGCGTCGTGATCCCGGAGACGCGCTGCAACCGCTTGACCTCGATCTGCATGTCGAGCCGCAGATTCTTGTCGAGCGCGGCAAAGGGCTCGTCGAGCAGCAGGATCGACGGCTTGATCGCGAGCGCGCGGGCGAGCGCGACGCGCTGCTGCTGGCCACCGGAGAGTTGCCGCGGTAGCCGCTCCGCCATCGCGGGTAACTGCACGAGTTCGAGCAGCCGCTGCGCCTCACGCTGGCGCGACGCCTTGTCGACGCCGCGGGCGGCGAGGCCATAGCCGACATTTTCGCTGATCGAGAGGTGCGGAAACAGCGCGTAGTTCTGGAACACGATGCCGACGGCGCGGCGGTTGGGCGGCAGCGCATCGACGATGTCGTCGCCGATGATGATCCGCCCCTGGGTCTGTGCGATGAAGCCAGCGATGATGCGCAGCAGTGTCGTCTTGCCGCAGCCGGAGGGTCCGAGCAATGCGATGATCTCGCCACCCTTGATGTCGAGATTGATGTTCTCGACGGCGAGCGCGCCGTTCTGATAGCGGTGGGTGACCGCGTCGACGACGAGCGATCGCCCGCCTGGCGTATCAGCCATGGTGTTGCCTCCCGTTCTCTTCGGAAAGAAAGCAAGTCTCGTGCCCCGGTCTGCCGCCAGCCGTGCGATCGAAAACCGATCGTACCTCTCGCATCGTCAGACCCTTCTCACTGGTTGTCGCGATGCTCGAGCCGGGCGGCGAGCACCTCGGCTAGGCCAATGGTTGGCTTGGCAACAGGCCTTCGGAACGTCCCCGCCGTGGCCTTGCGCAGGCGCAGCGCAACCAGCGCCTCGGCCTGCTTCACTGAGGCGACCACTTGATCAACCACAGGGACCGGGACTCGGTGGGCGACGCGCTCGGCGAGGCCCGAAAGCGGGGCGCCCGCGAAGATAAGAACGTCGGCCTCGTTCTCGACGATCGCACGTTGCGCGAGATCGACGAGTACATCCTCCTTTTCGGTGCCGACCTCGGAGATCGCTTGAAACGGCGTATCGAGCATGCGGATACCGGCGCAGCGCTCCCACAGCCCGTGGGCGCGGACGCATTCTTCGTACCAGGGCCCCAAGGCCTGTGCGAAAGTGACGATGGCAAAGCGGCGCCCGGCCATGCACGCCGTCAGCATCGCCGCTTCCGCCATGCCGACCACGGGAATGTCAAAGGTCTCGCGTGCGGCGAACAGGCCGGGGTCACCGAAGGCTGCGATAATTGCGGCGTCGACGTTGCGCTGCTGCTCGGCCAGCATCTCCAGTGCGATGGCGCCGCCGATCTGGGCCTCGGTGCGCGTCGAGATATAGGGCACGCCGCGCGTCGCGGTGCAGGGGATCAGCTCGGTGCCGGGCGACGCCGCGCGCTGTCCGACGCCCGTCATCAGCCGGGTGACCTCGGTGCTGGTGTTGGGGTTGAGTAGCAGAAGCTTCATGATTGCGACGCCGTCCGCCTGGGTTGGGATTTGGCGAGGACTTCGAGCAGCGCCGTGCCGGTGCGTGCGACGTGAGCGCCGAGCAGGCGGCCGGCCGCCTCGCCGTTGCGCGCCTCAAGCGCGGCAAGAATACCGGCGTGCTCGTCGACCGAATTGCTCCAGCGGCGGTCGGCACCGAGTGCGAGGTAGCGCGCGCGCTCGGCGCGGGAGATCAGCGTCTCATGCGCCTCGCGCAGCGGCGTGTTGCGGGCCATACGGACGATGGTGTTGTGGATCTCGCCGTTGATGGCGAAGTAATCGTCGAGCTTGCCGTTACGGTGATGATCCTCCATCCGGGTCTGAAGCGTGCGCAAGCGAGCAAGATCGCGCTCGGTGGCACGCTCCGCGGCGAGCTCCGCGGCGAGTCGCTCGATGCCTGCCAGCGCCTCGAACAATTCGGAGATGCCGTCGACTGCGAGGCCGGCGATGCGCGGGCTGCGGTTGGGACGGAGCTCGATCAGCCCCTCGGCGGCGAGCACCTTCATCGCCTCACGCAGCGGTGTGCGCGACACGCCAAGCGACTTCGACAGTTTGGTTTCCTGGGTCTGCGATCCCGGCGGCAGCTCGCCGCGAATGATCATCGCCCGCATCCGCGCAGCTGCGCGCTCATGCAGGCCCATCCGCTTGAGTTTGGGCGACTTTCGTCCCTTCGGCGCTTCCGATTTTGGCTGCACGCGTGCCTCGCTTCTCACGTTGATCTTAGCCGTTTTGGGCTCCTTGGCTTGCCCAAAATACCGACGCATCTCGCTGAAAACAATGGCATACAGCGCAAATTGTATGCAGCATGCAAAAACCGGATTGCGCTGCGGCGAAGAGCGGCGGATGATCTTGCGCGACGCGCGAGATGTCGCGCCTTCGAAACGGAGTAAGCGATGCGGACGAGTTTGCGACTGGGCCTCATGATGCTGGCGGCGCTGCTTGGTGGAAGCGATCTCGCCCCCGCGCAGACCGCGAAGATAAAGCTCGGCTACGCCAAATGCGCGCATTGCCTGCCTATGTCGCTGATCCCCGGAATAGCGAAGGGCGTCGAGGTCGAAGCGACCGGCTTCAACTCGGGCAATGACGTGCTCACCGCGCTGATATCGAAGAGCATCGACGTCGCGCAGGTTACTTACCTCCACTACATCACCGCGCTCGACAAAGGCTTTGACGTCGTCGCCGTGTCCGGCCAGATCAATGGTGGCTCGGAATGCCTCTCGTCTACGAAGCTGAACCTTCCGCCTGATGATTGGACCGCGTTAAGGCGATGGTTGCCAAGGGGAAGAGCGATGGCCAGCCGCTCAAGGTCGCAGCGTCTCGCGGCAACGCGCAGGACATTCACATGCGCGGCGCATTCCTCAAGCAGGGCGTCGATCCGAACAAGGACATCCAGTTCATCAACATTCCAAATCCATCCGATCACCTCGCGGCGCTCCAGCGCGGCGAGGTCGATATGATCTGCTCGGTCGAGCCTTTCGCCTCGCAGATCCGGTTCGCTGGCGCCGGCAAGCACTTTGTGTTGCCCTACGACCAGGCCGCCGGAAATCTCACGAACCTCATCGTCACCCGTTCCGACGTGATCGCGAGCCAGCGCGCTGGCGTCCAGGAAATCGTCACCGCGGTGGCCGAGCTCGACAACAAGCTGATCGCTGACAAAGGTCCGTGGATCGACGTCATCAACAAGCTCACCGGCCTCGACAAGACGGTCGCGACCGAGGCGCTGAACAATGCTTCGCCCGATCCCGCGATCCATCGTTCGCAGACGCTCGCGATCGCCGCGATGATGCGCGACCTCAAATACATTTCGAAGGACGTCTCCGCGGAAGCGGAGAAGAATATGGACTATTCGTTCCTCGAGCAGGCCACGGGAAAAGCCAAGAATGACCTCGGTTACTGACGCAGCTCCAGCCAAGCCGGTGTTCCAGCTGACGCGGGTTTCTACAAGGGACTCGAACGCGTCATCGTCCCTGCGCTGTTGATCGCGGGCTGGGAAGCCTTTGCCCGCAGCGGCGTTTTGCCGCCGGCATTGTTGCCGGCGCCGAGCGCGGTGCTGCATGCGCTCGGTGATTGGGTTTTCGGGTTCGATGAGACCACGCAGACCTATTCCGGGCACTGGCTGCGCGATGCGCTCGCCAGCGCCTTGCGCGTGTTCGGCGGCTTTGCGCTGGCGAGCCTGCTTGGAATCCTTGCCGGCGTCGCGATCGGCTGGTCGCGCCTGTTCGAGAAGACGCTGGAGCCGACGCTGCAGATGCTGCGTCCGATCCCGCCAGTGTCCTGGATTCCACTGGCGATCATCTGGTTCGGCATCGCCGACAAGCCGGCGATCTTCCTGGTCTTCCTCGGCGCCTTCTTCCCCGTGCTGATGAACAGCATTCACGGCGTCAAGACGGTGGACCACAATCTCGTGCGTGCCGGCGCGATGATGGGCGCAAGCCAGTCGGCAGATGCTGAGCGACATCGTGCTGCCGGCTGCACTGCCCTGATCTTCGCGGGCCTGCGCATCGCGGTCGGATCGGCCTGGATGCTGACGGTCACGGCCGAGATGGTCGCGGTGAAGAGCGGCCTTGGCTACGTACTTGTGGGATTCCTATTATTTCCTTCGCTACGACATCGTGCTCGCGGCGATGATTTGATCGGGCTGCTCGGCTTCTCTCCGACCTCGGCCTCAAGGCGATCATGGCGCGAACGCTGCGCTGGCAGACGACGATCCACAGTACAGGGCAGGGCGGGCTGATAGCGGCCTATCGACTTCGCAATATCGTCACGGTGTTTTCCGACAAGCGCAGCGGTCGCGACCTGCTGCGCTGGACAACATCAATCTCGACATCGAGCGCAACGATTTCGTCTGCCTGCTTGGCCCGTCAGGTTGCGGCAAGTCGACGCTATTGAACATCATCGCTGGTTTCGACAGGCGACCTCCGGACGACGCTGGTCGACGGCAAGCAGGTGAACGACCAGGCTCCGATCGCGGCGTCGTGTTCCAGCAGCCGACCCTGATGCCCTGGCTGACGGCGATCGACAATGTCGCCTTTCACCTCAAGCTCAAGGGTGTGGCCAGGGCCGAGCGGTACGATCGGGCCATGGAGTTCATCGATCTCGTTGGTTTGCGCGGCTTTGAGCATCATCATCCCTCCGAACTGTCCGGCGGCATGAACCAGCGGGTCGGCATTGCGCGTGCGCTGCTGATGAACCCGAAAGTCATCCTGATGGACGAGCCGTTCGCCGCGCTCGACGCCCAGACTAAGATTGAAATGCAGGAAGAACTGGTTGCATCTGGCAGAAACGCCGCTGCACCATCGTGTTCGTCACTCATAGCGTCGACGAGGCGCTGGTGCTCGGCAACAAGTAGTGGTGATGACGAAGCGGCCGGGCCGAATTCGTGAGGCCGTTAATTTCGACCTGCCGCGCCCGCGCGACATCACCAGCGCCGGAATTCAACGACGCAAAGCGCCACATCCTGTCCCTGATCCGGGAGGAGTCGACGCGCCTTGCGCAGGCGTCGTAGAGTAGGGCCATGCGCAAGCGTCTCGGCATGATCACGCCGTCCTCCAATTCGGTGCTGGAGCCCGTCACCAGCGCCATGCTGCATGGCGTTGACGGCGTTACCGCCCATTTCTCGCGCTTCCGCGTCACCGAGATCGCGCTCGATGCCGCGGCGCTGAGCCAGTTCGATGCATCGGCGATGCTGCCGGCCGCTGACCTGCTGGCCGATGCCAAGGTCGACGCGATCGCCTGGAACGGTACGTCGGCGAGCTGGCTCGGGATCGGTCGCGACAGGAGCCTCTGCGAGGCGATCACAGCGCGCACCAGTGTGCCGGCGACGACCTCGACGCTCGCCTGCATTGACGCTGCTCGCGCGCTTCGAGCTGAACGCGTCGCGCTCGTCTCGCCATATACCGATGACGTGCAGCGGCGGATCAGCGACGTCTGGGCGGAGGAGGGGATCGTTCCGCATGCCGAGCGACACCTCGGCCTGCGCGACAATTTTTCCTTCGGCGAGGTCGCGCCCGCGACGATCGCCGACATGATCCGTGCGGTCGCGGCGGAGGGCGCCGATGCCGCTATCATCCTCTGCACCAATCTCGACGGTGCCGCGCTTGCGGCCTCGCTCGAACGGGAGCTGGATATCGCCGTGCTCGACTCTGTCGCGGTTACGCTGTGGCGAAGCCTCAGCCTCGCCGGTGGCGACATCGGGGCCCTTGCGCCGTGGGGGCGGATATTCCAGACAATGCCGATCATCAAGTGACGGAGACGCAAGTGCTTCAAGGTCAAGTGACGCAGCTCGATCTCGCCATTCGCGGCGGCACCATCGTGACGGCCAGCGACGAGTTTCGCGCCGATATCGGCATTCGCGACGGCCAGATCGTCGCCATCGCCGACAGCATCGAAGGCGCGGCGCGCGAGATCGACGCGTCGGGGCTGCTGGCGCTGCCGGGCGGGATCGACAGCCACGTCCACATCTCTCAGGCCCAGAGCCCCGACGTCGTGATGGCCGACGATTTTGCCTCGGCGACGCGCGCAGCCGCAGCCGGCGGCAATACCATGGTGCTGCCCTTCGCGCTCCAGGAGAAGGGCACGTCGCTGCGGACCTGCGTGGAGAACTACCGCAAGCTCGCGGAGGGCGAGTGCTACATCGACACCGCCTTCCACCTCATCATCTCCGATCCGACCGCCGTCGTGCTCGGGCAGGAACTGCCGGCGCTGGTCAAGGACGGCTACACCTCGTTCAAGGTGTTCATGACCTATGACGACCTCGTGCTCAGCGACAAGCAACTGCTCGAGGTCTTCGACGTTGCGCGCCGCGAGGAGGCGCTGGTGATGGTCCATTGCGAGGGCTACGACGCCATCCGCTTCCTCACCAGCAAGCTCGAACGCGAAGGTCACATCGCGCCCTATTATCACGGCACCTCGCGGCCCCAGGCCGTCGAGCGCGAGGCGACGCATCGCGCCATCAGCCATGCCGAGGTGATCGGCGTCCCCATCATGATCGTTCACGTCTCCGGGCGCGAGGCGATGGAGCAGATACGGTGGGCCCAGCAGCGCGGCTTGCCGGTGCATGCCGAAACCTGTCCGCAATACATCACGCTGACGGCCGACGACATGAAGGGCCTGAACATGGACATATCAGGCGCCAAATATGTCTGCTCGCCGCCGCCGCGCGATGTGGAAAGTCAGCAGGCGATCTGGGAGGGCATCACCACCGGCGTGTTCCAGACCTTCTCGTCCGACCATTGCCCGTTCCGCTACGACGATCCCAAGGGCAAGCTGACGCCGAACTCGCGCACCTCGTTCCGCTGGGTGCCGAACGGCATCCCCGGCGTCGAGACGCGGCTGCCGATCCTGTTCTCCGAGGGCGTCTCGAAGGGCCGGATCAGCTTGCAAAAATTTGTCGAGCTGACCGCGACAAACCATGCCCGGATCTACGGCCTCTATCCGCGGAAGGGCTCGATCGGTGTCGGTTTTGATGCCGATATCGTGCTGTGGGACCCGAAGCTGAAGAAGAAGATTCGGCAGGCCGATCTGCACCACGGCTCCGACTACACGCCCTGGGAAGGCTTTGACGTTACCGGCTGGCCCGTCACCACCATCGCGCGCGGCCGGGTGGTCTATGAGCAGGGCAAGATCGTCGGCGACAAGGGCGCCGGCGAGATCCTGAGCCGCGGCAAGTCGAGCCTTGTGTGACGGAGAGAGGAGGTGCCGTTCGGCGGCATCAAGGATTCCGGCTACGGCTCCGAGGGCATCTTGCGCGGCATCTTTCCAGCCGGGACGCAATTTCTGGGCTCGCGCGAGATCGCGCGGGAATTGGGCTGTTCGCGCACGGTGGTGTTGACCGCGTGGGCTCTACACCGGAGGTTATCTTGTATCGACCCCACGCGGCAGAGTCATGGTGGCATCCCTCCCGACGCCACACGCGCAACCGTCTGCGGCGGCATCGCCCGCGGCCAAGCCCGCTCACGTGTCGGAACGCTGGCGCTCGCTGCTTGCCTTCGACTACGAGACCAACTGGCCGTCGGAGTTCAGCCCGGGTGCGCCGGATATCTTGACCTTCTCGTTCAAGGAATGGTCGCGCCTGCTGCGCCAGACCTGGCAAAATCCGAGAGAGCAGGAGTGCCTCGATCTTCCGCCCGAAGGCCATCCGCGGCTGCGGAGCGAGATCGAGAACTTTCTCGGCTCGGTGCCCGGGCTGGTCTGCCCGCCGGAAGAGGGGGCGTCACCTCCAGCACGTCGGGCGCGCTGGATTTCTGCAGTCGGATGATCCTCGACCCCGGCGACGAGGTCCGGGTCGAGGAGCACGGTTTCGTCGAAGCCCGCTGGGCGCTCACGGCGGCCGGCTGCATGTCGAGGATGCCGCGCCACTGCTTGCGAGAATCGCGGCGTGTATCGGCAGCAACGCATCATCCGACCCGGCAATATCCTCTCTTACTGTTCGTACAATAAAGAGAGGCTGAGCTGACCGGCGTGCATAGCTCCTGGGCAGCCGACGATCCCGCAGCGCCGCTCGATCGCCTGCAAATTAGACAGACGATTTCGAAGGCCCCGACTGCAGCGCAGCAGCCATCACCATTTGCTCGGGAATTCCGCGGTGCGCTGCATGTTTCTGGCGTGGAACAGTTTGCCTTTGCGTGCACTCTACGCGGGCACGCCTGCATCAAAACGTGCAGTCGGTGGCGCGACGCGCGGCTTCGGTCCTGCACTGGTCTAGTGGTTTGCGACAACTCTGGCCCTGTCCCGGGCCCACCGCTCTGTCGCACGCTCACAGTCGGTGGCATGACAGGGGATGCATAATGAGCGCTCTCGGTTCGGCATTGGACGTTGCGATCGACGGGAAGGACCCGGCGTCCGGTTCGGACGTCACGTGTAGCTGACCCACATGAGCTCTTCCGAACATCACTGGGAAGTCGGCACCGATATCGGTGGCACCTTCACCGACATCATCGCGATCCGGCGCGATTCCGCGGAGGCGCGGATCGCAAAGGTGCCGTCTCGGCCGCAGGCGCCGGTTCAGGCGATGCTGGAGGCCATCGAGGCCGTGGGCCTGCGCAAGAGCGAGGTCAAGCGCTTCGTCCACGGCACCACGCGCGTGACCAACGCGATCGTCGAGAACCGGTTGCCGAAGGTGGCGCTGGTCGCGACCGAAGGCTTTGCCGATGTACTGGAGATTGCGCGCTATCGCCGCCGCGATCTCTACCGTCTCGACATTCCCCCGAAATCGCCACCGCTGGTGCCGCCTGAACGATGCTTTGGGCTCGCCGAGCGGCTCGACCACGAAGGCCGGGTGCTGAAGGCGCTGGACGAAGCGGAGATCGAGCGTCTGGTGGCCTGGCTGAAAGGGACCGGCGTGCAGAGTGTCGCGGTCGCGCTCCTTCACGCCTACGCCAATCCCGTCCACGAAAAAATGCTCGGTGAGCGCCTCAAGGATGTGGTCGCCCACGTCTCGCTGTCGCACGAGGTCAATCCCGAAGCGCGCGAATACGAGCGGACCTCGGCAACCGTGTTCAATGCGGCCGCGATGCCGATCGCGGTCGAATATCTCAGCGAGCTGGAGCAGCGGCTGCCGATCGGGCCGGGCCTGCAGGTGTTCCATTCGGCCGGCGCCATGATCCCGATCTCGGCCGTGAAGCGACGTCCGCTGGTGATGGCGATGTCGGGTCCGGCGGCCGGGGTCTCGGCGTCGGTCAGCATCGCGCGCCAGCTCCGCACCTCGCGCATGCTGACCTTCGACATGGGCGGTACCACGACCGACGTGTGCCTGATCGTCGATGGCCAGGCCGAGATGACCGACGGGCGCATGCTCGGCGACAAGCCGTTGCGCCAGCCGATGCTCGCGGTTCACTCCATCGGAGCCGGCGGCGGATCGATCGTGCGCAACGGTCCTGGGGGCCTGACGGTCGGACCAGAGAGCGCCGGCTCCGAGCCGGGGCCGGCCTGCTACGGCCGCGGTGGCACCGAGCCGACCATCACCGACGCCAATGCCGTGCTCGGCTATCTCAATCCCGAGACGAAACTTGGCGACCGCATCGGCATCGACATCAAGGCGGCGGAACGCGTCATCGAGCCGATCGCGCACGCCTTGGGCCTCAGCCTGACGGAAACCGCACTCGGCATCATCAAGGTCGCGAACGCGACCATGGCCCGTGCGCTCCGTCGCGTCACGGTCGAGCGCGGCATCGACGGACGCGACTGCACGCTGCTCGCCTTCGGTGGCGGCGGGCCAATGCATGCCGCCGGTCTTGCCGATCTCTACGGGATTGCCGAGGTTGTCGTGCCGAGCGCTTCGAGTGCGTTCTCGGCGCTGGGCTGTCTCACGGCCGATTTCAGCTTCCTCCAGCAGCAAACTCTTCGCGCAGCCCTCGACGGAATCGACCTCGCCCGCGTGTCGGAACGGATCGGGACGCTGATTGACGATGCGTCGGCGCCACTGATCGCTAACGGCGTCGCGAAGCCGGAGATTCAGGTCGAGCTGGTGGCGTTGATGCGCTATGCGGCGCAGAACGACGCCATTCCGGTGCCCTTCACGTTGCCGCTGGATGTCGTCAAGCTCAAGAAGGATTTCCTGACGCGGCACGACGAACTGTTCGGCTATGCGACCCGCGAGAGCTGCGTCATCGAATCCGTGCGCGTTCAGGCGCGCCGTCCGTCGACGACCGTTGTCAGCCGGCCGGCGACGGCGGTGCGGGCGGTGTCCACCGGCGAGCGCATCTGCTCGTTCGACGGCCTTCACCAGACGACGACTGCGATCATCGACCGCGCATTGCTGACCGACATCGTCAGCGGCCCGGCCATCATCGAAGACGCATGGTCGACAGTGGTGGTGCCGCCTGGCTGGCAAGCAAAACCCGATGCCGCCGGCAATCTGTTCCTGACGCGGAGGGCGGCATGAAGCTCGATCCTTTCGTCGTCGAGGTTATTCGGCATGGGCTGTCCGCCGCGGCCGAGGAAATGAGCCTGGTGATGACGCGCTCGGCACGCTCGCCGCTGCTGCGCGAGGCCGGCGACCTGTCATCAGCGATCACCGACGGCCGCGGCGGTCTGGTCGGGCAGGGACGCGACATCCCGATCCATCTTGGCGCGATGGCCTATACCATCCCAGAGTTGCTGAAGGTCGTGCCGCTCGAGAGCCTGAACGACGGCGATGTGCTGATCTACAATGTCGGTGCGCTCGGCGGCAATCATCTCAACGACGTCAAGGTCGTGCGGCCCGTCTTCGTCGACGGCGAGATCGTGGCGTTCGCGGTCAGCCTCGCGCACTGGCCCGATATCGGCGGCACCTGGCCGGGCAGCTATTTTGCAAAAGCCATCGACACGTTCCAGGAGGCGATGCGCATTCCGCCGGTGCTGATCGCGACCTCGGCCGGCGTCAATGCGCCGATCGTGCAGCTACTCAAGGCCAACGTTCGCGATCCCGAATCCTGCGAGGGCGATCTTCTCGCCCAGATCGCGGCCACGAAAGCCGGCGAGCGGCGTATTGTCGAGCTCTGCCGTGAGCACGGCAAGGCCATCTTCACGGCGACGCAGTCGCGCCTGCACGATCTCTCCGAAGTCGAGATGCGCGAGGCGCTGCGCGCGCTCCCGGACGGCGTCTATGAGGGCGAGGATCATCTCGACGACGGCAGCGCGAACGATGCGCCCGCGCGCATCCATGTGAAGATCACCATCGCAGGCGACGAGGCGACCTTCGACCTCTCAGGCAGCTGCGACCGCGTCTCGAACTTCTGCAACACGACGCCGTTCATGGCTCGCTCGGCCGTCGCCTATGCCGCGCGCATCATGAGCGGGCGCGACATGCATCAGAACGCGGGTGCGCTCCGGCCTCTGACCATCATCACGCGTCCGGGCTCGATTCTGGAGCCCGGCTGGAACGCGTCCGTGGCCGCGGGCAATCACGAGACCTCGATGCGCATCGTCGATGCGATCTTCCGCGCCATGCAGGACACCATTCCCGAACGCCTCTCGGCCGGCGGCGCCACCACTGCAGGCGTCCTGTTCTTTGCCGAACCACGGCAAGACGGTTCGTGGAAGATGCTCTACGAGGTTCACGGTGGCGGCGAGGGCGCGCGGCATGATCGGGCCGGCATGTCAGCGACGCGGGTGCATCTGTCCAACACGTCGAATACGCCGGTCGAGGTGATCGAGGCGAGCTACGCGATCCGCCTCGAGCAGCAGGCCATTCGCTGGCATTCCGGCGGCGCGGGAGCCCATCGCGGCGGTGACGGCTCCGTCCGCACCTATCGTATCCTGGCGCCTTCGATGCATCTGACCACCTGCATCGAACGCATGGTGATTGCGCCGTACGGCATGCAGGGCGGCGAATCCGGCAAGGCCTGCCGTATCTCGCTGGTTCGGCAGGGAGCAAATGTCGCGATCGACGGCAAGTCGAATCTGGTGTTGCAGCAAGACGATCTCGTCACGATCGAGATGTGCGGCGGCGGTGGCTACGGCGCCGCGGCCGCGGAATGAAGGGATTGCGATGAGCAGATTGTTGCGAACCGGGCTGAATGCGGGTGACAGCGCGCCTATGGCTGTGGTCGGCGGTGAGGGCGTCTATTTTCATCTTTCGGACGGCCGCAAGCTGATCGACGGCAGCAACACCGGTGGCGGGCTTGGACATCGTCATCCCGCGATGGTGGAGGCGATCCGCCGTGCGGCCGATACGCCTGTCGTGAACGAGGGCTGGACCTGGGTCGGTCGCGAGCAGGCCGCTGACGATCTGATGGCCACCGCGTTCAGGGGCGAAGAGGATTGGGTTGGCGCGGTGCGCTTCTGCATCAGCGGCAGCGAGGCCAACGACATGGCGCTGTCGCTCTGCCAGGCCCTGACGCAGCGCTCCGCGCTGGCGACGCGCGAGCGCGCCTATCACGGCATCACCGGCCTGTCGCGCTGCATGACGGTGCAGCCGCAATGGCACGGCGGCCTCGCGGTGCATGCCGGCGGCTCGAAGCTACCGGCGCCGATGGCCCCCGTGCGGATTCTGCCGGCGCCGCATGGCGCGATCTACGGCGCGCCGGTCAACAATAGCCCGCCCAGCGAATATCTGGCGGACGCCACGCGCCTGCTGTCGGACACGGCTGCGACGATCATCGACTATACGCAGGGCGGCATCTATTACGATGGTGCCTATCAGGATGAGGTGGCGCGCTGTGCGCGGCAGGCGGGTTCGCACTGGATCGCGGACGAAGTTGTCACCGGCGCGGGCCGTGCCGGGCGTTGGTTCGCCTTCCAGGGCGCCGAGAGCCGTCCGGACATCGTGACGCTCGGCAAATCGCTCGGTGGCGGCGCGGCGGCGGTAGCCGCGGTCGTGGTGTCGAAAGCGATCGTCGAACAACTCAGTGGCACGAGCTGGCAGAACTACGGCACGCTGCGCGGCCATCCCATCAGTATGGCCGCCGTGAGCGCCTATCTGAAGGTCGTCACCGAGGAAAAGATCCTGGAGCGCGTGCAAAAGCTCGAGAAGCTGTTCACCCGCCGCTTGCTTGAGATAGCGCAAAAGCATCCGAGCGTGCAGCGTGTGGCGGGGCAGGGGCTACACTGGACGATTGAACTGCACGGTCCGGATTGGCGCTCCTGGCATGCCGATACGACCGAGGTCCCGATCGCCTCGCGCGTGGCGGAGCGAGCGCTGGAGGCCGGTGCAGTGATCGGGACCAGTGGTGAGCAGACCTCGCTGTTCCTGGCGCCGCCGCTGGTGATCTCCGAGCGAGAGGCCGGGCAGCTTCTGGACGCGCTCGACCACGGCCTTGATATTGCCGACCAGGAGCACGGGTGAATGCGAGCCACGCCATGCGCACCAAGCCGGCTCGAAGGCGCCCGGCTGGAAATCCCGGGTCGTGCTGCGATATGCTGCGCGCGCCGGCACGTCATTGACGCCACGACTTCCTCCAAAAGATCACCAGGAAATTGCTGATGCGTATCGTCACTGTTGCCGCCGCCCAGATGGGCCCGATCCAGAAAGCCGACAGCCGCGAGGCCGTGGTCAAGCGCATGATCGCGCTGATGGACGAAGCAAAAGCAAAAGGCGCCGACCTGATCGTCTATCCGGAACTGGCGCTGACGACCTTCTTTCCGCGCTGGTACATGGAGGACCGGGCAGATGGTGACATCTGGTTCGAGCGTGAGATGCCGAATGCTGCGACGAAGCCGCTGTTCGAGCGCGCGGCGCAGCACCAGATGGCGATGAATTTCGGCTATGCAGAGCTTACACCCGACGGCCATCACTTCAACACCGCTGTTCTCACCGACAAATCCGGCAAGATCGTCGGCAAATATCGCAAGGTCCATCTGCCGGGTCATGTGGAATACGACACCAAGCGCTCGCACCAGCATCTGGAAAAGCGCTATTTCGAGCCGGGTGATCTCGGCTTCAAGGTCTGGCGCGAGCTCGGCGGCATCATCGGCATGGCTATCTGCAACGACCGGCGCTGGCCCGAGACCTATCGCGTGATGGGCTTGCAGGGCGTCGAGATGGTGCTGATCGGCTATAACACGCCGTCCGTCAACGCGGAGAAGAGCGAGGAGGGCGTCGAGAAGCGCCTGTTTCACAATCGCCTCTCGGTGCAGGCCGGTGCCTATCAGAATGCGACCTGGGTGGTCGCGGTGGCCAAGGCCGGCAATGAGGATGGCCACCCGCTGTTCGGCGGCAGCCTGATCGTCGATCCCAATGGCGAGATCGTGGCCGAAGCCCAGACGGAAGAGGACGAGCTTCTGGTTCACGCTTGCGACCTCGATGCCACCACCTTCGGCAAGACCACGATCTTCAATTTCGCCCAGCACCGCCGCATCGAGCATTACGGCCTGATCACCAGCCAAACCGGCGCGGTGCCGCCGCCGGAGAAGTGACGCTGATGGCAGGCCAGGGCACATCGGGAATTTCCTTGCGTGAGCTCGATCCGCGTGATCGCTACAAGCTGCTCTGCGGCGTGGTGGTGCCGCGGCCGATTGCGCTGGTGACGACGCTTGACGAGAACGGGGCGGTCAATGCCGCTCCGTTCAGCTTCTTCAACGTCTTCTCGGAGAGTCCCGCGCTGATCGTGCTCGGGCTCCAGCACAAGCCGGATCACAGCCCGAAGGACACCACCCGCAACATCCATCGCGACGGCGAGTTCGTGGTTCACATGGTAGACGAGGCGCTATCAGCCGCCATGAACGACTGCGCTGTCGATTTCCCCTCCGGTGACAGCGAGGTCGCGGCGACGGGACTGGCGACGCTTCCCTCCGTGGACGTGAAGGTGCCACGCCTTGCCGCAGCGCCATTCGCGCTCGAATGCCGGCGCCACGTCGTGTTGAACTTTTCGCCCGACCGCGAGCTGCTGGTTGGCGAGGTGTTGCGGGTTCATGCGCGCGAGGGCCTGGTCGACGAGGCCAACATGTATGTCGATCTTGACGCCTATCGGCCGATCGGCCGCATGTTCGGCAATCTCTATACGACGCAGCGCGATACGTTTGCGCTTTCGCGCGAGAGCCATGCGCAATGGCTCGCACGGCAGGACGCCAAAGAGCTGAAGGACGCCTAGTGACGCGAGAGCTGCACCGTACCGAGTGCCATGGTGACGGCCGCCTGGGTCGGGTCGATCACGGCAATGCCGAGCGCGTCTTCCAGCGGGCGGCGATGGCGCGCCATGCCGGCGCAGCCCATCACGATGGCGCGGGCGCCGTCCTCGTCGCGCAGCGCGCGGCCGATGTCGATCATCTTCGCCAGCGTGCCATCGCCCGAAGCCGTTTCGGCAACGCTCATGTTGAGCGGCCGCTCGCCGGCGAGGCGGTCCGTCAGTCCCATCTGCCTGAGGTAGCGCATGTGACGCGGGATCGAGCGCTGGGCGATCGCAATGACACCGAAGGTTTCCGCACGGGCGAGCGCCGTCAGCACGCCGCACTCGGCGATACCGAACACGGGCCGGTCGGTGCCTTCGCGGCAGACCTGAAGCCCGGGATCGCTGTAACAGGCGATGACGAAAGCGGCGGAGCTGTTGTCGCCTTCGACCAACCGGCGCAGCGGCATCGCGACGCTGTCGACGTCGGCCTGGCTTTCAATGCCGAACGGCCCCTCCGCCAGCGTCTGGCAGACCAGTTCCGGTCCACCTTCGAAACCGAGTGGCTTCAAGGCGTCCTCCAGCCCTTGCGTGACCGCGGGATTGGAGTTCGGATTGATGACGAGAATGCGCGGCCGGGACATGATGGTCTTCCTGCAAAATGGCGATCACGTAGCTCAGGCATATCACGGAGTGCCTCATGACTGAACCCACCTACGACCTGATCATCCGCGGCGGACGCGTCGCCACCACGACCGATGTGTTCGAGGCCGATGTCGCCATCTCCGGCGAAACGATTGCAGCGATCGGCCGCGGGCTGCCGGCGGCCAAGCGCGAGATCGATGCGCGCGGCAAGCTGGTGCTGCCGGGCGGCGTCGACAGCCATGCCCATATCGAGCAACTCTCCGCCGCCGGCATCATGAATGCCGACACCTTCGAGAGCGCGACCGTGTCGGCGGCCTTTGGCGGCACGACCACGGTGATTCCGTTCGCCGCCCAGCACGTCGGCATGAAGCTGCCGCAGGTGGTGGATGACTATCACACCCTCGCCAAGAAGGGCGCCGTGATCGACTATGCCTTTCACATGATCATTGCGGATGCGACCAGGGAGACGGTCGAGGAGCACATTCCTGCGCTGGTGAAGCAGGGCCATGCCTCGATCAAGATCTTCATGACCTACGACCGGCTCAAGGTCGACGACGAACCGCTGCTAGACATCCTCCTTGCCGCCCGCCAGTCCGGCGCGATGCTGTGCGCGCATGCTGAAAACCACGGCATCATCGCCTGGATGGTCAAGCGCCTGCTCGCGCGGGGCTATACGATGCCGAAATATCATGCGGTCAGTCATGCCCGCGTGTCAGAGGCGGAAGCCTTCACCCGGCTGATCGGCATGGCGGCGCTGATCGACCAGCCGATCATGATCTTCCACGTCTCGACCGCCGAGGGCGCCAAGGTGATCCGCGACTCGCGCGGGCAGGGGTTGAAGGTCTTCGCCGAGACCTGCCCGCAATATCTGTTCCTCACCGCCGCCGATCTCGACAAGCCCGGCGCGGACGGCGCCAAGTGGATGTGCAGCCCGCCGCCGCGCACGCATGCGGACCAGGAGGCACTGTGGCAGGCGCTGTCGCTCGGCGATCTCCAGACCATCTCGTCGGACCACGCGCCGTATCGTTTTGATGAGACCGGCAAGCTGCGCGCCGGCCCCAATCCCAACTTCAAGCAGGTCGCGAACGGCTTGCCGGGGCTGGAGTTGCGGCTGCCGCTGCTGTTCGACGCCATGGTGTCGAAGGGGCGGCTGGGCCTTGAGAAGTTCGTGGAACTGACCTCCACGGCACCCGCAAAGATCTACAATCTGCATCCGCGCAAGGGCTCGATCGCGGTCGGCGCCGATGCCGATATCGCGATCTGGGATCCCAACCGCGAGACCACAATCGCCGACGAGATGATGCACGATCTCGCCGGTTACACACCGTTTGCGGGCCGCAAGCTGAAGGGCTGGCCGGTGTCGGTACTGTCGCGCGGCCGCGTCATCATCGACGGCAACAAGTGCCTCGCGGATGCCGGCAGCGGCAAGTTCCTGGCGCGTAGCGGCGGTGAGGCGGCCAGGCCGACCGGCCGGCTCGTGGCGGACATGGATCCGGAGCGGAATTTTGGAGCGAAGCTGCTGTGACGGCGGATCGCTCCCGATGAAGATTGTCATCTTCGGTGGCACGGGCTTTGTCGGCCTCAATCTCGCTGAGGTGCTGCTCGCGCGCGGCCATGACGTGACGCTGTATGACCGCGCGGAGTTGCCGCCATCCGCGCGACGATCTCTTGCTGACTATGGCGCACGGCTCAAAGCCGTGCAGGGCGATATAACCGACGCCGATGCCATCGACGCCCTTGTCGCCGATGGCGTTGATGCGATCGTGCTCGGGGCTGCGATCACCGCCGGCGATGAACTGGAGAGAGCATCGACGGCGCGCGTTCTCGAAATCAATGTGATGGCGCAGATCCCCATCCTGCTCGCGGCGATCCGTCATGGCGTTCGCCGCGTCGTCAATCTATCGTCGGCATCGGCCTATGGCGCCGCGGGCGGGCGGGTCGAGGTTCTGGACGAGGAGACGCCCTGCGATCCCGTCTCGTTCTACGCCATCAGCAAGTTCACCTCGGAGCGATCTGTCGCGCGCCATGCCGAGCTCTTTGGCGGCGATTTCCTCAGCGTGCGGCTCAGCGCCGTGTTCGGTCCGTGGGAGCGGCCCGGTTCGGTGCGCGATACGCCGAGCCTCCAGTACCAGATCATGGCCGCGTTCGCGCGCGGCGAGCCCGCGATCATGCCTGAAACGGGCATGCGGGACTGGATCTACGCTCCGGATGCCGCGGAAGCCGTGGCGATACTGGTTGAAGCCGAGCGCACTCGCCACCGGCTCTACAACATCTCCAGCGGCAGGTTATGGCCTGCGCTGCAATGGGGTCAGGCTTTTGCGGCGTTAAGTCCCGGCCTTGAGTGCCGGCTCGCGGCGCCCGGAGAGAACACGGTCATCAAGCTGCATGGCCGCCACCGCGCGCCGCTGTCGGTGACGCGGATGGCGGACGAATTCGGCTGGCGCACGCGGTTCGGCTGCGCCGAGTCCGCGGCCGCCATGAGCGCGTGGTGGAAGCAGCACAAGGAGTGGATCTGATATGAGGCTGCAGGAGCGCACGGCCATCATTACGGGCGCAGCGTCGGGTATCGGCCGCGCCAGCGCAAAGCTGTTTGCGGAGGAAGGCGCGCATCTTGCTCTGGTCGATCGTGATGCTGCGGGCCTTCAAGAAACGCTGAGCCTGGTGGGCGACGCAACGACGCATGTCGGTGACGTCGGCGATGCCGCTTTCGCCGAGGTCGTCGTCGGAGATGTCATCGCGCGCCACGCTCGGCTCGACATCCTGATGACCGCCGCCGGCTTCTCCTGCGGCGGCACCGTGCTGACGACGAGCCCGGACGACTGGGACGCTGTGTTCCGCGCCAATGTCGGCGGCACCTGGCTGTGGGCACGCGCTGCCGTGCCGCAAATGCAGCGGCAGAAGAGCGGTTCGATCATTACGCTGGCGTCGCAGCTTGCGATTGCCGGCGGCAAGGGCAACAGCGCCTATATCGCCGCCAAGGGCGCGATCGTCAGCCTGACCCGCACGATGGCGGTGGATTTCGCCACGGACGGCATTCGCGTCAACGCGATTGCGCCGGGCGCGATCGACACGCCGATGCTTCGCCGCAGCTTTGCCCGTCACGCCAATTCGGAGGAGGTTCGCGAGGCCTCGCGCAACCGTCATGCCATGAAGCGGTTCGGCGAGGCGGAGGAGATCGCGCAAGCCGCGCTGCATCTCGCCAGCGACGCGTCGTCGTTCACGACCGGCACGGTGATGGTGGTCGACGGAGGCTGGCTCGCGGCATGAGTGATGCGCTGACAGAGCTTGAAGCGAACGTCCGCGCCGATCTCGCCAGGATCGCACATCCCGGCGCCGCATGGCTCGAGCCGAAGATCGGGACCGGACGGAAAGCCCGCGCTTGATGTGCTCGTTGTCGGCGCCGGCCAGTCCGGCATCGCGATCGGCTTCGGTCTGATGCGCTCCCGCGTCGGCAACATCTTGCTCCTCGACAAGGCTGAGGAGGGGAGGGAGGGCCCGTGGCTCACCTATGCCCGCATGCCAACGCTGCGCAGCCCGAAGGACTACACCGGTCCTGACCTCGACATCCCGAGCCTGACCTATCAGTCCTGGCACGAGGCGCGCTTCGGCGAGGAGAGCTGGCAAAGGCTCGATCTGATCCCGCGCGAGCATTGGGCCGAATATCTGCTGTGGCTACGGCGCACGATCGGCTTGCCGGTGCGCAACGGCTGTGAGCTTCTGGAGATTGCGCCAGCCTCCGATGGCCTGCTCGCCGCACACGTCAAGCGCGCCGATGTCGTCGAGACGCTCTATGCGCGCAAGATCGTGCTGGCGACGGGGCAGGAGGGCATGGGCGGCTGGATGATTCCGGAGCCACTGCGCCATCTGCCGGCGCGTTCGGTCGCGACCGTCGCCGACGACATCGATTTCGAAGGCCTGCACGGCAAGCGCGTTGCGGTGATCGGTGCGGGCGCATCCGCCTTCGACAATGCGGCAACTGCGTTGGAGGCGGGCGCTGCGGAGGTGCATCTGCTCTGCCGCCGCGACCAGATCCAGGTGATCCAGCCCTATCGCTGGCTGACCTTTCGCGGCTTCCTCCGCCATCTCAGCGATCTCGATGATGCCTGGCGCTGGCGCTTCATGCGCAAGATTCTCGAAATGCGAGAGGGATTTCCGCAGCCAACCTATGATCGCTGCGCGCGTCACGCCAATTTCACATTGCATGAGGGCGCGCCGGTCGAGGCTGTCAGGCCGATCGGCGACGCAGTCGAACTACAGACGCCGCGCGGTGCGGTCACGGCGGATTTCGTGATCTGCGGTACCGGCATCGACATGAGCTTTGCCGGTCGCGGCGAACTCGCCAAATTTGCCGACAACATCGCGACCTGGGCGGACCGCTACGAGCCGCCGGAGAACGAGCGCAACGCGCGGCTCGGCCGCTTCCCCTATCTCGCCGACGATTACGCCTTCACCGAGCGTGTGCCGGGCGAGACGCCGTGGATCTCCGATGTCCATCTCTTCGCCATCGCCTCCACCATGAGTTTTGGTCCATCGGGGTCGTCGATCAATGCGATGACGACTGCCGTCCCGAAGCTGGTCAATGGCCTGACGCGTGGCCTGTTCCGCGCCGATGTCGAGCGTCACTGGGCTTCGCTCAGCGCCTATGACGTGCCGCAGGCCGTGGTTACGCGGCCGGCGCGAAAAATGGAGCAATCGCGATGATCATCCATGCGCCGCCGCGACGAAGCGCCCCTCGAGATTGGCGCGCAACTTGCTTCTTTCATGGCCTGCCTTGCTGGCGATTCTTGTCGAAATCTTGGGGAAAACGAATGCGTTTTGTGTCTTTCAGGCCCGCGACCTGTGTCCTCGCCACCACTGCGCTGTTGCTCATCGCCAGCGCGCCGTCGCAAGCGCAAACCAGGGCGGAGACGTTGCGCTATGTGACCGGTGCATCCGTCAACACGCTCGACCCCAACATCCCCGGCTCGACCCGCGAGTCCTTCGCGCTGAGCATGAGCACCTACGACCGCCTGGTTGCCTTCGGCCGCAAGCAGCTCAACGGCAAATGGGTGTTCGATCTCGACACAATCACCGGCGAGCTAGCCGAATCCTACGACGTCAGCCCGGACGGCCTGAAGCTCACGTTCCGCCTGCGCAAGGACGCAAAATTCCAGGACGGCTCGCCCGTGACGGCCGACGACGTGAAATGGTCGCTCGATCGCTGCGTCACCGCCCCGATCCTCGGCAAGGCACAGCTGCTGACGGGCTCCTTGACCTCGGCCGACCAGTTCAAGGTGATCGATCCTCTGACAATCGAGGTGACGCTGCCAAAGCCTGACAAGCTCGCGCTGCCCAATCTCGCGACCGTCTATCCGATGATCATCAACTCGAAGGTGGCCAAGGAGCACGCGACCGCGGATGATCCCTGGGCCACCGCCTGGCTCAAGGAGCACACCGCCGGCAGCGGCGCCTATGTGGTCGAGACCTTCAAGCCGGGCGAGCAGGTCATCCTCAAGCGTGACGAATTGTGGAACCGCAACACGGCCAATAAGCCGGCCTACTTCAAGCGCGTGATCGTGCAGTCCGTGCCGGAGCCGGCGACCCGCGCCAACCTCGTCGAGCGCGGCGATGCCGACATCGTCGTCGATCTCCAGGCCAGCGACGTGCAGTCGCTCGAGGCCAAGGGCAAGCTCAAGGTGGTCTCGACCCCGCAATACAATGCGGTCACCTTCGTCTCGATGAACAACCAGATCCCGCCGTTCGACAACGTCAACGTCCGCCGCGCCATCGCCTTCGCGCTGCCCTATGACGACATGTTCAAGGCCGCTCTGTTCGGCCGCGGTGCGCCGCTGTTCGGCGCGACCTGGGCGGATGGCAAGCCGGCGAACGGCATCTATCCGTTCCAGGCGCCGGTGAAGATGGATCTCGACAAGGCTCGTGAGTATCTGAAGGCCGCCGGTCTGACTGAAGGGTTCTCCACCACCTTCAGCTTCAACGTCGGCCAGGCCTCGACCGCCGAGCCGATGGCGGCGCTGGTGAAGGAATCGCTTGCGAAGATCGGGATCAAGGTCGACATTCAAAAGCTGCCGGATGCGCAGATGTCGACGCAGATCAACGAGAAGAAGCTGCCGTTCTTCACGGAAGGCATCGTCGCCTGGTTGCCTTCGACGGATTATTTCTACCGAAACTTCTACACCGGCAATCAGCGTTGGAATTACAGCTCGATCAACAACCCCGAGCTGGTTACGATCGCGCAGGAAGCCCGCTTCGAGCCGGATAAGGCCAAGTACGAGGAAGACGGCCGCAAGCTCAACGCGATCCATTTCAGCGAGATGCCGCAGATCCCGCTGTGGCAGCCGAACCAGGACGCGGTGATGGCCGCGTCGATCGAAGGTTACACCTACGAGTTCCATCGGCAGGTCGATTATCGCGACGTCAGCCGCAAGTGACGGCAGCAAACGGGAAGGACGCCACAGGGTGACGAGCGGTCTTGGCGCAACGATGCTGCGGGCGGGCAGGCGGCTTCTGTCGTCGCTGCCGGCGCTGTTCGGTGTGCTGGTCTTCACCTTTCTCCTGATGCGGGTTCTGCCCGGGGATCCCGCGGTGTTCTTCGCCTCGGGGCCCAATGCCGGCAAGGAGGAGATCGAGCTGATCCGCAAGCAGATGGGGCTCAACAAGTCGGTGCCGGAGCAGCTCGTGTTCTATCTCTCCGACATCGGCCATGGCAATCTCGGCCGGTCCATGATGACGGGGCAGCCGGTGTTGAAGGATCTGCGCGAGCGGCTGCCGGCCTCGCTCGAGCTTACCTTCACCGCGCTCCTCATCGCGTTGATCGCGGCGGTGCCGCTCGGCGTGGTCGCGGCGCTGCGACCGGGGTCGCTCGTCGATCACGGCGTGCGGCTGTTCTGCGCGCTCGGCGTCTGCGTGCCGACCTTCGTGTCGGGCTTGCTGTTGATCTATGTGTTCTACTATCTGCTCGGCCTTGCGCCTGATCCCACGGGGCGGATCGACGTCTTCACCTCGCTGCCGCCGCAGCGCACCGGCTTCCTCTCGATTGATTTCCTGCTCGCCGGAGACATCGACGGCTGGTGGGCGGCCTGCAAGCAGCTGATCCTGCCGGCGCTGAGCATGGCCCTGTTCGTGATCGCGCCGCTGGCGCGGATCACGCGTGCCTCGATGCTGGTCTCGCTCGGCAGCGATTTCGTGCGCACCGCGCGTTCCGTCGGGCTGTCCTGGCACAAGGTGGTCGTCACCTATGCGCTGCGCAACGCGATCCTGCCCGTCATCACCATCGCGGGCATCGTGTTCTCGACCATGCTTGGCGCGAATGTGCTGGTGGAGAAAGTGTTCTCCTGGCCGGGCGTCGCCTCCTACGCGCTCGATGCGCTGTTGTCGTCCGACTATGCGCCGGTGCAGGGCTTCGTGCTGCTGATGGCCAGCCTGTTCGTGCTGGTCAATCTGGTCGTCGATGTCTGCTACGGCATCGCCGATCCCAGGGTGTCGATCGAATGACCAGCGCGACCCTCCGCCATTCGGTCTGGATCCTGCGCGGCAACCCGCTTACCGGCATTTCCGCGGCTGGTGTGCTGCTGTTCGTTCTTGTCGCGTATTCGGGCCGTGGATCGTACCCTATGATCCCGTGGTCTCGAACGTCTCGGACGCGTTGCTGGCGCCGAGCGCGGCGCACCTTGCCGGCACGGACCAGCTCGGGCGCGACGTGTTCAGCCGCCTCGTCATCGCGGCCCGGCTTGATCTTGCCATCGCGGTCTCGGCGGTCGGCATCTCGTTCGCGATCGGCGCGGTCGTCGGCGCATTCTGCGGCTATGCCGGCGGCAAGCTCGATCGCGGCGTCGGCCGCTTCGTCGACGTCATGATGGCCTTTCCGCTGTTTGTGCTGGCGATGGCAATGGTCGCCGCACTTGGCAACCGGATCGAGAACATCGTGATCGCGACGGCCGTCATCAATCTTCCCTTCTACATCCGGTTTGCGCGGGCCGAAGTGAATGTCAGGCGCAACGTCGGTTGGGTGGAAGCCGCACGCGCCTGCGGCGAAAGCCATTTCTCGGTGGTGCTGCGCTTCCTGCTGCCAAATATCCTGCCGGCGATGGCGGTGCAGATCTCGCTCAATCTCGGCTGGGCCATTCTCAACGCGGCAGGCCTCTCCTTCATCGGCCTTGGCGTCAAGCCGCCGACGCCGGAATGGGGCATCATGGTCGCGGAAGGCGCACGCTTCATCTCGACCGGACGGTGGTGGCTGGTGGCCTTCCCGGGCCTTGCGCTGATGATGGCCGTGCTCTGCTTCAATCTTCTCGGTGACGGGATGCGGGACATTCTCGATCCCCGCATGCGCACATGAGCGAGCAACTGCTCAGGATCGAGGACCTCCACGTTTCGTTCTCGACGCGGCGTGGACTGGTCGAGGCCGTGCGCGGGGTCACGCTCGATGTCGAAGCAGGCGAGATGCTCGGCCTCGTCGGCGAGAGCGGCTCCGGCAAGTCGGTCACCGGCTTTGCAACGACACGGCTGCTGGACGCTGCGGGCCGCGTCACCGGCGGCAAGATCCTGTTTCGCGGGCAGGATGTGACGAAGCTCAGGGGTGACGACCTCCGTCATCTCCAGGGCGCAGCGATGTCCATGATCTTCCAGAACCCGCGGGCCGCGCTCAATCCGATCCGCGCCATCGGCTTGCAGATCGCAGACGCGATCCTCACGCACAAGCGGATATCGAAGGACGCCGCGCGCGCCGAGGCGCTGGACCTGCTGCGCGCCGTCCAGATCCGCGATCCCGAGACGCGGATGAACGCCTATCCGCACGAGCTGTCCGGCGGCATGTGCCAGCGCGTCATGATCGCGATCGCGATTTCCTGCAATCCCTCGCTCCTGATTGCCGACGAACCGACCACCGGCCTCGACGTCACCACGCAGAAGGTGGTGATGGATCTGCTGGCGGACATCGCCGCCGCGCGCGGCATGGCGACGATCCTGATCACGCACGATCTCGGGCTTGCGGCGCGATATTGCCGCCGCATCGCGGTGATGGAGCGCGGCCGTATCGTCGAGGAGGCCAGTCCCAAAACCCTCTTCGGCACCCCGCAGCACGCCTATACCAGGCGCCTGGTTGCGGCATCGCCGACCGCGACATCCCGGATCGAGGATCTCGTGACGGAGGAGGAGCGGGAGCGCCACGCGGCGGTCGTGAGCAAGCCAGGGGCGGAGGTCGCGCATGGCACCCCGCCGCTCCTCGAGGTACGCAAACTGGCCAAGCGCTTCGATCAGGGTTCGGCGGCGGTTGCGGACTTCTCCATGACCATGGCCAGCGGCGAGAGCGTCGGTCTCGTCGGTGAGTCCGGCTCCGGCAAAAGCACGACGTCACGGATGATCTGCCGCCTGATCGACCCGAGCGAAGGCGACATTGTGTTCGACGGGCAGTCGATCGGTCATGTCGCGTCGCGCGACTTCCACCGCTCGTCGCTTCCGCAAAGATATCCAGATGGTGTTCCAGGACCCGAACGAAAGCCTCAACCCGCGCTACACGGCCTTTGACTGCATTGCCCATCCCCTGATGCGGCTCGATGGCATGCGCGCAGGTGATGCGCTGCGCAAGCGGGTGGAAGAGTGCGCGGAACGGGTAGGGTTGCCGCTGGATCTGTTGGCGCGCTTTCCGCACCAGCTCTCCGGCGGTCAGAAGGCCCGCGTCGGCATCGCCCGCGCCATTGCTTGCCGGCCGCGGCTCCTGGTGCTGGACGAGCCGACCGCCGCGCTCGACGTCTCGGTGCAGGCGGTGGTGCTGCAACTGCTGGATCGCCTACGGCGCGAGAACGACATCGCGCTGCTGTTCGTCAGTCACGATCTCAACGTCGTGCGCATGCTCTGCGATCGCACCATCGTGCTGCGCAATGGCGGCATCGTGGAGCAGGGCGAAAGCCGGGCGTTGTTCGATAATCCGAAAACCGACTATACCCGCAAGCTGGTCGAGGCGATCCCTCATATCGAGACCGGGCCGGTGCTGGCGGTCGCTCTTTGACGACTGGACTCGCCAGAAAGTCGATGAGATCCTGGTGGCAGTGCGGTTACTGGCATACCATTTGCACGCAAATGGCTTCGGGTTCACCTGCTCTTGGCCAATGAACGGCCGGCATCACGGCATTACTGGGAGGATTTCATGGATCGCAGGACCGTATTGAAGGGACTGGCTGGCGCGGGCGGTCTGGCATTGTCGGGGGGCCTCTCGGCCCCGGCGATCGCACAAGGCGCATCAGCCCGCACCCTGCGTTTTGTGCCGCAGGCCAATCTCGCCAATTTCGATCCGATCTGGGGCACCCAATATGTCGTGCGCAATGCGGCGGCGCTGGTCTGGGATACGCTCTACGGCATCGATTCCTCGCTTCAGCCGCAGCGTCAGATGGTCGAGTCCGAGGAAGTGACGGACGACGGCACGACCTGGACGTTCAAGCTGCGGCAGGGACTCAAGTTTCATGACGGCGAGCCGGTGCTGAGCAAGGACGTGGTCGCAAGCCTTGCGCGCTGGGCGGCCCGCGATCCGATGGGTCTGATGATCAAGGCGCTCCAGCAGGAGCTCACGGCGGTCGACGACCGCACCTTCAAATGGGTGCTGAAGCAGCCTTTCCCGAAGATGCTTTACGCGCTCGCGAAGAACAACTCGCCTTGCGCCTTCATCATGCCGGAGCGGATCGCGCAGACCGACCCGTTCAAGCAGATCGGCGACTATGTCGGCTCCGGGCCGATGAAGTTCGCCAAGGGCGAGTGGGTCCCCGGCGCGAAAGCCGTGTTCGAGAAATTCGCCGACTATTCGCCGCGGCAGGAGAAAGCGTCGTGGCTCGCTGGCGGCAAGCAGATCCTGGTCGATCGCGTGGAATGGATCGTGATGCCGGACCCGGCGACCGCAGCGGCCGCGCTGCAAAACGGCGAAGTCGATTGGTGGGAGAGCCCGATCGCCGACCTCGTTCCTGTCCTGAGGAAGAACAAGAACATCAGCGTCGATATTGGCGATCCCCTCGGCAATATCGGCTCGTTCCGCATGAATTTCCTGTATCCACCCTTCAACGACGTGCGGGCGCGGCGTGCGGTATTGATGGCGCTCAGCCAGGAAGACTATATGCGCGCCATCGTCGGCGACGACACCTCGTTGTGGAAGCCGCTGCCCGGCTACTTCACGCCGGACACGCCGCTCTATTCCGAGATGGGCGGCGAGATCCTGAAGGGCAAGCGCGATCTCGACGCGGCCAAGAAGCTGCTCGCCGAGAGCGGCTATTCCGGCCAGCCGGTGACGTGCCTCGTGGCGCAGGACCAACCGATCACCAAGGCCCAGGGCGACGTGACCGCGGACCTCTTGAAGAAGCTCGGCATGAATGTCGATTTCGTTGCGACCGATTGGGGCACGGTCGGCTCCCGCCGTGCGGCGAAGACGCCGCCAGGGCAGGGCGGCTGGAACATGTTCCACACCTGGCATGCGGGCGCGGATTGCATCAATCCCGCGCCCTACACCGCCATTCGCGCCAACGGCGACAAGGCCTGGTTCGGCTGGCCCACCAGCCCCAACACCGAGAAGGAAGTTTCGTCCTGGTTCGAGGCCAAGAACCTCGATGAGGAGAAGGCCGCCATCGGTCGCCTCAACAAGGCCGCGCTCGATGACGTCGTCTACGCCCCGACCGGCTTCTTCCTGAGCTACACGGCGTGGCGCAAGAACATCTCCGGCATCGCGAAAGGGCCGCTGCCATTCTTCTGGGGCGTGTCGAAATCCGCATGATCCCGCGCTGAAGCCAGATGCTCTCCTACATCCTCCGGCGCATCGTCTCGACCTTGCCAGTGATGGCAATCGTCGCGCTGTTCGTGTTCAGCCTGCTCTACATCGCGCCGGGTGATCCCGCCGTGGTGATTGCGGGCGACCAGGCAAGCCCGGAGGATGTGGAGCGGATCCGCCAGAGCCTCGGCCTCGATCGGCCCTTCCTGATCCAGTTCGGAAGCTGGGTCTGGCGTATCCTGCACGGCGATCTCGGCACCTCGATCTTCACCAATTTGCCGGTCTCGGTGATGATCGGGCAGCGTCTCGGGCCGACGTTGTCGCTGATGATGGTCACGCTGCTGCTTACGATCGTGGTCGCGGTGCCGCTCGGCGTGGTGGCGGCGTGGAAAGCCGGCAGCTTCATCGACCGTGCCATCATGGGCTTTGCCGTGTTTGGCTTCTCGCTGCCCGTCTTCGTGGTCGGCTATGTCCTCGCCTATATCTTCGCGCTGGAGCTCGAATGGCTTCCCGTGCAGGGGTACACACCGCTCACGGAGGGTTTCTGGCCCTGGCTGCAAAACCTGATCCTGCCGGCGATCGCGCTGGGCTGCGTCTACATCGCGCTGATCGCGCGCATTACTCGCGCCACCATGCTCGAAGTGCTGCAGCAGGACTATATCCGCACCGCGCGGGCCAAGGGCTTGGGGCAAGGCGGCATCCTCTTCGTTCACGCGCTGAAGAATGCGGCGGTGCCGATTGTCACGGTGATCGGGATCGGCATCGCGCTGCTGATCGGTGGCGCGGTCGTCACTGAAAGCGTGTTCGCGATTCCGGGCCTCGGGCGGCTCACGATCGATGCGATCCTGCGCCGCGACTATCCCGTCATCCAGGGCATCGTGCTGCTGTTCAGCTTCGTTTACGTGTTGGTCAATCTGATGATCGACGTCACCTATACGATCGTTGACCCGAGGATCCGCTATTGACCGATACGACCGCCAACCCGCAAACACTCCCGGCCGGCTTCGTCGTCGCGCCGCAACTGCCGGAGATTCTTCGGCCTGTCGTGATCCGGCGCGGCATCGTCGGCCTGATGCGAGGCCACCCGACGGTCGCGATCGGCGGCGCGCTGTTGCTGGCTCTCGTCCTGATCGCGGTCTTCGCGCCCTATCTCGGCACGGTCGATCCGACCGCGCTCGCGCCCGCCAAACGCACCCGCGCGCCGTCGGCTGCTTTCTGGTTCGGTACCGACGTGCTCGGTCGCGACATCTATTCCCGCGTGCTCTTTGGCGCGCGGGTCTCGCTCACGGTCGGCCTGTCGGTTGCGATATTCGCGTCCGCGGCGGGTCTTGCCATCGGCATCGTCGCCGGCTTCATCCGCTGGGCCGATGGCATCCTGATGCGCTTCATGGACGGCTTGATGTCGATCCCGCCGATCCTGCTGGCGATCGCGCTGATGGCGTTGACGCGCGGCAGCGTCGGCAATGTCATTCTTGCCATCACGGTCGCCGAGATCCCGCGCGTCTCCCGCCTCGTGCGCAGCGTGGTGCTGTCGCTACGCGAGCAGCCCTATGTGGACGCGGCGGTGGCCTGCGGTACGCGCACGCCGATGATCATCCTGCGTCACATCCTGCCCAACACCCTCGCGCCGATGCTGGTGCAGGCGACTTATATCTGCGCCAGCGCCATGATCACGGAGGCGATCCTGTCCTTCATCGGCGCCGGTACCCCGCCGACCATTCCGTCCTGGGGCAACATCATGGCCGAAGGCCGCGCGCTATGGCAGGTCAAGCCCTACATCGTGTTCTTTCCGGCGGCCTTCCTTTCGGTCACGGTGCTTGCGGTAAATTTGCTCGGCGACGGCCTTCGCGATGCGCTCGATCCGCGTATGGCCAAGAGCCTCTGATGTTTCGAGGCTGATCGCGATGGCGTTGCTTGAAGTCGAGAATCTCCAGACCCACTTCCGCACGCCGAGCGGCATCAACCGCGCCGTCGATGGGGTGTCTTTCCACGTCAACGAAGGCGAGACGCTCGCCATTGTCGGCGAGTCCGGCTGCGGCAAGTCGGTGACGTCGATGTCGCTGATGCGGCTGATCCCGGAGCCGCCGGGCAGGATCGCGGGCGCCATCCGCTTCGCGGGCAGGGACCTCCTGCAACTCTCTGATCGCGAGATGCGTGCTATCCGCGGCAACGACATCTCGATGATCTTTCAGGAGCCAATGACGAGCCTCAATCCGGTCCTCACCGTCGGCCGTCAGATCCGTGAGACGCTGATGATCCATCAGGGCCTGGACAAGCAGGCCGCCGAGGCGCACGCGATCGAGATGCTGACGCTGGTCGGCATTCCCGAGCCGAAGCGCCGCGTGCGCGAATATCCGCACCAGCTCTCCGGCGGCATGCGCCAGCGCGTGATGATCGCGATCGCGCTCGCCTGCAATCCAAAACTCCTGATCGCGGATGAGCCGACCACCGCGCTCGACGTCACGATCCAGGCGCAGATCCTGAAGCTGATGCTGGACCTGAAGCGTCGTGTTGGTGCGGCGATCATCCTGATCACCCACGATCTCGGCGTCGTCGCCGAGATCGCCGAGCGCGTCATGGTGATGTATGCCGGCCGCAAGGTCGAGGAGGCGCCGGTGGCCGAGCTGTTTCGTTCGCCGCGTCATCCGTATACGCAGGGCCTGCTCGGTGCGGTGCCACGGCTCGGTTCGTCGCTGACCGGAACGGCAAGGCGGCTCGCCGAGATTCCCGGGCAGGTGCCCGATCTCAGGAAGCCCATCACCGGCTGTGTCTTCGCTGGCCGCTGTGCGCTCGCGACCGATCTCTGCCGCGAATACGCTCCGGGGCTTGAAGAGAAGGGGCCCCGCCACATCGCTGCCTGCCACTACGCTGCCAAGGGAGCCGTCGCGGCATGAGCCCTCCGCTGCTCCAGGTCAACGACCTCAAGAAGCATTTTCCGGTCAGGACCGGTCTGTTCGGGCGCAGGTCCGAATGGGTCTACGCGGTCGACGGCGTGTCGTTCGAGATCGCGCGCGGCGAGACGCTGTCGCTGGTCGGCGAGTCTGGCTGCGGTAAGTCGACGGTCGGCCGCGCGATCCTGCGGCTGTTCGACATCACCTCTGGGCAAGTCATTCTCGACGGCCAGCGCATCGACGACGCACATCCGAGCACGATGCGCCAGATGCGTCGGCGCGTGCAGGTGGTGTTCCAGGATCCGTTCTCGAGCCTCAATCCGCGCATGCGGGTGCGCGACATTCTGGCCGAGCCGATCCGCAATTTCGGCCTCGCCAAGTCTGCGACCGATCTCGAAACGCGCGTGACCGCGCTGATGGACACGGTGCGCCTGCCGCGGGAAGCGCTGAACCGCAGGCCGCACGAATTCTCCGGCGGCCAGCGTCAGCGCATCGGCATCGCGCGGGCGCTCGCGGCCGAACCCGAGTTGATCGTCTGCGACGAGGCGGTCTCGGCGCTCGACGTCTCGGTCAAGGCGCAGATTGTCAACCTGTTGCAGGACCTCCAGCGCGAGTTCGGCCTGGCGCTGCTGTTCATCAGCCATGATCTCGCCATCGTCGAGCACATGACCCACCGCGTCGCGGTGATGTATCTCGGCAAGATCGTCGAGGTGGCGCCGCGCCGGGAGATCTTTGCCGCGCCACGGCATCCCTACACCAAGGCGTTGCTCTCGGCGGTGCCGCTGCCGGAACCCGGGGCGCAGCGCAATCCCATCATCCTCGGCGGTGACGTGCCAAGCCCGATCAATCCGCCGAGCGGCTGTCGCTTCCACACCCGTTGTCCCTACGTCTTTGATCGCTGCCGGACGGAAGAGCCGCAGCTTCGTTCGGCCGCAGGCGAGCAATGGGTGGCCTGCCACCTCGATGCGCTGCCGGGGGGATAGCCGATCCGACAGTCGTCGTCGGTATGCGTGCAGCGAATGCATTGTGATCCAGGAACCGATGGTCTCGCTCAAACACGCGATCAGCATCGGTACGCAAATGGGAGAGGGGCTCAGGCTTCGAAAGCGCGAGGTCAGGCACTGCTGCCGTGTCTGTTTCGCCCGTGAGTCAACCCCTTCGCGAAGAAATATTCCACTTTACCGAAATTCGGATTTGTCGTATGTGTTGCCCATCCCAGCTCATCCTTGAGGGGCGATCGTACGTCGTCACAGATTGCGAGCCGGGCTTGCGGTGGACGCGGCAGCGTCGGCACGAGATGGTGCGGGCAGGGCGGGTAGTCCCTGTGAGCCCGAAACCGCGTGCGGATGAGCGGCGCTGTTCAGTTCGTCTCGCCAACATTTCGATGGCTGCGTGCACGATGCCATCGAACCCTGTGGCGATCGGCGAACGCGCGTACGGCAAAACCGTGTGGTCCTGGCCGTCGTCGCTACGGCCAAGCTTTTCGCGGAGATTTGGAGCGCCCAACCGGGTCAACCACATCGTCAATTCGCGGAGCGAGGGAGGCCAGAAGGAATTCGGCTCCCGGGAGAGCACGGCATAAGCCGTCAAACCACTGCGCAGGGAAGGCCGTGTGTTGGGCTTCACCTGTATGCTGCTGTGCGGTCTCCTTGCGCTACAACTTCGCGCAGCGGACCGCGGGTGCGAGCCGGCACCCGGCCTTCCCTGCGCCCTCTTGGCTAGAGGGTGGAAGATCCGAAGCAAAGCTCGGGCGAAATCCGCCGCGAGGCCGCGAAGCTGTGTCTACCCATCCTACTCGGCGCATCGAGATACGGGACCACTCGTGCGAATGCGAAATCGACCCGGGTAGGACGAAAGAAATCTGCTGCGTCGCGCTGCTAATGGGGACGTGATCGCAGAAAGGAAATCGAGCATGACCAAGGCAGACATCCAAAGCCCGACCGACCTCGGAGCCAATGCGAACCGGGACATCCCCGCTGCGCTGCGCGCCCTGCTGGCGGACGTCTTCGCACTCTATCTGAAGACCAAGAATTTCCATTGGCATATGTCGGGCAGTCACTTTCGTGACTATCATTTGCTGCTGGATGAGCAGTCCGACCAGATATTTGCCATGACCGATGACATTGCAGAACGTGCGCGCAAGATCGGTGGCACAACGCTGCGCTCGATCGGCCACATCGCGCGCGAGCAGCGCATTCTCGACAACGATGCGGACTATGTTGATCCCTCGGACATGCTGGCCGAGTTGCGCAGCGACAATCAGCAGCTGACGCGGGAGATGCGGCGCGTTCACGAGCTCTGCGACGAGTATGGCGATGTCGCGACCGCAAGCCTGATCGAGAACTGGATCGATGAAGCGGAACGCCGGATCTGGTTCCTGTACAGAGTCCGGCCGCACCGGCCCGCATTCGTGACGCCCAACTCAGCGGCAGAAGAAAAAAGGGGCCGCCCGGTGGGGGACAGGGGCGGCCCCAAGAGGCTCGTAGGCCCGGGAGGAGGAGGGCGCGAGCCGGCGCAAGCGGCGGGCCACTTGTGCCAAAAGCATTGTCATGCGGCCGTGCTCGCGATGCGGTTTCCGTCCCAGGGTGGACGCCGTCGCGGCAGCGCTTCGACGTCAGGCCGCTGGCTCTTGGAAACAGCGCGCCACCGCGCCGGCGTATGGCCGCTGATGCGCTTGAAGACGGTGGAAAAATGAGCCTGGGTGCTGAAGCCGACTGCGAGAGCAATCTCGGCCAGAGGCCGCTCGGTCGCCGCCAACAGCGGCTTCGCTTGCTCGATCCGATGATTGAGCAAATATTCGCGCGGACGATATCCGGTCGCTGCACGGAATTGTGCGGCAAAATGCATCCGGGACAGGCCGGCAACACTGGCGAGTTCGGAGAGGCTGATGCTGCGCTCGAAATGCGCGGCGATATGTCGTTCGACCCGGCGCAGGCGCCATTTCGGCAGGGCGTTGACCTTGGCGCGCGGCATTTCGGATCGCGCCAGGCGCATCGCCAGGATCTTGCCGATACAGCGCGCAAATTGGTGGCCCGCGGCATCGCCTTGTTCAGCGAGTGCCCTGGTCAGCCCCGCAGTCAGCGGATCGCGCAGCAGAACGAGGTCGTCGAGTTCCTCGGTTGCATCCGGCGACCATCGCGTCGGGAAATGGTCGGCGGATATGTGGAAGTGCAGGAAGGCGCAGGGCCCCTCGAATTGTGCGCTCAGCTGCCGCGACGGCGCGCTGACATACAGCGTGCCCGACGGCATGGTGCCGTCGAAAATGATCTGACGTTCCCTGGTCAGTTTCGCTCGCGTGGTCTTCAGGGCGATGCCGACGAAATACCGACCGTCGGGCGTCGTCGCTTCGTGCCACTTGGCGTCTCGCGAATCTTCCCATCGCGAGATCGTGATGTCCTCGGTCTCCGAGCTCGAAGCAATCTGGCGCCACTCGTCTTCTCGGGCAATCGCCTGGGTCGCGTGAGGGATTTCCTGATCCCGCGGGTCGGCCGGAAGATCAATCCAGTCGTGTGCCGTCTGCAATTCGGTCAACATCGGTCGTCCTCTCTGAGTTTCGCGGTCGTGTTTGCGACGATGGCGAGCTCGCAACCTTGCTATGTTGAGAGGATAGGCGTGAGCCGGCTTGGAAGCTCGTTAGGGGTGATTAGGATCTGTTAGATTATGTGCGAGCGCGGAGGGTGCGACGGCCGGTCGCGGGAGGCTGAGTTTTGGCTAATATTCAGTGGCATGCCGCTATTCGAAGACGGCGTCGAAGATCTCGACATCGATCAGCACGGGCTTGGCGACAACTGTCCCGTCAGGCTGCAGCGTCTGCGTGCGCCGGAGGGTTGGAACCACGATGCCACCAAAGTTCTCATGAGCCCAGGAATAGTGCGCGACATGCGCGCCCAGGAGATTGTGATCGGCCCGCCTTTGCAGCGCGTTCTCGTCGAAATAGAACACTTGCTCGGACGCGAGGGTGATGAGGCTCGGCGGGAATTGCGCGCGAAGGCGCCGCCACGTTTCGGCATTTTCCTGCCATGGCGGCAGCTCATCCACCACGACGTCGGGATGCGCAAGAAGGAACGGGGTTGTGAGATAGTTCCAGATCGCGACGCCGCAGAAGAAGACCAGATGAAGTTCGTCCGCCAATGCGTGCGCCCCGTTGGTGGGGAATGCGAGGCTCGGGTTGCGCCAGGTCCGCAGCACCTCGCCATTCAGGCTTTCGATCGTGATCGCGTCCGGGTGAAAGAAGCCGGAATGTTCGCCTCCGGTGATGCCGGTGAAGCGGACCGATTGTGTTCGGGTCGATCCCTCCGCGGTCACGTCCTTGAATTCGCGGGCATGTCCGGCGTCGGAGAACAGGGTCCCGCCAACGGAAAGATGCAGTGTGAACCGGTTTAGATTGTTCCAGCGGGCCAGGCCGCCGCAGGCGTCGATCGCCTCGTCAAGAAGTGCCATGTCTCACTGCATCCACCATGAATTCTCAGCACCATGGCGGGGCGGGTGCGGCTTGGCGTGT
Organism: uncultured Alphaproteobacteria bacterium; assembly: GCA_963819355.1. Classification (GTDB taxonomy): domain Bacteria; phylum Pseudomonadota; class Alphaproteobacteria; order Rhizobiales; family Xanthobacteraceae; genus Bradyrhizobium. The sequence goes on along the minus strand of CAWFVZ010000023.1, from coordinate 449,488 downwards.
TAGAAGTTGTTAGGAGTTGCAAGAGCCAGATCTGGCGGTATCCCGTTGAAGATGCTCCTAATTCAGGGCGCCCAGGAGCTCCCTGGCAGCGACCAGATCGCGGCTGGACAGGCCTTCCCGATATTGCGCGACGAGCGGCGCGAGCAGGGCCTGGGCGTCGCGCCTTCGTCCGGCCCGCTGCCAGACGCGCGCAAGGCTCATCGCGCCCCGCAGCTCCCAGCCGCGCGCGCATTGCCGGCGCGATAGGACAAGCGATCGCTGGAGCCAGGCTTCGGCCTCCGTCGCCCTGGCGGATTGGACCAGGATGTCCGCCTTGACCCGGAGCATTTCCGGCATATCGAAGGATTCGCCGTGATCACCGATCTGGGCGATGGCTTCGTCGATCGTGCGCAAAGCTTCATCGGGCTCGTTCTGGGCCGCCAGACCCTCAGCGAGCGCCGTCGCAAACACCGTCGTCATGATCCGGTGTCGGGTGGCGTACAAGGTCGCCTGGCTGCGGCGAAGGTGCTCGATGCCGCCGGCGATGTCGCCACGGCGGAGCAGGAGCTCGCCCTTCTGGCCGATGCCGACCGCGTGATAGGGGCCGAGGAAGTGTCGCGCGGAATGGTCGATCAGCCGCTCGATCAGGCTTTCGGCGCTGGCCCAGTCGCCGACCCACAGAAACACGTAGATGGTCCAGATCAGGGAAATGCCGAGCGTCAGCGGTTGCTCGAGCTGCTCGGCCTGGCGCACTGTGTATCTGGCCGCCTCGATTGCACGATCGGGCCGGCCGCTGAGCCAGAGCCCGCGCGCCAAAGCGACCAACGCGACAACGCGGTCGTCATAGCCGAGGTGACCGATATTCAGCCGTTGCGAGCTCGGATTGTGCACCATCGCGCTCTCGCAGAACTCGACGGCCTGGTCCTGGTTGCCGATCAGATGATGCGCCACGCCCAGCATCCACTCGACGTTCAGCGTGCTGGTCGGGTCGTTCAGCTTCCTGGCGACGCTTGCGCCCTGTTCGCCGGTGCCAAGCGCGCCGTGAAAATCTCCGACCCGGGTCAGGTAGATGTGCAGCCCGCGCAACAGCCAGAGCTGCCAGTGCAGGTCGTCGAGCTCCTGTGCAAGGTGCAGGCTTCGTGCGAATGCCGATCGGACCCCCTCCGTGTTGCCCTGCGTGAACATCACGGAGACGCCGAGGGCCGCTTGCAGTGCCATTTCCTTGCGACTGTCGACCGCATCGGCGGAGGCGAGCGCCTGCTGGGTCCAGCTATGGCACTCCGTCAGCAATGTCAGCTCAAGGAAGAACTGCGCGGCCGACGCCGCCAGGTCCAAGCCGACCGCGCGGTCGCCGGCCTCTGAAAAGCTCCAGGTCAGCGCGGCCCGCACATTCGGCAGATGATCGGCATAGGGCAGGAACCCGCCCGCGCTCTGCATACCGTTGGATTTGACCGAAATGTCGTGCAGGAAGTCGCGGAAATATTCGGCGTGGGCGCGCGCAACACGGGCCGCTTCCCCGCTCTCGACGAGCTTGTCGCCCACAAAGGCGCGGGTGGTGTCGAGCAGGCGGTATCTCAGCCGCCGTTCCGCAGGCGACGTCGCGATCAGGGATTTCGACAGCAGATTCGAGATTGCTTCGACCGCCTCCGCCTCGGCGATGCCCTGACATGCGGCGACGGCAAGCGCAGCTTCCAGCGTGAACGGCCCGACGAATACCGACAGGCCGCGCAAGGTCGCGCTCTCGGCCGCGGGCAGGAGGTCGTAGCTCCAGCTCAGCGCCGCGCTCAGCGTCTGGTGCCGGGGAATCGCGGTGCGGCGTCCCCGCCACAGAAGCGAGAAACGGCTGTCGAGCAGCGAGGCTGTGCCGGCGATCCCGTAGGCGTTGACCCGTCCGGCGGCAAGCTCGATCGCGAGGGCAATGCCGTCCAGACGCCGGCAGATATCGGCGACGAGAGGCGCATCGTCTTCACTGAGTTCGAATTCGTTCAGGCTTTCGGCAATCCGCTCGACGAACAGCTGGCTTGCCGGATAGGCGAGGATGTCGGCCATGCTGAGCCCGTCACGTTGCGGCGGACAATCCAGCGGAAACAGCCGGTACACCCGTTCGCCCTCGGTGCGAAAGGATTCGCGGCTGGTGGCGAGAACATGCAGCTTCACGGCTTCCCGCACGATGCGCTCTGCCAGGGGAGCGAGCTCGTCGATGACATGTTCGCAACTGTCGAAGACCAGCAGCATCCGGCGGCTGCGCAGTGACGTCAGCAGCCCCGGTATCGGGTCGTCGGAATTGACGGTCAGGCCGAGGGCCGCGGCGATCGTGCCGGGAACGAGCCGCGGGTCCGTTAGCGCGCCAAAATCGACGAAGCAGACCTGGCCCTCGAAGCCCTCACGCTGACCATGCGCTACGGCGAGTGCGACCGAGGTCTTGCCGATGCCGCCGGGGCCGACGATGGTGACGAACCGATGCAGGGAGAGCTCGGTCGCGATCTTCTCGACGACGTCGTCTCGGCCAATCATCTTCGCGAGCGGGGCGGGTAGTGACCGGAGCGAGGAAACAACCGCGCCAGGCAGGTTCTCCGCAGGCGCGGTGCGGAGCAGCGGTGCCGCGAAACAATAGCCGCGGCCAGGCACGTTGACGACATAACGGGAGCCTTCGCCGGCATCGCCCAGGGCCTTGCGCAGGGATGTGATGTGGAAGCGCAGACTGCCCTCGTCGACATTCACGTCGGCCCAGATCCGTTTGACCAACTCCCGCTTGTCGACGACCTCGCCAGCACGCTCGGCGAGAAAGATGAGGATGTCGAGCGCGCGGCCGCCGAGATGAAGCGGGGCGCCGTCCTTCTCAAGCAGCCGCGACCTGGGGAACAGCCGGAAGGCCCCGAAGGAAATGGCTGAGTCCTGGTCGTTAGTGTCTGGCACGCGCCATGATCCAGCGAAAGGAAAGTGCTGTTGTCTGTTTGATCTACCAGAACGAGACCATGAGTAAACCGGCCGAAAGCGGCGAAATCGAGCAACGGGCACGGGATCGGCGAAAACTGTCGCGACGATACGTCACAAATTTCGTTTAAGCGCGAACGGCTTAAGCGCGCGTCGTACAGGATCGGCGCAGCGCCGGCTTGCTGGTGCGGCAGCGCGCCGCGCGATCATCACGCGGGCTTGATCATAACAGAATCTTGCAACGTCTAACGAGCGTAAACCGCAGCTCTCCTCCAGTATGACGTTCGAGTTAGATGCCACTTCCAATGGGGAGGCTGTGATGCCCGCTACCAGCTCTCGGTCGAACGACAGGAGCGTTCGATCTCAGCATGTCGCTAGTCTTGACGAATTGTCGCGTGATTGGGAACTCGTGCTGCGGGAATCCCACCATCGGATGAAGAACACGCTGACGTTGCTGGGCGCGTCGGTGCGCCTTGACTTTGCGCGAGACGCGACCAGGGACGTGTCGGTCGCAGTCGACCGGCTCGAGCAGCGAATCGTGGCCTTCGGCAGGCTGTATCAGCTTTTGTCCGACAACGATGATCTGTCGATGGTCCCGGTCGGAAGTTTCTTCGAAAATCTGTGTGGCGCCCTCTCGGAGGCGGTGCTGGCGCCGGCAGGCGTCCGCTGCGAGGCTTCAATCGAGAGCGGCACGCTGCCGGCGTGGCAATGTCATCGGCTAGCGCTGATCCTGACGGAGCTGGTTACGAATGCCGCAAAACACGCCTTCCCGAACAAGAAAGGCGCGCTGATACGGATCGAGGTGGTGAACCGCAAGGATCGCTGGTTCTGCACAGTGGCCGACAATGGCATCGGCGCCGTCGGTCCCCTCCAGGGCACCGGCACCCGGATCCTGGAAGGACTCGCGCGCAGCATTCAGGCCCGCTTGTATGGTGAGGCCGGGCAGGGCGGCACACGTGTAACCATCATGATGCCGGCCTTGCCCGGTTGAGAAAAACTCGGCGCGCAATCGCTCACGAGGCGCTACATCGCATAGTCGGCAACATTCCCCCGCCCGTACGAGAATAACGGCGTCGGAAGCGGGCTGCGGCCTCGAACCCACGCCTCAAATCAGGGAGCTCGACATGACCGCCATCGAGATGAATAGCCAGGCCGCCGCCGCGTCGGCGAAATCCCACGGAGTCGATCTCAAGCTCGAAGTCATCGTCATTCCCGTGTCGGATGTCGACCGGGCGAAGGCATTCTATGCGAACCTCGGCTGGCGACTGGACGCCGATTTCGCCTCCGGCGACGGCTGGCGCGTCATCCAGTTCACGCCGCCGGGCTCGGCCTGTTCCGTGATTTTCGGCAGGAACGTCACGCCTGCGGCTCCCGGCTCGGCGCAAGGCCTGTATCTGATCGTCTCCGACCTCGAAGCCGCACGACAGGATCTGCTCGCGCGTGGCGTGAAGATCAGCGAACCTTTCCATGGTGCCGGCGAAGTTCACGCCGGGGGAGACGAGCCGTATCTCTTCGGCCGTGTGCGGGTCAACGGTCCTGACCCACAACGAGGCAGCTACGGCTCGTTTGCCTCGTTCAAGGATCCCGACGGCAATGGCTGGTTATTCCAGGAAATCACCACACGGCTGCCCGGCCGTATCGACGCGACGGATACCAGTTTCACCTCGTCAAGCGAACTTGCACGCGCGCTGCGCCGCGCGGCGGCGGCGCATGGTGAGCACGAGAAGCGGACCGGCGTGCACGACGAGAACTGGCAAGACTGGTACGCCGATTACATTGTGCGCGAGCAGGCCGGCCAGCCACTGCCGACCTGACGCGCCGGCGTAGATGCCTAGCTCAATTCTCACGGCGCGCGATGGCTCATCGCGCGCCGTCCTCCGGTACGGAGCGTCGGTGCTGAATCAAACAAGGAGAATCAAGATGATCCGCAAGGCAAAAGCAGTATGGAAGGGCACCGGTCGCGACGGCACCGGCCATATTTCAAGCGAATCCGGCGTGCTCGCTGAGACGCCCTATTCGTTCAAGACCCGCTTCGAGAACGAGAAGGGCACCAATCCCGAGGAATTGATCGCGGCTGCCCATGCCGGCTGCTTCACAATGGCGCTGGCCTTCGGCCTTCAGCTCGCCGGCTTCACGCCGGACCAGCTCTCGACGGAAGCTGCGGTCACGCTCGAGCCGGAAGGCAAAGGCTTCAGGATCAGCAAGTCGGCGCTGACGTTGCGTGCCAAGGTGCCGAACCTCGACGACGCAGGTTTTGCCAAGATCGCCGGCGAGGCCGAGAAGAACTGTCCAGTGTCGAAGGTGCTCAACGCCGCGATCACGCTGGACGCCAAGCTGACCTAGTCGAACACAGGGTGCTTCGCCATGTCTCGCCAAGATCTGCCTCGCCAACATCAGCCGGATGAAGACCGTTTCCGGGCGATCTTGCCCGAGGACATCGGCAGCCGTTTCCGGCGTTCCCGGCTGGCCGTGATGGTCGGCCATCCCACTGAACCCGGACCCTACGTGGTCCGGGTGAAGGTGCCTGGCGGCACAAAACTGAGACCTCGCATTTTCACGGGGCGAAGTCCGGCGAATACGTCACGCAGGTTTCCGCCATCGGACCGCTTGGCATCGAGTATCACGATGATCATGATGACCCTCGCTTGCACGCGGCCACGCAGTAAGGTGAGATCATCCGAATTGACCAGATGGAGCATCAAATGACGACAGAGCGCGCAGTTTTGGCTGGAGGTTGCTTCTGGGGCATGCAGGATCTTATCCGCAAGCAGCCTGGCGTGATCTCGACGCGGGTCGGCTACACCGGCGGTCGGGTGAAGAACGCCACCTATCGCAACCACGAAGGCCATGCCGAAGCGATCGAGATCATGTTCGATCCCGCGAAGACCAGCTTCCGAACCATGCTCGAGTTCTTCTTCCAGATCCACGATCCCACGACGCTCAACCGCCAGGGTAATGATCTCGGGACGAGCTACCGTTCGGCGATTTTCTACACGTCAGACGCACAGAAGCGCATCGCCGAAGATACTATTGCCGACGTCGAGGCATCGGGGCTGTGGCCCGGCAAGGTGGTGACGGAAGCCGCCCCCGTCGGCGAATTCTGGGAGGCTGAGCCCGAGCATCAGGATTATCTCGAACGCTATCCTGATGGCTACACCTGTCATTTCATCCGGCCCGATTGGAAGCTGCCGCGGCGCGCGGTTGCTGCCGGGAGCTAGCGATGGCCAAGGGATACTGGATCACCTTCTATCGCTCTATTTCCGATCCAGAGGCGCTGGCCGCATACGCAAGGCTCGCGGGACCCGCGCTCACCGCCCATGGTGGTCGCTTCGTCGCCCGCGGCAATGCTGCAACGGTCTATGAGCAGGGCATCGTGCGACGGTGCCCGAGTTCGACAGCCTTGAGCTCGCCGTGGCCGCTCACGACAGCGCTGCCTATGCGGAGGCGCTTAGGGCGCTCGGCAGTGCGTGCGAGCGAGACGTTCGGATCCTCGAAGGACTGGACTGAGGGCCGCGACAGGCGTCGACGCGCGGATCAGGTCCGAAGTTGCGCGATCAGGCTAAGGGCGATCCGCATATCGGCGATACCGGATCCTTCGGTCAGCCCCCCGCACGCCTTCTCCAGAATTGCCAGTGCCTCTGCCCGCTGGTCCTGTCCAATCCGGAACTGTGCGAGACTGATCGCGCAGCGCAGCTGCCAGAAGTCCGCGCCCTGCTGTGTTGCCAGGTCCATGGCTTCGTGAAAGCAGGCGTCAGCGGTTTGCGATTGGGGGGCTTCTCTCAGCATCAGCTCACCCTTGATGCGGAGCAGCTCCGGCAGATACCAGCGTTCCTGCCTGTCGTTGCAACGCGCCAACGCGTTTTCGATCGTGTCAAAGCCGTGATGGACCTGGTTGGCCTGTCCGAAACAGGCCGCGAGCTCGCCGAGCAGGGGAAGAAAGCGCGGCAGGAAGCGCGCATCGCCGGCGCGATTGAGCTCGTCGCGCAGCAGCGGCAGGCCTGTCTCGACGTTCGTGCGCCTGGCGATAACCAGGGCGTTGAAAGCGCGTGCCCACAGACCCCACAGACGTATGGCGTGGCGATCGGTATGTTCGAGCAACTCGGTCCCATAACGTTCGGCTGCATCGTAGTCCCCGGCCAGAAAGGCGATCGGGCAGGCGGCCTGTCCCAGCACGCTGCAGAAGGTCAGCGCGTGGCCGTTTGCTCGGCCCTCATGGATGTTTTGCTCGGCGAGTGCCAGGGCCTGATCGGCATGACCCTGGAGCCACAGGATGCGGGCGCGGAAATACTGCGTCGATATCCGCAAGTCGAGCGGGAAGATCTTTGGTTTCTCGGCCAGCACATGCAGAGAGGCATTCACCCGGTCGATGCGGACCCGCGCCTCGCTCTGGTCACCGAGAAAATGCAACGTGACGGCCGACAGCCGGTCCGCCAGCATGAGGTCGGTCTTGTCCGATGAGCTTGCCGCAGCATCAGCAAAACGATCGGCGAGCGCGCGCGCCTTGCCAAATTGGCCGTTGTTGAACTGGTCGATGCACAATCCCCAGAGCGCTCGCAGCCGGAAATCCTTGTCGTCGAGCCTGTCGGCCAGCTCGAGCGTGGCCTCGAGGATCGGGCGGGCCTCGCGTGCCCGTCCTTCGCCATACATCAGCGACCAGCCGAGCGCTGCCAGGAGCTGCATGCGCACCCGGTCGTCGCCGTGGTCTCCAAGCGCGCCCAGTGCGGTTCTTGCGCGCTCGCGACATTCCGCGAACAACGAGAGACGGACCCAGAGCGTGACCGCCACCGCTGTCAGCGCGATGCCGAGCTGTGGATTGCCATCCGGCGAAAAGGCCCAATCCAGCGCGGCGCGCAGATTGTCCAGCTCCGCGCCATAGGCGCCAAGCCAGTCCGACAGCGGAGCGGAGGTCTCGGCTTCCGCGCGCTCGAACAGGTCGCGAAAATATTCGGCATGCCGCTGCGCAATCGGCTTCGCTTCGCCGATCTCGTTCAGCTTCCCGAGCGCGTAGGTGCGCGTGGTATCCAGCAGGCGATAACGCAGCGTCCGTGCGCCGGACGGCGCGATCAGCGATTTGGTGACGAGATTGTCGATCGCCTCCATGGTTGCCGCCGTACTGAGCCCGTCGCCCGCGGCGACGGCGCCAGCCGCCTCCGGCGTGAACGGTCCGACGAAGACCGACAATCTGCGCAAGATGGCGCTCTCGGATGCGGAGAGGAGATCGTAGCTCCAGTCGAGCGCGGCGCTGAGCGTCTGGTGTCGCGGGATCGCCGTGCGTCGCCCGCGCCATTGCAGCGAAAAGCGGCTATCGAGGAGGGAAGCCGTGCCCGCGATTCCATAGGCATTGACGCGCCCCGCAGCGAGTTCGATCGCAAGCGCGATGCCGTCAAGGCGACGGCAGATGTCCGCCACCAGCGGTGCTTCTTCCGCACTGAGCTGAAACGGTCCGGAACTTTGCGTGATACGTTCGAGAAAGAGCTGGGCTGCAGGATAGGCGAGGATTTCGGCCACGGCGAGGTCGTCGCGCCGGGGCGGGCAGTCCAGCGGAAACAGTCGAAAGATCCGTTCGCCTTCGCTGCGAAAGGATTCGCGGCTGGTTGCAAGCACATGCAATCGCGGTGCCTCGCGAACGAGACGTTCGACGAGGGGTGCAAGGATCTCGAGTACGTGCTCGCAACTGTCGAAGATCAGCAGCGTCGGTTCTGCCCGGAGATGGGTCAGCAGGGCAGGGACCGGATCCTCCGCATTGATGGATAGCCCGAGTGTGGATGCGATGGTGATTGCGGCGAGTTCGGGCTTTCTCACCGGTCCGAAGTCGACGAAGAAGACGTGTCCGTCGAAATGGGCAAGCCGGCGATGGCCCACGGTCACGGCCACTGCGGTCTTGCCGATACCGCCGGGGCCGACCACGGTGACGAAACGGTGCAGCGCGAGCCCGGTCGAAATCTTCTCGATGACGTCGTCTCGCCCGATCACCCGGGCGAGCGGAGCGGGAAGCGAGCGGGAGAGGGAGACATCAACCGGCGGAGTGGGAAGCGCGGGTGCAATCTGGGCGAGAGATGCGACGAAGCAATAGCCGCGCCCGGGGACGTTGACGACATAGCGGGCCGACTTGCCGGTGTCGCCGAGTGCCTTGCGCAGTGCTGCGATGTGGAAGCGGAGGCTGCCATCGTCCACATTCACGTCGGCCCAGACGCGTTTGATCAGCTCTCGCTTGTCGACGACTTCGCCGGGCCGCTCGGCCAGGAAGATCAGGATGTCGAGCGCGCGGCCTCCGACATGAAGATGCGCGCCGTCCTTCTCCAGGAGCCGGGACTTCGGAAAAAGTCGAAATGGCCCAAAAGAAATGGCCGAGTCATGGTTGTTGTTGTCTGGCACGCACCATCGCCCCCTCGGCAGGGAGTCAAAAATGTTTGAACTGGTCTAGCAGATCGAGGCGGTGAGTAAACTGGACGAAAGCAGCGGGGGCGGCTGCGGGGGCGCTCCGGTCGCTTCGGTCGGTCTGGTACAGTAAAAATATCGCTGTTAGATGAACGACTTAAGTCAGTGGAGGAAGCGGCTTCGTGGGCGCAGCTGTCAGTCCCACGCAGGGGAGCATGCCGAAAAACGGGTGGAGATTCCCACTTTGCTCACAAGCCGTGGTTGTCTCGCTGATCGCCCATGCCATTGACGATAGCTGCGTCCTGCTGCGAATGGAGTTCTGGGAGCCGGTCCCGCCACTGATTAAAAGCTACTTTCGGAACAGGACATGCCCTCCCTCTCGCGGCGACAATTCGTCAATGCAACTGCGTTTGCAACGACAGTCACCGGATTTCCACGCAGCGGAAGAGCCGCGGGCTATCCGTCTCGTCCCATTCGGCTGGTGATCCCCTATGGGGCCGGCGGCTCGGGTGATGAGATCGGACGTCCCTGGGTGGAGAAGATGTCATCGCAGCTTGGTCCCACTTTCGTCGAGAACATCGGCGGCGCAGGCGGCGCGATCGGGACGACCGCCGTCGCGCGCGATGCGCCCGATGGCCATTCGCTGCTTTTGGGAAATGGCAGCACGCAGGTCATCATTCCGCTGACGACGGCAAATCCCACCTATTCCACCGGCGACTTCCGGGCGATCTATCGCTTGATCAGCAGTGCGCTGGTTTTTGCCACCCATCCGTCTGTGCCGGCCACAAATCTGAAAGAGCTGACTGCTTACGCCAAGGTCAATCCCGGTACGATGTCTTACGGGACGCCCGGCATCGGCACCGGAAATCACCTGGTCGGCGAGTTGTTCAAGCAGCAGGCGGGCGGGCTGGATATCGTCCACATTCCCTATCGGGGGATCGCGCAGGCAACCAACGACCTCGTCAGCGGCCAGATATCTCTCATCGTTGCCGTCATGTCGGTTCAGTTGAAGCAACTAAGTCAGGCTGGCAAGATACGGCTGCTCGCGGTCACACCTGACAAGCGGTTGAGCGGCGCGCCGGACATCCCGACCGCAATTGAATTGGGCATGCCGGATCTCATTTATGAGGGATGGTTCGGCCTGTTCGCGCCGAAGATGACCGAGGATGCGGTCATCGACCGGATTGCGCAAGCGACACGGGCGGCGATGGCCGATCCTGCGCTCCAGGCGGCGTATCGCTCTCAGGGCATGGAGCCGGACAGCGATTCCAGCCCGGACAAATTCCAGCGAACTGTCGACGCCACCTCGGCAAGCCTTGCTCCCGTGATCAAGTCAATCGGGCTTCGGTCGCTGTGAGCAAGCGACACAGGCTTGATCACCAGACGGGCGCCAGAGCACGCACTGATTTCGGCGGTTGCCGGCGAGCTAACGGAAAATCCCTGCAATTCTCGTTGCGTCGGATCAGGAAATTTCTTAAGCGGTCGATATGGAATACAAATTCTCCGTCGCCCCCATGATGGATTGGACCGACCGGCACTGCCGGGTGTTCCACCGTCACCTGACGCGGCGGGCGCTGCTTTACACGGAGATGCTGACCACCGGCGCCATCATTCATGGCGACCGCGAGCGGCTGCTTGGGTTCGACGCGTCGGAGCATCCGGTGGCGCTTCAGCTTGGCGGCTCGGATCCGCGCGATCTCGCGCTGGCGGCGCGGATCGGCGAGGATTTTGGCTATGACGAGATCAATCTCAATGTCGGCTGTCCGTCCGATCGCGTGAAGGACGGCCGCTTCGGCGCCTGCCTGATGGCGGAGCCGGAGCTGGTGGCGAGGTGCGTCGACGCGATGAAACGTGCGGTCGCCGTGCCGGTCACGGTGAAATGCCGCATCGGCATCGACGAGCAGGATCCGGAAGTCGCACTCGATCAGCTTGCGCGCGCGGTGGTTGCGTCCGGCTGCGATGCGCTGATCGTGCATGCCCGAAAAGCCTGGCTCAACGGTCTGTCGCCGAAGGAGAACCGCGACATTCCGCCGCTCGACTACGACCGCGTCTATCGCCTCAAGCGCGCGATGCCTGACGTGCCTGTTATCATCAATGGCGGCATCCCAGGCATCGACGAGGCGAAAGCGCATCTTGCCCATGTCGATGGCGTGATGCTCGGCCGCGCCGCCTATCAGGAGCCGTGGCGGCTCCTCTCCGTCGATCGAGACATCTTCGGCGAGGCGGCGCCGCATGCGACCATGCAGGACGCGCTTGAAGCGCTGATGCCCTATATCGAGCAGCAGCTCGCGCGCGGCACGCGGTTGCACGCCATCACGCGGCACTTCGTCGGCGCATTCCATGCCGTGCCCGGCGCGCGCGCCTTCCGCCGCCATCTTGCCGAACAGGGAGTAAAGCCCGGCGCCGGCCTCGAGGTGCTGCGCGATGCGATCGCGCGCGTCGGTGCGCGGGCGCCGGCGGAAGTCGCGGCGTAGATCAGCCTAATCGACTGCCGTGCGGGAGCGGCGGTGGCTGCCTTGCAGCTCCGGATAGCCGGTGAGCATCAGCTTGTCGGAGCGCACGCCCCAGCTCTCCAGCCGATCGAGGAAGCTCATGCCGAGCAAATTGGTCTTCATCTGCCCGCGCTGCACGACGAGGGCCGGCACCGATTTTTCGACAAGATGGCCAACGGCGAGACGGTCGATCGTGAGCCGCGCCGCCCTGGTGTGGCCGCCGGCGGTCTCGAGGTCGACGTCATATTCGAGCATCTCTAGCGGCAGCCCGATCGCCTTCGCGGTTTCCCAGGTCAGCACCACGGAGGTGGCGCCGGTGTCGATCACCATCGGGGCGGTCACGCCGTTGATCTTCGCACGCAGCGCGAATTCGCCGCCCTGGCCGCGTTGAATTTGTACGGCGGGGATGGGGGCTGCGGTCTGCCCGCGGAACATGTGCGAGACTGTGTGGCTGGCGCGCGCGATCTGGTCGGGATCGCCATAGGCGACGACGGCGCCTGCGGTGCCGGCGAGCATCAGGAGAACGAGCAGGAAGCGGGTCATCGCGCGCCTCCGAAGACACACGTGCCGATCAGGCGCGCCTGGGCGATCCCGCCATCGGCTGCAAACCCGCGTCCGTCATGCGCGCTGGCAGCAGTGCCATCAGTGCGAGCCGTTCCGTGCTTTCCATGGCGTGCCAGCGCGCGATCTCCGGCAGCGTGCGGCCGCAGCCGAAGCACAGCTTGGTCTTGGGATCGATCATGCAGACGGCGACGCACGGCGTGTCTTGGCTCATCTTGGCATTGTGATGGATTGGCGGGCATGTCTGCAAGCATGTGTTTAGGAGCCCGTACCTGCGCTCATGATCGGCTTGTGGCGCGGCCGGCGCTTCTCGTCGGGCACCATGGAACTGTCCGGCTGGAGCGGCGGTGCATCCTCCGACAGCGGCGCCAGCGCGCTCATCACGCGCTCCGGCGGGAAGGTGACGATCACCTCGGTGCCGATGCGAAGCTTCGACTTCAGCGTGAACGTGCCGCCATGCAGGTCGATCAGGTTCTTGGCGATGGGCAGGCCGAGGCCGGCGCCCTGTTCGGCCGATTTGATCGAGTTGGAGCCCTGGCCAAACGAAGCCAGCACGACGGGGATCTCGTCCTCGGGGATGCCGGAACCGGAATCCCGCACGGAAAGATATTGCCCTCCCGACGCGGTCCAGCCGGCCTTGAGCCAGATCTCGCCACCCTGCGGGGTGAACTTGATCGAGTTGGAGAGCAGATTGAGCACGACCTGGCGGATCGCGCGCTCGTCGGCCCAGAGCCGCGGCATGGCCTGCTCGAACACCTCGCGGATGGTGATGCCGCGGCTCGATGCGCGCAGCTTCATCAAATGGTGGCAGTCGGCGACGATACCGACCAGCGACACCGCTTCCTCGTTCAACTCGTAGCGGCCGGCCTCGATCCGCGACAGATCGAGGATTTCGTTGATGAGGTTGAGCAGGTGCACGCCGGAATTATGGATGTCGCAGGAATATTCCTTGTAGACCGGCACGGCATGCGCGCCGAAGATTTCGCTCTTCATCACCTCGGAGAAGCCGAGGATGGCGTTGAGCGGCGTGCGCAGCTCATGGCTCATCTGCGCCAGGAAGCGCGATTTGGCGACGTTGGCGGATTCCGCACGGTGACGCGCTTCATCCGAGATCGCCTTGGCCTGTTCAAGCTCGCCGATCAGCGCGTCCTTCTCGGCGCGCGCTTCGAGCGTGGCGAAGGTCGAGGAGTGCAGGCGATGCGCCAGCAGCGCGAAGTAGCCTTCGGCCGATAGCGCGAGTGCAGCCAGGATGTAGTTGTCGAGCGAACCGGTCACCGCAAAGCTCAGCGCCATGGCGACGGCGACCGGCGCGGTGGCCGCAAGGGCTGCGATCGGCAGATTGGCGGCGAGCATGCTCGATACTGCGATCACCAGCAGCATCAGGAACATCATCAGCGTTTCCGTGACCATGTCGAGCACGGGATGAATCAGGATCGCCATCCAGCACAGGCCATAGAGCAGGTCGAGCACGACGAACCGCGTCCGCCAGGCGCGCGTCGCAGTGGGCGAAGTGGGCTCGGCAAGGAAGCGGCGGCAGCTGCGGATCATCGCGCCGTGGATGCAGAGCATGCCGGCGGTCCAGGCCGCGGCCGGGATCGGCTGCATCCACAGCCCGAACAGCACGCCGGTCGTAACCACCAGCAGCATCACGACATAGGAAGCCGACAGCCGGGTCTGGGCATATTGGCGCAGCATCTCGGCGTCGAACGCCGGCCGGGTTCCGCTGGTCGACGTTAACTTGTCGCGCGCCTCGCGCACCCGCTGCGCCGCAGCCCTTCGGCTGCTCGCCGACGGAGCGTTGATCGGCTCGGCCGGAAGCTGCACAACTTCAGGCTTTTCAGCGGGGTTACTCATCAAGCAACAACGATTCCTGCCCACGTCGGACGCGGGCCTTCTGCATTGTCTATCTCTGGCAAGAAATCCTTAAGAGGTGACTTAAGGAGCTAAAGAATTACGTTAACCCGGCGTTAATTTTGCGCGCACGAGCGCCGCTCAGTGCAGCGCCGCATGCTGCGCGACATAGACCACGGCCCCCGCCAGATAGCCCGCGAGCGCGGGCACGGCGATGCGGCGGGCGTACCAGAGGAACTCGATCCGCTCGAGGCCCATGGCGGCCACGCCGGCGGCCGAGCCGATGATCAGGATCGAGCCGCCGGTGCCGGCGCAATAGGCGATGAACTCCCAGAGGAAGCCGTCGGTTGGAAAGTGCGCGAGGTCGTACATGCCCATGGTCGCGGCGACCAGCGGCACGTTGTCGATGACGGCACTGAGCAGGCCGAGCACGACGACGATGACGTCTTGGCGGCCGATAGCCGCCTCCAGCCATCTCGCCAACATCGTCAAGAGGCCGGCATGTTCGAGGCAGGCGACCGCCAGCAGAATGCCGACGAAGAACACGATCGAGCCCATGTCGATTCGGGTCAGCGCATGCGCGAGCGAGAGGGGACGGCGCACATGCTCGTCCTTGTCGCGATGGACGATTTCGCCGACCAGCCACACGATTCCGAGCCCGAGCAGCGCGCCCATGAAGGGCGGCAGATGCGTGGCCCTCTTGAAGGCGGGAACGGCGATCAGCACGCCGAGCCCGAGACAGAACATCAGGTTTCGCTCGAACCGGTCGACGGCGAGCAATCCGTTATCTTTTGACGGCAGCGCGATGGTCTTGCCCTTCAGCGAAAGGCTGATGAAGGCGAGCGGCACCAGCAAACTGACAAGAGAAGGCAGGAACACTGCGCGCATGATGTTCAATGGCGATATCTGTCCGCCGATCCACAGCATGGTCGTGGTGACGTCGCCGATCACGGTCCAGGCGCCGCCGGCATTCGCGGCAATGACGATGAGCGAGGCAAACAGCAGGCGGTCCTCGCGCCGGGCTATCAGCCGCTGGATCAGCGAGACCATGACGATCGTCGTGGTCAGATTGTCCAGGATCGCGCTGAGGAAGAACGCCACGAAGCCGACCAGCCACATCAGCTTGAACTGGCTGGTCGTGCCGATGCGGGAGGTGATGACCTCAAAGCCGTCGTGGGCGTCGATCACCTCGACGATGGTCATCGCGCCGATCAGGAAGAACACGATCTGCGCGGTGGAGGCGACGGACTCGTCGAGCTGACGGCCGACCAGCGTGTGGTCGCCCGTCGCGAGCGCGAAGACCGTCCAGAGCAGGCCCGCGCCGAGTAGCGCGGACGCGCTCTTGTTGACCCCGATCGGATGCTCGAGCGCGATCGCCGCATAGGCCAGGACGAAGATTGCGGCGAGTGCGATCAACAAGGCAGGGTTTCAATTCGTCAGGTGTCAGCGATTAAGGCGCGCGAGCAGGCTCGACGTGTCCCAGCGCTTGCCGCCCATCTTCTCGACCTCGGCGTAGAACTGGTCGACGAGCGCGGTCACCGGAAGATTGGCGCCGTTGCGGCGGGCTTCCGCGATGCAGATCGAGAGGTCCTTGCGCATCCATTCGACCGCGAAGCCGAAATCATACTTGTCGTCGTTCATGGTCTTGTAGCGGTTCTCCATCTGCCAGGACTGCGCCGCGCCCTTGGAGATGGTGTCGATCACGGAGGCGACGTCGAGGCCCGACTTCTTGGCGAAATGGATGCCCTCCGAGAGGCCCTGGACGAGACCCGCGATGCAGATCTGGTTGACCATCTTGGTTAGCTGACCCGAGCCAGCAGGTCCCAGCAGCTTGCACATGCGCGCATAGGCCGCGATGACAGGCTCAGCGCCGGCATAGGCATCCTGCGCGCCGCCGCACATCACCGTCAGCACGCCGTTCTCGGCGCCTGCCTGGCCGCCGGAGACGGGGGCGTCGATGAACTTGAAGCCGGCCTTGGTCGCGGCCGCGTCGAGCTCGCGCGCGACTTCGGCAGACGCCGTGGTGTGGTCGACGAAGGTTGCGCCCTTCTTCATGCCGGCAAAGGCGCCGTCGGCGCCGATCGTGACCGCACGCAGATCGTTGTCGTTGCCGACGCAGCACATCACGAAATCCTGGCCTTCGGCTGCGGCCTTCGGGGTCGCCGCGGTCTTGCCGCCGAACTTGTCCGCCCACTCCTTCGCCTTGGCCGCGGTGCGGTTGTAGACGGTGACCTCATGGCCCCCTTTTTTCACGAGGTGTCCGGCCATGGGGAAGCCCATCACGCCGAGACCGAGGAAAGCGACTTTAGCCATGTGTGGTACCTTGTCCGTAGCTTGAGTTTTACGGTTGCAGCCGGGCGAGGGGCGCCAGCCGGGGTCCTGAGGTTCCGCCTGAGGGCGGATCGGGCGCACCATAAACCCTTGAGGGCGGAGGGCAACGGCTTCGTTTGGCGGCCTCCTGTGCTAGGATGGCGGACCGAAGGACTTCAAAACAAGGGAGCGAAGGCATGGGCGGCGTGAGCGTTGGCGTCCTCGATCATTTCAACATCCGGACCCGGAATCTGGCCGAGACGGTCCGCTTCTACGAGGACGTGCTGGGCCTGGAAAAAGGCGCCCGGCCGAATTTCGCCTTCCCGGGGGCCTGGATGTACAGCGAGGGCAAGCCGGTGGTGCACCTCGTCGATATTTCCCCGACCTCCGAGCCACAAAAGCCGGACTCCGGCGTTGTCCACCATGTCGCCTTCGTCAGCCGTGGCTTTGACGGCATGAAGCAGCGGCTGGCGTCCAGGGGCATGAAATTCGACTCTCGCCAGGTCCCGGGCGGCGACCTCTGGCAGATCTTCGTCCACGACCCCAACGGGGTCATGATCGAGCTTAATTACGAGGCGGCAGTGGAGCAGGGGGCGGCGCCCACGGAGATGGCTGACGATATCGGCAGGCAGTAGCCTTTTGGCCGTTTCCGCTCTAATGGGGCATCTTGAACTCAGGAGATGCGCTTTGAGCGTGACGCAGCAACAGGTTCTCGACAGCCTCGCCAAGATCAAGTCGCCGCGCGGGGTCGCGCTCACCAATGCCAATGTGCTGAGCGCGATCAGCGCGTCCGATGGCAAGGTCTTCTTCTCGATCAATGTCGATGCCGCCGAGGCGCGGGCCTGGGAATCCGTTCGCGCCGAGGCTGAGGCTGCCGTGCGCGCCATCCCCGGCGTCACCATCGTGATGGTGGCGCTGACCGCCGAGCGCAAGGCCGGCGTCGCACCACCGCCGCCAACGCCGAGCCGCGGCACGCCGGGCGTGCAGCCGGTCCATGCGCACAAGCCACCGCAGGGCGGCCAGTCGCCGATGGCGCGGCAGTCCGAGATTCCGGGCATCGCTGCGGTGATCGCGGTGGCCTCGGGCAAGGGCGGTGTCGGCAAGTCGACCACTGCGCTCAATCTGGCGCTGGGCCTGCGCGACCACGGCCTCAAGGTCGGGCTGCTCGATGCCGACATCTACGGCCCCTCGGTGCCGCGGCTGACGGGCCTGCATGAGAAGCCGGAGCTGGACGGCGAGCGCAAGATGATTCCGCTCAAGCGTTTCGGGCTCGCCATCATGTCGATCGGCTTCCTCGTGGAGGAAGAGACCGCGATGATCTGGCGCGGGCCGATGGTGATGTCGGCGGTGACGCAGATGCTGCGTGACGTCGCATGGGGCAAGCTCGACGTGCTCGTCGTCGACATGCCGCCGGGCACGGGCGATGCCCAGCTCACGCTGGCGCAGAACGTGCCGTTGAAGGGCGCCGTCATCGTCTCGACCCCGCAGGACTTGTCCCTGATCGACGCACGGCGGGGGCTTGCCATGTTCAAAAAGGTCAACGTGCCCGTGCTCGGCATCGTCGAGAACATGAGCTACTTCCAGTGCCCGCATTGCGGCACGAAATCAGACATTTTTGGCCATGGCGGGGCGCGCCACGAGGCAGAGAAGCTCGGAGTACCGTTCCTGGGCGAGATCCCGCTGCACATGGCGATTCGCGCCAGCTCCGATGCTGGCAATCCTGTCGTGGACAGCGAACCGGACGGCCCCCATGCGGCGATCTACCGCGCCATTGCGGGACAGGTCCGGGACCAGCTCAAGGGCGTCATCGCGGCGGCCTGAGCCGGCCTTCCGGGGACATGCGACTTTCGTAGAGCCCCGTCATGCCATTGTCGCGTTTCGAAAGCGTTGCTTCCGTGTTAAAGGCCCACGGCAGTGATGCCCCTTCGGTGCGACGCGGGCCAAACGCGTCGCCGGAATGAGCGGCAGCAAAGAGGAAGTCTAGGGGAAACGCCCCAGCAAGGAGAGACCTGAAGATGAAGCGTCGTGATTTCTTGAAAGTGTCGGCAGCAGGCGCGGCGGCGACCGCCGCAGTGGCCTCGCCGGCGATTGCGCAGTCCTCGCCCGAGATCAAGTGGCGCATGACTTCGAGCTTCCCGAAGTCGCTCGATACCATCTATGGCGGTGGCGAACAGGTGGCGAAGTACGTCGCCGAGATGACCGACAACAAGTTCCAGATCCAGGTGTTCGCGGCCGGCGAAATCGTGCCCGGTCTCCAGGCGCTCGATGCGACCTCGAACGGCACCGTCGAGATGTGCCACACCGTCTCCTACTACTATGTCGGCAAGGATCCGACCTGGGCGATCTACGCCTCGGTGCCGTTCGGCCTCAACGCGCGCCAGCAGAACTCCTGGTGGTATCAGGGCGGCGGCCAGGAGCTCGGCAACGAGTTCTTCAAGAAGTCGAACGTGATCGGCTTCCCCTGCGGCAACACCGGAACCCAGATGGGTGGCTGGTTCCGCAAGGAGATCAAGACCGTTGCCGATCTCTCCGGCCTGAAATTCCGCATCGGCGGCATCGCCGGCCAGGTGCTCCAGAAGGTCGGCGTCGTGCCGCAGCAGCTCGCTGGCGGCGACATCTATCCGGCGCTGGAAAAGGGCACCATCGACGCGGCCGAGTGGGTCGGCCCCTACGATGACGAGAAGCTCGGCTTCGCCAAGGTCGCCAAGTACTATTACTATCCGGGCTTCTGGGAAGGCGGTCCGATGGTCCACTCCTTCACCAATCTGGAGAAGTGGAATTCGCTGCCGAAGAACTACCAGGCGATCCTCAGCAACGCGATGGCCAATGCCAACAGCTGGATGGCGGCGCGCTACGACATGCAGAACCCGTCGGCGCTGAAGCGTCTGGTCGCCGGCGGCACCCAGCTTCGTCCGTTCACCAACGAGGTGCTGGAAGCCTGCCTCAAGGCCACCAACGAGCTATGGGGCGAGATCTCGGCCAAGAACGCCGACTTCAAGAAGTCGATCGACGCCATGCAGGCCTACCGTTCCGACGAATATCTGTGGTGGCAGGTCGCCGAATACACCTACGACAGCTTCATGATCCGCTCGCGCACCCGCGGCTGATCTTTCGAGCAAGTCGCAAGACCGGAAAGCCCGGCCTCCGTCGGAGGTCGGGCTTTTCTTTGCCGCGACGCATCCGGGGTGGCAGACCAAAAATGTGAAAAACAACCCCATGCACAGTAGACCTGGGGTGAGGGCGCAATGCCCTGTGGATGCTGCCAACAGTTTGACGCATCGGGGCAAGTTGCTCAACCAAATGTGCGCGCCGACCGAATATCTCCCCCGCGCTACATTCCGCGAAGCCGTTTGACACGTCGGGCAAAACAGTGGCAAGAAGCGATCGTCGTATAATCCGAAATGCGCGCCGCGGCGCCAGATGCTCCGGGTGACGATGAGCTTCGATCCCGATGACGTTCAGCGCGCGCTGCGCAATGCATGGTCGTTGTCGACGGCCAGTCAATGGACGGCGAGCAATCCCGCGGCAGGACAATGCAACGTCACGTCGCTGCTCATACAGGACCTCTTTGGCGGCGAGTTGTTGAAGACGCCTCTGCCGGCTGGCGACCACTTCTACAATCGGATCGGAGGCCGGAGATATGACTTCACGGCAAGCCAGTTCGATCAGCCGATCGTGTACATGGACTTGCCCATAAATCGGGCCGACGCGGAGCTGGGTGCAACACACGACGAACTGGCAGAACTTCGGGCCGCTTTTCATGCGCATTGCGCGAGCTAGAGCGTGTACTCATAAATCGAGGTTCGTGAGCGAGCCCGACGCATGTCCGCCATCCGGCCTATTGCAGACTTAATCCGGACATCGCCTCAAGTCCGAAAACCTGCACATGAACAGACATCCATTTCAGGTCCGGCCTATGCCCGCTGCAGCTTCTCAGCCAGAGACGCGGCCGAGAACGGTTTAGTGAGATACCCAAGACACCCAGATTGAAGCGCAGCCTCGCGAGTGGCGCGGTCGTCGTTCCCAGTCATGTAGATGACCGGCACAGATATGTTGGCTGCTTTGAGCCGGTGCCGCAGCTCGATGCCTGAAACATCGCCCAGGTTAATGTCTAGAAGGACAACAACCGCTCTGTCGAAATCGTCGTGATTTGCGAAGGCTTCCGCCGAGGGAAACAACAGGCTGGCGTAGCCGAGCTGCCGCAGCATTCGCGCCACGCTCCGCAACATTGAAGCGTCGTCATCGACGACAAGGACAAGATTGCCGGTGTCCACTGAACGCGCTCCGTTCAATATGGCAGGCGGGAGCGCAACCGCTCTCAGTCACCGATAGCAGCCGACGGCAAATCGGTGATGATCCGGTCTACCTTATGTTGGGTACTCGACACTATAGGTCTATGGGACAGTAACAATCCGAAAGCGGTTGAAAACTGCCTAGGCGGTCTGGAGGCCCATGGCGCACCGGAGATGTGGCTGCTCAGTTGGCTGTCACCGGCTGGTCTGGTGCGCGATCTCCGCCGCGCGGCCTTGACGCGACGGGCAAGCGCGCCCAAGTCGAGGCTGCTAATTGAGCATTGCACTGTCCGCTACTGGTCGGGCACGGGGCGCAATCGTTAATTCGTTGCCGTCCGACGTTGCCACCACAACGGGGCATTGAACGAAATCGGCAATAATTTGCGCAACGTCTATCGCACGATCACCGGCCGGAAGATTGACTGCTAAAACCTGAGTTTTGGGTTTTGTCACTCTCGGCCCCTATGACACCTGCGGACCTTGATTGCGCGCCTGACCGCGAGGGCAGTCTGTTAAGTTCCCGACATAGCTGAAAATAAAGCTCGCTTTGTTCAGTCAAGGGTCTATCGTTTGTGGATTAACGGCAGTCTTTCTAGGCGCCGCTGACTGAGAGTTCGCTGTGCTCCCGCCTGTCCACGGGAGCATGACATGCCCAATTCCGGCAATATGCTATTGGCCTCTCTTTCAGACAGTGATGCCGCAGCCCTTCGGCCTCACCTGAAATCCGTTGATCTCGAACACGAGAAGATATTGTTCGAGGCCGGAAGTGAGGTGACGGACGTCTACTTTCCGACAGGCGCGGTTGTCTCGCTCGTGGTGAGCCTTTCATCTGGAGAAATAATCGAAGCCGCGATGGTCGGCAAAGATGGAGTTGTCGGAGCGTTCGCCGCTCTTGGCGGCAACATCCCGGTCAATCGAGGCATTGTTCAGCTAGCTGGGCCCGCGCTGATGTGCAACGTGAGTGAGCTCCGCAGCGCGGCGTTTCAAAGTCAATCCTTTCAATCGGTGCTATTTCGTCACGAGCAGGCGGTCTACGCGCAAGCAAGCCAATCTGCTGCTTGCATGGCGGCGCATCATGTCGAGGCACGGCTTTGCCGCTGGCTGCTCCGGGCAAGAGATTTAGCCGATACCGACAATCTGCAATTCACCCAGGAATTCCTCGCTGAGATGTTGGGTGTCGAGCGAACCAGCGTCACGTTGCATGCGCGCACACTTCAACAGGCCGGGATAATAAAATATTCGAGGGGCAGAATTCAGATCACCGATGTTGAGGCAATGCAGGAAATGGTCTGCGAATGCTACGGGACCGTCAAATCCTATTACCAAACATTGCTCGGGCCGTTAAAGGTCTAAGACGTGGTCTCATTGGCACGCAGCCAAATCTGGATTGACGCGAGTTTGACGAACGCCAGATAGTTCGCTGCCGATGACTTGCGCTTTCCTGCTCGCCGTCCCGCAGCTCGCCGCTCAGAAGGTCCAGTCCGTTCCGAGGGTGAAGATGCCGCTGGGCTTCAGCTGCAAGCCGACGTTGTCCAGAACGACATCGATCCATGCGGCGAGATTGGGTGCGTCGGGCCGCACGGCAATGGCGATCTGGTCCTTCTGCTCGCCCACCAGGCAAAGCTTGAGCTTGATACGAGCCGCCGGGTGCCGGGCGAACAACTGGCGCAACTCGATCTCGCCGCCCAGACCGGCGAGTAGCCTGTCGGTTTCCAGGGCGTCGTGGAGTTCCCTTTCGGTGTCGAAGACCACCGGATTGATCTTTTTGTCCTGGTTGCGCAGCGCCTGTTCATAGGCGCCGCCGCGCGTGACGCCGAGTCCGCCCGGCCGCGCCGCCAGTGCCGCCGCATCGGCAGGCGTGTCCGGACAGGCAACGTTCTCCTGCAACGCACGCACCCGGTTCAACGCAACAGCCACCGACTGCGTCAGGTACGGGCGCGAAAAGCGCACCGCTTGGGCCCGCTCAACGGTCCGCGTAACCGAAGACACCGCAACGTCCACTTCGCCGGCAGCGACCTGGGCCACCAGCTCATCGTGGGTCGCGGCAGTGCGCACGAACTGAAGCTTGACCCCCAGGCGCCTCGCCAGGCCGTTGGCCATGGCAACCTCGATGCCGGCAGGCTGACCGTCGCTTCCGGTAACCAGCAGCGGCGGAATGTCCTTGGCGACCAGCCCGACGCGGAGCGCGCCGCGCTCCTGCACCTGGCGGATATCGGGAAAGCTCGAAAGCGCAGCCGCGGCGGATGGCGCCGGCGGCAGTATCGCCAATGCAAGCAATGCGCCCATCACCCATATCCGCCACGGTCTCGCATTCATGCGCTTTTCCCCGGCTTCGCTGTGATGACGGTCAGCGCGGCCGTACCCAGCACGGTGAGCAGCGAGACCAGCGGCGCTACCGCGGGCTGCGTGGTCGCCAGCACCACGACCGCCAGCGCGTCGGGGATCTGCGCATTCAACAGGATCGGCGCGAGGATCGGCACCAGCGCCGGGCCCCCTCCGACTGCCGCCGCGCCCGAGATCAGGCACGAAACCGCGACGATGACGATCGCGGCCGCGCCGAGCGAAACGCCGTAGACCTGTGCGAGAAAAAGCACGGTAAAGGTCAACAGCAGCACCTGGCCGTGCTGGTTGGCGAGGACGCCAAACGGCGTGACCGTGTCGACGACGCGGCGGTCTACGCCGAACCGCTCCTGCAGTGCTTCGATCGCGGAATACAGTGCGGCCAGGGGGTTGTCGGTGGCAAAGGCGATGACAAGGGGCTGGCCGAGATCGGACAGTACCCGCCAGGGCGCCTTGCGGCATACGATCGACAGAACCGCCGTCAGCCCGGCTACCGCCACCAGTCCCGCCAGGTAGAAATAGCCGACGTAGCGTACCAGCGCTACCAGCAACTCCCGATCGGCCTCCGCCACGTGAGCCGCGCCGAGCGCGAAGAGGCCGAGCGGCAGCGGGATCAGCACCCAGTGGAAGATGGTCGCAAATGCCTCGTAGAGGGCATTCAGCATCCGCAGCGTATCGTCAGCACCGGGGGACTTGACGACGCCGAGCGCCAGTCCGAGCAGAACGCAGAAAAAAACGATGCTGATGAACTGCGCCCCCGACAGCGCAGCGAAGATATTGGGCGGCACCATGCCCTGCAGGAACGCCATGATCGGACCGCCGGATTCGACCGCCGGCTCGCTGGCGAGCTGCTGGCCGAGCGCCGCGGCAGCGCCCTCGCCCAGGCTTTTGCCCGGGCTGAGAACGACGCACACCAGCACCGCCGCCGCGGCTTGGAATCAGCAGCAGCAGCAGATAGGACAAGGCCATGCGCGGGAACAGCGCGCGGGTCGTCTCGTTGCGCAACATCTGTCCGATGCCCCAGGTGAGCGCCGTCACGAGGATGGGCAACATGCTCATCGACAGCAGGGCGACGTAAAGTTTCGCGAACGGCACCAGCGCGTGGGCCGGCTTGGGCAGAAAGAATCCGAACAGCAGCCCGCAGACGACCCCTGCGATGATGGTCGCCGGATGCGTGACGATTTTCAGGACCTGACGCAGCAATCGATTGCCTTTGGCGATCGCGGTCGGGGGCGCGAGCCCGCTCGTTGGACAGCCGTGACCTTAACGCCGCAGGTGCGGCGGCACAACCGGCCCGCCATCAGCGTGGATCCGCACAAGCCGGAGAAGACGATGCAGGCGAAGCTGGTGAAGTTCCGCAGTGAAGATTGCGGACGAGGTGATCGAATAAGGCTACATTTTGCTGCGGCGCTGAGTCCGATTGTGGCCCATCAGCGAAGGGGCCGCACCCCGTTGCAGTCCGTTCAATGGGGCATCGGACTCTAATTTGCTTACGTCGACCTTTTCGCGTTTTGATCCACAAGCGACATCGGGGCGGAGTTAGGATATTGCAGCCGAAGGAAGCATGCTGAGACAGCTGATACTTGACGACATGGATCAAGCCGCTGTCGTCCAACGGCGTGCACGTGATCGTGCGAAATCCATGGCAAAGCGAAACTTGTAACTTTCGTGAAGCCAAAACCAAACAGAACCGCGCCCGGAGGGCCAGTCATTCATCTTCGATCACGAAAACAGAAAGGTCCCGATCAACAGGCCCGCAGCGAAAGCGAGAAGCCCCAAAGTGGAGGCTGAAACGATACGGGTGAGGATGCGAACTTGCTCCTCGTACTCCTGTTCTGCGGTCTTGTGGGACTGAGCCGTCATTGGAACTGCCCTGCCATCGCCCAGACTGGGCGAATGTACCCTCGAAATTATGGTCAACGCGTGGCATTTCAGCCCCGCCGCGGTGCCCTGTTCGTGATCTGGCGGGTATCTCTGCAACAGGGAGGATCGTTGAAGCCTCCCTTGAGATCCGTTCAATGGGGCTTAGCGCACTGAATTTGCTCACGTTGAGTTTTTCGCGTTTTGTCCTTTGGCGGAGGCGGCAACGGCGTGCGCTGGCCACAGCAATTGATCGCCGAGAGCCGCGGGAAAGCTCCCGGGCTCGGTTGCAAATTCGTCGCGGTCGCGCGAGAGTTGTTGAACCCGTAGTACAGATACTCGGCCCGAACCAGGAAATGGCTGGCTACCGTCGCTTCTGCGCCCGCGCCGGGCGCACGCCTGGAAAACTCGCTAACAATCGTTCGACCGTTCTGTCAGGCTCTTGCCGTCCTGATCTGGTGAGGCGGTGTCGGTTGTGCCGTTCGGTCGAAGTCAAGGTCCCATTGGGACATTGACCGTAAGGGCAATGGTCCCGAGAACGGCCTCTGTCGTAGGTTTGGCGCGTGGGACCTTTCAAGCACGTTCGGCACTGGCGGTTCAATCAAAGTTGCGGGCAGGGGGGAAGTGGAGTGAGGAATGCCCCTGGCGCGATATTTTCTATACGTTGGCGGAGCATTGCTCGCGCTGCTCTTGATTTCGGACCCATTCCTCCCGAAATTGCCGGCTGCAGATTGGGGTAATTCTCGTCCAGCCGTCATTCACATTCACTCCGACCAGAAATGGCCCGAGCGAATTGTCTACGATACCAGCCTGCGGACCATCGTTCCCGCGCAGACGGCAAGCATCGCGGCCAATGTCGCGGCCCCCGAAATAGTGGCCTCCACCGCAGAGCGGGAGGCATTTGCGCAACTGCAACCGCCCAGCCAGCCATCCGACTCTAAGAAGACAGAGCCGAAGCTGCAACGTCAGCACAAAATTGCAAAGAGACACGCCGCCCCGCCTGCACGCCTGGCAGCGCGGCAAATGCAATTTGGCTGGTTTGGCAACCGCATCTGGTGATCCTCAAAGGATCCAGCGCAACGCGATGGTGTCGCGGCCGCCGCTTTTCACAACACAAGAGGATACAGCATGAAATGCATTGTCGCGACCGGCATCGCCGTTCTCTCGCTCTGTTCTATGGCCGAGGCGCATCGTCTCTCCGGGACCGCCACCTACTACGGCGGGAGCGACCACCTGTGTGGAAGCCGCACGGCGTCCGGGGCGAGATTCAACTGCGGTGCAATGACGGCCGCGCACCGGACGCTACCTTTCGGCACGGTACTGACGGTCCAGAAAGGCGGCCGTTCGATCCAGGTCACGGTGACCGATCGCGGTCCGTTCACAGGTGCGTTCCTTGACCTGTCGCCGGCGGCTGCGAGCGCGCTCGGCTGCCGCTGCACCCATCGCAACGTGACCGCAACTGTGGTGCAAATGGGATCCGGCGGGACCGTGGTCGCGGGTCGAGGCGGTCAACGCGCCGTCGCTGCGGCAGTGACGCCGCTGTTCTTCCAGCCGACGGCGGACGTCATGGGGCCGGCGGGAAGGTTCGGATCCTCAATGGCCATGGCTCCTGCTCCGCGCCACTACCGTCGTTACCGGGGGAGCCACTAGAACCGATCCTTCTATCCCAACGATCCGCCAGCGGGTGATGACGCCGAGATGGCTCAATGGTCGCCGACACGCGACTTGAGTCCGCTTTCGGGGCGTAAAGCGGAAGGACCCATCTGAGACATCCGCTATCCCGATTGGCGGCCATGTTTCGACGTGCCGCGAACTCTCCCGGTCGTCTGAAGGGCGCGCGCGGGCCGCTCGGCCTGGATCAAGAATGTCGTGATCGCATTAGAGGGACCACGCGCTGGCGCCCACAGCGTGCTATTTATAGAGGCACGATCCAGCCAAGAACCGGTAGTGCCGTGACCCATGATCACAGTCCGACATGGATCGAAGAGAGCCGCTTCCGCGGTACCCTTGACGACGTGATCATCGTTCCGCTTGTTTTGGTCACGCTCGCCGCAAACAAGATCCTGCGTTTCATTATTTCGATCTTGATGCGGCTGCTTGACTACGCATTCCCTTTGGTCATGGAGATCGTTTGGCTTCCGCTCTTCGCGGCCAACGTTCTCGGCAATGTCATCGTTGCCGCCATGGGCGGCGCGTTGCGCATCCTTCCTGTTTCCGAGACGAGGCGTCGAAAGTGGAACATGTCGATCCGCCGTCACTGGTCATGGCTCCGGCGCAAGATTTCCTACCGGGCGTTCGAACACGCCGTGCGTGTTGCCTTTGAAAGCGGTATGGCGTGGGTTTTCCGAAAATGTCGGCATCTCACGCCGAACACCGCATTGCTTGTGATTCTGGGCGCGGTACTCTGGCTGCCGATCTCTTTCGGGGCCGCAACGGCGATGCACGCGGTATTGTTTGCCAAGTTGACGGCATGGCCGGCCTGGATGCAACTCTTGCATCCGTTGGCAACGGTCATCGCCAAGAGCAAACTTTTGGTGCTGCCGGTATATCCGGCTGCGTGGCCGCAGGCGAAAAAAAATTCGTTCGTTCAGCTCGTGATCAAGAGCTACGAAAACATCAAGCGCCTATATCTCATCAGAAAGATAGGCTTTCGCTATCGGCAGGCAGAGACAGTCGGCATCACCGCGCTTGAGAGGCTCAAGGGCTTGGCCTGGTTTGCATCGGTGGTGACGTGGCTGCAGGGGGCGCACGTCGCCGAACATCTCGGCGTCGAAAGACCCACTCAGAAATTGCGTTCGTTTTTCTCGCGATGGTCGATCAAGTTCTCGGCCGAATACTACGAAGCGCAGGAACGGCAAGTTTCCAACGCCCCGTGAGAGACAGCTGCGAACATCAGCGGGCCTCTCTTCAATCACGGAGACTTCCGTGAAGCGTTTGACGGTTATCTCGCAGCCGATCTGCACGAGAGGCGCATAGGCGCGCGCGATCGCGCAGGCAGTGCCTCGGTTCGGTCGATGACGTCGCGCAGGGTGGACCGTCATATCGGGCTGCACCCTGGCGTTCAGCATGAATTGGCCGCCGGGAGCAGACCGGTTGTCGGTGACGATGGAAGGCTTGACGTCGGAACTGGTAGGGCGCGCGGGCCTTGGCCAGCCTATCCATCCAGCGTCACTTTGGCATGCAGCGGGGCCTAAGCGTCTCGTCAATGCCACGGGCCTTGGCGTACTCGATCAGTGTCTGCCGGGCTGCTTCGCAACGCTCTGCGCTTGTAAATTCCTGTGTCGATATCACGGCGCCATTGACAGCCCCGAGCCAGCTCATGACGATTAGAACCTGGGTCATAATGTCCTCCGCACTGTCCTGTTTGGCGGTGCGCGCTTCGGCTGCGGCAAACAATCTCTTGCTTCGCTCGGCGTGGCCTCGATGTCTTCAGGCCGGTCGAATCAGTCCGGACAATCCAGATCAGCAAGACTGCGCCTATGAAGCCGCAAATCAGGTAACCGAACCATCCTCCCAGGACGATCCCGAAGTAGCTCAGAATGGCGCTCGCAATTACCGCACCGACCATGCCGAGCACGATATTCATGATCATTCCCATGTTACTCTTCATGAATTGCTCAGCCAGCCAGCCTGCAAACCCGCCGATGATGATGGCTGCTATCCAGCCCACTCCAGCGTCACCCATGGCTCATCTCCTCAAAAGGGACACGTTGCGTCTGGGCACGTTGTGCCCAATGAGCGGCTGACGGTTGATCTGTATCAACGGGTGCCGGCGGCGCCTCCCACACGCAATACCAGAAACTTATTATGATATACCGAAGAATTCTCTTGAGGCTCCCGCGCCAACTCGAGCATCATGAGGGTTTCATCGCAATATTTGTCGCCCATACTTTGCGGCTTTTGGCTCCCTACCAAATTCTGGAAAACCCGTACTTTCATAGAGCCTTGGCGCAGGCCGGTTTTCGCTGACCGCACTCAACTCTTGGCCCAAAGCCGGGGTGAGCCCCGCTTCTGGACCCGGAACGGACATTGGGTTGCAGTTTCCAGGGTGAATTGACGGCAAGGTCACCGTATCCAGTGCGGTCCGCAGAGCCCGGCCCCCAAGAGGAGGTCGGGCTTTTTCTTTGCCGCAGTGCGATCACGATGGCATTCGCTCGGGCCTTGCGCCATGCTGCCCCCAAGCCTCGGCAAGAAGGCCCACAATCACAATCCATCAGGGCAGGAAAAACATGAAGAGAAGAGACTTTATCAAGGTCACTGGACTCGGTGCGGCCGGTGCCGCCACGCTTGCAGCTCCCGCGATCGCGCAGTCGATGCCGGAAATCAAATGGCGCATGCCGACGAGCTGGCCGAAATCGCTCGACACGCTCTATGGCGGCGCCGAGATGATGAGCAAGATGGTCGCGGAAGCGACCGACAACAAATTCCAGATCCAGGTCTTTGCGGCCGGCGAGATCGTGCCCGGCCTTCAGGTGCTGGACGCCGTGCAGAACGCCACCTGCGAGATCGGCCACACCGCGTCGTATTATTATTTCGGCAAGGACCCGACCTTCACCTTCGGCTCGTCGGTGCCATTCGGTCCGAACATGCGCGTCAACCAGGCCTGGTACATGCTGGGTGGGGGCAGGGAGATCCTCAACGAGTTCTACAAGAGCTACAACGTCGTCTCACTGCTTGCGGGCAACACCGGCTGCCAGATGGGCGGCTGGTTTCGGAAAGAGATCAACACCCCCGACGATCTCAAGGGCATGAAATTCCGTATCGGCGGCTTTGCCGGTCGCGTGCTCCAGAAGCTCGGCACGGTGCCGCAGCAGCTCGCCGGTGGCGATATCTATCCGGCGCTGGAGAAGGGCACTATCGACGCCGCTGAATGGGTCGGTCCCTATGACGACGAGAAGCTCGGCTTCTACAAGATCGCGCCGCATTACTATTATCCCGGCTGGTGGGAGGGCGGCCCGATGCTGCTCGCCTTCGTCAACCTCGACAAATGGAACGCGCTGCCGAAATATTACCAGAGCGTGCTCACGCAGGCCGGCCACTACGCCAACAACTACATGATGGCGCGCTACGACCAGGCCAATCCGCTGGCGCTGAAGAAGCTGCTCGCCAACGGCACCAAGCTGCACGCCTTCTCGCCGTCGATCATGGACGCCTGCTACAAGGCGGCGAAAGAGCTGCACGACGAGGTCTCGGCGACCAACCCCAACTTCAAGAAGGTCTACGAGTCTCTGACCAAGTTCTCCAACGACAGCTACTCCTGGTTCCAGGTCGGCGAGGTCGGCTACGACATCTTCATGGCGCGTCACTCGCAGAGCTGAGCGGCGGTGTGAGTTACGAAAAGCCCCGGAGCGAAAGCTCCGGGGCTTTTTGCAGGCGCCCACAAAAAATCGAAAACAACCCGATGCAAAGTCGAGGCGGGTGAAGGCATGCTGCCTGTGGGTGCTGCCGGCAGTTCGACAGGTCGGGACCAATCAGCAGGCAGAGGCAATCATCGCGCCGTCGGGGCTGGCCCCGCGTTCTGTGGCTACTCGGGTTCGAGGCCAAGCCCTTCAATGATTTTGCGGGAAGAGGCGAGCTGGTCTTCGAGGAAGCGCTTTGCGCCTGCCGGCGTCACTGCATCGCCAATACGGACATCAAAGCCGAGGGTGGGAGCTCGCTCGCGCACGTCAGGCGATTCCAGGGCGCGTGCAATCTCCGCGCTCAGTTTTTCAACGATTTCGGCCGGCGTTCCGACCGGCGCCATGAACATGAACCAGCCCTGTAGATCGACGCTTTGCAGCGTCTCCGAGATCGCAGGAACGTCCGGCAGGGAGTCGAGCCGTTTGGCTCCGGCAACGGCGATCGGTCGAAGCGTACCTGCCCTGATGAAGGCCTCGGCGATGGATGCCGATTGGATCGTCACCTGGACACGGCCTGAGATGGCGTCCTGTACCGCATTCGTGGTCGTGTTGTAGGGGATGAGGACAAAGCCGGTTCCGGCGTGCTTGTTGATGGCTTGAGCGATCAGACCCGAGAGGTTGCGCGCACCGTCGACGGCCAGGCTCAATGAACCAGGCGCCGATTTCTCGAGCTTGATCAATTCCGGCAGCGAGTTGGCCTTCACCTCGGGATTGACGAGAAGGACGTGGTTGCTTCTGGCCGCCATCGCGACCGGCACGAAGTCCTTCACGGGGTCGTAGGGGAGTTTCTTGAACGTGTAGGGGTTGGTGACGAGCGCGGCCGATGTGGCAAACAGGAATGTGTAGCCATCTGGAGCCGCACGGGCCACCGATTGCGTGCCGACGAGGTTTGCGGCGCCCGGATGGTTCTCGACGACGAACTGCTGCCCGAAGGTTCGGGAGAGCTTCTCGGTGATGAGGCGACACATCACGTCCGGGCTGTTGCCGGCCGGTTGTGGTACGACGACCGTCACGGGCCGCTGCGGCCATGACTGCGCGAATGCCGGAAAGGAGAAGCAAAAGGCAGCGCCAGCGAGCAGCAGACGACGGGATAGTCCGGTCATGGGTGTTCCTCCTGGAAGATGCCGCTTTGGGGCTTTTATGGGTTGTTCTGCGTTGAGGAGCATACGGGAAAGCACGCTCCTCACGCCGTCGCCGGCTGCCGCCTTTCGATCAGGTTTCGTCTGCCACGACATTCCGCAGCACGCCGAGGCGTTCGACCTCGATCTCGACGACATCGCCGGGCTTCATCCAGAGTGGTGGCTCGCGCCGCGCACCGACGCCACCCGGCGTTCCGCTGACTATGACGTCGCCGGGCTCTAGCCGCGTAAAGGTGGAGCAGTATTCGATCTGGCGCGGGATATCGAAGATCATCTGCTTGATCCGCGCTTCCTGCATGACCTGTCCGTTGAGGCGGGTCTGCAACTTGAGCTCGCCAAGCGGACCGAGCTCGTCCGGCGTCATCATCCAGGGGCCGAATGCGCCGGTGTCCGGAAAGTTCTTGCCCGGCGTGAATTGATGCGTGTGACGCTGGAAGTCGCGGATGCTGCCGTCATTGTAGCAGGAATAGCCCACGACATGGTCCATGGCGTCTGCGCGCGAGATGTAGCGTCCCGCCTTGCCGATGATGACCGCGAGCTCGCCTTCGAAATCGAGGTCGGTCGAGACGCGCGGGCGCACGATCGGATGCAAATGTCCGGTCTGACTGTTGGCGTAGCGCGAGAAGATGGTGGGATGTTCGACCTCGGCTCGGCCGGTTTCCTTGCGGTGGGTCTCGTAGTTCAGGCCTACGCACAGGATCTTGTCCGGGTTCGGGATGACCGGCAGCCAAATGACCTTCGCGGTCGGAACGGCAGCGGCCGAGGATCTTGCATCCGCGACCCCCGATAACCGAGAGCCGATTGCCGACTTGAGGTCGGCATAGCGCCCCCTCAGCACCGCGCCGACATCCCAAAAGGTCTCGCCTTCGACAATGCCCCATGTGGTGCGGCCGTCGATCGCTACGGTGGCCAGTTTCATGGCGTTCTCTCCAATCTCGGATCGGGAATTTGGTTTTCTCGCTCGACCGGGACGTCGCGAAGGCGCAGGTCGATCTCGCGCAGGAGATCACCGAGCTCCGCGGCATCGCGCGCGGTGCCGAAGACGTAATGGTCGGGCCGCACGATCGCTGCGATGACACCGTGACGGTCGAACCAGTTCGCCAGCACGCCGTCGGTCTCTTCGAGCGCATTCGGCGCACCGGCGCCGGCAGGTGCGACCGCCGCGGCAGACATGTCCGGGCGCGCGGCGCAGAGCGAGAGCATCGAGGCGGCATCCTTGCTGCGGCCGTCGACGATTAGTCGCCAGCCGGGCCCGGTCACTGCGTCCAGCAAACGAACCGTACTGCCGCTTGCGATGCGCGGCTGTGGAAACAGGCTGCCGTGCGCCGGCGCTTCGTGACGTGTCAGAAATCCTGCGCGCAGCGGCGGAATGAGTTCCTGCCGCGTCATCAGGAGCGGTTTGCCGCCGCCATCTGCCAATACTTGCTCATCGCGCCGCCGGGCCGCAGCCGGATCGCGTTCGCAGATCGTTTGGCCGATCGCCTTGATCTTGCCGGTCAGCTCGATCACGTGCTGCTTGCGTTCAACTGTGTAGCTGTCGAGCAGGCTGTCGGACGACACGCGCCTGAGCACGCGATCCAGCTTCCAGGCGAGGTTCGTGGCGTCACGCAGGCCCTGGCACATGCCCTGGCCGATGAAGGGAGGCTGCTGATGAGCGGCGTCGCCGGCGATCAGGATGTTGCCGTTGCGCCAATCGGCTGCAACGAGGGCGTGGAAGCGATAGGAGGCCGCCCGCCACAATTCCCCGTCCTGCGGCGTCAGCCAGGGCGAGAGCAACTTCCAGACATTGTCGGGCCGCTCCATCTGGGGCGCGTCCTCGCCCGGCAGCAGCATGATCTCCCAGCGGCGGTGGTTGTTCGGGCCGATGAGGAAGCTCACGGGGCGCGCCGGATTGCAGAATTGCGCTGAGCATTGCGGCAGGCGGGCAAGCGCGCTCGCGTTCACGCGCACATCGACCACCAGCCAGGGTTCGTCGAAGATGAGATCCTCGAGCCCAAGACCTGCGATCTGTCGTACGGTGCTCGAGGCGCCATCGCAGCCGAGCACATAGCGCGCCGTTACGGAACGGTGCCGTCCATCGGCGTCCTTCAGGCGTGCCTCGACGCGATCGGAGGTTTGAACGAGATCAAGCAGTTCGACGCCGAGCTCTGCCTGCACGTTGGAAAAACGGGTCGCGTGGCGGCGCAGTTCGGCCTCGACCGCGGGCTGGTTGAACACCATGCTCGGCGTGTAGCCGAGCGGATAGGGCTTTGCGACCATGTCGATGCGTCGGATCAATTGGCCGTCGACGCCAAAGTGCTCCGATGCGGTGAAAGGCTCGATGTGGGGCGAGATCGCGTCCGCGAGGCCCATATTGTCGAAATGGCGAAAAATCTCGTGATCGAGCGCAATCGCACGCGGCTTGTCGTAGACGCCGGTGAGCCGGTCGATGACCAGGGTGCGATGACCGAGACGGCCGAGCTGGCCTGTGGCAACCGCGCCGGTCGGCCCGAAGCCGACGACGAGCACGTCATAGTCGGTAGCGCCAGCGGTATCCGTCATGCGCGAGCCGTCGTGAAGGGAACGGCGAGCTGCGCCGTCTTGCAGGCGTCGGATTTGGGCGGGGCGATGCCCCATTGATCGGTTCGTCCCGGAGGCCAGACCCAATCGCCCGGACCTTTCGCGCGATACTTGTCGTCGATCTGCAGGACTTCGGCCGTGTATTCGATGACGGCGCCGGATGGATCGACGAAATAGGCGAACACGTTGTCGCCCGGTCCATGCCGGCCGACGCCCCAGCCGATTGGATAGCCGTGGTCGACCATGCGACCGGAGCCGCGCATGACGGACTCCAGATCGGGCATGAGGAAGGCAACGTGATTGAGGCCGTTGACCGGGGCCTCCGCAACCACGATGGCGTGGTGATCGCTGTTGCAGCACAGGAAGGCCATCAGCTTCGTCCGATCCGACAACCGAAATCCCAAGGTCTCCTGGTAGAAGGCCGAAAGCTGTTCGATATCGGCGCTGTTGATGTTGACATGCGCCAGCCGCTCGGGGCGGTCCGCGATCACGCGCGCGGCCTTGGTCCGATCGCCGTGGACGAACTCCATGGTGCATCCCTGCGGTTCGCGAACCATAAAACGTTCGCCGCCCGACGGCGCGGGCGATGGCGCGGGCGAACTGATCACCTCACAGCCGGCTTGCCGGGCACGCGCGAAAAGGCGGTGCAAATCCTGATGTGAGCGAGCGCGGAAGCTGGCCTTGCGAAGCGATGTCGCTTCACCGGGCGTGAGCTCGAGAACGTGGAAGTCGCTGCCCGTTGCAGCGAGGTACACCGTGCCGTCGGTTTCCGCCACGACGTCGAGGCCCCAGACCTTGGTGTAGAACTCGACCGAACCGGCGAGGTGCGGCGTCGTGATCTCGACGCTGCGCAGGGCCGCCACCGGAAAGTCCGACATCAGGTTTCCTTGTCAGGGAGAACGCGAACAGAGCAATTCATTAATATGTATAAAATTGGCAGTAAAGCCAAAATTTATAAATAAATGTGCGAAGGCCTGCTAATGTACACAAGCCCCGAGATTCCAATGGATGTCCATGAGCCCTGACCTGCCAAGCCAGAAGGTGGACCAACCGGCGACGCTGGCGACCACGATCTACGCGCGTCTCAAGGCCGACATCCTGACCACGCGGCTTGAGCCCGGACGCAAGCTGCAGTCGCGCTTCCTCATGGAGCAGTACAATGTCGGGCAGACCCCGCTGCGCGAGGCGCTCAACCGTCTGACAACTGAAGAGTTTGTCGTCGGCATGGAGCAGCGCGGCTTCTATGTGAAGGAGGTCAGCAAGGAGGAGCTCCAGGAGTTGACCAAGACGAGGTGCTGGGTCGAAGGTCTGGCGCTCCGCGAGTTCATGCAGAACGCGACCCAGGCTTGGGAAGAAGCCCTGTTGGTGGCGCATCACCGGCTCGATCGTACGCCGCGTTCGCTCAAGCCCGACACATTCGAGGACAATCCGGATTGGGAGAAGGTGCACCGCGCGTTCCACGCGACGCTGATTGGTCTTTGCGGTTCACGGCCGCTGCTTGGCTTCTGCGAGCAACTTGCCGATCGGCTCTATCGTTATCGCATGATGTCGATTGCGAAGGCTTATCCGGCGCGCAAGGTCGGTGCCGAGCACAGCCATATCCTTCAGGCGATTCTTGCCAAGGACAGCGAGAGGGCCGTGCTTCTGCTTCAGCAGCACTATCAGCGCACGGCCGACGTCATCTATTCCGATCTCGACGGGGTGCTGGCGTAGCTTCGCCGCGAGCCAGCGGCGATTTAGTTTCATGTCAGCACCGGCCGGCCCTCGTTTTTTCACTGGCCCAACCCTGGCGAATGGTGGAAGAGAGCAGGACACAAGTTCAATGCCTGTCGTGGCGGCGACCGGCCCGATATCAGGCGTTAAGGAATGCGTCTTCTGATCGTCGAGGACAATGCCGAGCTGTCGCGGCTCGTTGCCAGCGGGCTGGCGGCGGCTGGCTATGAGAGCGATATCGTCGGCAGCACCGAGGAGGCGCGCGAGGCGGTGCACAATGTCAGCTATGCCGCGATGATCCTCGACCTCGGCCTGCCTGACGGCGACGGCCTGTCGGTGTTGCGCGAGCTGCGCCGGCAGATGGAACCGCTGCCCGTGCTGGTGCTGACCGCGCGCGGCGGCGTGCAGGACCGCGTCACGGGCTTGCGCAGCGGCGCCGACGACTATCTGGCAAAACCGTTCGCGATGGAGGAGCTGGTGGCGCGGCTGGAGGCGATCCTGCGCCGTCCGGGCCAGTTGCTCGGCCGTTCGCTGCGGCTTGCCAATCTCGTCTACGACACCGAGAGCCGCCAGATCTTCGTCGACGACAAGCCGCGGATCATCTCCTCGCGCGAGACGTCGGTGCTGGAGATCCTGCTGCGCAGGCAGGGGCGGGTGGTGCCGAAGAAGAACGTCGAAGATCACATCTTCGGGCTCGAGGGCGAGGTCGCCTCCAATGCGGTCGAGGTGTATGTCTCGCGGCTGCGCAAGCAGCTCGCCGAGCACGGCGCCAAGGTCGTGATCCACACCATCCGCGGCGTCGGCTACATGATGGCCGAGGAGAAATAGCGTGGCAGCCGCCGGGTCATTCGCCAGGCCAACGTTCAAATCGCTGATCTCGCGCATCGTGTTCATGCACATCGTTGCAGTCGCGGTGGTGGCGATCTTCCTGCCGCTGGTGCTGTTCTGGCTGTTGAGCTCGGAAGTCGACCAGTTGCATCGCGACGCCATGCGCGCCCAGGCCGAGGTGCTCGCGGAGCGCATCGTGGCGCAGCCGGACGGCACGCTGTCATTCATTCTGCCCGACAGCCTGCGTGGACTCTACTCGGACGCTTACGGCCGTTACCAGTACGACATTCGCGATGGCGAGGGCCGCTTGCTGTTTTCCTCGCACAGGAAGACCGGCGCCAGTATAGCGGCGGCGCGCCTGTCCGAGACCATTTCCGGCGCCGGCGTCACCCGAATCATCGAGGGCCAGACCGTGCGCATCCAGGTCGCCGAGGATCTGGCGCATCGCGACGTCATCATCGACGACATCATCTCGAACTTCTTCCGCCGGGTGGGGTGGATCACGATCCCGATTCTCCTGATCCTGCTCGCCATTGACATCTTTATCTTCCGCCGCGCGGTCGCGCCGTTGTGGAAGGCGTCGGAGGAGGCGAGCAATATCGGCCCGGCGCGCACCGATATCCGTCTGCCGACCGAGCAGATTCCGCGCGAGATCATGCCGCTCGTCACGGCGGTCAACCAGGCGCTCGATCGTCTGGAGGGCGGGTTTCGCGTGCAACGCCAGTTCACCGCGGACGCCGCGCATCAGTTGCGCACGCCGCTTACGATCCTCCGCACGCGGATCGAGACGCTTGGCGACGGCGCGGCAAGGCAGGCGCTGCATGACGACATCGAGGGCATGAGCCGGATCGTCGCCCAGCTGCTGGAGATTGCCGAGCTTGACACGCTGGTGCTCGATCCCGGCGAGACTGCTGACTTGCGCGCTGTCTGCGCCGAGGTGGTCGGCGCGATCGCACCGTTCGCGATCGCGCAGCACAAGGACATCGCGCTCAAGGGCGCCGACACGCCGGTGATGATCCATGGCAATTCGGAGATGCTCCAGCGCGCGGTCTTCAACCTCGCCGAAAACGCCATCAAGTTCACCGCGAAGGAAACCTCGGTTGACGTCGAGGTCGGCGACGATGGTTCTGTGCGGGTGCGCGATTGCGGTCCCGGCGTCACTGAGGCCGAACGCGAGCTGATCTTCCAGCGCTTCTGGCGCCGCGATCGCCAGCGCAGCGACGGCGCAGGACTGGGGCTGTCGATCGTCCGCGGCGTGGCCGACGATCACGCCGCAACGGTTGCGGTGGACAATCTCCCCGGCGGCGGCGCCGAGTTCACGTTGCGGTTCAGGCTGGCGGAGGAGGCCGTTGGTCCCTCCGCCCCTGGTCGAAACTGATCGCCGCGCAAACCGCTATTTCAGCTTGCCGGTGGACAAATCCATGATCATGCGCGTGGTCAGGTAAAGACGCGGCACGATGCTGTTGATCTGCACATATTCGGCATCGTTGGAGTGCGCGCCGAAACCCGACAGGCCCATGCCTTCGACCACGGCGCCCCTGGTCTTGAGCGCAGCAAACGCGGCGTCGGTGCCGCCGCCGGTCGCCTTCTCGTCGACCTTGAGGGGCATTCCGAGCTCCTGATAGATCGTCTTGCCGTAGGTCGCCACGCGGCGCGAGGCGTCGTTGGCCTCGAGCGGCGGGCGGCGCACCTCGAATTTCAGCTCGACCTTGGAGTCGGGCAGCAGGCGATTCTTGATCTTGTCCTGCAGCGCCTTCTCCAGCTCGTCGAAATCCGAAACCTTGAGCGCGCGCGCATCGGCCTGGGCCGTGGCTTCGGCCGGGATCACGTTGCGGTTGGTGCCGGCCTTGGAGACGGTCCAGTTCAGCTTCAGACCTCGCTCGGGCTTGGAGAGGTCCTTCATCTGCAGCACCTGGTGCGAGAGCTCGTACAGCGCATTAATGCCGCCCTCGGGCCGGGCGCCGGCGTGCGACGACTTGCCCGTTACCTTCAGATAGGCCGAGCCGATGCCGCTGGTGGCGAGCCGCAGCGTGCCGTCGGTGCCGCCGCCCTCAAACGAGAACACCACGTCCTGATCCCCGGCGAATTTGGTGATGGTGCTGCGCCAGCCGGGCGAGGAGATTTCCTCGTCGCCATTGGTGAGCACCGTGAGCGTGCCGTAGTCCTTGAAATTCAGCTTCTGCAGCAACGCCATGGTATGGAGAATGAGCGCGACGCCCTGCTTGTCGTCGGCAATACCGAGGCCGTAGGCCTTGTCGCCGTCGATGCGGAACGGCTGGTCCTTCAGCATGCCCCTCAGGTACACCGTGTCCATATGGGCGATCAGCATGATCTTCTTGCTGCCGGTGCCCTTGAACACGGCGTGCACGGCCGGACCGATCTTGTCGGGCGTGTCGTCGAGGCGATAGATGTCGGTGGGCTGCAGGATCTCGGCCGTGCCGCCGAGCTGCTTGAGCTGGCCGGCAACGCGTTCGGCGATCTGGTTCAGGCCTTCGACATCCTTGCTGCCGGATTCGATGCTGACGAGATCGCGCAGCGTGTCGAGCAGCGGCTGCTGCTCCTTCTGCGCCAGCGCGTGGACATCGGTCATCGGCTCAGCGCGCGCCGCGGTTGCGGCACATGCCAGCGAGAGGCACGCGATCAACGGACCAACGAGCGATGGAGCAGAATGCGATCGGGGCATGCGCGGCGGTCCAATGGTTGGAGGATGGCCCGGTATGCCTGCGTTTCCGGCGCTTGTCACGAGGCTCGCGCGCGTCACGCACCGCCGAGGCGGAGCATGACGGCGAGCGCCGTGATCGCTACTTCTGCGGTGGTCCGAGGTCCAGCGGCGGCAGGTCGATCTGCGGCACTTCGATCCTGACCTTGTCGAGGTCGACATTGACCGGCTTGTCGAGCAGGCCCGTCACGGTGATCGGGAAGGCAATCACGATCAGCACCATGATCATCTGGAGGCCGATCCAGGGCATCGCGCCCCAATAGATGTCGGAGCTCTTCACTTCCTTCGGCGCCACGCCGCGCAGATAGAACAGCGCGAAACCAAACGGCGGATGCAGGAACGAGGTCTGCATGTTGACGCAGAGCATGACACCGAACCAGATCAGCGCCGGCCCGTCGCCGACGACGGGTCCGAGAATCTTCTGCGCGATCGGCGCGATCATCGGCAGGATGATGAAGGCGATCTCGAAGAAATCGAGGAAGAACGCCAGGAAGAAGATGAAGAGGTTGATGAAGATCAGGAAGCCCCAGACGCCGCCGGGCAGCGAGGTCAGGAGGTGCTCCAGCCAGACGCCGCCGGAGACGCCCAGAAACACCACCGAGAAGCAGGTCGAGCCGATCAGGATGAAGGTGACCATGCAGGTGAGGCGCATGGTGGATTCATAGCCCTGCTTGATGAGGTCGCGCAGGTCGGGAATGCGCGCGGCCTGGATGCAGATCCAGGCCACCGCCAGATAGGTCACCGCGAACGCGAGCTTGAAGATCAGGTTCTCGGTGAACAGCATCGCGATGATGGTGCCGACGCCGGCAGCGATCACGCCGATGATCAGCACCTTGCGGTCGGTCGAGGAGAAGTCCTTGTGGTGGATCGCCGCGAGCACGATGGCGCCGACGGCGCCCATCGCGCCGGCTTCGGTCGGCGTTGCAAGGCCCATCATCATGGTGCCGAGCACGACGAAGATCAGCACGGCCGAGGGGATGATGCCCATCAGGCACTTCTTCCACAGCGCCCAGCCGGTCAGCGTGCGCGCCTCCAACGGTACCGGCGGGACGTGATCGGGCTTGATCAGGCCGAGGATGAAGGTGTAGCCGGCGAACAGCATGATCTGGAACACCGAGGGGCCCCAGGCGCCGAGATACATGTCGCCGACCGACTTGCCGAGCTGGTCGGCAAGCACGATCAGCACCAGCGAGGGCGGCACCAGCTGCGTGATGGTGCCGGACGCAGCGAGCACGCCGGTGATGTAGCGCATGTTGTAGCCGTAGCGGATCATCACCGGCATCGAGATCAGCGCCATGGCGATGACCTGTGCCGCCACCGTGCCGGTGATGGCGCCGAGGATGAAGCCGACGATGATGACGGAGTAGCCGAGGCCGCCGCGGACCGGACCGAACAGCTGGCCCATCGAATCCAGCATGTCCTCGGCGAGCCCGCATCTCTCCAATATGGCGCCCATGAAGGTGAAGAACGGGATCGCGAGCAACAGCTCGTTGGAGAGCACGCTGCCGAACACGCGGCCGGGAATTGCCTGGAGGAAGTTGAGGTCGAAGAAACCGAGATGGATCGCAAGGAAGCCGAAGGAGAGTCCAACCGCCGCAAGCGTGAACGCCACGGGGAAGCCGATCAGCATCGCCAGAACCAGGCCGCCGAACATCATCGGCGGCATCATTTCCAGCGTAATCATTGGGTCGGCCTCTCGTACTTGGCGTCGATCGTCACATAGCCCTGGAGAGCCGCGATACGCTTGATGACTTCGGAAACACCCTGGAGCGCCAGCAAGACGAAGCCGGCGGGGATCACGAACTTGATGGGCCAGCGGATCAGGCCGCCGGCATTGCCCGACATCTCGCCGACGTTATAGGCCTGCATGAAGAACGGCCACGACAGATAGGCGAGCAGCAGGCAGGAGGGGATCAGGAAGAACAGCGTGCCGATCATGTCGAGCCAGAGCTGGCCGCGCTCGGACAGGGTCAGATAGAAGATTTCGACCCGCACATGCTCATTGCGCTTGAAGGTGTAGGACGCGCCGAACATCACCAGGATCGCGAACATGTACCATTGCAGCTCCAGCCAGCCGTTCGACGAGTTGCTGAAGGCGTAGCGGATCATGGCGTTGGCCGCGCTGACCAGGCACGCGAGAAGCACCAGGAGATTGCAGACGTACCCGATCTTCTCGTTGATGAGGTCGATGGCGTTGCTCACCGCCAGCAATGGACGCATCTTACATTCTCTCCGTCGCGGCCTAAACTTTACGGGATGCATCAGCACGCTTCGCTCGGCCGGCGTGCAAAATGCACACGACCGCACGGATCGTTGTCCGGAGCGATTGCGGCGTCAGTCCTCCCCCTCGCGCCTTGCCGTCTTGACCGCGACCGCCAAAGGGGCGGGCCGGCTTATCGTCGCCGGGCAAGCAAAGGCGGGGGCACCAAATCAGCGGGCCAGCGCGCCGTCAATCGGAAAATGGACAAATTGACGCCGGGTCAAAAGCTTAAGATCGCAAAAGCTTAAGTTGGCCGGCGAGCGGCGAATCATCAGCCGCCGGTGACGCTCATGTGCCTGGAGACGCTGGGGCGATCGTGGCGGCGGTCGATGATGAAGTCGTGGCCCTTGGGCTTCAGCCCGATGGCGCGGTCGATCGCAGCCGCAAGCAACGTGTCGTCGCTCGATGCACGCAGAGGTTTGCGCAAATCGGAGGCATCCTCGTGGCCGAGGCAGGTGTGCAGCGTGCCGGTGCAGGTGATGCGCACCCGGTTGCAGGATTCGCAGAAATTGTGCGTCATCGGCGTGATGAAGCCGAGCTTGCCGCCGGTCTCGGCGACGCTGACATAGCGCGCCGGCCCGCCGGTGCTCTCGGCGAGGTCCGTCAGCGTGAATTGCTGGGCCAGTCGCCCGCGGACCAGCGACAGCGGCAGATACTGGTCGATACGGCCTGAGCCGATCTCGCCCATCGGCATCACCTCGATCAGCGTCAGCCCCATGCCCTTGCCATGGGCCCAGCGCATCAGATCGGGGAGTTCGTCCTCGTTGAGGTTCTTCAGCGCCACCGCGTTGATCTTCACGGCAAGGCCCGCAGCGCGCGCTGCCTCGATGCCTTCCAGCACCTTGTCGATCTCGCCCCAGCGCGTGATCTCGCGAAACTTTTGGGGATCGAGCGTGTCGAGCGAGACGTTGATACGGCGGACGCCGCAATCGGCAAGCTCTTGGGCG
The DNA here is from genome assembly GCA_963819355.1 of uncultured Alphaproteobacteria bacterium. GTDB lineage: Bacteria > Pseudomonadota > Alphaproteobacteria > Rhizobiales > Xanthobacteraceae > Bradyrhizobium. The sequence continues at coordinate 406,927 of CAWFVZ010000023.1, read as the reverse complement.
TGCTTTGCGAGTTGCGTGCCGTTGGTGGTCAACGTCAGCTCTTTCAACGCGCCGCTCGATAGATGCCGCGACAGCGAGCGCACCAGCGACATCACGTTGCGCCGGACCAGCGGCTCGCCGCCGGTGAGCCGCAGCTTCTTGACGCCCTTGGCGATGAAGGCCGAGCAGAGCCGGTCGAGCTCCTCGAGCGTCAGCAGGTCGGCTTTGGGCAGGAACGTCATGTCTTCCGACATGCAATAGAAGCAGCGCAGGTCGCAGCGGTCGGTGACGGAAACGCGCAGGTACGAAATGGTCCGCCCGAACGGATCGGTCATGGCGCTCGACAGCGCGGCGAGAGGGCTCGCTGTGGCGAGAGGGCTCGCGGAAGATCCGTTCATACGAAATGCCTTGTCACTTACGGCGACGGGCGCACCTTTGCTTCAGCGGTGCGGTTCGTGCAATCTAAGCATCGGACGCGGCTAGGACAATCGGGTGGTATACGTAGATTAACGCTTGGATCAGCGCTTGCCCGCGTTCGGATCGGGGAACGGCGAGCCGGCTGCGGGCGGTGCAGCATCCGCCGGCTCGGCGGCTGGCGCGGCTGCGGGCGGTTTCGGCTTCCTGGGGCGGTGCGGCTTCTTCTTCACCGGCTTCGGTGGCACCGCGGGCTGAAGCTCCGCGAACACCGGGCTCGGGTCGGTGGTCACCGATGCGGGCGTGGTGAAATCGCCGGGAATCTTGATCACGTTCACCGGCACGCTGACGGGCTGGTATTTGAGGAGGGCGTAATCGACCGTGAATGGGGCGTCCGGGGCGGGAACCGAGACGGAACAGGGGGTCTTGCAGCCCGGTCCGAGCGAGGTCTTGGCATCGGCTCCCGGAGGATTGGATTCAAGCCGGACCTGGACGGTCGGCGGGGCCGATTTGAACATATCCCAGGACATCGAGGAACAGCCGCCAAGGCTCGCTCCCGCTAACGCAATCGCGATGACACGACGCATAACCATCCACTTCTACTGCGACGAACCGCCACATTCCCCGGCGCGACCTTAGGGGCGTCGCCTGGGGCAGGCAACCAGCGGACAGTGCATAGTTAATAGATGGTTAACGCAGGGTTCTGCGGAATAACCGAGCTATGTCAGGACCTTGCCTGACACTTAAGCCGTCATCAGGCTGTGGGCGGCGGCCGGCAGGTCGCGCATGTGATGGATCAACCGATCCGGCTTCAGCTCGGCGATCGGCACGTCCGTATAGCCGAAACTGACCCCGATCACGGGCACCCCGGCGCGCCGGGCCACCCCCACATCGGTTCCGGCGTCGCCGACCATTATGCTGGCTTTGACCGCTCCGCCGGCCCGCGCCACGGTCTCGCGGAAAATAGTCGGATCGGGCTTCTGGACGCCAAAAGTGTCCGCGCCGCAGATCGCCGCAAACCGCCGGCTCAGATCGAGCTGGTCCAAAAGCCGCTTCGAGAGCCATTCCAGCTTGTTGGTGCAGACCGCAAGCCGGTGACCTTGCGCCGCAAACAGGTCGAGCGCGTCCAGGAGCCCCTCGAAGGGGCGGGATTCGACTGCAATATGGTCGGCGTAATAAGCGATGAAATCCGCCGTCATCCGGTCCATGTCCGCAGGTGTGACCGTGCGGCCCTCGGCCTCCAGACCCCGCTCGATCAGCTTGCGGGCGCCGGCGCCGATCATGTTGCGGGCCGAGGCCATCGGCACGGGCGCCAGGCCTTCGCGGTCGAGCACGTAATTCAGCGCGGTGATCAGGTCGGGCGCCGTATCCACAAGCGTGCCGTCGAGATCGAAGACGAGGGTGTAGGGGGAGCTCATGCCCCAGCGCTATCGGTCCGGTCCGGCCGGCGCAAGGGGCGAGCCCATAAGATCACCTTATAGACCTGTTCCCCAGCCCTGTTCTCGAAGGGAAAACGAGGCTACACAGGCCGCCGCCAGCCGCCAATACCGGCGGCACACCCCTTAACCCAGAGGCGGGCGCGATTTGGATATGGACCAGTTGAAGCGGCAGGCTGCGGCGCGCGCGCTCGAAGAGGTGCGTGACGGCATGCAGCTCGGGCTCGGCACCGGCTCGACCGCAAAACATTTCGTCGAGCTGCTCGGCGAGCGCGTGGGCGCCGGTCTCAAGGTGGTCGGCGTGCCGACGTCGGAGACGACGCGCCTTGATGCCGAGCGCTGTGGCGTGCCGCTGACCACGTTAGATGAGATCGACCATCTCGATCTCACGATCGATGGCGCCGACGAGATCGATCCCGAGCTCAATCTGATCAAGGGCGGCGGCGGCGCGCTGCTGCGCGAGAAAATCGTGGCGGCCGCCTCGGATCGTATGATCGTGATCGCCGACGATAGCAAATGGGTGCCGACGCTCGGCCGCTTTCCGCTGCCGGTCGAGGTCATTCCGTTCGGGTTCGGCGCGACCCGGCGGGCGATCGAGAAGGCCTTTGCGGAATGCGGCGTTTCCGGGCAAATGGCGGTCCGCAAGGCCAAGGGCGGGGACAAGGATGGCCACGTTTTCGTCACCGATGGCGGCCACTGGATCGTCGATGCCCAGCTCGGACGTATCGCGGATCCGGCTCATCTCGCCACGGCGTTGAGCGCGATCCCCGGCGTGGTCGAGCATGGGTTGTTTATCGGCTTGGCCAGCTCGGCTGTTTTGGCGGGTGGCGAGGGAATCCGCGTGATTGAACGGCGAAAGCCGAAAGGAGACTAGGAATGAAGAGCGTGTTGAAATTCTTGCCGGCCGCGACCCTCGCTGTGGGACTGGTCCTTTCGGCCGCCCCTGCCATCGCGCAACAGCAGGCGGCGCAGCCGAAGGCCTCGCCGGCGGCGATCGCGGCGGCCAAGGAGATCCTCCAGATCAAGAATGCCGGTGCGATGTATGCCGGCGCCGTGCCGGGCCTGGTCGAGAAGACCAAGGTCGCGCTGATCCAGCAGAACCTCAACTATCAGAAGGACCTCAACGAGGTCGCGCCGATCGTCTCCCAGCAGCTCCAGGGCCGCCAGAACGAGATCGGCGAAGGCATGGCGCAGATCTACGCCAGCGAGTTCACCGAGCAGGAGCTGAAGGACCTCGTCACCTTCTACAAATCGCCGCTGGGACAGAAGCTGATCACCGCCGAGCCGCGCGCGATCGGTCTGAGCATGGCCTTCATGAACTCTTGGGCCCAGAACTTCTCCGAGACCGTGATGGGTGCCTTCCGCGCCGAGATGCGCAAGCGTGGCAAGGAAATCTGACAATACCTATCTGATCGGGAGTTGATGAAAGAGGTCGGAGTGGACAATGGCTGAATTCGACGTCGACCTCTTTGTCATCGGTGGCGGCTCGGGCGGCGTGCGTGCCGCCCGCATCGCGGCCGGCCACGGTGCCCGCGTGATGATCGCGGAAGAGTACCGCATGGGCGGCACCTGCGTGATCCGCGGCTGCGTGCCGAAGAAGCTGTTCGTGATCGGCTCGCACTTTCGTCACGAACTCGAGGACGCTGCCGGCTTCGGCTGGACCGTTCCGGCCGCGACCTTCGACTGGCCGACGCTGATCGCCAACAAGGACAAGGAGATCGCGCGGCTGGAGGCGGCCTACACGACCAACGTCGAGAAGTCCGGCGCGCAGATCGTCAAGAGCCGTGCGGTGATCGAGGACAAGCACACCGTCCGCCTGCTCGAGAACGACAAGAAGATCACTGCAAAATACATCCTGATCGCCACCGGCGGCGCGCCCAATCATGGCGTCTCGATCCCCGGCATCGAGCACGTGATCTCCTCCAACGAGGCGTTTCATCTGAAAAAGCTGCCGAAGCGGATCGTGATCCAGGGCGGCGGCTACATTGCACTTGAATTCGCCGGCATCTTCGCCGGCTTCGGCTCCGACGTCACCGTGATCTATCGCGGCGACAACATTCTTCGCGGCTTCGACGAGGACGTCCGCGCCCACGTGCGCAGCGAGATGGAGAAACAGGGCATCACCATCCTCACCGGCTGCACGGTGACGAAGGTCGATCGCCATGGCGAGGAATTCACCACCCACCTGTCGAACGGATCTAGCCTCGCCTCCGACCAGGTCATGTTCGCGATCGGCCGGCATCCGGCCGTCGCCAATCTCGGCCTGGAGAAGGCCGGCGTCGCCATCAACCTGAAGAACGGTGGCATCGCGGTCGATCATTTCTCCAGGAGTTCGGTCGACAGCATCTATGCGATCGGCGACGTCACCCATCGCTTCAACCTGACGCCGGTCGCGATCCGCGAGGGCCATGCCTTCGCAGACACCGTGTTCGGCAAGCGTGAGGTGCAGGTCGATCATTCGACTATTCCGACTGCGGTGTTTTCGCAGCCGGAAGTCGGCACGGTTGGTCTGACGGAAACCGAAGCGCGCGCGCAATTCAGCGATGTCGACATCTACAAGACGACGTTCCGCCCGATCAAGGCGACGATGTCGGGCCGCGACACCCGCGTGCTGATGAAGCTCGTCGTCGATGGCTCGACCGATCGCGTGCTCGGCTGCCACATCGTTGGTGATTGCGCCGCCGAGATCACGCAAGCCGTCGCGATCGCGGTGAAGATGAAGGCGACCAAGGCCGATTTCGATTCGACCATCGCGTTGCATCCGACCGCGGCCGAAGAGCTGGTGACGATGCGCACCCCGACGGCGCGCCACGTGCGCCAGGCGGCGGAGTAGGGCGGCGCTGATCGGGCTGTTTTGGTCGAGGGCGCTGCATCGGCGCCCGCCCAGGAACCGGAGCGGCCAATCTTTCACCGAAGGACCCGATTAATTCCGGCTGGGGTGTGCTTTGAGCGACCCCTGATCGCTGCATCGGGGCCCTCGGTTGGCGGCGCCCTGTCAAGGCAACATGGCCGCATCAACTGTCAGCCAGTTTCCGGAAATCGGCCGACGCTTGACCTGCGTCAGCCAAACGGATCGCAGCAATTTGCCGTTCTTTGGGCCCAATTCCGCCCACCTGTTATTGGTTCCTAAATCTGGGGCGGGACCCTCCAGTTCGGAGCCCTGCATGTTCAAGCAATTACTTATTGCATCTGTCGTTGTTGTAGCCGGATCCATTGCTTCGGAAGCTCGTACCTTCCGCACTGGCCAGATACCAGAATGCAATGTGACCATGCCGTGCGACTTCTCGCTTCCACAAACACGCAGCGAGAAGGTTTCGCGTTACGCTCGATCACCGCGGCCGTTGGAAGGTCGCACACTGGTGGACGGTCGTAGCAGCGCAGCCGAGGCAAATGTCGCTCGTGGTCAAATTGTCGGTAATCGCCCGGCCGGTTGCCCTCGATCATTCTGCGGATGCGGCGCGGCGATACGCGTGTTTGGTCGCGTCATACCGGAATTGAACCTTGCGGCTAACTGGCTCCGCTTTCCGCGTACCGCGCCTGCAACGGGAATGGTCGCGGCGCGGCGCGGGCACGTCTTTGTGCTGGAGCAACACCTCGGTGGCGACATGTGGATGGCATATGACGCGAACTCAGGCGGGCACGCAACGCGCCTTCACCCGCGTTCACTGCGAGGCTATGTCATCGTCAACCCGCGCGCCTCATGAAGGTATCCATGTGAAATCGGCGGCATGGTGGAAGCGAAAGCTATCGATCGTGCCCGCTGCCGCCACGGCCCCGTCGACAGCGGCTATGACGACGGCCGTATCCGACTGCTGGATCATATGACCCGCATTCGGGACGCGGCGCATCTTGCTGTGCTTGATCTCGCCGCGTCGGCACCGGTGCTGTGAAATTTGGGGCGCTTGGCTAAGGTCTGCGCTTAGCCGTATAGATACCCGACCGGCTTGCCCTCGGTCCGCAGGGGGCGAATGTCCTTGCCCGTAATGATCTGACCGGCCAGGCCGTCGATTTCATCACGCTGTGTCGGCGTCCAGGTCCGAAGGTCGTTCATCCCTTTCAGAAGACCAAGCCGGAGCACTTGCGTATTCTCGCCGACCGCGATGAGGCTGATCGCGCTCTTGCCTGCCGTCACCACGTCGCCGGCGGCGAGCTCAAAGGTCTCGCCGGCCTTGTTCTTGAATTCGGCGGTGCCGCGAATGACGCGGTAGATCACGACCTCGCCTTTGGCCAAACAGGCAGCGTCCGCCGCCGCCGATGTGCTCTTCGGCAGAAGCGACTGGCCGCGCGGGTCGGTTGCGATGATATGGCCGGTGACGAGATGGCCGCTCGGAATCTCGATCCCGATATCGCGCACATAGACCGGCATGGCCGATTTGACCGGACTATCGGTGAGCGGCCTGAACAGCGCATCCAGCGCCAGCGGATCCTGAAGCCAGAAGCCTGCATCGGCCGGGCGATCATGCAGGGAGTGGCGCCACGCGACACGCGGCGTCTCGTCTTCGTTGATCTGGTCCGGGCCGACGATGGTCGGGTTCGGAAAGGTCGTCGGATCGGTGATGAAGGCTTCGAGGAATTTGCCCGAATAGCCCATGGAAATCGGATCCGGCGCGACCGTCTGCGGCGTCTTCAGGTTCTCTTCGGTCGACAGGCCGGACCAGGTGTAGAACAGCTGGCGGTGCACGATCGCGCTTTGCAGCATCACCGCGCCCGGACCGACATTGTAGAAGCGCCCGTCATAGTCGAAAGTGAACGCGCCCGAGGTGACCAGCACGAGCTGAAAGCCGCCCGGCGGAAGATGAAGATGGAAATCGGTGGGGCCGGTGTCGGGGCGGTAGATCGGCAGGTTAGTGGCGACCTCGTGGAGCAGGAAGGTTTCGTTGTTGGCGTGAAAGCCCTCGTTGGCGCGGTTGTAGAGCGCTTGCGGGCGATACGTCGCTTCGTACTTCGCATCGCGGTCGCGATCGATCGCGACGAAATCCTGCGTGTTGAGGCGGAGCGGCGCACCGTTCGGATGGGTGAGGCCAGTGATTTTGAGATCGCCCGCAGCATGTACGTTCATGACGTTCTCCGCTCTGAGCCATTGCTCTTTCAGGAAGTGACTGCGAATTTTGGGCCAGTTCGGTTGCGGAGCATCAAACGGGCCCGCCACCTCGATGCGGCGAGCCCGTTCAGGAAAAAATCCGGTGGTTGCACCGGGGGTTAGATCGTCCGCTTGCTCTGATATCCGACGCTCCTCTCAGGCCTCGCCCGTTCGGGAACGCGACGTCATCTGTCTAATTTGTCGGCAAGCTTCGCCAGCGGCGTGCAGTTGCGCCGATGGCAGATCGGCGTGACGCCTTCGGGCCGATTGACATCGTGTTCATGATTTGTTCTTATGCTGCAACCGAGATGGAGGCAGCCATGGACAACCGTATCAACGACATCCGCAGAACCGTCAGAGCGCTCCGCGTCAGCATGCGTGAGGCTGAAGCGATCATGCATGAGCAGATCAACCGGGATGAAGACTGCAGCTTCGTGGCGCAGGAAGTCCTCAAGATGCGCTCGGTCATGAGCCTGCTCGTGAAGGAGCGAACCGCGCTCGGCGACAACGAGCCGATCCTCGTGAACAGCTTCTTCATCCCGCGCCGTCGACCGACGCGGAAGCCGGTCGCCACTCTTTCCTTGAGCTACGGTTCTGTTTCCCGTCGCAGCCTGGCAGCAAGAGTTTGACGCGGAGATCCGCTCATTCAAATGACTGACGTGTGGACATATCCGGCTTGCCGGCCGGGCTGTCCGCCCACTTCGCCATCTCCATCGTCCGCGCGTCAACGCCCTCGCACCAGAAGCAGCTCGGCGTCGTGCGGCCCTTCTCGGACAGGATCGGGACCAGGCTGTGGCCGCAACCGGCGCACCAGGTGATGTCAGTCATGCATTCCTCTACGACGAGCCAAATTCAGAGATGCCGTTTTCGTTCGCGAAGCTTGCGCGGGCGCTATGACGGCGCGTGGGCGCGAGGTCCAATGTCGGAGCGCGTCTTGGCGATCGTGGACGCCGCGATCCATCGCGACGCGGCAGCGATGTCGTCTCCGCTCTCGCGTTAGGCGCGCAGCTGGAATTCAGCCGCTCTTCCGCGCGCCACGATCGTTCGGCAGTGCTCGACCTCGGCAGCGCAATCCAGTGCGGCGGAATTGTCGGCGATGTCGTCGATGATTTGGGACAGCAGCTCCGAGGTCGTGACCGGCCCGTCTTTTGATGCAAAGACGGAGTTGGTGCCATAGCGCTGGGGTTCCCATCTGCAATGTGTCGTGAGGAGCACTAACGATCCGCACTGCGTCAGGGTTCCGGCTGCCGGTCGAAGCAGATAGCGCCGGGCAGGGGTTGCCTTAATCCCAGCGCTCTGTAGAACAGCCCCGGGTGCTCGCTGCATTGGGGCAGCGACAGGTCAAGCGATGGTCGGGCCGCCACGCAGGATGCGTGCGCCCATGAACGATCAGCCGCCCGGCAGGCACCTGCCCAAATCCCCTTTCTTCGTCGAACGGGCGCTCACGGCGCTCCAGCAATTCCTGCATGTCGAGGCTGTCAGTGGCGTCGTGCTGCTGGTGGCCGCGGCTGCCGCATTGCTCTGGGCCAACTCGCCTTTCGCCCATTCGTATCACGACGTCTGGAACCTGCCGATTTCGCTTCGCCTTGGCGAGCTCGTCTTCGTCAGACCTCTGCATTTCTGGATCAACGACGCGCTGATGACGGTCTTCTTCCTGGTCGTCGGCATGGAGGTCCGTCGTGAAATCCACGAGGGCGCACTGAGCAGGTTCGATCAGGCCATTCTGCCGGTGCTGGCGGCTGTCGGCGGTGTCGTCGTCCCCGCGCTGATCTACCTGAGCTTCAACAATGTCACGAGCCGCGTCCAAGGCTGGGCGATTCCAACCGCGACCGACATCGCCTTTGCAGTAGGTGTGCTCGCGCTGCTCGGGCGATCAATCCCCGCCAATATCAGGGTCTTTCTGCTCGCTCTGGCCATTATCGACGACATCGTCGCAGTCCTCATCATCGCGCTGTTCTACAGCAGTGGACTAGATCTCAACGGCTTTATTGTCGCATTGCTCGGCGTTCTCACGGCGCTGGGATTTCAACGGCTCGGATTCGGCTCGGCCTTCGCCTACGTCCTGCCAGCCCTCGTCGTCTGGGTAGGCTTCCTCATGGCCGGAGTGCACCCGACGCTTGCGGGTGTCGTGCTCGGCTTGATCACGCCGGTTCGCTCGGCGGATCCTGAGACAGTGCCGCCCGTCATCCGCGTGGAGACGGCGATGCATCCCTGGGTCGCTTACGCGATCATGCCGCTGTTCGCGCTTGCCAATGCCGGTGTCGACCTCAGGAGCACCGAGTTCACCGGCGGCGTTCAATTCGTGACGGTCGGAATCGGGCTTGCGCTCTGCGCGGGAAAGCCGATCGGCGTGATCGGTGCGACCTGGCTCGCAGTGCGCGCCGGCGGATGCCGGCTCGCGCCGGGCGTGTCCTGGGGCGGCGTCTGCCTTATCGGGCTCCTGGCCGGCATCGGCTTCACCATGTCGATCTTCATCGCCATGCTCGCGTTTACCGACGACAAGCTGCTTGACGCCGCGAAGTTCGGCGTGCTGCTCGGCTCGCTCATCTCCGTGATGCTCGGCCTCGGATGGGGCGCGGAATACGCCCACCGGCTGCGTAAGGAGGTCGGAGACTAGACTGGAAGCGGGATCAAGGGCGCGACGTCGCGATCACTGGGGTCGTCGCTCGCGGCAAGACCCTGCGCGACGCCAATGCGATCGGCCTCGGGGCGGTTCTGGCTCATCTTGCGCTTGCCTTCGAACCGAACCACGGGGATGCGCACACCGACGATCCCGCGGAGCTGCGCGGCGATGAAATCGGCAGGCGCGTCACCGACGGACCACGGCTTTGCGCGCGCGCCTTCGTGCCTGTTGGTCAGCCGCGTCACCGCCTCGAGCAAGCGCTCCGGCTGCTGGAAGAATTCCACCGGGCCGTAGGCATGCACGGCGATGTAATTCCAGGTCGGCACGACTTTTTCTGTCTCCTGCTTGGTCGCGTACCAGGACGGCGTCACATAGGCGTCGGGACCGTTGAAGATCGCGAGCGCATCGCCGATCGGCGCCAGCTTCCATTGCGGGTTGGCCTTCGCCACATGCCCGTACAGCACGCCATGCTCGCCTTCGCTCTCGTCGAGGAACAGCGGCAATGGGGTTGCAACAGGACCATCGGTGGTGGCCGTGACGAGGCTCGCGAGACGGGCAGCATGGATGGTTGCCCGGATACTCTCGATGTCGTCGTCCCTGAAGGCGGGGGGGATGTACATGGCGAATCTCCGTTCTCGGTTCGGAGATAGCCGCAATCTGGCCTGTGATAAACTGCCAGTTTTGAACAATTTCACAAGTCCAGTTCGGCGGCCGCCTGCGCCAGAAGCTTGCAGCCCCGTTCGATCTGCGCGACCTCCAGCGCCGAATAGCCCATCACGAGGCCGACCGTCTTCCGCGTCCGGCGGGGGCCGACGAACAGCGCGGAAACGGGATAGATGCCGACGCCCTTTGCGCGGGCCGCCTTGATCAAGGCGTCCTCATGCTTCTGCGGCAGACCATCGAGCCAGGCCACCACGTGCAGGCCGGCGGCAGCTCCCTCGATCCGGACGCGATCGCCGAAGCGGCGGCGAAGTGCGTCGATCAGCGCCTGCTGCCGCTCGGCGTTGCGCCGGCGCACGCGCCTGACATGGCTGTCATAGGCGCCGCTCTCCAGCATCGCGGCAAGCGCCTCCTGTTCGATCAGCGGCGTGTGCCGATCCGTGATCTGCTTGGCGGCGGCGAACAGGGATCGCAGCCCCGGAGGCACCACGAGATAGCCGATCCGCAAGGTCGGGGAGAGCGTCTTGGAGACGGTGCCGAGATAGATCACGTTGGCGCTGCCTTCCAGCGCATGCAGCGGCGGGATCGGCTTGGTGTCGTAGCGATACTCGCTGTCGTAGTCGTCTTCGATCACATAGGCGTCGTGCTTCCTCGCCCACGCCAGCAATTGGTGCCGACGTCCGATCGGCATGACGCCGCCGAGCGGGTATTGATGCGACGGCGTCACATAGGCGAGGCGGGCGGCGACGCCGTCGAGCCGTTCGGTCTCGAGGCCGTCGGTATCGACCGCGATCGGCACCGCGACGGCGCCCGTCGCCGCAAAAGTGTGCCGCGCCATCTGGTAGCCGGGATCTTCCATCACGAAGCGGTCGCCGGTGTCGAGCAGCAGGCGCGCGCAGATGTCGAGGCCCTGCTGCGAGCCGTTCGCGACGACGATCTGGTCGACCTCGCAACGCACGCTACGCGATCGCCACAGATAGCCCTGTAGCGCCGTCCGCAGTCGCAGCGCGCCGCAGGGATCGTCGTAGGCGAGCCGCTCGGGCTTGCGTGCCATCGCAGCCGTCACCGCCTTCTTCCATGCCGGCATCGGGAAGTCGGAGGGCGAAAGCTCGCCATAGCGGAAGTTCGCGATGAGCCCGCGCGGCGGTTCGCTCCAGCGCGGCGGGTCCTGCCGCAGCCGCTCGCCGAATGCCGACAGCCGAACCTTGCGCGCCGACGGGCGCGATGCGACGCGCGGGCGCCCTCGTTCGACGACGGCGCGCGCAACGCGCGGCCGCGCGCCATGGCGTGTCTCGATAAAACCTTCGGCGGCGAGCTGCTCATAGGCGGCGGTGACGGTCGAGCGCGCCACGCCCATCTCGTCTGCCAACGCCCGCGACGACGGCAGCAGGCCGTCCGTCCCGTAGACGAGCGACATGATCTGATCCCGCAGCGCCTCGTAGATCTGGCGTGCGCCCATGCGGCCGGCACGGCGGCCGGGATTGGTTCTCTTCTGCATCATCCACATTCCAGGCCGGCATTCGTCCGGACCGACGAGGTCGGAATGTGTTTCTAATCCTGTTCGCCGAGCGTTTCGACGTAAGCCTTGCCGTAGGGATAGAAATGCTCCTTGCGACCCTGATCCCAGGCCGCCCTGAACCCGGGCGCCGTGATGTCCCAATCCGGACGGCACGCCATGCTGACGGCTCTGAGATCCTGGCGAAGCTCTTCGACGGTCGGGCGTCCGAAGAACCAGTAGCCGTTGTAGATCCTGTGAATGCGCAAGCTGGGCTCCAGCACGATGACATGCGGAATCATCGGGTTGTGGACGGGGTCGGTGTATTCGGCGATGTCGAGATCCTTCTGAACGATCCGCCTGGCATCGGAGAGGAAGGGCCAGTGCGCTCCTGCGCCGCTGCGATATTCGTTGGTCTGGGTGATGCTGTCGGTGGTGATCGTGACGAGCCGGCAATAGCCGACCTCCATCTCGCGATGGAGCTGCAGCAGCCCTTCGGTCTGGCGGCGGTCCTTCGGACAAAATCCGCCGCGGCCGAGAACGAGCACCATTGGATCGCCTCCCTGCAGCTCCGAGAGCTTTCGGTGCTTTCCGGTGTGATCGCTGAGCTCGTAATCCGGGAAGGTTGCTCCCGGCACCATGTCAGTTCGCATGAAGCTCTCCCATCCTGTCGTCAATACGCGGACGCTTTCACAGATCGATCACGACATCACCCTGCGGCTGCGAGCAGCAGATCAGGACATTTCCTTCCGCCGGTGCGTCGAGCGGATCGGGCCGGTAGCTGACGTCCCCGGCAACGAGCCCGCTCTCGCAGTTGTGGCACACCCCCGTCCGGCATGACCAGCGCACGGGGACGTCGCAGGCTTCGGCGAGTTCGAGCAGGCTGGCGTATGATGGTCCCCAGCAGACATTGAGGCCGCTGCGCGCAAAGGACACCATAGGTCCCGGGCCGGGCGCTCCGGCCGGCACATGCGCGGATCTCTTCGGCGCAGCCGCGATGCCGGGCGTCAGCGATGGCCTGGCGCCGAACAACTCGGTGTGGATGCGATCGGGCGCGACGCCCAATGCGCGGAGGCCGATCGTGAGGTCGCTCATGAAGGCGGCCGGTCCACAGAGATAGAAGTCACCGTCTTGCGGCAAATTGAGTTGCCGGATCAGGGGTAGATCCAGATGTCCGGTGCTGTCGAAATCCACCTCGGCGCGATCGCCGGGATCGGGCGTGCTGTAGCACACATGGCTCTGATGGTGAGCCAGCCTGCCCAGGAGTTCGCGCACCTCGGCGGCGAAGGCGTGCTCGCGACCGTTGCGGGTGCCGTGCAGCCACCAGACATCCCGCATCGATGCTTCAGCAGCAAGCGCGTGGAGCATCGCGAGAACCGGCGTCACGCCAATGCCGGCGCTCAGCAGGACGACGGGCCGCGTGCCCCGCTGCAGCGTGAAACTGCCGCGCGGCGCACCGAGTTGCACGATGTTGCCGGGTTTGAGCTCGTCGGCGATGTAAGTGCTGGCGATGCCGTGGGCTTCGCGCTTGATGCTGAGTCGATAGGACGCCGCATCGGAATGGCGCGACAGTGAATAGCTGCGCGTCATCGCAGACGCGGAGGAAGGCCCGAGCCGGACGATGACGAACTGACCGGGCAGGGCGACGGCTCCGGGATGTCCGTCCGCTGGTTCGAGCATCAGCGACGTCACGTTGCTGCTTTCGGCGATCTTGCGCGCAACGCGAAACGGTCGGAATCCGCGCCATGCCGGCGGCGGGCTTGCGGCGGGGCCGAGGCCCGCGTTTCCCGCGGCCGCACCTTCGGTGCGCTGCTGCTCGAGCAGCGCCGCGAAGGAATGACGCCAGCCGCCGCTCAGCGCCGGAATCCGCAGCGCGCGTTCGAGGCGGTCGCGCGGGTGAGGCGGCAAGTAGAGCAGCGCATTGATCTCGAACACGCTCATGCGCTCGGGCTCGCTGGCAACCTGGGTGATCTCATCGCCGGCCTCGACGTCACCTTCCTCGATCACACGAAAATAGAAACCGGGCCGGCCGTGCTTGACCAGTAGTGCGGCCATGTCCGGCTCCTCCATGCGAATGCCGAGCCGGTAACAGGTGACGCGCGGCTGCGTCACTTCGAACAGGGCGGAGCCGATCCTGTAACGGTCTCCGATGCAGACCTCGGTGTCGGCCAGGCCCTCGACGGTGAAGTTCTCGCCGAATTGACCATGGACGAGGTTCGATCGACCCAGATGCTCCTGCCAGTACCGATAGGAGTCATCTTGGTAGACGAAAACGGCGCGGTGTTCGCCGCCGTGACCGGCGGTATCACCCTGGCCGTCGCCGTCGATGTTGAGCTGCCGCACCCTGCGCGGGCCTTTGACGGGGGCTTTCCAGATGCCGGTATGGACCGTCCTGCCCTGCCAGGCGACGTCGCGCGGCAAGCCGACATTGACGGACAGCAAATGTGCCATGCCTGTTCCCCCGGTGTGACCAGCGCCGCTCGGCGACCCGGCGAATTCCGGATCGCTGCACCGTCAATCTGCATCCAGTTTGGCTTTTTGGCTCGTTAGTCGTTGTTAGACTTTGCGAGGCAGCCTTGCCGTCTTCTGTCTGCGCGCCGATCTAGAGAGCAGAAACCGCAAGGCGGGAGAACGCGATGGATGACCAGGCCAGGCTGACGGCGCTCCAGCGCCATTGGGACGCTTCGGACGCAAACGATTTCGAGGTCGAGCATGACATCTATCGCGAGGACGCGGTGCTCGACTATCCGCAATCCGGCGAGCGCATTCGCGGCCGCAGAAGCATTCAGCAGAGCCGGTTCGTGCAACCGAACAAGAAGCGCTTCACGGTCCGGCGGATTGTCGGCGGCGGCGATCTCTGGGTGAGCGAATTCGTGCTGACCTATGACGGGGTACCGTCCTACGTCGTCAGCATCATGGAATTTCGCGACGGACTGGTGGCGCACGAGACACAGTATTTCGGCGACCGGTTCGACCCGGCGCCATCGCGGGCGCATCTCGTGGAGCGGGCGGGTTAGGTCGGCACACTCGTCATTGCGAGCGAGAGCGGGCATCGCAAGGAGGCCGGTCACGGCTGAGTGCGAGATCCGGCCTCAGGGGCGGAAGGCTGCGCTCAGAGATGCCGGCCCCGCGCCAACGTCTCTGAGGGCGTCTCGCCGAATGCCAGTCTGTAACCGCGCGAGAAGTCGCCGAGGTGCCAGAAGCCGTTGCCAAGCGCTGCGGCCTTGACGCTCAGGCCGGCGCTTCCGATCATGAGCTGGATACGGGTGGACCACAGCCGCTTGAGACGCAGATAGTGGTGCAGGCTCACGCCGTGCACCGCGCGTGTGGCGGTCTGGAGCGTGCGCACGGAGACGCTGAGCGTGGCGGCGAGGTCATCGCTGTAGAGCGGGCGGCTTCCAAACGTCGCCACCACTTCGTCGAGCCGTGCGATCAGCTTGCTGTGCTTGTCGAACGATCCGCGCCGCGCGGCGAGCCCGTCGACTGGTACCAGCGTGTCGTCGAGACAGGCGAGCAGCGTCTCCTGGATGGGCCGGATGAGCGCTTCGACCTGCCTGGGATCGTTGAGATCCGAGGCCAGGCAAAACATGTTCAGGATCGTGGCGCGCAGCCGCGCCATCGGCGCGTCATGCGAGCGGAAGAACCCGAGCCCGCTCTCGTAATCCGCCCAGCCGCGATGGCGCATGTCCGAGTTGAATCGCATCATCAGATAGGTGTTGGCGTGGTGCTCGACGGACTGGATGGGGACCCTGCCGCGTACGACGCCCACCATCGAATTGTCGATCTCGCGTCCGTTGGTGATGGAGTGAAAAGAGAACGGGACCGTGAGGCCGACACCATGGTCGGTGCCGACATCGACCTCGAGCCGGCGGGCGAAGGCGCGCTGGAGCACGAAGAGCCCATCCTGGAGCGGCAGGATGGCGCGGGACAGCGAGAAATCCCGCGGGCAAAGCGGCGTGCTGGTGCCAAGGCCGAGAACTTCATTGGCGCGAAACTCGCCGAAGTCCGAGAAGCG
Source organism: uncultured Alphaproteobacteria bacterium (assembly GCA_963819355.1). Lineage (GTDB taxonomy): Bacteria > Pseudomonadota > Alphaproteobacteria > Rhizobiales > Xanthobacteraceae > Bradyrhizobium. The sequence goes on along the minus strand of CAWFVZ010000023.1, from coordinate 391,225 downwards.
CTCGATGCGAAGGACTCGCGAAGGCTTCAGCCGAGCTACCGGCATTTCGGGATCCTAGCCGGGGTTGGGTGGGCCTATCCTGCAAAAGGTATCAGACGACTGACCGGAAGCCATACCCCGGGAAACTACGTGGCGCGTCACCACGCGACCTGCGGGTATGCCGCGCTCTCGCGCCGCTCGCGCTCGCCCAATTCGCGAACCAGTTCCTGGAGGAAGGACTCCGTATAGGCGGGCAGGGTGCGCTCGGCGCGGACATAGATGCCGAGATCCGACCACACCGGGCTGCCGGCATTGTCCAGCGGCAGGAACACGAGCTGTCCCTCGCGTGACAGCCGGCTGATGCCGAGCTGGGTCTGGAAGGCGACACCGACGCCGCGGGCGGCGAGCTCGCGCATCAGGTCGATCGAGTTGGCCTGAATCGCCGGCTCCGGCGTCTCGGAGAGCTGCGCGATCAGCGGCTGGAGCAGATGAAAAATCGAGAGCTCCGGCAGCGCCTGGATGACGGGGAAGGCGAGGCATTGCTCCAGCGTGACCGTCTTGCGGCGCGCCAGCGGGTGCTCGCGGGCCACCACGGCGCCGAGACGAAACCGCTTCAGCGCAACCTGCCGCAGGTCCTGGGGATGCCTGAGCGCGATGGCAATTCCGATGTCGGCCTCGCCGCGGCTCAGGGCTTCTAACACGTCCGAGGATCCCATCACCTCGGTGGTAAAGCTGACGCGTCGGGCGCGGCCGCGGTGCGAGGCGATCAGGTCCGGAAGCACGGATTCCGTCAGCGACTCTATGCAGGCGATGCTGACGGTGCCGTGCCAGGTGCCGGACAGGGACGCTACGTCCGAGCGAAAGCGGTCGAGGTCCTGGAGCACGTTCATGACGTGCCGGGCCAGCATTTCGCCGACCGTCGTCAAGGTCAGGCCGCGCGCATTCCGCTCGAACAATGGTGATCCAACCTCTTGTTCAAGCTTGAGAATTTGGCGGCTAACCGCGGACGAGGCGACGTTCAGCACGCGGGCCGCGGCGCGGATCGAGCCGGTGCGGCGGACGGCGTGGAAGTACTGGATGGCCGGTGAGTGAAAGCGCATGGGACCCCCTAGCCGACTATAGCTGTTGCCGAAACGGCAGCAAGATGTGCGAAATTCTCTGCCTTTTGAGAGCACTCATTTCACCCTAGGCTCATGTGCTGACGGGCCTGTCGGGCCCGCGCGACGACGCGCCCGCAACGATGCGGCAGGGGATTTTAGGGTGAACGAGACTATCGCTTGCGAGCTGGAGCACGGGCGGGATGCCCGTCTCGTCGACCGCCGCCGTGCAGCCGCCTATGTCGGCGTGACCGCCGGCCGCTTCGAGCAGCTGGTGCGCGACAATGTAGTGCCGCCGCCGGTCATGGTGGACAACAAGCGGCGCTGGCCGATCGCGTTGCTCGATGACGCCAAGGAAGCGGTCGGCAGCAGCGTGCCATCGCTGCCTGCGGTAAGCGCCGATGTCGAGGCGCGCCCGTGCGACCGCGACGGCGTGCCGTCCTCGCGCGAGCTGCCGGACCAGGCCTGGTTCGAGCAGCGCGCGAGCTTCGTGCAGCGCGTCCGCCGGTCGCTGCTCTCGGGCAACGAGATCCGCGTGCTGCGCGAGTTCAAGGTGCTCAGGCAGAGCGAGATCAGCATGTACGGTTACTATGGCAGCTTCGAAGCCCTGATGGTGCGCGGCTATATCGTCGAGATCGACCGCAAGCCGCCATCGAGCCGTCCGCTGGTGTCCTATCGATTGACTGCACAGGGCGAGCAGGTGATCTCGGCGTTGAAGGACGAGTAGCCGGCACATCCGGCAGCAATCTCGACGGTCAGGCGCGCTCGATCGTCAGCTTGAGTCCGAGGCGTTCGAGCATGCGCTGGAAATCCGCGGCATCAGCGCGCAGAGTGCATCTCTAGGAAGGCCTTTACGCCGGAGACCTCGCCCGTATCGGACAGGGTGTAGCCGGGCAGGGCAGCGACCGCCGCCTGAAAATCATGACTGCGGATAATGTCGAGGATACGTCGCATCGGCTCCGTCTCCAGGAAGGCGCGTTTGCAGACGAAGAAGTAATCCTCGGTCAGAACCCGGATGAAATCGAGACCGAACTGGCTGGCGGCAGCCTCGACGCCGAAGGTTACGTCGGCCATGCCGCTCGCGACGTAGGCTGCGACCGCCGCATGGGTGAACTCGATCTGCTGCGCGCCGTTGATCCTGCTCTGGTCGATGCCTTGCGCGGCGAGCAGGCGGTCGAACAGGAGACGTGTGCCGGAATCGTGATCGCGGTTGACGAAGCGCACCTTCGGTTCGGTCAAATCGCGAAGCGAGGCGATCCGCAACGGATTGCCGCGCGCGACCATCAGCCCCATCTCGCGCGTGACGAAATTGATGACGCGGTCCTCGCGCGGATCGAGCCATTCGCGGGCGGCGTTGATGCCCTGGGCGCGTAGCTCGCCGCGCGGCAGATGCAGCCCGGAGAGGTCGCAAGCGCCCTGCGCCAGCGAGACCAGCGAATGCTGGTTGCTGACATAGCGCAAATCGACGCCGATGCCGGGCTCGCGATCGAGGAATTCGCGGAGCTTCGCGACCGCAAAGCCATGGCTGGCATGGACGCGGATCACGGAAGGGCGCTGTTCGAGGAACGGCTTGATCTCGCTTGCGAGCTCCTGGGCCAGGTTTTCGAGCTGAGGCCCGAGCCGGGCCTGCATGCGCTCGCCGGCCCACACCAGCCGCTCACCGAATGGCGGTCAACTTGGTGCCCTTGCCGCGCCGGGTCTCGACCAGCGGCGTGCCGAAGAACTCCGACCATTGCTCGATCAGGTTCCAGACGTGCCGGTAGGAGAGGTGGGCGTCGGCGGCCGCGCTGGAGATTTTTCCGGTCTTCCGGATTTCGTTGAGCACACCGAGCATGACCACCGCGGTGCGCGGGCTGCCCTCCCGGCGAAACCGCCAAACTGCCTCGATCTCGATCTGGAGCATGGAACGACCTTATGAAGTTGAGTTCATATTTAGAGTAAGTCATAGGCACACCATATCATATTTACTCCGGCTATTACCGTCATAGTCTGGCATACCAGAAACGGAGGAAATATGATGTCAGTTGCATATGACTTTGCGCGCTTCCCCGCCGCCGAGTTCATGGCCCGGCCCCAGCACCTGCTCATCGATGGCCGGCGCGTACCGGCGAGCTCGGGTCGCACCTTCAAATCGCTCAATCCCGCGACCGGCCAGGTCATTGCCATCGTCGCCGAAGGCAACGAGGCCGATGTCGACCACGCCGTCGCGGCCGCCCGCCGCGCCTTCGAAGGCCCGTGGCGCACGATGCGCGCCTCCGAGCGCGGCCAGATCCTGATGCGCTGGGCGGACCTGCTCAAGCAACACGCCGACGAGATCATCGAGATCGAATCGATCGACGCCGGCAAGCCGATCTCGGCAACGCTGCGCCAGGACTTTCCGGCTGCCGTCGACACGCTGATTTATTACGCCGGCTGGGCCGACAAGATCAGCGGCGACGTCGTGCCGGTGCGCGACGACGCCTTGACCTACACCGTGCGCGAGCCGGTCGGCGTGGTCGCCGCGATCGTGCCGTGGAATTTCCCGCTGATGATCGGCATGTGGAAGCTGGCGCCGGCGCTGGCTTGCGGCTGCACCATCGTGATGAAGCCGGCCGAGCTGACCTCGCTGTCGGCATTGCGCATCGCCGAGCTGGCACTCGAAGCCGGCCTGCCGGCGGGCGTCTTCAACGTCGTCACCGGACCCGGCCGTGTCGTCGGCGACGCGCTGGTCAATCATCCCGACGTCGACAAGGTCACCTTCACCGGCTCGCCCGGCGTGGGCCGCGGGATCATGAAGGGCGCTGCCAGCAACTTCAAGCGCGTCTCGCTCGAGCTCGGTGGCAAGTCGGCCAACGTGATTTTCGACGATGCCGATCTCGAAGCGGCTTCCAAAGCTGCTGCTTCCGGCATCTTCTTCAATGCCGGCCAGGTCTGCTCGGCCGGCTCCCGCGTGCTGGTGCAGGAGAAGGCCTATGACGAAGTCGTCGAGCGGCTGGCTGCGCGCGCAAAAACGATCAAGATGGGCGATCCGCTCGATCGCAAGACCGCACTCGGCCCCGTCATCTCCGAGAAGCAGATGAAATCGATCCTCGACTATGTCGACATCGGAAAGACAGAGGGCGCGACCCTCGTCACTGGTGGCGAGAAGGTCGGCGAGCGCGGCTATTTCATCAGCCCCGCAGTGTTCGCGAATGTCGCGCACGAGATGCGGATTTCGCAGGAAGAGATCTTTGGCCCCGTCGTCAGCGTCATCAAGTTCAAGGACGAAGCTGATGCTTTACGGATCGCTAACGGCACGGCCTACAGCCTCGCCGCCGGCGTCTGGAGCCGCGACATCGGCAAGCTCCAGCGCTTCGCCAAGCGGGCGCGCGCTGGCACGGTCTGGATGAACACCTATGGCCATACCGACGTGCGCCTGCCCTGGGGCGGCGAGCGCGACTCCGGCCTCGGCCGCGAGCACGGCACCGCTGCGATCGACAATTTCACCGAGCCCAAGGCGGTGTGGATGAATTTGGCCGTCTGATACCTCCCGAGCGGCCAATCCTGGAGCCCGCCTGATCCGTCCGGTCAGGCGGGCTCTCTTTTTCGAGATCGGTAAAATTGTCTGCGATCCGTTCACCGGCGGAAAACCCTGCGGATAAGAACTGCCCCGGCTTAAACTTGGGTTTTGGAACCGATGTGCATGCTTCCCGGCAAAAGGGTGGGGCATCAGCATGTCAATTCTCAAGGAGATCGTCGTTGCGGTCGCGGGAGTCTACGCGCTCCTGTTCGCCTGCGACGCAGTGTTCGGCGTCGGCGAGGCGCGCTTCGACGACGCCTATTACAGCGCGAGCTTCTACGCGCCGCGGCCGAAGGAATTCCGCTTTGCCGGCGACACGCCGCCGGCGGTGCGCGTCAGCGACGCTTTTGCGCAGTTCGCACCCAGCGAAGCAAAGCCCAACAAGCGCTACTCGTCTCTGACGACGATCATTCGCTAACTTTCTCAGGCCGGTTCGACCGCCGGGGTCTCGCCGGGATGCTGTCCCGCGCGCTGCGGAATCAGCAGCAGGCAGGCGACCATGAACGCCGCGATCACGGCCAGTCCCGCCGCGAAGATCAGCGCGCCACCGCGATAGTTGGGCGGATTTTTGAGCCGTTCTTCCGTGGTCAACGTCCGGAAGGCGATGGCGTCGGTCTCGGCCTCTCGATCGTCAAGCGGATCGTCGATCGGCTATGAACGTCACGGAGGTGGGGCCAGCCGGGCTGCGGGTCGTCGTCAAGTTGCCTGTAGCCGCCGCTGGCTGAGAGTGCGTAGGCCGCCCTCACTCCCCCTGGATCCACTCCGCCACGCCGCGCCACAAGGTGTCGCGGTGTTCGGGGCGGAAGAAGCCGAAATGGCCAATCGCCTTGGCCTCGACGTCGGACGGTTTCACGGTGAGCACCTCCGGCTTGATCGCGGTGAAGCCGGACGCGAGCAGCTCGACCGCGGGCCGCGTCGCCCAGGGATCGTCGGAGAAGCAGAGCGCGCGAAGCTCGCCCTTGAACTTCGCAAAATTCTGAAGCGCCGGCAGTTTTGAATCGAAGAGATAGCGCGGGCTCGAGACCCATTCGGCCCATTGCAGGAACACGCCCTTGGGCAAATCCTCGCCGACGCCGGCCCAGCCCGGCGCGTAACCGAGGGCGTGGACCAGCGGCACGCCAACAAAATTCATGAAAGCGTAGACGCGGTATTTCTCCGGCGATGTCATCAGCCGCCAGGTCGCGGCTTGCGAGGCCAGCAATATTGCGCGTGATATTTCGGTGTTGTTCTCGATCAGCCCGAGCGCCTGGCCGCCGAAGGAATGGCCGACATAGGCGAAGGGCAGGGTGTTGTAGCGCTCGCGCATCCAGCGTACCGCGGCGGTGACGTCGAGCGCTGCCCAGTCCGACATCGAGGCCTTGAAGCCCACCAGCGATTTCGGCCGGTTGTAGCCGACCATCGCCGGCTGCCGGGAGTCGCCGATGCCGCGATAGTCGTAAGTCATGACCGCGCAGCCGCGATGGGCGAGGTAGGAGGCAAAGCCGCGATAGATTTTTCGCGGGACGGCGGTCGCCGAATTGATCAGGACAGCATGGCGCTTGGCCCCGCGCGGCAGGAACAGGGTGCCGGTCAGCGCATACCCGTCGGTCGCCGGGAAGCTGATCTCGTCGATGAAAACGTCGTCCAATGCCGCGTCCATGGGTGGAAGGTGTCTTGCCGGTTTGCTCTGCCATCCCTAGCAAATGCGAATTCGGCTTTGCCCGCAAGGGTTTGCAATGCGAAATGGATTTACAACTGGCGGCCGGGGACGAGCCTGTGTATAAGGCGGCCCTCGCAACCCACAGATCAGGTTGCACTTTTTGCTTCACGGAGAGATTGCGATGTCCGAGCGGTGGACGCCCGAGTCCTGGCGCAGCAAGCCGGTGCTACAGGTGCCCGATTATCCCGACGCCAAGGCTTTGGCCGACGTCGAGGCGCAGCTTGCGACCTTTCCGCCGCTGGTGTTTGCGGGCGAGGCGCGCAATCTGAAGAAGGCGCTGGCGCGCGTGGCGGCCGGCGACGCCTTCCTGCTCCAGGGCGGCGATTGCGCCGAGAGCTTTGCCGAGCACGGCGCCAACAACATCCGCGACTTCTTCCGTGTGCTGCTCCAGATGGCGGTGGTGCTGACCTATGCCGGCGCCGTCCCGGTCGTGAAGGTCGGCCGCGTCGCCGGCCAGTTCGCCAAGCCGCGGTCATCTCCGACCGAGAAGATCAACGGCGTCGAGCTGCCGAGCTATCGCGGCGACATCGTCAACGACATCGCCTTCACCAAGGAAGCGCGCGTACCGGATCCGCAGCGCCAGCTGATGGCTTATCGCCAGTCGGCCGCGACGCTGAACCTGCTCCGCGCCTTCGCTACCGGCGGCTACGCCAATCTCGGCAGCGTGCATCAATGGATGCTCGGCTTCCTGAAGGATTCACCGCAGTCCCGCCGCTACAAGGAATTGGCCGACCGCATCTCGGACGCGCTGAATTTCATGCGCGCCTGCGGCCTTGATCTCGAATCCCATCCCGAGCTGCGCGCCACCGATTTCTACACCAGCCACGAGGCGCTGCTGCTCGGCTACGAGCAGGCCATGACCCGCGTCGATTCCACGACCGGGGACTGGTATGCGACCTCGGGCCACATGATCTGGATTGGCGACCGCACCCGCCAGCTCGATCACGGCCATGTTGAATATTTCCGCGGCATTAAGAACCCGATCGGCCTGAAGTGCGGCCCGTCGCTCAAGCCCGACGAGCTGCTGAAGCTGATCGACGTGCTCAATCCTGACAACGAGCCGGGCCGGCTGACCCTGATCAACCGCTTCGGCTCCGACAAGATTGCCGACCATCTGCCGAACCTGATCCGCGCGGTGAAGCGCGAGGGCAGGGCGGTGGTCTGGTCGTGCGATCCCATGCACGGCAACACCATCACCTCGACGTCAGGCTACAAGACGCGGCCGTTCGACCGCGTCCTGTCGGAGGTGAAGTCGTTCTTCACGATCCACGCGGCCGAAGGCACCCACGCCGGCGGCGTGCACCTGGAGATGACCGGCCAGGACGTTACCGAGTGCATTGGCGGCGCCCGCGCAATCACCGACGAGGATCTCAACGATCGCTACCACACGGTCTGCGATCCCCGCCTCAATGCCGAGCAGTCCATCGATATGGCCTTCCTGGTCGCGGAGCTGCTCAAGCAGGAACGCGCCGGCAAGGTCAGGCCGATGCCGGCCGCGGCGGGGCTCTAGAACCTTGCTGCGGATCTGGAAGGCCACGATCAACTCCCGCAACGGCCTGGCCTTTGCGTTCAGTTCGGAGCAGGCCGTCCGCGAGGAGATTTTTGCGCTCCTGCTGTCGCTGCCGCTCGCCTGGTTCGTCGGCTCGACGGCAACGCGCGCGGTTGAGCTCGTCTGTGCCGTGGCCTTCGTGCTGGTGGTCGAACTGCTCAACACCGCGATCGAGAAGCTCGCCGACCGCCTGACCATGGACCACGACAAGCAGATCGGTCGGGTCAAGGACATGGGCTCGGCCGCCGTCGGCGTCGCGCTGCTGATGGCCGGGGCATTCTGGACCCTCGCCATCGTCGAGCGGTTGGGGTTCCTCTAGCCACAAGATCGGACAAGGCGGCCATGACCGAACGTCTCGACGCATTCGCGGTCACGCTTGCCCAGCTCAATCCGACCGTGGGCGACATCGAGGGCAACGCCGCCAAGGTGCGGGCTGCGCGCGCGCAGGCCTCCGCGGACGGAGCCGATCTCGTGCTGTTCCCGGAATTGTTCATCGCCGGCTATCCGCCGGAAGACCTCGTGCAGAAGCCTTCATTTCAGGCCGCCTGCCGTGAGGCGATCGAGCAGCTGGCGCGCGAGACCGCCGATGGCGGCCCGGCCATGCTGGTCGGTACGCCCTGGGTCGAGGACGGCAAGCTCTATAATGCCTGCGCGCTGCTCGACGGTGGCCGCATCGCAAGCTTGCGCTTCAAATGCAACCTGCCGAACTACGGTGTGTTTGACGAGAAGCGGTTGTTTGCGCGCGGGCCCGCGTCAGGCCCCGTCACCGTGCGCGGCGTGCGGATCGGCGTGCCGATCTGCGAGGACATCTGGCTCGAGGAATCCGAGGACTACGAGAACGTGGTCGAGACGCTGGCTGAGACCGGCGCCGAGATCATTCTGGTGCCGAACGGCTCGCCCTACGCCCGCGACAAGAACGACGTCCGCCTGTCGGTTGTGGTGGCGCGGGTGACCGAGTGCGGCCTGCCGCTCGTCTATCTCAACCAGGTCTGCGGCCAGGACGAGCTCGTGTTCGACGGCGCTTCGTTTGCGCTGAACGGTGACCTCTCGCTCGCAGCCCAACTGCCGGCGTTCGAGGAGAACATCACCACGCTGCGCTTCATCAAGACCGGCGACGACTGGCGCTGCACGGGTCCTATCGCACAGCAGCCCGAGGGCGACCGCGCCGACTACGCCGCCTGCGTGCTCGGCCTGCGCGACTACGTCACCAAGAATGGCTTCCCTGGCGTGCTGCTTGGCATCTCCGGCGGCATCGATTCCGCCCTCTGCGCGGCGATCGCGGTCGATGCGCTCGGCGCCGACCAGGTGCACGGCGTGATGCTGCCCTTTCGTTACACTGCGCCAAGCTCGATTGCGGACGCCGGCGAACTCGCGGGCCATCTCGGCATCCGCTACGAGGTGTTGCCGATCGCCGAAGCTGTGAACGGCTTCGAGACCATCCTGTCCGGCATCTTCAAGAATCTCCCGCCCGACATCACCGAGGAAAACCTCCAGGCCCGTACCCGCGGCACGCTTTTGATGGCGATCTCCAACAAGACCGGCCTGATGGTGGTGACTACCGGCAACAAGTCGGAAATGTCGGTCGGCTATGCCACGCTCTATGGCGACATGAACGGCGGCTTCAACCCGATCAAGGACATCTACAAGACGCAGGTGTTTCGGCTGGCGGCCTTGCGCAATTCATGGAAGCCTGACAGCGCGCTCGGACCCGCGGGCGAGGTCATCCCGCCCGATATCATCACGCGTCCGCCGACGGCGGAGCTGCGCGAGAACCAGACCGATCAGGATTCGCTGCCGTCCTATGAAGTCCTCGACGCCATCCTCGAGCGGCTGGTCGAACGCGAGGAACCGCTCGACCAGATTATCGCCGCGGGCTTCGACCGCGAGACGGTCACCCGCATCGACCATCTCCTCAACGTTGCCGAATACAAGCGCCGCCAGGCCGCGCCCGGCGTGAAGGTGACGCTGAAAAATTTTGGCCGCGACCGCCGCTATCCCATCACCAATCGCTTTCGCGATCAGGGCGAGAAGCTGCCCGGGCCCGACAAGACGCTGGTGTCACGCGGCAGCCGCGCCTCGATCGATGCGTTCGAGGGGTAGAGCTACTTCTGCTGCTGCGGCAGGAAGCTCGGTCCGACTGAGCGGATCGGCTTGTTCTCCGATGTAGCGGCGGTGCCGGTATCCGCAGGCGGCGTGGCGGCCGGTGCAGTGGCCGTCGTCGGCGCAGGCGTCGCGCCCTTCTTCGCAGTCGTGGCCGGCGCGCCCTTGGTGAGCTGGCGCTGCTGCATCTTCTTGGCGCTCTCTTCGGTGACGATGATGTCACCTTGTTGCTCGACGGCGGCCTTGTCGTCGGCCGATTTCAGCGCGTCGGCCCAGCTCTGGCCCGCCGCCTTGCAGGAGCAGGACGGATTGAACTCGCTGCGGAATTTGAAGGCGGTCGGCAGCGCCGTGTAGGGCTGGCCGCTGATGGAGACCGCGGAGCTCATGTCCTCGCCGGGATTGCGGTGGGCATAGAGCACGGCTTCGGCAGCCGGGCACAGCGCTTTGCAGGTCTTTTCGTCATCGGGGAAGCGCGCCGGCACGGTCGCAAACGAGATCGGGAAATAGGCGCCGTCGCAGGTGCGCACGCACACGGTGCGATAGGTGCCGGACTGCGGGCCGAGATCGGAGGGCGGCGCGCCCGGCGGATTGTTGGGGTTGTTGCCGCCGCCGAACAGATTGTTCAGGAAGTTGCCGCCCTGCGACTGTGCGGCATTGGCGTATTGCGGGCCGCAATTGTTCTGCGCGAGCGCAATCAGAACCGAGCGGCGCTGGCTGTCGCGCTCGGGGCTGCCGCCGGGACCGCCGCCGCGCAGGCGTTCGAGATTGCCGGTGATCTGGTCCAGATTGGCGCGCATCTGCTGGATCTGGGTGTTGACCGGACCGCATTGCGCCGACTGGCCGTTAAACAGCGAGAAGAAGCCGGAGGAATCGCAGCCCATGCGCTTGGCCTGCATGGTGACGCGGTCGAGCTCGGCCTGCTGGCGGCTCTGGGAATCCTGGTAGCGGCGGATCTGGTCGTCGCGCGCGGGGTCGCCGCTCGCCCCACCGTTGAGCGCAGCGAGCTGGCCTTCCAGCCGCGAGCACATCGGGTTCGGTCCGAGCCCGCCTTGTTGCGCGGGTGGAGGTGGCGGCGGACCGGGTGGTCCAGCCTGTGCGAGAGCATTGCTGGCGAGCACGACGCTGCTCAGGAGCACGGCGCAGGCAAGGAGGGAGCGGGGACGGGACAGAGACAAAAATTCAGGCATATCCGCCATTCTAGCGAGGTCACGGCCCAATGTGATTTTCCAATGTGACTTGGGGGGCCGAGTGGGCCCTCACATAGCCGCTTCCTGCGGCATCGTCACGTCGTTTCAGGGGCCGAAGATTGGTCCTAAGGTCCGCAAGTTCCGAGCGAATTCAGCGCTGGCAGGTGATTGCGACATATTCGTCGCAATGGCCATGGGAGCAGTTTGCGCCGGATTTGGGGACAGAGCCTGTAATTTCATCGGGATCGACCCGGCGGTAGGCCGAAGCCTGTGCAAAGTCCCGTGACTGGCAGTAGCTGCGGGCAACCTGCGCGCCGCATTTCTCGCCCGTGGCCAGGCATTGGTCCACGCCGTAGCCGTCGGCCTGGTTGGCGATGATGAAGATCCGGCTCTCGGCGAAAGCGCTGGATGCCGCGACGATGGTGGCACAGGAGACGAGCGCGAGCAGGGATCGCATGGGGTGCACCGGGGGCTGGGGACCGCCCGTCAACGTAATAAACTCAAATGGTTAAGGAGAACGGAACCATTGCGGCGGGTGGCCTGCGCTTTGCGGAGATAAGACGGCATTTTCGCGGCTCTCTTGACGCGGGGCCGCCTCATAGCCCATATGTCGCCGCATGAACGGTCTCCTCGCCATTTGCGCTATTTGCCGCGAGATTACGAGCTAGCGATTCGCTGGCTGGAGCCGTCTTTTCTCAAAACCATTGAGAGCACTGGACGCCCGGCCAACAGCCGACGGGTGTCCATATGGAATTGCGTCTTTACGACACGTTGAGCCGGGACAAGCGCACCTTCGTGCCGCTCGATGCGAAGAATGTCCGCATGTATGTCTGCGGGCCGACCGTCTATGACTTCGCCCATATCGGCAACGCACGTCCGGTGATCGTGTTCGACGTGCTGTTTCGGCTGCTTCGCCACCTCTACGGCGATGCGCATGTCAAATACGTCCGCAACATCACCGACGTCGACGACAAGATCAACGACCGTGCGGCGCGGGATTTCCCCGGCCTGCCGCTCAACGAGGCGATCCGCAAGGTCACCGAGCAGACGGGAAAACAGTTTCACGCCGACGTCGATGCACTTGGCGCGCTCCGGCCGAGCGTCGAGCCGCGCGCGACCGAGCACATCGGCGAGATGCGCGAGATCATCGAAAGGCTCATTGCGGGTGGCTTTGCCTATGCCGCGGAGGACCATGTGCTGTTCTCGCCGCAGGCGATGAACGCGGCCAATTCCACGCTGCCGCGCTATGGTACGCTGTCGAAGCGGTCGCTCGACGAGATGATCGCCGGCGCGCGCGTCGATGTGGCGCCCTACAAGCGCGATGCGACCGACTTCGTGTTGTGGAAGCCGTCGAAGCCGGGCGAGCCGTCCTGGCCGTCGCCGGCCGGCATCGCCGCGCAGGGGCGGCCGGGCTGGCACATCGAGTGCTCGGCCATGGCGTGGAAGCATCTCGGCGAGCAGTTTGACATTCATGGCGGCGGCATCGATCTCGTGTTTCCGCATCACGAGAACGAAGTGGCGCAGACCTGCTGCGCCTTTCACCAGCAGCGCATGGCGAACTACTGGATGCACAACGGCTTTCTGCAGGTCGAGAGCGAGAAGATGTCGAAGAGCCTCGGCAACTTCATCACCATCCACGATCTGCTCGCGGACTGGCCGGGTGAGGTGCTGCGCCTCAACATGCTGAAGACGCACTACACCTCGCCGATCGACTGGACCATGAAGTCGCTGGAGGAGAGCGCCAGGACGCTCAATGACTGGTATCGCTTTGCGGCTGACGTCGAGCCGTCCAAGCCGGCGGCGTCCGTGGTCGAAGCTCTGCTCGACGACCTCAACACGCCGCAGGCGATCGCGGCCCTGCATGGTCTGCGCAATTCGTCCGATCCGGCCGGCCTTTCTGCCTCGCTGCGTCAGCTCGGCTTCCTTTCCGAGAGCGCCGCGCAGTGGGAAAGCCGGAAGCGGCAGGCGAGCGGCGTCGACGCTGGCGAGATCGACCGCCTGATCGCGGAACGCACCGCTGCGCGTGCGCGAAAAGACTTCAAGGAGTCCGATCGCATCCGTGACGAGCTTGCCGCGAAGGGCGTCGTCATCAAGGACGGCAAGGATTCCGACGGCAAGCCAGTGACGACCTGGGAGCTTGCGTGATGGCACAAGCGCACCCCAAGCCCGGCCTGCGGCCATTCTTGCCGGACGACGTCTCGCTGCTGGCCGCGATCTTCGCCGCCAGCATCGAGGAGTTGACCGGTGACGACTACAACGAGGCGCAGCAGCAAGCCTGGATGGCGGCCGCCGAGGACGAAGAGTTCGGCAAGCGGCTCGCGGCCGACCTGACGCTCATCGCCACGCTGGAGGGCTCGCCCGTCGGCTTTGCGTCGCTGCGCGGCAAGGATCACATCCGCATGCTCTATGTGCATCCGGCGGTGGCCGGACAGGGCATTGCGACCCTGCTGGTCGACGCGCTCGAGAAGCTCGCGGGCGGTCGCGGTGCGGAAAAATTGACGGTCGACGCCAGCGATACCGCGCAGGGCTTTTTCGCCAAGCGCGGCTATGTCGCCATGCAGCGCAACAGCATCACCGTCAACGACGAGTGGCTCGCCAACACCACCATGCAGAAGACGTTCGGCACCGGACCCGCGTCGGGAGCACCGCAATGAGCAAGGAGCGTCTGTATCTGTTCGACACCACGCTGCGCGATGGCGCGCAGACCAATGGCGTCGACTTCACGCTGGCCGACAAGCAGATCATCGCCGCGATGCTCGACGAGCTCGGCATCGATTATGTCGAGGGCGGCTATCCCGGCGCCAATCCGACTGACACCGAGTTCTTCGGCACCAAGCCGGCGTTCTCCCATGCGCGCTTCACCGCCTTCGGCATGACGCGGCGGGCGGGGCGCTCGGTCTCGAACGATCCAGGCGTTGCCGGTCTCCTCGAGGCGAAAGCTGACGCGATCTGTTTCGTTGCGAAGTCGTCGGCCTATCAGGTGCGCGTCGCGCTGGAGACGACGAAGGAGGAAAATCTCGCTTCGATCCGTGACAGCGTTGCGGCCGCGAAGGCCGCCGGCCGTGAGGTGATGCTCGATTGCGAGCATTTCTTCGATGGCTACAAGGAGGACGCCAGCTTCGCGCTCGCCTGTGCGAAGGCCGCCTATGAGTCCGGTGCGCGCTGGGTGGTGCTGTGCGACACCAACGGCGGCACCATGCCGAACGAGGTCGAGGCCATCGTCACCGAGGTCACAAAACACATCCCCGGCGATCACATCGGCATCCACGCCCATAATGACACTGAGCAGGCGGTGGCGAATTCGCTCGCCGCGGTACGCGCCGGTGCGCGGCAGATCCAGGGCACGCTGAACGGTCTCGGTGAGCGCTGTGGCAACGCCAATCTCTGCTCGCTGATCCCGACCCTGAAGCTGAAGCATGAGTTTGCCGACGGCTTCGAGATCAGCGTCACGCCGGAGAAACTGGCGACCCTGGTCAAAGTCTCGCGCACGCTCGACGACATGCTCAACCGCGTGCCGAACCGGCACGCGGCCTATGTCGGCGAGAGCGCCTTCGTCACCAAGACCGGCATTCACGCCTCCGCCGTGATGAAGGATCCGCAGACCTATGAGCATGTGTTGCCGGAGATGGTCGGCAATCATCGCAAGGTACTGGTGTCCGACCAGGCCGGCCGCTCCAACGTCATTGCCGAGCTTGATCGTGCCGGCATCGCTTACGAAAAAAGCGATCCGAAGCTGACGCGGCTGGTCGAGGAGCTGAAGGAGCGCGAGGCAGCCGGCTACGCCTATGAATCCGCCAACGCCTCGTTTGATCTGCTGGCGCGCCGTACACTCGGGAAGGTGCCGCAGTATTTCGAGGTCGAGCAGTTCGACGTCAATGTCGAGCAGCGCTACAATGCGCTCGGCGAGCGCGTCACTGTCGCCTTGGCCGTGGTCAAGGTCGACGTCGCCGGCGAGCATTTGATCTCGGCCGCGGAGGGCAACGGCCCCGTCAACGCGCTCGACGTTGCGCTCCGCAAGGACCTCGGCAAATACCAGAAATACATCGATGGATTGAAGCTGATCGACTACCGCGTTCGGATCCTCAACGGTGGCACCGGCGCGGTCACGCGCGTGCTGATCGAGAGCGAGGACGAGAATGGCGACAGCTGGACCACGGTCGGCGTCTCCCCGAACATCATCGACGCCTCGTTCCAGGCGCTGATGGATTCGGTGATCTACAAGCTCGTGAAGTCGGGCGCGCCGGCGTAGGTGTCACCACAAACGCTGTCATTGCGAGGAGCGAAGCGACGAAGCAATCCAGACTGTCTCCGCGGACGCATTCTGGATGGCTTCGCTTCGCTCGCAATGACGAGGAGAGAGGGGAGCGCTAGCAATGATCGACCACATCTCCGTCGGCGCCAGCGATCTCGAACGCTCCGCCGCATTCTACCAAGCAACCCTCGCGACCCTCGGCCTCACGCGCCTCGTCACGCGGCCGCGGACGATCGGCTTCGGCAAGGCCTATCCGGAATTCTGGATCAATCTGCGCGAGGGCATGCCGCGGGTGCCGCCGGAGAGCGGCGTCCACATCTGCCTGCGGGCAAAGACGATAGGCGAGGTCGACGCGTTTCATGCCGCAGCGCTTGCGGCCGGCGGCGCATCCGACGGCGCGCCGGGCATCCGGCCGCACGACCGCGTGCGCTATTATGCTGCCTTCGTCGTCGATCCCGACGGCAACCGGATCGAGGCGGTGACGTTTCCGGCAGAGTAGGGCGTCAGAGCTTGCGCGCGACTTCCGGGGCGAGCTGCGTTTCCGCCTCGGCGATCTGTGCCGCAGCCGACTTCAGCTTCGGCAAGATATCCTCGACGCGATCGGCCTTGAGGATATCGACCGAAAGGCCGGCGCGGATGAACTCGGTCTGGCGCATATGCGACAGCAGCGAGAACAGCGGCTCCCAGAAATTGTCGATATTGGCAAGCAGCACGGGTTTGGCGTGACGGCCGAGCTGCTTCCAGGTCAATTGCTCGACCAGCTCCTCCAGCGTGCCGACGCCGCCCGGCAGCGCCACGAAAGCGTCGGAGCGCTCGAACATCAGCCGCTTGCGCTCGTGCATGTCGGGGGTGACGATCATCTCCTGCACACGGGTCAGCGCATTCTCGCGCTTGCGGAGGAATTCGGGAATGATGCCGGTGACGGTGCCGCCGTGATCCAGCACGGAGGTCGCGACCGAGCCCATCAGGCCGAGCGAGCCGCCGCCATAGACCAGGCGGATGTTGTTCTCGGCCAGCGCCTTGCCGAACGCCTTGGCGCCTTCGGCGAAGTGGGGATTGGTTCCGGGACCGGAGCCGCAATAGACACAGACGGTTTTGATCGTGCTCATTGGCGCCATGATGCATTGCAGCGAAGGGGCGTCAAGCCCAATCGCTGATTTGGACCACCCGCAAATCTACCGGTAAATGGCGACAAACAATCGAAGATTCGCCATCTGGCGGGGTGCGCTGGCCCCCGGAAGCTTCTATATGACGAACGAAAACAGTTAATCGCAACGCGCCCGCATCCGGCGGGCCTCCAGGTTTCTTGATGAGCCCACCTCACTCGCCCCACGTCCCCGACGTGCCTGAGCCTGCCGGCGGACCGCTGGAGCGGGCCACCCTGATGGGCACGCTGGCGCATCTGTGGCCCTATATCTGGCCGGGCGACCGCTCCGACCTGAAGATGCGCGTGGTCTGGTCGATGGTGCTGCTGCTCGCGCCAAGCTGATCACGCTGACGGTGCCGTTCAGCTTCAAATGGGCGACGGATGCACTCACGGGCGCCAACACCGCGCCGGTGCAGGCCGACAATTGGCACCTCTGGGTGATCGCATCGCCCCTGATCCTGACCGCGAGCTACGGCGTCATGCGCATCGTGATGGCGGTGCTGACGCAATGGCGCGACGGCATTTTTGCCCGCGTCGCCATGCATGCGGTGCGCAAGCTTGCCACCATTACCTTCGTCCACATGCACGAGCTGTCGCTGCGCTTCCACCTCGAGCGCAAGACCGGCGGCCTGACGCGCGTGCTCGAGCGCGGTCGCGAGGGCATCGAGGTCATCGTGCGCATGGTGATCCTGCAGCTGATCCCGACCATCGTCGAGGTCTCGCTGCTGATGGCCGTGCTGCTCTGGCAGTTCGACTGGCGCTATGTGCTTGCGACGCTGATCACCGTCGCGGTCTACATGTACTACACCTACATCGCGACCGAATGGCGGATCGGAATCCGCCGCAAGATGAACGATTCCGACACCGAGGCGAACACCAAGGCGATCGACTCGCTGCTCAACTACGAGACGGTCAAGTATTTCAGCGCCGAGGCGCGCGAGGCGCAGCGCTATGACAAATCGGTCGCGCGCTACGAGGAAGCGAGCGTCCACACCTACACCTCGCTCGCCGTCCTCAACACCGGACAGGCCGTGATCTTTACGCTGGGACTTACCGCGACCATGCTGATGTGTGCGGTCGGCGTGCGTAACGGCACCAACACGGTGGGCGATTTCGTGCTGGTCAACGCCATGATGATCCAGCTCTACCAGCCCCTGAATTTCATGGGCATGGTCTATCGCGAGATCAAGCAGGCGATCATCGACATCGAGAAGATGTTCAGCGTGATCGGCCGTGAGGCCGAGATCAAGGACGCGCCCGATGCGAAGCCGCTGGTTGTCTCGGCAGGCACGGTGCGATTCGAAGACGTACGCTTTGCCTATGAGCCGGCGCGCCCGATCCTGAAAGGCATCAGCTTCGAGGTGCCGGCCGGCAAGACGGTCGCGATCGTCGGGCCGTCAGGTGCCGGCAAGTCGACCATGTCGCGGCTGCTATTCCGCCTCTACGACGTCTCCGGCGGAAAAATCCTGATCGACGGCCAGGACATCCGTGAGGTCACACAGGCCTCGCTGCGCGCTTCCATAGGCATGGTGCCGCAGGACACCGTTCTGTTCAACGACACCATCCGCTACAACATCCGCTACGGCCGCTGGGACGCCGATGATGCCGAGGTCGAGCAGGCGGCGCGGCTGGCGCAGATCGACAATTTCATCCGCATGTCGCCGAAGGGCTACGAGACCCAGGTCGGCGAGCGCGGGCTGAAACTGTCCGGCGGCGAGAAGCAGCGCGTCGCGATCGCGCGCACGGTGTTGAAGGCGCCGCCGATCCTGGTGCTGGACGAGGCGACCTCGGCGCTCGACACCCACACCGAGCACGAGATCCAGGGCGCGCTCGATCGTGTAGCAAGGAACCGTACCTCGCTCGTGATCGCGCACCGGCTCTCGACCATCGTCGGCGCCGACGAGATCATCGTGCTGGACCAGGGCCGCATCGCCGAGCGCGGCACCCACGCTAGCTTGCTCGCACAGGGCGGCCTCTACGCCAGCATGTGGAACAGGCAGCGCGAGGCCGAGGCCGCACGCGAGAAACTGGCCCAGATGGCCGACGGCAACGCGGCGCCCAACCGGGAGCCGCCGCCGGTCGAGGACGTCCTCACGGCGCAGGCGGCAGGAGTGAGCTTGTCTCCGGTCCCAACTCTGGCCTAAACAACTTCACCGCGCGAGACGAACCGCGCCATCAACCTCTGAGCGGCAAATAGCGATGTCCATTCTCGATTCGATCCAGCGTCAGATCCCGCCGATCCACAAGGAGGGCTATCCCTTCATCGGCGGCTTTGCGCTGGCAAGCCTCGTCCTGTTCTGGCTGTGGTCGCCGCTGGGGTGGATCGGCACCATTCTCACGGTGTGGTGCGCGCTGTTCTTCCGCGACCCGGTGCGGGTGACGCCGGTGCGCGATGGCCTCGTGGTGTCGCCGGCCGACGGCCGGGTTTCGATGATCAGCATGGCGTTGCCGCCGGCCGAGCTCGGGCTCGGCGACCGGCCGCTGCCGCGCATCTCGGTGTTCATGAGCGTGTTCAACTGCCATGTGAACCGCAGCCCGGTGGCGGGCAGGGTGGACCGCATCGCCTATCGCCCGGGGCTCTTCATCAATGCCGAGCTCGACAAGGCGAGCGAGGACAATGAGCGCAATTCGCTGGTCATCTCGACGCCGCAGGGCCGCATCGGTGTGATCCAGATCGCAGGCCTCGTGGCAAAACGCATCGTCTGCTTCGTCAAGGAAGGCCAGGCGGTCGGCGCCGGTGAGCGGTTCGGCCTGATCCGGTTCGGCTCGCGGCTCGATGTCTATCTGCCGGTCGGCACCAAGGCGCTGGTCTCGGAAGGCCAGACCGCGATCGCCGGCGAGACGATCCTGGCCGATCTCACCGGGGACGACCCGGCGCGCGCCTATCGCGCCAATTAACCATTAAGTCGGTGTCGGGGCCTTCCGCCGCAATAGCGGAGGCGAAGGCGGCTTGCTATATCTCGCCCTAAGGTAAGGACGAGCCATGACGCCCTATGACTTGAGAGATCCCGACATCCGCCGCCGGCGGTTCCGCCCGATTCCGGTGCGGATGCTGGTGCCCAACGTCATCACGCTGCTGGCGATCTGCGCCGGGCTGACGGCAATCCGGCTGTCGATCGAAGGGCGGATGACGCTCGCCGTCTACGCCATCGTGTTCGCGGCCGCGCTCGACGGCATCGACGGCCGCGTCGCCCGCATGATCAAGGGCCAGTCGAAATTCGGCGCCGAGCTCGACAGCCTTGCCGATTTCGTCAATTTCGGCGTCGCGCCCGGCCTGATGCTGTATTTCTGGCAGCTGCACGAGCTCGGCAATGCCGGCTGGATCGCCGCGATGGTGTTTGCGATCTCCGGCGGCTTGCGGCTCGCGCGCTTCAACGCCACCATGGACGATCCGAACAAGCCGGCCTTCGCCGCCAATTTCTTCACCGGCGTGCCGGCGCCCGCCGGCGCGATCACGGTGCTGCTGCCGATCTATGTCGCGTTCCTCGATCTCGGCCGCGCGCCCGCGGCGCTGACGGCCGCCTACACGCTGCTGATTGCCTTCCTGATGGTGTCGCGCCTGCCGGTGTTCTCCGGCAAGACCAAGCGCATGCGCGTGCCGCCCGAGCTGGTGCTGCCGGCATTCGTCGCGGTGATCGTCTTCATCGCGATTCTGATCGCCTATCCCTGGCACGTGCTCTCGATCGGCACGGTGCTGTATCTGCTCTGCCTGCCGCTCGGCTACAAATCCTACCGCGACCAGGCGCGCGCGATCGGCGCCGCTGCGCCCGCGGGGAGCGAGGTCTCGTCGCCGCCTTCGACGCCGATACCGACGAACCTGTCGGAGCCGCCGCCGCAAGACGATCGGCCCGACCGGTTGCACTGAGCTAACCTGCGGATACCTGCCATGAAGCCTTCCTGAGTTGGGTTGAGGCCCGATCTCGGCTATATCGCGTTGTGCCGGCGGCATCGCGTCAATCAGCCGCCCATCTGGGAGAGAACGCCGTGACTGATACCGCGACCGGGCCGCTGCCCGCTTCGGTCCTCGAAGCGCTGGGCCGCTATGATACCCCGACGATCTGCAACGCCATGGAGATCGTGGCGCCGGAGCGCCGGCTGATCGGCTACACCACCAAGCAGCTGGTCTGCCCGTTCCCCGATCTGCCGCCGATCGTCGGCTATGCCCGCACGGTTGCGATCCGCTCGGTGCTGAAGTCCTCGCTGCCTGCCGAAGAGCAGTCGAAGCGCCGCATCGAATATTACGAATATGTCGGCACCGGCCACGGCCCGCGCATTTCGGTGATCCAGGACATCGACGGTCCCGACGTCGGCTATGGCGCGTTCTGGGGCGAGGTGCAGAGCAATGTGCACAAGGCGCTCGGCTGCCTCGGCGTCATCACCGACGGCTCGATCCGCGACATCCCGCAATGGGCCCCCGGCTTCCAGGCGCTCGCCGGCTCGATCGGCCCGTCGCATGCCTGGGTGCATGCGGAGAGCTTTGGCGGCGAAGTGCGCGTCGCCGGTATGACCGTGAGATCGGACGATCTGATCCACGCTGACCAGCATGGCGCCATCATCATCCCGCTCGACGTCGCCGCAAAACTGCCCGAGGCCGCCGAGCTCTGCGGCCGCCGCGAGACGCCGATCCTCGAGATCGCGCGCAGCCCCGACTTCTCGCTTGAGAAGCTGAAAGCCGCGCTGAAGCGCTCGGCGGAGATTCACTAAACTGGGGCAGAAGAAGGCTCGCGCTCCGCCGCAGTCAGGGCAGAGGTGAACCCCGCTGTGCCGTGATGGTGGGGCAATAGCCGACCTTTCGCCGGCCCGAGTCCGGCAATAGCAGGCATCAAGTCGATGCCGACTCCTCGCCGGCCGCTTGGGCATAAGAGAAAGACGTCATCGGACATGCCGGCCTTGTGTGGCCGGCATTGAGCCTTGGCATTCCTGGCTTGAATAGCGACTAACCGCCGGCGCCAGTGTTATACTTCGAGATGGTAAGCGGCCACGCACCGCCCGAAACCGTGTCGAGTTGATCATCCGGCAGAGCCTCATTCAGGGCTGCGACCGGCGCCTTCGCCTGTGCGGGATCGCCCGGTTCGATAGTCTCTTGATGTGCCGCGTTTACCTCGGACGTCTTTTCGACCATTTGCAGCTCCTTTCAAGCCAGTCTGGTTGCCGTGACCGAATGTGTGCCGCCGTATCCGATAGGTCCGAGCTGGCGAGAGAAGGTTCAAGCCCCGCCCGGTACGAGAGCATCCTTGCTTGCCGATCAGCTCGCAAGGCTATCACGTTTGAGTGAGAGATTTTACCTTGTCGTCGTGCAAACTCAAGCAAAGGTTGCGGTATGCCAGGTCCGGGAAGTCCGTTGATCTCACCGGCCAGGGGCAATCGTGATCCCGCTCGACGTGGCCGTAAAGCTGTCCGAGGCCGCCGAGCTCTGCGGCTGCCGCGAGACGCCGATCCTCGAAATCGCCCGCAGCCCCGACTTCTCGCTGGAGAAGCTGAAGGCCGCGTTGAGGCGTTGGGCGGAGATCCACTAGACGGGAATAGGCCATGGACATGCGCGGCAAGACGGTGCTGATCACGGGCTCGACCGATGGTGTCGGGCGCTACGTTGCGAGCCGCCTTGCTGCCGAGGGCGCGCGCGTCCTGATTCATGGCCGCGATACGTCGCGCGCGCAGAATTTGATCGACGAAGTCGTGAAGGCCGGCCACGCCGCGCCGGTCTTCTACCAGGCCGATCTGTCGTCGATGGCAGGTACACGCGAACTCGCCGCAGCCGTGATCCGCGATTACCAGCGTCTCGACGTTTTCGTCAGCAATGCCGGCATCGGCTCGCAGAATGACGGCCCGCAGCGGCAGGAGAGTGCGGACGGGCACGAGCTGCGCTTTGCCGTCAACTATCTCGCGGGCTTCCTGCTCGTCCATCTGCTGCTGCCGTTGCTGAAGACCGCGGCGCCGTCGCGGATCGTCAATGTCGCTTCCCTCGGCCAGCATCCGATCGATTTCGACGACGTCATGATCACGAAGGGCTACAGCGGTTCGCGCGCCTATGCGCAGAGCAAGCTGTCGCAGATCATGTTCACGATCGATCTCGCGGAGGAATTAAAGGGCGCCGGCATCACCGTGAACGCGTTGCATCCGGCAACCTACATGAACACCACGATGGTCCGCGCCGGCGGCATCACGCCGATGTCGACCGTCGAACAAGGCGGTGCTGCGATCCTCCATCTCATTCAGGGTGACGACGTCGCGGACAAGAGCGGCCTGTTCTTCAACGGCATGAACGAGGCGCGCGCCAATCCGCAGGCCTATGATGCCGACGCGCGCAAGCGCCTGCGCGCACTCAGCCTGGAGCTGACCGGCCTGTCGTCCTAGCCGGCACGATTATGGTTAGCGAAGTATTGAGATTCCTGTCGCTGGACGGCAATCGCGGCGCCCGCAGCAGCAGCAGCGGCGTGCCGCGCCGCCCAGACTTATCCTTTACGCGTCTTTAATCGCGGACAACTAGGGTTCTTCAACGCGGCTCAGGTCAGGCTGCGCCACCGTCCAGGACGGCCGGTGAGTGGCGTTCGCGTTGGAGTCTCCCATGGATATCATGACGGGCGTCGGCCTCGTGGTGGGCATTGTCGTCATCGCGACGATGATGCTGCTGGGTGGCGATCTTCACATGTTCATCTCCGAGCATGCGATGATCATCATCTTCGGCGGATCGACCGCAGCGACCATGATCCGCTTTCCGCTCTCGGCGCTGATGCACGGCCTGCCGCTCGGCGCCAAGTTTGCCTTCACGATGAGCCGTCTGTCGGCGCACGATCTGGTCGACGAGCTCGCCCGCATCGCCGAGATCGCCCGCAAGCAGGGCCCGGTGGGGTTGGAAAAGGTCGAGACCGACGAGCCGTTCCTCGCCAAGGGCATCCGCTTCGTCGCCGACGGCTACGACCTCGATTTCATCCGCGACAATCTCGAGCGCGACCGCGACAATTTCCTGATGCATCTGGACGAAGGCAGCAAGATCTACCGCGCCGTCGGCGACTGCGCCCCTGCCTTCGGAATGGTCGGCACGCTGATCGGCATGGTGCAGATGTTTGCCAACATGACCGACCCCTCCAAGCTCGGCCCGTTCATGGCGACCGCGCTGCTCGCAACGCTCTACGGCGCGCTGGTCGCGAATCTGTTCTGCATACCGATCGCCGACAAGCTGCATGGCAAGCTCTTGGACGAAGAGACCAACCGCACGCTGATCATCGACGGCATTTTGATGATCCGCAACTCCAAGAGCCCGACGCTGGTGCGCGAAATGCTGTTGGCCTATCTGCCCGAGAAGCATCGCAACGCCGAAGGCGAGCCGGTGCCGGCGTAACGCCGGACGCCGGGTTCTGACCCGCCGGGATAAGATATGGCCAAAAAGAAGCGCGGCGATGCACATGGAGGCGGGCACGGCTGGTTCGTGACCTTCGCCGACCTGATGGGCTTGATGATGAGCTTCTTCGTGATGCTCGTCGCGTTCTCGACCCAGGACGCCAACAAGCTGAAGGTCGTCGCCGGCTCCATGCGCGACGCCTTCGGCGTCCAGAGCGAAGCGCGCTACGCCGGCATCGTCGAGTCCGACGGCCTGCCGACCCGCCCGCGGCTCAAGAACGTCGATCACATCGCGCCCGAAGAGGCCTCCAATACGCCGACGCCGGACCAGGAGGATCGCGACCGCACCTCGGGGGCAAAGCTCAAGATTGACCGCAACTTTGCGCTCGCTGCGGCCTCGCTGCGCCAGGCCTTGCAGGACCTGCCGGAACTGACCGAGATGTCCAAGCACATCATGTTCGAGGAGACCAAGCAGGGCCTCAATCTCGAGATCGTCGACCAGGACGGCCGCTCGATGTTCGCGGACGGCTCGAAGGTGCCGTACGATCGCACCCGCCGCCTGATCGAGAAGCTCTCGATCCCGCTCAAGGCAACCCCCTTGCGCGTCTCCATCGCCGGCCACACCGCGGCCGGCTTCGTGCCGACCCGCAGCGATTATGGCGCGTTCGATCTGTCGGCCGACCGCGCCAACGCCGTGCGTCAGATCCTCGAACGCGAGGGCCTGCCGCCGTCGCACATCTTCGCTGTCTCCGGCAAGGCGGACACCCAGCCGCTGTTCCCGGACGACCCTTCGCTCGCGGCCAACCGCCGCGTGACCATCACCTTGATGCGTGAAGACCCGCCGCTGCCGCCAGATCTGAAGCCGTAAACCTCTTGCGCTACCATTTTACCTGAGGCCTCGTCGCGAAGGCGACGAGCGTGGCTGCGTCGTCACAGCATCTGCCGTAGCACCTGCTATGGTGGTGGGCCGATTGACATGCGCACCGGAAGCGTCAAAAGGCGCTGGATCAATTCCAGGGACGAAGCGTTTTCCACCCACATGACGGCGAGCATCACATCGACCGAGACCCAGGAAGGGCCGGTCACCTCCGGCTTTTGGTCCCTGACGCTCGGGAGCATCGGCGTCGTTTTCGGTGATATCGGCACCTCGCCGCTCTACGCGTTCCATGAGGCAGTCAGGGGCGCCGCCCATGGTGAGGCGGTCACGCGGGTCATGGTGCTCGGCGTGCTTTCGCTGATCCTGTGGGCGCTCCTGATCGTCGTCACCGCCAAATACGTCCTGCTGCTGCTGCGCGCCGACAACAACGGGGAGGGCGGCACGCTCTCTTTGATGGCGCTCGGCCAGCGTGCTCTCGGGCGGCGAAGCTGGTTCCTGCTCGCGCTCGGCGTGGTCGGCGCGTCAATGTTCATCGGCGATTCCATGATCACGCCGGCGATCTCGGTGCTATCGGCGGTCGACGGCCTCAAGCTCGCGACGCCCGCATTTGAGCACTACGTCGTGCCACTCACCGTCATCATCCTGGCGCTGCTGTTCGCGGTCCAGAGTAAGGGGACGGCGCTGGTGGCCTCCGCCTTCGGACCGGTAATGGTGGTCTGGTTCACGGTGCTGGCGGTGCTGGGTGTTGTTCACATCGCCGACGACCCATCGGTGCTGGCCGCGATCAATCCCTATTACGCGCTGCAATTCCTGCTGTCGCACGGCACGATCGGCCTGGTGACGCTGGGTGCCGTGTTCCTGGCGGTGACCGGCGGCGAGGCGCTCTATGCCGATCTCGGCCATTTCGGCCGCAAGCCGATCCAGTCGGCCTGGATGTTTTTCGTGCTGCCCTCGCTCCTGATCAACTATTTCGGGCAGGGCGCGCTGGTGCTGTCCGACCCCAGCGCGATCGAACATTCTTTCTACCGCATGGCGCCCGAGTATCTGGTGCTGCCGCTGGTCGGGCTTGCGACCGCGGCGACGGTGATCGCGAGCCAGGCGGTGATCACTGGCGCCTATTCGCTGGTTCATCAGGCGGTGCAGCTCGGCCTGCTGCCGCGCTTCGAAGTGCGCTACACCTCTGAAACGCACGCCGGCCAGATCTATCTGCCGCGCGTCAACCGGCTGCTACTGATCGGCGTGATGCTGCTGGTGCTGTTGTTCCGCACCCCCAGCAACCTGGCTTCGGCCTATGGCATCGCGGTCTCCACCACCATGGTTGCTGACGGCATCATGGGCTTCGTCGTGATCTGGAAATTGTGGAACTGGCGCGCTGCGACGGCGGCGGCCGTGATCCTGCCCTTCGTCATGGTCGACATGACCTTCTTCAGCGCGAACCTGCTCAAGCTGCTCGAAGGCGCCTGGGTGCCGCTGCTGTTCGGCGCGGCGATGGCGGCGACGATCTGGACCTGGCGGCGCGGCTCGGGAATCCTGATCCAGAAGACGCGGCGGATCGAGGTGCCGCTGGACGATCTGATCCGCAGCCTCGAGAAGCGACCGCCGCACATCGTCAAGGGCACGGCGGTATTCCTGACCAGCGATCCCGCCTTCGTGCCCACGGCGCTGTTGCACAATCTCAAGCACAACAAGGTGCTGCACGAGCACAATGTGATCCTGACCATCGAAACCTCGCATACGCCGCGGGTCGATCTGTCCGAACGCTTCCGCATGGAGAAGATCAGCGAGAAGTTCTCGAAGGTGCGGCTGCGCTTCGGCTTCATGGAGCAGCCGAACGTGCCCAAGGCGCTTGCGATCGCGCGCAAGCAGGGCTGGCAGTTCGACATCATGTCGACGTCGTTCTTCGTGTCACGGCGCTCGCTGAAGGCGTCGGCGCAGTCGGGCATGCCGCTCTGGCAGGACCATCTGTTCATCGCGCTGAGCCGGTCGGCCAACGACGCCACCGACTATTTCCAGATTCCGACTGGTCGGGTGGTTGAAGTCGGCACCCAAGTCACTATTTGAGCGCAATCGGCGGACCCATGCAAATTTGCATGTCGAGGGCCCAGAATCGGGCTAGGCTATGCCACCAGCGCAGGACTATAAGCCGCGCGCCCTCTGCCGGTGTGCAGTGAAGCATTTTTAGAGGCCACCAGGCTCTCCCATGACAAGTGACGTAGCAGTTCCCGTCCCGGAAACGGTGGCGGCCAATGGGCATGGCGACGCCCACACCACGGCCGGTTTCGGCGCGCTGACGCTCGGCAGCATCGGCGTGGTCTATGGCGACATCGGCACCAGCCCGCTCTACGCGTTCCGCGAGGCGGTGATGGCGGCGTCCGGCGCCGAAGGCGCGCCGACGCCAGCGGCGGTCCTCGGCGTGGTCTCTCTGATCCTGTGGGCGCTGATCGTGGTGGTCACGCTCAAATACGTCGTGATCCTGCTCCGCGCCGACAACAATGGCGAGGGCGGCACGCTGGCCTTAATGGCACTGGCCCAGCGCGCGGTCGGCACCGGCGGGGCGACCGTCGTTGTGCTCGGCATCATCTCCGGCGCGCTGTTCTACGGCGACGCCGTGATCACGCCGGCGGTCTCGGTGCTGTCGGCGATCGAGGGCATGAAGGACGTCACCCTACGGTTCGAGCCCTACATCGTTCCGCTGACCGTGCTGATCCTGGCGTGCCTGTTCGCGGTGCAATCGCGCGGCACTGCCCGTGTCGCAGCGTTCTTCGGCCCCGTGATGTGCGTCTGGTTCGCGGTGATCGCGGTGGCGGCGATCCATCCGATCATCGCACAGCCGCAGGTGCTGTTTGCTCTGAACCCGTTCTACGCCGTGTCCTTCATGTTCCACCACGGCATTATCGGCTTCGTGACGCTGGGTGCCGTATTCCTGGCGGTCACCGGCGCCGAAGCGCTTTACGCCGACCTTGGTCATTTCGGCAAGCGACCGATCCAGACTGCCTGGCTGTTTATCGTCCTGCCGGCGCTGGCGTTGAACTATCTCGGGCAGGGCGCTCTCGTCCTCGGCGATCCCGGCGCGATCGAGAGCCCCTTCTTCCAGCTGTTTCCGCAGGGCCTGGTCCGCGGCGGTATGGTCGTGCTCGCCACCGCCGCCACCGTCATCGCGAGCCAGGCCGTCATCACCGGCGCCTATTCGCTGACGCGCCAGGCGATCCAGCTCGGGCTGCTGCCGCGCTTTGAAATTCGCCATACATCTGAAGCCCATTCCGGCCAGATCTTCATCCCGCGCATCAACCAGCTTCTGCTGGTCGCCGTGATCATGATGGTGCTGCTGTTCCGCTCCTCCAGCGCGCTCGCCTCCGCCTACGGCATCGCCGTCACCGGCACCATGGTGGTCACCGGGATGATGGGCTTTATCGTGATCTGGAAGGCCTGGAAGTGGTCGCCGCTCGCTGCTGCGGCCCTGATCGCGCCGTTCCTGCTCCTCGACCTGACCTTCCTCGCCGCGAACCTGCTCAAGGTGTTCGAGGGCGGCTGGGTGCCGCTCGCGCTCGGCTCTTTCATGATCCTTTTGATGTACACGTGGCGGCGCGGCAGCCGACTGCTGTTCGAGAAGTCGCGCAAGCTAGAGTTCCCGCTCGCCGACCTCGTGGCGATGCTGGAGAAGCGGCCGCCGCAGCGGGTGCCCGGCACCGCGGTGTTCCTGACCAGCGATCCCCTGAGCGCACCGACCGCGCTGATGCATAGTCTGAAGCACTACAAAGTGCTTCACGAGAAGAATGTCATTCTCACCATCGAGACCGCGCAGACCCCGCGCATCGATCCGGCCGAGCGCGTGAAACTGGAGCAGATCAGCCCGACCTTCTCCAAGGTGACGCTGAAGTTCGGCTTCATGGAATCGCCCAACGTGCCGAAGGCGCTGGCGATCGCCCGCAAGCTCGGCTGGCAGTTCGACATCATGTCGACCTCGTTCTTCCTGTCGCGCAGGGCGCTGAAGCCCGCCGCCCATTCCGGCATGCCGCGCTGGCAGGATAGGCTGTTCATCTCGCTCAGCCGCTCCGCCAACGACGCCACCGACTATTTCCAGATCCCGAGCGGGCGGGTGGTCGAGGTCGGCACGCAGGTGACGATCTAGGCAGGCAAACCAAAGCTGCACTTCAAGTCGCTGCGATTTAGCTTTAACTTGCGCCGCGCGGCTCAAGCCTTTGTAGCGCTTGATTTTCGTTGGCCGAGAGGCGAGGTTGCCGCCCGCCGGGATCGCCCCGGCAAGCGCCTGCGACGTTGGAGGATGATGTGGCAAATCAAGTACAGGATCTGACCCCGGACGAGGTCTCCAAGGGTGTCGCGGAAGGGCGCTATCTGCTCGTCGACGTCCGTGAGCCGAACGAGGTCGAGGCCGAGGCCTATCCTTACGGCGTGGTCGTGCCGCTCTCGACCTTCGATCCCAAGGCGATCCCCGATCCCGCCGGCAAGCAGGTCGTGTTCGCCTGCCGCTCGGGAAAACGCTCGGTGACGGCCTCGCTCGCGGCGCAGGCGGCGGGCCTGCCTTACGACAAGCATCTCGCGGGCGGCATGCTCGGGTGGAAGGCGGCGGGTCTTCCCAGCAAGGTCGGTGGCTGATCGGGCCGATGTCCAAAAGCTCTTCCCTGAACAAGGTCTTTGCCGACCTTCCCGTCACCATTTTCGAGGCGATGTCGCAGGCCGCGCGCGACAACAACGCCATCAATCTCGGCCAGGGTTTCCCCGACGATCCCGGTCCGGAGGATATCCGTCGCGCAGCCGCGGACGCCTCGCTCAACGGCTACAACCAGTATCCGTCGATGATGGGCATTCCGGAGCTGCGCCAGGCGATCGCAACCCATTACGGCCACTGGCACGGGCTCAAGCTCGATCCGATGAGCGAGGTGATGGTCACCTCCGGCGGCACCGAGGCTCTGACCTCGGCGATCCTCGCCGTGGTCCAGCCCGGCGACGAGGTGGTCTGCTTCCAGCCGGTCTATGATTCCTACCTGCCGATCATCCGCCAGGCCGGCGGCATTCCGCGCCTGGTGCGGCTCGAGCCGCCGGGCTGGCGATTGAATGAGGACATGCTGAAAAGCGTCTTCAATTCAAAGACCAAGGCGGTGCTCTTCAACAATCCCCTGAATCCGTCCGCGGTGGTCTATCCGCGCGAGGACCTCGAGCTCTTGGCGCGTTACTGCCAGGAATTCGATGTCATCGCGATCACCGACGAGGTCTGGGAGCACGTCACTTTCGACGAGCACAAGCACATCCCGCTGATCACCATCCCCGGCATGCGGGAGCGCACCATCAAGGTCGGCTCGGCCGGCAAGATCTTCTCGCTGACGGGCTGGAAGATCGGCTTCGTCTGCGCCGCGCCGCCGCTGCTGCGCGTGGCCGCCAAGGTGCACCAGTTCCTGACCTTCACCACCGCGCCGAACCTCCAGGCCGCCGTCGCCTACGGCCTCGGCAAGCCCGACGAGTACTTCCTGTCGATGCGGAAGGATCTGACCCGGAGCAGGGACCGCCTGACCAAGGGGCTGGAGAGCCTCGGCTTCCCGGTGCTGAAGTCGCAGGGCACCTACTTCCTCACCGTCGACCTGTCGCCGCTCGGGCTCAACGAGAGCGATGCCGAATTCTGCTGGCGGATCGTGAAAGACTACAAGGTTGCCGCGATCCCGGTCTCGGCGTTCTACGAGCAGGACCCCGTGACCTCGGTGGTCCGCTTCTGCTTTGCCAAGAAGGACGAGACGCTGGACACCGCACTGGAGCGGCTGTCCGACGCGGTGCGTGGACGCAAGAGGTAGGGAAGATGACGAACGTCGGCCGCTCCAGGTTTCGCCTCGGTGTGGCGATCGCCACCGCGCTGACGTTGCTCTCGCAAGGCGCGGCCGCCGAGGAGCGCGTCGTCAACTTCTACAACTGGTCCAACTACATGGCGCCCGACGTCCTCGAGGCCTTCACCAAGGAGACCGGCATCAAGGTGGTCTACGACACCTTCGATGCCAACGAGACGCTGGAGACGCGCCTGATGGCCGGCAAGTCCGGCTATGACGTCGTGGTGCCGACCGCCTATTTCCTCCAGCGCCAGATCAAGGCCAACATCTTCCAGAAGCTCGACAAGTCGAAGCTGCCGAACCTTAGCAACGCATGGCCGGTGGTGACGCAGCGTCTCGGCATCTACGATCCCGGCAACGTCTACGCCGCGAACTACATGTGGGGCACGACGGGCATCGGCTACAACGTCGCCAAGGTGAAGCAGATCCTCGGGCCGGACGCCAAGATCGACAGCTGGGACATTGTGTTCAAGCCGGAGAACCTCGCCAAGTTCAGGGATTGCGGCGTCCACATGCTCGACTCCGCCGACGACATCTTTCCGGCGGCGCTGAGCTATCTCGGGCTCGACCCGAACTCGACCAAGCAGGCTGACCTGGAGAAGGCCGCCGATATCGCCGCAAAAGTCCGCCCCTTCGTGCGCAAGTTTCACTCCTCCGAATACCTGAGCGCGCTCGCCACCGGCGAGATCTGCTTCGTGGTCGGCTGGTCCGGCGACATCATGCAGGCCCGCGCCCGCGCAGCCGAAGCCAAGAGCAGCGTCGAGATCGGCTACACGATCCCGAAGGAGGGCGCGCAGATGTTCTTCGACAATCTCGCGATCCCGGCCGACGCGAAGAATGTCAAGGAAGCCTACGAGCTGATCAACTATCTCTACCGCCCCGACGTCGCCGCCAAGAACTCGGACTTTTTGTCCTACGCCAACGGCAACCTCGCCAGCCAGAAGCTGGTCGATCCGAAAATCCTCGGCGACAAGAACATCTATCCGGACGACGCCACGCTCGCAAAACTGTTCGTCATCACCGCCCGCGATCCAGCGACCCAGCGGATCATCAACCGGCTCTGGACCAAGGTGAAGACGGGGCGGTAGTCGTTTCTGGGATCAACCCGGAAACTAACTTCCGCAAAACAACCCCATGCACAGTAGAACCGCGACCTTCGCGTTGGCGGTGGTGGCGGCGCTTAAGTCGAGCTGCGGCCTGGTTAAATCGACCCGCTGGTGAAAAAGACACGAGGCTCCTCGTGCGCTGCACGAAGTGAACTGTCGCGCGCCGCTGAACCGGGCTCGGGTCATTTGACCCGTCGGGCAAAACACCGGCAGAATGGCATCGTCGCCATCAGGTCCTGGGATCGCGTTGTTCAGGCCGAGGTCGACGCAGGGTTGCCGGAGCAGTGAGTTCTATCGCCACCTGCGGTGCAACCACAACCATTGCTCCGGATACTCGCGCACCCAGCCTTCCACCACGTTGGTGACCGCCTGTGTCGTGCCCTGGATGTCGATCTTGCCGTCGGCGTCGCGCACCGGCGGGATCTCCTCCGTCAACTCGGCGCGGAAGCGGCTGCCGGGCAGGCGGATGATGCGGACGCCGTGGATCGGGCATTCGACCTGGCGCAGCAGGCGGGCCAGCATCGGATTGGCGCGGGTCTTGCGGCCGAAGAAGGTGACCTCGACGCCGCCGGTCAGATACTGGTCGATCAGCATGGCGACGTGCTTGCCGTCCTTCAGCGCCTGCGCGAGCCGCAGCGGGGCGTCGCGGCCCGCAGGGATCAGCGTGCCCATGTTGACCTGGCGCATCTCCTGGATGATGCGGTCGGCCGACGCAATGTTCGGCCGGCGATAGAGGATCGCGGTATCCAGCCCATGTGCGACGGCGGCGAGCGCTGGCAGTTCCCAATTGGAGAGGTGCGCAGCGAAGATCAGCGCCGGCTTGCCGTCGTCCCGAATCTGGTCGAACAGCTCGATGCTGCGCTTCGGCAATTCGATCCGGCTCTTCTCCGGATGGTCGCGGTCGTAATCCCAGACTTTGTCCATGTGCGCAAACTCGCCGCCGACACGGCCGAGATTGTCCCAGACGCCCATCAGGATCTGTTCGATCTCTTCGGGCGACTTCTCCGGAAATGCAGCGGTGAGGTTGGCGCGGCCGATGCGGTGCTCGCGCAGGCGCGGGCCGATCAGCTTGGTGACGCGCGCGAAGAAGTCCGAGGTCTTGACCGGATCGAAATAGCGCGTGGTGCGCAGCATGCCGACGGTGGCCGCGCCGATCGCGGAGGCGCCGATAGATTTGGCGGCCTCCCGCGCGCGGGCCCTTGTGCTCGCAGGAAACAGCGCCATGCGTCCGGTCAAGCCGGTTCGCGGGTCAGGATCAGCGAGGCGTTCTGGCCGCCGAAGCCGAACGAGTTCGACATCACCGCGGTGACGCGGGCATCGCGCGCCTTGTTGCCGACGACGTCGAACAGGATCGTGGGATCCGGATTGTCGTAGTTGATCGTCGGCGGGATGCGCTGATGCTCCAGCGTCAGCAGCGAGAAGATCGCCTCCACTGCGCCAGCGGCCGAGATGGTGTGGCCGACCATCGACTTGTTGGAGGTGACCGGGATCTTCTGCGCGAGATCGCCGAACACGGCCGATGTCGTGTTGTACTCCATCTTGTCGTTTTCAGGCGTCGCTGTGCCGTGCGCGTTGATGTGGTCGATCTGGTCCGGCGTCATGCCGGCATCGGCCAGCGTCTTGTTCATGCAACCGATGATCGGCTTCCCATCGGGCGAAGAGCGGGTGCGATGGAAGGAATTGGTGAGCTCGCCGCAGCCGGCAATGACGCCGAGAATCTTTGCGCCGCGCGCGGTTGCGGCTTCATAGCTCTCCAGCACGAGGGCGCCGGCGCCTTCGGCCATGACAAAACCGTCGCGGTTCTTGGAGAAGGGGCGGGAGGCCGCCTGCGGCGGATCGTTCTGGGTCGACAGCGCCGAGAGCAGCGAGAAGCGCACCAGCGCTTCCGGATTCACCGTGCCGTCGGTCGCCACGCACAGCGCGGCGTCGGTCTCGCCGCGGCGGATCGCCTCGACGCCGAGCTGGATCGAGGTCGCGCCGGAGGCGCAGGCCGTCGACAGCGAGATCGGCGAACCCTTGGTGCCGAACGTCTCGGCGAGGTAGGCGGCGACCGAGCCGAACATGAAGCGGTGATGATAGGCGGCGTACTTGCCGCCGCCGGAGATGCGTAAGAGATCGTCATAGGTGAAATCGGGCTTGCCGACGGCGCGGCCGAGCTCGCGGCGTTGCGGCCACTCCACCTCGACCGGCGCGACGGCCAGGAACAGCGGGCCCGGGAAATCGCCCTTGGCGCCGATGCCGGCCTGGTCGAGCGCTTCCTGCGTGACCTGTTCGGCCATCCGCTCGGACAGGCCGGTGGAGGAGAACGGATCGACGCTGACGAAATCGACCGTGCCGGCCATCGTGGTCTTCAGGCCGTCGATCGGAAAGCGCGTGATGGTGCGGATGCCGGATTCGCCGGCGACCAGCTTCGACCAATTGTCGGCCTTGCCGGCGCCGAGCGAGGTCATGATGCCCATGCCGGTGACGACGACGACGGGACGTCCGAGTTTGTCGCGCGGTGCAGTCATGTGTCCCCCAAACGAATGAGCTAAACTGCCTCGACCAGCGCCATGCCTTCGCCGCGCCAGTGTCCGGCTCCCACCACCACGATCTGGGTAGGCGCTCCCTGCATTTCAATCTCGGTTCCGGTCGAATCGTTCGGCGGGAACAGCGCGCCGCGGGAGATCGAGAGCGCCGCGAGCGCAATCCCCAGCGGGAATTGCGTCTCCATGGTGTGGCCGAACATCGTGCCGGTCGCGCGCACCGGGAAGTCGGCGTGATTCTTCAGGAAGCCGCACTCTTCGGACGTGGCCGGCTCCGCGCCGGTCGCGCCCGAGATGATGGCGCCCTTGCCCTCACGCCTGGGCAATTTCGCCCACAGCTTCTCCAGCGTCGCTTCCATGTCGCCGCCCTGCTTGCGCCGGGCGAGGTCGGCCACCACGCTCGACAGCTTTGCGAACGGTTTGGCGCCGCGCGCCTCAGCATGCGCCTTCGATTCCAGCACCAGGAAGGCGCCCGCCGAGCCGAGCGCGAAGCCGGCGTGGTCCTTGCGCGCCCAGACCGGAGCGAACTTGTCTTTCAGATTGAAGTCGCCGAATTCGTAGAGAACCATGAGGTCCTTGCGCTCGCCATTATGCGAGCCGCCGACCAGGGCAATGTCGCTCTCACCCGAGGCGATGCGCGCCAGCGCGATGCGGGCTGCATCCGCGCCCGCGACCTCTTCGCCCATGAAGGTGCGCGAGGTGCCGCCGAGGCCGTGCACGATGGCGATGTTGCCGGCGAGCAGATTGGAGAGCTGGGCCAGGAACAGGGTGGGGCGCAGATCGCTCATCAGCCGCTCATTGAGGAAGCCGGGCGCGTTCGCTCCCTTGGCCTCGGCCGTGAGCACGCCGGTGTCGACGTTGAGATCGCGCTCGCCACCGCCGGCAGCGACTACCATGTCGATCTTCGACAGGATGTCCTTGTTGCCCTTGATGCCTGCGGAATCCAGCGCCAACCCCGCGGCATAGACGCCGATCCGCTGCCAGGCTTCCATCTGGCGCTGGTCGCCCTTCTTCGGGATCTGGCTGTCGAACGAGACCGGCAGCAGCGGGTGCACGATGAAGGGCGCAAAGCCCTTCTCGTCGACATTGATGCGCTTCTCCTGGAGCGCGGCCCAATTGGCATCCAGTCCCTCGCCGAGCGAAGTGGCGAGCCCAATGCCGGTGATCCAGACTTCCGTCTGGCCGGGCTTCGAAGTGGTGTCAGTCATGGCGATACGGCCTGTTGCGGAAAGCCGACGCGCTTGGCGACCGCGTCCATGTATCCGCGCATATCTGAATTGGGGAAGGGGATTAGCGTAAAGGTGAGCGCCGAATTCGCGCGCAGCTTGCCGCCGACCCTGATCTTGGCTTCGGTCATGGCGTAGCCCGAGCCCTCATGGGCGAGGCTCGCCTCGAGGGTCATGAGGTCGCCCGGAAACACCGAGCCGCGCACCTTGGCTTCCTTCACGGCGGCGAGGATAGGCATACGCTCGAACTTCAGAAGCCCAAGCAGGAGAAAGCCCGAGGCCTGCGCCATCGATTCGATCAGGAGCACGCCGGGCATCAAGGGATAGCCCGGGAAGTGCCCCTCGAAGACGGTGCTCTCCATGGGGACCTGGGCTTCGACGACGATCTTCTTCTCGTCGACATTGAGGTCGACGATTTGATCGATCATGTGGAAGTATTCGAGTTGCATGACCGCCCGATCAGGCGCTCGCGCCCTTGGCGGCAACCAGCTCGTCGATGCGCGCGCACAGGTTCTTCAGCACGAAATACTGCTCGGTGGTCGCCTTGCCGTCGTTGACTTCCTGGGTCCACTTTTCCAGCGGCAGCTTGATGCCGAACTGCTTGTCGATCGCGAACGCGATGTCCAGGAAATCGAGGCTGTCGATGCCGAGGTCATCGATGGCATGGCTATCCGGCGTGATCGTGTCGCGCGGGATGTCGCAGGTTTCAGCGATGATCGTAGCGACCTGATCGAATGTGGAGGACATCACTAAGCCTTTGATATATTGCGGGTATTTGTCATATTTTCCAGAGTGGTACGGTGGGTGGGCATCGCGCCCCGAATGACGCCCTCAAACCCCCCTCTGGCCGGGTCGAAAGCCCGTATATCGGAGCGCCGCCCCGAGTTCAATGGAGCCGGACAGGGGTGGGGACAGGGCTGGGGATGCCGGCCCTTGAGCCTCTCCGACCGGATGCCGGGGCGGTCGTGCCTAGATATGCGGCGTCGTGATCTTGGCGCAGTCCCGCCGGCCCATCATCACGCAATCCTGGGTCCGGCGCAGGTCGGCGATGCTGACCGCAAGCCAGATCCCGATCGCGGTCAGCGCGATGGTGAAGGCCAATGCTGCGATGTTGGCGAGCATGCGATGGCGGAAGTCATCCCGCTCCTCGCGCGGCTGCTCATAACGTGACAGGTCGAGCGGTTCGGGTGCTGCGTGCACGTGCAGCGGCTGTACCACACCGCCACCTCGGCGGACCACCGGGGAGGGCGTCGTGCGCGGCCTGAACTGGAGCACCCGGTGCTCATCGTCCGAGGTTATGGGCCGCTGGGATTTCATGGTGCGGGGATCACTCCGAAGCAGCAAATTTTAGATAGCATACGGGGCACAAGCGTTGCAGAAAATTTTCTCAACGCGCACGTGCATTGTGCGTTCGCATGATCTTGCACGGAGCGTTGCGAGCGGCCCTCGGAAAGGGTTGTCATCCCGGCAGCAGGGACGCGCGGGTTGCGCTGCAGCAACTGCCGGGAAGCCGGCGCCCGGCGCTGCCGTGGCTTGTGGTGTCGGGTGCACGTGAACGCATTTTGCCGCCACAACGACCATGGCATAATCCGGGAACCCTGGACGACCAGTTGCAACCAGACGAGAGGCCCTTTGACCATGACCACCAACGCGCGCGAGCCGAGAGTGCATCCGGTGCCGATCCTGTCGCTTCGGCCGACGCAGATGACGGTCGGCATGCGCGAGGTCAAGGAGAAGCGCAAGCGCTGGCGCGAGCATGGCAAGAAGAAGCAGTCCGAGCTGCTCGGCACCCACATGATCCCCGTCGTCTCCGGACCTGACGGACGCTACTACGTGATTGACCATCACCATCTCGGCCGCGCGCTGCACGACGAGGGCATCAAGGAGGTGCTGGTGACCGTCGTCGGCGATCTCCGCATGGTCGAGCGCGAAGCGTTCTGGGGCGTGATGGACAACAAGCGCTGGGTCTATCCCTATGACGCCAAGGGCGCACGCCGCGCGTTCCGCGATCTGCCGAAATCGGTGGTCGATCTCAAGGACGATCCGTTCCGCAGCCTCGCCGGCGAGCTCCGCCGCATGGGCGGCTTCGCCAAGGACACCACGCCGTTTTCCGAGTTTCTCTGGGCCGATTTTTTGCGCCGCAAGCTGACGCGCAAGGCGGTGGACGCCAATTTCGACAAGGCGCTGGAGAAAGCGCTAGCCGCGGCCAAGAGCAAGGATGCAATCTATCTGCCCGGCTGGTGCGGGCCGGCGTCGGACGATTAGACGCGGGCGCTCGCATCGATACGGCATTCGGGCCGCGACGGGCTACATCACAGTCCCTTGAGCGAAGTCATTTTCCGCACCCACGAAGCGGTCCTGAAACAAAGCGGTCGCCATCTGTTGAGCTAACAGAGCTCACACAGGAGGTAGTCATGCGCCGTCTGGTTTTCGTAGTTGCCTTGCTCGCGGTCGCCTCAGTAGGAATTTCGGCCTCGTTTGCCGCAGTTCACCAGGCCAGGACACTGACGTTTGCCGAGCGCTTTGCGCCGGCGCTGCCGTTGATGGTGCAGCGCTAGCGGCATAGCGCTTCGGCGCGATCATTTCGGACCTAGGCCGGGCGAGGAGAGCCTGCGCGCCAACGCTTTTGTTGGACATCCGCTACGACCCCCGCCGTCTCCAATCATCGAGCGTCGGCGTCGCCATCTCGAAACGGTCGCGAATGGTCGAGCAGGGTGCTGCCGCCGAGCCGGGCGGCATTCGAACGCGGCCGGTGCCTCCTTGATCCAGGGCGAAGCCACGGTCTTGCCCGGCATTGCCAATAAGTCACTTCTTGGGCAGGCGTCCCATCAGATAGAATTCGTCATTCGGCCGCATGCCGGTGAAGTTCGCCAGCCGGTTCGACAGCGCGAAGAAGGCCGAGATCGCCGCGATGTCCCAGATGTCGTCGTCGCTGAAGCCGTGCGGGGCAAGGGCTGCAAAGTCCTCCTCGGAGATCCGCTGCGCGTCGGCTGAGATCTTCATCGCGAAATCGAGCATCGCCTTCTCGCGCGGCGTGATGTCGGCCTTGCGGTAGTTGATCGCGACCTGGTCGGCGATCAGCGGGTTCTTGGCGCGGATGCGCAGGATCGCGCCATGGGCGATTACGCAATACTGGCACTGGTTGGCCGCCGAGGTCGTCACCACGATCATCTCGCGTTCGGCCTTGGTGAGGCCGCCGTCTTTCTCCATGAGCGCGTCGTGATAGGCGAAGAAGGCGCGGAACTCGTCGGGGCGGTAGGCCAGCGTCAGGAACACGTTCGGCACGAAGCCGCTCTTCTCCTGCACGGCGAGGAGGCGCGTGCGGATGTCGTCGGGCAGGGTGTCGATTGCGGGAGCGGGGAAGCGTTGCGCGGGCTTTGTCATGGCGTGGATTCCGGCTTGGGGCCGGCAACCATAGTCGATGCTGGCGGTCGCCTCAACGTGCCATACGCTCAGTGTCATCGCCCGATTTAATCGGGCGATCCAGTATTCCAGGAACAGCGATGGGATACGAAAAAGCCGCGGCGTACCGGATGCGCCCGCCTTCGCGGGCATGACGGCGGAGTTTGCGGAAGCGGTGTCCGTCCCTTACCGCAGCGGCTTCTTCAACAGCGAGAAGCGGTCCGGGTCCAGCCCCATCGACGGTTGCAGCATCGGCGCCTCAGTGGGGGCGAGCGTCTTGGCGGGCGGCGCGGAGAACACCGGGTCATTCGGGACGTCGCGCTGCGAGGTGGCGCCGCGCCAGCGCTCGAGCACGGCACCGACGAAATGCATGTCGTGCCCCGACGTCACGGAAGGCACGCTGCTGATGGTGGCTTCGCCGCGCGGCAATTGGTGCGGCGGCACCTCCTTGAAGCGCAAGCGCGTCGGCAGTGCGACGCCTTCGCCGAACGCCAGCACCTCGCGGGTACCGAGCGAGGGTACGAAGGACAGCAGGTTGGCGGCCGCATCCGACACCGCGGCGCGCAGCAGCGCCTGGTCGCGCTCGTTGGCCAGACGCATCGTGAACAGCGTGTTGCACTGGGAGATGATGGTGGCGTCGAGCTCGGCCGGGCGCTGCGTGATGAGGCCGAGATAGACGCCGTATTTGCGGCCTTCCTTGGCGATGCGGGAGACCGCCTTGCGGGTCGGGCCGAAGCCGACATTGCGGTCGGCGGAGGCATAGCGGTGCGCCTCTTCGCAGACGAACAGCATCGGGGACACGCCGTCGCTCCACAGGCCGAAGTCGAAAGCCATGCGGCACAACACCGAGACGACGGAGTCGATGACTTCCGCCGGGAAGCCGGCGAGCTGCATCACCGTCATCGGCTTGCCGTTGGCGGGCAGGCGGAACAGATGGCTGATCACCTCGGCCATGGTGTCGCCGCCGACATTGGCGTTGTCGAACATGAAGGCATAGCGCGGATCGTTGCGGACCGCTTCGATGCGCGAGATCAGCTTGTGATAGATGATGCGCGAGGAGCGGTTTTCGAGCTTGCCCATGCGCTCGTCGATCAGCGAGATCAAATCGACCAGGCGGTACGGCACCGGCGTGTCGACGGTGAAGCCGATCTGCTTGGGATCGGCGCGCTTGAGGCCGAGGCGATCGGCGTTCTGATACTGCGTGTAGATGCCCTTGGCGATCGGGATGACTTCGGCGAGGACGTCGAGCTCCTCGGGCACGCCGGCGCGGCCGCCGAACAGAACGTCGACGATTTCCTCGAAATTGAACAGCCAGAACGGCAGCTTCAGGTTCCGCGGGTTGAGCACCAGCGCGCGGTCGCCGAAGCAGCGGCCATATTCGTTGTGGACGTCGAGCAGGAAGATGCGCAGGTTGGGGCGCGCTTTCAGAATCTCGTTGAGCAGCAGCGACACGCCAGTCGATTTGCCGACGCCGGTCGATCCCAGCACGGCGAAATGCTTGGACAGCATTTCCTCGATGTCGACATAGGCGACCACGGATCGGTCCTGCTGGAGGAAGCCGACATTGATCTGATCCGACCCGGTCGGCGCGTAGATCGTGCGCAGCTCCTGGCTTGTGATCA
Source organism: uncultured Alphaproteobacteria bacterium (assembly GCA_963819355.1). Lineage (GTDB taxonomy): Bacteria > Pseudomonadota > Alphaproteobacteria > Rhizobiales > Xanthobacteraceae > Bradyrhizobium. Next base: position 350,750 of record CAWFVZ010000023.1, on the reverse strand, counting down.
GGTCGACGGAATCGCCGATGGTCGGATAGTTGGTGACGCCGCGCTGAAACTTGGCCTTATCGGCGGCGTTGAGAATTTCGCCGAGCAGGTCGACCGACGCGATGGCGATGTAGTCGGGGCTCGTGAGGTTCTCGCAGGACACCTCTGTAATCATCGCCACGATGACCGAACTGGCGCAGCGGATGCTGACGAAGCGGCCGACGGTGGCCCGAACTTCCGAGACCTGCATCTGGCTTGCCGCCAGAAGCCCAACCCGGGCGAGCGACCCGCGAACCGAAATCACGCGTCCAAAGGATGTCACGATGGATGAACCTGGCAAGACCGAGGAGTTTAACCCTGACTATGCGAGCCGGGGCTGCACAAATTGTTAAGCGGCAGGGCCGGCAGCTTTGTTAAATCTGCGACAATTCGGCTAATAGGTTTGTTCCTAATGCATACTTGCGGGCGGAATTGGCTGGAAAATGCTGCTTTTCCAGGCCGGTGGACCGAAAAGCACTTAAGGAAGATTTTACCATTCGGGCAGTGAGCCCTCCGACCGGAGGATCGTCGCCGGCGCGGGCAGCAACCGATCGGCCGGCGGGCGGTGGTTGATTTGTTGACGGGACCTAATCATTTGTACATTAGTACAAATGAACCGACGGCCTCAGCGCCGCCCGGGTGTGCGCCGCGTCGTTGCATCAATGCCCGACTGCGCGATCCCGTGACGCGGAGATTGCAGCCAGCTTTGGAGGAAACCATGCAGCCCGAACCTATCCTCGATCTTGCCCATCTCGGTCACTTGGAATTGCTGACGCCGAAGCCCGACGAGAGCCTGAAATTCTTCGTCGACGTCATGGGCATGACCGTCAGCGGGCAAAAGGGCGAGTTGGTCTATCTGCGCGGCTGGGACGATTACGAGCGCTATTCGCTGAAGCTGACGGCCTCCAAGACCTCGGGCATGGAACATATGGCGCTGCGCGCGCGCAGCCAGCAGGCGCTGGAGCGCCGCGTCGCCGCGCTGAAGGGCTCGGGCTTCGACATCGGCTGGATCGACGGCGACATGGGGCAGGGGCCGACCTTCCGCTGCCGCGATCCCGACGGCCACATCGTCGAGCTCTATTACGAGACCGAGTGGTATCAGGCTCCGCCGGAGTTGAAGCCCGCGCTGAAGAACCAGGCGCAGCGTTTTCCGGCGCGCGGGGTCAACGTCCGCCGTCTCGACCATCTCAATTGCCTCGCCGTCGACATCAAGGCAAACCGGGAGTTCTTCGAGAACTATCTCGGCTGCCGGCTCACCGAGCAGATCGTGCTGAATGACGGTCGTGAAGCTGCGATGTGGCTGACGATGTCGAACAAGAGCTACGACTTCGCCTATTCGCTCGATCACTCAGGCACACCCGGCCGCTTCCACCATGTCACCTACGCGCTCGACAGCCGCGAGGAGATTCTTCGCGCCGCCGATATTTTCCTGGAGAACGGCGTGCACATCGAGACCGGTCCGCACAAGCACGCGATCCAGCAGACCTTCTTCCTCTATGTCTACGAGCCCGGCGGCAACCGCGTCGAAGTCGCCAATGCCGGCGCGCGCCTCATCCTTGCGCCGGATTGGAAGCCGATCGTGTGGACTGAGGAAGAGCGCAAGAAGGGCCAGGCCTGGGGCTTGAAGACCATCGAGTCCTTCCACACCCACGGCACGCCGCCGGTGGAAGTGAAGAAGCACGGCTAATCCAATTTAGCGCCACTCCTCCTCGCGCTCCCGGCGCACCGTCGCGCTGGCCAGGTTCTTCGACCTAAGTTAGCTCTTCATCTGATTTCGGGCGGAAGTTCACCCGCAATCAGCTTCACCACGTGTACCGCACACCAGCGGCTCCGCGGACGCCGTCGCGCCTGCCGCCGTCGGTGTTACCGACGGCGAACTGGTAGTCGGCGTTGGCGTAGAAGCTGACATTCCTGTTCACGTTCACGCTCAGGCCACCACCCAGTTGCAGACGTGTGGCCTGCTCCAGCAGCGGCACCAGATCGACACCGGAATACGTCGTCGTCGCCTGCGCCCCCCAGTCACGCCACAGATTGGCGCGCACATAAGGCTGCCACACCTGCCCGCTGTCGCTGACGATGGTCCATTTGCCGCGCAGGCCGATCCGCCCGCTGGTGCCTGACGTGGTGCCGAGCGCGACCGCGCCCAGGCCGTCATTGGCGTCGTCGAACGACACATGTTGCCAGACGATCTGCGCCTGCGGCTCCAGCACGAAGCCCGGCCCGAACATCGGCAGCCGGACCGGATAGCCCGTCTCCAGCGACGAGAGGAAGCCGAAGCCGGTGGTCCCAAGTCTGGCGAATTGGGTGGACGCCGCGCCTTCATAGCGCGTCGCCTGCGCCACCGCGTCGAGATACCAGTCATGCGGGCCGTAGTGCGTCCAGTAAGCCCCGCCGGACCAGGCATTGAGATTGAGACCGCCGGTGTGACGAAGCACGTAGCCGGTCGCCGCCTCGTTGGTGACGAGACCGCTCACATCGACATTGGCATTGGCATATCCGACATAAATGCCCGCCGCATCGCGATGGCCCGGGATCCATTCGCCGTGCCAAAGGTCGATGCCGCTCTGAAAGCCAAGCACCTGGCCGGAGGCGCGCGGATCGGCGAACGCCCTGTAATGGTTGTCGATCTGCTGGCCGAGGACCCGGCCCCAGACCGATGGCCCCCAGCCGGCGTTCAGGCAATCGGTTGGCGCTTTCACCGGCGCTTTGCGCCACATCCCGTCCCGCCTGTCGCCGTCGGTTACGCATGGTACCCCCGTAATTGCGGCTAGCGAGGTATCGCCGGTACGCTCATGCAAGGTGCCCAGCGTCGTCATCCCCAATTGCCGGGCGATCGGTTGCACCACGCCGTAGGTCGCGATCTCCGGCCCGATGATCGGAAAGACGCCCGGCGGCAGCGGTCCGGTCACCGGCGGCTCGGGCGGCAGGATCTGCTCGGGCGGCAGGATTTGCTCGGGCGGTACTGGTCCGACGATGAAGTCGTTGCGCAGAAACCAGTCGCCGGGATTGCTGCCGCCGACGCCACCATAGAAGAGACGGTAGTCGAAGGCGCCGCCGCGCGCCTCCACGTTACCGAGCGTGAAGGCGTCGGCTGCCGAACGGCTGGTGTCGAGCACCTGCACCACCAGGATGCCGTCGCCGACCGTCTGCGCACCTGCGCCGCCGGCGTTGCGGATTGCGATGTTTGTTGGGCCGCTGCCAACCCTTGTGCCGTCTACCACCAGCACGTCGGAACGTGAGTTGGGGCCTCCCTCGTTGAGGACCGTGTCGAGCCTCAGCGTGCCGCCGTTGGAGATGAAGGTGCCACCCCCGCCAGTGCCGGGTAAGGAGCCGCCACGCCCGCCGGTGATCATCAATACGTCGCCGGCAACGGGATTGGCCTGCAGATCGATGGTGCCGGAATTGGTGAACGTGGTCGCGCCGAGAATCTGCCCCTGCACAGGGCCGCCGAGCGCCATGCTGTTGAAGGCCAGTCCGAGCGGCAAATATTGGCCAGTGCTGTCGAGCGTGGTCGCGCCGGGACCGCCGAGCAGCGCCAGCGTTCCGTTGTTAGTGAATGTGCCGGGGCCAAGATCGGAAACCGCGACGCGGAGCTTGTCGCGCACGCCGTCGCCATCGGTGTCGGCGAAGTGCCGCAGGTTGAACGTGCCATCGTTGACGATACTGTTGTTGCTGCCCACGAGTTGAACGAAGCCCGTGATGGTGCCGTCGCTGTTGTTAATGATGCTGGTGTTGTTGCTAGGGAAGAGCGGAGTGCTGGCGACGGCCCGATCGGACAATGCGCCGATGCTGCCGTTGTTGGTCAGGGTCGCGGTGCCAACGGACGAACCGAGGACAATGCCGGCGGCCGGTAGACCAAAGGTCGGCCCAACGTTGATAAGGTCAGCCTGCCAGCCGCCCTTGATCAATCCACCTTGGGCGACGTTGATCGTCACGCCACCGCTGCCACTAGTTGCGCTGATTGCGGTACCGAACTGCCCCTGAGCTGAGACGTTGGTCGCGTTGACCTCCACAAACCCGGTCGTCGTGGCGAACGGCACCGGGCTATGTACGGTTTGGGTGTCGGTGAGCTGTCCGTTGGTCCTGGCGAGGAACGTGCCGCTGTCGGCAAGTATGCCGACAGCGTCGGAACCGTTGGTCGTGTCGATTGGCCCGGTGGCATTCACTGTTATGCTGCCGCTGCCCGAAAGCGCCATGATGCCGGCGCCGCCACCGCCTTGGGTCGTGATGCCCGGACCGGTGTAAGTCACCGTGGTCGGCGCATCTGCGTAGCTAATGGTTCGGATGCCGGCAGGGTTGTTGAAAAAGGTATCGGGAGCGGCGGCCCCGGAGCTCGTGATTTGCGACGCCACGGTCGCAGTTATCGACCGACCGCTCGCAGCGGTGGCCGAGTCCAGCTGGACAGAGATCGCCGCCTTCACAGGCAAGGTTGGGGCATCCACCCCGGGGTTATCCGAGCCGTTGACGGTGATGACGGTGCCGGGGCTGGTGGTGACCGAACCCGACCCGTCGCCCCCGACCCATACAACGATGCCACGGGGCCTGTTTCCAAATACGTTGATCGTGCCGGTATTGTAGGTCACCGACGCATCGCCGGCCCCACTCACGCCCGATGGGAACGAGTCACCGGCATGAGCGATCAAGCCGTAAAAACCCGCTCCACCCACACCCGCAGTGCCCGTGATATTCCCGGAAGCAGCGATTGAGGCGGGGCCTATTCCGCGGTTATCCGCCTGGATGCCGGTCGCTTCCGTTCCGCTGGAGGTTAGGCCCGGGCCGGTCCAGATTACGCCCGCCAGATGAGGGGTCCCCGTCTGGTTTGGCATTGCGAACGCCACGATCGCGTCCTCGCTTGCGGTGCCGGCTACATCAATTGTGGTGTTCGTTGCCACAATGATGGCGTTGCCGCTGGATTGTATTCGCAGTCCTGTGTTGTTGTTGCTGAGAGGATTGGCTGTATTGTTGATGGTCACACCATCCGCAATGATGGTGATGTTAGCGCTGCCCGCAGTGACGCCCGTGGAATTAGCGGCGTTGACGGCGTTGAAGCCGGGTGCGCCAGCGGGGATGGTGACAATGACACCCGACTGAAGCGTGAGCCTGATAGGGGAGCCGCCCAAACCATCGTTGGTGTCGACGTTGATGCCGCTGGCATAAGGGTTGCCGCCCGGCGAGCAGGTAACGTTGTCGGGTGTACCGACGCACTGGGCCAGTGCTGGTCCCGATAAGCCCAGCAAGGAGGACGCCAGCGCAGAGGCCGCGAGAAGCCAGGATTTTCGACGCTTCACAGTGACGCCAGATAGCAGCGGACGGCGAAACTGACCGGAACCATCCAGCAGTTCATGGCACGTAACAGCAGGTGAATATTTTTCTTTCTCTGTGCAGGCGCAGAAATGCAACGCAGGTATCGACGTCCGTGGCTCGATCATTGCCGGCACCACACTCTCCATCGCCTTCCCTCGAGCTCAGTTCCATTCCAGCAATTTTGATCAACGAAAGAGCGGGGCGCGTCGGTTCGGACGCGAAAAATGTACTCGGTTACGCCGATCCATCCGAAAGGCGGAACGCACAAAAAGCCAGAGCGCAAACCCAACTTGCAATCACCAGCACCACACTTGTGTCAGTAATTGCCGTAACTGTGGCGAAAGCCGAACGGGTCCTATTTTGGCAATCGGTGATGTCCCCGGGCTACACAATGGACAGCAATTCGGACCAAACAGCTGTTCGCAGTTGCGGAGTTCCCGAGACGAAACCGCGGCGTTACTTGATCATTAGTGCGTTGAAGCGCGCACGCGTGCGATCGTCTCAGGGACGTTTGTCCACGCCGGCTTGTCGGGCGCGAACTGACCGCGCAGGAACGCGACCAGCTGTTCGACCTGCGCGTCGCTCATGCTGTGCTTGAACGCCGGCATGTAGCCGAGTTCGCTGGAGACGGGATCAGTGATGCCGTTCAGGATGACCTGCATGAGATTGTCCGGTGTCGCGCTGTGCAGATTGCTGTTGAGCGCGAGCGAGGGCCGGCTGCCGAACAGCGGCAGGCCGCCGACCTCGTGGCAGACGGCGCAGGCGCCCTGATAGAGCCGTGCGCCGGTGGACGATGCGACCGTGACTTGCGTTGCGCTTTCGAGCTTGGTGGCCAGTGCATCCTGCGCCTTGGCATCGGTCGGGATGTCGTTGAACGAACCGAGATAGACCGCCATTGCGCGGATGTCCTGGTCCGGTAGCGCCGTGAGATCCCTGACGATCGGCGTCATCGGTCCCGCGGCGACGCCGTGATAGCGCGACTGGCCGGTGCGCAAATAGGCGAATAGCTCGTCTTCGCTCCACGGGATCGGCGCATGCGAGAGCGAGGTCAGGGCCGGTGCTTCCCAGCCCTCGGCAAAGCCGCCGGCCAGATAGGCGCTACGCTGCTCGGCGCCGAGCGCATTGCGCGGCGAATGGCAGCCGCTGCAATGGCCGAGACTCTCGACCAGATAGGCGCCGCGATTCCACTGCTCGGATTTTGCGGGATCGGGCTTGAATTCGTGCGCCTGATGAAACAGCGCATTCCATCCCGCGAGCAGCGGGCGCAGATTGAACGGGAAGGCGAGCGTGTTCGCAGGAGTTGCGGCGCGCACTGCCGGCTGCGCCATCAGATAGGCGTACAGTGCCTGAAGGTCGGCCTCACTCGTCTTCGAAAAATGTGTGTAGGGGAAGGCGGGATAGAGCTGCCGTCCGTCGCGATGAAGCCCGTCGCGCATCGCACGTTCGAAGGCGGGATAGGACCAGGCGCCGATGCCGGTCTCGACGTCGGGTGTGATGTTGGTCGCGTAGATCGTGCCGAACGGCGTCTCCAGCGCGCGGCCGCCGGCATTCATCGCGCCGCCGATCGTGGTGTGGCACTCCGCGCAATTGCCGAGTGCGGCGAGCAGCTGGCCGCGCGCGATCGTCGCCGCCGAATAAGCCGACGCATCGGGCCGCGCGATCGGAGCGAGGGAACGCCCGGGCAAGAGCGCCGCACCAACGCCGATCGCTGCGGTGCAGACGGCCGCGATCGTTGCGAAAATGCTGGCGCGCTTGGCGAACGGATTTTGCCAGATGCGAGATGGTGGCGGCGCAGCGGGCGCGGGCAGGGCCTGCGGCGTGGCCGACGTGTCGCCGCGCAATCCCCTGAGGATGCGCTCGGGCGTGAACGGCGGCTCGCGAAAGCGCACACCAGTGGCGTCGAAGATCGCATTCGCGATCGCCGCCGCACTCGGCACCGAGGCGGATTTGCCGACGCCGAGCGGCGGCTGGTCCGGTCGCGGCAGCAGCAGGACGTCGATCTTGGGCACATCGGGAAAGGGGATGATCGGATAGGCGCCCCATTCGCGCGCCGCCACCGCGCCGCGCTCGAACGAGACCTCCTCCATCAGTGCGCGGCTGGTGGACTGGATGACGTTGCCGTGGATCTGGTGGCGCACGCCGTCCGGATTGATCATCAAACCGGAGTCCTGGCCCGCGACAACACGCGTCACGCTGACATCGCCGGTGGCCTTGTTCACGGCGACGTCGGCAACCCAGGCCGACCACGCCGCGCCGAAGCCGGGGAACTTGCTGTGGACATAGAGCGCATAGGCGAAGCCGCGCCCATGCACGACCTCGCCGTCTTTCTCTTCGCGAACCGGCCGCGGCGTCCACCCCGCACGTTCGGCCACCGCATTGACGAGATCGACCGCACGCTGGTCTTTGAGATAGCGCAGGCGGTATTCGATGGGATCGACGCCGGCCTCCGTCGCGGCCTCGTCGATATAGGATTCATGGGCAAAGGTGTTCGGCAGTGCCGAGACGCCGCGGAGCCATGACGCGCGCACGATTGGCGCCATGTCATGCGCGACGACGCGCATGTTGTCGTAATCGTAAGGCGGGATCGCGGTGCGATCGCCCATCTGCAGTACGGCGGGCTCCGATGAGACCCGCCCGGTCAGCAGCAGCGCCAGCGTCGGTGCCGCATTCGAGGGATAGCGCGTGGCGAGATCGTAGCCAGCGATGCCGCCGTCGCCGTCGAGCCCGCCATTGATGTCGATGAGCTGCGCGGTGCCCTTGGGCTCCCAGGCGTGCTCCTGCTCTCGCGTCAACTGCACCCGCACCGGACGGCCGACCGCGCGCGACAGCAGCAGCGCGTCGGCGCTGACGTCATCGGCGCAGTTGCGGCCGTAGCAGCCGGCGGCCTCGAACCGGATCACCTCGATCTCGCTCTCCGGCCGCTCGATCAGGAGCGCGAGATCGCCGCGCAGAAGGTGCGGGTTCTGCGTGCCCGACCAGACGCGGATATTGCCGTCCTGGAAGTCTGCGACTGCGCAGGAGGGGCCGATTGAGGCATGCATCTGATACGGCCAGACGTAGGTGCGCTGCATCGGCTTGGCCGCGCTCGCGATGGCCGCGTTGACATCGCCCTTGTCGATCAGCGTCCGTGGCGTCGACGGATTGGCGCGCAGCGCGGTCTCGACATCGGCAAGATCGGTCAGCGCCGGCGTCGGCTTCCAGCTCACCTTGAGCTGCGCCGCGGCGCGAATCGCATTCTCCTCACGCTCGGCGACCACGCCGACGAAATCGCAGATGCGCACGACGGCAATCAGTCCAGGAATGTCTCGGACAGAGGATTCATCGACCGAGATCAGGCTGGTGCCAACAAACGGACCCGCATCGACGCCGGAGTAGGGCGGACGCACCACGCGGCCGTGCAGCATGCCGGGAACGCGGATGTCGTGCACGAAGGTCAATTCGCCCGTGGCCTTGGCCGGAAGATCGACGCGCGGCAGCGACTGGCCGACAATGGCATAGTCGCCAACCGCTTTGACGGCGACGTCATCAGCAAGCTCGAGACGAATGGTCTCGCCGCCGATCAGTTCGCCATAGCTGACGCTGCGATTGTGCCCGCGCACGAGGCCGTCCTCAATCTTGAGTTCGGCGGCTGGCAACTCAAGACGCTCGGCTGCGCGGGCAATCAGGAAGTGCCGCGCCTGAGCTGCTGCCTTGCGCAGTGGGACGGCGGTGATCTGGATGGTTTCGCTCGCAATCGTGGCGCCCTGGTTCGGCACGATGGCGGTGTCGCCGAGCACGACGACGACGCGGGCAAAGGACACGTCGAGTTCTTCGGCGACGATCTGGCCGAGCGCAGTGCGGATGCCGGTGCCGAGATCGACATGGCCGTTGTAAGCCGTGACCGACCCATTCGCGGTGATGCGTACGAAAGTTTCGGATGTGACCTCGTCCACGGTGCGGACGACGACGAGCGAACCCGATGACCGCTCAGCTCCGTTCGAAACAGGGGAGGCCATCAATCACCGGCCTCGGCGAGCTGGCCCGACGCGCGCATCACCGCGCGCAGGATTTCGACATGCGTGCCGCAGCGGCACAGATTGTAGCGCAGTGCGACCAGCGCTTCCTGCTCGGTGGGCTGCGGGTTGATTGCGAGCAGCGCCTTGGTGGTCATGATCATGCCGTTGAGGCAGTAGCCGCATTGCGCGGCCTGCTCGTCGATGAAAGCCTGCTGCACCACATCCGGCTTGTCGCTTGTGCCGAGGCCTTCGAGCGTCACGACGTCGCGTCCGGCGCAACCGCTGATCGGGATGACGCAGGAACGCGCGGCGGCACCGTCGATCAGGACAGTGCAGGTGCCGCATTCGCCGAGTCCGCAGCCGTATTTCGGACCGTTGAGTTGAAGATCATTGCGCAACACATAGAGCAGCGGCGTCTGCGGCGCCGCCGTGACCTCGTGGATCCTGCCGTTGACGGTGAGGCGGATCGGTGTCTGCGTCATCCTCGTTCCCAAGCCCTTGGTCTCAAGTCCTTGCGACCACGCGTTCGCAAAAATTCTACGTCGTGACGATACCGTTTGTACACAAACGTGCAAGCCGGCATGCCGCAGTGCAGCGCGATTGCCCGCTTTGTGGACAGAGCGGGGAGGCAAATGAGGTTTTATTCGGCAGGCGCATCTTTTCGCGCGCGGCGCCGCTTGACAGCTATCGGGAGCGCGCGCACCATCGTTCGTATACGAATGATAACCGCAGTGTCTGCTGGCTTCGACATGGTGATGGAAACGACGAGCGCGGTTGCCGACAAGATCCGCTGCGATGCCTGTCCGGTGATGTGCTACATCAAGCCGGGCGCAGCAGGCGCTTGCGATCGCTATGCCAACCACGATGGCAAGCTTGTCCGCGTCGATCCGCACATCATTCTCGAGCGCACGATGTCGCAGGGCGGCAAGCTGGTGCCGTTCAGCCGCACGGAAGATTGGGACGGCAAGATCGTCCACGAGCCCTCGACCTTCGTGACCGCGATCGGCGCGGGCACCACCTATCCGGACTACAAGCCGGCGCCGTTCATCGTCTCATCCGAGGTTGATGGCGTCGACATGGTGACGGTCGTCACCGAGGGCATCTTCTCCTATTGCGGCATCAAGGTGAAGATCGACACCGATCGCTATCTTGGCCCGGAAACCGCGACCGTGCGCGCGCAAGGCGAGGCGGTCGGCCACGTCACGACCAGCGAATACGGCTCGCAGATGCTGTCGCTTGGCGGCGTGCATCATCTCACCGGCGGCTCCAAGAAAGAGGGCCGCGTCACCTGCGACACGTTGATGGACCTTGCCAACTGCAAGGCGGTGGAGCTCACCATCGACGGCGGCGCGAGCGTGGTGGTGCAGGCCGGGCAGCCGCCGATCGTCAACGGCGCCAAGGAAGAGCGCATGCGCGTCGGCTGCGGCTCGGCGACGATCGGCATGTTCGCAAAGCAATGGCACGGCAAGGTGGATGAGGTCGTCGTCGTCGACGATCACATCACCGGCGTGCTCTCGGAGCACCAGGCCGGCAAGCTGCTCGACATCGCCGATACCGGCATCAAGATGAAGGGCAGGCGCTCGACTCCCGGCCGTTATTTCCAGGTCGCCGATCCCGGCACGGGGTGGGGCGGCACCAATATCTCCGATCCGCTCGCGATCCTCGGACCGTTCGACGCCAAGGAGGCCAAGGCTGGTCTCTCCATGCTGATGGTTTCCACGACCGGCGAACATTCGTCCTATTACGTCCTCGACGAGACCCTGAAGCCGGTCGAGACCGAGATGCCGGCCGATCTGAAATTCTCGGTCGAGCGCATCCAGGAAAATTGCGAGCCGGCACTGTGCACGGTGCTGTTCATGGCCGGTGCCGGCGGCTCGCTGCGCGCGGGTGTCACCGACAATCCGGTGCGGCTGACGCGCTCGGTGAAGGACGCGTTGACGCGCGTCACCAGCGGCGGTGCGGCGGTCTATGTCTGGCCGGGCGGGGGCATCACCTACATGGTCGACGTGACGCAGATGCCGGCCGGTGCGTTCGGGTATGTGCCGACGCCGGCGCTGGTCGCGCCGATCGAATTCACGATGAAGCTGACCGACTATGCCGCGCTCGGCGGCCACATGGATTATGTGAAGCCGCTCTCCGAGGTGAGAGGCGGCGAAGATGTCCGTCAGCTGCCCTGGCAGAACCCGATTCCAGGGCGCCCGGCATGACACGGCTCCCGCAAATCGCATTGCTGTCTGATGGCCGGCGGCTGCATTTGCAGGATGGGCCGATTGATCTGATCGTGGAGGCGAGGGGGCGCGAGCACGAGGTGCACGCGGCCTATGCGGCGGCGGCGCGCCGATTTAACGGGCTCCTCGACGAGCTCTGCTCGGAGCTGCCGGAACTGCGGGCGGCTGCTGAGAAGCAGACGTCATTGAAGGGTGTGGTGGCGCGTCGAATGCATGCCGCCGTCGTACCCTTTTCTGCCGATTGCTTTATCTCGCCAATGGCAGCGGTCGCCGGCAGTGTGGCCGAGGAGATTCTTGGCGCAATGCTGGCTGCCGCATCCCTTGATCGCGCCTACGCCAACAATGGCGGCGACATTGCGTTGCATCTCGGCAAGGGCGAGCATTTCTCGGTCGGGCTGCTGGATCGCCCGGATCGCGACGGCGTGATGCGGGCATTGAAAGTCGACTTTGACGATCCCGTGCGAGGCATCGCGACCAGCGGGCGCCACGGCCGCAGTTTTTCGCTCGGCATCGCTGATGCGGTGACGGTGCTGGCGGCGACCGCGTCGCAGGCCGATGCGGCGGCCACGATCATCGCCAATGCCGTCGATCTGCCCGGGCATCCCGCCATCATTCGGCAACCGGCCAACGAGCTGCAACCCGACAGCGATCTCGGCGCGCGTCCTGTCACTTGCGACATTGGTGAATTGTCGAAGAGCGAGATCGCGGCGGCGCTCGGATCTGGCGCGGAATGTGCACGGCAATTATTCAATCGCGGACTGATCGAGGGTGCCGTGTTGCAGCTTTGTGGTGATATGCTTGTCGTCGGACCGAAGGATATTGAACGGCAACGACTGCGCCCGCTCACGCTGGAGAACGCGGTTCATGCCTGAACAGAGAAGAGCCTAAGGAAGCAATTATGAGCGCGATCATCCGCAAGATCGTCACCGTCGTCGAAGAGACGCAGATGGAGATGGGCCGCCAGGTCTCGCCGCCGACCCGGCGCGCCGCGGCGATCGCCGTGATCGAAAATCCCTTTGCCGGGAAATACGTCGAAGACCTTTCGCCGCTGATCGCGATCGGCGAGGAACTCGGCGAGCTCCTGTCGAAGCGCGCGGTGGCGGCGCTCGGCATCGATGGTTCCAAGGCGCAGAGCTATGGCAAGGCCGCCGCTGTCGGCGAGAACGGCGAGCTGGAACATGCCGCCGCGATCCTCCATCCGAAGATGGGCGCGCCGGTGCGCAAAGTACTGAGCAAGGGTGCGGCGCTGATCCCGTCGTCGAAGAAGCGCAGCGGGCCCGGCACGACGCTGGATATTCCGCTGGGCCACAAGGACGCGGCTTTCGTGCGCAGTCACTTTGACGGCATGGAAGTGCAGATCAACGACGCTCCGCGCGCCAACGAGATCATGGTTGCGGTCGCCGTCACCGACAGCGGTCGTCCGCTGCCGCGTGTCGGCGGGCTGACGGTTGCCGAGGTCAAGGGCGAAGACGGTTTGAGATAGACCATGATCCGGAGAACTGGGCACGGTTTCTCCGATTGGATCATGCTGAAGACGTAGAGAGTTCAAAACTGGAGGTTGGGATGCGAGCAAGAAATTACTTCGTCGGCGCGGCCTTTGCGCTTCTGGCCGGCGGCATGGGCCATTCGGCCGTGGCGCAAGAGATCAAGATTGGCGAGATCAACAGCTACTCGCTGCTGCCCGCCTTTACCGAGCCCTATCGCAAGGGCTGGCAGCTTGCCGTCGAAGAGATCAACGCGGCCGGTGGCATCAACGGCAAGAAGCTAGTCGTCATCTCCAAGGACGACGGTGGCAAGCCTGCCGACGCGCAGACCGCGGCCAATGAGCTCGTCTCCAGCGAAGGCGTCGCGATGCTGACGGGCACCTTCCTGTCCAACATCGGCCTCGCGGTCAGCGACTTCGCCAACCAGAAGAAGGTGTTTTTCCTCGCGGCCGAGCCGCTGACGGACGCCGTGACATGGTCGAAGGGCAACAAGTACACCTTCCGGCTGCGTCCCTCCAACTACATGCAGGCCGCGATGCTGGTGGAAGCCGCCAGCAAGCTGCCGGCAAAGCGCTGGGCGACGATCGCGCCGAACTATGAATACGGCCAGTCAGCGGTGGCGGTGTTCAAGAAGCTGATGTCGGAGAAGCGTCCCGACATCCAGTGGGTCGACGAGCAGTGGCCGCCGCAGGGCAAGATCGACGCGGGCCCGGTGGTGCAGGCGGTTGCCGCCGCCAATCCGGAAGCGATCCTCAACGTCACCTTCGGTCCGGATCTCGTCAAGCTCGTGCGCGAAGGCAACACCCGCGGCCTGTTCAAGGGACGCGCGGTCGTGTCGTTCCTGACCGGCGAGCCGGAATATCTCGATCCGCTCAAGGAGGAGACGCCCGAGGGCTGGATCGTCACCGGCTATCCCTGGTACTCGATCAAGACGCCCGAGCATGATGCGTTCCTGAAGGCCTACCAGGCCAAGTACAACGACTATCCGCGCCTCGGCTCGATCGTCGGCTACCAGACCATCAAGTCGGCGGCCGCGATCCTGGCGAAGGCCGGCTCGACCGATCCAGAGAAGCTGATTGCAGCGGCGGAGGGCCTGTCGGTGCCGTCGCCGCTCGGCGAGATCACCTTCCGCAAGATCGACCACCAGTCGACGCTTGGCGCCTACGTCGGCAAGACCGCGCAGAAGGACGGCAAGGGCGTGATGGTGGACTCCGTTTACAAGAAGGGCTCGGACTATCTGCCGAGCGACGCCGAGGTCGAGAAGCTGCGTCCGAAGGATTGATGCTCTTTCCTCTCACTCTCCCCGCTCTTCGCGGGGAGAGGTGATGCAACACTGACCCGGACCGCCGATGGCCTTTTACGTCGTACAGTTTCTGACCGGTCTCGCCAGCGCAGCGTCGCTGTTCCTGGTGGCCTCGGGCCTGTCGATCATCTTTGGCGTGACGCGGATCGTGAATTTCGCGCATGGCGCCTTCTACATGATCGGCGCCTATATCGCCTTCACGTTGACCGAACGCTTCTCTGGTGCGTTCGGCTTCTGGGGCGGGGTCGTCATCGCGGCACTTGCCGTGGCGCTGATCGGCGTTCTCGTCGAGATGGTGCTGCTCCGGCGCATCTATCACGCGCCCGAACTGTTCCAGCTGCTCGGTACCTTCGGCCTGACCTTGATGGTCGAGGATCTCGTGGTGCTGATCTGGGGGCCCGACGATCTCGTCGGCCGCCGCGCGCCGGGCTTCAAGGGCGCGGTCGATTTCTTCGGCCAGAATATCCCGAGCTACGACCTGTTCCTGATCGCGCTCGGGCCTGTCGTCCTCGGCATTCTCTGGTTGCTGTTCCAGCGCACGCGCTGGGGCGTGCTGGTGCGCGCGGCGACGCAGGACCGCGACATGGTCGCGGCGCTCGGCGTGAACCAGAAATGGCTGTTCACGAGCGTGTTCGCGGTCGGCGTCTTCCTCGCCGCGCTCGGCGGTGCGCTCCAGATCCCGCGCGACGCGGTGCATCATGCCATGGATCTGCGCATCATCGTCGAGGTCTTCGTCGTGGTGGTGATCGGCGGGCTCGGCAGCATTGTCGGCGCATTCGTCGCGGCGGTGCTGGTCTCCGAGCTCAACGCCTTCGGCATCCTGATCTTTCCAAAAATCTCCATCATCCTGGTCTTCCTGGTGATGGCGGTGGTGCTGATTGTGCGGCCGTGGGGCCTGTTCGGCAAGCCGGAGGCGGCCGCGCGCAAGACACCGGGTCTCACCGTCAATCCCTGGCGGCCGCTGACGTCGAACGAGCGGCTGGCGGCACTCGTGGCACTCGTCATCGCGGCGATGCTGCCGCTGTTCGCCGGCAATTATGCGATGACCGTCGGCTCGGAGATCGCGATTTTCGTGATCTTCGCCGTCAGCTTGCACTTCCTGATGTCGGTCGGCGGGCTGGCGTCGTTCGGTCATGCCGCCTATTTCGGCCTCGGAGCCTATGGCGTCGCCTTCCTCGCCAAGATGGCGGGGCTGCCGATGATCGTCTGCCTGGCGCTCGGGCCGCTGCTCGGCTGCATGGGCGCCGCTGTGTTCGGCTTCTTCGCCGTGCAACTCTCGGGCGTCTATTTTGCGATGCTGACGCTCGCTTTCGCCCAGATCGTCTGGTCGATCGCGTTTCAATGGGTGAGCGTGACCGGGGGCGACAACGGCATTCTGAGCATCTGGCCGGAGAAATGGGCGGCGAGCCCGTCGCATTTCTATTGGCTCGCGCTTGGCGTCGCGGCGCTCGTCACGATCGCGCTGCGGGTCATGGTGTTCTCGCCGTTCGGCTATGCGCTGCGCGCCACGCGCAACTCGCTCTTGCGCAGCGAGGCGGTCGGCATCAACGCCAAGCGTATCCAGTGGACGGCATTCGTGATCGCGGGCACGACCGCCGGCATCGGCGGCGCGCTATTCGCGTATCTCAAGGGCAGCGTCTTTCCCGACAATCTCGGCATCTCGCTGTCGGTCGATGCGCTGGTCATGGTGCTGCTCGGCGGCGTCGAGACGGTCTCGGGCGGGGTGATCGGCGCGATCGTCTACAAGGCGCTCAACATCTGGCTGGTCAGCCAGACCGACCTGTCGAAGCTCGTGCTCGGCGGCTTCATCGTGCTGATCGTGGTCGTCTTCCCCAAGGGCATCGTCGGCATGCTGGAGCTGCTGGCGCAGCGTCGCAGGAAGACATCGCCGCCGGGATCACCTTTGCTTGCCAAGCCGATCGAGTCCGCCGAATGAGCGTCGCACCCCCACTTCTCGCGGTCGAAGGCCTGACCAAATCCTATGGCGGCATTCACGCCGTGCGCGGCGTCTCGTTCTCGCTGCGCGCCGGCGAAATTTTGGCATTGATCGGACCGAACGGTGCGGGCAAGAGCACCTGCTTCGACATGCTCAACGGCCAGAACCGGCCGGATTCGGGGCATGTCCGTCTGCTTGGCGAGGACACCACCGGCAAGATGCCGCGCGAGATCTGGCGGCTTGGCGTCGGACGCACCTTCCAGATCACCGCGACATTCGCCACCATGACCGTGCGCGAGAACGTGCAGGTCGCACTGATCTCGCACGGAAAGCAATTGTTCAATCTCTGGGGCTCGGCGCCGAATGTCGATCGTGGCGAGGCTGGGCGCCTGCTCGAGCTGGTCGGCATGGGCGGCTATGCGGATCGTCCCTGCGGCGAGCTTGCCTATGGCGATCTCAAGCGGCTCGAGCTTGCCGTGGCGCTCGCCAACGAGCCAAAGCTCTTGCTGATGGACGAGCCGACCGCCGGCATGGCGCCGCGCGAGCGCGTGGACCTGATGCGGCTGACCGCGCAGATCGCGCGGGAAAAATCGATCGGCGTGCTCTTCACCGAGCACGACATGGACGTGGTGTTCGAGCATGCCGACCGCATCATCGTGCTCAACCGCGGCACGCTGATCGCCGAGGGCTCGCCGGCCGAGGTGCGCGGCAATCCGCAGGTGCAGGCGGTCTATCTCGGCGAGGGCCTGCTTTACGATGCAGGGCACCGCGAGGGCGCATCAGCATGAAGCTCACGGTGCAAGACCTCAACAGCCATTACGGCCCGGCGCATATCCTGTTCGACATCGGTTTCGAGGTCGGCGAGGGCGAGGTTGTGGCGCTTCTGGGCCGCAACGGCGCCGGCAAGTCGACGACGTTCCGCTCGATCGTCGGCCTCGTCGCGCTGCGCTCGGGGCGGATCATGTTCGAAGGCAAGGATGTCTCGGCACGTCCGACACATGAGATCGTGCGCGATGGGCTTGGCTACGTTCCCGAGGAGCGGCGCATCTTCACCGACCTGACGGTGGAAGAGAATCTCGAAGTCGGCCGCCAGCCGAAGCGTCCGAACGCGCCCTATTGGACGCGTGACAAGCTGTTCGCGCTGTTTCCAAATCTGGGCGAGATGAAGGGCCGTCCCGGTGGCCGGATGAGCGGCGGCGAGCAGCAGATGCTCACCATCGCGCGCACGCTGATGGGCAATCCGTCGCTGGTGCTGCTGGACGAGCCCTCCGAGGGCCTGTCGCCGAAGATCGTGGAGCAGATGGTCGATGCCATCCTGACCATGAAGAAGGAGGGCGTCAGCATCGTCGTCTCCGAGCAGAATCTGCATTTTGCGCGGCTGATCTCGGATCGCGCCTACATCATCGAGCGCGGCCGGATCTGCTTCGGCGGCACCATGGCTGAACTCGATGCGCGGCCGGATATCCGCGACGCGCATCTGTCGTTGTGAGGAAGTCGGGGAGCTGATGGCGAGAAGTGTCGCGGTGAAGAAGGGCGTCAAGCCGGCCAAGTTGTCTTACGTGCTCGACGAGCAGGTCGGTTTCATCCTGCGCCAGGTCTGGCAGCGCCACAGCTCGATCTTCTCCCGCGACATCGGCACCAATCTGACGCCGACGCAATGGGCGGCGCTGTCAAAACTCGCCGAGACCGGGCCGTGTTCGCAGAATCAGCTCGGGCGGTTGACGGCGATGGACGTCGCGACCATCAAGGGCGTGATCGACCGGATGACGGCGCGCGGCCTGACCGAGACGAGCCAGGATCCGGAGGACGGACGGCGCTTGCTGGTGAGCCTCACGCGTGCCGGCCAGCAGCTTGCGGAGAAGCTGGCGCCGAACGCGATTGCTATCACGCGCGAGACCCTTGCACCGCTCGACGCCAAGGAGCGCGAGATGCTGATGGCGCTGTTGAACAAGCTGCGGTGAAAAACACGGTCATTCCGGCGCACCCGCATCGTGCGTGAATCCGGAATCCGGAGATTTGTTGCGCGAGATTCCGGGTTCGCGCTCGCGCGCGCCCCGGAATGACGGCAGGAGCCGTCACTTCGCCACCACATCCGGCACCTTGCCCGCCGGCGGCGTGTTGCGGCTGCGTTGTGTCCGCACGATGCCGTCGATGATGGTCATGCCGATGCCGGGGAGGTCGCCGAGCTGGACGCTCTCCAGGATGTTCTTGCCGGGCGAATGCTGCGCCTTGTCCATGATGACGAAATCGGCCGAACGGCCGACCTCGATCAGGCCGCAATCCAGCTGCCGCATCCGCGCCGTGTTGCCGGTGGCGAGGCAGAACGCGATCTCGGCCGGCAGCTCGCCGAGCGAGGACAGCATCGAGACCATGCGCAAAATGCCGAGCGGCTGCACGCCGGAGCCGGCCGGCCCGTCGGTGCCCAGGATGACGCGGTGCAAATCGCCCATTTCGCGCGCGATGCGCAGCGTGTAGAGCGCCGAGCGCTCATTGCCGTTATGAACGATCTCCAGCCCGCGCTTGCAGCCTTCGCAGATACAGCGGATCTGGTCATCGGGCAGCGCGGTGTGGCCGCCATTGATGTGGCCGACCACGTCGGTGTCGGCCTCGAGCACCACGTCCTTGTCGATCAGGCCGGAGCCGGGGATCGAGGGGCCGCCGGTGTGGATCGTGCTCTGGATACCATATTTGCGCGCCCAGCCGACCATTTTCCGCGCGGTGGGTCCGTCTTTCACGCCACCGAGGCCAACTTCGCCGAGGAGCTTGACGCCGGCGGCGGCCATTTCCTTGAAGTCTTCCTCGACCATCTCGCATTCGATCACCGGCGCGCCGGCGTGAACCTTCACGCCGCCGGGCCGCAAATTCCAGAATGCGCGCTGGGCGAAGATCGCCATCGCCTTCAGCCCGACGACGTCGCGGGGCCGGCCCGGCATGTGCACTTCGCCCGCCGAGATCATGGTGGTGATGCCGCCATGAAGCGAGCTGTCGATCCAGTTGATCTGGTTCTGCCGCGGCGTCCAGTCGCCGGCGACAGGGTGGACGTGGCTGTCGATCAGGCCGGGGGTCACCGTGGTGCCATTGGCATCGACGATCGTGGTCGCACCTTCCGTATCGAGATCCTTGAAGCGGCCGATGGCGGTGATCTTGCCGTTCTCGGCGACGATGGTGTCGCCGTCCAGGATCGGCTTCTCCAGGGCGCCCGACAGGATCAAGCCGATATTGCGGATCACGAGCTTCGAGGGTCCGGTGGCCTGGGGTGCGTCATGCGCCATGGAAGGGGTCCTTGTCCTTAACTGCAACGCTTTCGATCTTGGGCAGCCTTGACCGCGGGATCAAGCCGGATTATTCATTAGTATACGAATGATCGTGTACAAACGACGCATAGCTGACCGCCTCGAAAACCGCGACGATGCGACACGGAAGGGTGAGATGAGCAATTTCAATCAGGAAAGCGTTTTGAGCGTCCACCACTGGACCGACACGCTGTTCTCTTTCAAGACCACCCGCAGCCCGACCTTTCGCTTCCGCAACGGCGAATTCACCATGATCGGGCTCAAGGTCGGCGAGAAGCCGCTGCTGCGGGCCTACAGCGTCGCCAGCGCCAATTACGAGGAGACGCTGGAGTTCTTCTCGATCAAGGTGCCGGATGGCCCGCTGACCTCGCGGCTCCAGCACCTGAAGGAAGGCGACGAGATCATCGTCAGTCGCAAGGCCACCGGCACGCTGGTGATCGACAATCTGGAAGAGGGGCGCAACCTCTATCTGATCGGCACCGGCACGGGCCTGGCGCCGTTCCTGAGCGTGATCAAGGATCCTGAAACCTACGAGCGGTTCGAGAAGGTCGTACTGCTGCACGGCTGCCGGCACGTCAAGGAGCTCGCCTATGGCGAGATGATCACCGAGAAGCTGCCCAACGACGAGCTGCTCGGCGACTACATCCGCGCTCAGCTCATCTACTATCCGACCGTAACCCGCGACCCCTTTCGTAACCGCGGCCGCATCACCGACCTCATCACCTCCGGCAAGCTATTCAGCGATATCGGCCTGCCGGGGCTGGAAGCGGCCCACGACCGCGTCATGATCTGCGGCAGTCCGGCGCTGGTTGCCGACACCCGCTCGCTCCTGGGCGGGCGCGGCTTCGTCGAGGGCAATCACGGCGAGCCGGCCCAGTTCGTGGTCGAAAAGGCCTTTGCCGAGCGCTGATTGCGGAACTTCACGCAATAACACCGTATTTTCGCCGCCGCACGGGCGTTGCAGCGCCGATTCAGCGCACGATACACTGTGGGAGCGAATCAGCGGAGTTCCCACATGGTTGCGGACAGCGACAGCAACATCGCCTGGCACCGGGTCCAGTTGAAGAAGAACCGCGCCGAGTTGAAGGCGCTGGAGACCGCGCGCTTCACGATCGGCGAGATCGCCTCGTCGAAACGCAACGGCCAGACCCAGAAGACGATTGCAGAACTCAAGCGCAAGATCGCGCAGTCCGAGCGCGCAATTGCCGACCACGACAAGCGGACGCGCCGGCCGCTCGGCACCGATTTGCAGAGCCTCAGCAACGGCAGCTGGAGCCATTGGGACGCGTATACCAACCAGCGCAAGGCCGGGCCGCGCTCGCCCGGACGCGGATAGATATCAGGAGCCGGTCAGCTTCTTCGACGCGACGAGATCGCGCTCCCATCCGAACACGGATCGTCCGTCGAGCTCCGGCGATGCGGCGCGTTCGCCTGCGATGAACGATTCCACTGATGGCCCGCGCGCGGTGTGCTCAAGCCGCCGCGCCTGGTCGTCGAGGCGCTTGATCGCCTGCATCTCTTCCTCGCGTCCGAGCTTGGCGTTCTGGATCGCGCCCTTCAGGACGCGGATGGTCTCGTCATAGACCTTGATCGGGACGGGGTAGGGATGCCGGTCCTTGCCGCCATGGGCGAGCGAGAAACGCGCGGGATCCTTGAAGCGGTAAGGCGCGCCATGCACGACCTCGGCGACCATCGCCAGCGAGCGCACGGTGCGCGCGCCGACGCCGGGCGTCAGCAACAGCTCCGGGAAATCGACCGGGCCGCGCTCGGCCGCCGCGGCCAGCGTGCCGTGCAGGCGCCGCGCAAACACGTCCTTCGGTCGGACATCATGATGCGCGGGCATGATCAGATGCGGCAGCATGGCCTGCGCAGGCGTGGTTTCCGTGCCGTTGAGCCGTTCGAACTCGGTGACGATGCGGTCGGGGCCGAGGTCGGAGAGCAGATCCAGCTGCGCATTGCGCGAGACGTCGGCGCGGTGGTCGGTGAGATTGACGATCTCGCCCTGCTCAGGCCCGTCGATCGCGCTGTGCGGTGCATCGACAAAACTCTTCAGAGCCTCGGAATGCCAGTGATAGCGGCGGGCCTGCCGCTTGTCGCCGTTCATGCCCTGCTGCACCACCGTCCATTTGGCATCGGCGGTGACGAAGAAGCCGTGAAGGTAGAGGTCGAATCCGTCCTGTACGGCCGCGCTATCGACCTTCGCCACCAGACGGCTGGCGCGCGTGAGCTTTGCGCCATCGAAGCCGACGCGGTCGCCGAGTTGCAGCAGCTCGTCCGGCGTCTTGCGCGAATGCCGGCCGCGGCCGCCGCAGACATAGATCCCGAGCTCGTCCTGGAGCGGGCCGAGCCCGCGCTTCAGCGCGCCGATCACGGAGGTGGTGATGCCGGAGGAGTGCCAGTCCATCCCCATCACGGCGCCGAACGACTGGAACCAGAACGGGTGCGACAGCCGCTGGAGGAACGCATCGCGCCCGTAATGATGCACGATCGCCTGCGTGACGATCGCGCCGAGGCAGGCCATGCGGCTCGCAAGCCACGGCGGAACCCGTCCGGTATGCAGGGGAAGATCGGCGCTGCCGGTTCGGCGAGTCATGATTGCCTAGGAATAGCGCAGTTCGGCGACGGTTGCACCAGAGGGATGCCGCATTGCTCGGAGCGGGGGAGGGAAGCCGCCGGGAACGCGTTGAGACGCGGACGCTATTGCGGGGACATCAATGAATCGCCACGCCGTCATGACCGACATCGACAGGACATCCGGTCCGGCGCAGCTGGCGCTATGTCTTGCTGCCGTCGCACTCGTCCTGCCGCTTGCACCGCCCGACGACGCGTTCCAGGTCATCGATGCGGACTCACGCACCATCGAGCTCAGCGCCCTGGTCAGCGCGCGGAATGCGCCGCAATCCTGGGACCCGCGCTGCGAGATGCGGGAGAAGCTGATCGCTTTCATTCGCGACGAGATGCCGGAAGCCCTGCCGCGCGAGCGCGCGATCCTGATTCCGTCAGGAGGAGGCGACGACGATTTCCTGTGGGGCTCCGCCGCGCCCGAGAAGATGCGGGCGAACGCGCGCAATTGAACGCCTCAACGCCTACTCGCGCGCCGCCTTGGTCGCGCCGCGCAGGCCCGCCTGCCGCTGGATCGTATCCAGCGCGCCGGACGATTGCTCTTCGGTGACGAACTGGTTGAGCAGCGGCAGCGCGCTCTCGCGTCCCTTCGGGATGGCAATGGCCATATGCTCCGCGCCCCAATTGCCGTCCAGGATCCGCGCGCCCGGCATCTGGTCCGACATCTCGAACAGCGTCGGCTTGTTGGTGGCGTAGAGATCGATCTCGCCGCGGCCGAACATCGTGATGGCGACCTTGACGCTCTCGGCCGGAACGATCGTCGCATTCTTGAACTTCGCGGGCAGCGTGCGCTCGGAGGTCGAGCCCTTGGTGACGCCGATCTTCACACCGGGCTTGTCGATATCCTCGACCTTGCCGATCGGCGAATTGGCCGGGACGAGATAGCCGAGTTCGATCGCCAGCACAGGCTGGCTGAAGCTGACCTCGTTGGCGCGGGCCGGCGTGGCGTTGGTCACGGTGAAATCGATCTGGCCGTCGTGGATCGCGGTGACGATATCGGCGACGCGCTGAAACCTGACATAGTCGATGCCGACGTCGAGCCGCTTTGCCAGTTCGCCGCCGAGATCGTAGGCGAGGCCATGTGGCTTGCCGGCGGCATCTGTCACCATCGAGGTTGGGCTGCCCGGATAAATGCCGACGCGCAAGGTGCCGTTCGGCGCCAGCAGTTTTGCCTCGCCGTCGGCGCGCGCGGGTGCGCCGAGCAGGCCGACCACTGCGACGGCGAGCACGGCGGTGCGTGCAAAACGCTTGGAGGAAGTCCTCATGAGAGCCTCACTGCGCGCGGATATCGGCGGCCTTCAGCACCGGCTCCCACTTGGTCGCCTCGGCGTGCATGTAGGCGTCAAAATCCTTGGCGGAAGATCCGACCGGTGCAGCGCCGATCTTGCTGAGCGTCGAGAGCACGTTCGGGTCCTGCAACGCCGCCTTCAAATCGGCTTCGAGCTTGGCCACGATTTCCGGTGGCATCTTTGCGGGACCAAGCACGCCCCACCAGACCGACACGTCGTAGCCGGGCACGCCGGATTCGGCGACGGTCGGAACATTCGGCAGCGCCTTGGAGCGCTCGGCCGAGGTCACCGCGAGCGCGCGGACCGGTCCGCCTTCGAGCTGGCCGATGGCTTCCGCAAGCGGATTGATGCTGAGCGGGATTTCGCCGGCGATCACGGCGGTCAGGGCCGGCGCGCCGCCCTTGTAGGGGATCGCGACAATCTTGGTGCTGGACATGTATTTCAACAGCTCGCCGGCGAGATGCGCCGAGGTGCCGTTGCCGGACATGCCGTAGGAGAGCTTGTCCGGCTCTTTCTTTGCGGCGGCCAGGAGATCGCCGAGCGTCTTGTAGGGGCTGTCCTTGGCCACGACGATCGCGAGTGGCGAGGAGGCGACTTCGGAGATCGCGGTAAAGTCCTTGAACGTGTCATAGGGCACGCTCGGATAGATGAACTGGTTGAGCGGATGGCCGCTCGCGACCAGGATCAGCGTGTAGCCGTCCGGTGCGGCCTGAGCCAGCGCCTGCGAGGCGATGATGCCGCCGGCGCCCGGGCGGTTGTCGATCACTGGCTGCTGGCCCCAGGTCTTGGCCAGCGCCTGGCCCAGCGTGCGCGCGAGCACATCGACCGCGCCGCCGGCGGCGTAGGGCACGAGGATGTGGACCGGCTTGCTCGGATAGTTGTCGGCGGCCTGCGCGAAGCTGCCCGCGAGCAGCAGACCGGCGCCGAGCATCAGGCGGCCGATCTTCGTGTTCAAACCCAGCATTATCCAGCACTCCTTGAGGGCATTCGCGTCCCGACCCGCGGTCTTCCGGGCCGTTCCGGACGCTGCCCATCGTTCTTGTTGACGAGACCTGATTTTTTGTACGATAGTACAAATCACATGGTACGCAAGCCCACCAGCAAGGAAACGGCCCGCAAGCCGAACATGCGCGAGGCGATCCTCGCCGCGGCCGAGGAGCTGTTCGCCACCAACGGCTTCAATGCCGTATCCGTGCGGGACATCGCGCAGGCCGCCGGCGCCAATCCCGGCAGCGTCACCTATCATTTCAAGACCAAGGACGGCCTGCTGCTGGAGATCTACCGGCGCCATTGCGGGCCGATGAACCTTCGCCGTTCGGAGCTGCTCGCCGCCGCCAAGCGGGTGCGCGATCTGCAGGACCGGCTGGAAGCGATCGTGCGGGCCTATGTGGTGCCGGCCTTCACCTCCGGCAGCGATCTCGCCGGCGGCGGCGCGCGCTTCACGCGGCTGCGCGCCGTGATGTCGGCGGAAGGCAACGAGGTCGCGCGAAAAATCATCGCGCAGACGTTTGACGATACCAGCCACGCCTTCATCGACGCGATCCACGATAGCCTGCCGCACATTCCGCGCACCGACATCGTCTGGCGCAGCCACTTCCTGCTCGGCGCGCTCTATTACTCGCTGGTGACGCCGGATCGCGTTTCGCGCCTGTCGCGCGGCGAGGCCGACGGCGGCGATCCCGCCAATGCCATCGAGCAATTGGTGCAGGCCACTGTTGCGGCGTTCCAGGCGCCGGCTCTGGATCAGGCCGCGCCGGCACGGCGGCGGGTTGTTGCAAGCAGCAAGACTTGAAAGAAATCGCCCGAGGGGAGGCGCGGCCTCGCGCTTCCGCTCGCAAGCGGACATGTGATGGGGTGACGAGGAAATGAACAGGCGAGAGTGCTTGCATCTCTTGAGCGGACTGGCCGGTGCGGCGCTCGCGAGCGCGGCGCACGCGCAAGGGGCCGAGCCGAAGCCGACGATCGCGCCGCCGGACCCAAATCCCAAGACACCGTTGTTCAAGCTGCCACCGAAATCTTGCGACAGCCACACCCACATCTTCGGGCCGGCGTCCCGTTATCCCTTCTCGGAAAAGCGCCCCTACAACACGGCCGACGCGCCGCTGGAGACGTTCCGCACGGTGCACGAGAAGATCGGCGTCGAGCGCTGCGTGATCGTGAATGCCACCGTGCATGGCACCGACAATCGTGTCGTGACCGATGCCATCGCCCAAAGCGAGGGCGCCTATAAGGGCATCGCCAACGTCAATGACGAGATGAGCGAGAAGGAGCTGGCGGCGCTGGACAAGGGCGGCATCTGCGGCTGCCGCTTCGCCTTCCTCAAACGCCTCGGCGGCGTCGGCGACATGAACAAGTTCCAGCGCATCGTGCGCCGCATCGCCGAACTCGGCTGGCATGTCGACGTCTATTTCGAGCCGGGCACCGTCGCCGAATTCGCGCCGATCCTCACCGCGCTGCCGACGCCCTACGTGATCGATCACATGGGCACGGTGCAGGCGGGGAAGGGGCTCGACGATCCCGGCTTCACCGCACTGCTCGATCTCCAGAAGAAGGACGAGAAGTGCTGGGTCAAGATCACCGGTCTCGAGCGTGCCTCCGCCGCCGGCAAGCCGTTCCACGACACCGTGCCGTTCGCGAAGGCGCTGATCGACAACGCGCCCGACCGGGTCATCTGGGGTACCGACTGGCCGCATCCCAACGTCAAGATCATGCCGAATGACGGCGAGATCGTCGACCTGATTCCGCTCTATGCGCCAGATGGCGCCGTCCGGCAGAAGCTGCTGGTCGACAATCCCGCACGCTTGTTCAAGTTCACCTGATGACCACGATGTACACGCCGACCATTCCGCCGCCGGACCCGAAGACGCGCACGCCGAAGTTCAAGCTGCCGAAGCTGTCCTGCGATGCGCACTGCCACATCTTCGGCCCTGGGGCAAAATACCCTTACGCGCCGGATCGCTCCTACACGCCGCCGGATGCGCCGCTTGAGGATTTCAAGGCGTTGCATGCGAAGCTCGGCGTAGAGCGCGCCGTGATCGTCAATGCCAGCGTCCATGGCACCGACAACACGGTGGCGCTAGATGCCATCGCGCAGAGCAACGGCGCTTATCGCGCGGTGGCCAATATCGACGACACCATCAGCGAACGCGGACTTCGCGTGCTGCACGAGGGTGGCTTCCGCGGCTGCCGGTTCAATTTCGTCCGCCATCTCGGTGGCGTTCCCGACAAGAGTGTGTTCAACCGCGTCATAGCGATGGTTGCGCCACTCGGCTGGCACATCGATTTGCATTTCGACGCAATCGATCTGCCCGAATATGCTGACGTGCTGGCCAGGCTGCCGCTGAGCTACACGATCGACCATATGGGGCGGGTGAAGGCCTCCGACGGGCTTGACCAATTGCCGTTCAAGATACTGGTCGATCTGATGCAGCGCGACGAGAAGTGCTGGGTCAAGATCTGCGGCTCCGAACGGGTGTCCTCGGCTGGACCGCCGTTCACCGACGCCGTGCCGTTCGCGCGCAGGATCGTCGAGACCGCGCCCGACCGCGTCATCTGGGGCACCGACTGGCCGCATCCGAACGTCAAGGCGATGCCGAATGACGGCGACCTCGTCGATTTGATCCCACTGTTCGCGCCGGAGCCGGAGTTCCAGCAGAAAATCCTCGTCGACAACCCCGCGCGCCTGTTTGAATTCGACGAATGACCGCGCTGGCGATCGACAAGCCGCGCGGCCGCGCCTGGTGGAAGGAACTCTGGATCCAGGTGCTCATCGCCATGGCGGCGGGCATCGCGCTTGGGATCGTCAATCCCGAGGCGGGTGCGAAGATGCAACCGCTCGGGGATGCCTTCATCAAGGCGATCCGGATGCTGATCGCGCCGATCATCTTCTGCACCGTCGTCCACGGCATTGCGCACATGGCCGACATGGCGCGCGTCGGACGCGTCGCCGTCAAGGCGATCATCTATTTCGAGATCATGACCACGATCGCGCTGATCATCGGTCTCGTTGCGGTGAATGTGCTCAAGCCCGGCGCCGGCATGAATATCGATCCCGCCAGCATCAATGCCAGCGCGGTCGAGCCTTATGTCAAGCAGACCGCTGTCATCGGCTTCGTGCCGTTCCTGATGAACATCGTGCCCGCGACGTTCATCGGCGCCTTCGCCGAGGGCAATATTCTCCAGGTGCTGTTTATTTCGGTGCTCTGCGGCTTTGCGCTGGTGCAGCTCGGTGAGCGCGCGGCGCCGCTGGTCAATCTGATCGACATCGCCGCCAAGATGGTGTTCGCGGTCGTCGGCTTCGTGATGTGGGCGGCACCGATCGGCGCGTTCGGCGCCATTGCCTTTACGGTCGGCAAGTTCGGCGTCGGTTCGCTGGCCTCGCTCGGCAAGCTCTTGGGCGGATTCTATCTCACTTGCGCGATCTTCATCATCGTGGCGCTCGGCCCGGTGGCGCGGTTCTGTGGCTTCTCGCTGCTCAAGCTGATCCGCTATATCTGGGAAGAGCTGTTGATCTGCATCGCCACGACATCGTCCGAGACGGTGCTGCCGCGCATGCTGACCAAGCTGGAGAAAGCGGGCTGCGAGAAGAGCGTGGTCGGGCTCGTGATCCCGACCGGCTATTCCTTCAATCTCGACGGCACCTGTCTCTACCTCGCCGCCGCCTCGGTGTTCCTGGCGCAGGCGACCAACACGCCGTTCGGGCTGGCCGAACAGATCGAGCTGCTCTTGATCCTGCTCGTGACCTCCAAGGGCGCGGCGGGGATCGCGGGCGCCGCCTTTGTCGTGCTGGCGGCGACGCTGTCGGCAACCGGCAGCATTCCGGTGACGAGCGTCGCGCTGGTGCTCGGCATCCACCGGCTGATGTCGCAGGGGTTGACGCCGACCAATCTGATCGGGAACGCGGTGGCGACCATCGCGATTGCCAAATGGGAAGGTGCGCTCGACAGCGAGCGCCTGAAGCGCGTGCTCGATGGCGAGGAACAAGCTGCCGCCGCGGCCTGACGAAATTGCTGCCGGCATGAAGCAGGCAGCCTATGATGTTGACGAACGAAAGAGGGGAGTTCTCCCATGAAAACAGGTCTCGTGATCACCGCCCATCCCGGCGATTTCGTCTGGCGCGCCGGCGGCGCCATCGCGCTGCATGCGAAGAAGGGCTATCGCATGAAGATCGTCTGCATGTCCTTCGGCGAGCGCGGTGAGAGCCAGTTCGCCTGGAAGGAAAAGGGCGCGACCCTGGAATCGGTTAAGGCCGGCCGCAAGGACGAGGCGGAGCGGGCGGCAAAGCTGCTCGGCGCCGAGATCGAGTTCTTCGATTGCGGCGACTACCCGCTGAAGCTCACCGAGGCCCATTTCGACCGCATGGTCGACATCTACCGCGAGCTCAATCCGAGCTTCGTGCTGACACACGCGCTGGAAGACCCCTATAATTTCGACCATCCCAACGCGGCGCATTTCGCGCAGGAGACCCGCGTGGTCGCGCAAGCCATGGGCCACAAGCCCGGCGCGCAGTATCAATATTCGGCGCCGCCGGTGTTCCTGTTCGAGCCGCACCAGCCTGAGCAGTGCAACTACAAGCCGGACCTGCTCCTCAAGATCGACGAGGTCTGGAAGGAGAAGTACGAGGCGTTCCAGATCCTCGCCGCGCAAAAGCATCTCTGGGGCTATTACGAGCGCGTCGCGCTCAACCGCGGCATCCAGGGCAGCCGCAATACCGGCGTGCCCATGACCTATGGTGAGGCCTATCAGCGCCTGTTCCCGACGGTTGCGGAGGTGCTGGCATGAAGCCGGTCGTCGTTCGCAACATCAGGCGTGCCGACCCCGCCGGTATGGCGGAATACGGCGTCTCGACCGTGCACGAGGCCTACGGCCGCATCGGCCTGATGAAGCCGTATTTGCGGCCGGTCTGGCCGGGTGCGGCGATTGCCGGTCCTGCCGTCACAGTGCTGGCGCAACCCGGCGACAACTGGATGATCCATGTCGCCGTCGAGCAGTGCAAGAAGGGCGACATTCTCGTCGTCGGCTGCACCACCGACAATACCGACGGCATGTTCGGCGAGCTGCTTGCCACTTCGCTTCAGGCGCGTGGCGTGCAGGGGCTGATCATCGACGCAGGCTGTCGCGACGTCAAAGCGCTGCACGGGATGAACTTTCCGGTGTGGTCGCGCGCGGTCTCGGCCAAGGGCACGGTCAAGGCCACGCTCGGCTCGGTCAACGTTCCCGTGGTCTGCGCCGGCGTCAACGTCGATCCCGGTGACATCATCGTTGCCGATGACGACGGCGTGGTGGTGGTGCCGAAGCGTTACGCCGCCGAGGTCGCCGAGAAGGCGAAGAAGCGCAACGCCGACGAAGGCGGCAAGCGCAAGCGTCTCGCCTCGGGTGAGCTGGGCCTCGACATGTACAGCATGCGCGAGGCGCTGGCGAAAGCCGGGCTTGTCTATGTCGACAATCCCGAGGACGTCTGAAGCGAAGAGAAGCGGAGCGGGCGGATGGATCGTGTCAAGCTGCGGGCCGTGCTCGGCAGTCACCCCCATGTCCAGGCGGTGAAGAGCGGCGAGCTCCGCTCCGACCTCTTCGATCTCGACTTCATCGAGTACACGCCGACCAACACGGCGTTCAAGCCGATGGTGCGCGAGCAGGCGTTCGATGTCTGCGAGATGGCGATCGTGACCTATCTGATGGCGAAGGCGCACGGCAAGCCGCTGGTGCTATTGCCGGCGACCATGCTCGGCCGCTTTCAGCACGGCTACGCGCTCTACAATCCCGAACGCGGGACGCTCGGGCCGTCCGATCTCGAAGGCAAGCGCGTCGGCATCCGATCTTTCACGACGACGACGGGCGCCTGGATCAGGGGCATCCTCGCCAACGACTACGGCGTCAAACTCGATAACATCCGCTGGGTGACGTTCGAGGATCCGCACGTCGCCGAATATGTCGACACCACCGAGCGCGCGCCGAAGGACAAGAAGATCTTGCAGATGCTGCTCGACGGCGAGCTCGACGCCGTCCTCGGCGAGACCTCGAATGATCCCAAGCTCAAACCGCTTTTTCCTGATCCGGCCGCGGAAGCCGCCAAATGGTACGCGCGTCGCGGCGTCGTGCCGGTCAATCATCTCGTGGTCGTGACCGAGCAACTTGCGAAATCGCGCCCCGACGTGGTCGCGGGCGTCTATGATCTTCTCAGGCAGAACAAGATGCTGGCCGGGCCTCCGGCAACGCCAGACCTCGCTCCATTTGGCATCGAGGCGAACAGGAAGCCGTTGGAGCTGATCGTCGACTACGCATTCCAGCAAGGGTTGATCCCGCGCCGTTACGCGGTCGAAGAGCTGTTCGACGAGACGACACGAGGACTGAACTGATGTCTGATCCGAGGCGATGGCAGATCGGGCTGGTTGGCTATGGCGAGGTCGGCCGGATCCTGGCCGAGGATTTGCGCCGGCAGGACATCAGAGTTGCGGCTTACGACATCAAGCTCGGGGGCGAGCAGGGCGCTCCTTTGACGGACCATGCGGCCAGGTTTGGCGTGATGCTCGCAGCCTCTCATGCCGAGCTGACCGCGAAATCCGATTTCATCATCTCGGCTGTCACAGCGAGCCAGGCCGTTCCGGTCGCCAAAGCCTGCGCGGCCGCGATCAATCAGGGCACCTGGTTTCTCGACTTCAACTCGGCCTCGCCCGGCGCCAAGCAGCGCGCGGCGGCGCTGATCGACGGCGCTGCGGGACGCTATGTCGAGGGCGCCGTGATGACCTCAGTGCCGCCTTATCGGATCAAGGTGCCGTTGCTGCTTGGTGGCCCCGGGGCCAGAGAGCTCGAGCCGCTTTTGAACACGATCGGCTTTGCGGCCAAGGTTGCCAGCGACAAGCTCGGTGTGTCTTCCGCGGTGAAGATGTGCCGCAGCATCATGATCAAGGGCCTTGAGGCCATGGTCATCGAGAGCTTTACCACCGCGCGCGCCTATGGTGTCGAGGATGCCGTGCTGGCCTCGCTCACGGAGACATTCCCCGCCATCAATTGGGAGAAGCAGGGCGCCTATTTCTTCCAGCGCGTGATCGAGCACGGCCGCCGCCGGGCCGAGGAAGTGCGCGAGGTCGCCGAGACCGTGCGCGAGGCGGGGCTGACGCCGTGGTCCGCGCAAGGCACGGCCGAGCGTCAGGCCTGGGTGGCCGATCTCGCCGACGAGGGCCTGTTCGGACCTAAGGGAACGAAGGAGTTTGCCCGCAGCGCCGACTGGCGTACCGAGGCGGATCGTATTCTGGCCAAGATCAAGCGCTGACGCTGAGCGCGGCGCTCAGCTCAGGATCGTGCTGCCGTCGCGATAGCCCGAGATCTCGTCGCGGGCGAGCTCGATCAAGGCGATCAGGCTCTTGGCCTCGCGGACGACGTCCTTGGTCCGCTCGGTGCGAAACTCGGCCAAGATCATGCGAATGCACTTGTCGGCGGTATCGAGCGTCAAGAGCGCGCGGGCCATGTCGTCCTGCGAGTGAATGGACGAAATATCGAGGCTAGACAGGACTTCACCAATGCCGTTCAGCCGCTTGACGGCCGTTTCGGCGGGTGTCCTGGCCCGAATGGACTGGTAATCAATGCTGCTGAATGCGCCGAACATATCCAAACTTCCCCATTGAACGCAGATGGTCAGGCGCCTCCCACTTTTGATCCGTGCGGCCCGTCGTGCAATGCGCGCAGCTACGGTCCGGGATTTTACCGGACTCGGGGGTTGGGCAGGAACAGCGGTATAATCGGACGGAAAAGGGGCGGATAATTAGCTGCGTCTCCCGACTATCTTACCGCCGGAAGCAACGAGCCTGCCTTCCTTGTAGACCGCGCGCCCCTGCGGCACCGCGACAACGGCCTCGGGAACATGTTTCGCGTCCAACGTCACGAAATCGGCCTTGGCGCCGACGCGCAGGCCGTAGCCCTCGAGCCGCAGCGCCTTTGCGCCGGCCTCTGTGACGACATCGAATGCGACACGCAATTCCCCATCGATGTTGAAACCCGAACGATAGCCGAGCGTCGTCGCCCTGCGCAGCATGTCGCCGTCGCCATAGGGCCACCAGGAATCGCGAATGTTGTCGTTGCCACTGAACACGGTCACGCCGGCGTCGCGCAGGGCCAGGATCGGCGGGAAGGGCCGTGCGCCCGGCGCATTCGTCATGATCGCGACACCGGAGCGGGCGAGCATGTCGGCAATTGCCTTGAGCTGGTCCGTGGAGATATCGCCGAGCCCGTACGCGTGGCTGATGGCGACATGGCCTTCCATGCCGAGCGCGCGCGTACGCGCCGCGATCTGCTCGATCTCGAAGGCGCCCAGCGTGCCCATGTCGTGCAGATGAATGTCGACGTCGACGCCGTGCTTCCCGGCGACGCCAAACACCACATCCAGATGTTTCTCGACATCGCGGTCGAAACTCGCGGGATCGAGTCCGCCGACGAGGTTCGCGCCGAGCCCGATGGCTTCGTCGAGCAATTGCGGCGTGCCCGGACTCGTCAGGATGCCGCTCTGGGGAAAGGCGACGAGCTGGATGTCGATCAGGCCCCGATATTCCTCGCGCACACGCAAGATCGTCTCCAGCGACTTCAGGCCGACCGAACCGTCGACCATGACGTGGCTGCGCATTTGCGTGGTGCCAAGGGCGATGCACTGATCGAGCTGGTTGCGCGCCCTCACATCCATCGGCGCGGCCTCGGCCATGTTCTGGGCCTGGAAGGTCACGCGCTCGTGCACGTTGAAGCCGTTGGTGCAGGGTTTGTGCGGACGCCAGGCGTCGCCGTAGAAGCTGGTATCAAGATGGATGTGGCCTTCGACGAAACCAGGAACGACGAGGGCATTGCCGAGGTCGATCGTCTCGGCGCCGCTTGCGGGCTCGTCAGCCGGCATGATCGCGGCGATACGGCCGTCCTCGACTGCGATGTGATGTCGTGCCCCACCATCGAAGCGCGCGTTGAGGAAGGTCTTGTCGAAGGCCATCCGGTTCCTCCGTTGGTTCAGTTCTGCGGCTTGAACAGTGTGGGCCGCTGCCGCTCAAATGTTTGCCGGCCGTTCTTGAAGCCCATCAACACGTCCGGCAGCTCGGCGATGGCGAAGCGGTTGTCTTGCGTGTCGAGCACGACGAGATCGGCGGGCTTTCCGACCGCGATCCCGTAATCCCTAAGGTTCATCAGCCGTGCCGGCAGTTCGGTGACGAGATCGAGGCAGGTGTCGAAGTCGCCGACGGAGGCGTGGGCGACATTGGCGTAAAAGTTCGCCATCCGCAGCAGTGAGGCATCGCCGAACGGCGTGAAGGGATTAAGCACGTTGTTGGTCGCGACCGAGCACACGATGCCGTCGCCCGCGAGCTTGTGCGCGAGCGTCAGGCCGCGCGGCGCGTTGTGGGTGGCGTCGCGTCCCATCAGATAGAGATCGGTCGCGGGCAGCACGGTGACAGCGACGCCGGCCTTCGCCAATTGCGCGGTGGCCGACTTCAGCCGCTCCGGCGGCAAGGCCGAGAGTTTTGTGGCATGACCGATCGCCACGCGCCCTCCGTAGTCGCGTCGCTCTGTCTGCCGGCAGACTTCGTCGAGATGCGACCAGGAGGGATCGAGATCGAAGTCGAGATGGAGATCGACGTCGACGTCGAATTCCTCGGCGAGGTCGAAGATGCGTGCGAGATGCGCGGTCGGGTCGGTGTCCGTATAGGGACAGCCGCCGATCGCGTCGCCGCCGTTGCGCAGCGCCTGAACCAGCAGTTCCTCAGCTCCGGGATCGTTGGTCAGGCCTTCCTGCGGGAAGACGCAGAGCGAGAGATCGATCGCCCAGGCGTAATCGCGCTTGAGCGCCTTGACCGCCTCGAAGCCGCGCAAGCCGATGCGCGGATCAATTTCAACATGGGTGCGCATGCGCGTCGTACCGTGCACGATGGCGCGTTCGAGCACCCGCTGCCCGCGCGCGTAGACGTCCTCGACCGTGAAATCCTTCTTCATCCCGGCAACGGCGCGGATTGCCTCCGAGACGCTGCCGTGATTGTGCCCGCAGCGGCCGAGCAGGCAGGCCTTGTCGAGATGGATGTGGGTGTCGACGAAGCCGGGCAGGGCGAGGTGACCGCCGAGATCGACCTCCACCGCCTCGCAGGCGAGCCCGGGCCCGATCGCAGCGATCCGGCCGCCCTTCACGCCGATGTCGACGGGTGCGGCGGATGATCGCAACAGGGCGTTACGGAAGATCAGGTCGAAGGCGGTCTGAGTGGTCATGGCGTCGGATTCAGCTGTGGTAGCCTAGCGGAAGCTGCGGAAGCCGGCAGCTCCAGATTGTGTGCAGTTCTGCCGCCAAATTGTTCAAAAAATGTGCATGCAATTCGGGTCGCAGATTGTAGAATTTGGATACCCCGGAGAACCCGCCATGTCCGCCCCTGCAAAAGCCGAAGCCAGCCCGATGACCGACGCCGAGATCGTGGAGGCCTATCTCACGGCTTCGATGATACCCGATCCCGATGCCGCGTCGGCGTACCTGAAGCCGGGCACGGTGATCACGTTTACGGGTGGGCGGGAGTTCGATCATCCGCGCGGGCCGACCGGCTTCAACGCAAAACGCTATCGCTGGGTCAAGAAGAAGATGGACCGGTTCGACGTCTGCCCGGGCGCGGACGAGAGCGTCGTCTACAGCGTCGGCACGCTCTACGGCGAGTGGATGGACGGCACGCCGTTCGAGGGCAACCGCTATGTCGACCGCTTCGTCGTCAAGGGCGGCCAGATCGTGAAGATGGACGTCTGGAACGACAGCGCCGAGCGCATCCTGGTCCAGCGCGGGATTGAGGCCTAACCCCTGCGGGCCACCTTCGTTAGCTTGACGACGCGATCCCTCGTCACCTCGTCGGCATAGGGCGCCAGAATATCGAGCAGATCGCGGCCGCGCTGCGGAGCAGGCGCCACCAGCGCGCGATTGGCCACGGAATTGAGGTGATGATGCATCAAGTCCATCACCTTGGCCTCGTCGCCCCTGGCGAGCGCGGCGATGATGGCGCGATGCTCGTTGATGGCGCATTCGGTGGAATGTGGACGGCTGTAGAGCGACAGCGTCAGGCAGCAGCGATAGGCGACCTCGCTGACATAGCGCACCAGGATCGGGCTATTCGTCATCTGCGCGAGCTGAATGTGGAATTCGGTGGCGAGCCGGATCGAGACGGCGTCTGAGCCGTCGCGCGCGCGGTCCTCGGCATCGACATGGGCATTCAGCTCGGCGATCTGGCTCTTGGTCAGCTTGCCCGCGAGCTGGCGGACGACGAGGCCTTCGAGCTGGATGCGGATATCGAAGGCGTCGCGCGCCTCCTGCCAGCTCGGCGTTGCCACCACCGCAATCCGGTTGCGGCGGAGCTCGACAAGGCCTTCGGCGGCGAGTTGTCCCAGGGCGTGGCGGGCGATGGTGCGGCTGACGCCAAAGCGTTCGCCGAGCGCATCCTCCGGCAGCTTTGCGCCGGGCTCGAGCGCCTGCTCGATGATCGCGCGCCTGAGGGCGCGGCAGATGACGCTGACCTTGTCTGACGATTTAGAAGTCTTGTGAGTGGCGCGAGCGGCCATCGGCGAATCCGTGGAGCGTGGGCTATCGCTCTCTTTATCATAGTCGTCAGGCGATCAAGCGCCCCAATTGCATGCACTTTTGTGTGTCCGTTGCTTAAAAAATCTACCGCTGTTCGGTCGCTCCGTGGGCAGGAGCGTCGATTTTCAGCGGTTTGCCGGCTGGCATTCAGCTTGCATGCACTTTCCTTGTGATGCGCATGCAACCTAACGCCCAATTTGACGGCCAGCCCGTTTCCGAAGGAGCCGCCGCGACCGCCATCGAGCTGTCCGAGGCGTCCGTGACGTTCGGGCGCGGCGACCGCGCCGTGCCCGCTCTGTCGAAGACGACGCTCAAGATCGCCGACGGTGAGTTTGTCGCACTGGTCGGCCCATCCGGATGCGGCAAATCGACCATCTTGCGTCTCGTCAGCGGCCTGGTACAGCCGACCGGTGGCGTCATCATCGTCGGCGGCCGCGAGGTCGCGGCGCGCGCGCTGCGGATCGGCATGGCCTTCCAGAACCCGACCATGCTGCCGTGGATGACGATCGAGCGGAACATCATGCTGCCGCTGAAGATCGTCGAGCCGTTCCGCTCCAACTTCCGCAGGCTGCGCAAAACCGAGTTTCGCGACAAGGCCAACGCGCTGCTGGAGCAGGTCGGCCTCAAGGGCTTTGGCAACAATTATCCCTGGCAGCTCTCCGGCGGCATGCTCCAGCGCGCCAATCTTTGCCGCGCGCTGATTTATGAGCCACGCATGCTGCTGCTCGACGAGCCCTTCGGTGCGCTCGACCAGTTCACCCGCGAGGAGCTGTGGGCGATCCTCCAGAATCTCTGGATGACGCATAAGCCGACGGTGCTGCTGGTGACGCACGATCTGCGCGAGGCCGGCTTCCTGGCCAGCCGCATCTGCGTGATGAGCGCGCGTCCTGGCCGCATTCTCGATGACAGCCGCGTCGAATTCGCCCGCCCGCGCACTGTCGCCATGACGTTCGAGCCGGATTTCGTCGCGCTGAACCAGAAGCTGCGCGCTTTCATCGAGGATGCGCGCAGCGCGGCCCAACAGGGGACAGGCTGAGATGTCCGCAATCTATATCAGGCAGAAGGCGTGGTCCGCAGGACTGATCGTGCTGTTCTTCGTCGCCTGGGAGCTGTTTTGTCTCGTGACCGGCATGTCCGATCTCGTGCTGCCGCGGCCGTCGCAGGTGTTCGTGACCTTGTTCCAGCGTTTTCCGGTGCTGTGGCCGCACATCGTGCAGACGCTTGCGACCACCATGTTCGGTTTCGTCCTTGGCGTCACGCTCGGCGTTGCCCTTGGCGCAATCATCGGCGTTTCCAAAACGGCCTATGACACCTGCTATCCGCTGCTGATCGGGTTCTCCTCGATCCCCAAAGTCGCCGTGGTGCCGATCTTCGTGTTGTGGTTCGGCTCCGGAACAGTGCCGGCGGTTCTCACCGCGCTCTCGATTTGCTTCTTCCCGATCGTCGTCAACATCGCCACTGGTCTCGCGACCACCGAGCCGGAGCTAGAGGACGTGCTGAAGGCACTCGGCGCCAGCAAGTTCGACATCCTCTGGAACGTCGGCCTGCCCCGGACGATGCCGTTCTTCTTCGCCTCGCTCAAGGTTGCGATCTCCTACGCCTTCGTTGGCGCGGTGCTGTCGGAGACGGTCGCCTCCAACCGCGGCCTCGGTAACGTGATGATGACCGCATCTTCCAATTTCAACGTGCCGCTGGTGTTCGCCAGCCTGTTCGTGCTCGCAGCCCTCGGCGTCGCGCTCTACGTCGTGTTTTCGCTGATCGAAGGGCGGGTCACCGGCTGGGCGACTCGCAAGAACGACGTGATCGCCACTTGATTTGAATTTCTGAACCGTCACGCAACGAAGCTTGAGGAGGTCTCGATGTTGAGAAAAGTAACTGCCGCGCTGTTTGGATTGGCCCTGTCCGCGGGCGTCGCCGCGGCCGAGGAAACCACGATCAAGTTCACGCTGGGCTGGAAGACGCAGGGCAGCGACGCCGCGTTCTTCTATGCCAAGGACAACGGCTTCTTCAAAGAGGAAGGCCTCAACGTCGTCATCGACCAGGGCGAGGGATCCGGCGCCACCGTCACGCGTGTCATGTCGGGCGCCTATGATGCCGGCTTCGGTGACGTCAATGCCATCATCCAGAACGCCTCGACCAAGCCGCAGGATGCCCCCGTCATGGTCTACATGATGTGGAACCAGCCGCCGTTCGCGATCGTCGCCAGGAAGACCAGCGGCATCAACACCATTAAGGATTTTGAGGGGCACACGCTGGGTGGTGCGCAGGGCACGCCGACGACGCGGCTGTTGCCGGTATTCACGCGCAAGAACGGGCTCGACGGCGAGAAGATCAAG
This sequence comes from uncultured Alphaproteobacteria bacterium, assembly GCA_963819355.1. Taxonomy (GTDB): domain Bacteria; phylum Pseudomonadota; class Alphaproteobacteria; order Rhizobiales; family Xanthobacteraceae; genus Bradyrhizobium. The sequence goes on along the minus strand of CAWFVZ010000023.1, from coordinate 312,377 downwards.
ATCTCCAACATGGCGCCGAACCTCCAGGAGCCGATGCTGATCAAGGGCGACATCGACGCGGCGCTTGTCTTCAACATCACCAGCTACTTCAACCTGGTGCTCAATCGCCAGGACCCGGACAAGGACTTCAAATGGTTCTCGTTCGGTGAATACGGCCTCGATCTCTATTCCAACGGCGTGATGGTCTCGAAAAAGCTGGTGGCGTCCAACCCGAAGGCGGTTGCCGGCCTCGTGCGTGCGATCAACAAGGGCGCGATCGCGGTCGCAAAGGACCAGAACGCCGGCATGAAGGCCGCTCTGAACTACGACAATCTGATCGACGTCGCCGTCGAGAAGCGCCGGCTGCAATATTCTTTCGAGAAGCTGATCGTCTCGCCGGAGATGAGGGAGATCGGTGTCGGCGACATCAAGGACGACCGCATGACACGCGCCATCGGGATCATCGTCGAGGGGTACCAGCTCACCCGTGCGCCGACACCGGCAGAAGTGTTCTCGCGCGAGTTCCTGCCGCCGCGCGCGGAGCGGGAGCTGGTGTATACCGCCAACTGATTTCGGAGAGACAATCATGGTCACGGAGATTTCGGCAACCAGCCTATTCCGTGGCCCCGATCTCGGTGTTAGCGACAACATCGTGCTCCGACACGACGGCGGTGTCATCATCGACATCTCGGAAAGAGCGAGGCCGGGGCCTCGCTCTTTCGTCATTCCCGCCTTCGTCAACGCCCATGATCACGCCCGCGCCACCGCGTCGTCCTTCGGCGCGGTCGGCATGCCGCTGGAAAGCTGGATTCTACGGACCGCGCTGGGCACGCCGGTCGATCCCTATCTGACCGCGGCTTCCGCGCTGGCCCGTTCCGCCAGGGCCGGCTGCGCGGCCATGATGGTGCACTACACCCGTCCGAGCGGGACGATGCCTCTGGTCGACGAGGCCAGGGCTATCGCGAGGGCCGCATCCGACGTCGGCATCCGCATCGCCTTCGCGCTGGCGGTGCGCGACCAGAATCCGATCGTCTATGGCGACGCGGAGCCGGTTCTCGCGGGGCTCTCCGGCGACGACCGCAAGACCATCGAGGACCTGTTCGTTCGTGCGCCGCTGGCGCCAAAGGCGTATATCGAATTGACCGACGCGATTGCCGCCTCGATCGCCGGCCCGATGGTCGACGTGCAGCTCGGGCCTGCGGGCGTGCAGTGGTGCTCGAAGCCGCTGCTGGAGGCTGTTGCGGAGAACTCGGCCCAAACCGGCCGGCGCATTCACATGCATCTGCTGGAGACCATGTACCAGCGTGCCTGGGCCGATCAGCATTTTCCGGGCATGGTGCGTTGGCTCCGCGACATCGGCTTCCTCTCGGAGCGGCTGACGCTCGCACACTGCATCCACGCGCGCCCGGATGAGCTCGAGATGATCGCGGCCTCCGGCACGCGGATTGTCACCAATTTCAGCTCGAACATGCATCTGCGCTCGGGGCTCGCGCCGATCGCCGCCGCGCACGAATGCGGCTGCGCCATTGCTGTCGGCGTCGACGGCCTGGCACTGGACGAGGACGACGACATTCTGCGCGAGATGCGGCTGGTGCAGATGGTTCATGGCGGCCTCGGCTTCAAGGCGACATGGACGCCGGCCGAGCTGTTCGCGCTCGCCATTCGCAACGGTCGTCGCGCCACCGGCGCGCCCGGCAGCGGCGAGCTCGTCGCCGGCAGCCCGGCCGACTACGTCGTGATTGATCTCGACGGCCTCGACCGGGACCGGATCATGCCCGTTGATCCCATGGCGCTGCTGTTCGCGCGCGGCAACGCGTCGCTGGTGAAGGAGGTCGTGGTCGCCGGCAAGACGATCGTCCGGGACGGGGTCTGCGCAGGCGTCGACCTTTCGGCGATCGAACAGGAATTGCGTGCGATGTACCGCGCCAATGTCAGCAAGCTGTCGAATTTCCAGCAGATGTGGCCGCCGCTGTCGGAGCGACTGTCCGGTTGGTTCAAGCAACAGCTCACCTGCGAGTAGGATTGGGGGCACGATGCCCCTTGTTCCGGCCAATATAAAACCGCGATAGCTGATAGGCGGAACCTCGTCTGGCGATTGGTTCGGCCCTGGGGTACACCGTGTGTGGCCGCGCGCCGGCGCAGCCCATGCCCCCTCGAGGAGCCTCCGATGCGTCTTCCCACCATTCTCCTGGCCGTCACATGTCTTGCGGGCGCCGCTTCAGCCGAAGACCTGTCGGGCACGCTCCAGAAGGTCAAGGAGACCAGGAAGATCACGCTCGGCTATCAGGAGGCGTCCGTACCCTTCAGCTATCTCGACGGCAACCAGAAGCCGGTCGGCTTTGCCATGGATATCTGCCTCAGGATTGTGGACGCCGTGAAGAAGCAGCTCGGCATGCCCGACATTGCCGTCGATTATCTCGCCGTGACCTCGTCGAACCGCATCCCGCTGATGGTGAACGGCACGCTCGACCTGCACTGCTCGGCGACCACGAACAATGCCGACCGCCAGAAGCAGGTCGCCTTCACCAACACGCATTTCCTCAGCGCGACGCGGTTTGCCGCCAAGAAGGTCGCCAAGATCAACACCATCGACGATCTCAAGGGCAAGGCGGTTACGGCGGTCGCAGGCTCCGTCAACCTGACCCAGCTCGCCAAGGTCAACACCGAGCGCAATCTCGGCATCAATCTGATGCCGGCCAAGGACCAGGCCGAGGCCTTCCTGTTGCTCGAGACCGATCGCGCGCAGGCTTACGCGCTCGACGACGTCCAGCTCGCGGTCGCGATCGCGCGCTCGAAGGAGCCGGCACTGTTCATGATCAGCGAGGAGACGTTCTCCAAGCCCGAACCCTACGGGATCATGCTGCGGCGGGAGGACGCCCCGTTCAAGGCGCTGGCCGATCGCGCCACGGCGGAGCTCTACGCCAGCCCTGAGATCGAGGTGCTCTACAGGACGTGGCTGGAGTCGCCGACGCCGCCGAACGGTCTCAACTACAACGTTCCGATGTCGCCGGCCTTGCGCAACGCCTTCAAGACGCCGAGCTCGAGCGCCGATCCGGACGTGTACCTGGTGAAGTGAGGCGAGGGCGCTAGCGGGCGCGCGGCGTGTCGAGCAACTGGCCGGCCAGCGCCGCACCGATCGCCGCAATCGCCGCCATGACGAGCGCCCAGACCACGAACAGGCGATGGCCGATCAGCGCACCACTCAGGAGCGGGGCGCTGATATTCGCACCTGACATCAGCGACTGGTTGAGGCCCATGATCATGCCCTGGCGGTTGATCGCGGTGCTGCGCGACAATTCCGCCGTCAGCGTGCTGCGGGCGAACATGGTACCGACGATAATCAGCGTCAGGTAGAGCGCGAGCAGGCTGATAGTGTTGCCGGCCGCAAGGCCCGCAAATCCGAGACCCATACAGGCGAACGCCGCCTTCACGATCGTTCGGTCGGAGGCGACGAGGTTCGCGCGCGTAATCAGCAGGCCCTGGACCACCATGTTGATGAAGCCGGCATAGGCAAACATCCAGCCGAGTTCGCGCGCACCGAAGGGATGTCCGTCCCAGGAGAACCGCGCCGACAGAAACAGGCCGATCTGCGACAGGAACATCGAGTTGACGAAGAAGAATACGATCAGCAGGCCGAGCAACCGCCAAGCATAGTGCATGCCGAACAGGCTGCGCACCAGCGTCGGCTCAGGCACGCGATGCTGGTAGAGCGGCTCGGACGCCGGGTGATCCGGCGGAAGCAGGGCGATGGTCGCCAAAATGCTGACCAGCGAGAGCGCGGCTGCGGCCCACACCGGCGCGGTCTGGCCGTAATGGACGAGAAAGCTCGACAGCGCAGGCCCGAGCAGAAGCCCGGTTCCGATCGCGCCACTGGTCATGCCGAGCGCCTGCTTGCGCATCGCCGGCGCGCTGTGCTCGGCGGCATAGGCGTGCGCGACCGAGATGTTGCCTGACGTCAGGCCATCGATGATGCGCGCCAGAAACACCAGCATCAAATTGCCGGCCATCGCGAGCAGGACAAATCCGATCAAGGTTCCGATCTGGCTGACGACCAAGATGTTCCGCCGGCCGTAGCGGTCGGAGAGGATGCCGACCACGGGACCGGCGATGAGCTGGCAGATGGCATAGACCGAGATCAGCGCGCCGATCAGGAACGGCGTGGCGCCGAGCCGCTGCGAATAGAACGGCAGAAGCGGCAGAATGATGCCCATCCCCGTGGCGTCCACGGCGACGACGACGAAGGTCGGGACGAGCGACAGCGCGCTCTCGCCCGCGGCGGCCTGCCATGCCTCTGCCGTGGAACCCGGGCCCATAGCGCGTTGTCCTCGTTCGCTTTTGCGTGATCGAGCGGAATATGCCGGAGTATATAGTTGTAGACTAATAGTTCGTGTCCTACCTAATTTGCATGGCGCCCTCGCAAGCCTTTATCCAGGCCGAACTCGGCCGGCTCATCGCGCGCCTGGCGCGGATCTGGCGGCGCGAGTCCGATCAGGCGCTGTCCGATCACGGCCTGTCCTACGCGACCGCCATCCCGCTGCTGGTGCTGTCGCGGCAGGGCGACAACGTGCGGCAGGGCGTGCTTGCCGACGAGCTCGGGATCGAAGGGCCGTCGCTGGTGCGGCTGATCGACCTGCTCCAGGCCGAGGGCCTGGTGGAGCGCCGCGAGGATCCGACAGACCGTCGTGCCAAAACGCTCCATCTGACGAAAGCGGGCGAGGCCAAGGTCGAGGAGACCAACCGCGTGCTGCGGCGGGTGCGCGCGAACCTGCTGAAGGATATCGCGCCAGACGAACTTGCGATAACTTTCGAGACGCTCCAGCGCATTGAGCGGCGGGCCAGCCGCCTGCTTGAGGCAAAGGCGTTTCCAGAGGCGAAATAGTCATGCGCGGGGAAGAGCCGTTTCTGGTCCGCCACGCGGACCTGATTTTCGCTTTGAAGACGTTTACCGCGTCGATGCTGGCGCTCGTCATTGCGCTCGCAATGGACCTGCCGCGGCCCTATTGGGCGATGGCGACCGTGTACATCACCTCGCAGCCGCTGGCGGGGGCGACCAGCTCGAAGGCTTTCTTCCGCGTCATGGGCACGCTGGTCGGGGCAACCATGACGGTGGCGCTGGTGCCGAACCTGATCAATGCGCCCGAACTTTTGTGTCTCGCCATCGCGCTTTGGGTCGGGCTCTGCCTTTATCTGTCGCTGCTCGACGGCACGCCGCGCAGCTACGTCTTCATGCTGGCGGGGTATACCGTTGCGCTGATCGGCTTTCCCTCGGTGTCGGAGCCCGGCGCGATCTTCGATACCGCGGTCGCGCGTGTCGAGGAGATCTCGCTCGGAATCATCTGCGCCAGCCTGGTCTCGACCATCGTGTTTCCCCGCAGCGTCGCGCCGGCGGTAGCCGGCCGTGTCGCCAGCTGGCTGTCGGATGCGCGCCGTCTCAGCCAGGTCGTCCTGCTGCGTGAAGGCACCGACGAGACGCGGCGCGGCAAGCGCCTCAAGCTTGCGACCGACATCGTCGAGATCGACACGCTCTTGACCCATCTTGCCTATGACCGCCTGACGGATCGCAATGCGGTGAGCGGCCTCGGTGAAATCCGGCTGCGGATGCTGATGCTGCTGCCGGTAATCGCCTCGCTCGAGGACCGCCTGGCTGCGCTGGGTGAGGAGGCCTTGCGACGGCAACCCGAGCTGAAGCGGCTGCTTGAGGACCTCGCGCAATGGATCGTGAGCGACGTCAGCATCAGGCAGCCAGCCGACCGCATCCGCGCCATGATCGCCGAACGGCAGGCGGTGCTCGACGACAGCGCGTCCTGGGAACGGATCATCACCACCAGCCTGTTGTCGCGGCTGCGCGAGCTCGTCGACCTCTCGCGAGATTGCCGTGTGTTGACCGAGGCGATTGCTGAAAACCGCAACGTTTCGACCCTCCACCTGGCCTTCCATTCCGAAGCCGGCGCCGCGCCGGTGCGCCACCGGGACCGCGGCCTTGCGCTGTGGTCAGCGGCCGGTGCGGCCGTGGCCATCCTGATCTGCTGCGCATTCTGGATTGGGACCGGCTGGCCGGACGGCGCCTCGGCGCCGATGATGGCGGCGGTCGCCTGCTCGTTCTTCGCAGCGCAAGACGAGCCCGCGCGCTTCATCCGCAGCTTTGGCCTGTGGTCGCTGGTCGCCATCGTCGTCGTCGCGATCTATTTGTTCGCGCTGGTGCCTGCGATCTCCCATATCGAGGTTCTGGTCGTCGCGCTGGCGCCAACCTTTCTGCTCTATGGCTTCCTGATCGCGAGGCCCGCAACGGCGGGCACCGGCATGGCACTTGCGGCCAACACGGCGACGCTGCTCGCGCTGCAATCGACCTACATTGCGGATTTCGCATCCTACGCCAATTCCGCCGTCGCCTTCTTCGTCGGCGTCCTCATCGCCGAGCTGGTGACCCGGATTGCGCGCGGGGTGGGTGCGGAGTGGATTGCCAATCGCCTGGTATTGTCGAGCTGGATCACGATCGCGGTTGCCGCCGAACGGCGCGGCAAGCGCGACCGCGCGGAGTTCGCTGGCCTCATGCTGCACCGCCTCGGGCTTCTCGTGCAGCGCATCGCCTTCCTCTCGGAAAGCGATCGGCGCGACGCCGACAGCCTCGTCCAGCTCCGCATCGGGATCAACATCATCGACCTGCGTCGCGCGCGTTACGGGCTTGCTGCATCGACCATCTCCGTCATCGACGACATGCTCGATCAGCTATCCTTGGCTTGCCGGAGTTATGCGGGCGGCGGAATGCCGGCCGAGCTCCTGACAAGCGTCGATCGGGCGCTGGCCCGGGCGGTGAAGGATCCGAACGACAGCGCGCGCGAAGACGCCTTGATCGGCCTCGTCGGTATCAGGCGAGGTCTGTTCCCGGACGCACCGGCCTACCGGCCGCGCACAGGCGAGAGTGTAGCGGCATGAGATATGTGATTGACATCTATGGCGTGCTCGTGCCGGCGCTCTTGCTCTGGATCATCATCGCCTACGTGCTGAGTGCGCTTCTCCGCCGGCTCATGCAGCGCTTCGACCTCTATCGCATGGTCTGGCACCGCGCGCTGTTCGATTTCGCGATTTTCGTCTGCCTTCTCGGCGGCGTCGTCTATCTCTCGGAGTATCTCTCATGAAGGGAAATGTCGCCTGGCTCGGTCGCGTCGCGCTGACCATCCTTGCCGTCGTCGCTGCGCTCGTCGTCGGCCGTGAGCTTTGGGTCTACTATATGGAGTCGCCCTGGACCCGTGACGGTCGTGTGCGCGCCGACGTGGTCCAGGTCGCGCCCGACGTCTCCGGCTTCGTCACCGACGTACTGGTCAAGGATAATCAGAAGGTCCATCGCGGCGACGTGCTGTTCCGGATCGATCGCGAACGTTTTGCGCTGGCGCTGCGGCAGGCCGATGCTTCGGTGGCCGGTCATCAGGCCACGCTGGATCAAGCCAATGCCGATCTGAAGCGCTACAGCGCGCTGACGACGGACGCTGTCTCGCAGCAGAAGCAGGAGCAGGTGCTGGCGACCCAGCTCCAGGCCAAGGCGGCGTTCGATCAGGCTGTTGCCGACCGCGCGGTCGCCCAGCTCAACCTCGACCGCAGCGAGGTCCACGCCTCCGTGAATGGCGTGATCACCAACATGGATCTGCGCCCCGGCGCTTACGTCACGGCCGGCAAGGGCGTGATGGCGCTGGTCGACAGCGACACGCTGCATGTCGATGGCTATTTCGAGGAGACAAAACTTGCGCGCATTCGCGTCGGCGACAAGGTGCAGATCCGCCTGATGGGCGAGAAGGGCACGCTCACGGGCCGCGTCGAGAGCATCGCCGCCGGCATCGAGGACCGCGATCGCGCCGAGGGTGCGAGCCTGCTTGCCAACGTCAACCCGACCTTCAGCTGGGTGCGGCTCGCCCAGCGCGTCCCCGTGCGCATCGCGCTCGATCCGGTGCCTGACGGCATGTCGCTCGTCGCCGGTCGCTCGGCGACGGTCGAGGTGTTGAACTAACCGTCGGCGCGCGCTTCAAGCGTTCGAGTATTTCTTCAGCTCCAGCCGCGCGATCTGGTTGCGGTGAACCTCATCGGGCCCGTCGGCGAGACGCAGCAAGCGCGCCGTCGCATACGCCTGCGTCAATCCAAAGTCGTTCGAGGTGCCGCCGCCGCCATGGGCCTGGATCGCCCAGTCGATGACCTGGCAGGCCATGTTGGGCACGGCGACCTTGATCATCGCGATCTCGGCCTCGCGCCACCTTGTTGCCGACCGTGTCCATTGCGTAAGCCGCGTTGAGCGTCAGCAGTCGGGCCTGCTCGATCATGATGCGGGCCTCTGCGATTCGCTCCTGCGTCACCGTCTGCTCCGAGACCGGCTTGCCGAAGGCGACGCGGCTGCGCACGCGCCGGCACATCTTCTCTAGCGTGCGCTCGGAGAGCCCGATCAGCCGCATGCAATGGTGGATGCGGCCGGGGCCGAGGCGCCCCTGCGCGATCTCGAAGCCGCGGCCTTCGCCGAGCAGCATGTTCTTCTTCGGCACGCGCACATTGGTGAACATGACTTCCGAGGCGCGATCGGGCACGCCGTAGAAGCCGAACACGGGCAGGGGACGCTTCACCTCGATGCCGGCCGTATCCATCGGCACCAGGATCATCGACTGCTGCTTGTGGCGGTCCGGATTGTCGGGATCAGTCTTGCCCATGAAGATGCAGATCTTGCAGCGCGGGTCGGTCGCATTCGTCGTGTACCATTTGCGGCCGTTGATGACGTAATGGTCGCCGTCGCGCACGATCGAGCTCTCGATGTTGGTCGCGTCGGATGACGCGACCGCAGGCTCGGTCATGGCGAAGCAGGAGCGGATTTCGCCCGCGAGCAGCGGCTTCAGCCAGCGCTCCTTGTCCTGCTCCGTGCCGTAGCGCGCCAGCACCTCCATGTTGCCGGTGTCCGGCGCCGAGCAGTTGAATACCTCCGGCGCCAGATGCGAGCGCCCCATCACTTCGCAGAGCGGCGCGTATTCGAGATTGGTGAGGCCTGCGCCGTGTCGGACTCCGGCAGGAACAGGTTCCAGAGACCTTCCGCTCGCGCCTTCGGCTTCAGTTCCTCGACGACGGGATAGACCTTCCATGGCCCGAGCTCCTCCGCCTCGCGGTAGAACCGCTCCTCGTTCGGATAGATGTGCCGGTCCATGAAGTTCTCGAGCTTGCGCTTGAGGTCGACGACTTTTGGCGACATCGGGTAGAGCATGCGGGACCTCCTTGGCCGATCGGCGGTGACTTGCGCGGCGGGATTAGTCGATCTCGAGATAGTCCGCGTCGGGCAGCGTCGGGAAGGGCGCGGTCGGCAGCGTCTGGTACCAGAACGCGACCGAGGCGATGTCGTCCTGCAGCGGCAGATATTGCGCGGTCCTTGTGGCCCGTGCGCCAGCCCAGCGCCTGGATGGTGACGCGCAGATCGCTCTCGAAGCGGATCGGGTCCGTGATGTGCCAGCGGTACAGGCCGAAGCGCTGCTGCGATTTGTAGACGCCGTCGGGACGGATCACCTGCGGCAGGCCGGCATAGGGCGTGGTGAATTCCAGGTAGCGCGATTGCTGCACGGCGCCGCGGCCGGAATGCGCCACATAGGGATCGAAATTGTAGGCGCCGCAGAAATAATCCTCGGTGCCGGTGCCGCAGATGGTCGGGAATTCGCCGTCGCCGTCGATGAAGAACTTGATCTCGCCCTCGCCCCACCAGCCGGTGTTGTTGACGCCCCAGGCCATGTAGGTGCCGACGTACTGGCCGCGCCCGCTGACGCCATCGAGGATGGTGTAGACCTCCTTGTAGGGCAGCGGATTGGTGCGGCGGAACTGGGCGTGGAAATAGGCGCAGTCCTCCGGCACCTCGGTCAGGGTGTAGTTGATCTGGTAGTAGACGATCATCGCCTCCTCGCTGCGGTTCTCCATGCGTGAAGCGCGCGCGCTTGCGGAACGGCATCTCCCAGTAGCAGTTGAAGGCGCGGCCGGGATTGACGCAGACCGCAAGCGACGACACCTGCGCGAACTCTTCCCAGCCGCAGGCGAAGAAATCGCCGGCCGGGCATTCGACGCTCGGCTGCTCCTGGTCGTCCCAGTAGACGCGCAGGATCGAATGGCGCCAGCGTCCGCGCGCCAGCGTCATCCAGATCTGCTGGATCGCGCCCTGACCTTCGATGTCGGCGAGCGTGAACGTCGCGCCGGGCTCGATGACGACATAGGGCGAAACCTTCCAGCCTTGCCCGAGGTCGCGGGCCTGAGGTGCCGCGGGGCCGTCGGCGGACATGCCGCCCTTGCCCTTCTCGCCGGTGAAATTCTCCGGGCTGATCGAGCGCGTCTGCGCATTCGACAGGCGCGACAGATTGCCGAGATGCAGGCCCAATCCGGAAAACGCCATGATGTCCTCGATAAGGGGTTAGCGATGCCTCGGATATATCGCCCCCGAATTTACCAAAAGATGAAGATGATCGCGCAAGGAAGGGCCAAAACTAGCCGACACGATACCCCCTGAATTTCTCGCGCAGCGCCGATTTGAGCACCTTTCCGGTGCCGGTCATCGGGAATTCGTCCAGGAATTCGACCGCATCCGGCATCCACCAACTCGCGATCTTGGGACGCATATGGTCGAGCAGGGTCTTGCCGTCGACGGTTGCTCCCTTCTTGCGGACGACGAGAAGGAGGGGGCGCTCCTGCCATTTCTCGTGCGCGATGGCGACCACAGCGGCCTGCAGCACATCGGGATGGGACAGCGCGATGTCCTCGAGTTGGATCGAGGAGATCCATTCGCCGCCAGACTTGATCACGTCCTTGGAGCGGTCGGTGAGCGTGACGTGGCCCTGGGCGTCGATCACGGCCATGTCGCCGGTGATCAGCCAGCCATCGCGGTCGAGGCCTTCGTCGAGCTTCATGTAGCCGGAGGCGACCCACGGCCCGCGGGCGCGAAGATGGCCGACGGTCTTGCCGTCGCGCGGCAGCTCGTTGCCGCTGTCGTCGACGATACGCAAGGTTGTGCCGAAGCAGGCGCGGCCGGATACTTGGCGCCGGTCGAATTTCTCCGTCTCGCTGAGTTGCTCCGAGCCCGGCCGCAATCCCGGCATCGAGCAGCCCAGCGCCTCGGTCATGCCCCAGGCCTGGATGTAGTCGACGTTGTAGTCGCGCTTGAGCTTCTCGACCATGGCACGGGGCGGCGCCGAGCCCGACGACAGCGTCGCGCGCAGCGTCGTGAATGTGTTGCCGGTGCGGCCGAGCCAGTCGAGCAGGATCAGCCAGAAGCTCGGCACGCCCGCCGACAGCGTCACCTTCTCGCCCTCCAGCAGCTCATAGAGCTTGTCGGGCTCGTAGTTGCGGCCGGGCAGCACCAGCTTCGAGCCGGTATAGGGCGCGGTGAACGGCATGTTCCAGCCATTGCCATGGAACAGCGGCGCCATCGGCATCATCACCTCTCGCACGCCTTCGAGATGTCCGGGAATGAAGTCGAAGTTGCTGCATGTCATGGTCTGGAGGATCGCGGCACGGTGCGAATAGATCACGCCCTTGGGATTCCCCGTCGTGCCCGAGGTGTAGCAGATGGTGGAGGCGGACTTCTCGTCGAACAGCGGCCAGGCGAAGCCTTCGTCGCTCTCCTTGTCCAGGAGCTCCTCGTAGCAATGCGCGTTCGCTAGCTTCGTCTCCGGCATGCGTTCGCGCGACGACATGACCACGTAGGCTTCGACCGTCGTCAGCTGCGGCGCGACCGCCTCGACGATCGGCAGCGTGGCGCGATCGACGAAGAGGATGCGGTCTTCGGCGTGGTTGATGATGTAGACGAGCTGTTCGGGAAACAGCCGCGGATTGACGGTATGCAGTACATAGCCCATGCCCGGCGCTGCGTAGAACATCTCGAAATGGCGGTGCGTATTCCAGGCCAGCGTCCCAACGCGGTCGCCTTGCTTCATGCCGAGCCGCTTGAGCGCCAGCGCCATGCGCTTGATGCGCGGATGGGCTTCGGCATAGGTGTAGCGATGGATGTCGCCTTCGATCTCGCGCGCGACGATCTCCGCCTCGCCGTGATAGTCGGCAGCATACTGGATCAAGCCACTGATCAGCAGCGGCATGTCCATCATCAATCCCTGCATTGTCCCCTCCCAGAGCCATGTTGTTGCATGACGCATTCGCGCTCGCATTCAAGGTAGCGGAACGCCGCGCGGCGCACACGCAAAAAACGGCTGGCGCGATTGCATGCGTCACTTTTTCAGGGCTAACTGGCGCGAGCTGCAGGCCGAAGCTGCGCCCGCCGTGGAGGAGATCGATGTCAGCGGAAAGACACAAGACCGGCGCAGCCGGCGCGCCTACCATCGACATTCAGGCCTTGCGTGCGCGCTATCGCGACGAGCGCGACCTGCGTCTGCGCTCCGAGGGCAAGGCGCAGTATGTCGAACTAGCTGGCGGTTTCGCCCGCTATCTCGACGATCCCTGGGCCGATCCCGGATTTGCACGCGCGGCCGTCAGCGAAGAGACCGAAGCGCTGATCGTGGGCGGCGGCTTCGGTGGCCTGTTGTGTGGCGCGCGTCTCCGCGAGGCCGGCATCTCCGATTTCCGCATCGTGGAAAAGGCCGCGGATTTCGGCGGCACGTGGTACTGGAATCGATATCCCGGTGCCGCCTGCGATACCGAGAGCTACATCTATCTGCCGCTGCTGGAAGCGACCGGCTACATGCCGGTGCGCAAATACGCGCGCGCGCCGGAGATCTACGAGCACTCCCGCCGCATCGGCCGTCACTTCGGTCTCTACGAGCGCGCGCTGTTTCAGACCGTGATCTCGCGGATGTCGTGGCAGGAAGGCGAAGGACGCTGGCTGGTCGAGACCGATCGCGGCGATCGCATCCGCGCGCGCTTCGTCATTCTGGCGGGAGGGCCGCTCAGCCGTCCGAAGCTGCCCGGCATCCCCGGCATCGAGACCTTCAAGGGGCACAGCTTCCACACCAGCCGCTGGGACTACGCCTACACTGGCGGGACAGCTGAAGGCGGTCTCACCGGCCTCGCCGACAAGCGCGTCGGCATCATCGGCACTGGTGCCACCTCTGTGCAATGCGTGCCGCATCTTGGCCGCTCGGCGAAAGAACTCTACGTCTTCCAGCGCACGCCGTCGGCGATCGGCGTGCGGGACGATCGTCCTACGGATCAGTCTTGGGCGGAGAGCCTGAAACCAGGCTGGCAGCGCGAGCGCATGGACAATTTCACGTCTGTAATCTCGGGCGAGCCGGTCGAACAGGATCTGGTGCAGGACGGCTGGACCGGCCTGCTCGGCGAGATCCTGCTGGCGCCGCGGCGACAGCCGCAGCCGGTGACCTCGATGGAAGAGGCGCTGAAGGTGATCGAGCAGGCAGATTACCGCAAGATGGAGGAGATCCGCGCCCGCGTCGATGCGGTGGTGAAGGACGAAGCGGCCGCGGCGGCGCTCAAGCCCTGGTACAAGGCGTTTTGCAAGCGGCCGTGCTTTCACGACGAATATTTGGACACCTTCAACCGTCCCAACGTGCATCTCGTCGACACCGGGGGCAGGGGCGTCGAACGCGTCACCGAGAATGCGGTCATCGTCGACGGCAAATCCTACGAGCTCGACTGCCTGATCTATGCCAGCGGTTTTGAGGTCGGCACCGACTATGCCCGCCGCATGGGTTTCGAGGTTTATGGCCGGGACGGCATGAGCCTCTCGGAGCGCTGGCGCGACGGTGTCAAGACGATGCACGGCTTCTACAGCCACGGTTTTCCGAACTGCTTCCTGATCGTGACGGTGCAGGCCGGCCAGAGCGCGAACTTCCCGCACATCATCGACGAGCAATCGCAGCACATCGCCTATGTCATCGACCAAGCACGCAAGCGCGGTGCGCGAACGTTGGAGCCGACGCTTGCCGCCGAGAACGCCTGGGTCGACGAGGTCGTCAAGGCCGCGCTCGGCCGCCAGACCTATCTCGCCGAATGCACGCCCGGCTATTACAACAATGAGGGTGTGTTCGATCCGATCGCGGCGCGCAACAGCCAATATTGGCGCGGACCGGTGGCGTTCCTGCGGCTGCTCGCCAAGTGGCGGAAGGAGGGCGGGCTGGACGGGCTGGAATTGACATATGAAGCGTCTGCGAAGACGGGGGGCTCCCCGGTCCCAGTGGGACCTTCATGATCCCGGCTCCAACCGGCGCGACGCGGCTCTTTGTCATCGTCGGAGATCCTATCGCGCAGGTGCGCTCGCCCGCAGGCGTGACGGCAGCCTTTGCCGCGCGCGGCCATGACGGAATTCTCGTTCCGGTTCAGGTTGCGACCGCCGATCTGCCCGAGTTTCTCTCGGTGGCGACGCGGCTGACGAACCTTGACGGGATCGTGGTGACGATCCCGCATAAATTTGCCTGCTACCAGGCCTGCGCCAGCGCGAGCGAACGCTCGCACTTCCTGCGCACAGTGAACTTGATGCGCCGGCGGGCCGACGGCTCCTGGCACGGCGATATGGTCGACGGTCTCGGTTTTGTCGGTGCCGCACGGGCGAAGGGGATCGACCCCCGGGGGATGCGGGCGCTTCTTGTCGGTGCCGGCGGGGCCGGATCCGCGATCGCGCTTGCGCTGGTCGAAGCGGGCGTTGCGGAGATCGCCATTCACGACAACGCCCAAGAGCGCCGCGACGTTCTGATCGGCCAGCTCAATGGGCTCGGAAAGGGACGCGCGCGGGTCGGAACGGCCGATCCCTCGGGTTTGGATTTCGTCGCCAATGCCACGCCCGCCGGGATGAAGGATGGCGACCCGCTGCCGGTCGACGTAGCGCGGCTCGCGCCATCGGCCTATTGCGGCTGCGTGATCACCAAGCCCGAAGTCTCGCCCTTCATCGCAGCCGCACGCGCGCTCGGCTGCGTCACCGCGACCGGGACCGACATGTACCAGCAGCACCAGAGCATCATGGTGGATTTTCTGCTCGGGGCGGATGGCGAGCGATAAGCGTTTGATTTCATGTCAAGCGCATTGCTTGCATTGATTGCATCGGTCGGGGCTTGAGCGATCGCGGCCGACGTAGGATCATGCTCCCGCGCGAGCCGGTCGCGCAATCCAGGGAGAGGAACGCGGAATGACCAAGGCCGGGACCGTTGCGACGGCGATGATCGGCGCGACCGCGCTGCTGCTTTCCCTGGCGCCCATATCCTTGATATCCATGGCCGAGGCCGCGCAGTGCGGCAATGGGCCTGGCGGCTTCGAAGGCTGGAAACGCGAGTTCAGCGCGGAGGCGCAGGGCAAGGGTATCGGCCAGACCGCGATCTCGGCTCTGATGCAGACCAACTACGCCAGCGCCACCATTGGGGCCGACCGCAGCCAGCACAGTTTTTCGCTCTCGCTCGACCAGTTCCTGGCCAAGCGCGGCGCCACCACCATCGTCGCGCGCGGCCGGTCGCTGAGGCAGTCCCAGGCTGCGATGTTCGCCTCGATCGAGCAGCGCTACGGCGTGCCGCCGGGGCCGCTGATCGCGATCTGGGGCATGGAGACCGGTTTCGGCAGCCAGCGCGGCAACCAGAACATGCTCTCGTCGATCGCGACGCTCGCCTATGACTGCCGCCGTCCCGAATTCTTCACCGAGCAGCTCTATGCGGCGCTGAAGCTGGTCGACCGCGGCACACTGTCGGGGGCAACCCGCGGCTCCATGCATGGCGAGGTGGGCCAGACCCAGTTCATGCCCAAGAACATCCTGGCCTATGGCACCGGCAATCTCGAGGTTGCCGCCAACGCGTTGAGCTCGACCGCGAACTTCCTGAAAGCCAATGGCTGGCGTGCGGGAGCCGGTTACCAGCCGGGCGAGCCGAATTTCGCCGCGATCCAGGCATGGAATGCCGCGGGCGTCTACCAGAAGGCCATCGCGCTGATGGGCCGGCAGATCGATCAGGGCGGGGCGGCCGCGGCGCGGTGACCAGCTCCGCAAGGCGTGACTGGACCGCGCGTGAGAAAGTTGTAGCTATCAGGAACTGACGGCACGAGGTTTGCTTGATCAAGTTGAGGGCTGGGCATGAGGAGACTCAACATGGCTACCCAGATCGTGATGGACCAGACTGGCGATACGCGCCACGAGTTTGATCCTGAGAATGCCGAAGCGCTGGCGCGAGCAGAGCAGCGCTTTCGGGAACTGACCGGAATTGGCTTCACTGCGGCGCTCCGAACCGGGCCCGGCGAAGTCACTCGGATCAGATCGTTCGACCCGACCGCGCATGAAACGCTGTTCTATCCCCGCCTCGTCGGCGGTTGATCTGAACTGCTCATGATCGCGGCATTCAGGCTCCGCGCGCCGGCGCGAGCGCGCCTGCACGCGCTCCGCGAACTGTACCGGCGCTTCTTTGGCGAGAACACGCCCGAGGCTCGCGGCCGCCGGCTTTTGTCCGAATGGCTGTCGGCTGAGCAGCGCGCGCAATTCGAACAGCACCGGCATTTCGACGTCGTCGGCTGCGACACCGGCAAGCGATACCGCATTCACTACGGCACCGCTGCCAACGTCCATGAGATCGACGAGGCCGGGATGGCGACGATGGGATGGTGCTTCGTCCCGTCAGGCTTCCTCGTGCCGGGCGACGTGATGCTCGCGCAGAAGATCGCGCTCGAGACGGACGAAAAGGGCGCGTTGGCGCTCGCCAACCGGTTTCCACCGGCTACGCATTCCGAGCACTTTTACCGCCGGCCGTTCTAGCGGCAACGGCCGGCCTGTGGGCCGGTCAGAAGTGCGTGGTGCGGTAGGCATCCACGGCGTGCGCCGCAAAGACGCCGATGGCACAAAGGGCGAGTACGGCCGAGATCAATTCGATCATAGCGCATCCTCCCCAAGCGGCTGGGCGACGAGATGCTGGCAGCAGGCGTATTCGCTGATCAGGTTGAGGAAGAATTGCATGGTGGCCGTCCCTGTATGATTTTGACAACTAGATAGCCGGCCATCTGTTTCATGCGTGTTTCGTGGATTTCGGAAAGAGGTTTCGCGGGGAACCGGGCGCTGGCCTGGGCGGGGCGAACTCGCTACATCCCGCTGTCGGTGCATCGCTTTGGCCGTGCACATTGTGCGGGCGGCGCATCACATTTCGAGGCAAAATAATGGCACAGGTCGAATGGTTCGACGATCTCACCGTCGGAATGCGTTTCAAATCCCCCGAGGTCGAGGTCACTGAGGCCGACATCAAGCGGTTTGCCGCCGAGTTCGACCCGCAGCCGATGCATCTCGACCACGAGGCTGCCAAGGAGACCTTGTTCAAGGGGCTGGCTGCGTCGGGATGGCACACCGCTGCCATCGCCATGAACCTCGCGATCCAGACCCGTCCGTTCGGGCCGCATCCGCTGATCGGCGCGGGCGTCGACGGGCTGCGCTGGACGATCCCGGTGCGGCCCAATGACCGCCTGCATCTGGTCGGCGAGGTCATGAGCCTGACGCCGTCGAAATCGAAGCCGCAAGGTATCGCCCTGGTGAAATGGACGATGTTCAACCAGGACGGCGAGGAGGTTTACACCTTTACCCCGATCGCGATCGTGCCGCGGCGCGCCTAGGGCGGTTCGCGCCGTTCACCATCGGCCGGGCGGAGCCGGGTGAAGCCCTTGCGGCCTGCCGGGAGAGGTGGTCAGTTTGGCCCGGGGAAAACGCTGGAGGCTGACATGAAACGATTCCTTCTTGCTATTGCGCTGCTCGCAGGTGCCCTGAGCGCCGGGCCGGCTCTCGCGCAACAATCCAAGGTCGGGGACTGGACCATCGAGAAGCGCACGCAGGACACCCACTGCAATGCGAGCCGCGGCTACAAGGACAAGGACGATGAGAACCGCGACTACGTCATCGTAATCACCTATTCCGACAAGGCCATCGTGATCGTGATGATTTACGACGGCTGGGAATGGGATAACGTCGGCGAGATCCTCCGGGCCGATGTCGGCACGGATGACGCCGACATCATGAAGAAGGCGAAGTGGGAGGTCATGGACAAGACCACTGTGCGCGGCATTTTCGAATACGATCAGTCGATGATGGACCGGCTGTCGAAGGCCAAGCGCCTCACGCTCGATTTCGAGGAAGATGACGACGACAGCATCGAGATGCAGATCCCGCGCGCCGGCGAAGCGCTCGCCGCGTTGAAGTTCTGCGAGGAGAACCGGAAGTAAAGTGCTGCGTTGCGCGCAGCACAAGCGATCGCGCAGGCCAGCAGCGAGAGGGCGCGTGACCTACAGCACACAGCCCGCTCGCTGTTCGCATTTAGCCTGGTCTTTGGCGTAAACGTCCAAGCCGCATCCTGCGGTTGACATGACCCAAGGACGATGTTCGAAATTCCAGCATTTTTCTGTGACGTTTTTTCTTCGTCGACGACGACAGTCGGCCGGTCCGCCTTCATCGTGCGCCTCCAGACAGCATCGCCCAGCCGATGACGATCCTCGAGGCGAACAGGTTCTCCTCGCTAGTCGGCGAGATCTACGATGCGGCGGTCGATCCGACGCAACGAAGCGTCGCTCGTAGGCGCGATCAACGAGCGCAGCAAAATGTGACGCCCCGATGCAGGCATCGGAGCGTCGGCTGTGCGATAAGAGTTGAGCGAGGACCGACGATACCCTCAGGAAGCTTCGCTAAGGACCGGCGAAGCCGCGTCTTCGGCCTTGAGTTCCTCGAGACTGCGATGCCGGGACTCGATGCCGAGCGCCCACACCGTGATGATCTGAACCACGAGCAGCCCGATCATCAATGCCATCACGCCGGCAACGCCGCGCGATTCAAACAGCGACACGACAAGGAACGGCGTGACGATCGTGGCGCCGCGCCCAAGCGTATTGACGATGCCGGAGGCGCGCAGGCGGACCTCGGTCGGAAACAACTCGGGAATGTAGATGCCGAACAGGAGGGCGACCAGGACGTAGATCGGCACCGTCAGCGCAAAGCCCACGGCCGGCAGCAGGATTGGGTCCGAGATCATGGGGTAGAGGATTCCGAGCGCCACTGTGACCAGGGATGCGCCAATGATGGTCGGCTTCCGGCCCCAGCGGTCGGCGGTCAATGCGCCGATGGCCGACCCGATCGGAGCGCCGAGCGCCATCAGCAGCGAATAGCCGAACGAGGTCGCGATCGAGAGGCCCTGCTTGACGAAGAATACCGGAAGCCAGGTCACGAAGCCGTAGAGCAGGGTGTTGATGGTGATCAGGCAGACCGAGCCGACGATCATCCGCGACAGCAAGGGCGCGGTGAACAGCGTGCCGAGATCGGGAGACACGGGCGCCGGCGCCGTGGCCGCCGGCGCCGGCAGGGGCTGCCCCTGGGCCGCTTCCTTCTCGATGGCTTGCATAAGCGCTTCCGCCTCAGTGGTGCGGCCCACCGCTTCCAGCCAGCGCGGCGATTCCGGCAGCGACTTGCGCATGTACCACACGATGAGCGCACCGATGCCGCCGAGCACGAACATGGAGCGCCAGCCGAATTGCGGCACCACCACGGATGCGACCAACAGTGCGACGGGCAGACCGGTGACGACGCATACGGTGGTGAATCCGAGCCATTTGCCGCGCGTGCGGGCGGGCACGAATTCGGTCATCGTCGAATAGCCGACGACATTCTCGGCCCCTAACCCGACGCCCATCACGAAGCGGCAGGCAATCAGGAAGGCCATGTTCGGCGAGAACGCGGCAGCGAGAGAGGCAACGCCGAAAAGCAGTAAATTGAATTGATAGGTAAATCGGCGTCCGTAGCGGTCGCCGAGAAAGCCGGTCCCGAACGATCCGAGCATCATGCCGACGAAGGTGGCGGAGATGAAAACCGCGTTCTGGGCCAGCGTCGAAAAGCCGGTCTTCAGCGTCACGCTGAGCACGGTCCCGGCAATATAGATGTCGAAACCGTCGAAGAACATGCCGATGCCGATCAGCAGCATGATGCGGCGATGGAATGGCCCGATCGGCAACCGATCAAGACGGCTGCCTGCGTTCACCGATGTCGTCATTGACGCTCTCCCTGACTGTTATCCCCGTTGATGCGACCCGCCTTCTTTGGAGCGGACTGCCGCTTGTCGTTCTGCTAGTTCAGCCGCTTCTGGCTGGCCGTGTCGCGATACCAGTCGAATGGCTGCTCGTGGGTCGCGACCATCACGCTCTTGGTGTTGAAATGGTCGTCGAAGCTCTCGGTGCCGCATTCGCGGCCGATACCGGAATCGGCGACGCCGCCCCAGGGCGAGGCCGGATCGAGCCGGTGGTGGTCGTTGACCCAGACGATGCCGGCCTTGACCGAGGCGGCGACGCGGTGGGCGCGGGCGACGTCGCGGGTGCGGATGGCCGCGGCGAGGCCGAAGGGCGAGTCGTTGGCAAGCCGCAACGCATCGGCCTCGTCCTTGAACGGGGTCACCGAGGTGAACGGACCGAACACTTCCTCCTGGAAGATGCGCATGTCGGAGGTGACGTCGGCGAAGACCGTCGGCTCGACGAAGTAACCGTTGTTGTGGCCGGGCACCTTCGCAGCAATGCCTCCAGTCACGAGACGCGCGCCGTCCCCATGACCGTAGCCCGCGTACGTGAGAACGCGGTCGCGCTGCCGGGCCGAGATCACCGGTCCGAGCTGCGTGTTCGGATCGAAGGGGTCGCCGATGCGGATCGTGCGGGTCTTGGCTTTCAGCTTCTCGACGAATTCGTCATAGATCGAGGCCTGGACGATGTGGCGCGAGGCGCAGACGCAGGTCTGGCCAGCGCCGATGAAGGCGCCGAACGCCGCGTAGTTGACGGCACGATCCACGTCGAAATCGTCGAACACCATCACGGGCGTCTTGCCGCCGAGCTCCATGGTCTGATGCGCGAACACTTTTGCGGCCGCGCTGCCGGCGATGCGGCCTGCTTCGGTGCCGCCGGTCAGGACCAGCTTGTTGATGTCGCGATGCTCGGCCAGCATCTTGCCGGCGCTCTGGCCAAGTCCGAGCACGATATTGAAGACGCCGGGCGGGAGCCCTGCTTCGGTGAAGATCTGCGCGAGCTTCAGTGTCGTGAGCGGGGTGTATTCGGACGGCTTGACCACGGTCACGCATCCGGTCGCCAGCACCACGGCAAGCGACTTGCACAGGATCATCAGGGGATGATTGAACGGAGTGCAATTGGCGACGACGCCGATGGGCGTACGCAGCGTGTAGTTCAAGTAGGCGCCTTCGACGGGGATCACGGAGTCCCGACGCGCCAGCGCGACGCCGGCAAAGTAGCGGAAGAAATCGGGCAGGCGGGACAGCTGGGCGCGGGTCTCGTTGATCGGGCGGCCGTTGTTGAGGGTCTCCAGCCGGTACAGGCTGTCGAGATTGGTCTCGAAGGCATCGGCGAGCCTGTTGACCAGCCTGGCACGCGCGCGCGTATCCATGCCGCCCCAGGCCTTGCCTTCGAAGGCGGCACGCGCGCTCTTCATCGCACGGTCGATGTCCTCAGCGGTGGAGTTGGGAATGCGCGCGATCACGTCGCCGGTTGCGGGATTGCGGACATCCAGCATCGCGCCGTTGCCGGCTTCGACTTCGCGTCCATCGATGAAATTGCCGTGGATTTCGACGTCGATCGACGCGGGCTTCGACGGAACGTTCATGATGACCTCTCTTCGACGATGACGGCGTTGCGCTTCAGCGCCGGCAGGACGCGTTTTTCGGTGGCCCCGATATGGGCCTTGATGATGCGCGCGGCGGTTCGCGTTTCGCGGCTCTGCATGGCGTCGATCAGGGCGACGTGTTCGGCGACCAGCTTCGCCGGGTCGTGGCCCTTCAGATTGGAGACGCTGACCCGGACCAGCCGGTCGGCCTGGCCGATCAGGTCGCACAGCGCCGCCGCCATCCGGCGATTGCCGGACGCGTGCGCCAGCGCGGTGTGAAAGCCGCGATTGTAGGCGATGAAGTCTTCGTGGTTGCCGGCGAAGCGACGAAATTCGTCGAGCGATTTCATGACGCTGTCGGGCGCGCTTTCGATCGCCTCGGTGACGCAGGCCGGCTCCAGTGCAAGACGGAAGCGCAGCAAGTCGCGGGCATCGGAGAGCGAGATCGGGGTGACCCGATAGCCCTGGCGCGGCTGCACGGTCACGAGGTGCTCACGCTGGAGCCGCAAAAGCGCATCCCGAACCGGTTGCCGGCTCACCTCGTAGCGCTCGGCCAGCTCTTGCTCTCGCATTTCATCGCCCGGAGCAAATCGACAGGCTAAAATATCAGCCCTGAGAAGATCGTAGATATTTTCGCGCAAAAGCATGAAATTTTTGACTCCTGAGGCCATAATCTCTCAGTCCTGATATTTCACGTCAAGGCCAGAATGCTTGAATTCCCGGCGATTTGATTTATCAATCGGACCGATGATGCGGGCGAACACGCGTGTTCCGACCGATGCAGTGGAGGAAAGACCGGACATGGACAGGCTTCTTGCCAACGGAACCGTCAACGCCGCGCAATCGGGCGAGGGGCCGCCGTTGTTTCTCTTCCACTCGCTGCTGTCGGATCGGGCGAGCTTCGACGCGGTCGTGCCCGAGCTCGAGAAATCGTTTCGCACCTTCGTGCCAGAGTTGCCGGGGTTCGGCCGCTCGCGCGCGGTGGAAGGCGGCCTTGCTGCGGTCGCTGATCGGATGGCTGAGGCTGTGCGGGACGCCGCTGGCGGTGCGCCAGCGACCGTGCTCGGCAATGGGTATGGTGGGTTCGTCGCCTTGCAGATGGCGATCCGGCATCCGGAGATCGCCAGCAAGCTCGTTCTGGCCGATAGCGGCGCAGCTTTCTCGGAACCCGGCCGCGAGGCATTTCGCAACATGGCGAGGGTGTCGCGGGAAAAGGGGCTGGAAGCCATCACCGACGTTGCGATGCGTCGCCTGTTCGCGCCGGAGTTTCAGGAGCAACACCCCGAGCTGATGCGGGGGCGTCGTGCAGCCTTTCTGCAGACGAATCCAGATGTGTTTCGCGCTGCATGCGATGCGTTGGCTGGCCTCGATCTCCGCGCCGAGCTTGTGGGGGTGAGAGTCCCGGTTCTCGTCCTGGTCGGGGAACACGACGAGGCAACGCCTCCGCCGATGTCGCATGAGTTGGCCGCGGGGCTCCCCCACGCCGAACTCAAGATCATCCCGGGTTGTGCACACGTGCCGCAGCTGCAATCGCCGCAACGGTTTCTCGGCGCCATGAAGGGATTTCTGCTCTGAGCTCGCAGGTCGTATAAGGGCGGATCAGCCCCGCGGCCTCGCACAAGAGTAGCAATGTTCGCCCTGACATTTCTCGGGACCTCGGCCAGCGTTCCATCCGCAGAGCGCAACCATCCAGCGCTTCTGCTGGAGACTGCGGGCAAGCGGATGCTGATCGATTGCGGCGAGGGCACGCAGCGACAGTTGCTGCGAAGCGGCGCCGGCTTTCGGCGACTCGATCGCATTCTGCTGACGCACGGGCATCTCGACCACGTACTCGGCATCCCCGGTCTGTTCTCGACATTGGGGCTGCGGCAGACCTCCGATTTGATGACCATTCATGGCAGCCCAGGCACGCTCGATATCGTCATCCGCATGCTTGCAGGCCTGTGGGGCGAGGGCCGGGCGCCGATTCCTGTGGAGTTTGCACCGCTCTCTGAACGGCAGGTCGTCGACGCCGGTGACTTTACCATCGGCTGTTTTCCGGTCCGTCATCGTGACACCGACAGTTTTGGTTTCGTTTTCCAAAGTCCGGCACGCCGCCACCTCTTGTCTGATCGCCTTGCCGCGCTTGGCGTACCGGATGGCCCCATGCGCGGCGAGCTGGCCGCAGGTCGGCCGATCACGATTGAAGGCGGCCGGACGATCGGCCCGGAGGATGTTCTGGGTCCTCCGGGCGGCGGCAGGAAGCTGGTCGTGATCGGCGACACGCAAACCACCGAGGGGCTCTCCAAACACGTTGCAGACGCCGATCTGCTGGTGATCGAGGCCACGTTCCTGGATCGGGACGCCCCAACGGCGCGGAATTACGGCCATCTCACCGCGGCGGAGGCGGCTCGGTTCGCAGCCACGAACAACGTCCAGCAGCTCGTGCTCACTCATTTGTCCGGCCGCTACGAGGACGGAGAGATTCTGGCCGAGGCGGCCAAGATCTTCCCGAACGTCCGGATCGCCGCCGACTTCGATCGTATTGCTGTTTAGGCAGTGCGTTGCATGGCCATTAATCTTACCTGTCAAGGTTTACGCGACTTCATTCCCGCAGCCGTGCGCCGACGCGATATTTTCAGCGATCAGAAAACAGCTTTGCATTGAGAGTACCATGTCTCGTTCCGTTGAATTGATCGTTGAGGGTTATGTGAGATTGAACGATCGCGATGCGCTGGAAGATATTTTGGCGCATCGCCAGGACCTGCTGCGGCAGTTGGTGGCCGTGACCGGTGTCGACCCGAAGCAGGCCATCGCGCAGGTGAGCGAGGAAATCACCATTATCGAAGCCGGACTCGCGACGCTCGTGCCGGAATAGCTGCCGCAGGAGTTGCACGTCGGCAGGAGACGCGCTCAGCTCAACAAGCCCGACTTGATCGCGAGCTCCTGCACCGTGCTCGTCAGCTGCATCAGCTTTGGCAGCGCCTGGTCACGAAAGGTCGGCATGTCCATGCGCATCGCATCGACGGTGACGCTCAGTCCCGCGATCACAGAACCCTGCGCGTCGAGAATTGGCATCGCCAGCGTGCGCAGGCCATAGGCGTTCTCGCCGTCGGAGACGGCATGGCCCTTCTTCTTCACCTGGTCGAGCCGGGCGAGCAGGGCATCGAGATCCGTCAGCGTTCGCTCCGACAGTTTGACGCGGGGCCGTGACTCCAGTCGCTGGATCTGCTCGTCGCGCGCCAGATGCGCCAGCATGGCATGGCCGAGCGCGGCGCTGTAGGCGGGGATACGCGTGCCCGGCCGACGATCCATCTTGTGGCGGTCGAGGCCGGCGCCGACGCGCGCGAGATAGATCACATCGCCGCCATCGAGGATGCCGAGCGAGGCCGCATCGCCGGCATCAGGCACGAGGTCGCGCAACAAGGGCTCGACGATGGCGCGCAACGATCCGTGCGACAGCACGGTATAGCCAAGGTCGAGGCAGGCGATGCCGAGGCGGAACCGGCGGCTCTGCGGAACGGCCTGGAGATAGCCGAGTTCGACCAAGGTCTGGATCAGCCGGAAGGCCGTTCCGCGATCGAGATCCGCCCCTGCGGCAACTTCGCTCAGCGTCAGCTCGAAGGCCTCGCTGGTGAAACTCTTGAGCACGGCAAAGGCCTTGCCGACGGAAGCTACGTAATTCTTGGGGTTTTTGTCCTTGGGATTCTTCGGGGACGCTTGCGTTGCGCGCTTTGCGGTCTTCTTTTCGACCTTGGCCATGCCTGAATGCCCTGCCATGACAGCCGCAGCCCTTGACGCGGCGGCAGCCTGATTCTACCAACGGATCAGATCATAACAAATGTTCGCATTCCGAACAACATCGATTTGACGATCGGAGGAAGCTTGTCGACATCATCGCTGCACCCTCATGGCGTGTTCTCCGCCGCGTTGACGCCGCTCGACGCCGAACTCGCCCCCGATCATGCGCGCTTCATCGCGCATTGCCGCTATCTGCTGGACGAGGGCTGCGACGGCATCGCGATGCTGGGCACCACAGGGGAGGCGAACTCCTTCTCGGTCGCCGAGCGCACATCGCTGCTCGAGGCCGTGATCGCCGGCGGGATCAAGCCGAACCAGCTGCTCCCGGGCACCGGCGTCGCCGCATTCACCGACACCGTCGCATTGACGCGCCATGCGCTGTCGGTCGGCGTCGATACCGTGGTGATGCTGCCACCGTTCTACTACAAGAACGTCAGCGATGACGGCGTCTATGCCGCCTACAGCGAGATCGTGCAGCGCATCGGCAATGCGCGCCTCAGGATCGTGCTCTATCACATCCCGCAGATGTCGATGCAGCCGATCTCGCATGCACTGATCGAGCGGTTGCGTACGGCCTATCCGTCGACCATCGTCGGCATCAAGGATTCCTCGGGCGACTTCACCAACATGACCGCGATGGTCGAGCGGTTTTCGGGCTTTTCGGTGCTGACTGGCGCCGACCCGCTGCTGCTGCCCCTGCTGCGCATGGGCGGCGCGGGCTGCATCACCGCGACCTCGAACCTCGTCGCGCGCGATCTCGCTTATGTCTTCAAGCATTTCCGCGACAGCGACGACGACGCAAACCTCGCAGCTGCGCAGGCGCGCATCGTGAAGGCGCGTGAGCTGGTCTCGCGCTTCGCGCAGATGCCCTCCCTGAAGGCCCTGGTCGCTGAGCGCACCGGTCACGCCGGCTGGCAACGTCTGCGGCCGCCGCTGGAGACCTTGCCGCGAGACCAGCTGAAAGAGCTGCTTGCGAATGCCGCGGCATTCGCTTCTGCCGCTTAAGGCGGGCGCGGACGACGAGGCGATCCGATGTCCGACTCTCTCCGGGACGCGCTAACAGGGCTCGCTGCGATTGTCGGCGACAAGCACGTCATCGCGTCCGGATCTGACCAGGAGCGCTATGTGGTGGATTGGCGCGGGCGCTATCATGGCCGCGCCGTCGCGGTGGTGAAGCCCGGCTCGACCGCCGAGGTCGCGTCCATCGTCAAATATTGCGCCGAGAAGCGGCTGGCGATCGTGCCACAGGGCGGCAACACCGGCATGTGCGGCGGCGCGACGCCGGACGACCGCGCCGGCAATGTCGTGATCCGGCTGGATCGCATGCGGGCCGTGCGCAACGTCAGCCCTCTCGCCAACACCATCACGGTGGAGGCCGGCTGCATCCTCGCCGAGGTGCAGAGCGCGGCCCGCGACGTCGATCGCTATTTTCCACTGAGCCTCGGCGCCGAGGGCTCCTGCCAGATCGGCGGCAACATCTCGACCAATGCCGGCGGCACGGCCGTGCTGCGCTACGGGCCGACGCGCGATCTCGTGCTCGGCCTGGAGGTCGTGCTGCCGGATGGCCGCGTCTTCAATGGCCTGCGCGCGCTGCGCAAGGACAACACGGGCTATGCGCTCAAGCAGCTCTTCATCGGCGCGGAAGGCACGCTCGGCATCGTCACTGCGGCGGTGCTCAAGCTGTTCGCGCCGCCGCGCAGCTCGGCGCTGGCGCTTTTGAAATTGCAGGGCGTCGAGCAGGCGCTCGAGATCATGCAGCGCCTGCGCGGCGCAGTCGGCGACCGGCTCGGCAGCCTCGAGATCATGTCGCGGTCCCAGATCGAGGCGATCGCCGCGACCGTGCCGCATGTCACCATTCCCTTCGCGCTGACGACACCGTGGTATCTGATCGTCGAATTGACCGACACGCTGGCCGGCGTCGACCTCAGCGAGCCTCTCGCGGCGGTGCTCGCGGATGCCCTGGAAGCTGGGCTCGCTGAAGACGCGATCCTGGCCTCCAACCTCGCACAGGCCAAGGCAATCTGGGCCGTCCGGCACAGCGTGTCCGAAGGCAACAAGCGCAGCGGCTATGTGGTGTCGCATGACAGCGTGGTGCCGCTGGAGCGCCAAGCGGCCTTCGTTGCCAATGTCGAGGTCCGGATCAAGTCGGCCGTGCCCCATGCAAACGTGGTAATGCATGGCCATATTGGCGACGGCAACATCCACGTCATCGCCCTGATTGATCGAGCGCGTTGCCAGGATCCGGCTGCGACGGCCGCGCTGGTGGCGCAAATCAACGAGATCGTCGATGACGAGACCGCGGCGCAAGGCGGAGCGATCAGTGCCGAGCACGGCATCGGGATCACCAATCGCGGCCGGCTTGCCCGTGTCGCCGATCCTCTCGACATCGAGCTGATGCGCGGCATCAAGCACTTGCTCGATCCGAACGGCCTGATGAATCCCGGCAAGATATTTGGCGCGGGAGCGACATGACCATGATGCGCGTCCGCCTGCTTGCCGACGACCTCACCGGCGCGCTCGACACCGCGGCGGAATTCGTCGGCTTGTGCGGACCGTTCGACGTCATCTGGGCGGAAGCCGGTGCGACGCCGGGCTTGCGGAGCCTCGCCATCGACAGCGGCACCCGCGAGCGGTCGAAAGCGGAGAGTGTCGGGATCGTCGGGCGGCTTGCGCCGCTGCTTCGCGACGCGACGATCGCCTACAAGAAAGTCGACAGCCTTCTTCGTGGGGCATGGACAGCCGAACTCGGCGCTTGCCTGAGCACTGGCCACTGGGCGTCGTGCGTGGTCGCGCCCGCCTTCGACTATCAGGGGCGCCGCACCGTTGAGGGCCAGCAATATGCGCGCACGCAGCAGGGCGACTGGCATCGCGTCGGCGACAATCTGCTGGACCAACTGAGACAAGAGGGCATCCAGGCACAGCGGGGTAGCGCCGACACGCTGTCGCAAGGCGGTGTTCAGATATTCGATGCCGAAAGCGACCTCGAGCTCGATCGCGTCGTCGAGATGGTGCGGCGGATGCCCGGGCCAGTGCTCTGGTGCGGCAGCGGCGGCTTGGCGGGCGCGCTGGCTCGCAGCCACGGCGCCGCCGCGCCGTCGCAGCTGAGGCGGCCGGTGCTGGGGCTCTTCGGCTCCGATCAGCCCGCGACCGCCTCCCAGCTCGCCGCATGCGGAGCGGCGACCGTCGCGTTGGCCGAAGGTGAGGGCGGCGCGGGGGTTCAACGCAAGCTCGGTGAAGATGGCGTGGCGCTGGTGAAGTTCGTGCTCCCGGATGGCCTTTCGCGTTCCGAGGCGGCGCGCCGGATCGCGCACGAATTGACGGTGCTGGCTGCGGCGCTCGATCCGCCTGGAACCTTGATCGTTGCTGGCGGAGAGACGCTGAAGGCCGTATGCCTTGCCGTCGGCGCGCATGCTCTCCAGGTCACCGGGCGCATCGTGCCGGGCCTCCCGCGCTCGGTGCTGCAAGGCGGCCGCTGGGCCGGCGTTGATATCATCTCGAAATCCGGAGCGTTCGGCGCCCGCGAGCTGTGGCGCGATCTGCTCAGGGACAATCATTTGCTCACTATTGGGAGCCCGACATGACCGCTCGTCATCTTGCCATCACCATGGGCGATCCCGCCGGGATCGGGCCGGAGATCATCGTCAAGGCCTGCGTCGGATTGAAGGAGCGGATCGCGACCGGCGACCTGCGCCTGCTGATCATCGGCAGCGGCGCTGCGCTCGACGGGGCGAGGGCTGCGGTCGGCAGCGACGTTGCGATCCCGCAAGTGACGGCGGACGATCGCGACTGGCCCAACCTCTGTTACCTGCAAGCCGACGCCGAGGGTGATCCGATCAAGCCCGGCGTGCTCAGCGCCGATGGCGGCCGCTTTGCCTACAAGGCGATCGAGCAGGGCGTCCGTCTCACGCAGGCCGGCCGCACGGCGGCCATTGTCACGGCGCCGCTCAACAAGGAGGCCCTCAACAAGGCGGGCTATCATTTCCCCGGCCATACCGAGATGCTGGCGCATCTGACCGGCGTGCGCGGTTCGGTCATGCTGCTTGCCCACGGCAACATGCGCGTCAGCCATGTCTCGACCCATGTGGCGCTGGAGGACGTGCCGAAGCGTCTGACCCCGGAGCGACTGCGCATGGTGATCGATCTCACCAATGATGCGCTGCTGCGGCTCGGCATAGCCAGGCCGAAGATCGCAATCGCTGCGCTCAACCCGCATGCGGGCGAGGGCGGCCTGTTCGGCCGGCAGGACATCGACGTCTCGGCGCCGACGATTGCGCAAGCGGTCGCCGACGGTCTCGACGTCGTCGGCCCCGTGCCGGGCGACACCATCTTCGTCAAGCTGCGCGCCGGTCAGTATGACGCTGCGGTCGCGATGTATCACGACCAGGGTCACATCCCCGTCAAGCTGCTCGGCTTCCAGGTCGATCCCGCCACCGGCCGCTGGCAGGAGCTCTCCGGTGTCAACATCACGCTGGGCCTGCCGATCATCCGCACCTCCGTCGATCACGGCACCGCCTTCGACATTGCCGGCAAGGGCATCGCCAACGAGCACAGCCTGATCGAGGCCATCGACTATGCCGAGCGGCTGGCCGCCGGCGTCTCCGCATCCAGATCATGAGATCGAACGCACGATGACCAACGCCTTCACGCCCATCGAAATCCTCCGTCCGACCATCCTGGAGTTCGGCTAACGGCACGATCAGCGCTGCGGCGCGCTTCGCCGAGCGGATCGGCGCCAAGCGGCCGTTGGTGATTTCCGATCCGTTCAATGCGCGCCGCGTCGATACGCTGGCGCTGCCGGGCGCGGTCAAGGTGTTCGGCGACGTCAAGCCCGAGCCGGACCTGCCCAATCTCGAGAAGGCGGTCGCGATGGCACGCGACCTCAAGCCCGATCTCGTCGTCGGCTTCGGCGGCGGCAGCGCGATGGATCTCGCCAAGCTGGTCGTGGTCCTCTGCACGGGTGACGTGGCGTTTGCCGATATCGTCGGGCCAGAGAAGGTCGCCGGTCGCAGCGTCGCGCTGATGCAGATCCCAACCACATCGGGCACCGGCAGCGAGGCCGGCACCCGTGCGCTGGTGACCGATCCCATCAGCCAGAACAAGCAGGCGGTGCAGAGCCGTTTCATGCTGGCCGATATCGCGATCGTCGACCCTGATCTGACCATGACGGTGCCGAAGGAGATCACTGCCGCGACCGGTGTCGATGCGCTCGCGCATTGCGTCGAGGCCTATACCAGCCGCAAGGCGCATCCGGCGATCGACCTCTATGCGCTCGAGGGTGCGCGGCTGGTCGGCCGCTATCTCAAGCGGGCGGTAGCCGATGGCGGCGATCGTGAGGCGCGCGCCGGTCTGTCGCTGGCCTCGCTCTATGGCGGCTATTGCCTGGGGCCGGTGAACACCACCGCCGGACACGCCGTGGCCTATCCGCTCGGCACACGCCATCATGTGGCGCATGGGCTCGCATGCGCCGTGATCTTCCCGCACACGCTGGCCTTCAACATGCCGGCGGTCGAGGCCAAGACGGTCGCGGTGCTGGGTGCGCTCGGGCTGCCGGAGCGCAACGATGCGAAGCTTGCGTTCGACGCCACCTATGAGTTCTGCAAAAATCTCGGCATCGAAATGCGGCTGTCGGCGCTCGGCGTGCCCGGGGACGATCTCGGCGTGATGGCCGACGAGGCGCATGCCATTCGCCGTCTGCTCGACAACAACCCGCGCGATTTGAGCCGGGATGCGATCCTGAACATGTACGAGGTCGCGTTCTAGCCATCTCCGCCGCTCACGCGCGGCGATCATCAACAACACTGAGAGAAGAGGTAACTTCGATGAGATTGATGTGGCTTGGTCTTGCGTCGGCAATCCTGCTGGCGATGTCGCCGGCGCAGGCGCAGGACGGCTATCCGTCCAAGCAGGTGACGGTGATCGTGCCCTTCGCCGCTGGCGGCACCGCGGACATCTTCGCGCGCATGGTCTCGAACCATTTGCAGATGAAGCTCGGCAAGCCGTTCGTGGTCGAGAATGTCGGCGGCGCCGGCTCGATCCTCGGCGTGACGCGGCTGGCGAAGTCGGCACCGGATGGCATCACGATTGGCCTTGCCAGCACGTCCGCGCTTGCGATCAATCCGTCGCTATACGGGCCGAAGCTCAGCTACCAGCCGGACAGGGATCTGGCGCCGGTCGCCCAGATCAGCGTCGTGCCCAACGTGCTTGTCGTTAACCCCGACAAGATCAAGGCGCGCACCGTGCCGGAGCTGATCGCCTATCTGAAGGCGAACCCGGACAAGATCTCGTTCGGCTCGGCCGGCGTCGGCACCTCGCAGCATCTCGCCGGCGAGCTGTTTCAGCAGATGACCGGCACCAAGATGGTGCACGTGCCCTACAAGGGCTCGAGCCAGATGCTGACGGACCTGCTCAGCGGCCAGATCGATCTCGCCTTCGACAACGTGCCGCTGCTGCTGCCGCAGGTGAAGACCGGCCAGCTCGCGATGCTCGCGACCGCAACGCCCAAGCGCGCCGCCTTCGATCCGGAAGTGCCCGCCGTCGCCGAATTCCTGCCGGGCTTCGAGGCGGTGGCCTGGCACGGCTTCTTCGTCCCCGCCGCCACGCCGAAGCCGATCGTCGAAAAGCTCTCGGCCGAGATCCGCGCCTACATGCAGCAGCCCGAGACGGTGCAGAAGATGGCCGAGCTCGGCGCGACCGCGGTGGCAGTAGATTCCGTGCCGTTCGCGGCCTACATCGCCTCCGAGACGGAGCGGTGGAAGAAGGTGATCGAGGTCGCGAACATCAAGATCGAGTAATCTCCAAAGGCGCGAGTCTGGAGACTGTCGACGGCGGACCGGCCCGCCAGCCTCGCGCGACTAGCTTGACGACATCGTGGCACCGTACGCGCTGCGCTACATGTCCGCGACGCTTCACCGACGGGTTTTAGCGGCTGTGGGAACGGGTGTCCTGGCGGCTCAACGTCCGGCTCACGTCAACATCACCAGGATCGAGCGCTCAACGACCGGTGTCCAGATCGACATGGAGTATCCCGAGCAGAGCCAGAGCGAGGACCAGGTCATCGCGGAGGTCAAGCGCCTGACCAAATTCCTCGGCGACAGGTACGTCGTCGAGAAGCACTTCGCTGGCGTTGCTCATCGCGCGCAGTAGCGCTACGGCGTTAAATTCATTGCTATTTCGAACGGAAATATCTGGCTGGGGAACCTGGATTCGAACCAAGACAAACAGAGTCAGAGTCTGTTGTGCTACCGTTACACCATTCCCCAACGGAATAGTCGAACAAACTCAATGTCTTACCGACTTGTCCGACTGCGGCCGACGGCGCTTGTCGCGCAAATCACGGCTCAGGCGTGGAGGGTTTCTACCCGCTCGGCCGTGGGCTGGCAAGCGCTGCGGTGCACGGGTGTTTTGCGGTCCACATCGGGGCACGTTGGCGGCGGGATCGCTGGTTCCGACGGCTCGCCGCGCCGCCGCTCGCGACGGTTTGCCTCATCCGAACATCGCGAATCCGGGTCGGATCCGCGCGCGCCGGATCGTCCTTGGGGCACACAACCCAAGGAGATCCGTGATGCCCTATATCGATGGTTTCGTGCTTGCCGTGGCGAGGGACAAGGTCGAGGCCTACAAGGCGCTGGCGCGAACGGCTTGCGCGGTGTGGATGGAGCATGGCGCGCTCGATTATGTCGAATGCATCGGCGACGACGTCCCCTATGGCGAGCTGACGTCGTTTCCGCGCGCGGTGATGGCGACGGAGGACGAGGTCGTGGTGTTCTCCTGGATCGTCTACCGCGACCGGGAGACCCGCGACGCCGTCAACAAGAAGGTGATGGCGGACCCGCGGCTCAAGGCCGCCGACATGCCATTCGATGGCAAGCGCATGATCTATGGCGGCTTCACGACGCTCTTGCAGGCGCGCGATGTCACGGGATGACGGCGACGGTCGTTCTATCGCCGCAGCGGTTGCCTCGTTCACAATGAACGACGCCAGATTGAACGTCGCTTCGGCCCGGCGCAATCGCTGCTCCCTTATGCAGCATCGTCGCAATCCGTTTCACCTTGCCGGTTCCACGCTGGCATGCCATCCTCTCATCGCCAGGCATAATCAAACGGAAGCGGGCGCTTAAGCTCACAGCTTCCAAAAAATCTTGGTTGGGGAAACCCTTTGGGAGGTGTGATTTCATGACATTGAAGCACGTCACCGGGCTGCTTTGTGCGGCCGCGATGTCCCTTGTGCTCGCCGCTGGCGCGCGGGCCGAGGACAAGGTGGTCAAGATCGGTGCGATCCTGCCGATGTCCGGCGGCACCGCCTCGATCGGCGCGCATGCCAAGGCGGCGCTCGAAGTCGCCATGGACATCATCAACAACGCCCATCCCGAGCTCGGCAACCTGCCGCTGGCGAAGAACGCAGGCCTTGCCGGCCTCGGCGGCGCCAAGATCGAGGTCGTGTTCGCCGACAACCAGGGCAGCCCCGCCACCGGCCAGAACCAGGCGCTGCGCCTGATCACGGAAGAGAAGGTGGTCGCGATCCTCGGCGCCTATCAGTCCGGCATCACGCTGACATCGAGCGCGATTGCCGAAAAGTACGGCATTCCATACCTCACGCCGGAGTCGGTCGCCGCCAATCTCACCGAGCGCGGCTTCAAATGGTTCTTCCGCACCACGCCGATCGCGCCGGACTTCGTCCGCATCTACGATCAGTTCCTGACCGACATGAAGGACGCGGGCGCCAAGACCGACCTGGTCGCGCTGGTCCATGACAACACCGAGTACGGCACCTCGGTCGCCAACACCATCGCCACCGGCTTCAAGGAGAAGGGCCGCGCCGGCGTGATCGACATCGCCTATGCCGTGAACACCACCGACGTGCAGGCCCAGGTGCTCCAGCTCAAGGAGAAGAAGCCCGACGTCGTCCTGATGATCAGCTATACCTCGGACGCGATCCTGTTCGCCAAGACCATGCAGTCGCTCGACTACAAGCCGCCGATGCTTCTTGCCGACGATGCCGGCTATTCCGATCCGTCCTTCATCAAGGCGGTGGGAAAACTCTCGCAGGGCGTGTTCAACCGCTCGTCCTGGGCCGTCGGCCCCGCCGGCTCGGCCTCGGCCACCATCGCCGACATGTACAAGAAGAAGAGCGGCGAGGAGATGGAAGACACCGTCGGGCGGCAGATGCAGGGCTTCTTCGTGCTGGTCGACGCGATCGACCGCGCCGGCTCGACCGATCCCGCCAAGATCCAGGCCGCGTTGAAGGCGACCGACCTTAAGCCCGGGCAGCTCCTCATGGGCTACAACGGCGTGAAGTTCGACGACAAGGGGCAGAACGTCCTGGCGTCGGCCTATATCATCCAGCTCCAGGACGGCGAGAACTACGTCTCGGTATGGCCGAAGGACAAAGCCGAGAAGGCGCCAGCGCTACCCTACAAGGGCTGGTGAGATTTCGAAGGCGGGGCCTCGGGTCCCGCCTTTCTTGAAATGATTTGATCAGAGCAACGCGGCTCATGTCCTTTGTATTGGTGCAGGTGATCGTCGGCGGGCTTCTGCTTGGCGCCGTCTACGCCCTGTTTTCCTCGGGCCTCACGCTGGTGTGGGGCATGATGAACATCGTCAATTTCGCGCATGGCGATTTCGTCATGCTGGGCATGTACGTCGCCTATGTCGTGTACACGTTGTTGGGAGGAGGGCCGATCCTCGGCGCGCCGCTGGCGACGCTGGTGCTCGCCACCGTCGGCGTCGTCGTCTATTTCGCCCTGATCCGCGACATCATGAAGGGGCCGATGCTGGCGCAGATCCTCGGCACCTTCGGGCTCGCGCTTTTGCTGCGCTATTCCGTGTTCTGGTGGTTCGGCGCCAACTTCCTGTCGATGCCGCAAAACATCGTCGGAGGCACCTTTGCGGTCGCAGGGCTCCGCATCGAGGCCTCCCGGCTGCTCGCCGGCGTGGTCGCGCTGCTTGTCACACTTGGCCTGCACCTGTTGCTGACGCGCACTTCGCTCGGCTCCAAGATGCTGGCCGTGGCGGAGGATTCGACCGCCGCGCAGCTCATGGGTATCCGGCCCGATACCATGCAGGCCATCGCCTGGGCGATCGCGGCCGGCGCCACCGGCCTTGCCGGGGCGCTGATCGCGAACTTCTTCTACATCGTGCCGACGGTCGGCGAGACGCTCGGCATCGTCGCCTTCGTCACGGTCTCGCTCGGCGGCTTCGGCAGCGTACCCGGCGCGCTGGTCGCAGGCCTCCTGATCGGCGTCATCGAGTTGCTGTCCGGCTATCTGATCGGCGCGGTCTACAAGGACATCGTCGTCTACGTCCTGTTCCTGCTCTTCCTCTGGTTCCGGCCGCAAGGTCTGATGGGCAAGTCCTGATGGGGAAGATGTGATGCCGCGCCTGATCTGGCTCTCGGTCGTCGCAGCATTTGCGATCGCCTATCCGCTGCTGCTGTCCTCGCCATTCCAGCAGCGTCTCGGCGCGCTGGTGCTGCTCTATGCGATTGCCGCGTCGGCCTGGAACATCGTCGGCGGTTATGCCGGCCAAGTCTCGGTCGGCCATGTCGTTTTCTTCGGGTGCGGCGCCTATGCCGCGATGGGATCGTACGCAAAATTCGGCCTGTCGCCGCTGTTTGGCATCCCCGGTGGCATCGTGGTCGCAGTGGGCTTGGCCGCGATCGTCGGCGTGCCGACACTGCGGCTATCCGGCCACTATTTCAGCATGGCGACGATCGCGGTCGCCGAGACGATGCGGCTGATCGTCACCAACACCGACTGGCTCGGCGCAGCCGTCGGCCTCTCCGGACCGACCGTGCCGCGCAACATCTTCGATCTCTCGTTCCTGTCGTCGCTGCCGTACTACTATCTCTTCCTCGTCATTCTCGCGATCACGCTTCTGATCACCTGGTGGATGACCAACAGCCGGATGGGATTTTACCTGCGCGCGATCAAGGATTCCGAGCGTGCCGCGCGCTCGCTCGGCGCGCCTGCGAGCCGCACCAAGCTCTATGCGTACATGCTGAGCGCGGCGCTGACGAGCGTTGCCGGCGCGCTCTATGCGATGATGTTCGGTTTCGTCGACCCGGAGTCCGGGCTCGGCATCCTGATCTCGGTCAAGATTCTGATCATGGCGGCGCTGGGCGGAGCAGGACTGCTATTCGGTCCGCTGGTCGGCGCTGCGATCCTGGTGCCGCTGGAAGAGATCTCCAACAGCTGGCTCGGCGGAAAGGGGGCCGGGCTCACCTTCGTGCTCTACGGCGCGATCATCGTCGTGATCGCACGCTTCCAGCCCGGCGGCCTGCTCAGCCTGTTCACGCGGCGCAGCAAGCCGAATACTGACGCGGGAGCAAGCCATGCTCCTTGAGGCGCGCGGGATCACAAAAGCGTTCGGCAGCTTCAAGGCGGTGGACGATGCCTCCGTGACATTGGAGCAGGGTGACATTCTCGGCCTGATCGGCCCGAACGGTGCGGGAAAATCCACCTTCTTCAATTGCCTCACCGGCGATCTTAAGACCAGCTCGGGCTGCGTGCTGTTCGAGGGACGCGATATCACCGACTTCACGCCGGAGCTGCGCGCCGGGCTTGGCCTCGCCCGCACCTTCCAGGTGCCGCAGACCTTTGAAGGCATGACGGTGCTCGAGAACGTCATGATCGGCGCCTTCCTGCGCACCTCGCATCGCAAGGAGGCCGAGACCAAGGCGCGCGCTGTGCTGGAGCGCGTCGGCATGAGCAGGCTCTCGGGGGCGCCGGCGCGTTCGCTCGGCACGCCCGGCCGCAAGCGGCTGGAGATCGCTCGCGCACTCGCGACCGAGCCGAAGGTGCTGCTGCTTGATGAGGCCATGGCCGGCCTCAACGCCCATGAAGTGAAACTCGCAATCGACCTCGTGCGCGACATCCACCGTTCCGGTATCACGCTGGTGATCGTCGAGCACATCATGGAAGTGATCATGTCGCTTGCGAGCCGCGTGATGGTGTTTCACCAGGGCAAGGAGATCGCCCGCGGTAGCCCACGCGAGGTCACGTCCAACCCGGCTGTGATCGAGGCCTATC
Source organism: uncultured Alphaproteobacteria bacterium (assembly GCA_963819355.1). GTDB lineage: Bacteria > Pseudomonadota > Alphaproteobacteria > Rhizobiales > Xanthobacteraceae > Bradyrhizobium. The sequence goes on along the minus strand of CAWFVZ010000023.1, from coordinate 275,054 downwards.
TCGGCAAGCGTGCGGCCAAGGCGGCGGCTGGCCATACGCCGGTCGAGCTGATGGGCGGGCCGGACCTGTGAGCGGGGCACTCCTCAGAATCGAGCATCTCGAGGTGCGCTATGGCGATCTCATCGGTGTCTCCGATGTCTCGCTGGAGGTGCCGGAGGGCAGCGTCGTCGCGCTGCTCGGCTCCAATGGCGGCGGCAAGACCACGACGCTGAACGCCATCGCGGGTCTCATTCCCGTGCATTCCGGCACGATCAGCTTTCGCGGCGAGGACATCGCCGGCCAAAAAGCCTTTGCGATCGTGCGCAAGGGGCTGGCGCTGTCGCCGGAGGGCTGGCGCCTGTTCGTGCAGCAGAGCGTCGAGAACAACCTCATGCTCGGCGCCACGCCGTTGCACGACAAGTCGCGCCAGGCCACGCTGCTCGACCGCGTCTACGAATTCTTTCCGCGGCTGAAGGAGCGCCGCAACCAGCGCGCCGGCACCATGTCCGGCGGCGAGCGGCAGATGCTTGCGGTCGGCCGCGCGCTGATGAGCGATCCGAGGCTGCTAATGCTCGACGAGCCTTCGCTCGGCCTTGCGCCGGCAGTGGTCGAATCCATGTACGAGACCTTTGGCCGCTTGCACCGCGAGGGGCTGACCATCCTGCTTGCCGAGCAGTCGATCGAGCTCGCGCTGGAGGTCTCGGACTTCGCCACCGTGCTCCAGGTCGGCAAGAGCGTGCTGTCGGGCACGGCGGCAGCGCTGGCCGAGGATCCGCAGGTGCAGAAGGCCTATCTGGGCGTCGGGTGACCGATCTCCGCCTGAAGCAGCAGCAACAGGCAGCGCGCGAGCCGCATCTCCATCTCCTTCGACCGAAGCGACAGCGGCCCGGGATCGTTGAGGATCGCATTCACCAGGGTGCCCAGCACGACCTGAAAGCCGAAGGCGATGGTGCGGGTTTTTGCAGCCGTGCGGCCTTTGCCCATGGAAGGCAGCAGGAGGGGGGTGGCGCGTTCGGTGGTCGCGCGGGCGAGAGCTTTGAACGCCGTCCATTTGTCCGGACGGGTGTCGTCATGCTGGAGCGCAGCGCGCAGCACGCCCTCGTGGTGGCGCATCCAGGCGATGATGCCGCTGACGACGACATGGCAGAGCTTGTCGAGATCCGTCTCGGGTGATGGGCGCCTGATTTCGCCTAACCGCTGCTCGCCATCGCGCGCGGCAAGCGCCATCAGCGCGTTGAAATAGGCCTCCTTGCTCTCGAAGCGGCTGTAGAAGGCGCCGACGGTGACGCCGACTTCGGCGCAGAGCGCCTCGATCGAAAGCTCGGCAAGGCTCCGCTGCCGCAGCATGTCGGCGCCGGCCCGCAGCAGCGCCAGCGTCATCTCGCGGCTGCGCCTCTGGCGTGACGCGGCGACGCCCGGCAGGTCGAGATCGCCGGACTCCTCGGAAAATGGCCGCGTTCGTGCTTGCATCCGTCTTAAATCATAATCATAATTCTGATTATAATTTAGATTGATGCGAGCCGCGGGTCAACCGCGATGGCCGGGACAGGGAGCAACAGATGAGCGCAGCCAGCGGCACGCCGTTCCGCGGCATCGTCGGCAAGACGGTTGCGGAGTCAAAGCCCTGGTGGCCGGAGGCGTTGAGGCCGCCCGAGGGTGCGCCGAACATCCTGGTCGTGCTGTTCGACGACGTTGGTTTCTCTGATTTCGGCTGCTACGGCTCGAGCGTCAAGACGCCGACCATCGACCGGCTCGCCGCGGAGGGCTTGCGCTACACCGGCTTCCACACCACCGCGATGTGCTCGACGACGCGCGCCGCGTTGCTCACCGGGCGCAACCACCATTCGGTCGGCGTCGGATGTCTCGCCAATTTCGACTCCGGCTATCCCGGCTATCGCGGCAAGATCGCGCGCGAGGCGGGGACGCTCGCCGAGATGCTGCGCGTGCACGGCTATCGCAACTACATGATCGGCAAATGGCACGTCACGCCGCTGACCGAGAGCGGCGCCACCGGTCCGTTCGACGGCTGGCCGCTCGGCCGCGGCTTTGATCGCTTCTACGGCTTCCTCGACGCCGAGACCGACCAGTACGCGCCGGAGCTCGTCTCCGACAACACGCATATCGATCCGCCCAGGACCTATGCCGACGGCTATCATCTGACTGAGGATCTGATCGACCAGGCGATCCGTTTCATCGGTGACCACCATGCCGCCCGTCCCGATATCCCCTGGCTCACCTGGGTCGCGCTCGGCGCCTGCCACGCGCCCCACCAGGCGCCGGCCGACATCATCCGAAGCTACGACGCGTCCTTTGCGCATGGCTGGGACGTCGAACGCGAGCAGCGTCTTGCACGCCAGAAGGCGATGGAGCTGGTGCCACCAGATACGCGGATGCCGGCGCGCAATGACGGCGTCAAGGCGTGGGAGGACCATTCGGCCGACGAGCGCCGCGTCTTCACGCGCCTGCAGGCGGCATTCGCCGGCATGCTCGACCATTCCGATCGGCATCTTGCGCGCCTCGTCGCGTTTCTGGAGACGGCTGAATTCGCGACAACACGGTCATCATTGTGATGTCCGACAATGGCGCGAGCCAGGAGGGCGGCCCGCTCGGCTTCGTCAATGCGATGGGGCCGTTCAATTTCAAGCCGGAACCGATCGCGGAGAAGCTCTCCCGCATCGACGACATCGGCGGGCCCGACACCCACAGCAACTTTCCGCATGGCTGGGCGATGGCGTCCAACACGCCGCTGCGCCGCTACAAGCAGAACACCCATGGGGGCGGGATCCGGGATCCCTTCGTCGTCAACTGGCCGAAGCGCATCGCAGGCAAAGGCGAGCTGCGGCACCAGTTTGTGCACGCAAGCGATCTGACGCCGACGCTGCTGGAGCTGATCGGCATCGAGGCGCCGCGCGAGATCGCCGGCTGCCGGCAAATGCCGCTCGAAGGCGAGAGCTTTGCGCGCTCGATCACGGATGCGTCCGCGCCGTCGAAAAGCTCGCCGCAATATTTCGAGATGTTCGGCCATCGCGGCCTCTGGCAGGGCGGCTGGAAGGCGGTCGCCTATCATCCGCCGGGCACGCCGTTCGAGAACGACAAATGGGAGCTGTTCCATCTCGACCAGGATTTCTCCGAGACCAATGACCTTGCGGCGACGGAGTCGGAGCGGCTTGGCCGGATGATCGCGACATGGTGGGACGAAGCCGAGAAGCACAATGTGCTGCCGCTCGACGATCGCTTCGGGCCGCGCTTTGCGGAGAATGCTGCGCGCTTCCACGGCGCGCGCCACCATTTCGTCTTCCATGCCGGCATGGGGCATGTGCCGACCGATGTCGCGCCTGACGTACGCAGCCGCAGCTATACGATCGAGGCGCATGTCGAGATCGATGAATTCGGCGCCAATGGCGTACTGATCTCGCATGGCGATGCGACGTCGGGCTACAGCCTCTACGTCAGGGATGGCCACCTCGTGCACGACCTCAACATCGGCGGCAGTCACCAGATCGTGCGCTCCGACCGCGAGGTGCCATCGGGCGCGCGGCGGCTCGGCGTTCATGTCGAGCGTCTCGTCCGCAAGGAGGCGCCGGCGAAGGGCTCGCGCACCGGCGTCACCCAATACACGTTGTTGATCGATGGCGAGAAGGCGGGCGCGCTCCAGACCCAGCTCGGCTTCCACACGCTGATCTCGTGGTCCGGCCTCGACATCGGCCGCGACCGGGGCAGCCCGGTGTCGCACTACGAGGCGCCGTTCGAATTCGAGGGACGCCTGCTGTGCGTCACCGTCACCATGCACAACGACCAGAAGCTCGACGGCGACGCCGTCGGCAATGCGCAGATGGCGCGACAGTAGGAGTAAGGGGAGAAGCCCGTTACTTGATCTTGTCGTAGGCCGCCGCGAAATCGTTGAGCGGCATGGGGATCGCGATGGTCTCCTTGGCCATGTTCTGGAAGGAGACCTTCAACTGCTTGCCCGACTTCAGGCTTGCAAGCAAATCCGGCGCGATCGGCGCGGAGGCATAGCAGCCGCGATTTTCACAAGTCTGAATCTGGAGGTCGACCGTCTTGCCCTCGTCGACCTGAAGCTTGGCGCCGACGGGAAGGTTGAGGCCGAGCGGCAGCTGAAGCAGCGCCACCGGCGTACGGGTGTCGGGTGCGATGCGGATATTGATCAGCACGATGGTCTGGCCGGTCTTGGTCAGCACCGCGTTCTGCTCGATGGCGCATTCGAGGGGGGCATCGCGGCTCGCGCTGGTGCAGCGCGCGATCCAGCCGGGCTGCTGCGCCGGGGTGCCGTCGGCTTGCGGCTGGGTCGGCGCAGGCGCGGGCTGTGCGGCCGGGGGAGCTGCGTTCTTCTTGGCGCCTTGCTGGGCATACGCGGCGCCCGTCGACAACAGGACAGCGGCGGCGAGGGCGACAAGTCTGGATTGCATGGGCATGGCGTGACCGCGTTGGCGTGAACCGAGGGCCTCGCTGTAGCGTCGCGAAGCCCGCGGCGCAAGCTTACTCGGCGGCTTCCTTGACGGTGCCGTGCTCGGCCGTCTCGTGCTCTTCGTCCTCGGCCGAACGGCCCGAGAACAGGTTCGAGAACTTGTCGAGATAGAGATAGACGACCGGGGTGGTGAACAGCGTCAGCGCCTGGCTGACGATCAGGCCGCCGACCATGGCGTAGCCGAGCGGCTGGCGGATCTCGGCGCCGGTGCCGTGGCCGAGCATCAGCGGCACGCCGCCGAGCAGGGCCGCCATCGTCGTCATCATGATCGGGCGGAAGCGCAAGAGCGCGGCCTGGCGGATCGATTCCTCCGGCGTCTTTCCGTCACGTTCGGCTGCGATCGCGAAGTCGACCATCATGATGCCGTTCTTCTTCACGATGCCGATCAGAAGGATGATGCCGATCAGCGCAATGAGGCTGAAGTCGAAGCCCGCGGCCATCAGGATCAGGAGCGCACCGACACCGGCCGAGGGCAGGGTCGACAAAATCGTGATCGGATGGATGTAGCTCTCATAGAGGATGCCGAGGATCAGATAGACCACGACCAGCGCGGCGAGGATCAGCAGCGGCACGGTGCCGAGCGACTGCTGGAACGCCTGCGCGGTGCCCTGGAAGCTCGAATTGAGCGTCGGCGGTGCGCCGAGATCGGCCATCGCCTTCTGCACGGCTTCCGTGGCCTGGCCGAGCGCGACGCCTTGTGCGAGGTTGAAGCTGATCGTGGTCGCCGGAAACTGGCCCTGATGGCTGATCGAGAGCGGGCGGACGGGATCGGTCGACCACGTCGCAAAGGTCGACAGCGGTACCTGGTCGCCGGTCAATGGAGATTTCAGATAGAGCTTGTTCAGGCTATCCAGATTGCCCTGCATCTCCGGCAGGATTTCCATGATCACCTTGTAGGTGTTGAGCTGGGTAAAATACTGCGTGACCTGGCGCTGGCCGAAGGCGTCATAGAGCGTGTCATCGATCAGTTGCGGCTGGATGCCGTAGCGTGCTGCGGTGTCGCGGTTGATCTTGAGCTGAACGGTGGTGCCCTGCGTCTGCTGATCGGTCGCAACGTCGCGCAATTCCGTCAGCGTCTGCATTTTGGCGAGAATCTTGGGGGCCCACTCGTTGAGTTCGCCGAGATCCGCATCCTGCAACGTGAATTCGAACTGGGTACGCGTCGGACGACCGCCCAGGCGGACGTCTTGTGCCGCCTGCATATAGAGGCGGGCACCTTCGACCTTCTCGAACTTGGGACGCAGCCGGGCGATGATCTGCTGCGCCGAGGCCTCGCGGTCGTGACGCGGCTTCAACGTGATAAACAGATTGCCGTTGTTGCCGGCGCGGCCGCTGCCGCCGATCGACATCGCGACGCTGGCGACATCGGGATCAGCCAGGATGATCTTGCCGAGAGCCTGCTGCCGCTGCTGCATGGCGGCGAACGAGATGTCTTGCGAGGCTTCCGAGGTTGCCGTGATCAGCCCGTTGTCCTGTTGCGGGAAGAAGCCCTTCGGGATCAGGACGAACAGGTAGACCGACAGCGCGAGCGTGGCGAAGAAGATGAGGAGGGTGGTGCGCCGCCAGGCCAAAGCGTGGTCGAGTATGTGCTCATAGCCTCGCAGCATCGCATCGAAGGCGCTCTCGCTCCATTGGTAGAACCGGCCGTGGGTCACCTCGCCGTGCGCGCGCAGGAAGCGCGATGCCATCATCGGCGTCAACGTCAGCGACACGAACATCGAGACGAAGATGGTCATTGCCAGCACGACGGCGAACTCGCGGAACAGGCGTCCGATGATGCCGCCCATCAGCAGCAGCGGGATCAGCACCGCGACCAGCGAGATGCTGATCGAAACGATGGTGAACCCGATCTCCTTCGAGCCCTTGAAGGCGGCAGCGAGCGGCGACTCGCCTTCCTCGATATAGCGCGAGATGTTTTCGAGCATGACGATGGCGTCGTCGACCACGAAGCCGACCGCGATCGTGAGCGCCATCAGGGACAGGTTGTCCAGCGTGTAGCCGAACACCCACATCAGCGCGCAGGCGCCCAGGAGCGCCAATGGCACGGTGATCGCGGGGATAACGGTGGCCCAGAAACTGCGCAGGAAGGCGAAGATGACCATGACCACGAGGAAGATGGTCAAGAGCAGCGTGAACTGGACGTCCTCGACGGCGGCGCGGATGGTCTGGGTGCGGTCGCTGATCACCTCGATCTTGATCGCGGGCGGGATCGCCGCGACGAGCCGGGGCAGTGCCGCCTTGATCTTGTCGACGGTATCGATGACGTTGGCACCGGGCTGCTTGAACACCACCAGGAACACGCCGCGCTTGCCATTGGCCCAGGCCGCCTGCTTGGCGTCCTCGGCGCCTGTGACCGCCTGACCGATATCGCGGATCCGCAGTGGACCGCCGTTGCGATAGGCGATGACGACGTCGTTCCAGTCCTTGGACTGGGTGAGCTGGTCGTTGGCGTAGATCGTGTAGGCGCGCCTCTCGCCGTCGATATTGCCTTTCGGGGCGTCGACTGTCGTGATCGCGATCTGGCTGCGCACGTCTTCAAGCGACAGGCCCTTGGCGACGAGCTTGGCCGGATCGATCTGAATGCGGATGGACGGTTTCTGCTGGCCACCGATGATGACCTGCGCCACGCCGGAGATCTGGCTGATCTGCTGCGCAAGCTGGGCGTCGACCGCGTCGCTGACGGTGGTCAGCGGCAGGGCCTCCGACGTCGCCGACAAAAGCAGGATCGGCGAGTCCGCCGGGTTGACCTTGCGGTAGGTCGGCGGCGACGGCAGGTTCTTCGGCAACTGGCCGGAGGCCGCGTTGATGGCCGCCTGCACGTCGTTCGCCGCGCCGTCGATGCTGCGGTTGAGATCGAACTGAATGGTGACCGATGCCGTACCCAGATAGCTCGTCGAGGTCATCTGGGCGATGCCGGGAATCTGGGCGAACTGACGCTCCAGAGGCTGCGCCACGGAGGAGGCCATCGTCTCCGGACTGCCGCCCGGCAGGTTCGCAGTGATCTGGATAGTTGGAAAGTCGACCTGGGGTAGGGGCGCGACGGGCAGCAGCGGGTAGGCAACGAGACCGACGAAGAGAATGCCGGCCATCAGCAGCGAAGTGCCGATGGGATAACGGATAAAGGGTGCCGAAATCCCGCCGCCGTTCATTCCTGTCGAACCTTGTTCTGGCCCGGATCCGAACTCGCGACCGCCGTGGTCACGAGGCTTCCGGGTTGTACCTTGAATTGACCGCCGGTGATCACTTGCTGTCCCGGGCTAAGTCCTTCTTCGATCACCGAGCGTCCGTCGATGGCGTAGCTGACCTTCACCTTATGCAGCTCGGCCTTGTTCTCCTGACTGACGGTGTAGGCGTAGAGACCATTGGTCGAATGCTGGACCGCGTCGTCCGGAACCACCGTGGCATCCTTGAGGGTCCGGATCAGAAGACGCGTCGAGACCGACTGGCCCGGCCACAGCGTGTGCTCCTTGTTGGCGAACACCGCCTTCAGCCGGATAGTCCCGCTGGTCGTATCGACCTGGTTATTGATGACGGCGAGCTTACCCTCGGCGAGCGTCTTCTTGCCGTCGGTGCTCAAGGCGATCACCTTGAGCTCGCCGGTCTTCTGGCCCTCGCTGACATAAGGAAGCTGATCTTCCGGCGCCGTGAAGATCACAGTGATCGGCTCGACCTGGGCAATGGTGACGACACCGGTCTGTGTCGAGGGATTGACAATATTGCCGATGTCGACCTGACGCAGGCCGGCCACGCCGGTGATTGGCGCCCTGATCTGGGTGTAGTCGAGCTGGGTCTGGGCGTTGGCGATCGCGGCTTCGTCGGCGGCGATCTGGGCGGTGAGTTGGGCGACGGTGGAGCGCTGGGTATCGGTCTGCTGCCGCGTCGCGAATTCGCCGAGCTTGGTGTAGCGTTGAAGATCGAGATTGGCGTTGGCGAGATTGGCCTCGTCCTGCGCCTTCTTGGCCCTGGCCTGATCGAAGGCGGCCTGGTAGGGGCGGGGATCGATCTCGACCAGGAGATCGCCCTGGTTGACGATCTGGCCCTCGGTGAAGGCGATCTTGTCGATCTGGCCATCCACCCGTGTCCGGACTTGTACGGTGTTGAAGCCCTGAACCGTGCCGAGCCCGGTCAGGTAAACCGGGAAATCAGCCTTCTGTACTTGGGAGACGCTGACGGGCACCGCAGGCGCGCGCGGCGGACCCTTCTGCGCGGTTTGGGCTTTCCCGGCCTCAGGTGCCGAGAATCGTTGCCAGCCGTAATAGCCGCCAACGGCCACAGCTGCGATGACGAGAATCCACAGGATCGGCCGTGACTTTTTCATATTTATTCGTATCGGCTTGTATGCCCAAAGGAACGGATTGTGGCGCTAGCAAAGGGTTCCCAGCGCGCGTTGTATAATACACGCCAAGTTCCAGTGTAAACAGCACTATCGGTTGATAATCCTAAACAATTGGAAAGCTTTGCACCCCGTAGGCAACCGGGTGGCGCAGCGGTGTGCAGTGCTGCATTTTCCCGAAGTAAACCAACAAAGTGCAAAAGACAGGCAGTACTCGCGGACCGCGTGAGCGCTCAGCCAGGTGCGTGGCGTTGGACGCGGTCGGACGCATCTTCGAGGTTTCGGATTGATCGCAGTTAGGACGGTTCTAAACCGGCCGCGTGCCGTTTCGGTTGTCAGGAAAATCAGCGTCGTTCATATCGACCCGCCACAACGGGAGCATATGATGGACGAGCTGAACGGCAAGCTGATCGCGTGTCAGATTCTGATCACGGGGCTGATAGCGCGCGTCGCCAACGAGCAGCGCGATCCCTTGCGCTTCCTCACTGACTTCCGCGACGAGATCAAAGCCGTCGTCAACGGCGTCAACATCGCCGGCATGGAGAACTCGGATCGCGTGCGCGCGACTGCGCAGCGCGCCATCGACGAATTGTTCTCACTGATGAAGCCGCCGAGCAGCGACTGACGGCCGCGCAAGATTGATGCACAAAGACAAGTGCTTCCGTGTCTGACTGCATCAATGTGTCGCGCGCATTTCGACGATTTCGAAATCGAAATCTTAAAATCGATCTGGTCTAGATGGATTCAAGTGATCTTGCGGGCCTGCTTGCATTGACCCGATTTTTTGCAGTCGATAGCACCGCCTCATCGTTCGTCGCGCATGTTGCGTATCGACGAATTCGAGATGGGGTGCGCTGGAATGGGGCTGGTGGTGGCTCCGCGATCGTTGCGTTCGATCGCGGGAAGAAATTCACTTGAAGAGAAGTTCGATGGGAATTCCGGCAAGGCGGTTTCGGCCGTCGCTGGCCTGATCGCGGTGGCGTCGGTGTCGAGTGGTGCGCAGGCGCAGCAGTCGAGCCTGCCGCCGGTGAATGTCGACGCGCCGGTCGAGCGTCCGCGTCCAGCGGCGTCGAAGCCGACACCGGAGCAGGTCCGCGCACGCAACGCGCTTCGCCGCGCCGCGCAGCGCCAGCAGGCGCAGCAGCAGGCCGCTTCCGTCACGCCGGGCCCGGCCGGTGCCGTCGATCGCAATCCCTATGCCGATCCGGCCGCGCCCTACAAGGTCGACCACGTCCAGGCCTCCGGCAAGTTTCCCGAGCCGATGCTGAACACGCCGAAGACGATCACGGTGCTCAGCAAGGAAGTGCTCGAGGACAAGAACGCGACGACGCTGAAGGAGATCGGACGCTCGACCGCCGGCGTGACGCTGGGATCGGGCGAGGGCGGCAACGCCTTCGGCGACCGCTTCTTCATTCGCGGTTTCGATGCCCGCAACGACGTCTTCATCGACGGTATCCGCGATCCCGCGGTTTCCATCCGCGAGAACTTCTTCACCGAGCAGATCGAGATCTTGCGCGGGCCGGCATCGTCCTATGCCGGCCGCGGCACGGCCGGCGGCGCCATCAACATCGTCACCAAGCAGGCCGGCGACGTCAACTTCAAGCGGATGGATACCGAGTTCGGTACCGACATGACCAAGCGCGTCACGCTCGACGTCAACCAGGTCATTGACCCGACCTTCTCGGTGCGCACCGGCGGCCTGTTCCAGGACGCCAACGTCGCCGGCCGCAACTACGTGACCGACGATCGCTGGGGCGCCTTCCTCTCGACCAGGTACACCCCGACCAACGACATCAAGATCACCACGAACTACGTTCATACCGATCTCGGCGGTCTGCCGGATTTCGGCGTGCCCTATTATAAGCAGGGCAACGTGCCGGTGACGTCGGCCGGCATTCCGCGCGGGACCTGGTACGGCTTCCTCAACCGCGACTTCCAGACCGCGCGGCAGGATTTCGGAACCGCCACGACGGAGTACAAGGTTAACGAGGCGATCACGCTGAGCAGCAAGGTGCGCGGCGAGCATTCGCTGCTCAATTATATCGGCACGCTGCCGCAGAACCCGGTGACGACCAACCTCAATCCGCTGCTTTGGACCACGACAGCGAGCGCACAGAGCCGCTACCAGACCGTGGACGTGTGGGCCAACCAGAACGAGGCCACGTTCAAGCTCGACACCGGTGGGGTCAAGCACACTGCGGTGTTCGGCGTCGAATACACCAACGAGAACATCTCGATTGACCGTTACTCGGGTCTCGCGTCGGAACTGGCCGGCTCCGGCTTCACGAGCAACGGGGCTGTCTCGGGGGTCAATCTCTACGCCCCTCAGTACACGAATATCTCTGGCTTCGGCACGCCGTCGCTGACCGGAAACCCGACGCGCTATGGCGTCAACACCAGCAGCGTGTACGCCATGGACACCGCGAACTGGCAGGACACGATCATCCTGAATGGCGGCGTCCGCTACGACGGCTACAACATGAGCTCGTCGACCAACTCGGCCTATCTGAAAATGAACGCCGATCTGGTGAATTACAACGTCGGCCTGGTCTATAAGCCGATGTCGATCGGCAGCATCTATGCGGCCTATGCAACCTCGGCCAATCCGTTCGGTTCGGAGCTTGACGCGACCGGCACCGATTACGGTGGCGTTCCCGCCAACACGACTGTTCTCCTCGGACCCGAGCGCAATAAGGCCGCCGAACTCGGTACCAAGTGGGAGCTCGCGGATCGTCACCTGCTGGTCAGCGCCGCGTTGTTCCAGACCACGAAGGACAACGCGCGCGAGACCAACGCTGCGGGCATCCTCACCTCGGGCGCGGCCTACCGCATCCAGGGCATCGACATCGAGGCCGAGGGCAAGATCACCGATCGCTGGAGCATCTTCGGCGGCCTGGTGCTGATGCAGTCCAAGGTCACGCAGAGCAACATCGCCTCCAATCTCGGCCTCCAGCTTGCCAACGTTGCCCACCAGTCGTTCAGCATGCTGACCAAGTACAAGCTCGACGGCGATTGGGAAGTCGGCGGGCAGGCGGTGTACCGCTCCAAGGTCTATGGCGGCACGTTCGCGGCCAACACCGGCAACGAGCTGCCGAGCTACTGGCGCTTCGATGCGTTCGTCGAAAAGAAGATCGACAGGAACTGGACCATGAAGTTCTACGCGCAGAACCTCACCAACAAGCTCTACTACGACACGCTCTATCGCAGCGCCGTGCCCTTCGTCGCGGTCGCGCCGGGACGAGCCTTCTATCTCGTCACGACGGCCAAGTTCTGATTGCGCCGATCCAAATCAGGGATGCCTGCCATGGCAGGTATCCCGCTGTTTCAGCAACCGATCGCGATGTGCGAGAGCAGGCATCGCAAGGACAAACATCGGCACCATTTTAGAACGCTTACAAACTCGAGTTTAGAACCGTTTCAAACTTGAGTTTAGAATTGTTTTGATCTGGACCGATTCAAGAATGCCACTGTCGTGATTGCGTTGACCCCCTTTGCCGCGCTCGATACGACCAATGTGCCGCATTGTCGCAATGCGACACACGGCAGAAATGGAATGGGGCGCAGGATGGGTATGGCGAGGACTCCGCAGTCGTTGCGTTCGATCGCGGCACGGGGATCATTGGGTAGCAATTTCGATGTTGCGGCCGGCAAGACTGTTTCTACTGTTGCGGGCTTGATTGCGGTCGCGTCCGTATCGAGCGGAGCGCAGGCTCAGCAGTCAGCTCTGCCGCCCGTCAACGTCGACGCGCCCAAGGAGCGGCCGCGCTCCACCGCAGCGAAACCGACGCCCGACCAGGTCCGCGCCCGCAACGCGCTGCGGCGTGCCGCACAGCGTCAGCAGGCCGCAACGGGCCCGGTCGTCGATGCGGCCGGTCCGGCGCCCGATCGCAATCCCTATGCAGACCCCGCGGCGCCCTACAAGGTCGATCACGTGCAGGCCTCGGGAAAATTCCCGGAGCCGCTGCTCAACACGCCGAAGACGGTGACGGTGCTGAGCAAGGAAGTGCTCGCTGACAAGAACGCCACGACACTAAAGCAGGCCATTCTCAGCACGGCCGGCGTGACCCTGGGCACGGGCGAGGGCGGCAACGCCTTCGGCGATCGCTTCTTCATCCGCGGCTTCGACGCCCGCAACGACATCTTCATCGATGGCGTCCGCGATCCCGGCGTCAGCGTCCGCGAGAACTTCTTCACCGAGCAGGTCGAGATCCTGCGCGGTCCCGGCTCGTCCTTCGCTGGCCGCGGCACCACTGGCGGTGCGATCAACATTGTCACCAAGCAGGCCACGACGGAGAAGAGCTTCTACGACATGGAGACCACGTTTGGCACCGACAGGACCAAGCGGGTGACGCTCGACGTCAACCAGGTGATCAATCCGACGTTCGCCGTCCGTGCGGGAGGGGTGTTCCAGGATGCCGAAGTCGCGGGCCGCGACTTCGTCAGTGACGACAGGGGCGGCGGTTTCGTCGCAACGAAATGGATCCCGACCGATGCAGTGAAGGTTACTGCTGGCTACATCCACACCGATCTGCACGGGTTGCCTGATTTCGGCGTGCCCTATTACCGGCCCAGCACGACCAGCAAGGCTGGCGGGCCGTTCCCCGACTTCGGCTCAAACCGCAACAACTGGTACGGTTTCGTCAATCGGGACTTCTCCCAGGTCAAGCAGGACATTGCCACAATCAACACGGAAGTGCAGGTCACGCCGGATCTGTTGCTCACCAACAAGATGAGGGCGTCGCAGTCTCTGCTGAATTATATCGGCACGCTGCCGGAAAGCCCGGTTCTCACAAGCCCGCTCTCGTCTTCGACGCTCACGGCAAATCCGCAGAGCCGTTATCAGGTCACGAACGTGTTGGCCAATCAGAGCGAGGCCACCTACAAGTTTGCAACGGATGCTTGGCACCATACGGCGCTGGCAGGCGTCGAGGTCTCGCAGGAGACCGCCAAGATCGACAAATACACGGGATTGAGCTCAGAAGCCCTGTTCGGCGCGCCGCCGAGCGGTTCGGTCACGGGCGTGAGCGTGTTCAATCCGCAGTTCACGTATCTGCCGTTCGGTTCGCCCTCCTTGTCGGGATTCCCAACCAAGGTTGGGATCGATACGACCAGCGCGTATCTGCTCGATACGGTGAACTACAACGACCTCCTCATCCTCAATGGCGGCATCCGCTATGACGACTACACGATCAAGGTGAACGGGTACGGCACAGTCGGCGGAGTTGCCAACGTTTTTGGAGCGCAGGAACAGCACTACGGCCTGCCGAACTTCAACCTCGGCATGGTTCTCAAGCCGATGCCGATCGGCAGCGTGTATGTGGCGTATGCGACGTCATCGAACCCGGTCGGTGCCGAGTTCGACGGAACGAGCGTGCAATATGGCGGTATCGCACCATCACTTAACGGCAATCCCAACCAGATTTTCGGGCCTGAAAAAAACCGGGCGATTGAGCTTGGAACCAAGTGGGAGCTGTTCAATCGGCACCTGCTCGTCACCGGCGCGCTGTTCCAGACCGAGAAGGACAACGCGCGAGAATCCCGCAACGTCACGACGGGCGCAGGCACAGTGTCCTTCATCAGCGCAGGTGCGGCGTACCGCATCCGCGGCATCGATCTCGAAGCCGGTGGCAAGATTACCGACAAATGGAGTGTGTTCGGTGGTCTGGTGCTGATGCAATCGGAAGTGACCAAGTCGCTGATCCTGCCGGCCAACACGGCCCTCTATACGACCAATGTCGGCTTGCCGCTCTCCAACATCGCGCATCAGTCCTTCAGCATGCTCACGAAGTACGAGCTCACGGATGTCTGGGAGCTCGGCGGGCAGGCGGTCTACCGCTCGAAGATCTATGGCGGCACCTTCCTCGCTGCGAACCAGGGCACCCAGCTGCCGAGCTACTGGCGCTTCGATGCGTTCGCGGAAGCGAAGATCAACAAGAACTGGCAAGTGAAGCTGTACGTCAACAACATCTTCGACAAGCGCTACTACGACGCGATGTACCAGAGCGCGGCGCCCTTCGTGCTCGAAGCACCGGGACGCGCCGCCTATCTGATTTTGTCCGCACACTACTGATGGAGAGATAACGAGGTGCCATGCTGACATGCATAGACGGCGTTCTGAGCAAGGATGATGTGGCGGAGTTCCGCCGCATCATGGACGCCAGCGAATGGGAAGACGGCCGTTCCACCGCGGGCGCGCAGTCAGCAATGGTCAAGCGCAACGAGCAGTTGCCGCCGGACAGCGAGGTCGCGCGCAAGCTGGGCAACCGCATCATCTCGGCGTTGACGGCGAACCCGCGATTTCTGGCGGCGGCGATCCCGCTCCAGATCTTTCCGCCGCTGTTCAACCGCTATGCGGCGGACAGCGGCCACCATTTCGGCCTCCACGTCGACAATGCCATCCGTGGCGACCGGCTCACCGGCCTTCGCATCCGCACAGATCTGTCGGTCACGCTGTTCCTCAGCGAGCCCGAGGACTACGACGGTGGCGAACTTGTGATCGAGGACACCTACGGCTCGCACGAAGTCAAGTTGCCAGCCGGGGACTGCGTGCTCTATCCCTCGACCAGCCTGCATCTCGTCACCCCGGTGACGAGGGGGGCGCGGGTTGCGTCTTTCTTCTGGCTCCAGAGCATGATACGGGACGATCAAGCCCGCAGCATGATCTTTGACCTCGACACCGCCATTCAGGCGCTGGTGGCAAGGCTCGGGCGTGACGATCCTGAAACGGTCAAATTGACGGGTATCTATCACAACCTCATTCGCACCTGGGCCGAAGTATGAAGATCACATCTTTCCAAGCAAGCCTCGCTGCGGCCGTGCTGCTCACGGCCACCTGGCTCGCAGTCCCTGTTTCTGCCCAGACACAAACCCAGCCAGCGGCGGCGGCCCGGCCCGTGGCTGCTGCGCCTGTGGCCGCGACACCCGTCGCGGCTTCGACTGATGCTGCCGTGGCCCCGGCATCCGAGGCGGCTGGCGCTGCGCCGAAGGCTGGCATCGCGCCGGCCATGAAGGAGCTGTCGCCCTGGGTGATGTTCATGTCGGCGGACATCGTCGTGAAGGCGGTGATGATCGGGCTTGCCTTCGCCTCGCTCGTGACCTGGACCGTCTTCATCGCGAAGTCGATCGAGCTGTCGGTGGCCTCCACCAAGCTTGGTTCGGCGCTGAAGAAGATCGCGGAGGCGCGCTCGCTCGCGGAGGCGCAGATGGCGCTCGGCGCCAAGGAGGGCATCCTGCCGTCCTTCCTGGCGGCAGCGCTGCGCGAAGCGCGGATGTCGGCCGGCCTGTCCAGCGACACTGGCATCAAGGAGCGCGCGGCTTCGAGCTTCGCCGAGATCGTGCGCGCGGAGCAGCGGCGCATCCGCATCGGCATGGGCTTCCTCGCGACCATCGGGTCGACGTCGCCCTTCGTCGGCCTGTTCGGCACCGTGTGGGGCATCATGAACAGCTTCATCGGCATCTCGAAGTCGCAGACCACCAACCTCGCGGTGGTCGCGCCAGGCATCGCCGAGGCGCTGCTCGCCACGGCCATCGGCCTCGTCGCCGCGATCCCCGCCGTCATCATCTACAATCACTTCTCGCGCGTGACGAAGGGGTATCTCGAGCTCGTCAGCCGCGCATCCGGCGCTGCGGCCCGGCTGTTGTCGCGCGATCTCGATCGCAGCCACGGCAGCGCGCATTCGCGCGCGGCGGAGTAAGCCATGGCAGTTTCGCTCACAGACAACGATGACGACGACGATTTCTCGGAAACGCATGACATCAACGTCACGCCGTTCATCGACGTCATTCTCGTGCTTCTGATCATCTTCATGGTTGCGGCGCCGCTGTCGACGGTCGATCTGCCGATCGACCTGCCGACGTCGAGCGCGATGCCGCAAAAGAAGCCGGACAAGCCGACCTATGTCAGCATCAAGCCGGACCTGACGCTCGCCATCGGCGAAAACGCGGTCAAGCGGACCGATCTGGTCGGCTCCCTTGACGGGATCGCCGACATGAGCAAGGACAAATACGTGTTCCTGCGCGCCGACCGTGCCGTGCCTTACGGCGAGTTGATGGGCGTGATGGAAATCCTGCGTGCCGGCGGCTATTCTCGGATCAAGCTGGTTGCGCTCGAAGCGGCTCCTGCGGCGGCAGGGCCGTCACAGGGAGCGGTGCAACCCTGATGGCTGCGCGATGTCTGATCCTGTAATGGATACGAAACCATCCCGGCGGCTATGGATATTGGCCGCTGTGGCCGCGGTTGCCCTGCATCTTGGCGGGGCGGCGCTGGCGCTCGCCAACCTTCGTGCCGACGACGGTGACGACGGCCTTGGAGCCAACGGCGCGGAATACGCCGTCGAAATGACCTCTCCGAAGCTCCCCGAGACGGATCTGCCGGCGGGCCCGGACAGCGAAGCCTCGCAGTTCCAGCCGCAGCAGATGCAGCAGCAGGCCGAGGTCAAAGAGACCGATCTGCCGAAGGAAATACCTCAGGAAGCCGAAGACGCGGATCGGCTCGTCACCGAGAACGACTCCAAGAAGCCGGTCGAGGACACCACGAAAGTGGCCAAGGTCGAAACCCAGGCCGTCGAGGAGATGCCGAACGCCCAGGAATCGGCGAGGCAGGCGCTCGACGAGAACGCGCGCGAGGACGAGAAGGCGGCTGCACCCAACCAGGGCATCGGCAAGGACCTTCGCAGATTGACGGCCGAATGGGGCAAGCGCATCAGTGCCTATTTCGAGCTGCACAAGCGCTATCCCAAGGACAAGAGCAAGACGACGACGGTCAAGCTCAGCCTGGTCCTGAACCGCCGGGGCAATGTCGTCTCCGTGGATGTGGCCGAGTCCTCAGGTGATCCCGCCTTCGACAGCGAGGCCGTGTCCATGGTGCGTCGCTCGGATCCCGTGCCGATCCCGCCGGCCGAGCTCAAGGACGACCAGTTTGCCTTCAGCTTGCCCGTGAATTTCAAGAAGCCGAAATAGCGGCGTGGCCGTCAGCGCCAATAGTACTTGATCGAGACGTAGGCCACGACGAGGCAGGCGAAGATCAGCGCCACCGGGAGGGGGCGCTTCTGGGTTCCGCCAACCGCCGTCGCCCCGAAGAAGCCAGCCTTCTTCGGCTTGGGCGCCGGGCGCCGGAAGGCGGTAACATTGTCCGCCGCTGGCTCAGCCGGTCGCGTGCGCACGTCGGGCGGGTTCCCGGCGCCGCCCATCTCCAGATAATACGACTTGTAGACCTCGGCGATGGCAGCCTCGGTCGCCTCGGCCTCGCTCAGCCGCTCCAGGAGCTTTTGGTAGCCGTCGAGGAAGCCCTGTGCGTCCGGAGGCAGCGCAGACAACCCATTCAGCTTGGCCATCATCTTCCATGTGGCGAAATCGGCGCGAGCGCGGGTGTCGGCGCGTCGCGCGATCAGCATATCGGCAGCTTTGACCAAGTTGGCCTCTAGCCCTTCGGCTTTGTCTTCAAGTGCAGGATCTTAGATTGTACCGCTTCAACTACGCATTGCCGGTCAGCAAGAGAACAGCTTGAATCACATAACCGGTCAACGTTCGCAGTATTGCTGAGATAACATCAAGATTTAGACCGAACTGGGAACCCGCCAGCGGTAGCAGGATCAGCAGCGCGATCAGGATCAGCATGCCGTACGGCTCGAGCCGCGCCAGGGGCAGGGCAAGCGGCCGCGGCAACAGCCCGACCGCGACCCGCCCGCCGTCGAGCGGCGGGATCGGCATCATGTTGAAGACCGCCAGCACGGCGTTGATCAGGAGCGCATTCTTGAGGTTGTCGAAGATCCATTGCGCCGAACTGGCCGGCGCCCAGGGCAGGGCATGGAGGGCGAGGCCCGCGACGAGCGCCAGCAGGATGTTGGTGATCGGGCCGGCCAGGGCGACCCAGACCATGTCGAGCCTGGGATTGTTGAGATTGCGATAATTCACCGGCACCGGCTTGGCGTAGCCGAACAGGAACGGCGAATGCGCAAACAGCAGCATCGCCGGCAGGATCAGCGTACCAAATGGGTCGATGTGGCGGAGCGGATTGAAGCTGACGCGGCCGAGCTGCCAGGCGGTGTTGTCGCCGAGACGGTGCGCGACGAAGCCGTGCGCGGCCTCATGGAAAGTGATGGCGAGCACCAGCGGCAGCACCCACACCGAGAGGTCATAGTAGGAAATGTTCACGTCGGGTCTGTTCCGGTTTTGCCAGTCGCCTTGCAGACGACCTGGCCAAACCGGCGGTGCAGCAACGCTTCAGCTCAACATAGGGTGGCCGGTTCCGAAATGCCACGCTGCAAATGATCGGCGAGCAGTGCCGCCGGGCGCGACAGGTTACGCGCGCGGTGGAGGCGGATGTCCGCTATGGGCAGCGGCGGAAAGCCGTCGCGCGCGCCGAGAGCGCGAAGTCGGGGCGGCAGGGTGCCGGCCTTGACCACGGTGACCGCGAGGCCCTGCGCTGCAATCGATTCTACCGCCGCCAGCGTCTGGCTGACAAAGGCCAGCCGCCATGCCCGGCCGGCATTATCGAGCGCTTCCGCGGCCCATTGGCGAAACAGGCAGCCGGGCGGATAGAGCGCGACGGGCAGGGTGTCTGCCGCCGTGGCTCGGCAGCAGGCGGCGGCCGCCCAGACGGCTTGCTCGCGCCGCAAGAGCTCGCCGTCGCCGCGTCCTTGCGGATGCATGGCGATGACGAGGTCATAAGCCGCGCCGAGCCGGGCCGGCATGGTCGCGGTCAGCCCGGTCTCGATCTCGACCCGGACCATCGGATGGTCTTTGGCAAAGCTCGCCAGCAGCGGCGGAACGACGATCGTGCCGTAATCGTCCATCACGCCGAGGCGGATGACGGCCTCCGGCTCGCGCGCCTGCAGAGCGCCGATCGCTTCGGCATGGAGGGCGAGGATCCGCTGCGCATAGGCACCAAGCTCATCGCCCGCAGCGGTCGGCACGACGCCGGCCCGGCATCGCTGAAACAGCTTCATGCCGAGCCGCTGCTCAAGGCGCTTGATCTGTACGCTCACGGCCGATTGGGTCCGGTTGAGCTGATCCGCCGCGCGCGTGAACGAGCGATGCTCGGCGACGGCGAGAAAGGCCTTGAGCAGATCGGGATCGAGATCGGGCGCGGTCATCACCAAACGTTATCCCAGCATGACGGAAATTCCATTCCCAGTTTCGGCACGCCCCCTATGCTGTTCGTCCAGGCGTTGGACGGGAGGAATTGTGGGCGAGATTTTTGGCGTTCTGGCTGCGGTGCTGTCGAGTGCGCTGGGCGGCACCTCGATCGGCGCCACGCGCTATCTCGTGACCAGCATCGATCCGCTGGCGATCGGCTCGTTCCGGTTCGGCGTCGGCTTTCTCCTGCTGCTGCCGCTGACATTGCTGCGTGGCGATCGCTGGCCGGAGCGCGGCGACTGGGCGGCCGCGATCGGTCTCGGCATCCTGTTCTTCGCGCTGTTTCCGATCCTGTTCAATGCATCGCTCATCTTCACGACCGCCGCGCGCGGTGCGCTCGCGCTGTCGACGCTTCCTCTGTTGTCGCTTGTGATCGGGGCTGCACTCGGTGCCGAAGCCCTGACCTGGCGCAAATCGATAGGTGTGTTGGTTGCGACGTGCGGCGTTGCCGTCGCGCTCCTCACCGACCTGACCTCTGCGCCATCAGGCGCCTGGCGCGGCGATCTCCTGATGATGGCGGCTGCGCTGTGCATGGCACTCTACGGCATCTGGTCGAAGCCGCTGATCCGGCGCTCCAGCCCGATCGCCTTCACCACCATGAGCATGGCGGCGGGCGCGGCCTGCCTCATCCTGCTCTCCTGCGTCCGCGGCAGTTTTGCGCCCGTCGCAAGCTTCGGTGCGCCGCAATGGCTGGCGGCGCTCTATCTCGGTGCCTTCGGCGCGGCGCTGACCTTCTATCTCTGGGCCTTTGCGCTGGAGCGGACGACGCCGACGCGCGTGGCGATCTCGGTGACGGTCAATCCGATCACGGCATCGCTGGTCGGCGCCTGGCTGCTGCACGAGCCGCTGCGCTGGAATCTCGTGGCCGGCATCGTCGCGGTCATCGCCGGGATCTGGTTGGCTACGACGGCGGGCAAGCGCGTTCGGGCCGCCAGCATGTCAGTTTCAAGCCAGCCCTGACCTCAAGCCGGGATCGTCGTCTCATATTGCGGCAGGCCGTCGTCGAGCTTCAGCCAGGCAAGCTTCTCCGAGACCCAGATGTGCTCGGTCGGGGCAAACGCATTGCGGTCGTCGAAGGTCGTCAGCGCCACGCCCGCCAGTGTGCCGTTGCGGCGCCAGGAGAACAGCCGCGTGCCGCAGGTCTTGCAGAACACACGGTCGATATTCTCGGACGATGGATAGCGGGCCGTGTCGCCCTCGACTGTCAGCGCGGTCTGCTCGAACTGGGCGCGCGCGAAGTAGGGCGAACCCATCGCCTTCTGGCACATGCGGCAATGGCAGATGCGGACGTTGAGCGGCTCGCCCTCCGCCTTGAACCGCACCGCGCCGCACAGGCATCCACCTTCCCGGATCATGGCTCAGGCCACCCGCCATTCGCCGACCTGGCGCGCCATGGTCCAGTTGAGCTCGTCGAGATCGTCGTCCATCTTGGTGTTCGGCCGTCTGGTGTTGGTGAATGCAGCCCAGCAGAAGCCGCCATGGGTTCTGACCGCAATGGTGCTGGTGCCGGGCAGGCTGCCATTGTGCCACCAATTGTCTGATTTGTTGATGCAAAAACCCTTGGCGTAGTCCGGGCTGTAGCTTGGCGCGGTGGTCATCGTCTGGATGGTGCTCGGCCGCAAGATGTTCGCCGGCCGCGCGTAGCCGTCGACATGCATCAGGAATTGCACGAGGTCCGTTGGCGTCGCGATCCAGCCGCCATGGGAATCCATTCGCCTGACGTTCATGTCGTAAGGACTTTCGCCCTGGCTGTAATAGGCGACTTCGCTGGGCTGGCGCTGGTCCCGCGTGTTGCCCGCGATCGTCATGTCGGTGACGCCGCAGCGGCCGAGCACCTCGGCGCGGACGTGCTCGGCATAGCGCTGGCCGGTGAGCTTCTCGATCACCCGCCCCAGCACGCAATAGCCGAAATTGGAGTAGGCGTAGTGCTGACCCGGCGGACGGTCCAGCGGCCGGTTGGCCAGCGTCCACGTAATCAGCTGAGCATGATCCATGTGCGGATGCGTGAACATGGGATCGCGGCTGTCGTTGCTCCAGCCGCCGCCGGTATGCGTCAGGAGATGCTCGAGCGTGATCTGGTCGATGCCGGCGGAGTAGGGCGGTGGCCCGTAGTCCGTGCCCAGCAGCGCGCCGGGGCCGAACACGCGGTCCGTCAGCCTGAGGCGGTTCTCCTCGATCAGGTGGAACAGCGTGACCGAGGTGATCATCTTGCTGACGCTGGCGATGCGAAACAGATGTTGCGGCGTCGCCGCTTCGTTCTGCTCGCGATCTGCAACGCCAAAGGCGGCCTGATGGACGATCTCGCCCGCATAGCCGATCGCAAACGAGAGCGCCGGCACCTCGTATTTGTCCATGAAGGTCCGCGCCAGCCGGCCCATCGCCGTGCGCTCGGCTGGCGAGGGCGGACGGATGCTCGGCGGGTTTGACGCCAATTGCGCCAACGCGCCACGTGAGACCAGCGGCAGCGCGCATGCGCCGACTGCGAGCTTCACAAGATCCCGACGTCCGAGGGCCATGGTCCGTCTCCTTGGGCGGCCCATCAATGTCTCAGTAGGTCGCCCGTCCCCCGGAAATATCAAACACCGCTCCGGTGGAGAAGGCACAATCTTCGGATGCAAGCCACGCGACCATGGCGGCAAGCTCTTCCACCAGCACGAAGCGGCCCTTGGGAATTTTCGACAGCATGAAATCGATGTGCTGCTGCGTCATCTGGTCGAAGATTGCGGTTTTTGCCGCTGCCGGCGTCACCGCATTCACGAGAATGTCATGGGCGGCGAGCTCCTTGCCGAGCGACTTCGTCAGCGCGATCAGGCCGGCCTTGGAGGCCGAGTAGTGCGAGGCGTTGGGATTGCCTTCCTTGCCGGCGATGGAGGCGATGTTCACGATCCGCCCGTATTTCTGCTTGAGCATAGCCGGCACGATCGCCTTGCAGCAGATGAAGGGGCCGTCGAGGTTGATGCGCAGCACCTTGCGCCATTCCTCGAGATCGGTCTCCCAGACCGGCTTGTTGACGCCGGCGATGCCGGCATTGTTGACGAGGATGTCGATCTTGCCGAAGGCGGCAAGCGTCGCGTCGCGCGCCTGCTCGACGCCCGCGGTGTCGGTGATGTCGACCTTGAAGACCTTGGTCTCGCCGCCGATCTCTTTTGCGGTTTTCTCAGCCAGCGCGGCGTCGAAATCCCAAATGGCGACCTTTGCGCCGGAGGCGACGAAGCGCTGGGTAATGGCGCGGCCGAAGCCCTGCGCGCCGCCGGTGACGATGGCGACGCGACCGTTGAGATCGATCTTGTTCATGAGATGTGATCCCGGGCGTCAGAGCATGTAGCCGCCGTCGACGACGAGGTCGACGCCGGTCGTGAAGGCGCTTTCGTCGCTGCCGAGATAGACCGCCATGGAGGCGATTTCATCGGCGGTGCCGAGCCGGCCCATCTTCTGGCGGGAGACGAACATCTCCTTGCCTTGCGGCCCTTGGGCGGCGGCGCGGTCGAGCATCGAGGGCGTCTCGACGGTGCCCGGGCAGATCGAGTTGCAGCGGATGCCCTTGGTGATGAAGTCGAGCGCGACCGCGCGCGTCAGCAGCGACACCGCCGCCTTCGACGCGCTGTAGACATAGCGGTTGGCCGGCGGCCGCAGCGCGGCGCAGGAGGAGATGTTGACGATGCTGCCGCCTCCGCCGGCGAGCATCTCGGGCAGGAACGCCCTGATGGTCCGGTGCATCGACTTGACGTTGAGGTCGAACGAAAAGTCAAAATCCTCTTCCGAGCATTCCAGAATGGTGCCGTGGTGCACGAAGCCGGCCGCGTTGAGCAGGATGTCGACCTTGCCGATCCGCTTGGCGAAGGCGTTGACGTCGGCGGTGCTGCGAACGTCGAGCTTTGCCGTTTCGGCGATGCCTTCCTTGGCCAGGCTCGCGATGCCGCTTTCGTTGATGTCGGTGGCGATCACGGTTGCGCCTTCACGCGCGAATGCGATGGCGCATGCGCGTCCGATGCCGGCTGCTGCGGCGGTGACGATGGCGCGCTTACCCTTGAGGCGGTCTGCCATTTTGTTTTTCTCCTTTGATTTTCTTGTCGTCATTCCGGGATGCGCCGTAAGGCGCAGACCCGGAAGCCATACTCCTGATCGTGGTTATGGATTCCGTGCTCGCGACTACGTCGCGCCCCGGAACCAAAGGTGTCAGTGATTGTCCCGCGCGACACCAAACGAGCCGGCGACATTCTGGTAGCGCGTGGCGAGCTCCATGCAGGCGCCGGTCGATTGCTGGCCGACGGTGTTGCGATAGATCTCCTGCCACGGCGTCTGGTTCGGCGGGTGCTTGAAGCCGCCATTGGCCTTGAGCTCGGCGTGGCGTTTCTTCACCTCGTCGTCCGAGATCAAGATGTTGGCGCTGCCCTTGTTGAGGTCGATGCGGACCTTGTCGCCGGTCTTGAGGATCGCGAGCCCGCCATTGGCGGCGGCTTCCGGCGAGGCGTTCAGGATCGACGGCGAGCCCGAGGTGCCGGACTGGCGGCCGTCGCCGATGCAGGGCAGGGACAGGATGCCTCGTTTGATCAGCGCCGCCGGCGGCTGCATGTTCACGACCTCGGCGCCGCCGGGATAACCGATCGGCCCGGTGCCGCGGATGAACAGCACGCAGCGCTCGTCGATGTCGAGCGATGCATCGTCGATCCGCGCGTGATAGTCCTCAGGCCCCTCGAATACGATGGCGCGGCCCTCGAAGGCGTTGAGGTCCTTCGGGTTGTTTAAGTAGCGGTCGCGAAACTCCTTGGAGATCACGCTGGTCTTCATGATCGCGGAATTGAACAGATTGCCTTTCAGCACCAGGAAGCCGGCGTCCTTCACCAGCGGCTTGGCGTAATCCCAGATCACGTCGTTGTCAGGCTTCGGCGCATCCTTGCAATTCTCGCCGATGCCGCGGCCGTTGACGGTGACTGCATCTTCGTGGATGCGGTTGTGCTTCATCAATTCGCGCACCACCGCCGGCACGCCGCCGGCGCGGTGGAATTCCTCGCCGAGATAGAAGCCGGCCGGTTGCATGTTCACCAGCAGCGGCACGTCGTGGCCAAATTTCTGCCAGTCCTCGATCGTAAGCTCGACGCCGATGTGGCGCGCCAGCGCGTTGATGTGGATCGGCGCGTTGGTCGAGCCGCCGATCGCCGAATTGATCACGATGCAGTTCTCGAACGCCTTGCGGGTCAGGATGTCCGATGGCTTGAGGTCTTCCCAGACCATCTCGACGGCGCGCTTGCCGGTCTCGTAGGAGATCTGGCCGCGCTCGCGATAGGGCGCGGGGATCGCCGCGCAGCCCGGCAGCGAGAAGCCGAGCGCTTCGGCGAGCCCGTTCATGGTCGACGCCGTGCCCATGGTGTTGCAATGGCCGACCGAAGGCGCCGACGAGGCCACGATCTCCATGAACTCTTCATAGTCGATCTCGCCCGCGGCGAGCCGCTCGCGCGACTTCCAGACGATGGTGCCCGAGCCGGTGCGCTCGCCATTGTGCCAGCCGTTCAGCATCGGACCGCCCGACAGCACGATCGCGGGCAGGTTCACGGTCGCGGCCGCCATCATGCAGGCGGGCGTGGTCTTGTCGCAGCCCGTGGTCAGTACCACTCCGTCGAGCGGATAGCCGTAGAGAATCTCGACCAGGCCGAGATAAGCGAGGTTGCGGTCGAGCGCAGCGGTCGGACGCTTGCCGGTTTCCTGGATCGGATGGGTCGGGAATTCCATCGCAATGCCGCCGGCCTCGCGGATGCCTTCGCGGACGCGGTGGGCAAGCTCGATGTGGTGGCGATTGCACGGGGAGAGGTCGTTGCCGGTTTGGGCAATGCCGATGATCGGCTTGCCGGACTGCAGCTCGGCACGGGTCAGGCCGAAGTTCAAATAGCGCTCCAGATAGAGCGCCGTCATTCCCGGATTATGCGGGTTGTTGAACCATTCCTGCGAGCGAAGGTGGCGGCGGGTGCCGTTACCGGCGGGCGCATGCCCATTGGTTGGCTTTTTTGTCATTGGCTTCTCCTGCAATGCAAACGCACTGGCGTCAGTCCTGGCATTCGTCTTGGGGTGTCGGTTTGTGCGATGCCCAACGACGTGAGCGATGGTCTGCCTGCCCGTTGGCGGGTCGTTTCCTCACAAGTGCGATACTAGTCATGGCTACTTGGTAACGCTACCATTTTGTTCGCAGCGCCCGCGCCAGAAAGGGCTGGCCTGCTGTCAGAACGCCGCAACGACGAACTCTGGCGCTCCATCACCTTGAAGCCGAGGTCGAGCACCGGGCGCTCCGGACGCCGGCCCTCGATCGCGTCGATCAGCATCGTGGCCGCCGTGTGGCCCATCTCGTAGCGGTTGGTGCGCACGCTGGTGAGGGTGGGGACGGCGGACGCCATGAATTCAAGGTCGTTGAATCCGATAAGCGCGATCTGCTCGGGGATTGCGATCTCGCGACGGCGGCATTCAAAGAGCACGCCGAGCGCCAAATCATCATTGGCGCAGAACACCGCGTCGAGATCCGGCGACTTGGCCAGCAGATCCGCGAACAGCGCGCCGCCGAGCGTGACCGAGGTCGGCGTCGCCGTCGCAACGATCAGGCGCTGGTCGAACAGGCCGGCATCTTTCATCGCGGCCTGGTAGCCGTCGAGCCGCCGCTGCACCCTTGGGTCCATGCGGGCGCCGACGAATCCGATCTTGCGGTGGCCTTGCCCGAACAAATGGGCAAGCGCCGCGCGCGCTGCATCGTAGTGCGAAAAGCCGATCATCATGTCGACAGGATTGGGGCCGAGCTCCATGATCTGCACGATCGGACTGTCGGTCGCCTCCAGCATTGCGCGCGATTCCGTGGTCTGGTCGATCCCGGTGACGATCAGCCCGGCTGGCTTCTGCGCAAGAAAGATGCGCAGCAGCTTCTCCTCCTGGAGGATAGAGTAGCGCGTGTTGGACAACTGGATCGAGTAACGGCTGCCTTCGGAGGCGTCATAGATGCCGCGCAGCACGTCGGAAAACACGTTGTTGGTCAGTGACGGAATCAAGACACCGATCACTTCGGTGCGTTGCGAGGCGAGCGCACGTGCCGCGAGGTTGGGCACATAGCCGAGCTCCCTGGCCGCGCTTTCGACCCGCGTCCGCTTGGCGACCGACAGCGCCTCGGGATTACGGAAGAAACGGGAGGCGGTAATCGGGCTGACGCCGGCGAGCTCGGCGACTTCCGCCAGCCGAATCTTGCCAGACTTGGTGCGCTTTCGACCCATTTGTTGCTCTTAACACAGTCATTCCCGCAAACAAAGGAACGTTGACAGCGCTACCAGCAACGACTAACCAAAGACAAATTGCCAAAGCCGCACAAACTGCCGACAATGTCGCCTGCTAAGAGCGGCTTCGCGTTGGTGAAGTTCAGAAAAAACAAGACGGTGGCGGCGCCAAAGTTGCGCCGTCTAAGTCGGAGGAGGGAGCTAGATGTCGTCTGTGCAAATCCGCGACGTGCGGAAATCGTTCGGCAATTTTGAAGTCCTGCACGGCGTCTCGATTCCGATCGAGGATGGCCAGTTCGTCGTCCTGGTTGGTCCCTCCGGCTGCGGCAAGTCGACGCTCCTGCGCATGCTCGCAGGCCTCGAGAACATCACCTCCGGCACGATCTCGATCGGTGACCGCGTCGTCAACAATATCCAGCCCAAGGAGCGGGATATTGCGATGGTGTTCCAGAACTACGCGCTCTATCCGCACATGACGGTCGGCGAGAACATGGGCTTCTCGCTGAAGCTGCGGAGCGCGAGCTCGGACGAGATCAATAAGCGCGTCAAGCGCGCCGCTGAAATTCTCGCGCTGACGCCATTGCTCGAGCGCTACCCGCGCCAGCTCTCCGGCGGTCAGCGTCAGCGCGTCGCCATGGGCCGCGCCATCGTGCGCGATCCGCAGGTGTTCCTGTTCGACGAACCCTTGTCGAACCTCGACGCCAAGCTGCGCGTCGCCATGCGCACCGAGATCAAGGAGCTGCACCAGCGGCTCAAGACCACCACCGTCTACGTCACCCACGACCAGATCGAGGCCATGACCATGGCCGACAAGATTGTCGTGATGCATGACGGCATCGTCGAGCAGATGGGTACGCCGCTCGAGCTCTATGACAAGCCGGAAAACCAGTTCGTCGCCGGCTTCATCGGCTCGCCGGCCATGAATTTCCTCAAGGGGCATGTACGCGTCAACGGCGTTGCGACCTTCGAGGGGCCGAACGGCGTCAAGCTGCCGCTCAAGACTGCGCCGGCTGCGTCGGACGGCAAACCGGTGGTCTACGGCGTCCGTCCCGAGCATTTCACTATCGCCGACGACGGTGCCGAAGCCGAGATCATCGTCGTCGAGCCGACCGGCTCGGAGACTCAGGTGTTCGCGAAGGTGGGTGGCGAGCAGGTCGTCGCGGTCTTCCGCGAGCGTCACCAGTTCAATCCGGGAGACAAGGTCAAGCTGAAACCTGACCCGTCACTGGTTCACTTGTTCGATGAGGCTACGGGTAAACGCATGTAGCGACGTAAGACCAAACCAATACAAATATAAAAAATCAGGGAGAGAACGATGAGCGATTTCAACAGGCGTAGTGTCCTTAAAGCCAGCCTGGGCGGTGCAGCATTGCTTGCCGGCCCCGGCATCGTTCCGGTCCGCGCGGCGGAATGGACCAACACGCCGGAGCCGAATGCGTCCATTCGTGTGCTGCGCTGGAAGCAGTTCATCCAGGCCGAGTTCGACAAGTTCGCCGAGCAGACCAAGAAGTTCTCCGAGAAGACCGGCATCAAGGTGAAGCTGGAAGCCGAGAGCTGGGAAGACATCCGCCCCAAAGCCGCGGTCGCCGCCAATGTCGGCGCCGGTCCCGACCTCATCATCGGCACGCTCGACGACCCGCACAAATTCCCGGAAAAGCTGATCGACATGACTGACGTCGCCGACTATCTCGGCAAGCAGTATGGCGGCTGGTATCCGGTTGCCGAGCGCTACGGCAAGAAGGGCAACAGCTGGATCGCCATTCCGCAGGGCGCGACCGGCGGCTGCCTGAACTACCGCATCAGCCACGTGAAGGCTGCGGGCTTCGAGGAATTCCCCAAGGACACCGACGGCTTCCTCAAGCTGTGCCAGGCCTTGAAGAAGAACAACACGCCGGCCGGCTTCGCGCTCGGCCATGCCACCGGCGATGCCAACGGCTGGTGCCAGTGGGCGCTGTGGGCGTTCGGCGGCAAGGTCGTCAACGACAAGAACGAGGTCGTGATCGACTTGCCGGAGACCATTGCCGCGCTCGAATACGTCAAGCAGCTCTATGCGACGTTCATCCCGGGTGTGCTGTCGTGGAACGATTCGAACAACAACAAGGCGTTCCTCAACGGCGAACTCAGTCTGACCCTGAACGGCATCTCGATCTGGACCGTCGGCAAGAACTCCCCCGATCCGAAGCAGCAGGAGATCGCCAAGGACATGAACCACGCGCCGATGCCGATCGGTCCCGTCGGCGTGTCCACCGAGCAGCAGAACGTGCTGGTCTACTACGGCTACAAGCACTCGAAGTATCCCAAGGCGGTGAAGGAATACATCAAGTTCATGATGGACAAGGAGAACTACGACGCCTGGGAGGTCGCTTCCAACGGCTACGTCTCGCCGCCGCTGCCGGCCTACAACGACAATCCGGTGTGGACCTCCGATCCCAAGATCACGCCGTATCGCGACTGCCTGAAGCGTTGCCGCGACAACGGCTATGCCGGCGATCTGGGCTACGCCTCGGCCGCCGTCATGGGCGACTTCGTCGTGGTCGACATGTTCGCGGAAGCGGCCTCCGGCTCGGCCACGCCGAAGGAAGCTGCGGCGCGTGCCGCCGAGCGCGCCAAGCGCTATTATCAGGTCTGATCAGCCACGGACGGCGGCGTCCAGTTCGCTGGGCGCCGCCGTCGTCGTTCCGTGAGGGGAGCCCGACATGGCAGTTATGGCCGAGCCCGTCGCCGCGCAAATCAAGCGCAGCAGCCTGTGGTCCAGGGCGTTCGAAAGCCGGAACTTTCTCGGCGCGATGTTCATGGTGCCGGCGATCGCCATCCTTGTGCTGTTTCTGGCATATCCGTTGGCGCTCGGCTTCTGGCTGGGCATGACCGATACCAAGATCGGCGGGGCCGGGCGCTTCATCGGCTTCCAGAACTTCGTCTCGCTCTCGAAGGATTCGGTGTTCTGGCTGTCGGTGTTCAACACCATCTTCTACACGGTGGCCGCCAGCGCCGTGAAATTCGCGATCGGACTTTACCTGGCGCTGCTGCTCAACGAGCGGCTGCCGTTCAAGTCGATGATCCGCGCGATCGTGCTGCTGCCCTTCGTGGTGCCGACGGTGCTCTCGGCCATCGCGTTCTGGTGGATCTACGACAGCCAGTTCTCGATCATCTCCTGGGTGCTGATCAAGGCCGGCCTGATCACGCGCTACATCGACTTCCTCGGCGATCCCTGGAATGCACGCTGGTCGGTGGTCGTCGCCAACATCTGGCGCGGTGTACCTTTCGTCGCGATCACGCTGCTCGCTGGCCTCCAGACCATCTCGCCCTCGCTCTATGAGGCGGCCAATCTCGACGGCGCGACCAATATGCAGCGCTTCCGCCACATCACCCTGCCGATGCTGTCCCCGATCATCGCCGTGGTGATGACGTTCTCGGTGCTGATGACCTTCACCGACTTCCAGCTGATCTACACCATCACGCGCGGCGGGCCGATCAACGCCACGCATCTGATGGCGACGCTGTCGTTCCAGCGCGCCATCACCGGCGGCAATCTCGGCGAGGGGGCGGCGATCTCGAACGCGATGATTCCGTTCCTGGTCGCGGCCATCCTGTTGAGCTTCTTCGGACTTCAGCGCTCCCGCTGGCAGCAGGGCGGAAGGGACTGACCATGACCACCGCGGACGACCAAAGCGTCGGAATGTCCTACCTGGAAAGTTTGCCGCGGAGATTTCTCCGCGTCTACCTTCCGCTTGGCCTGATCATGTTTTTCCTGCTGTTCCCGTTCTACTGGATGGCGATCGCGACGTTCAAGCCGGACGCGGAGATGTACGATTACGAGAAGTACAATCCGTTCTGGATCCTGCATCCGACATTCGAGCACATCCAGAAGCTGTTTTTCGAGACCGATTATCCGCAATGGATGTGGAACACCGTAATCGTGTCGGTGTCCTCGACCTGCATCTCGCTGTTTGCCAGCGTCTGCGCGGCCTATGCGATCGAGCGCCTGCGCTACAAGGGTTCGCGCTACGTCGGCCTGGCGATCTTCCTCGGCTACCTGGTGCCGCCGTCGATCCTGTTCATTCCGCTCGCCGCGATCGTGTTCCAACTCGGCCTGTTCGACGGCAATCTGGCGCTGATCCTGACCTATCCGACGTTCCTGATCCCGTTCTGCACCTGGCTGCTGATGGGCTACTTCCGCACCATTCCCTATGAGCTGGAGGAGTGCGCGCTGATCGACGGGGCGACGCGGCTCCAGATCCTCACCAAGATCACGCTGCCGCTATCGCTTCCGGGGGTGATCTCGGCCGGCATCTTCGCCTTCACGCTGTCCTGGAACGAGTTCATCTACGCGCTGACCTTCATCTCCTCGTCCGAGAACAAGACCATCCCGGTCGGCGCGATCACCGAGCTCGTCAATGGCGACGTCTATCATTGGGGTGCGCTGATGGCCGCAGCCCTGACCGGCTCGGTCCCCGTAGTTATCCTTTATTCCTTCTTCGTGGAGTATTATGTGTCGGCGATGACCGGCGCCGTGAAGGAGTAGTTGCGGGGCTGCCATGAGAGCGCCTCTAGCCTGACGCGCTCCGACAACAAGAAGGAGTAGGCTCTTGCACATTCTGGTTCTGGGCGCCGCCGGCATGGTTGGCCGTAAATTGTGTGAACGGCTGTTGCGCGACGGCCGGCTCGGCAAGAGCGAGATCACCAAGCTGACCATGCACGACGTGGTCGAGCCGAAGCAGCCCGAGAAGGCCGGCTTTGCCGTCGAGACCGTGTCCGGCGATTTTGCCGTCCCAGGCGCTGCCGAGAAGCTGATCGCCGGCCGTCCCGACGTGATCTTCCATCTCGCCGCGATCGTCTCCGGCGAGGCCGAGCTCGATTTCGACAAGGGCTATCGCATCAATCTCGACGGCACGCGGATGCTGCTCGACGCCGTCAGGCTTGTCGGCGGCGGCTACAAGCCGCGTGTGGTGTTCACGTCCTCGATCGCGGTGTTCGGCGCGCCGTTCCCGGAGGCGATCGGTGACGAGTTCTTCCACACGCCGCTTTTGAGCTACGGCACCCAGAAAGCGATCGGCGAATTGCTGCTCGCCGACTATTCGCGCCGTGGTTTCCTCGACGGCATCGGCATCCGTCTGCCGACCATCTGCATCCGGCCCGGCCTGCCCAACAAGGCGGCATCGGGCTTCTTCTCCAACATCCTGCGCGAGCCGCTCGCCGGCAAGGACGTGATCCTGCCGGTGTCCGAGGACGTTCGCCATTGGCACGCCACGCCGCGCTCCGCCGTCGGCTTCCTGCTCCACGCCGGCACCATGGATCTCGCCACCGTCGGCCCGCGCCGCAATCTGACCATGCCCGGCCTGTCGGCGACGGTCGGCGAGCAGATCGCCGCGCTGAAGCGGGTCGCCGGCGACAAGGTCGCTGCGCGCATCAAGCGCGAACCTGATCCCTTTATCGTCGGCATCGTCGGCGGCTGGCCGCGCAATTTCAATGCAAAGCGGTCGCTCGAGCTCGGCTTCACCACCTCCGAGAAGACGTTTGACGACATCATCCGCATTCACATCGAAGACGAGCTTGGCGGCAATTTCGTCGCCTGACGTTATCGATGAACAGCTTGGATATGACGATGGCGAGCGTTGCTTGCATCGGTGAATGCATGGTCGAACTCCGGCAGGCCCAGGGGGGACATTCCACCGGGCAGTTTGCCGGGCAGGGCGGCGGCCTGTATTCGCGCGGCTTCGGCGGCGACACCCTCAACACCGCCGTCTATCTGGCGCGGCTCGAGGTCAAGGTCGACTATCTGACCGCACTCGGCGACGATGTCTTGAGCGATGAGATGATCGCGGCCTGGACCGCGGAGGGCGTCGGCACACGGCGCGTCGTGCGGTTGCCAGGCAAGTTGCCCGGCCTCTACATGATCCAGCTGGACGCGAATGGCGAGCGGCAGTTCTTCCACTGGCGCGACAGCGCCGCGGCGCGCCAACTGATGAGCCTGCCGGAGACGGACGAGCTGCTCAACTCGCTGATGAGCTACGACATCGTCTATCTCTCCGCGATCACGCTCTCGATCTACGACGCGCCCGGGCGCGAGCACCTGTTCGCGGCGATCAAGCGTGCGCGTCTGCTCGGCACGCGCTTCGTGTTCGACACCAACTTTCGCGCCCGCGGCTGGCCGGATCGCGATGTCGCGCGCGAGGTGTTTGCCGCGGCGTTTGCGGCGGCCGACATCGTGCTGACCTCGACCGAGGATCTGCTCGCGCTTTATCCCGGCGAGAGCCATGAGCAACTGATGGCGCGCATCCCCACGCCCGAACTGGTGTTCCGGCTGGCCGAACCCGTCAGCCTGCTGCGCCTCCCGGGCGGAACGAGCGAGGTGCGGGCGGAGCGCATGACCAAGCCCGTAGTTGACACCACTGCTGCCGGCGACAGCTTTGCCGCGGCCTATATCGCCGCCCGGCTGGCCGGTTCCGATCCGGTCGAGGCGGCCCAGGCCGGGCATCGTCTCGCCAGCCTCGTGATCTGCTATCCCGGCGCCATCATTCCGGGCTACGCCATGCCGCCGAAGAAGCGGCACCGGCCGGCGACCACTCGCCAGGCGACCAAGTGAAACGAAAGCCAAGACCCAAGGCAAGATCCACGACATGACCACGACTGCCCAACAGAACCACCTCGCCGCGCTATTCAAGGCCGCGACCGTTATTCCCGTCCTCACCATCGAGCGGATCCAGGATGCTGTGCCGCTGGCGCGTGCGCTGGTTGCCGGCGGCGTCCGTACGCTGGAGGTGACCCTGCGCACCCCCGTTGCGATCGAGGCGGCGAGGGCGATGATGGCCGAAGTCCCCGAGGCGATCGTCGGCATCGGCACGATTCTCAATCCGGCCGACTTCACCCGCGTCGAGAAGCTCGGCGTCGCGTTCGGCATCAGCCCCGGCCTGACCCCCGACCTCTTGAAGGTCGCCGCCGACAGCGCCTTGCCGTTCGCGCCCGGCATCGCCACCGCGTCCGAGCTGATGATGGCGCTGGCGTACGGCCTCGACCTGGCAAAATTCTTCCCGGCCGAACAGGCCGGCGGCATCAAGGGCCTGCGCGCGCTCGGCGGGCCGTTCCCGCATGTGCGATTCTGCCCGACCGGCGGGGTCGGCGAGGCCAATGCGGCGACCTGGCTCGCCGAGCCCAATGTGGTGGCGGTCGGCGGTTCCTGGCTGTGCCCGACGGCGGAGATCAGGGCCGGGAACTGGGCCGGCATAACTGCCATCTGCCAGCGCACGCTGAAGGCCCTGAAAGCCGCGTGAAGTCTTGCCATCCTTGGGCTAAGACTTAGGTCAGTTAAGAGATCCTAGGGAGAATAACCATGACCGCCAGCATCGTCGGATGGGCGCATACGCCGTTCGGCAAGTTCGACACCGAAACCGTCGAAAGCCTCGTCACGCGTGTCGCCAACGAGGCGATGGCCGATGCCGGCATTTCCGCTTCCGATGTCGACGAGATCGTGCTCGGCCATTTCAACGCCGGCTTCTCGCCGCAGGATTTTACCGCCTCGCTGGTGCTCCAGGCCGACCCGAAGCTGCGCTTCAAACCGGCCACCCGCGTCGAGAATGCCTGCGCCACCGGGTCTGCCGCCGTGCACCAGGGTGTGCGTGCGATCGCTGCAGGCGCGGCCAAAATCGTGCTGGTCGTCGGCGTCGAGCAGATGACGCGCACGCCGGGACCTGAGATCGGCAAGAACCTGCTGAAGGCATCCTATCTGCCGGAAGACGGCGACACCGTCGGCGGCTTCGCCGGCGTGTTCGGCAAGATCGCCAGCTCCTACTTCCAGAAATACGGCGACCAGTCCGATGCGCTGGCGCTGATCGCGGCCAAGAACCACAAGAACGGCGTCGCCAATCCCTTCGCCCAGATGCGCAAGGATTTTGGCTTCGAGTTCTGCCGCGCCGAGAGCGAGAAGAACCCCTATGTCGCAGGTCCGCTGAAGCGCACCGACTGCTCGCTCGTCTCCGACGGCGCCGCGGCGCTGGTTTTGGCCGATGCAGAGACCGCCAAGGGCATGAGCAAGTCGATTGGCTTCCGAGCCACCGCGCACGCCCAGGACTTCTTGCCGATGTCCAAACGCGACATCCTTCAGTTCGAGGGTTGCACGGTCGCCTGGCAGCGCGCGCTGGAGAAGGCCGGTGTTGCGCTCACCGATCTCTCCTTCGTCGAGACCCATGACTGCTTCACGGTCGCCGAGCTGATCGAGTACGAAGCGATGGGCCTGACGCCGAGGGGGCAGGGTGCCCGCGCCATCAAGGAAGGCTGGACGCTCAAGGACGGCAAGCTGCCGGTCAATCCGTCCGGTGGCCTGAAGGCCAAGGGCCATCCGATCGGCGCCACCGGCGTTTCCATGCATGTGATGACCGCGATGCAGCTTGCCGGCCAGGCGCCCGAGGGCATGCAGATCAAGAACGCCAAGCTCGGCGGCATCTTCAATATGGGCGGCGCCGCCGTTGCCAACTACGTCTCCGTGCTGGAGCCGCTGAAGTAAGGTCGCGTAGGGTGGGCAAAGGCGCGCTTGCGCAGTGCCCACCTTCTTTTGCGCTAGATCATTGTGGGCGCGCTTCGCTTCGCCCACCCTACGGCTCCTGGTTGATTTGCGGGGACTACATAATGAGCAATGACTACGAAGATTCACTGTCGACGGATGCCCTCAACGATCGCATCGCGATCCTCGAGGACAATATCCGCCAGCTCATCGAGCAGGCCGCCGCTGCCTCCGGCGAGCAGAACGAGTTGCGGATCGCCGATCGCATCAACGCGCAAAACGACGAGCTCGACCGGCTCCTGAAGATCCGCGAATCCCGCCAGAAGAAATAGCAGGCGGCGCGGTGCATGCGGCCATACGCCGGCCGCCCTTGCGCACGCGGCATCACTGCCGTTAGCTGGACCGAAATCGCGGGCCGAGCCGAGCCCGCGCAATCGGGAGTGAACGATGGGGCCGTTGAAGGGCATCAAGGTCATCGACATGACTACCGTGCTGATGGGGCCCTATGCCACCCAGATGCTCGGCGATTACGGCGCCGACGTCATCAAGGTGGAATCGCTCGACGGCGACGTCACCCGCCTGATCGGCCCGATGCGGCACACCGGCATGGGCCCTGTGTTCCTCAACACCAACCGCAGCAAGCGCTCGATCTGCCTCGATCTGAAGAAGCCCTCGGGGCGCGAGGTCGTGCTGCGGCTTTTGAAGGACGCCGACGTGTTCGTCTACAACGTCCGCCCGCAGGCGATGGCGCGGCTCCAGCTCGGCTATGATGTTGTCTCAAAAATAAATCCGCGCCTCGTCTATGCCGGCGTGTTCGGCTTCGGCCAGGACGGGCCGTATGCCGCAAAGCCGGCCTATGACGATCTGATCCAGGGCGCCACTGCGCTCCCGGCCTTGATGGCGCAGACCGGTGACGGCGTGCCGCGCTACGTGCCGAACGCGCTGGTCGACCGCATCGTCGGCCTCACTGCCGTCGGCGCGATCTGCGCCAGCCTGGTGCATCGCGACCGCACCGGTCGCGGCCAGCGCGTCGACATCCCGATGTTCGAGACCATGGCCGGTTTCGTCATGGGCGACCACATGGGCGGTCTCACCTACGAGCCGCCGCTCGACAAGGGCGGCTATGCGCGTCATCTGTCACGCGACCGCAGGCCCTACAAGACGTCCGACGGCTATCTGAGCGTCATCGTCTACAACGACAAGCAGTGGGAAAATTTCTTTGGGGCCACAGGCCGCGACGACCTGCGCGACGATCCGATGTTCGCGACCTTCGCCGGCCGCGCTGCCAATATCGATGTCGTCTACGCCGAGCTCGCCCGCATCTTCGAGACTCGCACCACGGCCGAGTGGATCGACCTGCTCACCAAGGCCGACGTGCCCGTCATGCCGATGCACGACCTCGCGTCGATCCTGCACGACGAGCATCTGGAAGCGACCAATTTCTTCCCGGTCGTGAACCATCCGACCGAAGGCCCAATCCGCAGCATGAAGGTGACGGCGAGCTGGTCCGAGACCGAGGCGGAACCGGTTCGGCTAGCGCCGCGCCTCAACGAGCATGGCGCGGAGATCCTGCGCGAGATCGGCTACTCCGCCGACGAGATCGCGGCCATGGTCCGCGACGGCGTCACGCGATCGGCGCCGGAGCAGGGAGGGGCATCATGAGCTTCATCACTGGCGTCGGTCTCACACCTTACGGCAAGCACGAGGGCTCGTCCTCGCTCGACCTGATGAGCAAGGCCGCGCAAGCCGCGCTCGACGATGCCGGGCTGAAGCGCGCCGAGATCGACGGCATCCTCTGCGGCTATTCGACGGTCTCGCCCCACATCATGCTGGCGACTGTCTTCGCCGAGCACTTTGGCATCCGCCCGGCTTACGCCCACGCCGTGCAGGTCGGCGGTGCCACGGGGCTCGCGATGACCATGCTGGCGCATCACCTCGTTGAATCCGGCGTCGCGCGCAACGTGCTCGTCGTCGCCGGCGAGAACCGCCTCACCGGGCAAAGCCGCGATGCCTCGATCCAGGCGCTGGCGCAGGTCGGTCACCCCGATTACGAGGTGCCGCTGGGGCCCACCATTCCCGCCTATTACGGCCTCGTTGCTAACAGGTACATGCACGAATACGGCGTTACCGAAGAGGACCTCGCCGAGTTCGCCGTGCTGATGCGCGCCCACGCCTGCACCCATCCGGGCGCGCAATTCCACGAGCCAATCACGGTCGCCGACGTCATGGCCTCGAAGCCGGTGGCGATGCCGTTGAAACTGCTCGACTGCTGTCCGGTGTCCGACGGCGGTGCGGCGTTGGTCATCAGCCGCGAGCGGACAGGGGAGCTGGGGGTGCGCATTCGCGGCTGCGCGCAGGCGCATACTCATCAGCATGTCACGGCCGCGCCCGCACTCAGCGAGCTTGGTGCCGAGATCTCCATGGCGCGCGCCAAGGAGGCCACGGGCCTTGCGATTTCCGACGTGCGCTACGCCGCGATCTACGACAGCTTTACCATCACGCTGGCGATGCTGCTGGAAGACCTCGGCCTTGCCGGGCGAGGCGAGGCGGCGGCACGCGTGCGCGCAGGGCATTTCGGCCGCGACGGCGCGATGCCGCTGAACACCCATGGCGGCCTGCTCAGCTATGGCCATTGCGGCGTCGGCGGCGCCATGGCGCATCTGGTCGAGGCGCATTTGCAGATGACGGGACGGGCCGCGAATCGCCAGGTGCGCGATGCTTCGATCGCGCTCTTGCACGGCGACGGCGGCGTGCTGTCGTCGCATGTCAGCATGTTTCTGGAGCGGGTGCGATGAGCGAGCGTCTGGCGGATTGGACCAAGGGCGGGCAGGCGATCACCTACCAGATCTGCGACTCATGCGGCCACCTGCAGTATTTTCACCGCGCCTTCTGCGCGGCCTGTGGCGCGTCCGATCCGCGCGGGGCATGCGCCAGTGGCAAGGGCAGGGTGTACGCGACCTCGCTGGTCTGCCGCGCCGCCACGCCGGAGACGCGCGCGCACGTACCCTACAATATCCTGCTGGTCGATTGCGCCGAGGGCTTTCGCATGATGGCCCATGGAGAGACGAATCTCGCCATCGGCGATCAGGTCACCGCGAGCTTCAAGCCGTTCGCCGGCAAGCTCGTGCCATTCTTCACGAAGGAAATGTAGTGGGATTTCGTCATTCGGGGGCGGTCCAAGGGACCGAGCCTGGAACGGAAGTTCTGGGCCTGGCTTGCTAGGGCCGCGGTTTGCGCGGTCTCGCGAGAGCCACCCCGGAATGACGAAAACTCTTGCTAACGCAACTCTTACTAACGCCCGTAGAACAATATGCTGGCGATGACGAGCATCGCCGTCACCGCCAACATATGCGCAAGCGCTCCCGAGGCCGCCCCCTTGGTGGCTTCCTTCATGCCGTTTTCTCCCTAGACTTGGGCATGACTCATCGTTGTGCGCGCTGCACAATCGACGGCCAATTATTGTTACTCGGAACACCCCACTTCGAGTATCCGCTGCATTGTATCCCCACGCGGCGAATATCGACTGTGCCAAGGTCGATCAGCAATGCGGCGGCATTTTGACTCGATGATGTTGCTCCTGCGGTCGCGCGCGAATAGAGTCTTGGGAACTTGTCCCGGCAACGACAATAAGCATCAAAAGCCCCAAGAAAATCTTCAGGAAAAACTCAAGGTAAACCATGGCCCGCATTGACTACAGCGACCCGTCCACGGCGTCCGACCGCACCCGCGAAATCCTCGACAAGAACCGCAATGCCAACATCTTCCGCATGATGGCGCATTCGCCGAGCCATTTTGAGCAGTACTGCCGTCTCGGCGGCGCCATCCGCCACAAGGGTGAGCTCGATCCGATCGTGCGCGAGCTCGCGATCACACGCACCGGCATCTTGTGCGAGGCGCCGTACGAGATCGTCGCGCACAAGCGCATAGGCAAGAATGTCGGCGTCACCGACGCCCAGAACGAGGCGCTGGCGAACTGGCGGGCCGCGACCTGCTTCGACGACACCCAGCGCGCCGCGCTCGCCTTCACCGACGAGATCGTGAAGCTCAACAAGCCGGCGGACGCGACGTTCAAGGCGATTGCCGCAAAGCTGACGCCGGCCGCGCTGGTCGAATTGCAGCTCTCGGTCGGCTTCTACATCATGACGTCGAAATTCCTGGAGACGTTTGAGATTGATCTTCAGCCGGTCACGGAAGTGGTGGGCTGATCCGAAAGCGCGGCGAGGGATGCCGATGACGATCGATGAATACGCGGCCTGGGCCGCAACGATTGCGAAAGTCGAGGAGCATCCGTCCAACGAGCGGCTGTCCTATCTTGGTCTTGGCCTCGCCGGCGAGGCCGGCGAGGTTGCTGATCACATCAAGAAGCTGCTGCGCGATGACTGGCTCGACAAGGCGGGTCTCGTCGATGAGCTCGGCGATGTCATCTACTACTGGGCCTGCCTGTGCGCCGCGACCGGGCAGCAGCCATCCGAATTGCTCAAGGCAAGCGCCGCCAAGATCAAGCGACGGCTCAGCGAAGCAGCGAGCCGCTGAGCCGGATCCCGCCGCTTACGTCGACGTCAGGATATCGACCCTGGTGTTGGCGACGATCAGGCGATCGGCCAGCAGCTGCGCCAGGTTCCGCATGACGCGCTCGCTCGCACGCGGGTGCTGCTTGCGGAAGCGTTCGAAATCCTTCAACGGGACTTCGAACGCAGTCGCCGCCATATCCGCGAACACGTCGGCTGAGCGAGCGGTCTCGATCAGTGCCATCTCGCCGAACGCCATGCCGGCGGTGAGCGTCGCCAGCCGCACGCCGTCGGGCAGGGTGACGTGCACTGCGCCGCTGCGCAGGAAGAACAGGGCATCGGCGGAATCGCCGGTGGTGAGGATTTTCGCGCCGGACTGGTAGGTCCGGATCGTGCAGATCGAGGCGAGGTCCGTCAGCTCTTCGGCGCTGAGGCCGTCGAGCAGCGGCTGTTCGGACAGCTCGGTGGTCTCGTGGAAGTCGATCGCCCCACCATAGCGGTAGACGATCTGGTCTTCCGCCCATTCGATCGCGGTGTCGAGCAGATAGAAGTCGCGGACGTTCTTCAGTTCCGCGGTCCATTCCCGCAGTGTATTCCACTCCTTCGAGGCGCGCCTGACGCCGGACAGCACGACGGTGACGTTCAGTGTGGCGAGTTCTTCGAAGGCTTCGGCGACGAGGCGCGCGCCGGCGCGCGTCGTGGAGGTGACGCGGTGCAGGTCGAATATGACGAATTGCGGTCGCGGCCGTCCCGCAATCCGGCGCGAGACATAGTCGACCGCCGAGAGCGACAGCGTGCCGACCAGCTCGATGACCTGCACCTCCTGCTCGTGCGCGGCGAGGATGTCGCGCTCCTGCTGGCGGCGGACGCGGCGTGACGGGCTCTTGCCGATGTCGTAGTCGGCAATCACGGCGTTGCGCGCGTCGTCGCTGCGGTTGAGCATGTGCAGATCGTAATGCGAGGACAATGCCTCGCAGACCTTGATGCCGCGCACGCTGTTGCCATGCTTGTCGAGCTTCGGCGAATAGCTGCCGAGCCCGAGCCGGGCAGGCAGCGCCGCCAGGATGCCGCCGCCGACGCCGCTCTTGGCGGGAATGCCGATCCGGTAGATCCATTCGCCGGCATAGTCGTACATGCCCGACGTCGTCATCACCGACAGCGTGCGCGAGATCGCGTACGGCGTCAGCACCTGTTCGCTTGTCACGGGATTGACGCCGCGATTGGCGAGCGTCGCCGCCATCACCGCGATGTCGCGCGCGGTGACCAGCACCGCGCATTGCCGGAAATAGACGTCGAGGACGCCGGCGACGTTGTCCGAGATCACCGCATTGGTCTTCAGGAGATAGCCGATGGCGCGGTTGCGGTCGCCGGTCTGGCTCTCGGAAGCGTAGACGGCCTCGTCCACAGCGAGGTCGCGTCCCGCAAAGCGGCTGAGCGCCAGGCGGATCTGCTCAAATGCCTCGGGGCCCTTGCTGTCGTAGATCAGCCCGGTGCAAGCGATCGCGCCGGCATTGACCATCGGGTTGAAAGGATGGTTCTCCGCATTGAGTCGGATCGAGTTGAAGGGATCGCCGGATGGTTCGACGCCGATCGCGCTCTCCACCCGGCCTGCGCCGAGCAAGTCCAGCGCCAGCGCGAACACGAATGGCTTCGACATCGACTGAATGGTGAACGGCGCCCGGCTGTCGCCGACCTCGTAGACATGGCCGTCGAGCGTCGCGAGGCTGATGCCGAAATGGGCAGGATCGGCCTTGCCGAGCTCGGGGATGTAGTTGGCGACGTTGCCTGAGGTCTCCGCGGAGAATTCGTTGAGGCAGGTGTCGAGAAACCGCAGCAGTGGCGGCTTCGAGCGGGTCCAGGCAGAGGCGGGCGACGGTTGCGCTGTCATCGGCTCCTTTGTGCAACGCAATCAGGGCACGCGCAACCCGTCCGGGACTATGGCCTGCCGCCGGACCCGCAGCAGGGCGACCAGGACCGTCGGCACCAGGATCGCGAGGCCGAGCAGCGTCACCTGCATCTGGGACAGCGGCATGATTCCGCCGCCGGGCGTCGCCACTACGAAGCCGCCAATCACTAGCAGCACACGCAGCGGCCATTCCATCAGGCCGGCGCCGCGGAGGTCGCCGACGAAGGGCTGGTAGCCCTGGATGCCGCCGCAGATGAACAGTGTGCCGAACGCGGCCATCCCCATCAGTCCGAGGCCGGCGAGATAGGGGCTCGGCCCTTGCAGCACCAGCGCCGGATTGAGCACGAAGAAGAA
This sequence comes from uncultured Alphaproteobacteria bacterium, assembly GCA_963819355.1. GTDB lineage: Bacteria > Pseudomonadota > Alphaproteobacteria > Rhizobiales > Xanthobacteraceae > Bradyrhizobium. Next base: position 232,617 of record CAWFVZ010000023.1, on the reverse strand, counting down.
CGGGATGAAATAGATGATGCTGCCGACCCACATCGACTCCCAGCCCGTCTTCATGGCCGGCGAGCCGGCGATGCCTGCGGCGGCGAAGGAGGCGATGGCGACCGGGGGCGTGATCGACGACAGCATGCCCCAGTAGAAGATGAACATGTGCACGGCCATCTTGTTGAGCCCGAGCTTCTCAAGCGCTGGCGCAACCAGGATGGCGAGGAAGATGTAGCAGGCCGTGGTCGTCAGCCCGAGGCCGAGGATCAGGCTGGTGAAGGCGCACATGCCGAGCAGCAGGAAGGCGTTGTCGCCTGCGATCCGCAACAAATCGTTGGCGAGGCTCGAGACCACGCCGGTCATCGAGAACGCGCCGATCAAAAGGCCGCAGCCGGCGAGGATGCCGACGAGTTCGACAAAGGTGCGCCCGTTGACCTCCAGGAACTTGCCGATCGTCGCCAGCGTCCAGCGCGTGTCCTTGGAGAAGAGCTGGTTGAGAACAAGCAGCAGCGCGGTCGCATAGAACGGCGCGTGGCTCTCGCGCTTGAAATACAGCAGCATCACGATCAGGAGCGCGATGACGAAGACGTAGTACCAGCCGTCCCTGATCGTATCCATCACCCGTGGTAGCTCGGCGCGTGGAATGCCCTTCAAGCCGTGACGCGCTGCGTAGGCGTCAACCTGCATGAACAGGCCAATGTAGTAAAGCGCCGCCGGAATGATCGCGGCGATCGCGACATCGGCGTAGCTGACATTGAGGAACTGCGCGATCACGAAGGCGGTCGCGCCCATCACCGGCGGCGCCAGCACCGCGCCGGTCGAGGCGCAGGCCTCGATCGCGCCGGCATAGGAGGCGCGGAATCCGCTCTTCTTCATGACCGGAATGGTCATGGTGCCGGCGGTCAGCACGTTGGAGATGATCGAGCCCGACATCATGCCGAGCAGGCCGCTCGCGAAGATGCAAACCTTCGCTGCGCCGCCGCGGAACGTGCCGCACAGCGCGAAGGCGAGGTTGATGAAGAATTTTCCGGCGCCCGTCATCATCAGCGCGGTGCCGAACACGAGAAAGCCGATCACGGTATCGGCGAACGCCTGGATCGGAATGCCGAGCAGGCTCTCGCCCGAGAGCACGTGATAGGCGGTCGCCTGCTCCAGTGTCGATTGGGTGCCGCGGAACGGCCCGAGCCAGCCGGCCTCCGCGAACAACGGATAGACGGTGAATGGGAGCACGCTCAGCAGCAGGCTCCAGCCGCCGGTGCGCCGCAGCGCCTCCATCAGCATCGACCCACATCACGAGGCCCGCCGCGATCACCGTGTTCGGCGCACCGCCGAATTCCCAGCCGGCTTCCGCCGCCTTGCGGACGTTCGACATCAGCAGCAGCGCCGCCGCGAACGTCACGACGAAGAAGACGAGGTCATACCAGGGAATGCGGTCGAGCGGCGCGCGTCTCGGTGCCTGGGAAGATCAGGAACGTGAACGGCAGCATCAGGGCGATCAGGAGATAGAAATACTCCGTGTTGAGCTGCGTGTAGCCGACGAAGAAGTGCAGCGAGAATTGCTGGTTGATGCACAGCAGGATCGTCGCCGCGGTCGCGGCCACCAGCGTCCAGCGCCAGGCGCCGCGCAGCGTGCGGACGCGGGTGACCTCGGCCTCCTGCATGTTGGCGGCGGCGGCGTGCGGATCGTCGAACACGACTCGCTTGGGCGCAGCCTGCGGGGCGGTCGGACGCAGACATCATTGAGCCCCAGACGAGCATGATCGCCTGCGCCTGGGCTGCAAATGCGTTGCTGGACTAGTCTTCGAACCCGTTCGGCATGTTGGCCTTGGCCAGCGCCGCGGCGCGCGCCTTCATCCAGCCGTCGAGGAACGCCTTGTCATCCGACGGCGGGTTGGATTTGCCGTACTCAGCCCAGGCCGCGCCAGCACCTCTTGCCGCTTGATCAGCCTGTTGTTGTGGGCTTCCTGCGCGTCGCTCCATTGCCCGGCTTCCTTCATCGCCTTGACCGCGCCGGGATGGACTGGCACCACCCAGTTCTTGGTCTGCCGGTCGGCGGCAAGTCCGCCGGCGCCGGGCGCGGAGTCCTTGTACGCGTCGTAGTTGACGATCATCGCCTTGGTGATCGCATAGACCTGGTCGGCCGGCTGCGAGGCGTAGGCGACGAAGATCGGGTAGGGATAGTTGCCGAGCTCGATCGGCTTGTCCGCCGAGATGCCGGCGCCGCAGGTCGCAAGCTGCGGGAAGAAGAACGAGCCGACCTTCTGCATCCGCGCCCAGCCTTCCTTGTCCTTGGCAGGCAGTGGCGGCCAGACCAGGCCGCGCGGCGAGGTCTCGGCCTCTTTGGCGGGGCCGGTGATGGTGGTGCCGAAGGCTGCGTCGGTGTCGTTGTTGATCAGGCCCTTCCACATCGCGCCGTAGCTTGCGAACTCGACGATCTTGACGTCCTTCTGCGTCAGCCCTGCGAAAGCGAGCACCGCGAGCGAGTTCTGGTTCAGCGCGGGCGAGCCGACGACGAAGCCGACGCGCTTGCCCTTGAGATCCTTCAGCTCCTTCACGCCGGCATCCGCGGCAACGCCGAGCGTGCCGCAATTGCAGTCGACCGACGAGAGCAGAATTTGAAGCGGCTGCGGACCCCATTCCCTGGAGCCGAACTCGAACACGCCTTCCTGCGCGAAATAGGTGCCGGATCCCATCGCCGATGCGGCGGCGCGCTTGGCGCGTAGCGGCGCAAGCCGCGCCACGTCGTTGCCTGCGGGGAGCACGCGCACGTCGGTGCTGTATTTGTCCTTCATCATCTTGCCGACGCCGACCGCGATGTTGAAGCCGGCGGTGCCAGTGTCATAGGCGGTGAACGTCAATGTCGCCGGCAGCTTGATGTCTTCGGCGAATGCATAGCGTGTAGACGCAAAAGAAATGCCCGCAACCAAAGCGGGCGCGAGCATGATCAGCCCACGAAGCATGTTTCCCTCCCACCATCCTCGCGTTCGCCGCGAAGACTTTCTTTCTTTGTTTGAAACAGATCATGTCACCGCGATCCAACGATGGCAACGCCGTACCGCCAGTGCACCAACATGGCTGACAGATTGTCGCGGGAGCTACGGATATTGCAGTCAGTTCGCGACGATCGCGATGGCTTGGCCTTCCGCAACGAGGTCATCGATCTTCACGAGCAACGATTTGAGCGTGCCGTCCGCAGGCGAGGGCACCGGTATCTCCATCTTCATGGCTTCGACGATCACAACGTCCTCGCCATCGGCCACGGTTCCTCCAACTTGCACGGGAGTTGCGCAGATGCGACCCGCGACCTCCGTGACGATCTTAATTTCTGGCATGCCATCGCCTTTTTGTTGTGGTGGCAAAATGCCTGAGGTAGCGTCGTCTGCAAGTGGAATTTAATTCCGCACAGCGGAACAACTGGTAGGGAACATGGGACGACGTTCGGAGCGGTTGAGTAGGCAAGGTGCACTCGCTGGCGATCGCCGGTGAGGGTGATGTCATCCAGGTGGTGTCGCGCGCGTTCGACGTGTTGCGATGCTTCGAGGGCCACGAGGCCCGGCTCGGCAATCTCGAGATTTCAAATCGCTGCGGCCTGCCGCGCTCGACGGTGTCGCGGCTCACGCACACGCTGACGCGGATGGGGCAGCTCGTCTATCTGCCGCGCGATCAGAAATATCGCATCGGTCCGAGCGCGGTGGCGATGAGCGCCTCGATGATGAAGGGCGCGCAGCTGCGCAGCATGATCCGGCAGCGGCTCCAGGAAGTTGCCGAGCAATTGCCCGGTACTGTCGGCTTCGTCGTGCCCGATCGCTTCCATCTCGTCTATCTCCAGTTCGCGCGCTCCGCTCTGCGCTCGGTCTGCACGAGGGCACCGGCAGCCGCATCTCGATGGCCTCGACCGCGGCCGGCGCGGCCTACACCGCGGCACTTCAGCCTGAGATCGGCGACGCCTTCATCGCGGACATGGAGCGGGAAGCCCCCGAGGCTGCAAAAATCCTGCGGCCTCGCATCGAGGCCAACCGGCAGTCGCTGCGCGAGCATGGCTATGTCGTGGCCTGCGGCCTGTGGAGCCAGCACATCAACGGGCTCGCGGTGCCGATCTGGTCGCCGCAGTACCAGACCTTCGTTGTCATCACGATCGGCCTTCTCTCGGCGATGTATGACGAGCAGCGTCTGCATGCCGAAGTGGCGCCGCTGATGGTCGCGCTCGGCCGGTCGCTCGGCAGCCTGATCGAAGGCGCCGAAGGCGACGTCTTCAACAACCGCATCTCGCGCAAACCGGTCGCAATGGCCGTGCATAACAATAACAAGCCGATCAATTCGGAGGGAGTGAATGAACTGGAAGCCGGAACTCGACGAGCTCGCCCGGCGCGAAGCCTTCGCGCGGGAGATGGGCGGCGTTGACAAGGTCAAGCGACAGCATGACCAGGGCCGGCTGACTGTTCGGGAACGCATCGACGGACTGATCGACACAGGCAGCTTCCACGAGATCGGTGCCGTCTCCGGCATCGGCGAGTACGATCCATCGGGTGAACTCAAAACCGTGACGCCGGCGAACTGCGTGTTCGGCCGCGCGCGCGTCGAGGGCCGCACCGTGGTTGTGGTCGGCGACGATTTCACCGTGCGCGGTGGTTCTGCCGATGCGTCGATCTCCGCAAAACCGCTGATGGCGGAGGAGATGGCGCACGACTTCCGTCTGCCCATCGTCCGCATCATCGAGGGCTCCGGCGGTGGCGGCTCGGTCAAGACCATCGAGACCAAGGGCGCGGCCAATCTGCCCGGCGGCATCGGCGGCACCCGCTGGTATCGCTTCACGACGGAAAACCTGTCGCGCGTGCCCGTCGTCGCGCTCGGCCTCGGCTCGGTCGCGGGCCTCGGCGCGGCGCGTCTTGCCGCCAGCCACTATTCCATCATGACCCGGAAGTCCGCGATGTTCGTTGCGGGCCCGCCGGTGGTGAAGGCGCTGGGGCAGAACCTCTCGAAAGAGGAACTCGGCGGCGCTGATATCCAGACCCGCGCCGGCGCGGTGGATCATGCCGTCGACACCGAGGCGGAGGCCTTCGCCTGCGCACGGCGCTTCCTGTCCTATCTTCCGTCGTCGGTTTACGAATTGCCGCCGACTTTGCCCTGCAAGGACGATCCGGAGCGCAGCGAAGAGGCGCTGATGAACGCGGTGCCGCGCAACCGCAAGCAGGTCTACAAGATGCGGCCGATCATCGAGCAGGTCGTCGACAAGGGCTCGTTCTTCGAGGTCGCAAGCCAATTCGGCAAGCCGATCATCGTTGGGCTCGCGCGGCTCGAGGGCAGGGCGGTGATGGTGCTCGCCAGCGACAGTTATCACTATGGCGGCTCCTGGACCGCGGATGCCTGCCAGAAGGTGGTGCGCTGGGTCGACTTTGCCGAGACCTTCCATCTGCCGATCGTCTATCTCATGGACTGCCCCGGCTTCATGATCGGCCTCGATGCCGAGAAGGCGGCGACCATCCGCCACGGCGTCCGCGCCATGGCCGCGGTCAACCAGACCACGGTGCCCTGGTGCACGGTGATCCTGCGCAACGCCTTCGGCGTCGCCGGCGTGGTGCATCAGCCCGCCGACCGCTTCTCGATCCGCTACGCCTGGCCGTCGGCCTATTGGGGCTCGCTGCCGCTGGAGGGCGGCATCGAAGCCGCCTACCGCGCCGACATTGATGCTGCGGAGGACAAGCCGGCCAAGCTGAAGGAGATCGGGGAGCGGTTGAACAAGCTGCGCTCGCCGTTCCGCTCAGCCGAGAAATTCTGGGTCGAGGAGATCATCGATCCCAGGAAGACAAGGTCGCTGCTGTGCGAGTTCGCGCGATTGGCGGAGCCGCTGCGCAAAGCAGGGCCACCGGAGAACATGACGATCCGGCCGTAGCTGCGAGCCATCATTGCGAGCAATTTGTTGAAGCGCGCTAACACTCCATCGTCGAGTTAGTCCTCGTGTGCAGTTGCGCACTCACCCGGAACGACGTCGAGCTGTTTCCGCGCAGCGCCACCGGCCTCAATCACAGCCGCAGCACCTTGCCCGGATTTATGATGTTTTGCGGATCGAGCGCGCGCTTGATGGTTCGCATGATGTCGAGCTCGGTCTTCGAGCGGTAGTGACTGAGCTCGTCGAGCTTGTCCATGCCGATGCCGTGTTCCGCCGAGATCGAGCCGCCCATGGAGGTGATGAGATCGTTCACGGCGCGCGTGATGGCGGCCGTGTATTGGGTCAGCGTCTGCTGATCCATGCCTTTGGGCCCCATGAACGAAAAATGCAGATTGCCGTCGCCGATGTGTCCGAGCGGATAGGGGCGAATGGTCGGGAGAATGTCGAGCACGGCCTTGAGCCCGAGGTCGATGAATTCCGGAATTCGGGAGATCGCCACCGATACGTCGTAGCTGATCCCCGGTCCCTCGGCTCGCGAGGCCTCGGCAACACCCTCGCGGATGCGCCACATGTTGCGCGATTGGCTGACGGTGTGCGCGATCGCCGCATCCAGCACGCGTCCGGCCTCGAACTGGTCGGCGAGAAACTGCTCCAGCCTGTCGGACATGCCCTCGGTCCCGTCCTGGCGCGCCCGCGCGGACGACCATTCGAGCAGGAGGTACCATGGCGTGTCCGCCTTGAGGGGATCCTGGGTGCCGGGAATGTGTCGCAACACCATGTCGATGGCGGTGCGGCTCATTAGCTCGCAGGAGCCGACATTGTCCTCGGATGCGGCATGCGCTTCGGACAGGATCTCCAGCGCCGCGCGCGGATCGCGGATAGCCAGCCACGCTGTGCAGACGTCCTTGGGCGCGGGCCACAGCTTGAGGACGGCCTTGGTGATGATGCCGAGCGTGCCTTCGGCGCCCATGAAGAGGTGCTTGAGGTCGTAGCCGGTGTTGTCCTTTTTCAGCGCACGCAATCCATCCCAGACGTCGCCGTTGGGCAGCACGACCTCGAGCCCCAGGACGAGATTGCGGGCATTGCCATAGCGCAGCACCTGCACGCCGCCGGCGTTGGTCGACAGATTGCCGCCAATCATGCATGAGCCCTCGGCGCCAAGACTGAGCGGCAGGAATCGGTCCTGCGCGGCCGCTGTCTCCTGAAGCGTCTGCAGAACACAGCCGGCCTCGACCGTCATCGAATAACCGACGGCATCGACGCCGAGAACGCGGTTCATGCGGCCCAGCGACAGCACGATGCCGGTGTGCGCAGGCCAGGGCGTGGCGCCGCCCATTAGCCCGGTGTTGCCACCCTGCGGTACGATCGCGATGCCGTGCTCATGGCAAAGCCGGACAACTTTCGAGACTTCCGCGGTGCTGACAGGACGCACGACGGCCCCGGCACCGCCAACCAGCAGGCCACGCCAGTCCGTCACGAACGGCTGCTTGCCGTGCTCGTCCTCGATGAGGCCTTTTTCGCCCACGATCGCGCGTAACGCATCGCGTATCTGCGCGGTCAAGGGTGCGGTCGGGATGGTGGGTACGGACGACGGGAAGGCGGCTGGCATTTTGTTTCCCCTGGCGCATCTTGGTGTGCACTGCGTACGCGACGTGCTTGGGCGCATTCTCCACGTTTGTGCCGCCAAGTCTAACGGGAATGTGGCGACCCGTCGGGGCAAAACACCCTGTCAGTCTCACCGCGCAAAAAATTCCTATTTACCGAAGTTGGGAGATCGCGGCTTTGAAGTAGTTGACGCATTCGTTCTGGGTGATGAAGAGATCGATGATGCGCCCGATAGCGGTCCAAAGGCCGTCGACAGAGCGGGCGGCAGCTTTGCGCAGGAGCGCCTCTAGCTTGGCGAAGGCGTTTTCGATGTGGTGGCGCCAACTGCTTCGGTATCAATTTCGCCGGCGAAGTTCCGGCGCGATCCGCACCGCTCAGGCCGCCCGGATGTCAGCGAGAAACTTGTCGACGTCGGCACGCAGCGTTTCCGCCTGCCTGCCGAGCGTTTCCGCCGCCGTGTGGACCTGATCGGCCGCCGCGCCAGTCTTGGTCGCTGTCCGATTGACGCCGACAATATTGCCCGAGACACGCTCGGTACCGCGCGCGGCCTGTTGTACGTTGCGCGCGATCTCTTGTGTGGCCGCGCCCTGCTGCTCTACTGCGGTGGCGATGGCCGAGGCAATTTCCGATATATTGCCGATGGTTCCGCCGATTTCCTCGATGGCGGCGACTGAATCGTGGGTTGCATTCTGCATGCCTGCGATCTGGCCGCCGATCTCGCTGGTCGCCTTCGCGGTCTGCGATGCCAATTGTTTGACCTCCTGCGCAACAATTGCGAAGCCCTTGCCGGCCTCGCCGGCTCGCGCCGCTTCGATCGTTGCATTGAGCGCCAGCAGATTGGTTTGCTCGGCGATGGAGGTGATAAGATTGACGACGTCGCCGATGCGATTGGCGGCCTGGGCAAGCTGTTTGATGCGATCGTCGGTCATGCGTGCCTGCTCGACCGCCGTGACGGCAATGCGCGCGGAGTTGTGGACCTGACGGCCGATCTCGTTGACCGAGGTCGCCATCTCTTCTGCCGCGGCGGCGACGGCCTCGACATTGGTCGAAGCCTGCTCGGCGGCAGTTGCTGCGGCCGCGGTCTGCGTGCTCGCCTCCTCGGCGGTGGCCGACATGCTCTGCGAGGTGGTCTTCATCTCGTTCGCGGCCAGTGCAAGGTTGTCCAGCGACAACACCACGCTGCTCTCGAAGGTTGCGATGTACTGCTCGATCGCAACTTGCCGCCTTTCTTTTTGTATCTGCTCTGTCTTCTGCGCGGTCTCAAGTCGCCGGGCGTCGATCATGCCCTCCTTGAATACGCCGACTGCCTCCGCCATATGGCCGATCTCGTCGTTCCGCCCGATTGCCGGGATGGCAATGCCGAGGTCGCCGCTGGCGAGTTGTTTCATGGCCGAGGTCATGCCCGCGAGCGGCGCTGTAATCCCCCGGTTGACGTAGAGGGCCATGACGCCGCCAAGGCCGAGCGCGAACAGGACGGCGCCGATCATCAGATAGCTGGTGAACCTGTATCGATCGGCCGCTGCGGTACGCGTGCGTTCGGCACCCTTCAGTTCGTCGGCTACGATCGTATCGAATAGCTGCTGGACCTTGGCGAACTTGGTGACGGCGACGCCGAGGACGGTGTCCTCGGCATCACTGAAGGCCTGCGCTTTGAGGCCGACAATCGCTGGCTTGATGGCTTGTTCGACGAGCGAATCACGGAGAGCATTCCATTCGCCGAGCCGTTTCTTGTCTTCGTCGCTCACGACGTGCTGGGTATATTTCTTGGCCAGGCTGTCGACTTCGACCAGATTAGCTTCAACCCGGTCGATGTATTTCCGGACATTCTGGGGGCTGGGACGCGCGATAACCGCGATCGTCAGTTGTTCGATGCCGCCATGCATCAGTTCGCTGATCCGGGCCAGCTGGCTGACCGGTACGAGGCGTTCCTGGTACAATTCGGACAAATTGTCGTTGAGAAGGCTGACGCCGCGGATGGCGATCATCGCCACAACCGCCAGAGCGAAAGTGATCAAGGCGAAAACAGCGAGCATCTTCGCCTTGATACTGAGGCTTTTCATGATTGAGCTCCGGGGCAACCTGTTTGTTCAATTCATGTCTGCTGGCGGAGACTTCGGTTGCACTCTCTCCCGGCGCCTATTCGGAGGGAAGGCCCTTCGACTTCCACTCCGGGAAGCCCTCTCGGTACCAGAGGATGTTGGTGTAGCCACCCTTGATAGCCACCGTCGAAGCCTTGAAACTCTTCCAGCACTCCGGCCCATTGCAGTAGATGACGATCGCTGCTGCCTTGTCGCTGGGCAATTTGGCGAGATTGAATTCGTCCTGGCCGCTGTCGAAGTTGACTGCTTTCTCGCTCTTCTCGCGATAGGGAACATTGACCGCGCCCTTGATATGACCCTCGGCGTATTCAGAAGCGACCCGCGAATCGATAACCACCGCTCCGGCTGACTGCGCCTTTGCGACGCCGTCGGCAGCCACCAGCTTGGCCCCGGTCAATGAAGCGGGGGTGTCGCCCGCCTGCGCCATGCCTGAGATCAGCAGGCCAGCAAACAGTCCGGCGGCCATTTTCGGGATCAAATCAAGACGCATCGTTTTCTCCATCCGGTCTGCGAACGTTCCACCATTTGTTAGCGGTCGCGCTTTAATGAACCGGAAAGTTCCGGGTCTATTTGTCCGTAGTTCTTAGGTCTACTTTGCTCGTAGTTATACGGGGTCATAAGCGATGACAGCGATCGCAGGTCGTACGGAGCCACTCGCTGGCGGCGGCTTCATCGTTGGCGTCGGAAGGCGAGCCAGCGTTGATGGCCGCCTGAACGCAATCGTCTGGTTTGAACACGCGGCGAGAATTCAGGGCATCATCGGCGCGCCACCGTCGCCTGGCAATTCAAGGGGACGAGGCGCTCACAGTGCCTCGCGGCGCCTGGCCTCTCAAGGCTTCCAGAAGTTCTTCGGCCGAGAAGGGCTTGATCAGGACAAAGACACCTTGCGCAGAAATCGATTCCACCGTCTGCGTTCTGGTGTCGCCAGTCATCACGACGGCCGGAACATTACGGCCGAGGGCGGCACGCAGGTGCCTGACGGTCTCGACACCATCCGGTGAGCCACGAAGGTTGTAGTCGCACAGCAGCAGATCCGGGCGCAGGCCCTGCTCTTGGATCAGAGTCAAAGCATCCATCGCTGTTGCAACAATAATGGCGTCAATCCCTCTCGTCTTGAACAGTCTCCCGAGCGCCGAGCGCACGGACGCCTCGTCCTCGATCGTGAGAACGCAGCCCAGAAGGGCTCCATTATCAGGATGCACCGGCGGCGCTGCTTCCGGCACCTTGACGCCGGATCGACCGCGCGGAACCTCAATGAAGAATTGCGTACCCTTCCCGGGAATTGAACGCACGTCGATCCTGTGATCCAGGAGTCCCCCGAGCCGCTTCACGATCGCAAGGCCCAACCCAAAGCCGCCCCGCTCCGCGCCGCCGATGCCCTGATAGTACTCATGGAACACGTGCGGCAGCTGGTCTTCGGTGATACCGACGCCACTGTCCCAGACTTCAATGCGAACATTGTCGCCGGCTCGCCGGCATCCAAGCAGAATGCGTCCCCTGTCGGTGTATCGGGTCGCGTTCGACAACAGGTTGCGGATCATCTCGGCGAGCATGCGCCGGTCGCTGCGGATGACGAGTTCGGAACGGACGATGTGCAGCCGAAGCCCCTTTTCCGCCACGGGCGCGACGAAGTCTCCAGCGAGCGGCTCGAAAATTTCGTTCAGCGAAAACTCGGTCACGGACGGACGCAGATTTCCGGATTCCAGCCTGTTCACGTCGAGCAGGCTCGACAGGATGCTGGTCATGGTGTCCAGCGACTGCCCGATTCCGGCAACAAGCTTGCGTGCCTCGCTGCTTGTCTGATGCGGCTCGAGCGCAGCCTGCAGGAGTTTCAGGGTCTGCAAAGGCTGACGCAAGTCGTGGCTGGCGGCAGCCAGAAAGTTCGATTTGGCGCGATCAGCCAATTCCGCTGTTTTCCACGCGAGCTTCTGCTCGGTAATATCTCTCGCGATCTTTGATGCTCCGACAATTTTTCCTTCGGCGTTTTTCATGGGAGAAACGGTCAATGAAATACTGACAAGGCTGCCATCCTTGCGCTGCCGGACCGTCTCAAAATGATCGATCCGCTCTCCTCGCCTGATACGGGGAAGAATTCGTGCTCTGTTCGTCAAGGCGATCTTTTGGAATGATCATGGTGATGGGGTGGCCGATCGCCTCTTCCGCCGTGTAGGTAAAGAGGCGCTCCGCACCCTTGTTCCAGCTGGTGATGATGCCGTCCAGGTTCTTGCTGATAATTGCGTCATCACTTGACTCGACGACGGACGCGATCCAACGCAAGCTATGTTCACTTTCGCGAAGCGCCGTTTCGGTCCGTTTGCGCTCGGTGACATCCGTCATGAGCCCACTGGTGCGCGTAGGCTTTCCGGTTGAATTGAACTGGACGATCGCAATCTGTTCGAGCCAGACTTCACCACCGTCCGGCCGCCGGCAGCGGAATGCGATCGACTGCGCGGGCTGGTCCGGACGAGCACCGTCAAGGCAGGATGCGGCCAGCGCGTGATCTTCGGGATGTATGTGTTTCAGCCATTCAGTTCCGCGCAGAACCTGTTGCGGGTGGAAACCGAGGATCTCGGTTGCGTTTTGGCTGAATCGTACTTCGTCGGCAGACACGTCCCAATCGAAGGCCACAACGCTGCCGGCCCGCAATGCAGCCAGCAATCGAGCCTCCCTCTCCAGAATGGCGCTCTCGTGCAGCCTCCGCTCGCTAAACAGGGCCGCAAGAACCAGGAAGCCCAGCGAGATCGCGAGGATGGTGGCTTGGGCCTCCAGCACACGCTGCTCGACCGACAGGCGCAAATCTCCGAAAAAGCCGATTGCAAAGATTGTCGTCCAGACGATCGTGATCGCACAGATGAACGTGGCAATCGCGGTGAACGCTGGACGAAGGCGAGCTGCGATCCAGAGCAGAAGCGGGCAGAGCCCGCCAATCGCCAGCTCCGTGGTCCAGGGCTGATTGGGCAGGAAAACCAGCAACGCACATACGAGGGACACCACGGCAAGCACCAAAACGCCTTCCATGATCTCGCCCCGCGGCGGGAAATTGCGCGCCAACGACGCCAGCCCGATCGCGAGGGGGGCCACTGCAATGATGCCGATCGCATCAGATGAGAACCAGTGAAGCCAGATCACCAGCGGGGATGCGGTTGACCCGTGAAACAGTACAAAGCCGAACGTACCCGCAATACCGGAAAGGCTCGTTCCAATCACGGTCGCGGCAAATAGTGCCAACACTCTTCGCAGCTCGTTCAGCTTGAATGGGGAGCCACAGAAGCGGTGGATCAGGCCTGCAACGATGACAGCCTCGGCCGCGTTCGCGACAGCAAAAAACGCCGAGCTCCAGATGTTGCGATCGCCCAGCAAATTGGCTGCGATCGTTGCAGCCATCACCCCGACGACGACAGTCCACCGAGCCGCAGAACCAAGGGCGATCAAAATCCCGGAAGCTACCCCTGCGGCGGGCCAGAAGACGGCAACACCATCGACCGGCTCCAGCAATACGAGGCTCAGCCGCGCGGTAAAGAAATAGGCCAGTGCCACTCCGACGGCCGAAATAGCGTTTGCCCCGCTCAGGATCGCGTGGCGTCCCAAAACGACCGTCTGTTTTGCGGCAGTGCTCAACGTCGCCTCCGCCCCCCTGGGTCAAAAGCCCTGACCCATAAAGCCTTGCGCCATCGCGCGACATCGCCGACGCGGCAACTCTAGTGACTATAGGCCTCCATTTCCGCTGAAACCACCGTGTTGCGCCGCATTGGTCTCCCCGTGGGACTTTTCGGACATGCCGGGACAGCCTGACGATGTCCGCTCGTCGAGGGATATTGTTGCAAAACTCGACCAATCTCGATTGCCGGGCTTCGCTGTGAAGTTTTTGAGCGATTTATTGTCTGGGTCTTCCTTTGTTGGGGGGACGTGTAGGTAGTTGCGCCCGGGCGATGCCTACGCCGGTGCCTTCGCGTCCTCTCTCGCCGTTCTGTGGACGCATTCAATGAAAAGCTTTGCTGCCGGGCTGCGCGTACGATTCTTGAGGGTGACGATTGCGACAGGCCGCCGCCCCACGGGAATCCTGATCGGAAGGACCTTGAGAGATTTGTCTCTGTTGCCGAAGCCCAGTACCGAGGCTGGAAGCATCGTCACGAATTGGGCGCTCGCGACCAGCCGGAGGCATAAATGAATTGAAAGGGTTGTGATGGGCGCAAGTGGCATTTCGGAGCCGCTGTCGCGAAACACCTTTGGTACACCTGCGCCATGCATTGTATCAGGCGGCGGCAATATCCAGCGTTCGCCGGCGAGGTCGGCGAGCTTGAGCTTGCGCGACTTCGCCCATTTGCTCTGCCGGCCCGCGATCACCACGGTGTCATCATTGTACACAACCTCCGCTTCGAGGTCGTCCTCGTCGAACGGCGCCGGAATGCGGCCGATCAGCAGATCGATGCTGCGCTCGCGCAACTCGCGATAATGCAGCGTGCTCATGACGGTTTGCGCGACGTTGAGTCTGACACGCGGCTGCTCGAGCGAGAAACGCTTGATGACAGCAGGCAAAAAGCCGGCCGCGACGCTCTCGGTGCTGCCAATACGCAGGTCTCCGACGCTCGGGTCGGAGAGAAAGGCGAGTTCCTCGACGCCGTGTTTGAGCTCGTCGAAAATCGCCTGGCCGCGCATGACGAGCGCGCGGCCGTAGGCCGTCGGCTCTATGCCGCTGCGACGACGGTCGAGCAGGCGAAGCCCGAACATATGCTCCATGTCCGAGATCGCCTTCGATACCGCGGGCTGCGATATCGCGAGTTCGGCCGCAGCCTTTGCCATGCTGCCCCGCTGCACCACCGCGAGCAGAATATGCAGGTCTCGCAGCTTGAGATGACGTCCGACGCGATCGACCCACTTCATGGCACGGACCTATCAAAACAGTTATGCAACGGTCACATATCAGAATTGGATATGTATGTCTCTAAGGCGCATAGTCCGCATGTCACGATCGAACAGGCTTTCAGCTTGCTGGATGTCTGTTGGCCAAACGCCGGACCGCCGAAGGTTCGGAGAGAGGCCACCCATTCGTGACCAACGCCTCAAATGAGGAGGTGGGACTTGAGCGTTGGATTCGAAACCAGGCAGGACTGATCATCATGGTCTCCACCATTTGCTGCAGAGTGATTGCGACTGCATTATTTATCAGTGCCCTTCTCACGGTCGCCACGCAGGCGCAGGGGATCAAAGTAACGCTGCTGGGTACCGGTAATCCACCGCCGGTGATGAATCGCTTCGGGCCAAGCACACTGGTGGAAGCCGGCGGACAGAAATTTCTCTTTGACGCAGGCCGCGGTGCGTTGCAACGCCTCCGCCAGATCGGCATCCGTTGGCAGGACGTGGGTGGTGTATTCCTCACGCACTTGCACTCGGATCACGTGGTTGGATTTCCGGATTTGTGGCTGACGGGGTGGCTTGTTTCTCGACGGGATATTCCGCTCCAGGTATGGGGCCCAAGAGGGACCAAAAAAATGATGTCATACCTTGAGCAAGCGTACGATTACGACATTCGTATTCGGCCTTATGGCGATCAAATTTCGCCGGACGGTGCCGTCTTGCTCGCCGAAGATATCGGTGAAGGAGTGGTCTACGAGAAGGAGGGCGTGAAGATAACGGCGTTTGAGGTGGACCACACGCCGGTGAAGCCGGCATTCGGCTACCGGATTGATCATGCAGGGCGCTCGGTCGTGCTGTCCGGGGATACGCGTATCTCGGAAAATCTCATCCGATACTCCCAAGGCGTGGACGTGTTGATTCACAACGTGGCCGCGCCCGAAACCCTTCAGCGGGCGGGCTTATCCCCGGAGCGGGCTCAAAGCATTATTGCCCATCACACGACTGCCGAGGAGGCGGGCCAGGTGTTTTCGCGGACAAAGCCTAAACTGGCCGTGTATTCGCACATTGTGCTGCCGACCGCGACCGAGCAGGATCTGATTCCGCCGACGCGAAGGACTTACTCCGGGCCGCTGGAAGTGGGCGAGGACTTGATGGTGATTGAAGTTGGCGAGAACGTGGAGGTTCGGCGGCCCGCCCGCACTTCGCCTTGATCATTTTCAATTCGCATCTCAGCATCCGCATTTGCTGAATGACGCGGCAGCCGCAGCCCTAAAGTGGCCCCAACCAGACGACCTATGGATAGTCATCCAACGATCGCTCCATGATGATCATGTGTTGACGGCGCTTGTTTTGTCGGCGTCATCTTCACGCGCAGGCCGGATCGTGCATTCCATCGAGGAAGTCTGGACGACCTCTCGAGGAGGTGCCGGAAAAACCACTGGCTCATCGGCCGATCGATCGTTCTCCGCGCGAGGCAAATGACCTCTCTCACGGAGCCATCCACCGGTTCGTCCGCATTTGGCCCCCTTACAGACGTCGCCACCTATTTGTACCCTGCGCTCTAGCCGACGATTGCCTCCCGTGCTTTGATTGGATAAGGAGGGGATCATTCGATGTCGGGGGAGTTTTCGGCCGGCAAGCGCGTGGAGCCGTGGCGGGCGGTTACTGATCCGACTCGCCGATGGGGCACCGCGATCGGGGTGGCCGCAGCGGTTGGCATCGGCTTTTTCCTGGCGGCGCGGCTTGGTCTTTCTTTGCTGACAGAACCCGAAGGCGTGGCGGTGTTCTGGCCGGCCTCCGGGGTTGCCGCGGGCGTCCTGATAGCGCTTGGCCCCCGCGCCAGATGGCCAGTGGCAATCGGGGTGGCTGCAGCAACGATTGTGGCCAATCTGTTGGGAGAAAGGACCTTCGCAGCCGCTGCCACCTTCACCTTGTGCAACGCCGGTGAGGCGTTGCTTGTGGCCGGCCTGATCGAGCGCTGGTTTGGTTCGGGGTTCAGCCTCGATCGGCTAAGCCAGGTCTTGGGATTGCTGGCGGCCGCGGTCCTCGCGACGGCCATCTCGGGGGCCGCTGGAACTTTGGCGTTCAAGCTGTTCCAATTCTCGACAGTGCCGAGCCTCACCATCTGGCAGCACTGGGTCGCATCCGCCGCAATTGGCATCGTGGCGGTTGCTCCGCTGCTGATTGGAATTGGCGCGGCCGTACGCAACCCGCCGTCGCCGAACGAGACCGTGGAAGCTGCCCTGGCGCTGCTGGCTGTAACGTTGCTGATCGCCCTTGTTGCCTATCTGCCGCGCGGAGCATGGGTGAGTGTGGTGTCGATCGCTCTCCTGGTCCCGCCGTTGCTGTGGCTTGCTGCTCGCTGCCAGCCGGTGTTCGCCGCGGCGGCCGGTTTCATCGTTGCGCTGTCGATCGTGTGGACGACGACCTTTGGCATCGGGCATTACGGCGACCCCAATCTCCCGATCGCCGATCGCATCGCGTCCGCTCAGGCGGGGATCCTGAGGGCTTCGCTCTTCACCCTTGTTCTTGCCGCGCTGTTCGCGGAGCGGCGTCGGCAGCAGGCTGCGCTCATTGAGGGGGCGGCCCGGCTGGAAGAGGCCCTGGCGGCAGGTGCGGTCATGGCCTTCGAATGGGATGCCCGCACCGGCTCTTCGCATCACAGCGCCAACGCCGCGAAGGTTCTAGGCTACGACCAGCAAGCCCCCTTGACGACAGCCCGCTTTCTCGCGCTGATCCACCCGGAAGACCGCCGACACTTCAAGGCGCAAGTGCGAGGTGTCCGGCCCGACAAGCCTTCGTATGCGGTCGAATTTCGCGTGGTGCGCCCGGACGGCCAGGAAATGTGGTTCGAGGAAACCGCAACGGCCGAGTTCGACCCTGCCGGGACATGCCTGCGCATCAAGGGCCTGACCGTCAATATCACGGAACGCAAGCGAGCCGACGAGCACAAGCGCTTGCTGGTCGCGGAGCTTGACCACCGCGTCAAGAACGTGCTCGCGCGCGTCGGCGTGGTCGCGATGTACACGCGACAGGGCAGCAGCACGATCGACGAGTATGTCCGCGCCCTTGATCAGCGCATCCAAAGCATGGCCGTTGCGCATGCGTCATTGAGCCAGGTTAATTGGCAGGGCGTTCACGTCGCGGATACCGTGCGCCACCAGTTGGCTCCCTATGCGACGAAGGCAAATACGACGACTTGCGGGCCCGACATCACGCTCACCTCTGCGGCGACCGAGGCGCTGGCGATGGTGCTGCACGAACTCGTGACGAACGCCTCCAAATATGGCGCGCTGTCGGCCCCAGAGGGCCAGGTGTCCGTAAGCTGGGAAATCCGCAGCAGCGGCGATGCCGCGACAGTCATGGCAATCGTGTGGCGCGAGACGGGTGGTCCGCCGGTTTTGGCTCCGCCTCAAAACGGGTACGGAACCAGCCTCATTTGCGATCTCATCCCTCACGAGCTCGGGGGCACGGTTGACCTCGCATTCTTGCCGGAAGGTGTATGCTGCACAATCGAGATACCACTCAAAACGGCAGCGGCCGGCGTCGCCTGAGTGAGCCGCTCATCGGTCCCCCTTCCGGGCGATGATCGGGTGCAAGATTGCCAGAAGCGTTTCCACGCTCACGGGCTTCTGCAGAATGGCCTCGGCCTTTCCGGGAGGTAGAGAAACGGTTGTGTAACCCGTGACGATGACGACCGGAATTCGCTGTTCGTGCAGACGATCAATCAAGTCGTCGGATCGCTCACCGCCCCGCAGATTGATGTCGATGATGGCTACATCGGGAGTGTGCTCCGCAACCAGGCGCTCGGCGTCCGCTACGGTGGCAGCCGGACCGGCGACATCCGCTCCCAATACGCGAAGTAGGCGCTTCATGGCATCGCCGAGTTGCCAGGAATCTTCAACCAGAAGGATATGCACGCCTTTCAGTTCCGGCGCCCCGGATGCATTTGAGTGGTGAGCGCTCGATCCCGTCTGGGATCCAGGCGCCATAGCATCCGTTTGTGAGGTCGTTTTCATCGCTGCCATTTCGGCGGTCGTCGGAATGCCTTCGCTTCGCTTTGGTGCACTCATGCCGGAAGCGGCCGCCGCTATGCCAACGCGCATCCATTGGTGAGGGACACAATTTCGCGGCTACGATCGCAGGCTGCCAAGTCCGCCGCCAGTTGGCAAGACCAGTGGTTGGGTTTTCAGTCGATAGAGCCGCAGCCTGGTGGATCTTGGAGGACACTTTTCGAGATGGCAGCCGCGACCTTGAGCCCAGCCTATGCACAATAGGCCACTCGAAGCCGGCTCAAAGTCGGCTACCGGGGCATAAGGCAGACATCTCGATCCGCTCGCCCGATGTCCGCCTTTGCGGCTGGTCCGGACATGGCGAAGGGAAATCAGCTGCTCTCATTGTTGCAGCGCGGCATGGCGACCCTTTCACGCGATCGCGGGCTTCGGTTGCGGCTTCGGCTGCCGCGACAGTCCCAACACGATCAGCGACGCGAACACGCAGAGCGCCCCCGCAACGAAGAAGGCCGGCAGATAGCTTTGCAGCAACGTCCGCGACAGACCCGCGCCGAACGCCGCGGTGCCGGCGCCGAGCTGGTGGCCGGCAAAGATCCAGCCAAACACCAGATTGGCGCGCTCGGGTCCGAACTTCTGCGCGGTGAGCCGCACCGTCGGCGGCACGGTCGCGATCCAGTCGAGCCCGTAGAACATTGCGAAGATCGATAGCCCGTAGAACGAGAAATCGCTGAAGGGGAGGAAGATCAGCGAGAGCCCGCGCAGGCCGTAGTACCAGAACAGCAGGTAGCGATTGTCGTAGCGGTCCGACAGCCAGCCCGACATGATGGTGCCGAAGAAGTCGAAGATGCCCATCGCAGCGAGCAGGCTCGCGGCCTGTACCTGCGGGATGCCGAAGTCGAGGCACATCGGGATCAGATGCACCTGCACGAGGCCGTTGGTCGAGGCGCCGCAGACGAAGAAGGTCGCAAACAGGATCCAGAACGCGCGCGACTTCGAGGCGTCGCGCAGCGTGCCGAGGGCAACGGCGGTGATCGAGCCGTGGTTCACGGGCGGGGCGGGCAGGGGCTCGGTGCCTTCGTCGCCGAACGGGCGCAGGCCCACATCGCTCGGGCGGTCGCGCATCACGAGCAGGACTGCCAGCGCGGAGACGCCAAGCATGATGCAGACGAAGCCGAGCGCAAGCCGCCAGCCGAAGCGTTCGGTGAGGCTTGCAAGCAGCGGCAGGAAAACGAGCTGGCCGGTGGCGACGCTCGCGGTCAGGATGCCGACGACGAGGCCGCGCCGCGCGGCAAACCAGCGCGTGGAGATGGTGGCGCCCAGCACCAGCGCGGTCATGCCGGTGCCGATGCCGATCACCACGCCCCAGAGCGCCACGAGCTGCCAGATCTCGGTCATGCCGAGCGAGAGCACCAGCGCCGAGACGACGATGAGCTGCGCTGTGAGCGTGACGTTGCGCAGGCCGTAGCGGTTCAGCAGCGCCGCGGCGAACGGCGCCATCAGCCCGAACAGGATGAAGCGGATCGACAGCGCAGACGAGATCTGCGCCGTGCTCCAGCCGAACTCCTTCTGCAGGGGAACGATGAACACGCCGGGCGCACCGACCGTGCCGGCGCTGATCAGCGCGGCGAAGAAGGTCACGCCGACCATGACCCAGCCGTAGTGGATATTGTGGCGGCTGAGCGCTGCCGCGAGCCAGTTCGAAATCATTGCCCCTCAATCATGGTTGGCGGGCTTCGGGACACCCGCGTCATTGTTGCAGTCTGGCACGTAAGCGGGAAGTCTCAAATGCCGGACTTCCCTCATTTTCGGACTAACGGCATCAGCGCGCGAGACGCTCCACCGCAATCGCCGTGGCCTCACCGCCGCCGATGCAGAGCGCCGCGACGCCGCGCTTGAGATTGTTCGCCTCGAGCGCATGCAGCAGCGTCACGATCAGCCGCGCGCCGGTGGCGCCGATGGGATGGCCGAGCGCGCAGGCCCCGCCATTGATGTTGAGTGTTTCGCGCGGAATGCCGAGATCGCGCTGCGCCGCCATCGCCACCACGGCGAAGGCCTCGTTGATCTCGAACAGGTCGACATCTCCGGTGCTCCAGCCGACCTTGTCGAGCAGCTTGCGGATCGCCGGGATCGGTGCGGTGGTGAACCATTGCGGTTCCTGACTGTGGGTGGCGTGACCCTTGATCACGGCGAGCGTCGGCAGGCCATTACGATCGGCAAACGACCGCTTCGCCAGCACCAGCGCGGCGGCCCCGTCGGCATTGGCGGAGGAGGCGGCCGGCGTGATCGTGCCGTTGGCGCGGAAGGCAGCCTTCAGGCCCGGGATCTTCGCCGGGTCGACCTTCAGAGGATGCTCGTCATTGGCGATGACGCGCGGGCCGGCCTTCTCGGTCAGCGTGATCGGCGCGATCTCGGCCTTGAACGCACCGCTCTCGACCGCCTTGCGCGCGCGGCTCAATGTTTCCATCGCATAGGCGTCCTGGTCCTTGCGCGTGAACTGATAGGCCTCAGCCGTCGCCTCGCCGAAATCGCCCATCGAGCGGCCGGTCTCATAGGCGTCCTCGAGCCCGTCCATCATCATGTGGTCGATGATGCGGTCGTGGCCGGCGCGATAGCCGCCACGCGCCTTCGCGAGCAGATAAGGCGCGTTGCTCATGCTCTCCATGCCGCCGGAGACGACGAACTCGGCCGAGCCCGCGCGGATGATGTCGTGCGCCAGCATGGTCGCCTTCATGCCGGAGCCGCAGACCTTGTTCACGGTGGTAGCGCCCGTGGCATCGGGCAGGCCTGCGGCCCGCGCCGCCTGGCGCGCCGGCGCCTGGCCCTGGCCGGCCGGCAGCACGCAGCCCATGAAGACCTCGTCGACCTTCTCCGGCGCGAGCTTGGCGCGTTCCAGCGCAGCACCAATCACATGCGATCCGAGCTTGTGCGCGGCCAGCGGCGACAGCTCGCCCATGAAGCGGCCGAGCGGGGTGCGGGCGGCGGAGACGATGACGACGGGATCGGCGGCTTCGACCATGACAAAACTCCCTGCGACGACGGGTAAGATTATAACCATCATATAATGCGGCGCAAAAAATGCAACCGCGCCCGGCATGAGAAATTGTCGTGGTCCGGATGAGATTTGCTCGTTCGAACGGAGGAGGGCCTAACGTTTTCGGTTCACAAATGCCTGCATCAGCCGCGTCGGCTCGTCCGTCAGGAACGACTCGCCGAACACCTTGACGCTCAAATTCACCGACTCCGTCAGCGGCAGTTCCTCCCACTGCCGCAGCAGCGCCTTCTGCGACCGCAACGCCTCGGGGCCGCATTCGAGCAGCGCCCTCACGGTGTGCTCGACGGCCGCATCCAGCCCTCCCTCCGGCGCGACCTTGTCCACCAATCCCCAGGCCAACGCCGTCGGTGCGTCGATGTTTTCCGCCGTCATCACCAGCCAGCGCGCGCGGGCCCAGCCAATCAGGCGCGGCAAAAGTGCGGCGTGGATCACCGAGGGGATGCCGACGCGGACCTCCGGCATGCCGAAATGTGCATTATGCGCGGCGATCCGGAAATCGCAGGCCGCGGCCACTTCGAGCCCGCCGCCGAGGCACCAGCCGGGCATGCGCGCGATCACGGGGGCAGGGAATTGGCGCACCGCTTCGCAGAGGTCGCGCAGGCGGCTGATGAAGGCTTCGGCCGACTTCTGGTCGAGTTTTGCCATCTCCTTGATGTCGGCGCCGCCGATCATGCTCTTCTCGCTCTCGCCGCGCAGCACCACGACACGGATGCTGCGATCGGAAGAGAGCTGCTGCAAGCCTTCGCGGACCGCATCGGTGACGGGCGAGCCCAAGATGTTGAGCGAGCCGGCGTTGCAGATCGTGACGTGAACGACGCCGCGCGCATCGCGCGTCACGCCGCAATGGTTGTTGAGCATTTCCATCGTGAGATCCCGGAGTTTCGTGGACGTGCGCAGGCGCACCGGTCGGGATCACTTCCGGGCCGAAACGCTCTGGTTGTCAAGCGGCAGGAGAGGTGGAGTTGCCAGCGCGAAGTCTGTGACATAATATGACGTATATCATACAAAGAGGCAACGATGACCGAACCTGATCAACTCGACCTGTTTTCGCCCACACAACGACGCGAGCGCGTGGTGGACTGGCAGGTGCCTGCGCCGGTTGCGCAGGTGGCCATGGGCCTGTCGGGCATGGACGCCATGCTCGGGATTCGCGATGGCCGCCTGCCGCCACCGCCCTTCGCCAAGCTGATCGGTTTCACCATGGCCGTGGTCGAGCCGGGCCGGATCGTCATGGAACTGGAGCCACGCGAGGACCTCGAAAATACCATCGGCCTTCTGCACGGGGCGACCGCCGCGGCGCTGATCGATACCGCTATGGGCTGCGCGATTTCGACCAGGCTGGAGGCCGGCCAGTCGTCCGTGACCCTCGACCTGAAAATGACTTTCCTGCGGCCACTCTCGATCCGTTCCGGGCTGATCTCCGCCGAAGGCAAGATCATCAAGTTGGGGCGCCAGACCAGCTACACCGAGGGCTTCGTCCGTGACGGCAAGGGGGCGCTCGCGGTTCATGCAACTGCAACCTTTTCCATGATCGGCAACAATTTAATCGGGAATTAATGCGCCGCTCGGCTGATATCCGTGTTATTAGATGACCTCCGACATCCAATGAGAGCCGCATGCGCTATTCCCGGGAACACAAGCAGGAAACCCACGACCGCATCGTGAAGAAGGCGTCCGTGCGGCTTCGCGAAAAGGGCGCTCACGGCATCGGCGTCGCCGATCTCATGAAGGAGGCCGGGCTCACCCACGGCGGCTTCTACGCGCATTTCGATTCCCGCGAGGCGCTCGTGATCGAGGCCTTTGCCTACGCCATGGACCGCTCGATTGAGCACTGGCGCAAGCAGTCCGATCAGGTCGCGCCCGAGAAGCAGCTCGCCCAGATCGTTGAGACCTATCTCTCGGTTTTGCATCGGGACAATCCCGGCCACGGCTGCTCGATCCCCGCGCTCGGCGCCGAGATCGCCCGCGAGAGCCCGAAGACGCGAAAGGCCTTTGCCGGCAAGCTCGACGAGATGGTCGAGATGATGACCGATTTCATCCCCAATCTGCCGCGCAAGGCCGCGCGCAAGCAGGCGATCGCGACATTGGCGACGATGGCCGGCACCATGCTGCTCGCGCGCATCGCCGGCTCTAGCGAGCTGTCGGACGAGGTGCTGAAGACGGGCAGGGAGAGCGCGCTGGATGGCGCGCGGCGTGAGCCGAAGGTGACGGCGGCGAAGAAGGCGAAGCAGAATTAGGTGTCGTTGAATGCGTAGGGCGGGTTACGCCTTCGGCTAACAACGATTTCCTAGCGCCCCGCAAACAACGCCCGCTCGCGCTCCACGATCTCGCTGATGTAATCCGCGACCGCCCTGATCCGCGCGAGATCCTTGCTGTCGGCATGCATCAACATCCAGAACGTCCGCGTGATCGAAATCTCCTCCGGCAGCACCGCCACAAGCTGCGGATAGTCGCTCGCCATGAAGTGCGGCAGCACCGCGATGCCGAAGCCTGCGAGCGTTGCGTTGAGCTGGGCGATCAGATTGGCGCTGCGCAAGCGCGCCGAAATCCGCGGCGAGACCTGCGGCAGATAGTCGAGTTCCGGCGTGAACAGCAGCTCCTCGATATAGCCGACGAACCGGTGCTGCGGCAGCACTTCGCGCGAGGTGATTTTCGGAAAGCGGTCGAGATAGGCGGGCGCTGCATAAAGCCCGAGGCGGTAGTCGAGCAGCTTGCGGCCGACAATGCGGCCTTCCTTCGGCATGGTCAGGCTGATGGCGATATCGGCCTCGCGCTTGGAGAGACTGAACAGCCTGGCGGTGGCCACAAGTTGCAGATCGAGATCGGGGTAACGGTCGGCGAAGGGGGCCAGCCGCGGCGCCAGGAAGGCGGTGCCGAACCCGTCGGGCGCACCGATCCGCACCGTCCCGGTCAGTCGTGCCACCGAGCCACCGACCTGCTCCTGGTTGGCGACGATGGTCGATTCCATCGCCTCCGCGCTGTCGGCGACGCGCTGGCCGGCCTCGGTGAGGAGGTAGCCGGTCTTGCGCCGGTCAAACAGCTTGGCGGAGAGGTGCTTCTCTAGCCGGTCCACACGGCGGATCACCGTGGCGTGGTCGACGCCAAGCTGTTTTGCCGCAGCCGACACCGAGCCGCCCCGTACGATGGCCAGCACGAAGCGGAAGTCGTCCCAGTCGATGTGACCTTGATCCAGCATTTTCGCACATCTATGGTGCATTATCTCAGACTTGAATCCTATAAAATGCAGGTCGATAGGATTTGTCAAAGCGATCAGACCGGGACCTAAGGAGTTCTTTCCATGCGCGCAGTCGGACATTTCATCGGTGGCAAGGAGGTCAAGGGCACCTCGGGCCGCACCGCCGACGTTTTCGAGCCGATGACCGGTGACGTCCAGGCGAAGGTGGCGCTGGCGTCCAAGGCCGAAGTCCGCGCCGCGGTCGAGAACGCCCGCGCCGCGCAGCCCGAGTGGGCTGCGACCAACCCGCAGCGGCGCGCCCGCGTCATGACGAAATTCGTCGAGCTGGTGCAGCGCGACTACGACAAGCTCGCCGAGCTGCTCGCGCGCGAGCACGGCAAGACCGTGCCCGACGCCAAGGGCGACATCCAGCGCGGTCTCGAAGTCGCCGAGTTCGCCTGCGGCATCCCGCACCTGATGAAGGGCGAATACACCGAAGGCGCCGGCCCCGGCATCGACATCTACTCCATGCGCCAGGCGCTCGGCGTCGTCGCCGGCATCACGCCGTTCAATTTCCCGGCGATGATCCCGATGTGGAAGTTCGCCCCCGCGATTGCCTGCGGCAACGCCTTCATCCTCAAGCCCTCGGAGCGCGATCCCGGCGTGCCGATGCTGCTCGCCGAACTGATGATCGAGGCGGGCCTGCCGGCCGGCATCCTCAACGTCGTCAATGGTGACAAGGAAGCGGTGGACGCCATCCTCGACGATCCCGATATCAAGGCCGTCGGCTTCGTCGGCTCCACGCCGATCGCGCAGTATATCTACGAGCGCGCCGCCCAGACCGGCAAGCGCTGCCAGTGCTTCGGCGGCGCCAAGAACCACGCCATCATCATGCCGGACGCCGACATGGACCAGGCGGTCGACGCGCTGATCGGCGCGGGCTATGGCTCGGCCGGCGAGCGCTGCATGGCGGTCTCCGTGGCCGTGCCGGTCGGCAAGTCCACTGCCGATCGCCTGATGGACAAGCTGATCCCGCGCGTCGAGAGCCTCAAGATCGGCACCTCGATCGATCCTTCGGCCGATTATGGCCCGCTGGTGACGCGCGAGGCGGTCGAGAAGGTCAAGGGCTACATCGACATCGGCATCAAGGAAGGCGCGACGCTGGCGGTCGACGGTCGCGGCTTCAAGATGCAGGGCTACGAGAAGGGCTTCTATCTCGGCGGTTCGCTGTTCGACAACGTCACCAAGGACATGCGGATCTACAAGGAAGAGATCTTTGGCCCGGTGCTTTCGGT
The DNA here is from genome assembly GCA_963819355.1 of uncultured Alphaproteobacteria bacterium. GTDB lineage: Bacteria > Pseudomonadota > Alphaproteobacteria > Rhizobiales > Xanthobacteraceae > Bradyrhizobium. Next base: position 206,655 of record CAWFVZ010000023.1, on the reverse strand, counting down.
CGTGCGCGCGCACGATTACAAGGAAGCGCTGGCGCTGCCGTCCGAGCATGATTACGGCAACGGCGTCGCCATCTTCACCCGCGACGGCGATGCCGCGCGCGACTTCGCGGCCAAGGTGAACGTCGGCATGGTCGGCATCAACGTGCCGATCCCGGTGCCGATCGCCTATTACACCTTCGGCGGCTGGAAGAAGTCGGGCTTCGGCGATCTCAATCAGCACGGCCCGGACTCGGTCCGCTTCTACACCAAGACCAAGACGGTCACCTCGCGCTGGCCGTCCGGCGTCAAGGAAGGTGCGGAGTTCTCTATCCCGCTGATGAAGTAATCCTCTCAAGAGCGAGGCCGGGATGCAGTTCGCTCTGAACGAGGATCAGGTCGCGGTTCGCGACATGGCGTTGGCGTTTGCGGCGGAGAAGATCGCGCCGCACGCGCTGCGCTGGGACGAGGACAAGCATTTCCCCGTCGACGTGATGCGCGAGGCGGCAACCCTCGGCATGGGCGGCATCTACATCCGCGAGGATGTCGGTGGCTCCGCCATGACGCGGTTCGACGCGGCGCTGATTTTCGAGGCGCTGGCGACGGGCTGTCCGACCACGTCGGCCTTCATCTCGATCCACAACATGGCGTCCTGGATGATCGATGCCTTCGGCAGCGACACCCAGCGCCACAAATGGCTGCCGAAGCTCTGCACCATGGAACTGATCGCGAGCTACTGTCTGACCGAGCCGGGCGCCGGCTCGGATGCGGCGGCGCTGCGCACCCGTGCGGTGCGTGACGGTGATCATTACGTCCTCAACGGCCAGAAGCAGTTCATCTCGGGCGCCGGTGGTACTGACCTGCTGGTCGCGATGGTGCGCACCGGCGGCGACGGCCCCGGCGGCATCTCGACCCTCGTCATCGATGGCAAGACGCCCGGCGTTTCCTTTGGCGCCAACGAGCGCAAGATGGGGTGGAACGCGCAGCCGACCCGCGCGGTGATCTTCGAGAACGCCCGCGTGCCGGTGGCCAACCGGCTGAGCGAGGAGGGTGTCGGCTTCAAGATCGCGATGGCCGGCCTCGATGGCGGTCGCCTCAACATCACGGCCTGCTCGCTCGGCGGCGCGCAGACCGCGCTCGACAAAGCGCGCGCCTACATGAAGGAGCGCAAGGCATTTGGAAAACGTCTCGACGAATTCCAGGCGCTGCAATTCAAGCTCGCCGACATGGCGATCGAGTTAGAGGCTGCGCGCACCTTCCTGTGGCGGGCTGCGGCCGCGCTCGACCGCAAGGACCCGGACGCCACCATGCTCTGCGCGATGGCAAAGCGCTTTGGTACCGACGCCGGCTTCGAGGTCGCCAACCAGGCGCTCCAGCTGCACGGCGGCTACGGGTACTTAAGCGAATACGGCATCGAGAAGATCGTGCGCGATTTGCGGGTGCACCAGATCCTCGAAGGCACCAATGAAATCATGCGGCTGATCGTGGCGCGCAAACTGATCGAGGGCGCGCGATGACGGAAGAGGGCGATCTCATCGTTCGCCGCGAGGGTGCGGCGGGCGTGATCCGGCTCAACCGGCCCAAGGCGATCAACGCCATGACGCTGGAGATGTCCATCGGCATCGACGCGGCGCTTGACAGGTTCGAGACCGATCCGGACGTCGCCGTCATCGTGCTGGAAGGCTCCGGCGAACGTGGTCTCTGCGCCGGCGGCGACATTCGCGGCCTCTGGGAGAGTTCGCGCGAAGGCGGCGACCTCGGCGCGCGGTTCTGGCGCCAGGAATACATCATGAATGCGCGGATCGCGAAATATCCGAAGCCGTATGTCGCATTCATGGACGGCCTCGTGATGGGCGGTGGCGTCGGCCTGTCCGGCCATGCCAGCCATCGCGTCGTCACGGACCGGACCAAGCTTGCGATGCCCGAGGTCGGGCTCGGCTTCTTCCCTGATGTCGGCGGTACCTGGCTGCTGTCGCGCTCGCCCGGCGAGATCGGCACTTATTTCGGCCTGACCGGCCAGACCATGAACGGGCCCGACGCGATCCACGCGAAATTCGCGGATGCGGTGGTGCCGGCCGCCAAATGGCCCGAGTTGCGCGAGGCGCTGACGAAGGTTCGCTCTGGCGCGACTGCGGCCGAAGTCAGCAAGCTCATCAGCAGCTTCGCGACTGGCGATGCCGCGGGTCCGGTCGCGGCAAAGGAGCCGATGATCGACGCGCTGTTCGGCTTCGACCGCATGGAGGATATCCTCGCTGCGCTCGCGCGTGACGGTTCCGAGTTTGCAAAGGCAACGCTCAAGACTCTCAATGAGAAGTCGCCGCGCGGCATGGTGGTGACGCTGAAGTTGTTGCGGCTCGCGCGTAAGACGTCGAGCCTGGAGGAGTGCCTGGTGCGCGAATATCGCGCCGCACTGGAGGTCTTCCGCAGCGACGATTTCCGCGAGGGCGTGCGCGCCGCCGTGATCGACAAGGATCGCAATCCGACGTGGTCGCCGCCGCGGATCGAGGACGTCACACCGGCGATGCTAGCGCCGTATCTCGCCGAGATCGGCGCCGACGAATTGAAGTTCAACTAATCAACGAAGCGCATCACGGGAGGACATCGATATGGCCACGATCGCATTCATCGGTCTCGGCAACATGGGCGGCCCGATGGCGGCCAATCTGGTCAAGGCCGGCCACAAGGTGGTCGCCTTCGATCTCGCGGAAGCCTCGCGCAATCAGGCCAAGGCCGACGGCGCCGCCATCGCTGAGAGCGCGTCGGGCGCGGTGAAGGGCTCCGATGTCGTCGTTACCATGCTGCCGGCGGGCAAGCACGTGCTCGGCGTCTGGAACGAGGTCGTTCCCGCCATGGCCAAGGGCGCGCTGATCATCAACTCTTCCACGATCGATGTTGAGAGCGCCCGGCAGGCGCATGCGCTGGCCGGCAAGCACGGTGTGCTCTCGGTCGATGCGCCGGTCTCCGGCGGCACTGGCGGCGCCAGGGGCGGAACGCTGACCTTCATGTGCGGCGGCGACGAGAAGGCGTTTGCCGCGGCAAAGCCCGTGCTGGAGAAGATGGGCAAGAAGATCGTGCATTGCGGTGGCGACGGCGCGGGGCAGGCGGCAAAGATCTGCAACAACATGATCCTCGGCATCTCCATGATCGCGGTGAGCGAGGCGTTTGCGCTTGGCGAGAAGCTCGGCCTCTCGCATCAGGCGTTGTTCGACGTCGCCTCGACCTCGTCGGGCCAATGCTGGTCGCTGACGACCTATTGCCCGGTTCCAGGTCCGGTGCCGACCTCGCCCGCCAACAACGACTACAAGCCTGGCTTTGCCTCGGCGTTGATGGTGAAGGATCTGACGCTGGCGCAGGATGCCGCGAAGGCCGCGGGTGCCGCAACGCCGCTTGGCCAGCATGCGCAGGAGATCTATCAGGCCTTCGACAAGGCGGGCCAGGGCGGGGTGGATTTTTCCGGAATTATCAAGCACGTTAGGGAGCTAGCCGGGAAAACCTGATGACCACATTTCAGGAAGCGCGCGCGTTTCTGCTCGCAAACCGCACGGATTACGAGGCGGCGGTCAAGGATTTCCGCTGGCCCGATCCGGTTCCCTTCAACTGGGCGCTCGACTGGTTCGACGCCGAACTGGCGACGAATGCGGAGAGCAAGGATCGCCCCGCGCTCTGGATTGTCGACGCTGCGCAGGACAAGAAAACCAAGCTGTCCTTCGCGGCGCTCTCGAAGCGCTCCAATCAGGTCGCAAACTTTCTCCGCGCGCAGGGCCTGAACCGTGGCGATCATCTGCTGTTGTTGCTCGGCAATGTGGTTCCGCTGTGGGAGACCATGCTCGCGGCCATGAAGCTCGGCGTCGTCGTGATCCCCGCGACCACGCTGCTCACCGCGGATGAACTGCGCGACCGGCTCGATCGCGGCAAGGCGAAGGCGGTAGTGGCCGCGCAGGACCAAGTCGCGAAGTTCGCAAGCCTCGGTGCTGAGAACATCGTCCGCATCGTCGTCGGCGCGGCCTCCGACGGCTGGCTGTCGTACGATGACGCGGCGAATGTGTCGGAGAGCTTTGCGCCTGACGGCTCGACCAATGCCGAAGACCCGATGCTGCTCTATTTCACCTCGGGCACCACGGCAAAACCAAAGCTTGTGCGGCATAGCCAGCGTAGTTACCCGGTCGGCCATCTCTCGACCATGTACTGGATCGGGCTGAAGCCCGGCGACATCCATCTCAACATTTCGTCGCCCGGCTGGGCCAAGCACGCCTGGAGCTGCTTGTTCGCGCCGTGGAATGCGGGCGCCACCGTGTTCGTGGTCAATCAGCCGCGCTTCGATGCAAAAGGCCTGCTCGCCACCATCGGCCGCTGCGGCGTTACCACGCTGTGCGCGCCGCCGACGGTGTGGCGGCTGTTCATCCAGGAGAACCTTGCCTCGTTCAAGGTGGCGTTGCGCGAGGTCTGTGGCGCCGGCGAGCCGCTCAATCCCGAAGTGATCGACCAGGTGCAGGCCGCCTGGGGCCTCACCATCCGTGACGGCTACGGCCAGACCGAGACCACCGCGCTTGCCGGCAACTCGCCGGGGCAAAAGATCAAGATCGGCTCGATGGGCCGGCCGCTGCCGGGCTATCGCGTGCAGGTCAGCGATGCCGACGGCAACGCCGCGAAGGAAGGCGAGGTGGCTCTGGTGCTGGGTGCTGACCGTCCCGCCGGCCTGATGCAGGGCTATCAGGGCGACGACGGCAAACTCTCTGGCGCGGAAGGCGAGCTCTATCGCAGCGGCGACGTCGTGTTCGAGGACGAAGACGGCTATCTCACCTTCGTCGGTCGCTCCGACGACGTCTTCAAATCCTCCGACTACCGCATCAGTCCGTTCGAGCTGGAGAGCGTGCTGCTGGAGCATGAACTCGTCGCGGAAGCCGCCGTGGTGCCGAGCCCGGATCCGATCCGGCTCGCGATTCCCAAGGCTTTCGTGCTGCTGACGGTCGGGGCCGAGCGGACGCCGGAGACTGCACTATCTATCTTCAAGCATCTGCATGCGCGTCTGGCGCCGTTCAAGCGCATCCGCCGGCTCGAAATCGTCACCGAGCTGCCCAAGACGATCTCTGGAAAAATCCGCCGCGTGCAGCTACGCAGGCTGGAACGCGACGACGATCGCAACGATTCGCTGCGCGGCCGGGAATTCCGTGAAGAGGATTTTCCGGAGCTGCCGAAAACAAGAAGTGAGACCTGAAGCGAAATGAACGAAATCTGGAAGAAGCCGCCGATCACGCTCGAGGCCTATCAGGCCCTGGTCGGCAAGGAGATCGGCGTGTCGTCGTGGCACCTGATCGATCAGCCCCGCATCGACACCTATGCCGACGTGACCGAGGATCACCAGTTTATCCATGTTGATCCCCAAAGGGCGAAGAACGAGACGGCCTTCGGCACGACCATCGCACACGGCTTTCTGACGATGTCGATGTTGTCCGTGATGTCCTACGAAGTGATGCCGGTGATCGCGGGCGCCACGATGGGCGTGAACTACGGCTTCGACAAGCTGCGCTTCATCTCGCCGGTCCGCTCGGGCAAACTCGTCCGCGGCCGCTTCGTGCTGGCAGAAGCCAAGCTGCGCAAGCCTAACGAGTTGCAGTCGCGCACCAACGTGACGGTGGAGATCGAAGGCGAGGACAAGCCCGCGCTGGTCGCGGAGTGGCTCGGCTTGATCTATTTTGCGTAGGTCCAGCCGCCGTGGCCGGGCTTGACCCGGCCATCCATCGCTGCTCAAAAGCCTCTCGATTTTGATAGATGGCCGGGTCAAGCCCGGTCATGAGGCCTAACATCCAGGAAGCACACTCATGGCAATCAGGTTCGACGGACGCGTCGCCATCGTCACCGGCGCGGGCAATGGTCTCGGAAAGGCGCATGCGCTCGGACTGGCGAGCCGCGGCGCAAAAGTCGTCGTCAACGATTTCGGCGGCGCGCGCGACGGCAGCGGCGGTTCGCTGTCGCCGGCGGAGGCCGTGGTCGAGGAGATCCGCAAGGCCGGCGGCACTGCGATGGCGGACGGCGCCGACGTCTCGAATTTCGAGCAAGTCACGGCCATGGTCGAGCGGGCCACCAAGGAATGGGGCAGCGTCGATCTGATGTGCGCCAATGCCGGCATCCTGCGCGACAAGTCGTTCGGCAAGATGGAGGCGGCTGATTTCCAGAAGGTGATCGACGTGCACCTCGTCGGCACCTTCTACTGCTGCAAGGCGGCCTGGGCCGGCATGCGCGATCGCAATTACGGCCGCATCGTGCTGACCACATCGTCCTCCGGCCTCTACGGCAATTTCGGCCAGGCCAATTACGGCGCCGCGAAATCCGGCATGGTCGGGCTGATGAACGTGCTGGCCGAGGAAGGCCGCAAGACCAACATCCGCGTCAACATCATCTCGCCGACGGCGGCGACCCGCATGACCGAAGAGCTGCTGCCGCCGCAGGCGCTGCAGCTGATGAAGCCGAACGCGATCACGCCGGCGGTCGAATACATGCTGAGCGAAGACGCGCCGACCCGCACCATCATGGGCGCCGGTGCCGGCTCCTTCGCCGTGATCAAGATCCTGGAGAGCGAAGGCATTAACCTGCCTGAAGCCGAATGGACCCCGGATGCGGTTGCCGCGCATTTCGCCGAGATCAGCGACATGTCGAAGGCAAGGGCGCTGACCGGTGCGTTTGAGCAGACGCAGAAGTATGTGGCGCAGGCGGCGGCGCGGGCGGGCATCAAGCTTTAACTTTCCGTCAAGCGGCGCCCCCCGGACGAACTGCTTTCTGGCGCGAGAATCTGGCCTAAACTCCCGCCATGACATCTCACGAACCCCACGTCGCCATCATCGGTGCGGGTCCCGCCGGGCTGATGGCGGCGGAGGTGCTGGCGCAGGGCGGCGCCCGCGTCACCGTCTATGACGCTATGCCGTCAGCGGGCCGCAAATTCCTGATGGCCGGCCGCGGCGGCCTCAATCTTACCCACAGCGAGCCGCTGCCGGAGTTCCTCGCCCGCTACCGGGAAGCGATGCCGCATCTGCGCGCTGCGATCGAAGCGTTCCCGCCTGATGCGCTGCGCAACTGGAGCGCGGCACTTGGACAGCTGACCTTCGTCGGCAGCAGCGGGCGGGTGTTTCCAAAAGCGTTCAAGGCCTCGCCATTGCTGCGCGCCTGGCTGCGCCGGCTGGACGCGGCCGGTGTGCAATTTGCGTTTCGGCATCGCTGGAGCGGCTGGGACGAGCAGGGGCGGTTACAATTTCAAACACCCGATGGCACGCTTGCCGTTGCGGCGAGCGCGACAGTGCTCGCACTCGGCGGCGCGAGCTGGCCGCGCCTGGGCTCTGATGGCGCGTGGGTTGATCGTCTCGCCGCGAAGGGCGTTGCCGTCTCCAGGCTGCGGCCGGCCAATTCAGGCTTCATAATTGCCTGGTCCGACGTATTTCGCGATCGTTTTGAGGGCCAGCCACTCAAGGGGGTGGCGCTGACGATCGGTGCACACACGGTAAGAGGCGAAGCGATGATCACGCGCAGCGGCATCGAAGGTGGCGCGATCTATGCGCTGTCGGCGGAGCTGCGCGAGGCGGTGCTGGGTCTCGGGCAGGCGACGCTGACGATCGCATTGCGGCCCGACCTTGATAAGACAGCGCTGACCACACGCCTGTCGGGCACGCGCGGCAAGCAATCGCTCGCGAACTTCCTGCGCAAGGCGGCGCAATTGTCTCCGGTCGGCATTGGCCTGATGCAGGAGGTGGCCATTGCATCCGGTCGGCCGCTGGCATCGCTCTCGCCGGCCGATCTCGCGCAGCTGATCAACCGGATTCCAGTGCGGCTCACCGGCGTCGCTCCGATCGATCGCGCGATCTCGACCGCAGGCGGGCTAACCTTCGACGAGCTCGACGAACACTTCATGATCCGCAAACTGCCTGGCGTGTTTGCCGCCGGTGAGATGCTTGACTGGGAGGCGCCGACCGGCGGCTATCTGTTGCAGGCATCTTTCGCGACCGGGGCCGCTGCGGGCAGGGGCGTGTTGAAGTGGCTAAGGCGCCAACCACCGTCATTGCGAGCGTAGCGAAGCAATCCAGCTTCGTTCCGCGGTGACAGTCTGGATTGCTTCGTCGCTTCGCTCCTCGCAATGACGATTGTAGAGGCCGCGCGGCCTAGCGCAGTTTTCCCCGCGCCGCCACCGGCAGCGTGCCAATGATCTCCTCGCCGCGCACCATCACCACCTCGTCCATCATGTTGACGACGACGCAAACATGATTGGGCACAATGCGGACCACATCGCCGACATTGGGTCGCGTGTTGCTGCGGGAGAGGTCGAGGAAGCCATGCTCCTCGGCGAAGCGCGCGATCTTGGCTTCGGGATGCTCGAGGATCAGGCCGTGGCCGTCGAGTCCGCCGGTATCCGTCGTCAGCGTCTTCGAGCCGGCGTCGAGAATGCCGCGTTCGGGCGCAGCGCGGCTCACCACTGTCGAATAGATGTGCAGCGCGCAATCGTCCCAGCTGGCGGAACCGGCCGCGACCTGCATGCGGTCGTTGTAGATATAGGTGCCGAAGCGATGCTCGGTGCCGCCCTTGAGCTTGCCGACATTCTTCAGATTCGGCGTGCCGCCGGTCGAGACGATCTTGGCATCGAGCCCGTGCGCGCGCACGCCGGCCAGCGCTTCGTCGAAAAAATTCTGCGCGTCGGCCCAGCCGGTCTCGGTCGGATAGAGCATGAAGCCCGCGAAGTGCAGCCCCTTGGACGCGGCGATCTCGCGTGCGAGCGCAATCGCTTCCGCGGGCGTCTCGACGCCCGCGCGCTTGCGCCCGGTATCGCATTCGACCACGACCGAGAGCGGACGGCCCGAGGTCGCGGCGGCCTTGGGCAGGCCGGCAACGACGGTCGAATTATCCGCTGCGACCGTCATGTTGGCCTTGGCCTGAAGCGCACCTAAGCGCGCCATCTTCTCTTCGCCGAGCAGATTGTAGCTGATCAGGATGTCGTCGATGCCGGCATTGGCCATGATCTCGGCCTCGCCAAGCTTCTGGCAAGTGATGCCCTTGGCGCCGGCCGCGACCTGCATCTTCGCGATGGTCGGGTTCTTGTGCGTCTTGATGTGCGGCCGGTTGGCGACACCGGCGTCATCGCAGGCCTTCTGGATCCGCGCGATGTTGCGCTCGACCTTGTCCATGTCGATGACGGCGCAGGGCGTGCCGTATTCACGGGCGATTTTTGCGGCGAGGGGAGTGGTCATGGAAGTCTCTTGGTTGGCGCGCATTCTGATCGCAAAACCGGTGCCCACTTTTGCGGAATGCGCGCTAGGCCTGTTCAATCTCTTCGCGGAGCATTTCCAGTTCGAGCCAGCGCTCTTCGGCGGCGGACATTTCGTCATGCGCCTTGGCGATAGCGGCGGAGGTATCGTCGAACGTCTTGCGATCCTTGGCGTAGAGATTGGGATCGTCGAGTACACGCTGCAGCTTGGCGATATCGGCCTGCAACGTCTCCATTTTCTTCGGCAGCGTTTCCAGCGCGTGCTTCTCGTTGAAGCTCAGCTTCCGCTTGGGCGCGGACGCCGGAGCAGCGGAGCGCTCCTCTTTCCTCTCTGCAGGGGCCTGCGCCTTCGCCGTCTCGCGCTTCAGATCGGCGCCGCGTTGGGTCAGCATGTCGCTGTAGCCGCCGGCATATTCGGTCCACTTGCCGTTGCCTTCCGGTGCGATCACCGAGGTGACGACGCGGTCGAGGAAATCGCGGTCATGGCTGATCAGGATGACTGTGCCCTCGTAGTCGCCGAGCATATCTTCCAAAACATCGAGCGTTTCGAGATCGAGATCGTTGGTCGGCTCGTCCAGCACCAGCAGGTTCGAGGGCTTGGCCAGCGCGCGCGCCAGCATCAGCCGGCCGCGCTCGCCGCCCGAAAGCACCTCTACCGGCGTGCCACGCTGCTCCTGGGCGAACAGGAAGTCCTTCATGTAGCCGACCACATGCTTCGGCTTGCCGCCGACCATGATCTGATCGCCGCGGCCGCCGGTCAGCGCCTCGGCCAGCGTCGATTTCGGATCGAGGCTTTCGCGGTGCTGGTCGAGCGTCGCCGTCTCCAGATTGGCCCCTAACCGCACGGTGCCGGAGTCAGGCTGCGCGGCGCCGGTCAAAAGATTGACCAGTGTGGTCTTGCCGGCGCCGTTCGGCCCGATGATGCCGAGCCGGTCGCCGCGCTGGATGCGGGTCGAGAAATTGTCGACGATCACGCGCTCGCCAAACGCCTTGGAGATGCCCTTGGCCTCGATCACCAGCTTGCCGGATTGCTCGGCTTCCGCCGCGGCTAGACTGGCGGTGCCCGCCGTGCCGCGATAATTGCGGCGCTGGTCGCGCAGCGCATGCAGATTGCCGAGCCGCTTGACGTTGCGCTTGCGCCGGCCGGAGACGCCGTGGCGCAGCCAATGCTCCTCGTCGACGATCTTGCGGTCGAGCTTGTGCTGGTCGCGCTCTTCTTCCGCCAAAACTTCGTCGCGCCAGGCCTCGAACGCGGCAAAGCCGCGATCGATCTGCTTGATCCTGCCGCGGTCGAGCCAGGCAGTCGAGCGCGAGAGATTGGAGAGGAAGCGGCGGTCATGGCTGATCAGCACCAGCGCGCTGCGCCGGCTGTCGAGCTCATTTTCCAGCCATTCGATGGTGGAGAGATCGAGATGGTTGGTCGGCTCGTCCAGCAGCAATATGTCGGGCGAGGGGGCCAGCACGCACGCCAGCGCGGCGCGGCGCGCCTCGCCGCCGGAGAGGTTTTCGGGATGCTCGTTGCCGGTGAGCTCGAGCTGCTCCAGCAAATAGCGCGCCTGGTATGGATCGTCACCCGGCGCGAGGCCCGCCTCGACATAGGCAAGCGTGGTCTTGTGGTCGCCGAAATCCGGCTCTTGCTGCAAATAGCGAACGGTCGCGCCGGGCTGGACGAAGCGCGTGCCGCCGTCCGGCTCGAAGATGCCGGCGGCGATCTTCAGCAGCGTGGATTTGCCGGAGCCGTTGCGGCCGATCAGGCAGACCCGTTCGCTTGCCGCGACATTGAGCTCGACGCCGCTCAGAAGCGGCGTGCCGCCAAAGGTCAGCCTGATGTCTTTGAGTTGGATCAGCGGCGGCGCCATGTCAGCCTTGACTTGTTGCGGCCTGGTCGGCGCGGCGGCGCTGGATCCGGCGCAATGTCTGGTCGAGGGTCGACAGGAACGTCGAGCGGTCGCGCGGCGCAAACGATTTTGGGCCGCCGGTGACTTCGCCGGCCGAGCGCAAATCCGTCATCAAATTGCGCACCGCCAGCGTCATCCCGATCGATTCCTCCGTGAACGGCTTGCCGTTTGGTGCGATCACGTCCGCACCCGCCTTCACGCAGCGGCTGGCGAGCGGAATGTCGGATGTCACGACGATGTCGCCGGGCTTGGCCCGTTCCGCGATCCAGTCGTCGGCGGCGTCCATGCCTGAGCCTGCCGCGATGCGCTCGATCAGGGGATCGTGCGGCACGCGAATAAAGTTGCCGGCGACCACGCTCACGGGCACGCCATGCCGGCTCGCGACGCGGTAGATCTCGTCCTTCACCGGACAGGCGTCGGCGTCGACATAGATGCGGCTGGGGGTGTCAGTCATTGGCGGCGTGGTACCCCATTCGGGCCGCAAAGGCGAGGGGATTGACCCTGGTTCCTCAGGCCCTACCATCGGCCCTGAAACAACAAGAATACAGGGATGGCCAGCCATGCCGAACCGGCTCGATACCTACCGCGTCGAGGCCTACAACACCGCCAAACAATCCGAAAACAGGATGCATGACGACACGGTAGCGCGCCGCTTCGGCTTTTCCGGCGGGCTGGTCCCTGGCGTCGACGTCTTCGCCTACATGATGCATGTGCCGGTCGCCCGCTGGGGCCGCGATTTTCTCGCGCGCGGGTTGGTCGAGGCGCGCTTCGTCAAGCCGGTCTATGACGGCGAGACAGCCGATGTCGATGCGACCGAGCACAATGGCCTGCTGACGATCGAGGTGTTCAGCCGCACCGAGCTCTGTGCCACGGGGACGGCGTCACTGCCGGCGGCTGCGCCGGCAGTGTCACTGAGCGACTATGTCGAGGTATCGCCGGTCGTGGAACGCAAGCCGGTCAGCCCGGCGACGTTCGAGACCGGCAAATGGCTGGGCACGATGCCGCGCCGCTGGGCCGGGCAGGATGCAACCGGCTATCTCGCCGATATCCGGGAGACCGATGCCATTTTTGCGCGCGAGGGGCTCGGCCATCCCGGCCTGATCCAGCGCGTGATGAACCGCGTGCTGGTCGACAACACCATTCTGGGCCCGTGGATCCACGTCGGCAGCCGCATGCAGCTGCTGTCAGCCGCGCGCGCCGGCGATGAGATCATCGCCCGCGCCAAGGTGACAGCGAACTACGAAAAGAAGGGCCACCGCTTCGTCGAGCTCGACGCGCTGGTCGTCGCCAACGGCACGACGCCGCTGGCGCACTGCCAGCACACCGCGATCTACCAGCCGCGCGAGCAGGCGGCGGCGTAGCCCTATGCCGCCTTGCCCTTGGCGTCCTGGATCGCGCGCCACACGCGCTCCGGCGTCAGCGGCATGTCGATGTGCTTGATGCCGTAGTCGGAGAGTGCGTCGACCACCGCGTTCACCACGGTCGACAGGCTGCCGGCGCAGCCGGCTTCGCCGCAGCCCTTGGTGCCCAGCGGATTGCTCTTGGCCGGCACCGGGTGGTCGCCGACGGTCATGAACGGCACGTCCTCGGCGCGCGGCAGGGCGTAGTCCATCAGCGATCCCGTGATCGGCTGGCCGCCCTCGTCGTAGCGGACGTGCTCCATCAGCGCTTGTCCAATGCCCTGGACGACGCCGCCATGGAGCTGGCCCTCGACCAGCATCGGGTTGATCACCGTGCCGAAATCGTTGACCGCGCTGTAGCGCACGATCTGCACCACGCCGGTGTCAGGATCGACCTCGACCTCGGCGACATGGCAGCCGTTCGGGAAGGCCGACGGCACCACTTCGCTGGTGTGGTCGACGTCGAGCGAGTCGGGCACGCCGTCCGGCACCTTGCCGTCATGCAGCCGCTTGGCGAGCTCCATGATGTCGATGCTGCGGTCGGTGCCGGCGATGGTGAAACTGCCGTCGGCGAACTCGATGTCGGCCTCTGAGGCCTCCAGCATGTGCGCGGCGGCGCGCTTGCCCTTTTCGATCACGAGCCTTGATGATTCTACGATGGCTTGCCCGGTCGCGGTGATCGAGCGTGAGCCGCCGGTGCCGTTGCCGGTGTGGACGATGTCGCTGTCGCCCTGGACGAGCTTGACGCTCTCAAACGGTATGCCAAGCTGCGCGCACAGCACCTGCGCGAACGGCGTGGCGTGGCCCTGGCCATAGTCGAGCGTGCCGGTGATGAGCTGCACGGAGCCGTCGGGATCGAACACGATCTTGCCGAGCTCGGGGCTCGGCGGTGCGGTCACCTCGAGATAGGAGCCGACCGCGATGCCGCGCAGCTTGCCCGCCTTCTTGCTCTCCTTCTTGCGCTTGGCGAAATTGTCGTGATCCGAGATGTCGAGCGCCTTGTTGAACACCGCCTGGAAATCGCCGCTGTCATAGGTGACACCGGAGGAGGCCGGGAACGGCATCTGGCTCGACTTGATGAAGTTGCGCTTGCGCAAGGTCAGCCGGTTGATGCCCATCTCGTCGGCGGCGCGGTCGATCAGCCGCTCCATATAGTAGTTCGCTTCAGGCCGGCCGGCGCCACGATAGGCGCCCATCAGCGTGGTGTTGGTCAGGACCGTCTTGATGTCGACGCCCATCAGCGGCGTGCGGTAGACGCTGGAGAAATTCTTCCCGGTGTTGAGTGACAACGGCCCCGGCGCAACGCCGGTGATGTAGGCGCCGAGATTGCCGTAGCCGGACAGCTTTGCAGCAAGGAAATGCCCCTCGGCGTCGAGCGCGAGCTCGGCATGGATCTTCTGCGCGCGGCCGTGGCTGTCGGAGAGGAAGCTGGTCGAGCGCTCGTCGAGCCACTTCACCGGGCGTCCCAGCGCCTTGGCCGCGTAGAGGATGCACATGTATTCGGGGTAGTTGACGTTCTTCATGCCGAAGGAGCCGCCGACGTTGGCGGTGAGGATGCGCACCTTCTCGTTCGGCACCTTCAGGTTCTTGGCAAGGTTGGCGCGGTTGCCAGCGACGCCCTGTGTCGGCATCTGGATGGTGTAGCGCTCGGTTGTCTTGTCGTAGGAGGCCGTCCCACGCGCGGCTCCATCGAGACCACGGCGACGCGGGTGTTCTCGATGTCGACTTTCGTGACATGGGCGGCGCCGGCGAACGCCGCGTTGACCTTCTCCATGTCGCCGTAGTGGTAATCGAGCGCGACGTTGTTCGGGATGTGGTCGTAAAGCTGCGGCGCCCCCGGCTGGGCCGCTTCCTCCGGGTCCGTCACCGCCGGCAGCGGCTCGATGTCGATCTCGACCGCCTCGGCCGCGTCACGCGCCTGGGCCAGCGTTTCGGCGACCACGAAGGCTATGGGATCGCCGACGAAGCGAACCTTGTCGGTTGCCAGCGGCTGGCGGTTGGTCTGGAGCAGGGGCGAGCCGTCACGGCTCTTCAGCGGCAGGCCGCACGTGAAGGGGCCATGGCCGGCGGCGTCGAGATCCTTTCCGGTCCACACCCCCAGCACGCCCGGCATCGCCCTGGCGGCGTCGGTGCCGAGGCCGCGGATGAGGCCATGGGCGTGGGTGGAGCGGACCACCACGGCATAGGCCTGGCCGGGCAGGTTGAAATCGTCGGTATAGCGGCCCTTGCCGCGCACCAGCGTGTCGTCCTCCTTGCGGCGGACCGGCTGCCCGACACCGTATTTTTGCAGTGCAATAGCGTTTTCGAGCGTCGAGGATTTCATGTGTTCTTGCATGAGAAATGACCTGAAAAGCCGGCAATTTGCGCGCTTTGTGGGCGCCTGGGGGGACCGCACCCTCAGATAACCCACCGCCCCGTTCACGACAACGCACGAATGGGCATGGTCCCATGTGATGCGTTGTTGCGCAGCCCTGCCGCGCTGCTAATGTTTAAGGCGAAAAAGCAATTCCAGATCGGCCCAATCGGCCGCGGAAAGACAGTTTGTATGAATGACCACACGCGGCTCCGCGACGGCCATGCGCCGCACGGTGAGCTGGAGGGGTCGATGGCGGCGGTGGCATTGGCCACCGAACCGGCTGTCCCCGTGCAGGCGCCGGGAACCGGCGTCTATGCGGCGCTGGACCTCGGCACCAATAATTGCAGGCTCCTGATCGCTTGTCCGACCAGCGACGGCTTTCGCGTGGTCGATTCCTTCTCGCGCATCATCCGGCTCGGCGAGGGGGTCTCGGCGACCGGCTGCATCAGCGAGGCCGCGATCGAGCGGGCCATCGCGGCGCTCAGCATCTGCCGCGACAAGATCAATTTGCGGAAAGCGCGGCGGCTGCGGCTGATCGCGACCGAAGCCTGCCGCGCAGCCTCGAATGCGGAAGGTTTCCGCGGCCGCGTCGCGGCCGAGACCGGCATCGAGCTCGAGGTGATCGACCGCGAGACCGAGGCGGCGCTGGCCGTGCTCGGCTGCTCGCCGCTGGTCGATCCCCAGGGGCGCGGCGCCATCCTGTTCGATATCGGCGGCGGCTCGACCGAGCTGGTGCGGATCGAGCGCGATCCCACCAATCCGGAGCCGCGCATCAAAGCCTGGATGTCGATCCCGCTTGGCGTCGTGACGCTGGCCGAGCAGTTCGGCGGCCGCGACGTGACGCCGGAGATCTATGCCGCGATGGAGCAGGAGGTCGCGAACCATGTCGCGCCGTTCGCCGAACAGCATGGCGGCGATCTCACCGACATGCATCTGCTCGGCACCTCCGGCACCGTGACGACGCTCGCCGGCATCCATCTCAACCTTGCGCGCTATGACCGCCGCCGCATCGACAGCATCTGGATGAACGATAACGACATCACCGCGACCATCAGCAAGCTGCTCGGCATGAGCTACGAGGAGCGTGCCAACAACAGCTGCATCAGCATCGAGCGCGCCGATCTCGTGCTGGCGGGCTGCGCCATCCTCGATGCCATCCGCCGTGCTTTTCCACTGCCACGCCTGCGCGTCGCCGACCGGGGCCTGCGCGAAGGCATGCTGGTCGAGATGATGCGCGAGGACGGCGCGCTCGGGAGCTGGTGAGACCTGGCCAAGGACACCACCGGCCGCTTGCACGTCCAGGTCAAGACCGGCGGCAAGCGCAAATTGTCGTCGAAGCTCTGGCTGGAGCGGCAGCTCAACGATCCCTATGTCGTCAAGGCAAAGGCGCTGGGCTATCGCTCGCGCGCGGCCTTCAAGCTGCTCGAGATCGACGACAAATATCGCCTGCTGAAATCAGGCATGGCCGTGGTCGACCTCGGTGCTGCGCCGGGCGGCTGGAGCCAGATCGCGGCCAAGCGCGTCGGCTCGATCGACGGCAAGGGCAAGGTAGTCGCGATCGATCTGCTGGACATGCCCGAGATTGCCGGCGTCGACTTCGCGCAGCTCGACTTCATGGACAATGACGCACCGGCGAAGCTCAACGCGATGCTCGGCGGCGGCGCCGATGTCGTAATGTCCGACATGGCCGCCAACACCACCGGCCATCGCAAGACCGACCAGCTCCGCATCGTCGGCCTGATCGAGACCGCCGCGGCGTTTGCCTGCGACGTGCTGAAGCCGGGCGGGACGTTTCTCGCGAAGGCGTTCCAGAGCGGCGCCGATGCCGAGCTGCTCGCCCAGCTCAAGCGCGACTTTGCGAGCGTGCGTCATGTCAAACCGGCGGCGAGCCGGCAGGATTCCTCGGAACGCTACGTGCTGGCGACGGGCTTTCGCGGCGGGGCAAAGGCGTAGCGGCAGACACCGTCATTGCGAGGAGCTTTTGCGACGAAGCAATCCAGAATCCCTCCGCGAACAGACTCTGGATTGCTTCGCTTTGCTCGCAATGACGAGATCCGCAACTACCCCAGCCGCTGATCCCGCATGTCCTGCGTATCTTCCGTCGCCGTCTTGACGGCGGCGGTTGCAGCGCTCTTGGCTGCGCCCTTGCGGCTCGCGATCTCCACCGCCTTGCGGCCGGAGATCTCGTGGCCGGCATCGACGGGCATTTGCCAGAAGAACCAGCTCGACGCCGCCGAGGTCAGCGCCACCACGACGAAGGCCGGCGCGAACACGGTGGCGTTGAGCTCGCTGACATGGCTGAGCCACATCGTGGTCTCGACCGAGGCGGCACCAACCGCGACGCCGGCGGAGACCGCGAGCTGCTGGTTGACACTGACCAGCGTGGTGGCGCGGCTCATCTGCGCACTCTCGACGTCGGCATAGGCCACAGTATTGATCGCGGTGAACTCGAGCGAACGGAAGAAGCCGCCGACCACCAGGATGATCATGATGATCAGCAGCGGCGTCGTCACCGTGAACAGCGCGCAGGCGGCGAGGAAGACCGCGCTGACGATCGCGTTCACCGTCATCAGATTGCGGAAGCCGAAAGCGCGGATGATCCGCGCGGCCAGCGTCTTCATGCCCATCGCGCCGAGCGAGGAGCCGAAGGTGACGAGGCCGGAATGGAACGGCGACAGCCCGAAGCCGACCTGCATCAACAGCGGCAGCAGGAAGGGCAGGGCGCCGATGCCGAGCCGGAACAGGAAGCCGCCGAGCACGGCCGCGCGCAGCGTCGGCAGGTTCAGCAGCGAAAAGTCCAGCACCGGCGATCCCGTCCGCCGGGCGTGAATGACGTAGAGCGTCATCGAGATCGCGCCACCCACGACCAGGGCTGCAACCGTGGTCCAGGGCAGCAGGTTGAGCCCGGCCACGGAGAGACCGAACGCGATGCCGGCAAGCCCGAGGCCTGCCAGCACCATGCCATAGAGGTCGAACGGCTCGCGTTCGTCGCTCTTGATCGGATCGATGAAGCGCAGCGCCATGAAGATGCCAAGCAGCCCGATCGGAATGTTGATCAGGAAGATCCAGTGCCATGACGCGTAGGTCGTGATGAAGCCGCCGAGCGGCGGGCCGATCACGGGACCTATCAGGGCCGGGACCGTCACCCAGGCCATCGCGTTGACCAGCGCGCTCTTGTCGACCGAGCGCAACAGCACGAGACGCCCGACCGGCGTCATCATCGCGCCGCCCATGCCCTGGAGGATGCGCGCGAACACGAAGTCGGTGACCGAGGTCGAGAGCGCGCAGCCGACCGACCCGACCATGAACACGCCAACCGCGATCGCGAACACCATGCGCGCGCCGAATCTGATCAGCGGTCCAGCCGCTCGCAGGGATGAACACCGCGAGCGACAGGAGGTAGGACGTGATCGCGAGCTTCAGCGTCAGCGGGCTGGTGCCGATGTCGGCCGCGATCGCCGGCAGCGAGGTGGCGATCACCGTCGAGTCCATGTTCTCCATGAAGAGAGCAGTGGCCACGATCAGCGGAATGATGCGTTGCTTGTCGACCATGACGGGCTGGTAATGGAAATCAGAAGGAAGGGCGAGAATTGCGGCTTAACACCGCCACCCGGCCGGGACCATTGTGGATCGACGCATAGCACCTAAATTCCGCATAACAACGGTGTGACCTCCAAAGGCGGTTGCGCTCGCTCCCTCGTCATTCGGGGCTCGCGACTTCGTCGCGCCCGGAATGGCGGCGGGTGGGTCGCGCACGGGCTATCCACGCTGAATTTACTTAAAATGCCCGTGCATGGCTGGCCAGCGGTCCGAATTGCTTTGATTCGTCATCCGGCCATGCTATCGACCCGCGTCAACCCCACCGATGGGCTCCGATTCTCCGGCGATGCCGCAAGGTACGCCGAGGGCGGCGCTCATCCATCGCTATTTGCGGCACGGCCGCAGGAAGGAGTTGGCATATGGCCACGGTGCAACTTCAAGGCATCCGCGAAGCCTATACGTTCGACGACGTGCTGCTGAAGCCAGGCCTGTCGGACGTCATGCCGGGCGAGGTCGACATCCGCACCCACGTTACCCGCGCCATCCCGCTCAACATCCCGATCATGGCCTCCGCCATGGACACCGTCACCGAGGCGCGCATGGCGATCGCCATGGCGCAGGCCGGCGGCCTCGGTGTCATCCACCGCAATTTCGATCCCGAAGGGCAGGCCGCCCAGGTGCGGCAGGTCAAGAGGTTCGAGTTCGGGCATGGTGGTGAATCCGCTCACCATCAGCCCCGAGGCGACGCTCGACGATGCGCTCAAGCTGATGAGCGATCACGGCATCTCCGGCATTCCCGTCGTCACCGGTGCCGGCAAGGCCACGCCGGGCAAGCTGGTTGGCATCCTCACCAACCGCGACGTGCGCTTTGCGACCGATCGCCGGCAAAAAGTCTCCGAACTGATGACGCATGAAGGCCTCGTCACGGTGGGCGAGAACGTCAACCAGGACGAAGCCCGGCGATTGCTGCACCATCACCGCATCGAAAAGCTGCTCGTCGTCGACGACCAGTATCGCTGCGTCGGCCTGATCACCGTGAAGGACATGGAGAAGGCGGTCGCCCATCCGCTCGCCTGCAAGGACGCGCAGGGGCGCCTGCGCGTTGCCGCGGCTACCACCGTCGGTGACACCGGCTTCGAGCGTACCGAGCGGCTGATCGATGCCGGCGTCGACCTCGTCGTCGTCGACACCGCGCACGGCCATTCCCGCCACGTGCTGCATGCGGTGAACCGCATCAAGCGTCTGTCCAATTCGGTGCAGGTCGTCGCCGGCAACGTCGCCACCACGGAAGGGACGCAGGCGCTGATCGATTCAGGCGCCGACTGCATCAAGGTCGGCATCGGCCCCGGCTCGATCTGCACCACGCGCATCGTCGCCGGCGTCGGCGTGCCGCAGCTCACCGCGATCATGGATGCGGTCGAGGCGGCGAAGAAGTCGAATATCCCCGTCATCGCCGACGGCGGCATCAAGTTCTCCGGCGATCTCGCCAAGGCGCTCGCTGCCGGCGCTGACATCGCCATGGTCGGCTCGCTGCTCGCCGGCACCGACGAGACGCCCGGCGAAGTCTTCCTGTGGCAGGGCCGTTCCTACAAGGCCTATCGCGGCATGGGCTCGGTCGGCGCGATGGCGCGCGGCTCGGCCGATCGCTACTTCCAGCAGGACATCAAGGACACGCTCAAGCTCGTGCCCGAGGGCATCGAGGGCCAGGTGCCCTACAAGGGCCCGGTCGGCAACGTCATGCACCAGCTTGCCGGCGGCCTGCGCGCCGCGATGGGTTATGTCGGTGCCCGCGACATGAAGGATCTGCACGAGAAGGCGCAGTTCGTCCGCATCACCGGCGCGGGCCTGCGCGAAAGCCACGTCCACGACGTGACCATCACGCGCGAGGCGCCGAACTATCCGGGCGGGGGTTAGTCGTTTCGCCTGCGCGTCGGTTTCGGCGCGCTCGCTCCGCACAAACGCTGTCATGCCCCGCGAAGGCGGGGCATCCAGTACGCCGCGGCTTCTCGGCTTGACCACAACTGTCTCTGGAATACTGGATCGCCCGATCAAGTCGGGCGATGACAGCGAGAGTGCGGCCGCCGCGCTCCGCCGCTTTTGTATTGACGCGCCCCGCTCCCTCCGCTTCCGTCATGTCGAAAGACAATCAGGAGGAAGCCATCATGTCCCAGGCCAAGCGCATCGTTCTCGCCGCGCGTCCCGTCGGCGAGCCCAAGTCGTCTGATTTCCGCATCGAGGAATTCGCAATCCCGACGCCTGCGGCAGGTGAAGTCCTGCTGCGCACGATCTGGCTGTCGCTCGATCCCTACATGCGCGGGCGCATGAGCGATGGTCCGTCCTACGCAGCACCTGTGCCGGTCGGCGGCGTGATGGAAGGCGAGGCGGTCAGCGAGGTCGCGGCCTCCAACAATCCCGACTTCGCCAAGGGCGACATCGTGCGAGCCCGTACCGGATGGCAATCGCACGCGATCTCGAACGGCAAGGGCCTGATCAAGGTCGATCCAAGGCTCGCGCCGATCTCGACGTCGATCGGCGTGCTCGGCAT
The DNA here is from genome assembly GCA_963819355.1 of uncultured Alphaproteobacteria bacterium. Lineage (GTDB taxonomy): Bacteria > Pseudomonadota > Alphaproteobacteria > Rhizobiales > Xanthobacteraceae > Bradyrhizobium. Next base: position 185,699 of record CAWFVZ010000023.1, on the reverse strand, counting down.
GCCCGGCATGACCGCCTACACGGGCCTGCTCGACATCGGCAAGCCGCAAGGCGGCGAGACCGTCGTCGTTGCCGGTGCCTCCGGTGCGGTCGGCTCGGCCGTGGGCCAGATCGCGAAGATCAAGGGCGCACGCGCGGTCGGCATCGCCGGCGGCAAGGACAAGTGCGACTACGTGGTGAAGGAGCTCGGCTTCGATGCCTGCCTCGATCACCGCGATCCCGATCTCGCCGCGAAGCTGAAGGACGCCTGCCCGAAGGGCATCGACGTCTATTTCGAGAATGTCGGCGGCGCCGTGTTCGAGGCGGTGTTCCCGCTGCTCAATCCGTTCGCGCGCGTGCCGGTCTGCGGCCTGATCGCCCATTACAACGACACCGAGGCCAAGCCGCCGAAATGGGCCGGCGCGATGATGCGCGCGACGCTGACCAAGCGGCTGACCTTCCGCGGTTTCATCGTCTCCGACTTCGCCTCGCGCCATGGCGACTTCCTGCGCGACATGTCCACCTGGGTCCGCGACGGCAAGGTCAAGTACAAGGAGTTCGTCACCGAGGGCCTGGAGAGCGCCCCTGGCGCGTTCATCGGGCTCCTGAAGGGCGCCAATTTCGGCAAGCAGCTGGTGCGGGTGGGGCAAGATAAGGCTTAATTGCAAGGCCTGGTTGCACCGGCGTCACACACCTGACGTCGATGGTTAACAAAGAGTCACCGATCGGCCACACCTGCCCGTAAACTCCGCAGGTGTGACCGTTCGTTCATTGACCTCCGGGCGAAGGCATTGAATCATCGCGCATATTTTAGGTGTTGCGATGTTAGAGATCGGTATTTTCTGCATAATCCTTCTGGCGGCCGGTTATTGGGCGACCATGTTCGTCATGGGCCGGCGCGGCGACGTCATCCACGGCAAGTTCGTTCACACCGACGACGAGGGTGCGTTCACGCAACCCGCGATGCCGGCGCCGCCGTTCCCGAAGCGCCCGGTCAAAGCCGCGCAGCCCGCGAGTGTTGGGCTCGCCAAGGCTGAAGCCAAGCCGGTGACCAGCGAAGCGCTGCAATCGCTGCTGGCTGCGATCCAGCAGGATCTCAAGAGCGTCGCGTAAGCCGCGGCGCTAATGCTCGCCGCCCATCTGGGCGAAGAGCTCTTCGATATCGATATCGATCTGGCCCGCGGCGCGGACGTGGCGGACTTCGAAGCTGTCGGGCCCGAAGCGGTACTCGACGAGGCCGGTCTCCTTGATCGCGATCCGGTCTTGGCGGGCGTCGTTGATCTTGAAGCCGGCTGACGGCGCCCAGACGTGGCGTGTATGGCGATAGCTGAAGTCGCGGCGCTGGTGCACGTGACCGCTGGCGATCAAGCGCAGATCGACCTTGCCAAACATCTCGATCAGCCGCGCACGCGCCGGCTGCGGCACGTAGCGGATCGAGGTCTCGGGGAGTTCGGGATCGTCGGGCAGGTTGAGAAACACCGGCTTGTGCAGGAACAGCGCGACCGGCCTGCCGTTGACCTGGGAAATTTCCGAAGCCAGCCAATCGAACTGCTCGGCCTCGAAGGCGAGCCCTGAATTCATCACCAGCGAGTTGAGGCCGATGAAGCGCCAGCCGGCGGCCTCGAACGACCAATGGTCCTCGCCGATGATGTCGCGGAATTGCTGGCAATGGGCATCCGCGATCGGCGGCTTGGGCGCCGGCCCGAGTGCGGTCGGGTTGTCGCCGATGTCGTGATTGCCCGGCAGATAGCGGCAGGCGACGGGCAGGGCGTCGTGCAGGCTCTTCGCAAACGCCACGTCGTCGCGGCTGGTCGGACCGTCGAATGAAACGTCGCCGGTGTTGATGACGAGATCAGGCCTGTCGGCGTCGATGTGCTCGCTGATCGCCTGGAAATTTGCGATCAGGCCGGGAAAGCGCCGGCCGAGATGCGTGTCGGAAATCTGGGTGAGGCGAAATTCGGACATGCGCGAAGTATCGCGCGGCCAAACGTCGGAACGATGACGCGCGCGCACAATCTGCGATCGAACAAAGTTTAAAGCACGCGATGGCGGATCGTGTCGGCGTCCTGCGGCGCCACGGGGCCGGCGAGCGGCGAAGCGACGCGATCGGCGAGCGCGGCATGGCGCATGTCGTAGGCAACGAAGGCGAACAGGGCGGCTGCGGCCAGCACGGCCAAGCCATGCCTCAGCACGTCGCGCCGGGTCCGGTAGGCCATGCGGAAATAGACCGCCAGCGTCAGTGCGACCGCCAGTGCCGCGGCGACGCCGGCTAGTGCCGACATCCAGATGGCGAGCGAGGCGTCGGGGGTGTCGCCGAACAGGCCGGCCAAGGACGACATCAGGTTCATGGCGCTTTCTCGCCGGGCCCATGAGGGCCGAAATCGCTTTGACGATCGGGAGTTGGTCGCGGGATCGGGAACGCCGGTTCAACTCGTTGATTGTCAGCGTCGACAGTCGCGGCTAATGACGGTCCGCGGCATTCCGCCTTACGGGAAAGTTCCGATGTCCGTTCAAATGGTTTTGCTGCCGGTCTTCGTGCAGATCGGGCTCACCTTCGCGCTCCTGATCGGCATGGTGTTCGGGCGCCGCCAGGCGCTGGTCTCCGGCGAGACCAAGAGCCGCGACATTGCGCTTGGCGAGCCGAACTGGCCGAAGGGCGCCACACAAATCGCCAATTGCTACCGCAACCAGTTCGAGCTGCCGGTGCTGTTCTATGCCCTGATCGCGCTGGCGCTCCCCCTGCGCCATGCCGATCTCTTCATCGTGCTGATGTCCTGGGTGTTCGTGGTCTGCCGCTTTGCTCATGCCGGCGTGTTCGTCACCTCGAACAATCTCGGCCGGCGCTCGTCGGTCTGGCTCGCCGGCGTGCTGGTGCTGCTGGCGATGTGGATCTACTTCGCACTGAAAATTCTGTTGCTGATCTGACTCTTACGAGTCGGATCTGATCTGAAAGATTCAAATGACTCCTGCTGCCCGGCTGTCCGCAGCCATCGAACTCATCGACATCATCGAACGCGACCGCGTGCCCGCGGCCAAGGCGCTGAAGGAGTGGGGCACCGCGCACCGCTTCGCAGGCTCCGGCGACCGCGCCGCCATTGCTGGCCTGGTCTGGGACGTGCTGCGCCGCTTTTCCTCCAGCGCCTTCCTGATGGATTCCGAGACCGCACGCGCCCGGCTGATCGGCATGCTCCGCCTCGAGCGCAACATGGACACCGCGACCATGGCCGCCTTGTTCGACGGCAGCCGTTTCGCGCCGTCGCCGCTGACGGAGGCCGAGCAGGCCGCGCTGGCCTCGCGCTCCCTCAAGGACGCGCCCGCCGCGATCGCCGGCGACTATCCGGAATGGCTCGATTCCCATCTGGCCAAAGTGTTCGGCGAGGACCGCGTGGCGGAAGCCGTCGCGATGGCGAGCCGGGCCCCGCTGGACCTGCGCGTCAACACGCTAAAATCCAATCGCGACAAGGTGCTGAAGGCACTTGCTCATCTTCATGCGAAACCGACGCCTTGGTCGGCAAATGGCCTGCGCATCGAGCTTTCGGCCGATGCGCGTAACCCGGGCATCCAGGCGGAAGAGGATTTCATCAAGGGCGGCGTTGAAGTTCAGGATGAAGGATCGCAGCTTGCGGCCCTTTTCACCGCAGCAAAACCGGGCGAGCAGGTGATTGATCTCTGTGCGGGGGCCGGCGGCAAAACCCTGGCGCTCGCAGCGATGATGCAGGGCAAAGGCCGCCTGATCGCGACCGACAGCGACAAGCGCCAGCTTGCGCCGATCCACGAGCGCCTGTCGCGCGCCGGCGTCCACAATGCCGACGTCCGCACGCCCAAGGGCGACGCCGATCCGCTTGCCGACATCCGCGCCTCCGCCGACCTCGTCGTGATCGACGCCCCCTGCACGGGAACCGGCACCTGGCGCCGTAATCCCGACGCCAAATGGCGCATGCGCCCGGGTGCGCTGGAGATCCGCCTCAAGGACCAGGCCGAGGTGCTGGAGCGCGCCGCGCCGCTGGTACAGGCCGGCGGCCGCATCGCCTACATCACCTGCTCGGTGCTGCCGGAGGAGAACGGCGAGCAGGTGAGGGCCTTCGTCGGTCGCCATCCCGAATTCGCGGTGGTGCCGCCGGAGCAGATCGCGAGCGTGCTCTGGGACAAGGCCGAGGATTTTGCGAAAGCCGCGCTGCAATCGGACGAAGGCTGGCTGATGACGCCGCGCCGCACGGGGACGGATGGGTTCTTCGTGTCGGTGTTGAAGAAGATGGGCTGATCTCGCTCCGCCGTCATTCCGGGGCGCCCGAAGGGCGAGCCCGGAATCCATCGGGCGGCGCATTCTGCGGATCAATGGATTCCGGGCTCTCGCTTCGCGAGCCCCGGAATGACAACTTTGCCCAAACAAAAACCCCGCGAACCGGAGCCCGGTCGCGGGGTCTCTGAACTCTACGATCTGCCGGTACGTCCGTGGTCAGATCGCGAATTGCGCGGTCAACTAGCCGGCGCGGAGGTTGTCGGCCGAGGACTTGCCGCTGCGGCGGTCCGCAACGATGTCGAACGAGACCTTCTGACCCTCGTTGAGGGTGCTCAGACCAGCGCGTTCAACGGCGCTGATGTGAACGAAGACGTCCTTCTGGCCGTCATCCGGCTGGATGAAGCCAAAGCCCTTTTGGTTATTGAACCACTTCACGGTGCCCATTGCCATAGTCATTTCCTTTCATTGACGATGCACTCAGGGGGACAAATGCACATTGCTGCGCCCATCGTCCCGGTTGGTCGATTTTGGAGAAATACCTGAAACGTGCTCGTCCATTGGAAATGAGACGGAGCGGCCCAGTCGTTCGGCCAAGGATCGATGCTTGATAATATACCGATTTATTGGGGCCAGTTCAAGGCGGCGCGCGCTGGCAGCGAGCCCGGCAGGCTTTGCTATTTTGCGCTGCAAAACCCGGTGCCAGAGCCGTCAGTCCACGATAAACAGCGTCGCGCCGACGGCCGTCGACGAGCGATGCGCGGCATCGCCGAAATCCGAGACCTGGTAGCTCATCCCCGCCGTCAGCTTGAATTTCCGCCCGTCGCGCAACTCGCTGTCGAGCTCGCCCTTGAGCACGTAGAGCACGTGTCCGCGGTCGCACCAATGGTCGGCGAGATAGCCCGGCGAATACTCCACCATCCGCACCCGCAACTCGCCGATGTTCAGCGTCCGCCACAACGCGTGCCCGGTCTCACCGGGATGCGTGGTGGCCTCGACCTTGCTCCAGTCGGTGACGGTGAAGGGGGAGGCGGGGAGCTTCATGGGGGTGGTCCTGTGTCAGAGCCGGCGGTGCCGTTGTTATCGCACGCGTTGCCCGCAGTCTCCGTCCTTGCGAGCGCAATACGGATCGAGAAGCAGGCGGCGTGACTGTGCTCAATGCGGCAAATGATGAGCCGATCCCTGCACGATCAGCCCCGCATCATTCACCCGCAGATACTCGCAAATCCTCTTCCCCCGCTCGTTCTCGTAGAACACCACGACGCTGTCCGGGCTCACGAACACATCGATCAGCGAAAAATGCAGGTCCGGCAGCAGCCCGAGCGCCTTGCCCCAATAGGCACGCAAAGCGTCCTTGCCGCGCACGGTGCCGCTAGCGTCGAACCCCATCGCGGGGATGCGGTCCGAGGTCATCACGGCCTCCTCGTCATAGAGCGTGAGCACGCGCTCGAGGTCGCGTGCATTCCAGGCTTCGACCCAGGTCCGGCCGAGCGCTGCGAGCGTCGATGGCTGATGATGCTGTGACATGGCGTTCTCCCTGATCGGGCCCTGTTTGGCGAGTGGGGCATATTAGGTCAATGATACTTACCTATACCCGTTTGTCCATGCCCAAAGAAGAATGTGGGCGCGCGCCCCGGCGCGGTTGCGGGGAGGGACGGCGTCGCGTATTTGCTTGCCATGACAGCAGCACAGAACGCCCAGCAGTCGACGCCCTCCGTGGCCTCGGCGCACGACAAGATTCTCATCGTCGACTTCGGCAGCCAGGTGACGCAGCTGATTGCGCGTCGCGTGCGCGAGGACGGCGTCTATTGCGAGATCGTCCCGTTCAACAAGGCCGAAGAAGCCTTCAAGGAGATGAAGCCGAAGGCGGTGATCCTCTCCGGAGGCCCTGAATCGGTGCATGAAGCCGGTTCGCCCCGCGCCCCGCAAGCGATCTTCGCCTCCGGCGTCCCGGTGCTCGGCATCTGCTACGGCCAGATGACCATGGCGGCGCAGCTTGGCGGCACCGTCGAGGGCGGCCATCACCGCGAATTCGGCCGCGCCGATGTCGAGGTGAAGGCCGAGAGCAAGCTGTTCGCGGACGTCTGGTCGCTCGGCGGCAAGAACCAGGTCTGGATGAGCCATGGCGACCGCATCACGAAAATGCCGCCGGGCTTCTCGGTCGCCGGCACCTCGCCGAACGCGCCCTTCGCGATCATCCAGGACGAGACGCGCAAATATTACGGCCTGATGTTCCACCCCGAAGTGGTGCACACGCCCGACGGCGCCAAGCTGATCCGCAACTTCGTTCGCAAGATCGCCGGCCTCACCGGCGACTGGACCATGCGCGCCTTCCGCGAGGAGGAGATCGCGAAGATCCGCGCCCAGGTGGGCAAGGGCAAGGTGATCTGCGGCCTGTCCGGCGGCGTCGATTCGGCCGTGGCCGCCGTGCTGATCCACGAGGCCATCGGCGACCAGCTCACTTGCGTGTTTGTCGATCACGGCATGCTGCGCCTTGATGAAGCCAAGACCGTGGTCGACCTGTTCCGCCATCACTACAACATCCCGCTCGTGCACGTGGATGCCTCCAAGCAATTTCTCGGCGAGCTCGAAGGCGTCACCGACCCCGAGACCAAGCGCAAGACCATCGGCCGTCTCTTCATCGAGGTGTTCGAGCTGAAGCCAAGAAGATCGGCGGCGCCGACTTCCTGGCGCAAGGCACGCTCTATCCCGATGTGATCGAGAGCGTCTCCTTCACCGGCGGCCCCTCGGTGACGATCAAGTCGCACCACAATGTCGGCGGTCTGCCCGAGCGCATGAACATGAAGCTCGTCGAGCCCTTGCGCGAGCTGTTCAAGGACGAGGTGCGCAAGCTCGGCCGTGAGCTCGGCCTCCCCGAAATCTTCGTCGGCCGCCACCCGTTCCCGGGCCCGGGCCTCGCCATCCGCTGCCCCGGCGACATCACGAAGGACAAGCTCGACATCCTGCGCCAGGCCGACGCCGTCTACATCGACCAGATCCGCAAGCACGGCCTCTACGACGACATCTGGCAGGCCTTTGCCGTGCTGCTCCCTGTCAAGACCGTCGGCGTCATGGGCGACGGCCGCACGTATGACTTTGTCGTCGGCCTGCGCGCCGTCACCTCAACCGACGGCATGACCGCGGACTTCTACCAGTTCGACATGAAATTCCTGGGCGAGACCGCCACGCGCATCATCAACGAGGTGAAGGGCGTGAATAGGGTGGTGTATGACGTGACCAGCAAGCCGCCGGGGACGATTGAGTGGGAGTAATTTTTAGAGACTGAGTGAGACGGCATGCACTGGTAAAAATGACGGGTAACTCATGAAGACAGGATTTAGGCATTACATTCTGTATCACCCCGTCGCGCCCAATCTCGCCATATTGCTGGTACTGTCGAGGGCACGTTTTTAGGGGCTCCGTTTCGGTCGGTTCTGTACCATCATGGTGCCATGATGGTATCTGGCGGCGAACCGAACGGAGAATACCTTGTTGACCGATACGGGACTTCAGAAGCTCAAGCCTGGCGAGAAGCTTTACAAGCGCGGCGACCGCGACGGCATGTACGTTGCCGTCCTGCCCATCAATAGGCGCAAGCAGATCTGGGAAAGTGGCGACCACACCATCAAGGTGGTGCATTGATGCGCGCCGCGTTGAAAGTGGTGATGGCCGCAATATTTGTGATGCCGGCTGCGGTGGCTCTGGCGAAGTCTCCGGACTGCGCGAGTTGGCCCACCAACATGGCCCTCACGCACCTCAAGAACGCCGGCCTGATTGATATCCCATCAGTGATCGAGGCGCAGACCAAGGCCGTTCGTCTCGCATCCGAAAAGATCGGCAAAGACCTCTACCGACAGGTTTACGACATCACGTTTTACACCACGGATGGCAAGAAGATCGAGGTCATCACGAAAAACCAGGCATCAAGCGAGGAATGCTCGATGAGCGGCGTCGACGTCTACGTGGTCTCGAAGAAAATCGGCGGGTCGGCAGAGCAGCCATCTGAGGGCACGACTAAAAAGTGATCCGGGCGCTTGTCCTCGTACCATGTCTGCGCGACCATCTTGCAGTCCGTAGGGCGGATTAGCCGCAAGGCGTAATCCGCCGTCCGTCCACGCGATGTGATGAGAGATGGCGGATTACGCTTCGCTAATCCGCCCTACGGACTGTGCGAATTCCGCGATATCATCCCAAACCGCAAGATCGGTCGAGCAAATCATGGCCGTCATCGCCTAACTAAACCCGCCACGGAGGAGAGACGATGACGGCGGCGTTGCAAAACTATCAAGACCGGATCCGGCGGGTGCTGGACCATATCGACCGGCATCTTGACGATGATCTGGACCTGGACGGCTTAAGCGCTGTCGCCGCGTTCTCGAAATTCCATTTCCACCGGCAGTTCACGGCGACCTTCGGGTTGTCCGTGCACCGCTATGTCCAGCTGGCCCGTCTGAAGCGCGCGTCGCATCAGCTGGCCTACAATGACGCCCTTGATGTCACCGACATCGCGATGGATGCCGGTTACGACGCACCTGACGCCTTCGCCCGCGCCTTTCGGCAACGGTTCGGGCAATCGCCGTCGTCGTTTCGGAAATCGCCGGACTGGGAGCCGTGGCTTGCGGCCTTCGGGCCTCTCGACAATGCGAGGAGCAAGCTCATGCAGAAGAACTTTACCACAGACGACGTGACGATCCGCGATGTGCACCCCACGAGGGTGGCGATCATGGAGCACCGGGGAAGCCCTGAGACGCTTGGTGACACGATCCGGCGGTTTATCGCCTGGCGCAGGGCCGCCGGCCTGCACCCCAGGACGAGTCCGACCTTCAATGTCTGGCATTCCGAGGGGCGTCCCGCGCAGCAGGACGAATATAGCATCGACCTTTGCGTCGGGACGGATCAACCGATCGAGGCGAATGGCGAAGGGATCAAGGCCGGCGAGATCCCCGGCGGACGCTGCGCGGTGCTGCGCGTCGTCGGCTACACCGATAATCTGGAGCCCGCCGCGCTCTATCTTTATCGCGACTGGCTGCCGGCCAGCGGCGAGGAAGCCCGCGACTTCCCGATCTATTGCCAGCGGCTGAGCTTCTTCCCGGAGGTACCGGAGCATGAGGCGGTCGCGGACGTTTTTCTGCCGCTGAAATAGGTTCGAGAAGAACCCGAACGAGGTGGACGACTACAGTTTGCTCGACCTTGAGGAGATTGCCGACAAGCTCCGGGATCCGACTTCGCGACATCGGTGAAGAACGTGTTCACCGCGAACGAACTGCTGTTCCGCATCGCGGATCAGACGGCATCGTGCTACTGTCAGGCCGCGGCTTCGGCGCGCAACATTCCTCCGGCCGGGCTTCCAAGCCCTTGGTCCAAGCCTTGTGGCTGCGACGTTCCGCAAGCCATGAAAAACTGAGAGATGGCGCAGAGCGCCGCAGGAGGCCATATGGTCAGACCCGCGAAGCCGGTCTATCCGCAGCCCCCGCGCGACGTCGCGGTCGAACCGGACCCCACACGGGCCTACTGGCACAACACGCCCAACAATACGCTGCCGCCTCCCGACATGATCGGCATCTACCAGCGGCATCGGCCACTGCCGACCGAGGGGGTGGAGAAGCGCAAGGCCTGGATCATCGGGGGCGGCATTGCCGGGCTGGCGGTCGCCTTCTACCTCATCCGCGACGGCCATATGCCGGCGGAAAACATCACCGTCGTAGAGGATCTGGACACGGAAGGCGGTTCGCTCGACGGCGCGGGCAGTCCGGAAGACGGCTACATCATCCGCGGCGGACGCGAGATGAACTGGAACTACGACAACCTCTGGGACATGTTCAAGGATGTGCCCGCGCTGGAACTGCCGGATGGCTACAGCGTCCTCGACGAGTATCGGCTGGTCAACGACAACGACCCGAACTGGTCGAAGGCCAGGCTCATGCACAAGCAGGGCCAGATCAAGGATTTTTCCACGCTCGGCCTCACCAAGCCGCAGCAGTGGGAATTGGTCCGCCTGCTGCTCAAGCGCAAGGACGAGCTCGATGACGTGACGGTCGAGCAATATTTCTCCAAGGGCTTCCTGGAATCCAACTTCTGGTACTTCTGGCGCACGATGTTTGCCTTCAACAATTGGCACAGCGTGCTGGAGATGAAGCTCTACATGCACCGCTTCCTCGACGCGCTCGACGGCTTGAACGACTTGTCGGCCCTCGTCTTCCCCAAATACAACCAGTACGACAGCTTCGTCGTGCCGCTGGTCCGTATGCTCCGCGAGAAGGGCGTTCAGATCCGGCTCGATACGCGGGTCCACGACCTGGGCATGGAGATCGACGGCGAGAAGAAGACGGTCACCGGACTTCAATGCAGAACGAAGGACGGTGCCGAAACAATCGAGATCGGTCCCAAGGACCTTGTCTTCGCCCTGACCGGTTCCATCACCGAGGGCACGGCCTACGGCGACATGGACAACGCGCCCGTTCTGGAACGCGGCCGCGACGATCCCGGCGAGGAAAGCGACTGGACGCTGTGGCGCAACCTCGCGAAGAGGTCGCCCGTCTTCGGCAAGCCCGAGAAATTCTACGGCGACATCGACCGGTCGATGTGGGAGTCAGTCACTCTGACCTGCAAACCCTCGCCCTTCGTCGACAAGCTGAAGGAGCTGTCGGTCAACGATCCCTATTCCGGCAGGACGGTTACGGGCGGAATCATCACCTTCACCGACAGCGGCTGGCTGATGAGTTTCACCTGCAACCGGCAGCCGCATTTCCCGACGCAGCCGGACGACATCCTGGTGATCTGGGTATTTGGCCTGTTCATGGACAAGAACGGCGACTACGTGAAGAAGCCGATGCCGGCCTGCACCGGCCGTGAGATCCTTGCTGAGCTCTGCTACCATCTCGGCATCGTCGACCAACTCGATGACGTGGTCGCCAACACCAAGGTGCGCATCTCGCTGATGCCCTACATCACGGCCGAGTTCATGCCGCGGGCGGCGGGCGACCGGCCCCGCGTCGTGCCGGAAGGCTCCACCAATCTGGCCGTGCTCGGCCAGTTCGTCGAGACCAACAATGACGTGGTCTTTACCATGGAAAGCTCGGTGCGCACGGCGAGGATCGCGGTTTATACGCTGCTCGGCATACGAAAGCAGGTGCCGGATCTCTCGCCCACCCAGTACGATATCCGGCAGTTGCTGAAGGCCGCGCGCGCCCTCAACAACGGCCATCCGTTCCCAGGCGAACGCCTGCTGCACAGGCTTTTGGGCAAAACCTATTTCGCCCATATCCTGCCGCCATTGCCCGAAGGAGGCACGCCGCCGCATACAGGTATGGAAGAAGAGCTTCGTGGCATCCTCGGCAAGGGCGAGGATCTCGTACGGCAGTCCGTCGTGCGGCTCGGAGAAGCAATCGACAGGATCCGACGCGGTTGAACAGCGCGACCGCACATTACCCCCGCGACACTTTCTCAAATCTCTTGATCAACCGCTCCCGCTTCAGCCGCGACAGCCGCTGAATCCAGAACATGCCGTCGAGCTGGTCGATCTCGTGCTGGTGGCACACCGCACGTAAGCCATCCGACTGCTCCGTGTGCATGTTGCCATCGACATCCTGATAGCTGATCCGGACGCGCGCGTGGCGCTGCACCTCGTCGTTGATGCCGGGCATCGAGACGCTGCCTTCCCGGTGCAGGATCATCTCGGGCGCGGCCCATTCGATCTCCGGATTGACGTAGGTGCGCGCGCCTTCGCTGGCGTCGAGCTCGAGCACCACGACCCGCAAGGGCACACCGATATGTGGCGCCGTGATGCCGATGCCGGGCGCGGCGCGCATCGTGTCCAGCAGATCCGCTGCAAGTTCACACAGCGCGCCGTCGAATGCCGTGACGGGCCGTGCCGGGATTCCGAGGCGACGGTCGGGATACCGGACAATGGGACGAACGGTCATGAGCTGTGCGAGCCTGAAGCGTGATGCGATTGCGGGATGATGACATCGTGCCGGTGTTTTGCCCGACGAGTCAAATCGCGACGCTCCTCGCAGGTGGCCGGCATCGCAAGTTGCTGGCATCGTAAGTCGTTGATCCCGCAGGAGCCGGCTACTGTGCATGGGGTTGTTTTCGCCATTTTGTGTGACGGCGCTGCCGAATTTGCTCTGCATCGACGCATGGCATAACAATGCTGGCAACAAAAAGCGTCGATAACGGAGGAAGCAATTCATGCGCGCAATCGCGATCGCAGTGGCGGCGACCCTCGCAGCCGCAACGCCGGCAGCGGCCGATTATCTGGTCAAGGAGGTCGGCAGCTTCCACATCGGCGGGCACACCGAAACCCTGAGCGGGCTTCCATCGAAGGAGATCGTGTTCTCGCCCGGCGCGCCGCCGATCAAGGTCGATCCGAACGGCGAGTTCGAGGTCGAGCAGATGTATGTCCAGTTCGTCAAGCAGGCACAGCCGAAGTCGAAGCTGCCGCTGCTGCTCTGGCATGGCGGCGGCTTGTCCGGCGTCACCTGGGAGACCAAGCCCGACGGCAAGCCGGGCTGGCAGCAATTCTTCCTCAATGCGGGCTATGACGTCTATGTCTCGGATGCGGTCGAGCGCGGCCGCGCCTCCTGGGCGCGCTATCCCGAGATATTCAAGAGCGAGCCGTTCTTCCGGCCGAAGAAGGAAGCCTGGGAGCTGTTCCGGATCGGGCCGAGCTACGAGGTCAGCGGCAAGCGCGAGGCGTTCGACGGCGAGCAGTTCCCGATCGAGGCGTTCGATCAGTTCGCCAAGCAGGGCATTCCGCGCTGGGCCACGAATGACGCCGCCACGCAAAAAGCCTATGACGCGCTGGTGCAGAAGGTGTGCCCGTGCATCATCCTGGTGCACAGCCAGGGCGGCAATTTCGGCTTCACCGCCGCACTCAACGCGCCCGACAAGGTCAAGGCGCTGATCACCATCGAGCCGTCGGGCGCGCCGGATCCGGCGAAAGCCGACGCGGCAAAGCTCAAGGGCGTGCCGCATCTGATCGTGTGGGGCGATTTCCTCGATCGCGTGCCAGTGTGGTCGAAGCTCGTGGTCAATCCGACCAAATGGGGACAGGCGATTGTGGCTGCTGGCGGCAAGGTCGATACGTTCGAGCTGCCCAAGATGGGGATCAAGGGCAACACTCACATGATGATGATGGACCGCAACTCGGACGACATCGCCAGGCTGGTCAACGACTGGATCGGAAAACAGGGACTGGCGAATTAACTGCCCGGATAGGGCGTGCCATCCTTGTGCACGAACCGGCCGTCGGAATTCGCGCTCATCATGTCGATGTCCGAGCAGGTGGTGAGATCGTCCGGTGCGCGCGAGCCGACTTCGAGATAGACGGCGATTGCATTCGACCGGTTGATCATGTGATGCCCGTTGCCGCTGCCTTTGCGGAACGCGGCGCAATCGCCGGCGCGCAGCACGGTCTCGCCGTCGTCCTCGACGAGTATCACTTCGCCTTTGAGCACATAGACGAACTCGTCCTCATGCGAATGCCAGTGCCGCTGGCTCGACCAGTTGCCCGGCGGCAGGCGCATCAGATTGACGCCGAAGTCGGTCAGGCCCCCGGCATTGCCGAGACGTTTTCGGATGCGATCGGCGCAAGGGGCGTTGAAGGGCGCGGGATAGCCGGAGCCCTTGCGCTCCGGCACGGCGGCGACGTCAATCTTTGGCATAAGTGCTTCCCGGAAGACTTTGATCCGAACTTAAGCAGGCCGTTCGAGGGGCGCCAGAGGCGCCGACCGCGGAACCATGGCTTGCGGACCGTGTCGCGATTGCGACAAAATAAATCACCGTTGCCTGTCGGCCTGCACCGTTCCCACTCGTCTTTGACCCAGAGAGACAAACGGGAGACCAAAATGACCGCTTCCTCTTATCGCTGGGTGATCGTCGCCGCTGGTGGCCTGCTCGGCTGCGTCGCGATCGGCGGCATGTTTTCGCTGCCGGTGTTCTTGCAGCCGATCGCCAGGGACACTGGCTGGTCGGTGACCGGCATCTCCAGCGCGATGACGATCGGCTTCCTGGCGATGGCCTTCACCAGCATGGCCTGGGGGGCGCTGACGGACAGGATCGGGCCGCTGCCGGTGGTGCTGACGGGATCGACGGTGCTGGCGCTCAGCCTGTTCGCCGCGAGCCACGCGACCTCGCTGATCGTGTTCCAGTTCGTCTTCGGCCTTTTGGTCGGCGCGTCCTGCGCCGCGATCTTCGCGCCGATGATGGCGACCGTCACCGGCTGGTTCGACACCCATCGCGGCCTCGCGGTGTCGCTGGTGTCGGCCGGCATGGGCGTGGCGCCGATGACGATGGCGCCGCTCGCCGCCTGGCTCGTCTCCAACCATGACTGGCGCACCGCGATGCAGATTGTCGCACTGGTGGTCGGCGCCATCATGATCCCGGTGTCGCTGCTGGTACGCCGCCCGCCTGCACTCGCGCATCCGCCGGCGGCGCCGTCAGGCGTAGGCGACGCGCAAGCCGAAATGTCGGTGGGGGAAGCGCTGCGCTCGCCGCAGTTCCTGATCCTCGTCGCGACCAATTTCTTCTGCTGCGCCACCCATTCCGGCCCGATCATCCACACCGTCAGCTACGCCGTGAGCTGCGGCATCCCGCTGATATCGGCGGTGACGATCTACAGCGTCGAGGGGCTGGCCGGCCTCGGCGGCCGCATCGCCTTCGGCCTGATGGGCGATCGCCTGGGCGCCAAGCGCGTGCTGGTCTCGGGCCTGCTCGCGCAAGCCTTCGGCGCGCTCGCCTATGCCTTTGCCCATCAGCTCACGACCTTCTACATGGTCGCGACGATCTTCGGCTTCATCTATGCCGGCACCATGCCGCTCTATGCCGTGCTCGTCCGCGAAAACTTTCCGCTGCGCATGATGGGCACGGTGATCGGCGGCACCGCGATGGCCGGCAGCCTCGGCATGGCGACGGGACCGCTCGCCGGCGGCCTGATCTATGATGCGTTCTCCAGCTACGCCTGGCTCTATATCGGCTCCTGGGCGATGGGCCTCGGCGCGTTCCTGATGGCGATGACGTTCAGGCCGTTTGCGAAGCCGCAAGGCGAGCCGGCGCCGGTGGCCGCGTGACGAGGTCTACGACCGGATGCGCTTCTCGAAGAACAGATCCGGGTAAGGGTCGTCGTTGAAGCGCGGGATCTCGCGCCAGCCGGTGGTGCGGTACAGCTGGCCGCGCCTCCGGCAGTGCGCTGTTGGTGTCGAGCCGCAACAGGGCGATGCCGAGCGCGCGCGCGGCATCCTCGGCGGCGTCCATCAGGCGCCGGCCGAGCCCCAATCCGCGCGCCGAGGGGGCGACCCACAGCCGCTTGATCTCGGCATAGCCGTGATCCGTTCCCTTCAGCCCGACGCAGCCGATCGGCAGCGTGTCCGACATCGCCACAATGAAGCTGCCGCGCGGGCGGCGCATGTCCTTGGTATCAGGGTCGCGCGACAGCGAGACATCAAAACCCTGTTTGAAGCGGCGGCCAAGCTCGGCATAGTATTCGCCGAGGCAATAGCGCGCCTCGTCGCTGCGCGGGTCCATCTCGGTGAGCGCGATGCGCTCGCGCGTCAGTGCAGAGGCGATCAGATCCATCGCCGCCAGCAGCGCCTCGGCTCGCGAATTGCGGGCGAGAAAGCCTTCGGCCTGCGTGTTCGACAATGCCTCATAGGCCGCGAATTCGCGCCGGCCTGCGCGCGTCAAGTGTGCCACGCGGCGGCGCGCATCGTCCTCATGCGCATTGGTCTCAATCAGACCTTCATCTTCCAGGCTGCGCAGCAGCCGGCTCATCAGCCCGGAATCGAGGCCGAGATAATCGCGGATCTCGCCGACGTCCGAGCGCCCGTGTCCGATCGCATTGAGCACGCGCGCCGCGCCAAGCGGCCGGCCGCGCCCGAGGAACGAGCTGTCGAGCGCGCCGACGGCGGAGGTCACGGCACGGTTGAAGCGGCGGACGCGGGATACCGGATCAAACATTATCTGACTTTAGTCAGATATACTTTTGCCGTCAATCGCCTCGGGCTTTTGTCTATCTGGCCGTGATCAATTGCAGACCGCACGCGGAATCATCCACGTCGCAAAGGTCTCCCAGAGCCCATCCTCGCGGCGGCGCTGGTAGGCGACGAAGTCTGCGCCTTCGCCGTGGACGAGCTCGTAGCGATGGGTCTTGGTGGATGAATTGCTGGACCGGGTCATGGAAAGTCTCCATTTGGACTGGACTTTCCCATGATCTAGTTGCGGTGCGGCACCGGGCCAGTGGAAGGATGATGATCATATCATCACGTTATGGAGAGTGGCGTCGCCTCAATCCTTTGCCCGGTATGCCGCGGGGATCACGAACACTTCATCGCCGCGGCCATAGCCGCCGTCCGGTATCTCCTCGATCAGCACCATCGTGTGCGGACGCGCCGCTTCGCTGAAATAGTCGACGAACATTGTGGTCACGCGATGCACGATCTCCTGCTTTTGCGCGCGCGACAGCGCGGCCTGCGGGACCTTGATGTTGGCAAAGGGCATGATCAGTCTCCGTGAATGTGACGGCCATGCCGTCCTGCATCGTCTGCACAAGGAATAGCCGATCGCGCGTAGCGGATAATCCCCCGGCTATTGCCATCACCTGTCGGCTATGTTGAACAATCGGGCCATGGACCGCTTCGAGACCATGCGCCTGTTCGTCCGCCTCGTGGAAAGGCGCAGCTTTACCGCTGCTGCAGCCGATCTCGGCCTGCCGCGCTCGACCGCGAGCGAAGTCTTGCGCGGCCTTGAGGCCCATCTCGGCGCGCGCCTGCTCGAACGCACCACGCGGCATGTCACGCCGACGCTCGACGGCGAGGAATATTACCGCCGCTGCGTCGCGATCCTGTCGGAGGTCGAGGAGGCGGAGAGCGCGATGCGCGACGCCCAGCCGCGCGGCCTGTTGCGCGTCGATGCGCATCCGCTGCTGACGCGCACCTTCATCCTGCCGCAGTTGCCCGAATTCCTGGCACGCCATCCGCTGATCGAGCTGCAGATCGGGCAGGGCGACCGCCTCGTCGATCTCGTGCGCGAAGGCGTTGACTGTGTCATCCGGTCCGGGCAGCCCGAGGACAGCGGCATGATCCGGCGCCGTCTCGGCTTGATTGTGGAGGTCACGGTGGCAAGCCCGGCCTACCTCGCCAGGCACGGCACGCCCAAGACGCCGGATGCGCTCGACGGCCACCAGATGGTCGGCTTCATCTCGTCGCGGACCGGCGACGTGCTGCCGCTGGAGTTCTCGGTCGACGGCGCCTTGCGCGAAATCGTGCTGCCGAGCCGGATCAGGGTGAACAATTCCGACACGATGGCGGATCTGGCGCGGCTCGGCTTCGGCCTGGTGCAGGCGCCGCGCTATCGTTTCGCGGACGACCTCGCCAGCGGCGCGCTGGTCGAGGTGCTGCCGAACCATCCGCCGTCGCCGACGCCCTTGTCTGCCCTCTATCCGCAGAACCGCCAGCTCACGTTGCGACTGCGCGTCTTCCTCGACTGGATCAGCCGGATCTTCGCCGAGGCGAAGATCTAGCCGAGCCCCAGCGCCTTGCGCGATTTGCGCGTGAGCTTTGCGACGACCAGAGCATGGGCCTGCGCGAGATAGGCCGTCAGCTCGGCGTCTGGCAGCGCGTTGTTGCTCACGAGTTGCACCCATTTGGCCCGCGCCAGATAGGGCGCCGGCCGCGCGACACCGTGCTCGATCAGCATCGCAAAGGCCATGTCCGCGGTCTTGAACATGTAGCTTGCGGTAAAGCCACCGCTCAGCGCGAACATCTTGCCGCCGACCTTGAAGACGGAGGTGCCTTCCCACTGCACCACCTTGGTGGCGGCGGGCAGGCGTAGACAGCGGGCTTCAAAGGTTTTGGGGGTCATGCGATTGCAGTAGCGGACATCGGCGCACCTTTATGGCAGCATGCATTTTTCAACGAGGATGGAATGCCATGTCGCGCGTTTCGATCAAGACCAGGGATGATCTGCCGGAGGCGCTGAGGCCGCTGTGGGACAAGATGACGACCTATGGCGCGTTCGAGAACCAGGCCGGTGTGATGGCGCATCGGCTGCCGATCTTCAAGCACATGTGGTCGCTGCTGGTCGATCTCGCCAGCGATGGCCTGGTGTCGAAGCGCCATCTCGAGCTCGCGTTGGTCACGGTGTCGCTGCTCAACAAATGCGACTATTGCGTCTCGCACCACGCGCCGAAGCTGGCGGTGCAGGGCGTGTCGGAGGAGGGCGCCGCGCAGCTTCTGGACTACAAGGACCATCCCGAGCTCGATGAGCTCGACAAGCTCGTGGTCGAATATTCGATCGCCGTCACCAACAACTGGAACAAGACCCGCGACGAGATCTTCGTCCGCCTGCGCACCCACTTCTCCGAAGCGCAGATCGTCGAGCTGACCTGGCGCATCGCGCTCTGCGGCGCCTTCAACCGCTTCAACGACATTCTCCAGCTCGAGGTCGAGCAGGGTGTCCCCCACAGCGTGGCTGCTGCGTAGCGTCGGGCGCGGCGGCTGGTCCGGTCGGCGACCGATCACGGACCCGTGATTTGAGGCCCGACTATCTCGCCCAGGAGCGGTTTCGTCTCGATGACTTTGCCGCTCAAGGGCGGCACGGAGCTTTCGCTGAAAGTGAAGTGAGGCCTTCCACAATCCCTTGTGTTGCCCGACGGGCAAAATACCCAAACCGTCGGTCAATCCGGGCCGCCAAAAGATTCCGCTTTGCCGAAATTCGGAAACGGCGTATGTGTCGTGCCACTCCGGCCCAAGGAAGAGGGGCGTATCGCGATCGTCACGAACGCGGGCCGGGCGGCGGTGGACGTGGGCCATATCGGCGCGAAGGGTTTTGCAGGGCGGGCAACCGTGAGCAAAAACCTCGCGCACACGACCGGTGTGATCCGCGTACGGCGAAATCGTGTGGTCCTGACGCCCGGGGTCTGTGCGTCAAGGCTCGTGGTGATGCGTGTGGCCCAACCGGGCCTTCACATCAGTCATCCGCGAGGCGACGGGGGCAATAGTGCATCGCTCCCCGGGGAGAGCACGACATAAGCCGTTCCAACCATTGCGCAGGGAAGGCCGGATGTCCCGGCTTCACCTGTATGCCGCTGTGCAGATTTTTGTAGCGCAATTGTCGCACAGTGGACCGCGGGTGCCAGCCGGCTCCCGGTCTTCCCTGCGCCCTCTTTCAAGAGGGCAAGGCGACGAAGCAAAGCTCGGGCGAGATGGGCCGCGAGGATGCGGAAGTGTGTCTGATTGCTCCGTCGTTGCGAGGAGCTCTTCGGTGGAGGGATTCTGGATTGCTTCGCTGCGCTCGCAGCGACGGTGTTGATGCAGCCGTGCGCCTCTTTGTGAGTTGTGCCCGCGCCGCCAGCCGCTACCATGGGCCGCTCCCATGGAACAGGGGAGGCTGCAGCAAGCGGAGGCACCATGAGCGGGGAGGAACGCAAAGTCAAAGGATCGGACCTGTTCGTCGCGGCGCTCGAAAACGAAGGCGTCGACCGCATCTTCGGTGTTCCCGGCGAGGAGAATCTCGACCTCGTCGAATCGCTGCGCACCTCCAGGATCGAATTGATCCTGACCCGCCACGAGCAGGCCGCCGCCTTCATGGCCGCGACCCATGGCCGGCTCACCGGCAAGCCCGGCGTCTGTCTCTCCACGCTCGGCCCCGGCGCGCTCAATCTGTCGACCGGCGCGGCCTACGCACATCTCGGCGCGATGCCGATGATCCTCATCACCGGGCAGAAGCCGATCATGAGCAGCCGGCAGGCGCGCTTCCAGATCGTGGACGTTGTCGCCACCATGAAGCCGCTGACGAAACTGTCGCGGCAGATCATCAGCGCGTCGTCGATCACGACCGTGGTGCGCGATGCCTTCCGCGTGGCGATGGAGGAGCGACCGGGGCCGGTGCACCTCGAGCTGCCCGAAGACATCGCGGGCGACGAAGTGCCCGCCATGCCGGTGATCCCGATCCATCCGATCGAGATCCCCGTCGCCCATCGCGCCGCGCTCGACCGCGCCGCCGGGATGATCCTGGCCGCAAAACGTCCGCTGGTGATGATGGGGGCGGCGACCAGCAGGCCGCGCTCGACCCACGGCATTGCGAGCTTCGTGCGGCGAACCGGCATTCCGTTCTTCACCACGCAGATGGGCAAGGGCACCGTTCCCGGCGGCACCAATCTCTACATGGGCACCGCGGCGCTGTCCGAGCGCGACTATGTCCACGACGCCATCGACGCCGCCGATCTGATCGTGGCGATCGGCCACGACCCGATCGAGAAGCCGCCCTTCATCATGGGGCCGTCCGGGCCAAAGGTCATTCACGTCAGCTACACCTCGGCCAGCGTCGAGCAGGTCTATTTTCCCGATGCCGAAGTCGTCGGCGACGTCGGACCGAGCCTCGAGCTGCTGGCCGACCGGCTCGAGGGCAAGCTGCCGCAAGCGGCGGCGCTGCTGCCGTTGCGCGAAGCGATCCTCAACCACATAGCCGATCGCGCCACCGAGGCGCGCTGGCCGCCGACGCCGCAGCGCATCGTGCACGACATCCGCCAGGTTATCCCGGAGAACGGCATCGTCGCGCTCGATAACGGCATGTACAAGATCTGGTTCGCGCGCAACTACCGCACCCGCGTCGCCAACACGCTGCTGCTCGACAATGCGCTGGCGACGATGGGCGCCGGCCTGCCGTCGGCGATGATGGCCGCGATGCTCTATCCCGATCGCCGCGTGCTCGCGGTCTGCCGGCGACGGCGGCTTCATGATGAACAGCCAGGAGATGGAGACCGCCGTCCGCCTCAAGCTCAATCTGGTCGTGCTGGTGCTCGAGGACAACGCCTACGGCATGATCCGCTGGAAGCAGGCCGTCGATCACTTTGCCGATTACGGCATGACCTTTGGCAATCCCGATTTCGCCATGTACGCCAAGGCCTACGGCGCCAAGGGGCACCGCATCGAGAGCATCGACAGCTTTGGCCCGACGCTCGACGCCGCCTTCCGGGCAGGCGGCGTGCACCTGATCGTCGATCCCGATCGACTATTCGGAGAACGTGCGGGTGCTGGTCGACGAGCTGCGGGCTCATGAAAAGGCGAAGGTGTGATCTTTCGCCGACACTTACCATCATCCCAACAACCACAGGAATAAGACATGACTCGCGTTCGCTGTATCACCGAGATGGGCATGGGCGTCGACGTCCACGGCATGGACGCCACCAAGGCGGCGAAGCGGGCGGTGTCGGATGCGATCCGGCATTCGAGCCTCGGCTTCTTCCGGATGATCGGTAAGACTGCGAACGACATGTTCGTCGACGTCACGATCGGCGTGCCCAATCCTGAAGCCGTCGACAAGGAGGCGGTTGCCAAGGAGCTTCCCTACGGCACCGTGACCGTCAACGCGGTCAAGGGCGGGCTGGAGATCCCCTCGGCCACGGAACAGGCCAACGACCCCATCCTCATTGCCAACGCGGCCGTAATCGTCAGCTTCGACAAGGACTGAGCCCGTGTCCGACAGCGATTTGGCGCTTCTGGATCGTCCGATCTGGAGCGCGCTGACGACGAGCCATAAGCATCTGGCCGAAGGCGGCCCGCGGGCGCTGCGCTATCCCGTGGACATGACGCCGTTCGCCGACATGGTCGACATGTCGGCGGCAAGCTTTGCCGCGCTCGGTGATCTCATGCCCGGCTCGCAAGTCGCCGCCCTGTTCACGCCAGAGCCGGTCGATGTTCCCTCAGGCTTCAAGGTCGTGATCGCCGAGACCGGCGAGCAGATGATCGGATCGCCCGCCGATAGCCCGCTTCGCGACGCCGAGATCGTCACGCTCGGGCAGGCCGACGTTCCCGCGATGATGGCGCTGACGGCGCTGACCAAGCCCGGGCCGTTCGCGTTGCGAACGCATGAGCTCGGCACGTTCCTCGGCATTCGCGCCGGCAGTGAGCTGGTTGCGATGACCGGCGAGCGCATGAAGCCGGGCAAGTTCGTCGAGATGACGGCCGTCTGCGTCCATCCCGACTATCGCGGGCGCGGCTACGCGCAGGCGCTGCTCGCCGCGGTCGCGCGCCAGATCGAGGCGCGCGGCGAGATTCCGTTCCTGCACGTGTTTTCGAACAACAATTCCGCCATTGCGCTCTATCAGCGCCAGGGCATGCGTATCCGCCGTCGTCTGCACGTGACGGCGCTCATGAAGCAGGGATGACGGCCCGGCGGAGTGCGCCGGGCCGCAGCATGATCCGGAAAAGTGCGAAGCGGTTTTCCGAAAGGATCATGCTCAACCGAAGATCCGGAGCGCGGCGGCGATTTATCGCCGTCGCGCTTTAGCCTAGGTCGAATAGTCGACGAGCAGCGCGCTCGATGCATTGGAGGACGCCGAGTTGCCGCTTGAGCTGTAAGAGGTCGACTGGCTGGTTGCGTTCTGGAGCAGCGAGATCAGCTCCTTCATCAGCTCTGCGGTGGTGGCCGAAGACGAGCTGGACGAGGAATTGGACGAGGAGGTCGAGTCCGTGCTGGTGGTGCTCGATGAGCTGCTGCCATCGGGCGGGGGCGGCGGTCCGCCGGCGCCATTGGCGCTGCCGGAGAAGGTGTTGGCGAACACGTTTTTCAGCTCGCTGGCCTGGTCGCTGGTCAGCTTGCCGCTCGATACCTCGTTCTGGATGAGGTCGTCGATCTTGGACTGCATTTCGTCAGCCGAGGGTGGCGACGAGGAGCTCGAACTGGATGCGCCGCTCTTGAGCGACGAATTGATGTCGTCAAGCGCGGACGAGAGCGCGGACTTGTCGCTCGAGCTGATGGTGCCCGCCGAGACTTCCTTGGTGAGCTCGCTCTTGAGGCGGTCGAGCGGGGAGTAGGAGTTGGTGGTCGTCGCTGAGATCGAGGTCATTGCCGGTCACTCCTGGTGATGTCTGGGATACGCTGAACATGGCCGTGAGGCTAAAGGTCGCGCGCTTAATGAGGTCTTGCCGCAAGGATTGCTGGCGCTTTCGTTGTGTTGCTCGCACGGGTACGAACATGCGGCGAAACAAAATGCGGGTGTTGCCGGCGCCGCCCGCGCCTCGCGCAAGCGGGCTTCCCCGCGGCCGATTTGTCGCTATATCCATCTCAACCAATTCGGGGAGGACCGATTCGTGGACGCCAGAACGACCGATTTTTCCGCCGCGCGGACGGCAATGCAGCGCTATGTCGATCAGGAGATCATCCCGGGCGCATCCTGGGCGGTGTTGCGAGGGCGCGAGGTGGTCGACCAGCAATGCGTCGGTTTTGCCGATCGCGAAGCGAAGACGGCGTTGCGGCCCGACCACATTTTCCGGGCGTTCTCCAACACCAAGATCTTCGTCACTTGCGCGATCATGCTGCTGGTCGAGGAGGGCCGCATCGGGCTCGATGACGCGATCGAGAAATTCCTGCCGCAACTCGGCAATCGCAAGGTGCTGAAGCAGGGCGCTTTGAGCCTCGCCGATGTCGAGCCGGCGAAACGCCCGATCACGATCCGTCAGCTTCTGACCCACACCTCGGGTCTCAGCTACGGCATCTTCGATCCCGGTACGGTGCTGTTCAAAGGCTACAACGAGGCGCGCGTGCTCAATCCGCTGACGCCGCTGACCGACATGATCGACAAGCTCGCCGATCTGCCACTGTCCTATCATCCCGGCACCAGCTGGGAATATTCAGTGGCGACCGACGTGCTTGGCCGCGTCGTGGAGGTCGTCTCGGGAAAGTCCCTCGACGCTTTCTTCAAGGCGCGGATATTCGATGTGCTCGGCATGACCGATACCGGCTTCTCTGTGCCTGAAGCGCAGCAGGGCAGGCTGGTCGCGCACTACACCGGCGCCGACCTGCTCGATCCGATGAAGCCCGGCCTCACGCGCGCCGACAATCTGCCTTATCCGCAGGCCTATCGACGGCCGTTCCCGCGGCTGTCGGGTGGCGGCGGCCTGGTCTCGACCCTGCCGGACATGCTCGCTCTGGTGCGGGCCCTGGTGCCCGGTCCGGATGCGCTGCTGAAGCCGGAGACGCTGCGGCAGATGACGACCAACCAGTTGCCGGCGGGCCAGACCATCCGCTTCGCCAATCTCGGGCCGATGCCCGGCAAGGGCTTTGGCCTCGGCGGCGCCGTGACCTTCGCGCCGACGTCGTTGGATCCCCAAAATTCCACCGGCGAATTCCAGTGGGGCGGGCTCGCCGGCACTCATTGGTGGATCTGTCCGCAGGCCAATACCGCCGGCGTCCTGATGGCCCAGCGTCATTTGGGCTTCTGGAATCCGTTCTTCTTCGAGTTCAAGCGCCTGGCCTACCAGGCGGTCGGAGGCTGACCGAAAAAATCTGCAGGCCCTCGCGAATCCTTTTCGGCCATCGCGCCCCGCGCTGATTGCGGCCGCGGTGCGCGCCGGCGGCACGCTCGGCCATGCGCTGCTGGCGCACCGGCTGTTCGAGGGCCATCGGGGCGAGGACACGGGATGAACAAGCGCTGACAGGGGGCTGGACCGTACGCGTGCCAAACTATCTCGGTCTCGACGGGTTTCGTTTCGGCTGGGTCGCCGCGTGGATCGACGATCGCGGCCAGCATGGATTCGACTATTCGCCGGGCCTGACGCGTCTGCTCGCAATGCCGCACGCGCGCGTGATGATCGACATGCCGATCGGATTGAAGACCGAAGGTTATCGAACATGCGATCTGCGTGCCCGTGAAATGGTGGGCCCCGCCGTGTTTCTCGGAGCCCGCCGCGGCCTCTGGACATTTCCCGACATGGCGGCGGCCAATCGCCACTACTGGGAGTGCGAGGGCAAGGGCAGGGGCGTCTCGGCACAGCTCTGGAACATCAGGGACAAGATCAGGGAGGTCGACGAGATCATGACGCCGGCACGGCAGGCGACGGTCGGCGAAGCACATCCGGAATTGATCTTTTGGAATCTTGCAGGGCGAGTTCGACTTGCGAAGAAGACATCGGCGGAAGGCCGCGAGCAGCGCATCGCGCTGCTGGCACGACGCGGATTCACGAAGCTGTCGAAATGGCTGACGCAGCGCCACGGCACCGGCATCGGCAGTGACGATCTCATCGATGCCTGTGCCTGCGCGGTCGCGGCGCGCGACAGCACGCAGCGCGTCGGTGATGACGAGATCGATCCGCGCGGATTGCGGATGGAGATCAACTACTGAGCCTTGCGTCATTTCGCGCCTCGCCTAGATTAGATGCGCTTCAACAGCATTGTAGGTCCCGATGTCCGATCTGTCCGCCTTTCCCATCACCAAGCGCTGGCCGGCCACGCATCCAAAGCTACTTCAGCTTTATTCGTTACCGACGCCGAACGGGGTCAAGGTCTCGATCATGCTGGAAGAGATCGGATTGCCTTACGAAGTCCATCTCGTCGATTTCGGCAAGGATGACCAGAAGACACCGGAATTCCTCTCGCTCAATCCCAACGGCAAGATCCCGGCGATCCTCGATCCCAACGGCCCCGGCGGCAAGCCGCTGCCGCTGTTTGAATCCGGGGCGATCCTTCAGTACCTCGCCGAGAAGACCGGCCAACTGCTGCCGCAGGACGCCGCGCGGCGCTACCAGGCCATCCAGTGGGTGCACTTCCAGATGGGTGGCATCGGGCCGATGTTCGGCCAGGTCGGCTTCTTCCACAAATTCGCCGGCAAGGATTTTGAGGACAAGCGGCCACTCGAGCGCTACGTGGGCGAAGTCCAAGCGCCTGCTTGGCGTGATGGAGACGCATCTCTCCGGCCGGCAATGGATCATGGATGACGACTACACCATCGCGGACATCTCCATGCTCGGCTGGGTGCGCAACCTCATCGGATTCTACGGCGCCGGCGATCTGGTCGCATTCAGCCAGTTCAAATCGGTTGGCGCATGGCTCGAACGGGGGCTTGCTCGTGCGGCCGTGCAGCGCGGGCTCAACATTCCCAAGCGTCCGTGAAATCAGCTCAGCGCCTTGTAGCTCATGTAGAGCGCCATCAACGCGACGAGGCCGATCATGCTCCGGCGCAGCACCGATTTGCTGACGCCGTTGGCCATGCGTGCGCCGAGATCGGTGCCGACCCAAAGGCCGGCAATGATGCCGATGATGGCCGGCCAGCCGACCATGAGCCCCTTGCTCAAGTAGATCCAGGCCGCGGGAATGTTGGTTGGTATGATGGAGAAGATGAGGCTGACGAGCTGCGCCTGATGTTGCGGCACGCGGAGCCCGGCGGCAAGGCCGACCGTGATCGCGAGCCCGCCGCCGATGCCCATGAAGCCGGAGGAAAAGCCGGCGAGCACACCAATGAGGAGCAGGGGAAGCCAGGGCAGTTGGTCCCGATCACCGGCGTCGTTGCTGCCGTCCTTGCGGTCACGACGCAAGATCAGGAGCGCGATCAGCGCGACGAGATAGGCGACATAGGTCCATTGCAGGACTGCGTCGGATACGGTGGCCGCGGCATAGCCGCCGCCCGCACCGCCGACGAGAAATCCGACGCCGATCCAGACGATCCATGGCAGCGGGCTGCGATTGCCGTTCTGCCAGTAGCGGCGCACGCCGGCGAGGCCCGTCGGCGGGACCTGCGTGATCAGCGAGGTACCCTGGGCGACGTGCTGCTCCGCCCCGAGCAGCAGCACGCAGAAGATGACGAGGCCGCCGCCCGGGCTCGTGCCCATGAAGCCCGAGGTCACCCCGCCGATGAGGCCGACGCCGACGCCAGCGAGGAGATCGTAAAGCCCGGACATCGCTCACGCCCGGGTTCGTCGCTTGACGTCCGGTTTCGTGGCGCGAAAGCCGTCGATCACGCCCGTCACGGCCGCCATGCCGGCCTCGACGTCAAAGTCCTCGCCCCAGCACTTTTGCAGCACGAAACCCTGGAAGATCGCAATGAGTACGCGCGCGATCGCGTCCGCTCCGACGTCCCGCTTGATGAGGCCGCCGTGCTGGGCACGCTCGACCAGCGCCACGATGAGCGCGCGCGGCATATCGACGCCTTCAACGACGCTGGTGCGGACGCGGCGGTTGCGCAGCGCCTCGGCCCAGCCATGGATGCCGACACGTCGCCGCGCTTCGCCGGCGGGATCGATGAGCCATTGCGCATAGACGCGGACCAGCGCGTGCAGTCCTTCGATCGGATCGCCCGAGCCTTGCGCGACCGAGTTGAGGATGGCCTCGCGGCGATGCCGATCGTCGGCAAGCGCCTCGATCAGATCGTCCTTGCTCTGGAAATAGAGATAGACCGCACCGTGGCTCAGGCCCGACCGCTTCACGATGTCGGCCATGCCGGTCTGGTGAAATCCGTTGTCGGAGAAGCAGGCCAGCGCCGCTTCGAGGATCTGCCGGCGCCGGTCTTCACGCTTCTTGTCGCTGATCTTGGGCATCCGTCCCGTCCATAAATAACTGACAGATCGATCGTTTTGGAGTTCGCCGGAGAGAGCTTAACTGGTCCCGATTTATATAAAAAACGATCAGTCAGTCCTTTTTATTATCAAAGACGATTTTGGTCAAGCCAGGACGGCTTGGCCGAAGAAACAGGAGGATGAGGCGATGCCCCCGTCGCTAGAACAAACGCCCGCCGTTCGGTACGGGCTTGCTCGGCTGCATCAGCACGACCTTGCCGTCGGCATCGGGAAAGCCGAGCGTCAGCACCTCCGAGACGACCGGTCCGATCTGGCGCGGCGGGAAATTGACGACGGCCGCGACCTGCTGTCCCACGAGCGTCTCGAGCGGATGATTTTCGGTGATCTGCACCGAGCTCTTGCGCACACCGATCGCCGGGCCGAAGTCGATCCACAGCCGCCAGGCCGGCTTGCGTGCCTCGGGAAACGTTTTTGCGTCGACGATGGTGCCGACGCGGATATCGACCGCGAGGAATGTATTGAAGTCGATGGTCGGCGAGGCGACGGCTGTGGGATCGTGGGTGACGTGCATGGTATGTCCGTTTGGGAGAGTCGAAAGCGTCATTGGCAATATTGTCGCGCGAACCGGAGTTTCGTACAACGCCAGGAGATCACGACACGACGCATGCGCGAGGACCGTCTTGCCCAACATCATCTACGGTATCAAGAACTGCGACACCATGAAGAAGGCGCGGGCCTGGCTCGATACCCATGGCGTTGCTTACGAGTTCCACGATTACAAGGTCACCGGCGTTGAGAAGGACAAGCTCAAGCAATGGAGCGACAAGCTCGGCTGGGAGACGCTGCTCAATCGCGCCGGCACCACCTTCAAGAAGTTGCCCGAGGCCGACAAGGAAGGGCTGACCGAGAAGAAGGCGCTGGCGCTGATGCTAGCGCAACCATCGATGATCAAGCGGCCGGTGCTTGAAATCGGCGGCAAGCTCCTGGTCGGCTTCAAGCCGGACATCTACGACAAGGACGTCGGTGCCAAATCGCGCAAGAGCTAGTTCAGTTCGATGATCTCGGTGGTCACGCCGGGACTGGATTGGTCGGCGAATTCCACCACGTCGGCCGCTGCGATGCGGCCGGGGGCGCGGTGAAACAGGTCGCGATCGATCACCGTGCGCAGTTTCGGCCGCGGCAGCGCGTCATTTCCGCGCAGCAAATTCTTGATCTCGAAGCCGCCGTCCTCGCAGAAGGTCTTGAGGGACGCGATGATGTGACTGACCTTGTCGTCGGTCAGGAAAGGCAGCAGCAGCCGTTCATAAGCGACGACGCGGCCGTAGATGTCGTCGACGTCGGCAACGCAATAGACTGGAAGTCCGCGCGCCAAGCATTGGTGATAGACCGGCATCACGAAGGGTGCGAGCCGCGGTCCGACATAGTCCTCCAGTACGATTCCCTTGCCGGTATGGCCGTAGGCGCGCGAGATGCGCGTGCCCTCGCTCTGGATGGTCAGGCACGGCGTCGGCGTCGAATTGTCCACGGTGTAGTAGATGAGATCGGACAGCTCCTCCTCGAGCCGCGCGGGCTGATACTCCCAGATCGCCGGCGCAATCTGCTGGCGCGCATAAAGTCGCAGCCACGTGTTGAGGAGATCACGCTGCTTGATCGACTTGACGACGGGGGGAGCGGCGCTGGTGAAATCCAAAACAATATTCCCGGCAACGAGAAACCCATGGATGATGCGCGTTGCGGGAAAATTTTCTATGAAGGCTGGCGCGCGGGACCAAAGACCGTTAACGACGGCTTGACGACCGGTGTCTTGCGAACCGGGAGGCCGGCAGGCGAGACATCACAAAACCTCCAACTAAGGGAGCATAAGTCTCCCGGCCGGAGGCCTGACCTGCTCAGCTTTCCGCCTTGCCTAACCCCCGTCACCTCCGGCATATTCCGCGCCCGGAGGCGGCGTTCCGGGAAGGCTCCGAGGCCTCCGGAAAGCCGAAGCAACAAGGACAGCCACGCGCATTGCGCGGGCGGGGGGAAATCTGTTTGGCCGATGAGTTCATTCTCGAAACGGAAGGCTTGACCAAGGAGTTCGCGGGCTTCTTCGCCGTCCGCGACGTTGCGCTCAAGGTTCGCCGTGGGAGTATTCACGCGTTGATCGGCCCGAACGGGGCCGGCAAGACGACGTGCTTCAATCTTCTGACCAAGTTCCTGAAACCGTCTGCCGGAAAAATCCTGTACAAGGGACAGGACATCACCGCGATGGCGCCGGCCGATGTGGCGCGGATGGGGCTAGTGCGTTCGTTCCAGATCTCGGCGGTGTTTCCGCACATGACCGCGCTGGAGAATGTCCGTGTCGCGCTCCAGCGCCAGCACGGCAGCTCCTTTGATTTCTGGCGCTCCAAGTCGGTGCTGAATCAGTTCAACGACCGCGCGCGTGAATTGTTGAACGATGTCGGTCTCAGCGAGTTCGCCAATACGCCGGCGGTCGAGATGCCCTATGGGCGCAAGCGCGCGCTCGAGATCGCGACCACGCTGGCGCTCGATCCGGAGATGATGCTGCTGGACGAGCCGATGGCCGGCATGGGCCACGAGGACATCGACAAGATCGCAGCGCTGATCAAGCGTATCTCGGCGAAATACACCATCCTGATGGTCGAGCATAATCTGAGCGTCGTGGCCAATCTCTCCGACATCATCACCGTGCTGACGCGCGGGCAGGTGCTCGCGCAGGGCCACTACACCGAGCTCACCAAGGACGAGCGCGTCAAGGAAGCCTATCTGGGAGCCGGTCATGCCTGACACTGCGATTGCCGAAGCTCCGGCAAAGGCTGCGACAGGCGGCAACATCCTTCAGGTGCGCAACCTGGAAGCATGGTACGGCGAGTCCCACATCCTGCACGGGATCAATTTCGACGTGAACGCGGGAGAGGTCGTCACCCTGCTCGGGCGCAACGGCGCCGGCAAGACCACCACGCTGAAGTCGATCATGGGGATGATCGGCAAGCGTACCGGCTCGGTGAAGTTCAACAACCAGGACATCATCCGCACGACCTCCGACAAGATCGCGCGCATGGGCATCGCGTTCTGTCCGGAAGAGCGGGGAATTTTCTCCAGTCTCGACGTGCGGGAGAATTTGTTGCTGCCGCCGGTGGTGCGCGCGGGCGGATTGCCGCTCGAGCAGATCTTCGATCTGTTCCCGAACCTGAAGGAGCGGCTCAACAGCCAGGGCACGAAACTGTCCGGCGGCGAGCAACAGATGCTTGCGATCGCGCGCATCCTGCGCACCGGCGCCAGCTTCCTGATGCTGGACGAGCCGACCGAAGGTCTCGCCCCGGTTATCATTCAGCAGATCGGTCACACCATTGCGCGGCTCAAGAAGGAGGGCTTTACCATCCTCCTCGTCGAGCAGAACTTCCGCTTCGCATCCACCGTTGCCGACCGCTATTACGTCGTCGAACACGGCAAGATCATTGACGGATTTTCGAACTCCGAGCTTGCCGCCAACATGGACAAGCTCCACACCTATCTCGGCGTCTAGTGCGGCCCAGAGTCGAACGGCTAAGAGAAAATTCACAAGGGAAGTAGCATGAAGACCAAGTCGATTGCATCGTTTCTGCTCGGTACGGCGTTGACGCTGACCG
Source organism: uncultured Alphaproteobacteria bacterium (assembly GCA_963819355.1). GTDB lineage: Bacteria > Pseudomonadota > Alphaproteobacteria > Rhizobiales > Xanthobacteraceae > Bradyrhizobium. The sequence continues at coordinate 154,570 of CAWFVZ010000023.1, read as the reverse complement.
TCGCGGGTGCAGCCTTCGCGCAGGACAAGACCGTCAAGATCGGTGCGCTGTCCGATCAGTCCGGTCTCTACGCCGATCTCGGCGGCCCGGGCTCGACGCTGGCCGCGCAGATGGCCATTGAGGATTCCGGCCTCGCGGGCAAGGGCTGGAAGATCGACATCATCTCGGGCGATCACCAGAACAAGCCGGATATCGGCACCGCGATCGCCCGGCAGTGGTTCGACGTCGACAAGGTCGACATCATCGTCGACGTGCCGAATTCGGGCGTGGCGCTCGCCGTCAACAACGTGGTGAAGGAAAAGAACGGCGTCTACATCAATTCGGGTGCGGCGACCTCCGACCTCACCAACGCGCAGTGCTCGCCCAACACCGTGCACTGGACTTACGACACCTACATGCTGGCCCACACCACGGGCCAGGCTCTGGTGAAGGCCGGTGGCGACAGCTGGTTCTTCCTGACCGCGGACTACGCCTTCGGTGCGGCGCTCGAGCGCGACACCACCGCCGTCATCACCGCCAATGGCGGCAAGGTCGTCGGCGGCGTCAAGCATCCGCTCAACACGCCGGACTTCTCGTCGTTCCTGCTCCAGGCGCAGGCCTCCAAGGCCAAGATCATCGGCCTTGCCAATGCCGGCGGCGATACCACCAACACGATCAAGCAGGCCGCCGAGTTCGGCATCGTCAAGGGCGGCCAGAAGCTCGCGGCGCTGCTCTTGTTCCTCACCGACGTCAAGGCGATCGGTCTGGAAACCGCGCAGGGCCTGAACTTCACCGAGACCTTCTACTGGGACATGAACGACCAGACCCGGGCTTTCTCCAAGCGGTTCTCGGAGAAGATTAAGAACGGCGCGATGCCGACCATGGTGCAGGCGGGTGTCTATGCGGGCGTGCGCCACTATCTCAAGGCGCTCGACGCGCTCGGCGGCAATCCGCATGACGGCGTCAAGGTGGTCGAGAAGATGAAGTCGATGCCGACCGAGGACGATTTGTTCGGCAAGGGTGAGATCCAGCCCAACGGCCGCACCATCCACAACGCCTATCTGTTCGAGGTGAAGAAGCCCTCCGAGTCCAAGGGACCGTGGGACTTCTACAAGCTCGTCGGCACGGTTCCGGGCGATCAGGCCTTCACGCCGCTCTCTGAGAGCAAGTGCGCGCTGCTCAAGAAGTAAGACCAACAGCCCGCCGGCTGCTAGCCGGCGGGCGCGACTTTGGGAACGCCGAAGGGATTGGGTGCTGGATCGATGCAGGCTCTCTACGCACAGCTACTGGTGGGACTGATCAACGGCTCGTTCTACGCGCTGCTCAGTCTCGGGCTCGCCGTCATCTTCGGCATGCTCAACATCATCAATTTCGCCCATGGCGCGCTCTACATGATGGGCGCCTTCGTCGCCTATTTCCTGCTGAACCTCGGTGGCATCAATTACTGGTGGGCGCTGCTGCTGGCGCCGATCATCGTCGGCATCTTCGGCATGATCCTGGAACGAACCATGCTGCAATGGCTGACCGGGCTCGACCATCTCTATGGCCTGCTGCTCACCTTCGGCATCGCGCTGATCGTGCAGGGCGTGTTCCAGAACTACTTCGGCTCCTCCGGCATGCCTTACGCCATTCCAGACCAGCTCAAGGGCGGCATGAATCTCGGCTTCATGTTCCTGCCCGTCTATCGCGGCTGGGTTGTCATCTTCTCGCTCGTCGTGTGCATCGCCACCTGGTTCTTGATCGAGAAGACGCGGCTCGGCGCCTATTTGCGCGCCGCCACGGAAAATCCGACCCTGGTGCGCGCCTTCGGCGTCAACGTCCCGCGCATGATCACGCTGACCTACGGCCTCGGCGTCGGCCTCGCCGCGCTCGCCGGCGTGCTCTCGGCGCCGATCAACCAGGTGCGGCCGCTGATGGGCGCAGACCTTATCATCGTCGTGTTTGCGGTGGTGGTGATCGGCGGCATGGGATCGATCATGGGCTCCATCATCACCGGCTTCGCGCTCGGTGTGATCGAGGGCCTGACCAAATATTTCTACCCCGAGGCCTCCAACACCGTCGTGTTCGTGCTGATGGTGCTGGTGCTCTTGGTGAAGCCAACGGGATTGACGGGAAGGGCAGCCTGATATGACAGCCTTGACGGACGATACGCTGCCGGTAACTCCGCGCGCGATGCGTGACGAGATGGTCGTGTTCGTGGTGATGGCGCTGCTGCTGGCGTCGGTGCCCTTTACGGGAGTCTACCCGTTCTTCGTGATGCAGGCGCTGTGCTTCGCGCTGCTCGCCTGCGCGTTCAACCTCTTGATCGGCTATGGCGGCCTGTTGTCGTTTGGCCATGCGATGTTCATGGGCACCGCCGGCTACTGCACCGCGCACGCGCTGAAGGTATGGGCGCTGCCGCCTGAACTCGGCATCCTCGTCGGCATCGCTGCGGCATTCGGGTTGTCGCTCATCACCGGCTACATCTCGATCCGCCGCCAGGGCATCTATTTCTCGATGATCACGCTGGCGCTGTCTCAGCTGCTGTACTTCATCTATCTGCAGGCGCCGTTCACCCATGGTGAGGACGGCATCCAGGGCATTCCGCAGGGGCGCATGTTCGGCGTGCTCGATCTGTCCAAGCCGACCGTGCTCTACTATGTCGTGCTGGTCGGCTTCCTCGCGGGCTTCCTGCTCATCTACCGCATCATCAACTCGCCGTTCGGTGAAGTTCTGAAGTCGATCCGCGAGAATGAGCCGCGCGCGATCTCGCTCGGCTACCGGACCGACCAGTACAAGTTTCTGGCATTTGTCCTGTCGGGGACGCTGGCTGGCTTTGCCGGCGCGCTGAAAGTGTTCGTGGCGCAGAACGCTTCGCTCACCGACGTGCACTGGTCGATGTCGGGCGAAGTCGTGCTGATGACGCTGGTCGGCGGTCTCGGCACCATCTTCGGGCCCGTGGTCGGCGCCTTCGCGATCATCGCGATGCAACAATATCTGGCGGGCTTCGGCCAATGGGTGACGGTGATCCAGGGCTCGATCTTCGTGATTTGCGTGCTCACCTTCCGCCGCGGCGTGGTCGGTGAATTCGCACATTTTTTCCGGAGATCCCTCTAAGGTATTGATCTGGCGTCTATTTTTTGATGCGTGAAAGCGGTGGATGATCCGGCTCCGCGGGCGTGAGGTGACACGCGCGCGGATCGAAAATGGTCTATGACAGTTTTGTGACGGCCCGTTCGGCCGGGCCATTTCCAACCGGTAGCCTATCCCCATGATGCGATGGTTTCGCGCTTTCCTGCCCAAGGAAGAACGGTTCTTCGACCTGTTCGACCGCCATGCCAAGACCGTGATCCAGGGCTCTATCGCCTTGCAGGGGATGTTGAACGGCGGCGAGGAGACGCCGGTCTTTTGCCAGCGCGTCAACCAGTTCGAGAACGACGCCGACAACATCACCCGTGAGGTGCTGACGGCGGTGCGGCGCACGTTCATCACGCCGTTCGATCGAGGCGACATCAAGAACCTCATTACCTCGATGGACGATGCCATCGACCAGATGCAGCAGACGGCGAAGGCCGTGATGCTGTTCGAGGTCCGCACTTTCGAGCCGCCGATGCGGGAGATCGGCGCGCTTCTGATCGAATGTGCCAATCTGGTCGGCCGTGCGCTGCCGCTGATGCAGTCGATCGGCCCCAACGTCGCGATGCTGACCGCGATTACGGAAGAGCTGACCAAGCTGGAGGGCCGGGTCGATGACCTCCACGACATCGGCATGAAGGAGCTGTTCCTCAAGCATCGCAACGGCAGCGCGATGGACTTCATCGTCGGCGTCGAGATCTACGACCACCTCGAGAAGGTCGCCGACCGCTTCGACGACGTGGCGAACGAGATCAACAGCATTGTCATTGAACAAGTCTAGGGCAGGGGCCGCGTTGTGGATGCTGCGTTGGGTCTTCCCGTCCTGGTCGGACTGATCGCTGTCGCGCTGCTGTTCGATTTCCTGAACGGCCTGCACGACGCCGCCAATTCGATTGCGACCATCGTCTCGACCCGGGTGCTGCGGCCGCAATTCGCGGTGTTATGGGCCGCGTTCTTCAATTTCGTCGCCTTCATGGTGTTCGGCCTGCACGTCGCCCAGACCATCGGCACCGGCATCATCGATCCCGCGATCGTCGATGCCCAGGTGATCTTCGCGGCGCTGGTCGGTGCCATCGTCTGGAACCTCGTCACTTGGGCGCTCGGCATTCCGTCGTCGTCGTCGCATGCGCTGATCGGCGGGTTGTTCGGTGCTGGCGTGGCCAAGGCCGGGCTTTCGGCAGCGGTCTGGAGCGGATTATCCAAGACGGTGATCGCAATCGTGCTGTCACCGCTCGTCGGCTTCCTGCTTGCGATGATGCTGGTTGCGATCGTGTCCTGGGCCTCGGTGCGCTCGACGCCGTTCGCGGTCGATCGCGCCTTCCGCATCCTGCAATTCGCTTCCGCCTCGCTCTATTCGCTCGGCCACGGCGGCAATGACGCGCAGAAGACCATGGGCATCATCGCTGTGCTGCTCTATTCGCAGGGACACCTCGGCGGCGAATTCTTCGTGCCGTTCTGGGTCGTGCTGTCGTGCCAGGCGGCGATGGCGATGGGTACGCTGATGGGCGGCTGGCGCATCGTGCGCACCATGGGACTGCGAATTACCAAACTGACGCCGATGCAGGGCTTTTGCGCCGAGACCGGGGGCGCCGCGACCCTGTTCATCGCGACCTACCTCGGGGTTCCCGTCTCGACCACCCATACCATCACCGGCGCCATCGTCGGCGTAGGCGCGGCCCGCCGCCTCTCGGCGGTGCGCTGGAACGTCGCCAGCTCGATCGTCTATGCCTGGGTGATCACGATGCCGGCCTCGGCGATCGTTGCGGCACTGACCTGGTGGGCGGTCCGGCTCTTCGTCAGGTAACGAGCTTCAGCCCGACGATGCCGGCAACGATCAATCCGATGCTGGCGAGGCGGAACGCGGTGGCGGGCTCGCCGAACAGGATGACGCCGAGCGTCGCGGTGCCGACCGCACCGATGCCGGTCCAGACCGCGTAGGCGGTTCCAATCGGTAGCGATTTGAGGGCGAGGCCGAGCAGGATGACGCTGCCGGCCATGGCCGCGAGCGTCAAAACCGACGGAACGAGCTTTGAAAAGCCCTCGGTATATTTCAGGCCGATCGCCCAGGCGACTTCCAGCAGACCGGCGACGAACAGGATGCTCCAGGCCATGACGACCCTCCATTCAAGGCAGGGTCGTCCCCGCGGCTGATGTGCTGATGGGCAGGAAGGCCGTCCTTCCCCGGGGGCGATATGGGGCTGGCCGAGGGGCTCCGCAATTACCAAATGAGGCTTGATCAGGCCCATTTTCCCTGCCAAACGCTCCTCCCATGTCCGACATCGCCATTTCCGCCGAATCGCCGGCCCGTTCCCCGCTTGCCGCTGAAGTGGCGCGGCGGCGCACCTTTGCGATCATCTCGCATCCGGACGCCGGCAAGACCACGCTGACGGAAAAGCTGCTGCTGTTCGGCGGCGCCATCAATCTGGCCGGCCAGGTCAAGGCCAAGGGTGAGCGGCGCAACACGCGCTCGGACTGGATGAAGATCGAGCGCGAGCGCGGCATCTCGGTCGTGACCTCGGTGATGACCTTCGAGTTCGAAGGCCTCGTGTTCAACCTGCTGGACACGCCGGGTCACGAGGACTTTTCGGAGGACACCTATCGCACGCTCACCGCCGTCGACTCCGCCGTGATGGTGATCGACGCCGCCAAGGGCATCGAGGCGCGGACGCGAAAGCTGTTCGAGGTCTGCCGCCTGCGCGATATCCCGATCATCACCTTCATCAACAAGATGGATCGCGAGAGCCGCGACGTTTTCGAGCTGCTCGACGAGATCGAGAAGACGCTGGCGCTCGACACCACGCCGATGACGTGGCCGGTCGGCCGCGGCCGCGATTTCCTCGGCACTTATGACGTCATCAGTGGTGGCGTGCGCCTGCTCGAAGGCGGCGGCGCCAAGACCGGCGCGGCGCAGCAGATCGAGATCGCCGAACTGGCCAAGCTCAACGCGAACCTCGATGTCTCAGCGGTGAAGGACGAGCTCGAGCTCGTCACCGAGGCCTCCAAGCCGTTCGAGCTGGAGGCGTTTCGCGAAGGCCATCTGACGCCGGTCTATTTCGGCAGCGCGCTGCGCAATTTCGGCGTTGGCGATCTGTTGGAAGGTCTCGGCAAGTTCGCGCCCGAGCCGCGCGCGCAGGAGAGTGACCAGCGCAAGGTCGAAGCAACCGACCCGCGCATGAGTGCCTTCGTGTTCAAGATCCAGGCGAACATGGATCCCAACCATCGCGACCGCATCGCCTTTGCGCGGCTGTGCTCAGGAAAACTCAGCCGCGGCATGAAGGCCAAACTGGTGCGCACCGGCAAGAGCATGCCGCTGTCGAGCCCGCAGTTCTTCTTCGCACAGGACCGCTCGGTGGCGGACGAGGCCTTTGCCGGCGACGTCGTCGGCATTCCCAATCACGGCACGCTCCGCATCGGCGATACCTTGACCGAGGGCGAGGATTTCAACTTCGTCGGCGTGCCGAGCTTCGCGCCGGAAATCGTCCGCCGCGTGCGTCTCACCGATGCGATGAAGGCGAAGAAGCTGAAGGAAGCGCTTCAGCAGATGTCGGAAGAGGGCGTGGTGCAGGTGTTCCGCCCGCGCGACGGCGCGCCGGCGCTGGTCGGTGTCGTTGGCGCGCTCCAGCTCGACGTGCTCAAGGCGAGGCTCGATGCCGAATATTCGCTGCCGGTCGAGTTCGAGGTCAGCGAGTTCCAGCTCGCGCGCTGGATTTCCTCGAACGACCGCAAGAAGCTCGACACGTTCCTCGCCGCCAACACCTCGAGCATCGCCGACGATGTCGACGGCGATCCCGTCTATCTGGCCCGAAACGAGTTCTATCTCGGCTACACCCGGGAACGCGCCGAGGGCATCGAGTTCACCAACGTCAAGGACGTCAAGAAGAAGGGGTAGGGTGCGCCCTTCCCCGCCGCTCGAGCGCGAGCATGTGAACGCTTGCGGGCTTGACGGATTCTCCGGCGGTGCCACGTTCTGCCCATGTGGCGAGGCATATTTGTTCTAATCCTGCTAGTGGTATCAACGGTCACAGCAGACGCGCGGCGTCGGCAGATCAATCCGATCCCGTTTTCGCATGCGCCGTGCAGCGTGCTCGACAACCGGCCCTGCACGCCGTCCTATTGCAGCGTGCTCGATCATGGCCCCTGCATTCCCGAGATCGACTATCCCTACGGGGAAAATCTCCAGCTCACGATCGAGAGCGTGCCGTCGGAGGCCGACCGCGCCAAATACCAGAAGCCGGATCACGATCTCGACACGATCGGCGACCTCTTTGCCGAGCTGCGTACCTGCTGGTCGCCGCCATCAGACAATGCGCGGACGGGGATGCAGATGTCGGTGCGCTTCAGCTTCAACAGGACCGGCGGCCTGGTCGGTCCGCCGCGCCTCACATACGCGACCGTAGGCGTCCCGGCCGATACAAGGACGACCTATCTCAACGCGATCAATTCATCGCTGAAAGCCTGCCTGCCGCTGAAGTTCACCGATGGCCTCGGTGGTGCCCTGGCCGGGCGTCCGATTGCTATCCGGTACGTCGATAACCGGGAGACTGGCAGGTAGCGCATCGGTTGCGACCGGCGGGCAATCGATGATACGCCATAAGCGGGGCGCTGGTTGAGGGGAGGATGTCGTGGGTCTGCTGGTCATGATCCTGGGGGTGGTGCTGTTTTTCGCCGCCCATGTTTTCACGACGAAACGTGACGCGCGCGCACAGGCGATCGCGCGGCTGGGCGAGGGGACCTACAAGATCCTCTATTCGGTCGTCTCGCTTGCGGGGTTGGCGCTGATCGTCTGGGGCTTTGGCCATTATCGCGCGACCGGCTGGATCGATGTCTGGTATCCACCGAAGGCGATGAAGCACGTCACGGTCGCGCTGATGCTGCCCGCCGTCATCCTGGTGGTCGCATCATACTTGCGCGGCCGCATCTATGCGACGCTGAAGCATCCGATGCTCGCCGGCATCAAGCTGTGGGCGGCTGCGCATCTGTTGGCCAATGGCGATCTCGGCTCCATCATCCTGTTCGGCTCGTTTCTGGGCTGGGCGGTCTATGACCGCATTTCGCTGAAGCATCGCACCGACAGCGGCGGCCCGCCGATTCCAGTGGGCGGCGTCACCAACGATCTGATCGCGGTCGCGGTCGGCATCGTCGCCTATCTGGCGCTGGCGTTTGCGTTCCATCCTGTCGTGATCGGCGTTCCCGTCATGGGCGGCTAGCCGATCAGCGCAAGACAGGACCCGCCTGCCCATGCGCGGAAGGTGACAAAAGCAACAAGCCGAGGCCCCTCCGATGGACTGGTCGCAATCTCAGATCCCGCCGATGCGGTTCGAGGCGCGTTTTGGCGACCGGGTGGTGCCGACCTTCACCGATCGACCGGCGAGTCTCTGGGCGATGATCGCGGAGGCCTCCGCGCGCAACGGCGATGGCGAAGCGCTTGTCTGCGGCACTGTCCGGCTGAATTGGCGCCAGGCGGTGGAGCAGGCCGCGCGAATTGCATCGGGCTTTCGCAAGCTCGGCCTGCAACGCGGTGACCGCGTTGCGATCCTGCTCGGCAACCGCATCGAATTTCCGCTGCTGCTGTTCGCCGCCGCGCATGAGGGCTTGGTCACGGTGTTGCTCAGCACGCGCCAGCAGAGGCCGGAGATCGCCTATGTCCTGACGGATTGCAGCGCCAAGATACTGGTCCACGAAGCGGGGCTCGCCGAGCGGCTGCCCGATGCGCAGGATGTGCCCGATGTGATCCATCGCGTCGCCATCGACAGCGATCCGGCACTGTCTCGCTTCGCGATGCTCGCCGACAACGCGCCGGCCCCGGCACCGGTCGACGTGAGCGAGGAGGACACCGCGATGATCCTCTACACCTCGGGCACGACCGGCAAGCCGAAGGGCGCGATGCTGGCCCATTGCAACATCGTCCATTCCTCGATGGTGTTCGTGTCCTGCCTGCAATTGACGGCAGCGGACCGCTCGATCGCGGCCGTCCCGCTCGGGCACGTCACGGGCGTCGTCGCCAACATCACGACGATGATCCGCTGTGGCGGCGCGCTGATCATCATGCCGGAGTTCAAGGCGGCCGATTATCTCAAGCTCGCCGCGCGCGAGCGCGTCACCTACACGGTGATGGTGCCGGCGATGTACAATCTGTGCCTGTTGCAGCCTGATTTCGACAGCTATGATCTCTCAAGCTGGCGCATCGGCGGTTTCGGTGGCGCGCCGATGCCGGTCGCGACCATCGAGAAGCTCGAGGCGACTATTCCGGGCCTGAAGCTTGCGAATTGCTACGGCTCGACCGAGACGACGTCGCCGTCCACCATCATGCCGGGTGAGTTGACAGCGAGCCATATCGACAGCGTCGGTCTAGCGTGCCCTGGTGCGCGGATCGTCGCGATGGGGGCCGATGGACGCGAGCTGCCGCCCGGCGAAATCGGCGAGCTTTGGATCCAGAGCGCATCCGTCATCAAGGGGTACTGGAACAACCCGAAGGCCACGGCCGAGAGTTTCACCGGCGGTTTCTGGCATTCCGGCGATCTCGGCTCGGTTGATGCCGAAGGGTTCGTTCGCGTGCTCGACCGGCAGAAGGACATGATCAACCGCGGCGGCCTGAAGATCTATTCGGCCGAGGTCGAATCCGTGCTGGCCGGCCATCCCGCCGTGGTTGAGAGCGCGATCATCGCAAAGCCATGCCCGGTGCTGGGCGAGCGCGTCCATGCGGTCGTGGTCACGCGTGTGCAGGTCGGCAGCGACGATCTGCGAGCCTGGTGCGCCGAACGGCTATCCGACTACAAGGTGCCGGAGACGATGACAGTCACCGCCGAGCCCCTCCCGCGCAACGCCAATGGCAAGGTGGTAAAGCGGCAGCTGCGGGAGCTGCTGGTCGGAACCTGAACCGAGCCGGGCGGGCACCGGAATAACCCGGTCGTCGCGTTAACGCCTTGATCGGGCTCGCTTTGCCTTGCCACCGCCATATCGATAGGGTATCGCCGCCGCGACGTGGGGACGGGTTCTTGACGCGGACAATCTGACGCGCGCAGCCGGCCGGGCATGGGATTAGCTTAAGTGTCTGAATTATTTGACGAAGTCGACGAGGAAGTACGTCGCGAGCAGCTCAAAAAGCTGTGGGACAAATATTCGATCTACTTCATCGCGCTGATGGTGCTGATTGTGGCTGCCGTCGGCGGCTGGCGCGGCTACCAGTACCTGGAGGCCAAGAAGGCCGCCGAGGCCGGCGCGGCCTTCGAGAAGGCCGTCGAGCTGTCGGAGCAGGACAAGCACGTCGAGGCCGAGGCGGCCTTCGCCGATCTCGTCGCCAAGGCCCCTTCGGGCTATCGCACCCTGGCGCGGCTGCGGGCTGCGGCCGAGGCATCGGCCCGCGACGCCAAGGCTGCGGCCAAGATGTACGACGACATCGCCGCCGACCGCGGCGTCGGCAGCGAGTGGCAGGATCTTGCCAAGGTCCGTGCGGCCGGCCTGCTGGTCGACAGCGTGAGCTACGCCGATATGCAACAGCGGCTGGAAGCCTCTGCCGAACCCAAATCGACCTTCCGCCACAGTGCCCGTGAGATGCTGGCGCTGTCGGCCTGGCGCAACAACGACATGACCGCGGCCCGCAAATGGCTCGACGCGATCGCGGAGGACGGCGAAACGCCGCCGGGCCTGCGCTCGCGCGCCGAGGCGCTCCAGGCCTTGCTGCCGCCCGTTGCCAAGAGCTGATCAAGAGCTCACGGCCAAAGAGAGCTGAGACGAGATATCGATATGCGCCGTACGCCACGTTTGATCGCAGCCGCCGTCCTGATCGCCTTTACGGGCGTCCTGGGCGGCTGCTCCAGCGGCGGATTCGATCCGAGCGATCTGCTCGACTTCCTCGACACCAAGAAGAAGCTGCCGGGCGACCGCAAGCCGGTGTTTCCCGAGGGCGTGCCGGGTCTCGAGCAGGGCGTGCCGAAGGACATGTACAAGGGTGCGCAGCAACAGCCCGATCCGAACGCGCCTGCCGTTGCCGCTCTGCCGGTCGAGCCGCCGCCCGCTGAACCGGCGAAATCGTCGAAATCCGCCAAGGCGAAGAAGCCGAGGCAGCCGGCCGCGACCGCCGCCGCACCGGCTGAAGCTCCGGCCGGCGAGGTCGATGGCGAGGCCCAGCCCGAGGCGGCGCCAGCGCCGGCTGCCCCGCCGCCGAAGCAGAAGATCGTCCGCAAACGCACCACTGCGCCGCCGCCGGACCAACAACCCGCACAGCAGCCGGCACAATCGGCGCAGACCACCCAGCAACAGCCGACGCAGGGAGCCTTCCCGGCGCCGATGCCCAGCGGCAGTTTCTCCCGCTGATATTCTTTCACTGAATTGACACGCGCAGCCTCCGCGGCGCACGAATGACCAATGTCCTTTACGATTGCCATTATCGGCCGACCCAATGTCGGCAAGTCGACGCTGTTCAACCGCCTGGTCGGACAGAAGCTTGCGCTTGTTGATGACCTGCCCGGCGTCACCCGCGATCGCCGCGAGGGCGAGGCCAAGCTCGGCGATCTCGAATTCACCATCATCGACACCGCCGGGCTCGACGAAGGCGCCAAGGGCTCGCTGACTGCGCGGATGCAGGAGCAGACCGAAACCGCGATCGCGCAGGCTGATGCGCTGTTCTTCGTGATCGATGCGCGCATCGGCCTCACGCCGACCGATCGTGCCTTCGCCGATTTCGCCCGCCGCGCCAACAAGCCGGTGCTGCTGGTCGCCAACAAGAGCGAGGGCAAGCATGGCGACGCCGGTGCGATGGAGGCCTTCGCGCTCGGCCTCGGCGATCCCATCCAGATCTCGGCCGAGCACGGCGAAGGCATGGGCGAGCTCTATGACGCCCTGCGCGAGTTGATGCCGGAGCCCGTCCACGAGGATGAGGCCGAGGACGACGAGCCGCTGTCCGAGGAAGAGGCCGCCACGCGTCCGATCCGGGTTGCCATCGTCGGCCGGCCCAATGCCGGCAAGTCGACCATGATCAACCATCTGCTCGGCGAGGAGCGCCTGCTGACCAGCCCCGATGCCGGCACCACGCGCGATTCCATCGCGGTCGAGATCAACTGGAAGGGCCGCGAATTTCGCGTGTTCGATACCGCAGGTCTCCGCCGGCGCTCGCGCATCGAGGCGAAGCTGGAAAAGCTCTCGGTTGCGGACGCGCTGCGCGCGGTGCGCTTTGCCGAAGTCGTCGTGATGATGATGGATGCGCAGAACCGCTTCGAGGAGCAGGATCTGCGTATCGCCGATCTGATCGAGCGCGAGGGCCGCGCGATCGTGCTCGCCGTCAACAAATGGGATCTGATGGAGACCAAGGGCGGCGGCGCGATCTCGACGTTGCGCCGCGACGCCGACCATTGGCTGCCGCAGGTCAAGGGCGTGCCGATCGTCGCCGTCTCCGGCCTGATGGGCGAGGGCATCGATCGCCTGATGCAGGCGATCCAGGACGCCTATGCGCTCTGGAACAGGCGCGTCTCGACCTCGGCATTGAACCGCTGGTTCGAGGAGGCGGTCCAGGCCAATCCGCCGCCCGCCGTGTCCGGCCGCCGGCTGAAGCTGAACTACATCACGCAGACCAAAGCGCGTCCGCCGAGCTTCGTATTGTTCTGCTCGCGCGCGGACGCGGTGCCGCAGTCCTATCTGCGCTACCTCATCAATTCGATGCGTGAGGCCTTCGACCTGCCGGGCACGCCGGTGCGCATCACCTTGCGCGAGAAGGCCAATCCTTTCGCGCACAAGCGCAAGCGGCCGTCGTGAGTGGAGAGGCCGGCGAGGCGACAGCGCAAGGCGCTGCGCCGGTCCGGCGCGGTGCCGTCGCCTTCATCTTCGTCACCATTCTGCTCGACATGCTCGCGCTCGGCGTGATCATGCCGATCCTGCCGAAGCTGATCGAGAGCTTCGTCGGCAACGACACCGCGCATGCGGCCCGCATCTTCGGCGTGTTCGGCACCGCCTGGGCGCTGATGCAATTCGTATTCTCGCCGCTGCTCGGCGCGCTGTCGGATCGCTTCGGGCGCCGGCCGGTGGTGCTGCTGTCGAATTTCGGGCTTGCCGCCGATTACGTGCTGATGGCGTTGGCGCCGTCGCTGACGTGGCTGTTCGTCGGCCGCGTGATCTCCGGCATCACCTCGGCCAGTATCTCGACCGCCTTCGCCTATATCGCCGACATCACGCCGCCGGAGCGGCGTGCGGCGGTCTTCGGCAAGATCGGCGCGGCGTTCGGCGCCGGCTTCATCCTCGGCCCGGCGCTGGGCGGCCTGCTCGGCGACATCGATCCGCGGCTTCCGTTCTGGGCGTCGGCGGCCTTGAGCCTTGCCAACGCGCTCTACGGCCTGTTGATCCTGCCGGAATCACTGGCGCCGGAAAATCGTTCGGCCTTCCGCTGGACCAGCGCCAATCCGGTCGGGGCGGTGCACCTCTTGCGCTCCAATGCTGGGCTGACGGCGCTATCAGTCGTCAATTTCATCGCCCAGGTCGCGCACGTCGTGCTGCCGTCGACCTTCGTGCTCTATGCGACCTATCGCTACGGCTGGGATTCCAAGACCGTCGGACTGACGCTCGCGATGGTCGGCGTCTGTGCCATGCTGGTGCAGGGGCTCGCCATCGCTCCGATCGTGCGCGTCCTCGGCGAGCGCGGCGCGCTGTTGCTCGGATTGTGCTGCGGCGCTGTCGGCTTCGCGATCTTCGGCAGCGCGCCGACCGGACCACTGTTCTGGCTCGGCATTCCCGTGATGTCGCTGTGGGGCATCTCGGGCGCCGCGCTCCAGTCGCTGATGACGCGGCTGGTCGCACCCGATCAGCAAGGCCAGTTGCAGGGCGCAACCTCGAGCGTGCAAAGCGTGTCGCAGCTCGTCGGCCCGTTCCTGTTCACGCTGACGTTTTCCTATTTCATCAGCGGCAGCGCGCCGCTGCATTTGCCCGGCGCGCCGTTCCTGCTCGCGGCATTGTTGATGGTGCTGTGCGTGGCGATCGCGGTGCGGACGCTGGCCGCGACGAAGAGCGCCTGACGTTTCTGCCATGGCCGGGCTTGTCCCGGCCAACCACGATCTTTGGTAGCCCAACCGTGGATGCCCGGGACAAGCCCGGGCATGACGCGGTGGAGACCGCTACGAGCTTACTTCTTCACCAGCGGGCACTCGCTGTCCTTGAGCGGCTTGGCCGCATCTTCCGCCGGGATGGTCGCGACCAGCTTGTAATAGTCCCACGGTCCCTTCAACTCTTCCGGCTTCTTCACCTCGAACAGATAGGCCGGGATGATGCGGCGTCCGTCCTCGCGCAGCGGGCCCTTGCCGAACAGCGGATCGTCGGTCGGGATTTCCTTCATCTTGGCGACGACCTTGGCGCCGTCATGCGGGTTACCGCCGAGAGCCTCGAGTGTCTTCAGATAGTGCAGCACGGCGGCGTAGTTGCCGGCCTGCGTCATCGACGGCATCGCCTTGTTGGTCGCCTTTTCCTGGAACCTCTTGGACCAGGCGCGGGTGCTCTCGTTCAGGTCCCAGTAGAAGGATTCGGTGAAGGTGAGGCCGTGCGCGGTCTTCAGGCCGAGCGAGTGGACGTCGTTGATGAAGAGCAAGAGCGCGGCGAGCTTCTGGCCGCCCTCGACGATGCCGAACTCGGCCGCCTGTTTGATCGAGTTGGTGGTGTCGCCGCCGGCATTGGCAAGCCCGACGATCTTGGATTTCGAGTTCTGCGCCTGGAGCAGGAATGATGAGAAATCCGACGTGTTGAGCGGATGCTTGACGCCACCCATCACCTTGCCGCCGTTCGCCGTGACGACCGCGCTGGTGTCGCGCTCCAGCGCGGCACCGAAGGCATAGTCGGCGGTCAGGAAGAACCAGGTGTCGCCGCCCGCCTTGGTCAGCGCCTTTCCGGTGCCGTTGGCGAGCATGTAGGTGTCGTAGGTGTAGGAGATGGTGTTGGCGGTGCAGGCCTTGCCGGTGAGGTCGGCGCTGGCGCCACCATTGTTGAGCAGGACCGCGTTCTTCTCCTTGACGACGTTGCTGACGGCCAGCGCCACGCCGGAGTTCGGCGTATCGGCAATCACATCGACCTTCTGGGTGTCGATCCACTGGCGCGCGATGTTGACGCCGACGTCCGGCTTGTTCTGGTGATCGCCGCTGATGACCTCGATCTTCCAGCCCTTGGCGAGCAGACCGGAATCCTCGACCGCCATCTTGACGGCCACCACTGAGTTGGGGCCGCCGATGTCAGCGTACAGGCTCGACATGTCGTTGAGCACGCCGATCGTGACAGTCTTGTCCTGGGCGTAAGCGGATGTGGCAAAACCGAAGGCGGCGCAGGCCAGAAGGGCCGCAGCGCGGCGCGAGAACATCGTCATAAAAGCTTTCCTCCATTGTCAAATATGCGGACGGCTCTCTTGTGAAGCCATGTTCCGGCTGATGGCTCTACCGTGTCCCACGACCGGCGGCAATGCGCCTAAAGCCGGATGACGCTGCGTCGAAGCGTCATCGGGCGGTTAACTTTTGGGCAAGGTGTGTTGAGGCGCTATTTCAGCGCATCCGACGTCAGCTTGAATTTCTGGATGCGCTTTCCAGTGTCGACCTCAGCGGTATAGACGTTACCCTTGGCATCGACCGCCATCGCGTGCACCCAGTGGAATTGCCCGGCATTGCGGCCGTTGTGGCCGAAGCTGCCGACCACGCTGCCGTCGTCGCGCTTGATGATCCGGATCTCGTTGTTCTCGCCGTCGGCGCTCAGCAGATAGGTCTGCTTCGGATCGGGCCAGATCGCGATATCCCACACCGCGCCATTGCCGAGTGTGTTCTTCTCGAAGAAGAACTCCCTCACGAAGGTGCCGTCCTTCCGGAACACCTGGATACGGTTGTTGATGCGGTCGCAGACGTAGACGAAGCCGTCATTTGCGAGCTTTACGCAGTGGACGGGGTTGCCGAATTGCTGGGAGACCGGGGCCTTGGGATCATAGGCTGCCTGCTTGTCGTCGCTCGGCTTGTTGCCGTAGGCGCCCCAGTGCCGCTTGTAGGCGAGCGTTGTCGCATCGAACACGATGACGCGGCGGTTGCCATAGCCGTCGGCGACGTAGATCTCGTTCGCTTCCTTGTCGAGCGCGGTCTCGGCCGGTTTGCCGAGCTGCGTCGTGTCGTTGCTCCCCAGGCTCGGCGCGATCTTGCCGATCTGTGCCACGAACTTGCCGTCGAGCGTGAATTTCAGGATGGCGTTGTCGTTGTCGGCATTGCCGCCGACCCAGACGAAGCCGGCCGGGTCGACCTCGATACCATGCTCGCGGCCGACCCATTCATAGCCAGCGCCCGAGCCGCCCCAGGACCGCAGCAGATTGCCTTCGCTGTCGAATTCGAGCACCGGCGGCGCCGAGACGCAGCATTTCGAGCGCGGCGGGTTGAGGCCCGCGCCTTTCTCGTCGTCGGTGAGCGAACGCGGGCGGTGGATGATCCAGATGTGTCCCTGCCAGTCCACGGTGATGCCGCCGACCTGGCCAAGGATCCAGTTGTTCGGGAGTTGCTTCGGCCAGGAGGCGTCGACCGCGAAGGTCGGAACATCGCCGGCTATGGCGACGCTCGGAAGCGCGAACGCGATGGCTGCGATCAGGATGGAGATGGCGTGTGAGACACGTGCGATCACACGATTGCAGCCTGCGCGATCATGCCATGGTGCCATGGCAACCTCCCTTTTTTGGCTTGCGGCTTGCTGCCGTTTGAGCGCGGGCAGTCAATCGCGGGGAGGCGCGTGAGTTAATCAGGCCGGGGAGCGGAAGCTCATCAGGCTGCGCGTCTTGTAGTCGTAGAACTTGCCGGTCTCGGTCCAGTCCGGCGCGCACATCGGGAGGATGAATTCGGCGACCTGCTCGGGCGTCTCCAGCGTCGCCGGATCTTCGCCCGGCATCAGGGTGGCGCGCATGCGGGTGCGGGTCGGGCCGGGATTGAACAGATTGACGCGCAGTGGCGTGTTCGCGGTCTCTTGGGCCCAGGCGCGCGCCAGCGTTTCCAGCGCGGCTTTGGAGGCGGCGTAGGGGCTGACATAGGCGGTCGCCTTGTTGGCGGCGCCCGAGGTGATGAACACGGCGCGGCCGGCGTCGGACTGCCTCAGCAGCGGCTCCATGCAGCGGATCAGCTGGAAGTTCGCGGAGACGTTGACGGCCATGACGTCGTTGAAGGTCTTCAGCTCGATATGGCCGACCGGCGAGGAGGGGCCGAGCACGCCGGCATTGCCGACGAAGATGTCGAGCTTGCCGTAGCGCTCATGCAGGCCAGCGCCGAGGCGCGCGATGCCGTCGGAATCGGTGAGGTTGAGCGGCACCAGCGTGGCGCTGCCGCCGTCTTTCCGGATCTCGTCGTCGAGCTCTTCCAGCCCGCCCTGCGTGCGCGCGGTCGCCACGATATGCGCACCTGCCCTGGCCAGCGCCTTAGCGGTAGCGAAGCCGATGCCGCGCGAGGCGCCGGTGACGAGAGCGATACGGTCAGCGAGGGGCTTTGTCATAGCGGGCGGTATTGCAGAGGTGAGCGGCCGGGACAAGGTCCACCTACGCCGTCGTTTCGGGATGGTGCGAAGCACCAGACCTCCGAGCGCAACGCTTCGGGGAATCTTGAGATCCCGGGTTCGGTCCTACGGACCGCCCCGGGATGACGGCTTGTGCCGTTAGCTCGCCTCCGCCAGCAGCGACAATTGTCGCGGCTGCTGCTCGGTCTGGGTCTGGTCGGTGAGATGGGTCGGATAGGCGCCGGTGAAGCAATGATCCGAGAATTTCGGATTGGCCGGGTCGCGGCCGGGCTCGCCCATGGCGCGGTACATGCCGTCGATCGATAGGAAGGCGAGCGAATTGGCGCCGATGATCTCGCGCATCTCTTCGAGCGAATGCGTCGCGGCCAGAAGGCCGCCACGGTCGGGCAGGTCGATGCCGTAATAGTCGGGATAGAGGATCGGCGGCGAAGCAAGGCGAAAGTGCACTTCCTTGGCGCCGGCATCGCGCATCATGCGCACGATCTTCCTCGAGGTGGTGCCGCGTACCAGCGAATTGTCGATCAGGATGATGCGCTTGCCTTCGATCGCGGCGCGGTTGGCCGAATGCTTCATGCGCACGCCGGATTCGCGGATCGCCTGTGTCGGCTGGATGAAGGTGCGGCCGACATAATGGTTGCGGATGATGCCGAGCTCGAACGGCACGCCGGAGTGCTGGCTGTAGCCGACCGCGGCAGGCACGCCGGAATCCGGCACCGGCACCACGACATCGACCGGCACGTGGCTCTCGCGCGCGAGTTGCGCACCGAAGGCCTTGCGCACCCCGTAAACCGAGCGGCCATGGACGATGGAGTCCGGACGGGAGAAGTAAATGTATTCGAAGATGCAGGGCCGCGGCGCGATGGGCGGGAACGGCTTGTGGATGTCCTGGCCGTTCTCGTCGAATACGATGACTTCGCCGGGCTCGATGTCGCGAACGAAGCGTGCGCCGATGATGTCGAGCGCGCAGGTCTCCGACGTCAGGATCGGGCAGCCGTCGAGCTCGCCCAGCACCAGCGGGCGGATGCCGCGCGGATCGCGCGCGCCGACCAGCTTCTTGTTGGTCAGCGAAACCAGCGCATAGGCGCCTTCGATCTCGCGCAACGCGTCGATGTAGCGCTCGATGAAGCGGGAGCGCCTGGAGCGGGCGACCAGGTGCAGGATCACCTCGGTGTCGGTGGTCGACTGCATCATCGCGCCGTTCTTGACGAGCTCGCGGCGCAGCGTCAGGCCGTTGGTGAGGTTGCCGTTGTGGGCCACCGCGAGGCCGCCGGCATTGAGCTCGGCGAACAGCGGCTGCACGTTGCGCAGGATGGTCGCGCCGGTGGTGGAATAGCGGACATGACCGACCGCCATGTTGCCGGGCAGGCGGTCGATCACCTCGCGGCGGGAGAAGGTGTCGCCGACGAGGCCGAGGCGGCGTTCGCTGTGAAACCGGCTGCCGTCGTAGGAGACGATGCCGGCGGCTTCCTGGCCGCGGTGCTGAAGGGCGTGGAGGCCCAGCGCCGTGATGGCGGCCGCGTCCGGGTGTCCGTAGATGCCGAAAACGCCGCATTCCTCGCGCAGCGTATCTCCCTCCAGGTCGTCCTGAAGCTCTAGCGCGGCGGAGCCGGTATCGAGATCAAGTTGGGCGTCCTGGTCAGGGTGTCGCATCTCGTCCGCGCCTCTCTGTTGGTTCAATCAACCTTGGGTCAATCAACGCGCCGCAGGTTTCTCGATCAGCTTTTTCAGGCTGTCACGAGCCGGTTTGCTGTAGCCGTCGGCAGTGCCCGAAGGCTGCTGCTCGGTATCAGCTTGATCATCATCTGGTTTGTTTTTCTTGAATTTCTTCAAGATGGTGTTCTCGGGGTCATCCGGCAAGAGCGACATCAGCCAATCTCCGGTTCCCTGAAGCACAACGCGGGATTTCGCCCCCGCGACCCAGTCCGGGCGCTGCTTGTCCGGCACCAGCCAGGTGAAGAACAGGAAGGCGACCACGACGATCAAAAGCCCGCGGGCCAGCCCGAACAGGAAGCCGAGGGTGCGGTCCAGCGCGCCGATCCGCGAATCCAGGATCATGTCCGAGATCCGGACCGTGATCACAGAAACCACGACCAAGGTACCGACGAATACGCCGGCGACCACAACCACGCTCGCGACCGTGTCGTTGTTGAAATAGGTCTTGGCGGTCGGCAGCAGCTTGGAGAAGGAGTAGAGCGTCACGATCGCCGCCGTGCCCCAGGCCGCGATCGACAGAATTTCGCGCATGAAGCCGCGGACCATGGCGAGCAGGCCCGAGATCAACATCACACCGAGCAGGATCAGGTCGAGGAGGGTAACTGGCATCGGCTGGTCTGGTCCGCTCGTACTCTCAAAGGGTGCTCAGCGAATTGGTGTTTGGCCGCCGCCCTAACTGAGGGGCAGACGGCGCTCCCGGCAAGGCCGCAACCACGCAATCCCATGCTGCTTTTGTGACGGCTGTATAGCTGCGGGGGCGGAAGACGTCACCTCCACCTAACCCTCTCCGCGGCGGAATCTTGCTGGTGTGGCATTTTTCTCTCCCGGCGCGCTTTGTTCGCCCCGGCGGGAGCCCCGCGCGGCGATCTCGGCGACCAGTGTCGTCAGGCTGTTCACCGCGTTCAGCGACAGCCCGGCGTCGCCGCCGGCCTCGCCACGGGCCGATTTGGGCAGCACCGCGCGCTGAAAGCCGAGTTTTGCCGCTTCCTTGAGCCGGGCCGGGGTCTGCGCCACCGGGCGGACCACGCCGGACAATGAAATCTCGCCGAAATAGACCGCATCGGTGGGTAACTGCGCATTAACCAGGGATGACACCAGTGCCGCCGCGGCGGCGAGATCAGCCGCCGGCTCATGGATGCGCAGGCCACCCGCGACGTTCAGATAGACGTCGTGGCCGGAGAGCTTGACCCCGCAATGGGCCTCCAAGACCGCCAGCACCATGGAGAGGCGGCTCGGGTCCCAACCGACCACAGCCCGGCGCGGGGTGCCGAGCGAGGTCGGCGCCACCAGCGCCTGCAATTCGACCAGAACGGGCCTTGTGCCTTCGATGCCCGCGAAGACTGCGGTGCCGGGCGTGCCGAGATCGCGCTCGGACAAGAACAGCTCGGACGGGTTGGTGACCTCGCGCAGTCCAAGCCCGGTCATCTCGAACACGCCGATCTCGTCGGTCGGGCCGAAACGGTTTTTAACGGCGCGCAGAATCCGGAATTGCTGCGAGCCTTCGCCCTCGAATGACAGCACGGCATCGACCATGTGCTCGACCACGCGGGGGCCGGCGATCTGTCCGTCCTTGGTGACGTGGCCGACCAGAATGATGGCCGCGCCGGTCTTCTTGGCAAAACGGATCAAGGCCTGCGCCGAAGCGCGCACCTGCGTGACCGTGCCGGGCGCGGATTCCACCGTGTCGGTCCACATGGTCTGGATCGAGTCGATCACGATGAGCCGGGGGACCGCGCCTTCCGACAGCGTCGAGACGATGTCCTCGACCGAGGTTTCGGCGGCGAGCTGCACCGGAGCATCTGACAGACCCGAGCCGCTCGGCGCGCAAACGCACCTGCGCGACCGCTTCTTCGCCGGAGATATAGACGATGCGATGTCCTGCACGCGCGAGCAGGCTGGTGGCCTGTGTCAGCAAGGTCGATTTGCCGATGCCGGGATCGCCGCCGACCAGCAGCACCGAGCCCCGGACAAAGCCGCCGCCGGTGACGCGGTCGAGCTCGGTCATGCCTGAAGACAGGCGAGGGGCGTCCTGGGTTTTTCCCGACAGACTCTCCAACGCAAACGTCCGCCCCTTGCGCTTGGAGCGGATCGACACCGGCACGCTGCCGGTCGCGTCCTCCTCGGCCAGCGTATTCCACTCGCCGCAGGACTCGCACTTGCCCTGCCAGCGGTTATAGGCCGCGCCGCAGTTCTGGCAGACGAAGGACAGTGTGTTCTTGGCCATGGGGACGTGAATCGGTGCTCAGGAGGATTGCAGAGCGTTCCATAGCATGGAGAGCCCCGCCGCGACCATGATCGCGTCCATCACCAGGCGGAACATGTCCGGCTTCAGATGCAGCACGAAGCGCTTTGCAACGAAGGCGCCGGCCATCAGCGACGAGCCAGCGACCAGGCCCTTGATGAAGACATCCTGCGTCAGGGCGCCGAAACGTTCGAAGGTCACGGATTTTGCGAAGTAGAGGCCGAGCGAAGAGGCGGCTTCGGTCGCGAGAAAGGCGCCTTTGCTGAGGCCGTAGAACAGGAACAGCGGCACGCTGAGCGGACCGGTCGAGACCACGATGCCGGTGAGATAGCCGATGATCGCGCCGCCGATCGCGAGGTGCCAGAGATTGGCTTTCAGGTCATGCCGCGCCAGCCAGTGCCGGACTGGCACCATCGCGATCAGGAAGACGCCGATGGCGAGATCGACCGCGCGTGAGGGCAGCGCCAGCAGCGTTCGCGCACCGAGGGCCGCGGCCGGAACGCCCGTGACCGAATAGGCTGCGCAGGCACGCCAGTCGACCTCGCGCCACCAGGCCAAAATCCGCGAGAAATTCGCCATCACGGAGGCCACCGCCATGATCGGCACGGCCTCCTTCGGCCCATAGGCATAGACCAGCACTGGCATCAGCATGATCGACGATCCCGTGCCGACGATGCCGGAGATGGTGCCCGCGATCAGGCCGACGCTGAGGACGAAGAGAAAGGCCAAGATGCTCTCCACGAATCGGGAGAGTTTAACCGCGGTCGGCGATGAGGGCGATCCGTCCCAGGCAAGGGGAACCTATCGCGCCGCGCATCGGCATGCTGGTTTTGGCGGGCCGTCAGCCTTGCTCGTCCATGATGCGGAGCTTCTCGACGCGGCGGCGGAAATCCTCATCCGTTGAAAACTCGGCGGAGAGGTAGGACGAGACGAGATCGACGGCAAGCCAGGCGCCGACGATCTGCGCGCCGATGCACATCACGTTGACGTCGTCATGCTCGACACTCTGATGGGCGGAATGAACGTCGTGGCAGACCGCGGCGCGGATGCCCTTCATCTTGTTGGCGGCGATCGAGGCGCCGACGCCGGTGCCGCACACCATGATGCCGCGCGCGGCTTCGCCCGACGTCACCTTCTGCGCCACGGCGCGCGCGATGTCGGGGAAGTCGACAGGCTTGTCGTCATGGGAGCCGACGTCGACGATGTCGTGGCCAAGCTTGCGGATATGGTCGATGACGGTCTGCTTGAGCGGCCAGCCGGCGTGGTCGGATCCGATGACGAGACGCATGTGGTGTCCTTTTCGATTTTGCAATGGCCGTGACAGCCTCTCGTGGCTGTCACGGCTTCTCTTCAGTTCAGCTACGCAGGTCGGTCGGCAGCTCGACCCCGTGGAATTTCTTGTAGATCGCGTTGAGCTTGCCGTTCTTGACGTTCTCGGTGATCCAAGCGTTGAGCTTGTCCATCAGGCGCTGCTCACCCTTCTTCAGGCCGATGGCGAGATCGAAGGTCGCAAGCGGGATCTTGGACTCGAAGATGCGCGCCGGGTTCTTGACGCCGATCTGGTTGATGATCGTCGCCGACGTGCCGACACAATCGACCTGACCGGAGACTGCGGCGGTCACTTCGGTGGCATCGTCGTCATAGCGGGCGATCTTGAGGTCCTTGTCCTTCATGTTGGACAGGGTCGTGTCCTGCGTGGTGCCGCGCGACACGCCGATCGCCTTGTCCTTCAGGTCGGGCCAGTCCTTGACGTTCAGCGACTTCAGGCAGCCGATATCGGATTGCAGGGTCGCGTAGCGCTTGGTGAAGTCGATGACCTTGGCGCGCTCGGCCGTCACCGACAGGGTCGAGATGATGATGTCGGCCTTGCCGGTGAGGACGTTCGGGATCCGGGTCGCGCCCGTTGTCTGGATAAATTCGAGCTCCAGGCCCCAGTCCTTGGCGAGCAACTGGGCGACCTCGACGTCGGAGCCGGTCGGCTTCATACCGGAATCCATCATGCCCGACGGCGGAATGGCGAGGTCGGTCGAAATGCGGATCTTCTTGGCCTGCATCATGTCGTCGAGCAAATCGGCCGACGCCGGCGTGGCCGCCATCATGACGAGGCCGCATAGCGCGGCGGCAGCTCCCAGCAACGTCTTGTTTGTCATCCTTGGTTCTCCTCTCCTGTTATGATTTCAAGTTTCCCGTGCCCACGAATTGCGTGAGCTCAGGTGTCGTCGGCGACGTCAGGATCGAGGCAGGTCCGGTCTCGTGAACCTTGCCGCGATGCATGAACACGATCCGGTCGGCGATGCCTTTGGCAAACCCCATCTCGTGCGTGACCATCACCATTGTCATTCCATCCGCTGCCAGTTGCTCGATCACCTTCAGCACTTCAGCGGTGAGTTCGGGATCGAGCGCGGAGGTGACCTCGTCGAACAGCATGACTTTCGGCTGCATGGCGAGCGAGCGGGCGATCGCGGCGCGCTGCTGCTGCCCGCCCGAAAGCTGCTCGGGATAGGCGTGCAGTTTCTCTTCGAGCCCGACCTGCGCCAGCACCTTCCGCGCCAGGTCCTTGGCCTGCGACGCGGTCATGCCCTTCACCGCGCAGGGGGCAAGCGTGATGTTCTGCTCGATCGTGAGATGTGGAAACAGGTTGTAGCTCTGGAACACGATGCCGACGTCCTGCCGGAGTGCGCGGAGATCGACGTCGGGCCGGTCGACGCGATGTCCGCAGACCACGATCTCGCCGCCGTCGACCTTTTCGAAGCGGTCGATGCAGCGCAGCGCCGTGCTCTTGCCGGAGCCGGAGCGGCCGATCAGCGCCAGCACTTCGCCACGTTCGACGGCGAAGCTGACGCCGTCGAGCACCCGGAGCGCGCCAAAGCTCTTCTGCACGTCGCGGAGCGACACGATGGGATCGGAGGAGGGGGCGTTTTGCTGCATGTCAGGCTGCTGCGAGGTTGGACCTGCCACGCCCCATGCGCCGTTCCAGCTTCTGGCTGAACAGCGACAGGGGATAGCACATGGCGAAATAGACGACGGCGATGATGGCGTAGATGACGAAAGGCTCGAACAGCGAGTTGTTGACGATCTGGCCCGAGCGCATCAGCTCGACGAAGCCAACGACAGAAGCGAGCGAGGTGTTCTTGACGATCTGCACCATGAAGCCGACGGTCGGCGGCGTCGCGATGCGGATGGCCTGCGGCAGGATCACCTTCATCATGCGCTGGGTCCGGCTCAGCGCCAGGCCTTCGGCGGCTTCCCATTGCGGCTTCGGCACGGACTCGATGCAGCCGCGCCAGATCTCGCCGAGATAGGCGGCGACGTAGAGCGTGAGCGAGGCGCCGGCGGCCGTGAGCGACGAGACCTTCAGGCCGATCGCGGCGAGGCCGAAATAGCCGAGGAAGAGGATGACGAGCAGCGGCGTGCCCTGGATGAGCTGAACATAGACGGCGCTGGCAAGCCGCACCGATTTGAGCGGCGATATCCGCGCGAGCGCAATCGCGAAGCCGACGATGCCGCCGCCGATCAGCGCGATCACGGACAGCCCGACCGTCCACAGCGCGCCCTGGCCGAGGAACATCAGATGATTGATGTTGAGATGTCCGCCCATGGTCATCTCACAACGGCGTGCCGAGCCGGCGCCGGCGTGGAAACAGCACGAGGCCGAGGCCCCAGAAGCCGGCGCGCATGACGAGCGACAGGATGATGTAGAGGATCGCGACGATGATGTAGGTCTCGAAGGCGCGGTAGGTGTCCGACTGGATGTAGTTGGCGACCGCGGTGAGTTCCTCGGCCGAGATCTGCGAGCAGACCGAGGAGGCCAGCATCAGCAGGACGAACTGGCTGGTGAGCGCCGGATAGACCTTCTCGATCGCCGGCAGCAGGATGATGTGCCAGTAGATCTGGAGGCGCGTCAGCGCCAGTCCCTCGGCCGCCTCGATCTGTCCGCGCGGGATCGCCTCGAAGCCGGCGCGCATGATCTCGGCGGTGTAGGCGCCGACATTGATCGTCAGCGCGGCCACCGCCACGGTGAAGGCCGAGAGTTTCAGCCCCAGGCTGGCGAGCCCGAAATAAACCAGGAAAATCTGCACGAGCAACGGTGTGTTGCGGATCGCCTCGACGTAGACCTTGCAGGCACCGGCTATCAGCGCGTTGTGCGTACCGCGCCCGACGGCCGCGAGCGTGCCAAGGACGGCGCCGAACACCGTCGCGAAGGCCGCCAACTCCAGCGTCAGCGCCGCGCCGCCGAGAAAGCTCGGCCATCGTTCCAGCACTGCGGGGAAGTCGAGTTGGAGGCTCATCGCCGTCGGGTCAGCCGGTTATCTGGTTGGTCATGCGATCGTAGACGCGGAACAGCGCCTGGTTGCCGTTGCTTCCTTCGCCATGCGCACGCGCGTCGACATATTGGCTGGTGACGAGGGCAGTGCCGGGCAGGGGCACGTTCAGGGACTGCGCATGCTCCTGCACCAGACGGAGATCCTTCAGCATCAGGTCGATGCGGAAGCCGGCCGCCACGTCGCCTGCGATCATGGCGGGGCCGAGCTTGTCGAGCATCCAGGACGCGGCAGAGCCGCCCAGGAGCACACGGCGGAGCAGATCGAGATCGACGCCCGAGGCGCGCCCGAGCGCGAGCGCTTCGCAGATCGCCTGGATGTTGATGCCGCAGATCAGCTGATTGCAGAGTTTTACGGTCTGGCCTGCGCCGCTGGCGCCGGCATGCGTGATGGTGGTGCCCATCGCGCGGAAGAACGGCTCGGCCTTGGCGAAGGCGTCCGCCTCGCCGCCCGCCATGATCGAGAGTGCGGCGTTCTTGGCGCCGAGCGGGCCGCCCGAGACCGGCGCGTCGATGAAGCTGACGCCGACTTTTTGCAAATCGGCATGGATGCGGCGGACGGCGACCGGCGAGATCGTGCCCATGTCGACGACAAGCTTGCCGGGTGGTGGTGACTTCAGGAGGCCGGCCTCGCCATAGATCGTGGCCTCGACGTGCGGGGTGTCGGGCAGCATGGTGATGACGATGTCGGCTCCTAGCGCGGCATCGGCGGGCGTTTTCGCGCGCGTGGCGCCTTCCTTGACGATGTCGGCTACCGCGGCCTCGTTGAGATCGAAGGCATGTACCGCGTGTCCGGCCTTTAGGAGGTTGCGCACCATCTCCAGGCCCATCGTGCCGATGCCGATGAAGCCGACGCTGCCCTTGTCATCCCATCCCATGTTGCTCGTCCGGTTCTTGCTGGTCTGTCTGCGATCAGCGTGAGATGCTGGTCTTGTCCATGTCGCCAAGGACGGCGCGCCGCCGGTATTCGTTGCCGATGGCAAAATGCTTCCGCAGCGTCGCGTCCGCTCGCTCCGGATCCCGCGCGATGACTGCCTCGAAGATGCGCCGGTGGTCGTCGATCAGATAATTCTTCATCGACGGGAAGGCCTGTACCAGTTCGCGGCGGCTGCGATGCGAATGCGTCAGCAGGCCGGCCATCGAATTGTGCAGCACTGTTAGCGTCTCCGAATGCGAGGACATGACGATGGCGCGGTGGAATTCGAAGTCGGCCATGCCGCCGGCGTCCGCCTCGTCGATGGTCTCCTCGATCTTTGCAAGCGTACGCTGGAGGCGCTCGAAATCGGCAATGTTGGCGCGCTCGCAGGCGAGCCGAATCGCCTGGCATTCGATCGCGACGCGCGCTTGCATCACGTCGTCGACCATGTCGGCCTGCTGAGCGAGCGCGAAGGTGAAGAAGTCGTTGAGCACCGAGACGTCGGGCCGGGTCACCACGGTGCCGATGCGATCGCGGATTTCGACGATGCCGAGCATGGTAAGGGCGCGCAGCGCCTCGCGGACAATCGGACGGCTCACGCCGAGAAGACTGGCGAGTTCGCGCTCGGAGATCAGGCGGTCACCGGGCTTCAGCGAGCCCGCAAGCAGGCGCTCGCGCAAGAAGGCAAAAACCTTCTCAAAGCCCTTTTCGCCTTCGGCGGCCCGCTTGAGTTCCATCCCTGTCTCTTTTTGATCTGACCTTGGTAAGACCAGTAGGATGACCAGACTGAGGCGTCAAGGGCTTTGGTTAATTGTTGGCGTCGCGGGAGCCGACAATCCGATCTGTCCGCCGGCCTGATCCTTCAAATTTGAAGCGTATCGATCGGAGCACTCGCTCAAAGAATTTGAGGCCCGCGATGCCCGACCACCATTCCTTCTCCGCGCTCGACCGCCATGCTGTGCTCGGCGGATCCGACAACGGGTTTCCCTGGTACGCCGGCGCGATGCTCGCGGTCGAAGCCAGCGAAGTGGTCCGGCTCCGTTGCGAGAAGCTCAGCCATGGCGACGAGGCCGCCGGGCACGAGGCGATGCTGATGGTCAGCGAGAAGTTCGTTGCCTCGTTTGAGGCGGTTGCGAGCCTGCTGGCGGGCGCAACGCCGGCTGCCGTCGTCCGGCGCTATCGTGAGCACGTGGCCGCGAACGCCAAGCGGCTGTCCGCGAACGAGGCTCCGTGACGGGGCTGCGCTGCTGACAGCATGTTGGCAGCAGCAGCCGGCTATGACCATCTCCTGACAAAGCGGAGAGCTGGTCATGCCGATCGAGGCAAGCTGTCATTGCGGTGAGACGGTGTTCGAGGTGACGGAGGCGCCCTCTAGCGTGACCCGCTGCCCCTGTTCGCTCTGCGCCAAGCGCGGCGCGTTGTGGGCTTATTACAAGCCGGCGCAATTCCGCCTGCTGTCGCCGCCGGAGAACGTGGCCACCTATCTCTGGGGAAGCCGCACCGCCAAACATCATTTCTGCGCAAGTTGCGGCTGCGGCACTTACTCGGAATCGCCGGACTGGTCGACCGGCAAGCCCGATTTCGAGAATCCCAAGGTTGGCGTCAATGCGCGCCTGTTCGACGATTTTGATCTCGACGCAGTGCCGGTCGACCTGATCGACGGCAGGAATTTGTGGTGAGCGCGCAGCCTCACACATAGTTCCGCACGTCTGTCCACTTGAGGCGTTGCGGAAAAGCTGGTTTGTTGACGGCCGCAGGGAGTGAACGGGGAGAAGGCCGATGATGCGTCTTTTTGCGCGAGCAATGCTCGCAATATGTCTGGCCGTTGCAGTCTGCTTCAATGCGCAAGCGCAGACCAAGCCGAAGGTCACGACGCTCGGACCGGACTTTCCCAAGGCTGCGCTGTTCGTCGGCAACAGCTTCTTCTACTACAACAACGGCATGCCCGGGCATCTCTCCTTCATGGAGCGGGCTGCGGATGCTGAAAACAAGGCGGCCTATCGCAACACCATGGCCACGATCGGCGGTTCCGGGCTCGACTGGCACGACATGGACAATCTGCTGCGGCCGGGCGGCATCGGGGTCTATTCCTTCGACGATAAAAACAACGTCGTCTTCAACAAGCCCGGCAAGCAGTTCGACGTGGTCGTGATGATGGATTGCAGCCAGTGTCCGATCCATCCGCAGCTGAAGGACGCCTTCACCAGCTTCGCCAGGAAGGACGGCGAGATCGTCCGCGCCCACGATATGCGGCCGGTGCTGTTCATGTCCTGGGCCTATCTCGACAAGCCGGAAATGACGGAAGGACTGGCCGAGGCCTATACGATCGCCGGGAATGCCAATGATATGCTGGTCATTCCCGCGGGCCTCGCCTTCGCGCGTGTCCGCAAGCTGCAGCCGGAGCTCAATCTCTATGCGCCGGACAAGCGGCACCCGAGCCCCGCAGGGACTTATCTCGCGGCCTGCGTGACACTGGCTGCGTTGACGGGACGTTCGCCGGTTGGCAATTCCTACACGATGGGGATCGATCCGGAGACGGTGCAGCTGCTGCAAAAGGCGGCCTGGGATACGGTGCAGGAATATTATGGACGCTAGTTGGTAGGCTGGGTTGCTTCCACCAAGCCTACGCCGCGGTGCAGGAGTCCGGTGCGAGCAAGGGCGGAAAGTGGGCCAAAGACTTTCGCGGCTCATTGCCGCTGGGACATACGCTCGACCCGCTCGAGGGCTGTGTGTCTCTCGTAGCGCGGACGAAGCAGTTGAAGGCGGCCGGTTTGTCGCGGTTCGAACCGAACCCGCTGCAGGCGATTGCCGAGGCCGAGCAGCGCGGGCTGCGAAGTAGCCGACTCGAGTTGGGACCACGAGCCCCAAAATGGTGCCCATGATCTCGCTTTCCGATTCCGAATTGCAAGCCGTACTGTTCGTCGCCGTCGTCGCGATCATGGTGGCTGTGCGGCGTTCGCTGCGCTAACGCCGCTTTGGATCGACAAATTTGACACCGCAGGTATTTCCGTTCCGCCATAGCACGGCAATGCCTTGTCGTTTTAAAGCCATCCAGTGAAAGCGCGAAATTGAAAGCGGCTGCGTGATGCGTAGATGAATGAAGTATTGCTCCGTCATGGTGGCAATTCAGCACCGAGCAGGGGTAACAGCCGCGAATACCGTCAACGTAAAGCAGCGCGATCTGATTGATTTCGGTGCGTTCCAGAACTCGACGTTCACGCATCGGACCACCTCCCAAATAGGTGCGGATCAAAATGCTTCGAGGCAGCAACCGCTGCAGGCTAGAGCTTCGAACAGTCTTTGAAAGTCAGACCTGCTAACCGTTTGAAATTGTCGTTAACCGACCCATGGCGCTGTACCTTGGGACAGTGTGCTTCAGGACAATTGTCGCTGACGCAATCTCCAAATTTAGATGACCGGGCTGGGTAACCGGCCGCCCGGTATATCCAGAGCCCCCAGCCGATGCGGCCCCGGTCCTCCTCTCCTCCTCCGACCGGGGCCGTACCGCACTCGGCTGACGGAGAAGTTGTCAATGTCCAATTCAAAGGAACACATTCACTTGCGGTTTCAAGCCGTAGTGATCGCAAGCCAACTGCCCGACAATACGGCCGCGGCGTTGCTCGTTCTCGACTATGCGCGGCAAATGGTGGTGCAGTTCTTGGATGGTCCGTCTGGGGTCTCCGACAGCGTTTCCGGCACCATTGAACCCGGCCACTTGCGCCGCCGCTCGTGCGCGACAGGTTTACCCTCCAGTGACTGCTCAAGGGCGCGCGGGGTGGCGAGCAGCGCACCTTGCCGGGCAGGCGGTCATGACTTCACTGTACCTCAGGACAATGTGCTTCAGGACAATTGTCCCCAACTGGGTTCTTGAGTTTAGGTGGATTGTACCAACCCCCAAGCGCGGTACACCAACGGCCCCCCCCCACACGGCCTCAGTCTCCCCAAGACTGGGGCCGTACCCTTCTGACAACGTGCTGACTGACGGCCAAAAGAGAGGGCGGTGCAATGGCCGCCTCTCGTCATGCATTTCGGCGATTTGCCGTCTACGCGACCGCCTTGACCGCCGCCGCCGGTTCGCCGTCCAGCGTCTTGCGCAGCGACTGCTCCACCACCGTCGCCATCTCGCGCCGCAAGCCGAGCTTATTCCATCAAGCCGTCACAGCGCGTAACCCGGATATATTTAGCTTCGCTAACCCACCCTACGATATCATCGTTATTTCAGTAGCACCCACGCCGGCGCATGATCGCTCGCGCCGTCCTCGCCGCGAGCTTTCTTGTCAACGCCGGCCTTTGCCAAACGCGAGACCAACGCGGGGCTGAGCAGG
Source organism: uncultured Alphaproteobacteria bacterium (assembly GCA_963819355.1). GTDB lineage: Bacteria > Pseudomonadota > Alphaproteobacteria > Rhizobiales > Xanthobacteraceae > Bradyrhizobium. The sequence goes on along the minus strand of CAWFVZ010000023.1, from coordinate 123,476 downwards.
AGATGGTCGAGCCTCAGGCCCGCATCGCGCGGCCAGCGATTCCGCTTGTAGTCCCAGAACGTGTAGACGCGCTGCTCCGGGTGCAGTTCGCGGATCGCATCGCACCAGCCTTGTCCGACGAGCGAGGCAAAGGCCGCGCGGCTCTTCGGCTGGATCAAGGCATCCTTGTCCCATGAGCGCGTTGGATAGATGTCGATCTCCTTAGGCGCAACGTTGTAGTCGCCGGCCAGCACCACCGGGAGATCCTGCTTGATGAAGGTTTTGGCGTGGCGCTTCAGCCGCGCAAACCAGTCGAGCTTGTAGTCGAACTTCGGGCCCGGCTGTGGATTGCCGTTCGGCAAGTAGATGCTGGTGACGATGACGCCGCGCACCGCGGCCTCGATGTAGCGCGCCTCGTGGTCGTCGGGCCTTCCCGGCAAGCGGTCGCGCGTCAGCACAGGCTCGGCGTTGCGGGCAAGGATAGCGACGCCGTTCCAGGTCTTCTGTCCGCGCCAGACTGCGCCGTAGCCGGCCTTTTCGATAGCGGCTGCCGGAAATTCGCCATCACTTGCCTTCAATTCCTGGAGCGCGACGACATCCGGCTTGGCCGCACGCATCCATGCGAGCAGATTGGGCAGGCGGCGGTTGATGTTGTTGATGTTGAATGTCGCGATCTTCATGTAGAGCTACCGGCTCCTGCGTTCCGTTACCGGAGATACAATGTCCAAGTTGAGCTTTGCCGCTATTGCATTCGTCGTCGCGTTCTCCGGGGCCGCTTCGGCACAATCGGCCGATCCGCGCGGCGCGTGCAAGGCGGACTACGATAAATACTGCGCCGGCACCGCGCCGGGCGGCGGCCGTATCGTCGCCTGCCTCAACGCCAAGCGCGATCAGCTCAGCGCGACCTGCAAGGCTGCGCTGGACAGCAGGAAGAAGTAGGCGCCTTTTGTCTTAGCTCGGCAGCGGCGGCGGGCTCGCCGGCTGCTCGATCGGCGGCGGCGAGGGCGGCTGCTCGGCCGCTTGTGCGGGCTCAGGCTTCGCCAGCGGCTCCACCACATTGCCGCCCTTGTAGACGCGGGCGTAGCGGTGGCCGAGGCTGGTCAGCACCTCGTAGCCGATCGTGCCGAAATGATGCGCGAGCTCGTCGACGGTGATGCCCTCGCCGAGCAGCGTCACCAGATGGCCGCGCCGCGCCGCGTTCGGCGGCAGGTCGGTGATGTCGATTGCGATCAAATCCATGGAGACGCGGCCCGCCACCGGGCAACGCTTGCCCGCGACGATGACTTCGGCGCCACGGGTGCCGTCATTGGAGCTGGCGGCGCGGAAATAGCCGTCGGCATAGCCGACCGCGATGATCGCGAGTTTTGTCGGCCGCCGCGCAGTCCAGGTGCCGCCATAGCCGACGCCTTCGCCGCGCTCGACGTTGCGGACCTGCACGATGCGTGCCTTCAGATCGACGACGGGCTGCATCGGATTGTCGGCCTCCGGCGTCGGATTGACCCCGTAGAGCGCAGCGCCCGGCCGCACCAGGTCGAACTGGAAGGGCGCACCAAGGAAAATGCCTGACGAATTGGCGAGCGCCGCCGGCACGCCGGCAAATTCGCTGGCGATGCCGCGGAAGGCCGCAAGCTGCTTGGCGTTCACGGGGCTGTTGAGCTGCTCGGCCGAGGCCAGGTGGCTCATTACCAGCGTGATGCCGTGGTCGCCGGCATTAATGCGGGGGATGATGGCCTGCGCTTCCGCAAGCGTCAGCCCAAGCCGGTTCATGCCGGTGTCGATGTGAATGGCGGCGCTACCGGACCAGCCGGTGCGGCGGCAGAACACGTCCCATTCGGCAAGCTCGTTGAGATCGCCGATCACGGGACGGCAGTTGATCTTGGCGTAGTGCTCGCCGGTGTTCTGGAAATAGCCGCCGAGCACGTAGATGGTGGCCTGCGGCACCGCCGCGCGCGCGGTGCGCGCTTCCTCGATGGTGGCGACGAAGAAGGTCTTGCAGCCGGCCTTGTTCAGCGCATGCGCGACCTGCGCGGTGCCGCAGCCATAGGCGTCGGCCTTGATCACCGCCGAGCATTCGGCAGGCACCGCCGTCTTCTCGAGCTTGCGCCAGTTGGCGATGATGGCGTCGAGGTCGACGGTGAGCACGCCGCCATAAGCTGCGAGCGCGGCAGCCTGATTGGCCTCCGCGGAGAGAAGGCCGGATTGCGGGATCATGTTCGGGTCGGACGCCATTGTCATGGCGCCGTTTTACGCAAGAGGCTCGCGCGGTTCAACCCACGGAACTTAGCAAGGAGCCTAGTAGTCGCTACTGCGATCTGGCAGCTGCCCATCATGCGACAGATCGCCGAAACGCGTCACCGAGGCATCGAACTGCAGCTCGACCGCGCCGGTCGGCCCGTGACGCTGCTTCCCGATGATGACTTCGGCCCGGCCGACCGTGCGCTCCATGTCGGCCTGCCATTTGGCGTGCTCCTCGGTACCGGGACGCGGCTCCTTCATGGCGAGATAATATTCCTCGCGGAACACGAACAGCACGACGTCGGCGTCCTGCTCGATCGAGCCGGATTCGCGCAGGTCCGAGAGCTGCGGCCGCTTGTCTTCGCGGGATTCGACCTGACGCGAGAGCTGCGACAGCGCGATGATGGGGACGTTGAGCTCTTTGGCAAGCGCCTTCAGGCTGGTCGTGATCTCCGTGATCTCCTGCACGCGGCTGTCGCTGGCGCGCTTGCCCGAGCCGGACAGCAGCTGGATGTAGTCGATCACGAGGAGATCGAGGCCCTTCTGGCGCTTCAGCCGGCGGGCGCGCGCCATCAGCTGCGCGATCGACAGACCGCCGGTTGCGTCGACATAGAAAGGCAGCGATTGCAGCTCGATCGAGACCTGGCGGATCTTCTCGAAATCGGCTTCCGAGATACCGCCGCGGCGGATGTGGGAGGAGGGAATGCCGGTGCGCTCGGCGACAATACGCGTGGCGAGCTGGTCGGCCGACATTTCGCAGGAGAAGAAGCCGATCACGCCGCCATTGGCCGCCTTCATGGTGCCGTCGGCCTGGAGTTCCGGAACGTAGGCCTGGGCGACGTTGTAGGCGATGTTTGTCGCCAGCGACGTCTTGCCCATGCCGGGACGCCCGGCGACGATGATGAGGTCGGAGTGCTGCAGGCCGCCCATCTTGGTGTCGAGGTCTCGCAGCCCCGTCGAGATGCCGGACAGCTTGCCGTCGCGCTGGAACGCCTTCGCCGCGAGATCGACCGCAACCGCCAGCGCCTGCGAGAATTTCTGGAAGCCGCCGTCGTAGCGGCCGGACTCGGCGAGCTCGTAGAGCCGGCGCTCGGCATCTTCGATCTGCGCCCGCGGCGCGAAATCGACCGGGGCGTCATAGGCGACATTGACCATGTCCTCGCCGATGCCGATCAGATCGCGTCGCAATGCCAGGTCGTAGATGGTACGGCCGTAGTCCTGGGCATTGATGATGGTGGTCGCTTCGGCTGCGAGCCGCGCCAGATATTGGCCGATAGTCATGCCGCCGACGTCGGTGTCGGCGGGCAGGAACGTCTTCAGCGTGACAGGCGTGGCGACCTTGCCCATCCGGATCAGGCTGCCGGCGGTCTCGAAGATGGTCTGGTGCAGCGGCTCGAAATAGTGCTTCGGCTCAAGGAAATCGGAAACGCGGTAGAAGGCGTCGTTGTTGACCAGGATTGCGCCGAGAAGGCTCTGTTCCGCCTCGATATTGTGCGGCGCGCTCCGATAGGCGGGAGTTCCGGCTTCGGGCGCAAGTTTGAGGACGTTCGAATCAGTCAGGGCCATGGTCGAGCGATAATAGTTTTCTGAGGCGGATGCGGGGCCGGGATAAAGCGCCGCCTTGGTCCGAAGCGGAAGCAAAAGCTCGTCGCTATCAACCGATCATTAAAGCGGTGGATGATTAGCAGCCGCAGCACGCGCCGCGCTTGACGGATTTTCGCGGAACTCGCCCGGCGCTGAAAGCGGCCGCGACCGCGCCACGGAAATATCCGGACATCATGAACCTAACGGATTGAGGTGCAGACGTATCGAAAAGCACGCGACGTGGCGCGCTGGCCGCTTGGTGCGGGGGTTCAGACCAGCAGGAGGTAGACCAGCGCGACCAGGGCCGCTCCGACGCCAGTGGCGATCAGGGCGTAATCGGTGCGGAGGTCGTCCTGCACGTCGAATGAGGTTTGGGTCTCTTTGCTCATGGCGACGATCTAAGCCAGGACCGCCCGGACTTATGTGAAGCAGATCACATCTCCCCGGATTCTTTCGGGGGTATGACCGGAACAGGCGGGCGGGCAGGGGATTATCCCAAGGAACCCCGACCAGGGGGACGAGGCGAGCGATGCGGCCGGAACGGCAGCCCCAGATTTGGCGTAGCGAGGCAGGCAGCCGGCTTTGGCTGTCCGGGCTGGTCGCCGCCATGGAGCATGCCACGCGGCCGGAGCAGCGGAGCCTGCCGGTCGCACCCGAGACCCTCGAGGAACTGCAAGCCCAGCTGGCGTTACCGGCTTCTTTCCGGGTCTCCCCGATTTCTACGCTGCGTCACTAGGGCTCATTCACCAGCGAGCTTCAGTTTCGGCCTGGCGCCGCCCTCAAGGGCGTGCAGCCGGGCTTCTTCGGACGCAACATAGTCGCGGGTCATCGGCACCACGCCCTGGCGCCTGGTGAGCTGAAGCTGGAAGTTCATCATGCCCTGCTTGCGGAACGTCATCTCGCAGGCGGCGAGGTAAAACTCCCACATCAGTGCGAAGCGCTCGTCATAGAGCTGCACGGCTTCCTCGCGTCGCGCCATGAAGCGCTCCCGCCAGGCTTTCAGCGTCTCGGCATAATGCAGACGCAGGATTTCGACGTCGCAGACCAGCAGGCCGGCGCCCTCGATCGCGGGCAGCACTTCCGACAGGGACGGGATGTAACCGCCGGGGAAGATGTATTTGGCGATCCAGGGATTGGTCGAATCCGGCCCCTGCGAGCGGCCGATCGAATGCAACAGCATGACGCCGTCCTTGCCGAGCAGCTCGGCGCAGCGCTGAAAATAGGTATCGTAGAACTTGACCCCGACATGCTCGAACATGCCGACCGAAACGATTCGGTCGAACGGCCCGTCGATGTCGCGATAATCCTGGAGCAGGAAGCGCGCCTGTCGCGTCAGGCCTTTCTCGGCAGAGCGCGAATTAGCGACCTGCAACTGCTCGGTCGACAGCGTGATGCCGGTGACGTCACAGCCTGCAATCTCGGCGAGATAGAGGCCAAGGCCGCCCCAGCCCGAGCCGATGTCGAGCACGCGCTGGCCGCCGCTGACCAGCAGCTTTGCGGCGATGTGCCGCTTCTTGGCGAGCTGCGCGTCGTCGAGCGTGGTCTCGGGCGTCTCAAAATAGGCGCAGCTATATTGCTTGTCGGCGTCGAGGAAGAGGGAATAGAGCCTCGCATCGAGATCGTAGTGATGCGCGACATTGCTGCGGGAGCGCGAGCGCGGATTGAACTGTGTCAGGTGTCGGATCAGATAACGCAGGTGCCACCAGGGTTTGGCCCAGTGCGGCAATAGGTCGGGCTGATCGAGCAGGATTGCGAGCGCCGCAGCTATGGTGCCGCGCTCAACGACGAACTCGCCGTCCATATAGGCCTCGCCAAGCCCGAGTTCGGGATTGATGAGCACTCTCCTTTGCGCGTCGGCAGTGACGAAGCGAACTTCGACCGGCTCGCCGGAGCCGTCGCCGACACGGAACTTCATTCCGCCGGCCGTAGTCACCGTCATCGACCCGCGGCGGATGAATTGAGACAAGAACCTACGCAACAAACGGTCCATCGACACACACCACTCGAGCGAACCCGAAAAGAAGCGACTAACCCGGCCGTCAACACCTCGCGCCTGGGAGACTATATCGGTTCCCATGCGTTCGCATGTAAATCTAGGCGGCCTGTTTCCGCCCCGCTATTGCATTGTGTTCAAAGCCGATATTCGAAAATCGCGTGATCACATGCTTGATCAGTGCGCTTCCATTCGCAGCGCAATCGGCTAAAAGGTGACCGCCGCCGCGCCGGATGCCGGCTGTATTTTTCGGATTTCAATGGAGATGATGGGAATGTCGAGCCGAGCGCTCAGCCTCGCGACGGTGCTGTTTCTGATCGGCTTCGGCGCCACCGATGCCGTTCTGGCGCAAGCGACGAACCTCGAGGCCGGCAAGGCCCCATCCCAGATCTTTGCGCAGACCTGCAATGCCTGCCACAAGAGCCCGCGAGGGCTGCTGAAAACGGTCGCGCCGGGCTCGCTGCCGGGTTTCCTGCGCCAGCACTACACCACCAGCTCCGACATGGCCGGCGTGCTGGCCTCCTACCTCGTCTCCAACGGTGCCACCGACGCCCGCTACCAGTCAAAGGATGGGGGCAAGGACAAGAAGGACGGCGCCAAGGAGAAGGATGCCAACACCAATCCGGCGCAGACGCCTGACCATCAAGGCCGTCGCCAGCGCTCGCAGGAGGCGGCCAAGCCGGAGGGCGAGGGCGCGGCCCCGGCACCTGAGGGACGCCAGAAGCGCGCGGCGCGGCCGAGCGAGGAAGGCGCCAAGGAAGGGACAAAGCCCGAGGCCGCCACCGAGCCGTCGCCCGAGGGCCGCAAGGCCAAGCGGCTCAGCAAGCGCGGCAAGCCGGAGACCGAGGACGCGGCTGCGCCAAAGGGTGAACCCAAGGTCGACTCCAAGGTCGCCCCCAAGTCAGAACCGAAGGGCGAGAGCGCCAAGGTCGATACAGAAGTCCAAGCCCGACAGCGGCAATCCATCCGAGAAGCCGACCGAGACCAAACCGGAGAGCGCCAAGGTCGAGCCAAAGGGTACAGAGGCTCCGGCATTGCGGCCCGATCCGGTGCCGGAGGTGACGCCCGCGGCGCCCGCCAAGCCTGCTGAGCCGGCCGAGCCCAAGCCGGCTGAAGCCGCCGCTTCCAAACCAGCCGAGCCTGCCGCCAGCGGCCCCTCCGAGCCGGCGGCAAAGCCGCAGGAGCCGGCGCCGCCCGCGCCCGCTGCCGCCCCCGCGCCGGCCGAGCAGTCCGGTCCGCCGGCCCCGCCGATCTCGCGATAGAGCGCATTCTGTCTGAGACCGCGGAGGTCGCGTCGATCGCGGCCTCCGCATCATCTTGACCTTTGTTAGAGCGTTACTCTAGAGTAATGCTCCTGGAGAGATCGATGTCATCTGGCGTGCGCGACGATCTGTTGGCGGCGGGGCTCGCGGTGTTCGACCGCTCCGGCTTCGAGGGCGCGACGGTGGCCGCGATCCGTACCAAGGCGCGCGCGTCCAACGGCAGCTTCTTTCACGTCTTCGGCTCCAAGAAGGAGCTCGCCGGCGCGCTGTTCCTGGAGGTGCTGCGGCACTATCACGTCGCGATGCTCGCCGCGCTCGATCCCGTGCCAGATGCGGAGCAGGGCATCGACCGCCTGATCCGCGCCCATCTCGATTGGGTCGTGCTGAGCCGCCGCGAGGCGCGCTATCTCTTCGAGATTTCGCGCAGCGAATGGAGCGAGGACGTCCGCGACGCCCAGCGCGCGCAGAATGAGCGGCTCGCCGAAGGCCTCGAGCGCTGGCGCGCGCCGCTGATTGCGCGCGGCGAGCTCTTGCCAATGGCGCCGGTGATGTTTGTCAGCCAGCTGATCGGACCGGCGCAGATATTCTGCCGTGCTTTTCTCTCCGGGCGCGACCGCGCCGATCCGCGCGCTGAGGCCGATACGCTGATCGCCTGCGCTATTCGTGCGCTGGTGCCGTCCGGGCGCATCATCAAGGAAGGAGTGGCGTCATGAGCAACGAGGCCGATCCAGAGTTCGCAGCCGTAGCCGCGCGCATCCACGCCAATGTCGGCCGGCAGGGTTTTATGAACCTGGTCGGTGCCGAGCTCTCCGAATTGTCGCGGGGCACTTGTACAATGGCGGTCGCGCGCCGGCCGGAGCTGTTGCAGCAGCACGGCTTCTTCCATGGCGGCGTCACCGCCTTCCTGGTCGACAATGCCACGACCATTGCGGCGGCGACCTCGCGCGGCCAGCCGGCGTTGACCGCGGAATACAAGCTCAACCTGCTGTCGCCGGCGGTCGGCGAAAAGCTGATCTGCCGTGCCAGGGTGATCAAGCCGGGCCGTCAGGTCTCTGTCGTCGCAGCCGACGTGTTCTGCGTCAGCGATGGTGTCGAGAAGCACACCGCAACGGCGCTCGCCTCGATCGCGATGCTGAGCGAGGACGTCGCCGCGAAAACAAAAAGCCCGGCTGCCTGAGCAGCCGGGCTTCGCAGCCTGCGCGAGCGCGTGGCTTACTTCTCGGTCTCTTCCGCAGCCGGGGCCGGCTCGGCGTCGTCGTGCTGGGCTTCCGGATCGAAGAACTCGCCGGCGGCAGCGATCGCTTCGGCGGCCGCATCGCGGTCCTCGTTGCGGGTCGAGATGTCCTCGCCGCGGTTGATGCGCTCGGCCTCGTCCTGGCTGCGCGCAACCGTGACGGAAACCTCGACCTCGACCTCGGGGTGAATGGCAACGGTGATGGTGTGCTTGCCGATGGTCTTGATCGGCGCGTCGAGCTGCACCTGCGGACGCGACAGCGAGACGCCGTCGGCTTCGAAGGCGGTAACCACGTCACGCACCGTGACCGAGCCGAACAGCTGGCCGGCCTCGGAAGCCTGACGGATCACGATGATGTTCTTGCCCTGGATCTTCTCGGCGATCTTGGACGCCTCGCCCTTGCTCTGGAGGTTGCGAGCCTCGAGGTCGGCCTTCATGCCGTCGTACTTGGCGCGGTTGCCTTCGGTGGCGCGCAGCGCCTTGCCGCGCTTGAGCAGGAAATTACGGGCATAACCGTCGCGAACCTTCACGACTTCGCCCATCTGGCCGAGCTTGCTCACGCGTTCCAGCAAAATGACTTCCATATTCGTTCTCCTTTGAAGTGATCTGAGTTTGGGTTTTCGGGTTGGACTTAAGAGGTCGGCAATGGCGGCGGTTGCCGGTTGCGCAGGAAGCGTTCGCGGAAGCCGAACACGGCGTCCGCAAGGCCGAGGGCGGTCAGCAGGACTAGGCTCACGCTGAACATGAAAATGATGGCGTACGCGGCGGCGAGCCAGAACGCGCGATTGGTGAAGTCGCGCGTGAGGATGTGCACAACGGCAAGTCCGATCAGCGCATAGGCCATCATCAAAACGGTCGTGACGACAACGGCGAGAATGCCGGTCATTCCGCTGAAAAAGCTGAAGGCAAGCGCGACGCACAGTGCCACGAGGGTCATCGGCGGCAAGCTGGTGCCGCTGAGGTCCGGCCAGGGTCGATGAAGCCTCCCTGACACAGCCGCGACCTTGGCGGCAAGCCAGAGATTCAAGGTCAGCGTCGCCATCTGCGATGCCGCGACCAGAACCGGAGTGACCGCGACCATCAGGCCGACGCGGGGGTCGCTCTCCGTGACAGTCGTCTCGCTCACCAGCGAAAGAATCTTGGCGAAGCCGCGGCGCATCGCGTCGCTGATTGCCGATGCATCGCTTCCCAGCGAAAACAGCGATCCCGCGGTCAGAAGCGTCGCCAGCGCCGCAATCCAGAGCAGGATGCGCCCAAGCGGATACCATTCGACCTGCAGCGACGCCGCATCGGTGCCCGCGATGCCACCAGCCGAGGGTCTTCCCAGCATGGCGAGATGGCCAAGCCACCAAGCGGGCAACGCGATCGCAAGACCGTAACCCAGGGCGAGAGGCAGGCTGAGCGCGCCTGCGATGACGAGCATCGCGACGAGACCGCCAATCGCACCGCAGAGCGGCCCCCAGGCGATCGCAGCCAGCATCAGCGGCAGAGGAGCAAGGCAAACCAGGACAAGCGAGATCAGCGCGCCCGACACGATCGAGGCGAACATCAGGGCCGACGCAGCGCCGGCGATCAGGGCTATCAGTCCAAATATCATCATCAGCTGTCCCGCTCCCTTCGAGCGGTTAGAGGCGTTTTGCCCCAACCATCGGCGACCGGACGACCCGGAAGCCTTATGAGTTCAAAAAGTCACGACCGGCGACGTGACCGCCGCCGGTCGAAAATGCTCGTGTTAGCGAATGACGTAAGGCAGCAGGCCCAGGAACCGCGCGCGCTTGATGGCGCGGGCGAGCTCACGCTGCTTCTTCGCGGACACCGCGGTGATGCGGCTCGGCACGATCTTGCCGCGCTCGGAGACGTAACGCATCAGCAGCTTGGAGTCCTTGTAGTCGATCTTCGGAGCATTTGCGCCCGTGAACGGGCAGCTCTTGCGACGACGGAAAAACGGACGGCGTGCACCAGCTTCAGCCATTGGTCTTACTCCCCATCCGTCGTGGTTTCAGCTTCGTCGCGCGGACGGCGCGGGCCGCGATCGCCGCGGAAGCCGCCACCATCACGATCGCCACCACGGAAACCGCCTTCGCGGTCGCCACGGAAGCCGCCGCCTTCACGATCGCGGAAGCCGCCGCCACGGTCGTCACGCTCGCGATCGCGGTCAGCCTTGCGCATCATCGCGGACGGGCCTTCCTCGAGCTCTTCGACGCGGACGCTGAGATAGCGGATCACGTCTTCGCTGATGCGCTCCTGGCGCTCGATCTCGGCGATCGCCGCGGACGGCGCGTCGATGTTGAGCAGCACGAAGTGCGCCTTGCGGTTCTTGTTCATGCGGTAGGTGAGGGAGCGAACGCCCCAATTCTCGGTCTTGGTGACCTTGCCGCCGAGACCTTCGACGATTCCGGTCATTTGCGCAGTCAGCTCTTCGACCTGCTGCGTGCTCGCGTCTTGGCGCGCGAGAAAAACATGCTCATAGAGAGCCATAGTCGTCCTTTCCTCGTGTTAGCGCATTGCCCGGCGTCAAGCCCTTAAGAGACCTTCGGAAAGGACTCTGGGATTAAGCTCAGAAGGCGGAAACACGGGACGACGGGCCGACTGGCCCTGCCACACCAAAATCACGAATGATTTGCTGAGACCGTCCGTTCAGCTCCCGGCCGGGGTCTGCGGATGCGCGCGTTATACGGATTTTGGCCGGCTTGGCAAGGTTCGAGAGCCGTGTTTCCGGCCCGGTCGTCCCGGTGCGGATCGGCCGGGACCGGTCCTCCCATACCATATCCAGCTTGATCTATTTGTTTGTATGTCATACAAATAAATCCAGGGAGAGCACCAATGGTGGAAAAGTCGGTCCGGGAGCCGTTTGAGGCGGCCGGCGACCCCAAGCACGCCGCGCGGGCCACGCGCTCGGCCGGCCGCAAGATGCGTTCCCTGCTGCTGGATGCGGCGAGCCCGCTGTTCCGGGAGCGAGGACTCTCGGGCACCGCGATCACCGACATCGCAGCCGCCGCGGACGCGTTCCCGAGCCAGATCACCTATTACTTCCGCACCAAGGAGGCGCTGTTCGTCGAATGCGCCTGCCGCGATCTCCTCTATCTGGCGCGCGCGACCGAGCAGGCGGCCCTGACGGCGCGCACGCCGCGGGAGTACACCCACGCGCTGGCCGCGACCGTGACCGCGAGCGATTCGATCGCCTTCTTTGCCGAGGCGTTGACGCTGACGCGGCGGCGCCAGGATCTCGCGCCTCTGGTCGAGCGCACCATCGAACGTCTGCACAGCGAAGGCGCACGCGCCTATGCGGGCCAGGTGGCGCGCCACGGCTGGCGCACGCTGCGCGCGCCCGACGAAAGCTCGCGACGGTTCTGGGCCGTCGCAATCGGCGTCATCCTCGAAGGCTACGCCATGGGCCGTTCGCCCGAGGCGCTGTGCGCCGAGATGCTGCGTGTGCTCGGCGAGCAGGCGAAATCCACTGGTGACACAACGCGCCTCCGTCTCGTCGATGAGCGCGACGCATCAAGCCATTCGAATGAGGAGGGGTAGGCCATGACCGCGCTTCGCATGCGTGCCCGCGATTTCCTGACCGACGATCAACTGGCTGACGTGCGCCAACGCGTAACCTGGAAGGGCGTCGCGCTGATTGCGCACGCCTGGGCGTTGATCATCGGCGCAATCGCTTTGGTGGCGTGGTGGCCCAATCCGATCACCTATATTCTCGCCGTCGCGATCGTCGGTTCGCGCCAGCTGGGCCTGGCGATCCTGATGCATGACGGCGCGCATGGCTGCCTGTCCCCGGACGAGAGGACCAATCTGGCCCTAAGCCAGTGGCTCTGCGCCTATCCGCTCTTTGCCGAGACGCGCAGCTATCGGCGCTATCATCTTCAGCATCATGCGCGCACTCAGCAGGAGGACGATCCCGACCTTGTGCTGTCGGCGCCGTTTCCGATCACGAAGCTGAGCTATCGCCGCAAGTTCATCCGCGACATCAGTGGGCAGACGGGCTACCAGCAGCGCAGGGCGCAACTGCTCAACGCGCTCGGGCCGAAGGATTGGCCGTTGCGGCAACGCCTGGCACATTTTTGGGACAAGCTCGGCCCGCAATGCATCGTCAATGCCATGATGTTCGCAGCGCTGGCGTTGGCCGGCGTGTGGTGGGCCTATCCGCTGCTATGGCTGGTGCCGCTCGTGACCTGGATGATGGTCATTACTCGCATCCGCAACATCGCCGAGCACGCCGTCGTGCCCGATAGCAGCGACCCGCTGCGCAACACCCGCACGACGCACGCCAACTTTCTCGAGCGTCTGTTCATCGCCCCGTACTACGTGAACTATCACCTCGAGCATCATCTGTTATTCTACGTGCCCTGCTACAATCTGCCGAAGGTCCATCGCCTGCTCAGCGAGAGCCGGCATGCCGACCGCATGGAGGTTCAGCCGAACTACGCTGCGGTGCTGCGGCTCGCCACGGCAAAGCCGAACCGTGACGACCGGCCGGGGCAATTGGTCAGCAGCGTGCGCCGCGCGCAGGCCGGTGCCGAGGTTGGTGCGGATCAGAAGGCCGGCGGGTTTTGAGAGGTCGCATCCCGGTTGAATGCTCGTCGGGATTCCCATCTTGGCTTGACATTGCGTGCCCGGACGGTGTCTACGGCCCCCTTTGAAGCATGATCCGGAACCATGGCCTAAGGCTGTGCGTAATCGGCTGCCCGGTTCTCGCAGGGACATGCTCGACAAGCAGGGAGCGCCGATGACGGCTGCATTCACATTTCCTGGGCAGGGTTCCCAGGCGGTCGGCATGGGCAAGGCTTTGGCCGACGCCTTCCCGGTGGCGCGCGCCGTGTTCGACGAGGTCGATTCCGCGCTCGGCGAGAAGCTGACGGCGATCATCTGGGATGGCCCGGCCGAAACCCTCCAGCTCACCCAAAACGCCCAACCGGCGCTGATGGCGGTGTCCGTTGCCACCCTGCGCGTGCTGGAGGCCGAAGCTGGTTTTTCCGTGGGGCGGGACGCGGCCTTCGTGGCCGGGCACTCGCTCGGTGAATATTCGGCGCTGGCTGCGGCCGGCAGCCTGACGATTTCCGATACCGCGCGGCTGCTTCGCACCCGCGGTCTCGCAATGCAAAAAGCCGTGCCGGTCGGCGCCGGGGCGATGGCCGCGTTGCTCGGCCTCGACTACGAGGCCGCCATGGAAGTCGCCAACGAGGCGGCGCAGGGCCAGGTCTGCCAGGCCGCCAATGACAATGGCGGCGGGCAGGTGGTCGTCTCCGGCGACAAGGCGGCGGTCGATCGCGCCGTCGAGATCGCTAAGGCCAAGGGCGCCAAGCGCGCGATGCTGCTGCCCGTGTCCGCGCCGTTCCATTGCAAGCTGATGCAGCCCGCCGCCGACGCCATGGCCGAGGCGCTGTCCAAGGTCACGATCAGGGCGCCGGCTGCGCCGCTGGTCTCGAACGTGCTGGCAAGCGCCATCACCGATCCGGACGAAATCCGCCGGCGCCTGGTCGAGCAGGTCACCGGCACGGTGCGTTGGCGCGAGTCGGTTGCTTATATGGCAGCGCAGGGCGTCACCCGCTTCTTCGAGATCGGTGCGGGCAAGGTGCTGACGGGTCTCGTCAAGCGCATTGCGGATGGTGCCGTTGGTATGTCGGTCGGCGGGCCGACCGATATTGCCGCCGCCAAGGATGCATTGGCCGCTGCGAAGCAGGGCTAGAGGAGCTATCGATGTTCGATCTGACTGGCAAAAAGGCGCTCGTCACCGGTGCGACAGGCGGCATCGGCGGCGCGATCGCCCAGGCGCTGCACGCGCAGGGTGCCACCGTCGCGATTTCGGGAACGCGGAAGGAAGTGCTGGATGCGCTTGCGGGCAAGCTCGGCGAGCGTACCCTCGTGCTGCCCTGCAATCTCTCCAAGGCCGATGAGGTCGAGGCACTGGTGCCGGCTGCTGAAGCGGCGATGGGCCAGGTCGACATTCTCGTCGCCAACGCCGGCATCACGCGTGACAATCTGTTCGTTCAGCTCCGTGACGAGGATTGGGACGAGGTCATCAACGTCAACCTCACGGCGACCTTCCGCCTGGCGCGCGCCGCCACCAAATTGATGATGCGCAAGCGCTTTGGCCGCATCATCGCCATTACCTCGGTGGTCGGCGTTACCGGCAATCCGGGGCAGGGCAATTACACAGCGTCGAAGGCCGGCCTGATCGGCATGATCAAGACGCTGGGGGCCGAATACGCCAAGCGCGGCGTCACCGCCAACTGCATCGCGCCCGGCTTCATCAAGACGCCGATGACGGATGCGCTCAACGACAAGCAGCGCGAGACGATTTTGACCAAGGTTCCGGCCGCCCGCCTGGGGACGCCCGAGGACATTGCGGCAGCCGCCGTCTACCTGAGTTCGAACGAAGCAGCCTACGTCACCGGCCAAACCATCCACGTCAATGGCGGCATGGCCATGATCTGACAATTCGTTCCGCACTGCCCACATGGGCGGGGCAGGATGCGGCAAACGGCCGTTTCCAGAGCGAATTGAGGCTTGTAGTCAAGGCAGTTGAAGTATGATAACCGGACCTTCAACGGATGGGCAAAGAACGCCATTGCAGGTTTTTGAAACCCTGTATATTGGCGATGCGGAGCCTTGGCCGTCGTTCGCCGGGCCTTCATCGGTTAGGGTGGGGCCAAATCAAAGTTCGTAAGCGAAGGCAGTCAACGACCACGACGGCTCGTATCGTCCCGGGGGGTCGGGTCTACAGGGAACAACACGAGGTTATGCAATGAGTGACATTGGCGAGCGGGTTAAGAAGATCGTGGTCGAGCACCTTGGTGTTGAACCCGAGAAGGTTGTCGACGCAGCGAGCTTCATCGACGACCTCGGCGCCGACAGTCTGGACACCGTCGAGTTGGTGATGGCGTTCGAAGAAGAGTTCGGGTGCGAGATTCCGGACGATGCCGCGGAGACGATTCTCACCGTCGGCGACGCCACCAAGTTTCTCGAGAAGAACGCGAAGAGCTAACGCTCTTCATTTTCGCGGGGACAACATTGAAACCGGACGGGCCGCTTCCCAGCGGTCAGCCGGTTTCTTGTTATTGGCCGTGAAGCTTTCGATGCGGAGTTTTCGGATATGAGGCGGGTTGTCGTCACTGGTCTCGGCATGGTGTCGCCACTCGGCTGCGGCGTCGAGCCGACCTGGAAACGCATCCTCAACGGCGAAAGCGGTGCGCGCAGGATCGAGAGCTTCGATGTCTCCGATCTGCAGACCAAATACGCCTGCACGGTCGTGCGCGGCGACGGCACCAACGACACCTTCAATCCCGATATCTGGATGGAGCCGAAGGACCAGCGCAAGGTCGACGATTTCATCATCTTCGGCATGGCCGCGGCCGGCCAGGCGCTCGACGACGCCGACTGGCATCCCGCGACCGAAGACGACAAATGTGCGACCGGCACCATGATCGGGTCCGGCATCGGCGGCCTCAACGGCATCGCCGAGACCGCGATCCTGTTGAAGGAACGGGGGCCGCGCCGGGTGTCGCCGTTCTTCATTCCGGGCCGCCTGATCAATCTCGCCTCCGGCTATGTCTCGATCAAGCATGGGCTGAAGGGGCCGAACCACTCGGTGGTCACGGCCTGCTCGACCGGTGCCCATGCGGTCGGCGATGCCGCTCGCCTGATCGCGCTCGGCGATGCCGACGTCATGGTGGCCGGCGGCGCCGAGTTGCCGATCAGCCGCATCGGCATTGCCGGATTTAACGCGGCGCGCGCGCTCTCGACCGGCTTCAACGAGACGCCGGAGAAGGCCTCGCGCCCCTACGACAAGGACCGCGACGGTTTTGTGATGGGCGAGGGCGCCGGCGTCCTGGTGCTGGAAGAACTCGGGCACGCTCAGCGCCGCGGCGCCAAGATCTATGCCGAGGTAATCGGCTATGGTCTTTCGGGTGACGCCTATCACATCACCTCGCCGTCGCCCGACGGTGATGGCGGCTTCCGAAGCATGGCGGCAGCGCTGAAGCGCGCTGGTCTCTCGGCGTCGGATCTCGACTACATCAACGCGCACGGCACTTCGACGCCGCTCGGCGACGAGATCGAGCTCGGTGCTGTCGAGCGCCTGCTCGGCAACGCCGCTTCCAAGGTCGCGATGTCCTCGACCAAATCGTCGACCGGTCATCTCCTCGGTGCGGCCGGCGCGATCGAGGCGATCTTCGCCATCCTCGCGATTCGCGATAATATCGTGCCGCCGACCATCAATCTGGACCATCCCTCGGTCGAGACCGCCATTGATCTCGTGCCGCATAAGGCCAAGGCGCGCGAGGTCAACGTCGCGTTGTCTAATTCTTTCGGTTTCGGCGGTACCAATGCGTCGGTGATCTTCCGGCGTTTGGCCAGTTAGCTTGCGCTTGAGCGAATCCACCGTTTTGCCGTATTCGGCGATAGTCATCTCGTGGGCGCGTGCATTTGGCAGGACAAGCGATTGTCAGGCCGCGATTGAACCGGCAGGATTCAGGTTGCATTGATGAGTGAAAGGCCGCCCATTTCGCCCCGGAGTCCGCGGGCAGCGCTCGAACCCGAACAGGTCCCGCCGCCCCCGAAGCGTTCGGAGCGGGCGCGCAATCCCTTCGTGGTCGTCGGCAATGCCATCATCACCCTCCTGCTGATCGCCATGATCGGCGCCGGCGGCGTTTATTACTACGGCCGGCAGGTGCTGGAGGCGCCCGGGCCGCTCCAGGAAGATAAGGTCGTCAACATCGCCCAGCGTGCCGGCAAGCGCGACATCGCCGAGACACTGAACCGGGAAGGCGTGACCGACGTCAATCCGTGGATCTTCATCGCCAGCGTCGCCGCGCTGAAGGCGAGCTCGGACCTGAAGCCCGGTGAATATTCGTTCCAGAAAAATGCGTCCCTGCGCGACGTGATCGCCACCATCGTCGAGGGCAAGGTGGTGCAGCATTCCTTCACGATTCCGGAAGGCCTGACCTCCGAGCAGATCGTGGCTCGCCTCTCCGACAACGACATCTTCACCGGCAGCGTGCGCGAATTGCCGCGTGAAGGCACGCTGTTGCCCGAGACCTACAAGTTCCCGCGCGGGACCCCGCGCGACCAGGTGATCCAGCGCATGCAGCAGGCGCACAAGCGCGTGCTCGCCGAGATCTGGGAGCGCCGCAGCCAGGACATTCCGATCAAGAACTCCTGAGCAATTGGTGACGCTTGCCTCCATCGTCGAGAAGGAGACCGGCAAGCCGGACGAGCGCAGTCGTGTCGCCGCCGTGTTCGCCAACCGCCTCAAGCAGAAGATCAAGTTGCAGTCCGATCCGACCATCATCTACGGCCTGGTCGGCGGCAAGGGCACGCTCGGCCGCCCGATCAAGCGCAGCGAGATCACGCAGCCCTCGCCCTACAACACCTATGTGATCGAGGGCCTGCCGCCGGGCCCGATCGCCAATCCCGGCCGCGCCTCGCTCGAGGCCGCCGCCAACCCGGCCCGCACCCGCGACCTCTTTTTCGTCGCTGACGGCAGTGGCGGGCACGCCTTCACCGAGACCTACGACGCGCACCAGAAGAACGTCGCCAAGCTGCGCGCGATGGAGAAGCAGATCCAGAACGACACGGTCGAGCCGGCCGACGACGTGCCGGCGCCCGCCGCCGCAGCGCCGGCTGCCGCAGATTCGGCGCCGACCGCGACCACGCCGGCCAAGCCGACCCAGCAGAAAAAGCCCCCGGCGCGGCCCGCCAATCCGGCGCCTGCCCGGCAGGGCGCGGTCCAGCCATCGCCGCCGGTGATCCAGCGCTAGGATGGCGCTGAGTTGCCCACGGGACTTTGCAGATTCCACTTTCCTGCAAAAAAGTCTTAAGATTCGCGTGGCCGATGGCCTCGCGAATCCTGTGTTTCCGGAGAATTTGACCTGATGGCGCTGTCGTCCATGACCGGCTTTGCCCGAAGCCACGGCGCAAGCGGGCCGTATACGTTCGATTGGGAATTGAAGTCGGTCAACGCCAAGGGCTTTGACCTGCGGGTACGGCTGCCGCAGGGGTTCGACGAGCTCGAGGCCCATGCCAAGAAGCGTGCCGGCGAGCTTCTGTCGCGCGGCACCGTCTACGCCAATCTCACCGTCAAGCGCGCCAATGCCGCAGCCTCGGTCCGCGTCAATGAGGATGTGCTCAACGCCGTCCTGAAGGCTGCCGCCGTGATCGCCGGCAAGGTCGATGCGGTCGCGCCGAGCGTCGACGGCCTCCTGGCCATCAAGGGCGTGATCGAGGTCGCCGAGCCCGAGGGCGACGAGGAGGAGGACAAGGCGGCGCGCGCCGCCGCAGCCGACGCCTTCGACAAAGCGCTCGCCGAACTCGTCGAGATGCGCAAGCGCGAGGGGACTTCGCTGGGGCAGATCCTGACCCAGCGCGTCGACGAGGTCGAGCAGCTGGCGAAAAAGGCGGAAGCAGCGCCCGGCCGCAAGCCCGAGGCGATCAAGGCCAGGCTCGCCGAGCAGATCGCAGCGCTGCTCGACACCTCCGACCGTTTCGATTCCGACCGCCTGATGCAGGAGGCGATCCTGATCGCGACCCGGGCTGACATCCGCGAGGAGCTCGACCGCATCGCCTCGCACGTCGCGCAGGCGCGCGAGCTGATCGGCAAGGGCGGCCCTGTCGGACGCAAGCTCGACTTCCTGGCGCAGGAGTTTCACCGTGAGGTCAACACTTGCTGCTCGAAGTCGAACGACATCGAGCTGACCAATACCGGGCTCGCCATGAAGAACGTGGTCGAGCAGTTTCGCGAGCAGGTCCAGAATCTGGAGTGATCGATGACGACTGGCGGTCACGGAACGGACGGTGTCGAGCGGCGCGGGCTGATGTTCGTGCTGTCCTCGCCATCGGGCGCGGGCAAGACGACGCTGTCGCGGATGTTGCTCGAGCGGGAGCCCGGCCTGAAGATGTCAGTATCGGCGACCACGCGTCAGATGCGGCCGGGAGAGGTCGAGGGGCGCGACTATTTCTTCGTCAGCAAGCCCAGGTTCGAGACGATGGTAGAACAGGGGGAACTGCTCGAATGGGCCACCGTGTTTGACAATCTTTACGGGACGCCGCGTGCGCCGGTGGAGGCGGCACTGTCGGCCGGGCAGGACGTGCTTTTCGACATCGACTGGCAGGGCACGCAGCAACTGCACCAGAAAGCAAGCGTCGACGTGGTTCGCGTCTTCATCCTGCCGCCGTCGGCCGGCGATCTCGAGAAGCGGCTGCATTCACGCGCGCAGGATTCCGACGAGGTGATCCGCAATCGCATGAGCCGCGCCAGCCACGAGATGAGCCACTGGGCCGAGTACGATTACATCGTCGTCAACCACGACGTCGACGAAGCCTTCGCCGAGGTGCAGTCGATCCTGAAGGCCGAACGGCTCAAGCGCGAGCGGCGGACTGGCCTCGTCGGCTTTGTGCGAGCTCTGCAGGGTCAGCTCCAAGGCTAGGCTGCGACAGTCGCGGCCCTTCGCTCGCCAGCCGCTCCAGCATCGCCGTGATGATGTCGATGTCGACGGCATTCTCTTCGCGTGCATCTTCTTCGTGCGTGTCCACACCGCGATCGGCCGGCTCTTCGTCGTCGGCGGCGAGCTGAGGCGACCGCGCCTCGATCTCGAATTCGCCGTCGAAAAATTCGATCTCGGTCTCGTCAGGCTCTGCTGCCGCGACCTGCGCGGGACGGGGCGACGCGATCCGGCCGATTGCGTCGGTGAATGCGGCGATCTGAGGGGCTTGCGGACACGCGGCGTCGAAGTCCACGGGACGCGGCCGTTCCGCGCGCGGCGCCGAAGCGGGCGCAGCATTGAGCCACGGCGCGCGGTCGTCGTCGTGATCCTGCCGATGGTCCCAGTTGACTCGGCGTTCGCCCGCCTGGGCGCGGACGCGTGCGCCGGCGAAGCGGTAGATCATGCTGGCGATGAGGCCGGCGAGCGCCAGTGCGCTGACGATGACGAGCAGCAGCGTCTGGAGCGAGCCGGTCGGCTTGTCGGCGGCCCTATATGCTGCGGCGAGTGTGACCGGGGCAGGGGATGCGGCCGGCTTCGCGCTGGGCTGCACGGGGGAGGTTGCAGGTGCGGCCACTGGCTGCGGTGCGGGCGCAGCGGCTGTTGCGGCGGCGTCGGGCCAGCGCGCGGCGACGGCGGGCTGCTGCGTATCGCTGTTGGCGGTGGTGCCAGGGGCCTGCGGTGTGGCGGCCGCGGCCGGCGCCCGCGCGCTCGCTGCGGCGCCGCTCTGCGGCGCGATGTATTCGGCATGCGCATCCTGCACCGATTGCGGCGGTGAATCCGGCTGCGGCGCGGTGCTCGCGGTCTGCGTCGTCGTCGCGGCTTTGCCGCCATCGGCGCGCAGATACCAGCATTGCCGCTTGGTCGAACGCTCCACCCGATAGAACCAGTGCTGTCCCTGCGGTGCTGCCCCCTTCGGCGAGGCGAGGCAGTCGCCGGCTGCATTCGCCGCGCTCGCCGCGGCGGGTGCGCTCGGCGCGTTCTGCGACACGGCGGCCAATGGCGCACCGGCAATGATGCTGCCGATCAGAGCGGATATGAACTTGGCGGTTCGGTTGCCCATCCTGGTCTCCCGGTTACGCATGACGCAACTGCTACGGTCCCTTTCTGGTCAAAGAGTTGGGTGGCAATGGGCCGCAAATCCGGAGAGGATGTGGCCTGAATTGGGCCTGCGCGGCGTTGGTTGGCGCCGGATCGCCGGCAGGCCTGCCGTGTGGCACGCGCACCACGCCTCGAACTCTGTTCACGCCCGGAGAACTACGGAAATTCGAAATACGCACCCGTGCGCTCTGGCCGCCGGACCGCCGAGGAAGCTCCAGGCAATGAGGAATGCGCTTTCGACGGTGCGGCGAATGGACATGCGCTGCCAAGACGGCCCGGCATGCACCGCTCCTTGGGCGCAGTATTTTCCTGACTGAATTTGTGCTGTCGCTCGCTGCTTACTTCTCGGCTGCCTAGTTCAGCGCACGTCACCGGTTCCCAATTGGGAACCGGACGTTGCGCGTTAATCGCACCGCAGACGTTCTTCCGGCGATCCATTCGGACAACCCGTCATCACGTTTCCTGAGCGTAAGGGCTTCGTGGCGCAAAATACCTATCCGACAATGGCGCGTGCGCTGTAGGCTCGTCCTGCGATGTCCTTTGATGGAGCTCGGCCATGGCCCTTCAGGATCAATCCGGCAAGCGCAGCCCTGCCGATCCGTCCACATGGACGGCGGCGGGCGACGAGTTCGTGCTTCTCGACGACGTTCAGCCGCCGGCCCGCATCGCGCTGGGGCGCGAACGCATGCTGCTGAGCCGGCTCTATCTGGGCTTGATCCGCAGCCTCAATGACGACTATGGCGCCGAGTTCGTCAGGCAGAACGACAGCGCCACGTTTCGCACCATCGGCATTTACCTGTTCCTCCGGTCCGCGATGTGCTCACCAGCGCGCGCGAGCACGATCGCGCAGACGCTGAAGCTGCCGCGCACGACGGTGCTGAGGCGGCTGGAGGAGATGATCAAGCAGGGCTATGTCGAGCGTATCGGCAACGCCTATCGGGTGACCGACAAGGTCAATATCCCCGATCTGCAGCAACGGCTGCAACAGCGGATCGACATGATCCTGGAGACGGCGCGCGAGCTGTCCAAATTGTCGGGGAGCGCGGGAGCGTCGCACTGACGGGACGAGAGCGTGGTGTGTTCAGCTTCAAGACCCGCGGTGCTCCGGCGGCATGACGCTTGTCACGCCGCCGGAGCAGCCGATCAGTTCTTCAGCACGATGCGACCGACCACGTGGCCAGCGCGCAGCTCGTCGATCCATTTCTGGACATCGCCCATCGGCTCTTCGCGCATCGGCGTCGGCTTGATCTTGCCGTCGCGGGCAAGCGCCATCAGCTCGTGTGCCTCAGCAAGCGTGCCGACCATAAAACCCTCGACCGTGAGGCGCTTGTAGACCCATTGCACCATCGGCAGCGTGAACTGACCGCCCATCAGGCCGGAGACCACGACCTTGCCGCCGCGCGCGGCAACCGCGACCGCAAACGCCATCGACTTCTCGTTGCCGGCGAAATCGACGACCTCGTCAAAACCGCCGTCGGTCTCCTTCAGGATGCGCTTGATCACGTCGGGCTCAGACGGATCGTAGGCGTTAGCCGCGCCGTTCTTCAGCGCGGTCTCGCGCGCGGCCGGCGAGAGGTCAGCAACCGTGATCGGCTGCTTGAACATCGCCTGCGCGAACGACAGGCCCATCATGCCGACGCCGCCAAGGCCGATCAGCAGCAGATTGCGCTGGCGCGGGCGGTCGACCAGGCGCTTGAGCGCGCCGTAGGCGGTGACGCCGGAGCACATCAGGGTCGCGGCCTGGTTGACGGGCAGGGGATCGTAGTCGAGCAGATATTTCGCGTCGGGCACCAGCACGTGGGTGGCGAAGCCGCCGTCGATGGAGACGCCGAGGAAACGCTGCTTGACGCAGAGGTTCTCGTCGCCGTTCTTGCAGTCGCGGCACTGGCCGCAGCCGATCCAGGGAAACACCGCCTTCTTCGAACCGACGAGGCCGGCCGGCACGTCGGGGCCGACTTCGTCAACGATTCCTGCGATCTCGTGGCCGAGCGTGAAGGGCAGCGTCATGCCGCGCGTGGTGTCGAGCTTCTTGCCGCCGCCAAGATCGGCATAGCCGTCCTGGATGTGCAGGTCGGAATGGCAGAGGCCGCAGCGCTCGATGCGCACCAGTACCTCGGTAGCCTTGGGCTTGGGCGTATCGACGATGGTCTCGCACAAGGGCGCATCGAACTTGACCAGCGACTGCCGACGCATCAACGCCATATTCCTTCCTCCGAAATGTCTTTCTCAACTCTCGCTGCGTATATCGGCCAATTCGCGCGCCATGGCAACAAAGCCGGAAATGGGAATGGTCTCGGCACGCCGCGTCGCATCGACGCCCGCGGCAGCTGCAAGTCGTGCGGGATCGACACCAAGAGATTTCAGGCTCTGGCGCAGCATTTTGCGGCGCTGGCCGAAGGCGGCGGCCGCGACCTGCTCGAGCATCCGGCGATCGCAAGGCAAGGGCTCGGCGCGCGGCACCAGGCGCACGACGGAGGAGGTGACCTTCGGCGGCGGCACGAAGGCGGACGGCGAAATGTCGAACAGGATCTTCGTCTCGCAGCGCCAGTTGGCGAGCACGCCGAGGCGGCCATAGGCCTCCTCGTCCTCGCGCGCGACGATGCGCTCGCCGACCTCGCGCTGGAACATCAGCACCATCGTGTCGTACCACGGCGGCCAGGGCTCGGTCGTAAGCCAGCCGATCAGGAGCTGGGTCGCGATGTTGTAGGGCAGATTGGCGACGATCTTCGCGCGTTCGCCCGCGAGCAGCGGGCGCGGATCGAAGGTCATGGCATCGCCATGCACGATCTCGAGCCGGCCGGGATAGCGCGCGGAAATATCCTGCAAGGCGGGAATGGCGCGCTCGTCATGCTCGATCGCGATGACGCGCTTGGCACCGAGCGCGAGCAAAGCGCGCGTCAGCCCGCCCGGGCCGGGACCGATCTCGACGATGGTGGTCTCTTCGAGCGGCGCCGCGGCGCGCGCGATGCGCGCGGTGAGATTGAGATCGAGCAGAAAGTTCTGGCCCAGCGATTTGCGCGCCGACAGAGCGTGCTGGCGAATGACCTCGCGAAGCGGCGGGAGGTCGTCGATCGCGCTCATGCAGCTGTGCGCAGCCGCCATGCGGCGCGGCGAGCCGCAGCGCCGCGATCAGGCTCGCGGGATTGGCCTTGGCCGTGCCGGCGATGTCGAACGCGGTGCCATGGTCGGGCGAGGTGCGGATGAAGGGCAGGCCGAGCGTGACGTTGACGGCGTCGTCGAAAGCCAGCGTCTTGATCGGGATCAGCGCCTGGTCGTGATACATGCAGATCGCGCAGTCATAGGTGTTGCGCGCGGCCTCGTGGAACATGGTGTCGGCGGGCAGCGGCCCTCTGACGTCGATGCCGTCGTTGCGCAGCGCCTTGAGCGCCGGTGCGATCGATGGTCTGCTCCTCATGGCCGAGCGAGCCGTCCTCGCCGGCATGCGGATTGAGGCCGGAGATCGCGAGGCGCGGCCGGGCGATGCCGAAGCGGGATTTGAGCTCGGCCGCGACGATGCGCACGGTCGAGACGATCAGGTCGCTCGTGAGCTGGCAGCGCCTCGCGCAGCGAGACGTGGATCGTCACCGGCACCACGGCGAGCGCGGCGACCACAGCATCATCACCGGCTGCGGCACGCGGCCGTCGCGTGGCGGCGAGCTCGGCGAGGAATTCGGTGTGGCCGGGATGGCGGAACCCCGCGCGGTAGAGCACGCTCTTGGCGATCGGGTTGGTGACGACGGCGCCGGCGCGGCCAGCCGCGACGTCCGCGACCGCCTGGCGGATCGAGGCGAGCGCGGCAGGTGCGCTCGTGGCATCGGGTTTGCCAGGCTCGGCGGTCGCACGCTCGCCGGTCGCGACCACGGGCAGGGCGTCGGCGAAGGCGGCCTCGCGCCTCGGCCGCGCTCGGAGCGATCCTGACGTCGGCGCCGAGTACCTTGGCGCGGCGCGCGAGCAGCCGCGTCGCCGAGCAGATAGAAGGCGGCAGGTTCAGTTCGCGGCGCCTGAGCCAGGCTGCGATGGTGATGTCGGGGCCGATGCCGGCGGGCTCGCCGAACGTCAGCGCGAGGGGCTTTGCGGCAGCGGTAGCCATCACGTTGCGATATTCGATCATCGCGGCCTTGCGGATCTCTTCGAGATAGGCCTTCGACTTCCCTCGTATTTCTCGGCGTACATCTTCTCGCGGATCTCCCGCTTCTTCGGCGTGTCGATCGTGGTCGGCTTGCGCGAGCACAGCACCACCATCTCGATGCCCTGCTTGGTCACCTCGGGCGCGGTCAGGTGGCCGATCGGGGTGTCGTCGAGCACCTTGCGCAGCGCGTCCGGCATGATCCGCGGAGGTCTTGATGACGCTCTCGCGGATGGTGGCGTTCGGCGTCGAGCTTGAAACAGCGAATTGGCCTCGTCGCAGCTCTGGACACGCGAGCGAAACGCTCGGCTTCCTTCGTCCGCGTCTCCATGGAGGCCGGGCCGACCCGCGCGGCACGATCAGCACGATCGGCTGCATCTTGTATTCGGTGCCCTCGATCTGGAGCTTCTCGTCGCCGCGCCTCGGCACCGTGCAGCGACGTCCTTCTCGCCGACCATCAGCTCTCCTTGTAGCGGCCGCGTACCAGGCTGGTCCAGACCATCTCGGCCTTGATGCGGGCCTTCAGCGTCTCGGGACGCATGCCCTGGCTCTCGAGCGATTTGGTGAGCTGATCGGGCGAGATGCGCATGCGCTGCGCCATGTGCTCGTAGGACTGGTCGATGTCGGAGGACGCCGGGATCGACGCCGAATTTCTTGCCTTCCTTGATCTTGATTCTGTCGTCGATCAGCTCGTTGATGACGTCCTGCCGCGCGTCGGTCTTCTGCGTCGTCAACTAGTCGAGCTTGGAGCGCTGATCGATGTCGAAATCGGTGATCGGATCGCCATTGACCATGACGACGATGTTCTGCGCCCGTGCCGGCGTCGCAGGCGAGAAGCAGCACAGCGCCAGGAAGAGGAGGAGCGAGGCGGAAGACGGAGGCAGGGAGGTCGTCATGATCGTCGCTCGCATGTCAGCCGAATATGCTCCTGCGATCGCGAACACGCGGCCGGCACTTCAAATGTTCACTGGTGCCGGCGGATGCTGGCCGTCGAACGTCTGGCGATCGTGCGCAGGCCGATCTGGAACATGAACGCGTGGCTCAGCACGGGCGGCGTCGTGCCCGCGGCATAGCTATAGGAAGTTACATAGTTCGCCGCCAGCACGAAGCAATCGTCGACATAGCCGGCGCCGAGCACATATTGGTTGATCTTGTTGGCCTCGAGGTCCCAGCGCGCCGCGCCCGTCACCACCCAGTTGGTCGCGACCTTGAGCGAGCCCGACGTCAGGATGCCTTCGCGGTGCGTCAGATAGCCGAGCTCCGGCTGCGACGCGTAATTGCCGTACATCATGCTGACCGACCAGCGATTGAAGTTGGCGCGGCCTTCCGCCTCGAAGCGCTGGATGTTCCAGGTCTGCTCGTCCATGCGGGAGCGGACGCTGAACGTGTAGGTGCTGTTCGGCGAGTAGCTGGCGCTGGCGACGTAATCCGAACGTGGCTTGTCGAGGCCCGAATTGATGCCGGTATTGATGGAGTCCTGGACCGCGTAGGAGTTCATGCCGAACAGCTGGTAGGACTGGCCGAACAGCACCTTGACGGCGCCGCCCCTGTCGAACTGCGTGGTCGCCTGCACGCCGACATTGGCGCGGCCGCCGCCCTCGACGCGGTCGTAGCCGGAGAACTTGTCGACGCTGAACAGGTTCGAGGCGTCGAACACCATGCTCTGCGCATCCTCGTTCGGAAGCTTGCCGGCATAGGTCTCGTTCGGGCGGATGATGATCTGCGCGATCGGCTCGATGGTGGTCGAGCCCCAGGGCTGAACGTTGATGAAGGGATAGCGGTATTCGAGGCCGACGGTCGGCATCAGGCGGAACGCCTGGGTGTCGCCGACGGGCAGATAGTTCGACACGCCCGGCTGGTTGGAGACGTCGGAGTTGATCGCGTCGGCGCGCAGGATCGCGAACGGCGTCCAGATTTCGCCGAACGGATCGGTGAAGGACTTGCGCCACTGCGCCTCCGCCGTCAGGCGGGTGTAGGTGCCGGGGAAGCCGCGCAACAGGCACTGCGACGGCGTACGCGCGAGCGGGTCGGCCGAGGTCGTCGTGCACAGGCCGCTGGTATTGGCCGTCGTCGTGATCGGATCGAACGCCGCGTCGTTACGCGTCAAATTGACGAAGTTCGTCTTGTAGGAGACCTCGCCGCCGAAGATCGGATAGTTGAGCACGTTCGAGTAGTCGATCACGGGATAGACGACCGGGACCTGCTGCTGGTTGCCCGAGAAGCTCAGGAAGTACATCGTGCGCGCATCGAAGAAGCTGCGATTGCCGACGCCGGTCAGATAGAGCTGCGAAAGGGCTTCCGTCGGCAGGCTCAGGAACGATCCGAGCGGATCGCGATAGGCCGACAGGCGATAGTCCGACATGAAATAATAGTCGGAGAGCACGACGCCGTCCCAGCCGACCACCCATTTGTCGTTCAGCGCGAACTGGCCCTTGGTTTCGACGCCGCCGCGGAACTGGCGGTCGCCCGGCAGGCCGGCGAAATTGCCGGGGTTGAGCTGGTCGATGCCGTAGACGCGGACCTGGTAGGCGCCGTCCATCAGGCGCTGGCGGAATTCGGCCTGGAACAGCACGCCCTGCTTGGAGGTGATGCGCGGGCTGAAGGTTGCATCCATGTCGGGCGCGATCGCCCAGTAGAACGGAACTTCGACGCCGTAGCCGAACGTGCTGTAGGTGGTGAAGCCCGGCATCAGGAAGCCGGTCTTGCGCTTCACGGTCGGGTCGGGCGTCGAGAAGTACGGCATGTAGGCGAGCGGCACGCCGAAGAATTCGAGCTGCGCCGTCTCGAAATACAGCATCTTCTCCTGCTGGTCGTGGATGATGCGGGCACCCTTGACCTGCCAGAGCGGCGGCTTCTTCGGATCGTCCTTACACGGCGCGCAGGCCGTATAGACACCGTTCTCGAACACCGTGTAGTTGCCGCTTGAGCGGTCGGCGCGGGTCGCGGCCATGCGGGTCTGGTCGGCGGTGTCGACGCGCAGCGAGTCGACGAAACCGTCGCGGTAGTCGTCGGAGAGATCCAGGATCTCGGCATAGGTGATCTTGCCGTCGGCATCCGTCATGCGGATGTTGCCTTCGGCATGCAGCCGCTTGGTCTTCTGGTCGTAGATGACCCTGTCGGCCTCGACGCTGGTGCCGTTGTAGAACAGCTGCACGTTGCCGACCGCCGAGACCCGCGAATTGTTGTAGTCGTAGTCGACCTCGGTCGCCTGCACGAGCATCTGCCCGTCATTGGCGGCCTTCGGCGGCGTCGGACGTGGCGGCCGCGGATTATAGGTGAAGCTCTGGGCGGCGGCAGGCGTCACCGCGGCAAGATCGATCATGCCGGCGAGCGACGCGACAGCGGCGAGCGCAAGCAGGATCTTGCGCACAGACAAAGCAAACCCGTTCGCGCGCACAAGGGTGCGCGACGCCAAAACAGGCACGGGTCCTCGGCGGACGGCCGTCACTATCCGTCCTCCTGATACAGCAAGGCCAAAAAGCCGGTGAGGCCGCCCACCACTACGGGCAACCACGCCGCAGCGATCGGATGCATCAACTCAGCCTTGCTCAAATCTTCAGTCACTTTCGACAAAACGTAGAGCAGAAAGCCTGCGCCCACGCCACTCAAAACCATCTTCTGTACGCCGCCCATCCGGAAGAAGCGCAGCGACACCGAGGCCGCCAGCATCACCATGGCGGCGAGCAAAAACGGCTGTGCCAGTAGCTTGTGATACTGGAGTCGATATCCGGCTGTCGCGAACCCCGAGCTCTCGGACGACCGGATGTAGCTCGGTAGTTGCCAAAAAGACACAGTCTCGGGTGTGGAAAAGCTGTTGCGGACCTGCGCTTCGGTCAGCGAGGTCGGGATCTCCAGGCTGGCCTGATCGACCGGCGGGGAGTCGAGCGAGAAACGGCGCACGCCCTTGAACAGCCAATGGCCGGACTCGAGCGCCGCCTCGCGCGCCTCGACCCGCTCCTTGAAATGCTGCTCTGTGTCAAACCGGAACAGCGTGAGCCCCGTCAGCCGGACGCCCTGCTGCTCGCTGCGCGCCGCGTTGATGATGGTCTGACCGTCGCTGGTCACCTGGTTGAGCCAGAAGCCCGAAGCGTCCTGGATGCCGCCGCCGGGCGCCGAGCCGAACAGCTCCGCTTCCATGCGCTTGGACAGCTCGCGCAAATTCGCCGACATCGGATTGTAGGCGGCGGTGGCGATCACGCCGATCAGGAGCGCGCTGCCGAGCGCCGGCGAGATGAACTGCCAGGCCGAGACGCCGGCGGCGCGCGCCACCACGAGCTCGAGCCGGCGGGAGAGGGCGAGATAGCAGGTCATCGCGCCGATCAGCATGCAGAACGGCGTCAGCTTCTCCAAAAGTTGCGGCACCCGGAAAAGCGATGTCTCGGCCACCATGATCGCGGAAGCCGACGCCAGGCCTGAGGTCTTGCGCACCATCTCGATGTAGTCGACCAGCACCAGCAGCAGGAAAATGCTCGCGAACACGCCGAGCGCGGCGACCACGAAGCGGCCGGCGAAATAGCGCCCGAGTGTGTTGGTGAGCATGCTCATGCGGTGGCCGGCCGTCCGAACAGCCGCGCGATGCGCGCATTCGATCTGTTGATGGCCTCGATCAGGCCGGCAGGCGGCTCGACCACGACGCCGCCGACGATCATCCACATGCCGGCGCCGATCGCAATCGCCAGCATCGCATATTGCACGGCGGCGGCGAGCGGCGACTTCACCGCCATCACCGAGCAGGCGAATCCGGCCATGCGCAGGCCGAACACCGCCATCACCGAGCCGCCGATCGAGAAGTTGCGGCTCTGGCGCGTCGTGCGCGGCGCGCCGAGGAAGGCGAAGGTCAGCGCCGCAAACGCGAACGGATAGAGCGGCGCCATCAGGCGATCATGCAGTTCGGACCAGAACTGGCCCGGGACCGCCTTGTAGACCGGGTCGTCATCGGACGGCGAGAACAGCTCCCAGAGATAGCGTTCGCGGATGCCGAGGGTGACGTCATGGCCCTGGTTGGAGAATTTCGACATGTCGAAGCCGTAACGGCCGAATGCTACCAGCGCAGGGTCGCGCTTACCCGCCTCGAAACGCTCGAGATTGCCATCCTTGAGCACCAGGAACGAGCCGTTGTCGTTCTTCACGACCTCGCCGTGCTCGGCGACGATCGAGACGCGCTCATTCGGATCGCGGCGGTCATCGATGAAGATGCCGGCGAGGATGCCGCCGGGCAGGCGCTCGCGAATCCGGATCGTGAGGTTCTTGTCGAGCTGCGCGAAGCGGCCGGGTTGCAGGATGTTGGTGAGCACGTCGGCCGTGATCTCGGCGTCCCACTGCTTGATCCGACGCATACCGTCGGGGGCAAGATAGGCCGAGATGAAGGCGACCAGCAGCGCCACCACGCAGGTGGCGTAGAAGAACGGATAGAACAGTCGGAACGGCGAAAAGCCGGCGGCATTCATCACGATGATTTCGGAATCGGTCGCGAGCTTGTTCAGCGTGTGCGAGATCGCGATCATCAGCGCGATCGGCGAGATGATCAGGACCAGCGCCGGGATGACGAGGCTGGTGATGCCGAGAAAGGTCAGGATGGTCTGACCCTGGCTCGTCATCAGGTCAATGCCGCGCAACGCCTGCGTAATCCAGATCACACCGGTGAGGCTGACCAGGACGAGCGCAAACGACGCCAGCGTCGTGCGGAAAATATACCTGTCGATCGACCCCATGCGCTACCGCACGATTCCCCACCAAGCCCCAACTCAGTCCTCGGAATTTCCGGCTGTCCGACCCATCCCGCAAGGGATCCCCAGGGTCGCGCAGCCATTTCGTCCGCCGGCTTAATTTCTCACTACCATCCCTTTGATCCGTCAACAAAATGGCTGCCCCGTGGCGCGGTCAATATATGGTTAATATTTCCCTCGTTGTGGCCCCTCGGCCACGGGCGGTGCTTGGCATCGGCCGTGTCTGTGGCCCATAGTGCGGAAAGTCCAGTGAATCGCCGTTCAGCCTTGGCCCTTGACCGGGATTGCTGATCGGCAAAAAGCCCCATGTTCTCGAGGAGTTACCCATGTCCGATGCCATCAAGGTCGGCTTCGTCCCGTTGGCTACCGCCGCCCGTGGCATCCTGGTCGTGTTCTGTGATGACGGTCTGAAGGTCGGCCCGGCGACAGCCAAGGCGCTCGGCGGTGCGACCGAGCTCGTGAAGCGGGCGGCGGCCGCGGCCTCATTCAAAGGTAAAAGCGCGGCGGCCCTGGACATCCTGGCGCCTGAGGGAGTGAAGGCGGAGCGCCTGATCGTGATCGGGGCGGGGAAGGCATCGGCCCTGAAGGCAAACGATTTCCTCAAATTCGGCGGCATGGCGGCGAGCAAGCTCAAGGCGGGTTCCACGGCCATGACCATCATGGCGGAACTGCCTGATGGCGCCATGACCAGCGAGCAGGCGGTTGCGATCGCCTCGGGCCTGCGGCTGCGCGCCTACAAGTTCGATCGCTACAAGACCAAAAAGAAAGACGGCGAGGAGGGCGCCCTGCGCGCCGACATCTCGCTTGCGGTCGGTGATGCGGCTTCGGCGAAGAAGGCCTTTGCCGCGGCCGGCGCGGTCGTCGACGGCGTCATCATCGCGCGCGATCTCGTCAACGAGCCGCCGAACGTGCTCTTCCCCGAAGAGTTCGCGCGGCGCGCCAGTCAGCTGCGCAAGCTCGGCGTCAAGATCGAGGTGCTCGACGTCAAGGCGATGCAGAAGCTCGGCATGGGCGCGCTGCTCGGCGTCGGCCAGGGCTCGTCGCGGCCAAGCCGCACCGTGATCATGCGCTGGGACGGGGCTAAGAAGGGCGAGGCGCCGGTCGCCTTCGTCGGCAAGGGCGTCTGTTTCGACACCGGCGGCATTTCGATCAAGCCGGCCGGCAGCATGGAGGACATGAAGGGCGACATGGGGGGAGCTGCCTGCGTCGTCGGGCTGATGCATGCGCTCGCCGCGCGCAAAGCCAAGGTCAATGCGGTCGGCGCCATCGGCCTCGTCGAGAACATGCCCGACGGTAATGCGCAGCGGCCGGGCGACATCGTGACCTCGATGTCGGGCCAGACCATCGAGATCATCAACACCGACGCGGAAGGCCGCCTCGTGCTGGCCGACGTGCTCTGGTACGTGGCCAAGAAGACAAAGCCGAAATTCATGGTGGACCTGGCGACGCTGACCGGCGCGATCGTGGTCGCGCTCGGCACCGATCATGCCGGCATGTTCTCCAACAATGACGAACTCGCCGAGCGCCTGCTCGCGGCCGGCATCGAGAGCGGCGAGAAGGTCTGGCGCCTGCCGCTCGGTCCCGAATACGACAAGCTGATCGATTCCCAGTTCGCGGACATGAAGAACACCGGCGGCCGCCACGGCGGCTCGATCACCGCGGCCCAGTTCCTGCAACGCTTCGTCGACGGCACGCCCTGGGCGCATCTCGACATCGCCGGCACCGCAATGGGCGCGCCGAAGACCGACATCAATCAGAGCTGGGGAAGCGGCTATGGCGTCCGACTCCTCGATCGTCTGGTGGCAGATCATTACGAGCGCAAATGACGCAAGATGACTGAAGTGCTGTTCTACCATCTGCAAAACATGACGGTTGAGAACGTCTTGCCGCCGCTTCTCGAGAAATCGCTGGAGCGCGGCTGGCGCGTCGTGGTGCAGTCGACCTCGCCGGAGCGCGCCGATGCGCTGGATGCGCATCTATGGACCTATCGCGACGATTCCTTCCTGCCGCATGCGACATGGCGCGTGAACGATGTTGCCGACCAGCCGATCGTGCTGGCGATCGAGGAGGACAATCCGAACGGCGCCAATGTCCGCTTCCTGGTCGACAACGCCGGGTTGCCTCAGGACGCGCAGAGCTATGAGCGCATGGTGCTGCTGTTCAACGGCGACGATCCGGATGCGCTTGCGGTCGCCCGCAGCACCTGGACGGATTGCAAGACGCGCGGATTTGAGGTCACCTATTGGCAGGCGGACGAACGGGGCCGGTGGCAGCGGCGGAATTAGCGGCCGTTTGCAATTAATGATATTTTGGACTTTCGCGGGCATACTGGTTTCGGCCACCTTCGTGCCGCAAAGTGATGTTGGGACAATCGCTTAGGGCTGCTCCTTGACGTGGGGAATCTTGTTTATCGTGCGACATCAAAAGCTTCCAAAGTCGCTCATAGTTGCGTTGGCCGCTGTCGCGCCGCTGATCGCGGGCTGCTCGGGCGGAACCGATCTGCTGTCGAAGGACGCCGAATGGTTCAACAAGCCGAGCCGCCTGTTCATCAAGAACATCTCGATCGAATCGCCGCCGTTGACCCCCGACAAGCCGGTCGGGGCGGAGGATCTCGTCAGCGCCGACGGCGCATGCCCCGGCATGGCACCGCCTCCTGGGCCGGCTGACGCCAATGCCTCGACGACGCCGGCTCCCATGGGCGGCACGGTCGCGCTCGGTCACACCGAATGCGACGTGGTGCGCGGCATCGGCGCGCCTTCGAATGTCAATCTTTCCGGTGATGCCGCCGGCCGGCGTGTCGCGGTGGTCACCTGGAACACGGGTCCGCGCGCGGGCATCTACACCTTCACGTCCGGACGCCTGTCCGCAATCGAGGGCACGCCGGAGCCGCCGGTTGTTCCGAAGCCGGTGAAGCCGAAGGCGAAGAAGAAGGCGGCGACGTAAGGGCCGCGCGTCACGCGGCCTTTCGTCCCTTGATCGCCGTTGCCCAAGCGTGAACCGTGATCTCTCCGGTCGCGTTTGCCGGCAGTCTGTTCTGCAAGCGGCGTTTCAGCTCCGCGTTCTCTGAATCCGACAGCTTTCCCACAATTCCGCTTGGGCTGCTGACCACCATGGATAGCCAATAGTCGTCGAAGTCAGCGAATGTCCGCTCGACAACCAGCTCGCGGGTTTCGACATCGTGGAGACCGAGCTCAGCCCAGAGCGCCTTCAGCGCCTCGAAACGCGATACGTCGGCACTCGGCGGGCGCGCCGCCGGTTTGCCCATGGCGTCGATCTCCTCCCACAAGGGCTGGGTGGGCGTGCCGCCGCGCAAGATGTCCCAGGTGTAGGACGCGACCATGCCGCCGGGCTTGGTGACGCGGACCATTTCCGAGGCGCCTTTGCGCGGATCGGGGACGAAGAACAGCACCAGCGCCATCACCGCGACGTCGAAGCGGTCACTGTCGTAAGGAAGTGCCATCGCATCGCCAATCGAAAGCTCGACCTGTTCTGGCAATATTTTTTGGCGCGCAGTCGCAATCTGAGCGTCGGAGGGATCGATCGCGCAAACGGACGAAGGGGCCGACTTTGCAAGCAGGAGTTCAGTGAACGCGCCGTTGCCGCAACCGACATCCGCCCAGGCCAGTCCGGAGGCAGGCGCGAGCCAGTCGAGGAAAAGAGCCCCGGCCGATCGGCTCCAGGGTGCCATGAATCGCTCGTAAGCCGCGCCATCGGTGAATTTGATCGGTTCGGGTGACGACACCTGAGGCCTCCCTCGAATATCCGTGTTCAAATATTGCACTGGGTCGAAAATGCGGTCGCTCTCGACTATTGAGCGGGATCGCCCGTGGTGTGCTGACGCCAATTCCGCCGCCGAGCTTAATACCAACCGCCCCGAAACCACACTGGCAATTTGTTCGGTCCGGCGCGCTCGCGACGGCTACCCCGCAGCCTCGTCAAACTGCGTGCTCGCCTCGAGCCATTGCTCCTCTGCGCGCGCGAGCGCATCGGCTGCATTCGCGCGCGCCTTCGACAGTTGCGCGGCCTGCTTGGGGTCGCGCGTAAAAATGTCGGGCAGGGCGAGCGCGGTGTCGATCTTGGCGATGATCTCACCGACGCGGGCGATCTCCGACTCGGCCTCTGCAATGCGCTTTTTCAGCGAGCCGCGATTGTCCGACTTCGGGCGCTGCGGCTTTTCGCTCGCGGCGCTGCGCTCGCGCGGGGCGGGCTCGCCGTTGCGCGAGGACAGCACCAGGCGGCGGTATTCGTCGAGGTCGCCGTCGTAATTGGTCACGGTGCGGTCGGCGACGATCCAGAGCTGGTCGGCGCAGGCCTCGATCAGATAGCGGTCGTGCGAGACCATGATGATCGCGCCGGGAAATTCGTTGATGGCCTCGGCAAGCGCCGCGCGGCTGTCGATGTCGAGATGGTTGGTCGGCTCGTCCAGGATGATCATGTTGGGGCCGAAGAAGGTCGCAAGTCCCAGTAGCAGCCGTGCTTTCTCGCCGCCCGACAATTTTCCCACCTTGGTGTCGGCCGCCTTGCCGGAAAAGCCGATCGCGCCGGCGCGCGCCCGCACCTTGGCCTCGGGCGCGTCGCCCATCAGCTTGCGGACGTGATCGTAGGCGGAGGCGTCCTCGTTCAGCTCGTCGAGCTGATGCTGCGCGAAATAGGCGATCGACAGCTTGTCGGCGCGTGTCACTTTGCCGGAGAAGGGCGCAAGTCGTCCGGCGAGCAGCTTGACCAGCGTCGACTTGCCGTTGCCGTTGGCGCCGAGAAGGGCGATGCGGTCGTCATTGTCGATGCGCAGGGTGACGCGGCCGAGCACCGGCGTCGCCGGATCGTAGCCGACCGAAGCATTGTCGACGGCGATGATCGGCGGCGACAACAGCTTCTCCGGCGTAGGAAAGCTGATTTCGCGCACATCCTCGGTCACCAGCGCATTGATCGGCTTCAACCGCTCCAGCATCTTCACGCGCGACTGTGCCTGGCGCGCTTTCGACGCCTTGGCCTTGAAGCGGTCGACGAACGCTTGCAGCCGCGCGCGCTCGGCCTCCTGGCGCTTGATCGCCTTGGCATCGAGCAGCTCACGCGCGGCGCGCTGCTCCTCGAAGGAGGAATAGGTGCCTTTGTAGAGCGTGAGCTTGCCGCGCTCCAGATGCAGGATCTGGTCGACCGAGCTATCGAGCAGGTCGCGATCATGGCTGATCACGATCACCGTGCGCGGATAATGCGCAAGGTGATCCTCGAGCCACAGGGTGCCTTCGAGGTCGAGATAGTTGGTGGGCTCGTCGAGTAGCAACAGGTCAGGGGCTGCGAACAGCGTCGCGGCCAGCGCGACGCGCATGCGCCAGCCGCCGGAGAATTCGGCGCAGGGGCGTAGCTGGTCGGCGGCGGAAAAGCCGAGGCCGGAGAGAATCGCGGCGGCACGGCTCGGGGCCGAATGCGCGTCGATGTCGACGAGCCGGGTCTGGATCTCGGCGATCCGGTGCGGGTCCGTGGCGCTCTCGGCTTCGTGAAGCAGCGCGTCGCGCTCGAGGTCGGCCTTGAGCACGACCGAGATCAGGCTTTCGGGTCCGTTCGGCGCCTCCTGCGCCAGGCTGCCAACCCGCCAGCGCGGCGGCAGCGTCACCGTGCCGTGTTCGGCTGCAAGCTCACCGCGGATCACCTTGAACAGCGTCGATTTGCCGGTGCCGTTGCGTCCGACCATGCCGACGCGCGAACCGGGCGTGATCTGCACGGAGCTCTGGTCGATCAGAAGGCGTCCGGCGAGGCGGATGGAGAGGTCGTTGATGGAGAGCATGCGGCCTTGTCACCGCAGCCGGGATCAAACGCAACCCGTTTTTCTGCTATTGTTTGAGCATGATCTATTGGAAAACCGCTGCACACTTTTCCGGATCATGCTCCCGTCAGTGCGAGCCGCCCTCGCGGTCGCGCTTCTTCAGCTCGTCCAGGAGCTGTTCGAGATGGGTCGGGAGCCGGGGCTCGGGACGAAGGCTCTGCTGAAGCCGTTCGCCCACCGCATCGCAGATCGATCGACTGGTCCGCCGGTCCATCTGTTCGCTGTCATTGGCGGAAAGGCCAGTCATTGTGGGGTTCCGTGTTTGCAAAGTAACAACACGGTACCAAGTCATTGGCCCCCAAATGGTTTCGCCAAGCATCGGGAATGCCCGGCATTCTAGTAAAAATTGTATGAATTCGCCGTATCTGCCCGAATGCAAGGCCCCGGCGGGGGGAACGCCGGGGCCTCTCTTGGAAGGTACCGTGGGGGGCCGGTACCTCAGGAAGGTCCTTGGGGGGAAGTTACTTGCGGAATGTGCTGTCGGGCTCAGTAGCAGCGGTTGATCAGCCGCCAGCGGGGTCCCCAGGGGGTCGGGACCAGCCGGCGCACATAGCAGCCGCCATAGCCGTAGGAGACGGGGGCATAGAACCGCGGTCCGCCGTAGCCGCCGCCGTGCCAGCCGCCACCGCCGTGCCAGCCCCAGCCGCCATGCCAGTGAGCGGAGGCCGAGGTCGGTGCCAGCGCGGTGCCGAGCGCGACCGCGGCGACTGCGGCAAGCGAAAGTTTCCTCAACATCATGATCTCCTCAAAAACTGCCGGCGCGGGGCTATCGCGTCGATGGAAAGGCCGCCGAAACGGTCCGCCTCGGGAGGAGGCTTTGGTTTCGATGGACCTGACGTTAGCCCAGCGAGGCTGAACCAAACCCTGACGGAGCCTTCAGATTGGGTTCATCTGAGTGAAATCGTTGTAATCCATGCTGGAATTCAGGCCCCTGGCCCTGCGGCGAAGCGCCCGTGAGCCCGTTTTGGCGGTCGCTTGCCGTATTGCGAAGGCGCCGATATAAGCCCCGCAACTCCCAACCACCGCTTTCTCCTTCAAGGACAAGATCATGGCCATCGAACGCACTTTCTCGATCATCAAGCCCGACGCGACCGCGCGTAACCTGACCGGCGCGGTGAACGCTGTGATCGAGAAGGCGGGGCTGCGCATCGTCGCGCAGAAGCGCATCCGCATGACCAGGGAACAGGCCGAGACCTTCTATGCCGTCCACAAGGCGCGGCCCTTCTTCGGCGAGCTAGTCGAGTTCATGACCTCCGGCCCGGTCGTCGTCCAGGTGCTGGAAGGCGAGGGCGCCGTTGCCAAGTACCGCGACGCGATGGGTGCGACCGATCCGTCGAAGGCGGCCGAAGGCACCATCCGCAAGCTCTACGCCAAGTCGATCGGCGAGAACTCCGCGCATGGCTCGGATGCGACCGAGACCGCCGCGATCGAGATCGCGCAGTTCTTCTCGGGCAACGAGATCGTTGGCTGATCCAGCCGCACTGAAGTGCGATGAACGTCATCGCGCTTCAGTTTGTCGTTGGAGCATGATCTTCTCGGAAAACCGCTGCACACTTTTCCGGATCATGCCTTAAGTTTTCGGGGCGAAAGGAATTCACTGTGAACTGGCTCTGGCAGATCTTCGATCCCGCCACGATCGGGGCATTCTTCACCCAGTTCCGTAACGAGATGGCCGAGCCGACCTTCTGGATTGCGGTCGGCAAGATCATCTGGATCAACATCCTGCTCTCGGGCGACAACGCGCTGGTGATCGCGCTGGCCTGCCGCGGCCTGAAGCCGCGGCACCGGCTGTGGGGCATGGTGCTCGGCGCAGGCGCCGCGGTGCTGCTGCGGATCATCTTCACCGGCATCGTCGCGAGCCTGATGGCGCTACCGTACCTGAAGCTGGTCGGTGGCCTTGCGCTGATCGTGATCGCGGCAAAGCTGCTGGTGCCGGAACCGGAGGACGAGGACGGCGTCGAGTCCGCCTCGCATCTGTGGCAGGCGGTGCAGATCGTCGTGGTCGCCGACATCGTCATGAGCCTCGACAACGTCATTGCTGTGGCCGCCGCCGCCAACGGCAGCGTACCGCTGCTGGTCCTCGGCCTCGCCATCAGCGTGCCCCTGATCGTCGCGGGCGCGGCGCTGATCATGGCGCTGCTCTCGAAACTGCCGGTCCTGGTCTGGGCCGGGGCGGCGCTGCTCGGCTGGATCGCGGGCGAGGTGATCGCGACCGATCCCGGCATCGCGCCGAAGCTGCATTCGCTGTTCGACGGCCCGCTCGGCGCTGCGGTCGACAAGATGCTCGCCAGCCTGCACATCCCGCCGCAATTCGCCCATGGCGGCGGAGGCGGCGAATATCTTTGCGCGGCCCTCGGTGTCGTTGTCGTGCTGGTGGTCGGCTCGATCTGGCGCCGGCGCAGCCTGAGTCAGGCTGCGCTTGAAACCTCCGAGCGCCACGCAAAGGCGTCGGCGGAGTAGGCTGTTTTTTGAGCGTTGTCTCTTCGGTAAACCGGCGTCTCACTAGCGCGACCCAAAGAATTCCTGCGCCAGGTGCGTGCATACATTCATGTCCGCTGACCTGCTCCCGCCAAATCAGGCCAGTCGGAACTGGAATTTTCCAATTATGATCCCGCGTTGGGACGAGGAGAGTTCCATGAAGGCATCGAAGTTCACCGAGGCGCAGATCGCTTTTGTTCTGCGGCAGGCGCAGGACGGCACAGCGGTCGCCGAGATCTGCCGCAAGGCAGGGATCAGCGACGCGACCTTCTACAATTGGCGCAAGAAGTATGCGGGCCTGATGCCGTCCGAGATGAGGCGGCTGCGGCAGCTCGAGGAAGAGAACGCCAAGCTGAAGCGGATTGTCGCCGACCTGTCATTGGACAAGGCCATGCTGCAGGACGTGTCTCAAAAAAGCTCTGAGGCCTGGCCGCAAACGCGAACTTGTCGACACGTTGCGAAGCGACTGGAAGGTATCGATCAGGCGCGCCTGTTCAACCCTTGGATCGATCGCGCTCTTTACGTCTACAAGTCGAAGCGCGGCGACCAGGCCGATCTCAAACAGCGGATCAAAGAGCATCTGCGAGACGCGGGTGCGCTACGGATATCGTCGCGTCCATATCTTGTTGCGCCGCGACGGATGGGCGGTCAACGCAAAACGCATCTATCGCCTTTACAAGGAATTAGGCCTGCAATTGCGCAACAAGACGCCGAAGCGTCGGGTCAGGGCCAAACTTCGCGATGACCGCCGGCCGGCGACGCGATCGAACGAGACCTGGGCCATGGACTTCGTCCATGACCAGTTGGCAACGGGCCGCAAGCTTCGGGTGCTTACGATTGTCGACATCTTTTCGCGCTTCTCGCCCGCGCTGGAGCCTCGGTTCAGCCTTCCGCGGCGATCGACGTCGTGGAGGTACTGGAAAGGGTTTGCAATGAAGTGGGATTCCCGGCGACGATCCGTGTCGATCAGGGCACCGAGTTCGTGTCGCGCGACCTTGACCTCTGGGCCTACCAACGCGGCGTCACCCTGGACTTCTCCCGGCCGGGCAAACCGACCGACAACAGTTTCATCGTTCCTTCAACGGCAAGTTCCGGACCGAGTGCCTGAATACGCACTGGTTCATGAGCCTTGACGATGCATGCATGAAAATGGAGGATTGGCGTAGAGACTATAACGAGGTCCGGCCACACAGTGCGATCGGCAACAAGGCGCCGATATCGCTGTTGAATGGCTCATCGGCGCCCCCGCCAGCATGAGCAAAACCCCGGAAAATTCCCGGCTTGGCTGGCCTAGATTTGGGGAGCACTTCAGTCTTGGGCCAGAACGAACTTCAAACTGGATTAAGCCCGGGGGGCAAGGTCACCACGCACTAACAAAGTTGGCAACGTTCCTGTCGCCTAGCGGTTTGCCAAGGCTGGCGGCTCACTATCGACGCTCTGCCTTGGCGGTTGCGTCCATCATCTATGCCAGCGCGAGACGCTTTGTCGTTTCACTTGGCGCAAGGGCCGTTGCAGTTTGGACTGCGCAAGTAGCCATACTAGCTGGGACCATCGGCTTTCCTGATCGCACTCACATATCGACGCGCTGAATTATTCGGACATCGTCTTGCACCCGAACTACCAAATCGGATGAAGGTCTCTGACTTGCGAATATTATGTAAGCGGGCGGCGCGACAACGTTGCGGCTGCTCTTCGCGGATCGGATTCGCGTGAGTTGATGTCGGTGCCGACGGTCAGCGATGAGCGGGATCTGCCGCAGCCCACGGCCTTCAGTCTACCGCCGAACGATCGAGCCGGCGCGGCCGATCAGGCGCGCGAGCTGCTTGAAGCGGCTGCCGACGCGGTCGGCGACGAGATCGCCGAGCCTGTGCTCGAACAGCAGCATCAATTTACGGCTCTGGCTGCGGAAATGCGTGGCCGGCAGCACGCCGGGGCGCGCCGCCGAGATCAGATGCGCAACCCGGAACGCCGCGCCGAGCAAACGGGCGCGTTCGAGCTGCGCCGGGGTCAGCAGTTCCTGCATCGTCAGCGGCGGCTGATTTTCCTCGCTCAGACCGGCATAGCGATAGAATACCGACAGGCCGACAAAAGCGCGCTCGATGTGGGTGATTGCGCCGAAATTGCCGTTCACGACGAGGCTGAGCGTCTGCTCGCCGCGATGGTCGGGATGCACGCGCCAGCCGATGTCGGAGAGCAGGCAGGCGGCGTGGCGCAAGCGGCGGTCCTCGTCGGTTTCGCGCAGCTTCACCACGCGCGCGAGGCGGTCGGTCCAGGAGATGAGCTCACGGGCGTGGCGGGCCGAGCGCGAGAGCAACTGGTTCAGCTCCTCCGCCGCGCAGATCAGCCCGTCCTTGTTGCGTTCGGTCTCCGACAGCTTCTCGTGCAGAAGGCCCTCGCGCACACCGAAGGTCGAGAACACGATGGTCTTGGGCTTCGCCACGCGGATGATGTGCTCGAGCACCAGCGCGGCATAGGTCAGGAGAGGGCGCCTCGCATCCGCGACGATCTCGATGTCGGCCAGCATGTCGACAGCCGCAAGACGACGCAGACGACGCGAGAAGTCGAGCGCTTCAGCCGCAGAGATGGAATAGCCGTGCATCACCTGGAGCGGATAGCCGCTCTGGATGATGTGGATGCGCGCGAGCGCGCGCCAGGTGCCGCCCACGGCGTAGAAGGTGCGGCCGCGGCCGGCAGCGAGCTGCGGCACCCCATCGAGCGCCTCACGCACGATGCGGTCGGCGCGCTTGAGCGATTTGTGGGCGAGGTCCTGGAGCGCCAGCCCTCCGAGCGGGAGCGTCACGCCGCTGCGCACGCTGTTCCTGCGCACGTCGATCAGTTCCAGCGAGCCGCCGCCGAGATCACCCACGATGCCGTCGGGGTGGTGGATGCCGGAGATCACGCCGAGTGCCGACAGCTTCGCTTCGCGCGGGCCCGACAGGATCTCGATCTTCACGGCGCAGATGCGCTCGGCCTTGGCGATGAAGTCGGGGCCGTTGGAGGCGTCGCGGCAGGCAGCCGTCGCAATCGCGAACACGCGGCCGACCTGCATCACGCGGCACAGCGCGCGGAAACGCTTGAGCGATGTCAGCGCCTTGTCGACGGCATCAGGCGCGAGCAGGCCCGTGCTCTGCACCTCGCGCCCGAGGCCGCACAGCGTCTTCTCGTTGAAGATCGGAATCAGGCTCCGTGTCAGTCCCTCGTAGACGACGAGACGAACCGAGTTGGAGCCGATGTCGATGACCGCGACGCTAGCGCCACGCTTGCGCGGCCGTTTCACGGCAGAGATCTCCGGTCAGGACTGATGGCGTTCGTTTCGGCGCGTGAGACGGCGCGGCGAGGATTCCTTGAGCGACTTTCCACGGCCAGACAAACTCGGATTTGTCATGAAGTAGTTGTGGACGTTGAAAGGCTCCTCGCCCTTCGCGGTCTTCATACGCGTTGAGGACCCGTCCGGCAACAATTGCCAGCTCTGCTCATTGTCCTTCAGGTTCGCGACCATGATCTGTTCGAGAACCTGCTGATGCACCGTGGGATTTTGCAGCGGACACAGCACCTCGACGCGGCGGTCGAGGTTGCGCGGCATCATGTCGGCCGACGAGATATACACAGCCGCTTTCGCGCTCGGCAGACCCTGGCCCATGCCGAAGCAGTAGATTCGGCCGTGTTCCAGGAAGCGTCCGATGATCGACTTGACGCGGATGTTCTCCGACAGGCCGGGGATGCCCGGGCGCAGGCAGCAGATGCCGCGCACCACGAGCTCGGCCTGCACGCCGGCCTGCGACGCCTCGTACAGCGCATCGATGATGTCGGGATCGACCAGCGCATTCATCTTCATCCAGACCGCGCCGGGCTTGCCATGGCGTGCATGCTCGGTCTCGCCCTGGATGTGCTCGATGATGCGCTTGCGCAAGGTCAGCGGCGATACCGCCATCTTTTCCAGATCGCTCGGCGCGGCGTAACCGGTGATGAAGTTGAACACGCGCGCGGCGTCGCGGCCGATGGTCGGTTCCGAGGTGAAGTAGGAGAGGTCCGTATAAATACGCGCGGTGACCGGGTGATAGTTGCCGGTGCCGGTGTGGACATAAGTGGTGAGGCTGCCGCCCTCGCGGCGGACCACCATCGAGAGCTTTGCGTGGGTCTTCAATTCGAGGAAGCCGTAGACGACCTGCACGCCGGCGCGTTCGAGGTCGCGCGCCCAGCGGATGTTGGCTTCTTCGTCGAAGCGCGCCTTCAACTCGATCAGCGCGGTGACGGACTTGCCGGCTTCGGCCGCTTCCGCCAGCGTGCGCACGATCGGCGAGTTGTTGGAGGTGCGGTAGAGCGTCTGCTTGATCGCGACGACGTCGGGGTCGCGTGCGGCCTGCTGCAGGAACTGCACCACCACGTCGAAGGATTCGTAGGGGTGGTGGACGACCAGGTCCTTCTGCCGGATGGCGGCAAAGATGTCGCCGCCATGCTCGCGCACCCGCTCGGGATGGCGCGGCACGTAAGGGGTGAATTCGAGGTCGGGCCGGTCGAGCCGGGTCAGCTGCGAGAGCTCGTTCATGGCGAGCACGCCGTCGACCAGGAACACCTCGTCGTCGGCCGCCGACAAGGCGTGCTGCACGAAGTTGCGCAGCTGCTCCGGCATCTTGGCGTCGATCTCGAGCCGGATCACCGAGCCGCGGCGGCGCCGCTTCAGCGCGGTCTCGAACAGGCGGACGAGGTCTTCCGCCTCTTCCTCGATTTCGAGCTCGGAGTCGCGGATGATGCGGAAGGCGCCCTGGCCGTGGAGATTGTAGCCGGGGAACAGCCGATTGATGAACAGACCGGTGACCTGCTCCAGCGAGATCAGGCGCACCACCTTGCCGTCGGTCGGCAGGCGGATGAAGCGGTCGATCTTGCCGGGCATGCGGATCAGCGCGTTCATCTGCCTGCCGTCGACGGCGCGCGTGAGCTGGAGCGCGATGGTGAAGCCGAGGCTCGGAATGAAGGGGAAGGGGTGGGCCGGATCGATCGCCAGCGGCGTCAGCAGCGGGAACACGTTGTTGAGGAAATAGTCCTCGAGCCAGGTCCGCTCGGCCTTGGTGACCTCCTTGCCCTCGAGCAGCACGATGCCGACGCCGGAAAGCGTGCCGCGCAGATCGGCCCAGATCGCCTGCTGGTCGGAGGCAAGCTGCGAGACGGTCTGGTTGATCAGGATGAGCTGCTCTGACGGCGTCAGGCCGTCGGGGCTGCGCTCGGCAATGCCCTCGCGCACCTGGGCCTTGATGCCGGCAACGCGGACCATGAAGAACTCGTCGAGGTTATTCGCTGAAATCGACAGGAATCGCACCCGCTCCAGCACGGGGTGGCTGGGATTGACCGATTCCTCCAAGACACGCCGGTTGAAGTGCAGCCAGGACAGTTCGCGGTTGATGAATCGCTCAGGAACTCGAGGCGATCGCCGGCAGGCCCTCGGCGTCAGGTACTTTTTCTTTAGTTTCAATGGCTTGCACGGAGTCCATCAGAAGTCGGTCCATCCAGTTCGCCTCAATTTGCGGCTTATGCGCAAAACCGGCCGGAGCATGTGTTAGCGCGATGACGTTTCGATGACATTGACGTTCCGCGACGGCACCGCGTCAAG
This sequence comes from uncultured Alphaproteobacteria bacterium, assembly GCA_963819355.1. Lineage (GTDB taxonomy): Bacteria > Pseudomonadota > Alphaproteobacteria > Rhizobiales > Xanthobacteraceae > Bradyrhizobium. Next base: position 78,852 of record CAWFVZ010000023.1, on the reverse strand, counting down.
CGGGCCCTGGAGGATGTCGGGCGGTCAGGCGTCCCGGAGCAGCTCGGCGGCGAGGGCCCGGGTGACGGGGCGACCGAGCCGCAGCGCCTCGCCGTCGAGCAGTTCCACAGCCCGCCGGGCGGCCGCCGAGGACCGCTCCAGCCGGGTCGCGAGGTAGCTCACCACATTCTCGTCCACGGAGAGCTGCCGATCGGCGCAGAATTTGACGATCAGGCCGCGGAAGAGCTGGTCGTCCGGCGGTGCGAGCGAGATCATGGGAATTGTCCGAAGCCGGGACCGCAGATCGCGAAGCTCGACCTCGATCGCCGCCGGCACCTCGCGTCCGGTGAAAAGCACATAGGCGCTGTCCTCACGGGCGAGGTTCATCAGGTGGAAGAGGGCGCGCTCGTCAAAATCCTTCGCCTTGAGATCCTCGACCACCAGCGCGCCGGTGGCGAGAGCACCCGGCACGTCGGTGGCGGTCAGCGCACCGGCCGTGGTCGAGCGGGCGCCGGCCTCCTCGGCCCAGATCGCGGCCAGATGGCTCTTGCCGCTGCCTTCGGGGCCGGCGAGCCACATGATCCGGTTGGGCCATTCCGGCCAGCCGTCGATCAGAGCAAGGCCGGCGGCATTGGCGGGGCCCTCGAGGAAATTGTCCCGGCTGAGGCTCTCCGCATGCGGAAGCGAAAACGCCAATTGTCGGGGATGAACGCGGCCTGCCACGCTTGCTTTGCTCCGCGCCGGCACGCCGGCTTCGTTGGAAGAGAGTAGACTTCATTGGGAGTTGGCCTTTTGCGGGGCCGCATCCGGGGGCATTTGGCCTTGATCGTGCTACTTGACCTCGATCGTGCTCATGTGCCGCAGCCACTCGACGAGATAGAGCGACACGGAGGACAGCGTGAACACCGTGACGAGGCCCATCAGGACTATATCATAGGGCCCTGGTTTGAAGCCGAAGGCGAGCGAGGCCAGTACCAGCGCCGCATACGCGACCTGGGCTGCGGTGTTGAGCTTGGAGACCATCGACGGCTTCATCTCGACCGGCTTGTCGAACAGCCAGGACACGATCACCGCAGTGACGATCATGATGTCGCGGGAGACCACCAGGATCACGATCCAGCGCGGGACGTCGCCCCAGATGCCGAGCGCCAGGTAGATCGACACCAGCAGCGCCTTGTCGGCCAGCGGGTCGAGCAGGGCACCGAGCTCGCTCGTCATGTTGAAGCGCTTGGCCAGGAAGCCGTCGACGGCGTCGCTGATGCCGGCGATCAGGAACACGGCGAATGCCACTTCCATTTCGCTCGACACGATGGCCCAGACGATGATCGGGACCAGCATGATGCGGCCCAGGGTAATGATGTTCGGAATACTCACGCGGCGCTTCCCGGCACCCGGCCTAACCTCGAATCCGGCCCTTTAGAGGCTGAACCGGTTGATATCTACATAGTATAGGGCAGGGCGCCATGCGAGCCATTGCGCGTCCCCGGAATTCGACGTAACCAGCCGCAAACCCACTGGAAATCGGGCATGACCGACCGCAAAAACGGCCTCACGTACGCCGATTTAGGCGTCGATATCGACGCGGGCAACCGCCTGGTCGACCTGATCAAGCCGATGGTGCGCGCCACCGCACGCCCGGGCGCCGATGCCGAGATCGGCGGCTTTGGCGGCCTGTTCGACCTCAAGGCGGCCGGTTTCAAGGATCCCATCCTGGTTGCCGCCACCGACGGCGTCGGCACCAAGGTCAAGATCGCGATCGAGACCGGCCTGCATGGCGGGATCGGCATCGACCTCGTCGCCATGAGCGTCAATGATCTCGTGGTGCAGGGCGCCGAACCGCTGTTCTTCCTCGATTATTTCGCTTGCGGCAAGCTCGACCCGGAGGCGACCGCCTCGATCGTCGCCGGTGTCGCCGAAGGTTGCCGCGAGTCCGGCTGCGCTCTGATCGGTGGAGAGACCGCCGAAATGCCCGGTCTCTACAAGGACGGCGACTACGACCTCGGGGGCTTTGCCGTCGGTGCCGCCGAACGGGGCACGCTGCTGCCGCGCAAGGATATTGCCGCCGGCGACGCGGTCATCGGCCTCGCATCGTCGGGCGTGCACTCCAACGGCTTCTCGCTGGTGCGCAAGATCGTCGAGCAGTCCGGCCTCGGCTTCGGCGCGCAGGCGCCGTTCTCGCCGGTCATGACGCTCGGCGGCGCGCTGCTGACGCCGACCAAGCTCTACGTCAAATCTTGCCTGCGCGCGATCCGCGAGACCGGCGCGGTGAAGGGCCTCGCCCACATCACCGGCGGCGGCTTCACCGACAACATTCCGCGCGTGCTGCCGAACCATCTCGGCGTGGGCATCGATCTCGCACGCCTGCCGGTGCTGCCGGTGTTCAAATGGCTGGCTGCGCAAGCCGGAATTGCCGAGCTCGAAATGCTGCGCACCTTCAACTGCGGCATTGGCATGATCGCGATCGTCGAACCTGACAAGGTCGGCGAGGTCGTGCAGGTCTTCAGCGATGCCGGTGAGACCGTGGCGCAGCTTGGCACCGTGATCCCTGCCGAGGGCGAGAATCGCGTCGTCTATAACGGCCACCTCGATCTGGCGCTGTGATGAAGCGCCGCGTCGCCATCCTGATTTCCGGCCGCGGATCCAACATGTCCGCGCTGATCAAGGCTGCGGCCGCGGCGGATTTTCCGGCCGAGATTTCGCTCGTGATCTCGAACAAGGCCGATGCCCTCGGCCTGGAGCGGGCTAGGGCGAGCGGCGTGACAACGCTGGTGATCGAGAGCAAGCCGTTCGGCAAGGACCGCGCCGGTTTCGAGACGGTGCTGCAGGCCGCGCTCGACCAGCACGGCATCGAGTTGATCTGTCTGGGCGGCTTCATGCGCCTGTTCACGGCCGAGTTCACCAAGGCCTGGTACGGGCGGATGCTCAACATCCATCCGTCGCTGTTACCATCGTTCCCGGGCCTCGACCCGCACGGCCAGGCCTTGCGCGCCGGCGTAAAACTCTCTGGCGCGACGGTGCACTTCGTCATCCCCGAGACCGACGCCGGCCCGATCGTGATGCAGGGCGCGGTGCCCGTCAGCGACCATGATACGGTGGATACGTTGTCGGAGCGCATCCTCGAAGTCGAGCATCGCATCTATCCCGAAGCGCTGCGGCTGCTTGCGACCGACAAGGTCCGGATCGAGGGCGATGTCTGCAAGACGGCGGGAAGCGGGCCGTCAGAGAATTTCCTGGTTGCGCCCGTCGTGGCAAGCTGAAGCGGTGTAGCGCGCGCCTTGCTTGATCGGCACAAACAAAATCCCCCGGCAGAGCCGGGGGCAACGTCATGATCTCTCGCACCTAGGCTTGAGAGAAATCAGGAGACCTTGAGGTTTTCCGCGGATGCTTTGCCGCGGTTCTCCACGAGGTCGTATTCAACCACCTGGTTTTCATTCAGGGTGGAGAGTCCGGCACGCTCGACGGCAGAGATGTGGACGAACACGTCCTTGTCGCTGCCGTTCGGCTTGATGAACCCATAGCCCTTGGTCGGGTTGAACCATTTGACGGTGCCCTTTTGTGGCATCGTAGTCTCCTCCGCTAGATACAAAAAAGACGCGGCCGCTTTTCGCATGCCACGCCACAAACGGGCTTCCGGAAGTCTGTTCGAGTTTCGAGTCTCAATGTCGCGAAACGCACAGCCGAGCGCCAATTCCGATTGTGTCCGATATTGCAACACGAAAATCGCGCGTTAGCAAGCCGCGCGCGAATTTCAAGACCGGACCGGGCCTGTCCAACTGCAATTTGAGACCTGTGGCCGCGGAACCACAATCAGGCGCAATCGCCCCGGCAATAGCGCACCAAACGGTTGACCCTGCGTGGCAGTTCAGCACAAATCACCGCGACTGCTCGCCGTTCGTGTTGCATTTTTGCGGGCCGCCATTTTGCTTCGGGATTGGTCGTCATGTGCTGCACCTTGCAGCCCTCCGGGATACGGCAGACGTTCGGGCTGGACCGCGTCCGCCGGATCGTGACGGCGATCGCCGTGGCCTTCGCAGTCGTCGCGGTGATGATGCCGGCGACGCCCGGCTACGCGCAAAGCCCGACACCAACTCCGACTCCAACCCCGACGCCGACGCCGTCACCAACCCCGATCCCGATGCCGACATCGACCAATTACGACCAGTCGGCCGGCAACAGCACGCTCAATCTCGGCTCGGGATTCCTGGAGCGGCTCGGCAACCAGGCCTCCGGCGGCATCAACCGGGTGTCGCGCACCAATCCCGGCGGCGGCGGCGCTTCGGAGAGCGCGGAAGATCCGCGCTACCGTACCTGGTTCGAGGGCTATGGCATTTCGGTCCGGACCGACGCGCAGGGCGATTTCGTCGGCGACAAGCGCAAGACGTTTGGCGGCGTCGCCGGTTTCGGCGCGCGCCTCGCGCCGGGCGTCAATCTCGGCTTCTCCGTCGATCAGAGCCACACCGACATCGACGTGCCGCTGGCGCTGCAGTCGGCGACGCTCGACCTGACCCAGTTCGGTTTCAACGGCTCCGTCGACAAGGGGCCGTGGACCTGGGCCTTCGCGGTGGTGCACGGTTTTGGCAAGGTCCATTCCAGCCGGGACACCGGGGTTGGGCTGGCGACAGCCGGCTATCGCGCTGCGGTCGACGGCGCGCTGACCGAGATCAGCTATTACTGGACCAAGGACCAGATGCGGCATCGTGCCCAAGGGCGCGCTCGAATATGTGCGGGCCACCAGCGCGGCGTTCCAGGAGGCCGGCGGACTCGATCCGCTCAACGTCGGCCCCTCCGCGATCGTCGCGCGCGCGCGTCATGATCGGCGCCGAGATCGGGCGCTACTTCATCTTCGACCAGAAGATCCTGGATCTATCGGCCTACGGCAAGTTCGTCGACAATTTTTATCAGAATTTCGGTTCGGTCCAGGTCAGCCTCGGGACCCAGAACATCGTGGTCCCCGGCATCGGCGAGAGCCGCTACGGCGATGGATGCCGGCGCGTCGGCCTCGCTCAGCCTGACCAATACCGCGCGGCTCTACGTCAATTACGACGGCAAGTTCCGCACCGAACTGACGTCGCACCAGGGCACGGTCGGCTTCGAATACAGATGGTGACGTGGCGTTCGTGCGGCGCTCACGTCGGCGTCGCCGCGACATAGCCCGTCAATCCAAAGCCCTCGCGTGCAGCCGTCATCATCGGCACCAGCTCGTTCGGATGGATGAACTCGTCGCGGAAGCAGGGATAGGTTTTCGGATCGAAGATCTTCTTCAGCCAGTCGATCACGATCTTGTGCCGGTCGGAGGTGCGGAACTCCTTGTGATAGGTGAGCCAGAGATCGGCGTGATGGCTGACGCCGAGGTCGACGGCGACCAGCGGCGCGCCGAGCGCGACCGACGACGTCGGCAGGAAGCCCATGCCGGCGCCGCGCTCGACCGCATAGAGCACGCCGATGCTGGAGTTGGTCTTGATCCCGACGATGCCTTCCAGCGACTTCAGTCCGAGCACCCGGGCATAGGCGCAATCGTCGACCTGCGGCGCGTGCTGCATGACGAGGCGGTGGTTCTTGATTTCGGCGAGCGTCGCCGGCACGCCGTGGAGGTCTGCGATATTCCTTCGGAGACGAAGGCATAGATGTGCAGCCGGCCGAGCTTGGCGACGATGAGATCGGGATTGGTCGGCGGCTCGAGCTGGATCGCGATGTCGGCTTCCAGCCGCGCGACGTCGGCCTGCTCCATCGCGCAGCGCAGATCGACGGTGATCTTGCGATAGGTTTTCTGGAAATCGATCAGCCGCGGCAGGATCCAGAAATTGCCGGGGCCTTCGGTCACGGCGACGCGCACGGTGCCCGCGGTGTCGTTCGATGATCGCGACGCGCGGCGGAATACGTTGAAGGCGTGACGCTCCATCTCCGTCACGTCGCCGATCATCGCGGCGCCTTCGTCGCTCAGCGTCAGCCCGCTCTGGTCGCGCAGGAACAGCTTGCAGCCGATGCTCTCCTCGAGCCGGTCGATCCTGCGCATCAGCGTGGTGCTGGTGAGCCCGAGCTCTTCGGCGGCGTTGCGGAAACTTTTATACTCTGCGCACAGGCCAGAAACGAGTTTCAGATCGTCCCAGGACGCATCCAGGATTTCGTCAGTCGGTGCTGCGTCACCGCAGCACCCCGGTGCAATAGTTGCTGCATACCCCAAATCCCCAGCCCGCTATGGTCATCGTCATCGCGGGGCACAGAGCTCGACGATAGATGCGCGACACGGTTATGGAAAGGGGCTCGTTTGCCGCAAGGCATGATTTCGACGCGCTTGCCGCGGAGCCCGGACGTCGATGTCCGTTGCGCGCAATTTTCCGAAATTGCCGCGCTTTCCGACATGGCGCAACCGGCTGGTGCCGGGCGTGCAGATCGCGGACGGCGGAGCTTGCGAGATACTTCACGTTCGACCCCGAGAGCATCCTGACGTTCAGCCGCAAGGGCAATCTGCTCGGCGGCGTGGCCTTCCTGTTATCTCAACGGCCGCGGGCACGATGCGCTGCTGCTCGACGAGATCTGACCTGACGGCACCCGAGACGCACTATCTCGCTGTCCACGAATGATGACGTTTCCGCCATCTATGTCTGGGCGATCGCGGCCACGGCCGGGCATGGCCGGTCTCGGCAAGTCTGCGAGCCATCTTCGGCAGACAAGGTTTCGCGGCGCGGATCTGCTATGCGCAGCCGTCGAGCGTGGACGGACGCGAGATCTGATGATCGCAATCGGCTTCGAGCCGATGCCGAGCTTCCAGCCCGACTCTGGTGTTATGAGCGCCCCTGGAATCGGCAGTCCGACGCACATGCCGGGCGCGATCATCCAAGCAAGGAGTTTCGCAGATGCACGGCACTAGATTCCATCTCGCCAAGCCCGACTCGCGCGCGATCATCAGTCCGCCTCGCGCGCGATCCCAACGATCTCATGCTGGTCACCGCCATTCGCTCCGCGGTCTATCTCGCCGAGCAGGATTGCCCGTTCGAGGAGGAGTTCGACGGCAACGATCATGGTCGCCGCGCATTTCATCGGCTTTATCGGCAACGAGCCCGCGGGCTGCCTGCGGGTGCGCTTCTTCGGCGAGTTCGCCAAGGTCGAACGCCTTGCCGTGCGCCACCAATATCGGCGCTCGCGCATCTCGTTCAAGCTGGTGCAGGCCAGCGTCGACTATGTGAAGCGCAAGGGATTCCGCAAGATCTACGGTCAGGCCCAGGACCGGCTGGTGGATTTCTGGGCGCATTTCGGCGCCAAGCCGCTCGGCCACAACCGCAAGATCACCTTCTCGGATTTCTCCTACACGGAGATGCTGCTGGAGATCGAGCCGGGACCGGACGCCATCACGCTCGATAGTGATCCCTATGTGATCATCCGCCCGGAGGGCGACTGGGACCGGCCAGGCGTGCTCGACGCATCGGCCGGGCGGGCGGTGACCTCGCCGCTGCGGGACCTCGCCCTCGCCGATCGTTGAAACTGGTGCACCTCTGCGCAAGACAATGCTGGCTTCCATCTATGACGATCCGCCGATCCTGGTCTGCGCGGATCTCCAGGTCGAATATCTCACCCCCGGGCGTCGCCACGTCATTGTCGACGGCGACGCCACCACTTCGCGCTGTCTGGAACTGCTGACGCTGTGGCGCGACAATCTCTGGCCGGTGATGCATTTGAAACGCATCGCGCAGGCGGCGTGGTTCAATCCGTCATCCAGGCTGACCGATTGGATCGCGGAGACGAAGCCGCGGCCGGGCGAGATGACGTTCGAGCATCCGCTGCCCTCGGCCTACAGCTCGTCGCGGTTCGCGGACTACATGTCCAACATCCGACAATGTGCGCTGCGTGCTGACCGGCTTTTCCCTCGACGAGACCATCCTGGCCACCGTCGTCGAGGGATTTCACCGCAGCCACCGCTACCAGGTGTCAGCGATGCCGTGGCCTGCCGGCAGCCGGGCGCGGGCGAGGCGACCGCCTACAAACAGTCGGTGGTGAATGTCATCGCCAACTTTGCTACACTCCAGTCCAGCGCCGAACTGATCGGAACCAGCGGCGCCGTTGCGGTCTAGACTGACGCGATCGGCGGATGGATGGGGTGGGGCATTGTCTCGGGAGGACGAGCTCAAGGAGTTGGCGAGCGATCTGTCGCGTGCCGTCGAGACGGCGCGACGTGCCGGTCTGCCCGCGACGGTCTACCTGCTGTCGATGGCGCTTGTGGAGGTGAGGGAAGCCGCAGCCGGTGACGACGGGAATGACGACAGCGCGGCCTGAGCCCTGTCCATGTGCGGCTTTGTGCAACGCTGCTGAGCGCTTGCTGCCGACGAATTGGCGTTGCAAGTTTTGCCTCATCGCAATAGCCAAGTGATCAGGCTGGCTGCGCCGGCGACGTCACGACTTAAGGGATCCCCGCAAATGTCCATGCTGCCCAACTCGCAAGAAGCCCGGGATGTGGCCTACCAGCTTCACGCCTACACCAACGCGCGCGCGCATCAGCAGGCCGGTCCGCTTGTGATCGAGCGCGGCGAGGGGCCCTACGTGTTCGATGCATCGGGCAAGCGCTATTTCGAGGCGATGGCGGGCCTGTGGAGCGTCGGGCTCGGCTTCAACGAGAAGCGGCTGGTCGAGGCGGCGCACAAGCAGATGCTGGCGCTGCCATTCTATCACACCTTCTCCGCCAAATCGCACGGGCCCTCGATCGATCTCGCCGAGAAGCTGGTCGGCGCTCGCGCCGGTGCCGATGAGCAAGGTGTTCTTCACCAATTCCGGTTCGGAGGCGAACGACACCGTCCTGAAGCTGATCGCCTACCGCTCCAACGCGCTCGGCCAGCCCCAGCGCAAGAAGATCATCAGCCGCATGCGCGCCTATCACGGCGTCACCATTGCTTCGGCGAGCCTCACCGGCCTGCCCAACAACCACCGCTCCTTCGATCTGCCACTGCCGAACATCCTGCACGCGGGCTCGCCGCATTTCTACAAGGACGGCGCGCCCGGCGAGAACGAGGAGGCGTTCGCGACGCGCCGCGCCGAAGAGCTCGACGCACTGATCCAGAAGGAGGGGCCGGACACCATCGCGGCCTTCTTCGGCGAGCCGGTGATGGGCGCGGGCGGCGTCATCGTGCCGCCGGCGACCTATTGGGACAAGATCCAGAAGGTCTTGAACAAGTACGACATCCTGCTGGTGGCCGACGAGGTCATCTGCGGCTTCGGCCGCACCGGCAAGATGTTCGGCTGCGAGACCTACGGCATCAAGCCCGACGCGATGGTGATCTCCAAGCAGATCACATCGAGCTACTTCCCGCTGTCGGCGATCATCATGAACGATCGGATGTTCGAGCCGATCGCGGACGAGAGCAACAAGATCGGCGTGCTCGGTCACGGCTTCACCGCGGGCGGCCATCCGGTCGGCTCGGCGATTGCGCTGGAGAACCTCAAGATCATCGAGGAGCGCGGGCTGGTCGCACATGCCGCCGAGCTCGGTGGCTACATGCAGGGCAAGCTGCGCGAGCTCACCAGCCATCCGCTGGTTGGCGAGGTTCGTGGTGTCGGCATGATCGCAGCGCTCGAGCTCGTGCTCGACAAGGGCCGCAAGACGGCAGCCGCGACGCCCGGCGCCGTCGGCGGCATGGCGAGCCGCATGCTCCAGGAGCGCGGCGTGATCTCGCGCAACATGCTCGATGCCATCGCGATCTGCCCGCCGCTGATCGTCACCAAGGCTCAGGTCGACGAACTGGTCGCTGCGATCACAGGCGTGCTGAACGACATGAAGCCGGAAGTCGCGAAGCTGACGCCGGCGTAGGGGCGCCTTGTCAGCGAAGTAATCCGCTACAATTTCGGTGTCGTCCCGGCGCAGGCCGGGACCCATAGCCACAGGGAGGGGTTTGGCGAAGACTCGTCGCGCGGTACTTCTACTAACCCCATCGATAGATCACGCGATATGGGTCCCGGCCTGCGCCGGGACGACCTCGGGGAGGGGAGCGCAAACCCGCTACGCCCGCTGGACCCCGATGACGCGACCCTTTTCGATCGCGAGCGCGAGTTCACCGCGCTTCAGCTTCAGTGCGGCGTCACCGAACAGCTCGCGGCGCCAACCGCGCAAGGCCGGTACGTCGGCCTCGTCGTCGGCCGCGATCTCCTCGAGATCATCGACTGTGGCGATCACCTTGCTCGCCACCGCATGGCGCTCGGCGGTCATGCGCAGCAGCACCTTCAACAGCTCGACGATGGCCGCGCCATTGTTATTGTTGCGTGGCTTCTCCAGCTTCGGCAGCGTGGAATGATCCCGCGCCAATCCGCGCTCGACCGCGGCGACGATATCCGCGCCCCATTTGGACTTCTCAAAGCCCTTCGGCACCGAGCGCAGATGGGCGAGCTTCTCGATCGTGTTCGGCGCGTGGGTGGCGATGTCGCTGACGGCCTCGTCCCGCAGCACGCGGCCGCGCGGCACGTCGCGGCTCTGCGCCTCCTGCTCGCGCCAGGCCGCAACCTCCATCAGCACCGCAAGGTCCTTCGGCTTGCGCACCCGCGTCTTCAGTCGTTCCCAGGCGCGCTCGGGGTGGAAATCGTAGGTCTTGGGCGAGGTCAGGACCTCCATCTCGATGGAGACCCATTCGCTCCGGCGGCGCTTCTTCAGGTCGGCGTCGAGGGCGGCGAACACGTCGCGCAGATGCGTCACGTCGGAGACCGCGTAATGCATCTGCTCTTTCGTCAGTGGCCGGCGTGACCAGTCGGTGAAGCGATGGGTCTTGTCCGGCCGGTGGCCGGCGACCTTCTCGACGAGCGCGTCGTAAGCGATGCTGTCACCATAGCCCAGCACCATGGCGGCGACCTGGGTGTCGAACACCGGATGCGGGATGATGTTGGCCTGGTGCCAGATGATCTCGATGTCCTGCCGGGCGGCGTGGAACACCTTCAGCACGCTCTCGTTCGCCATCAGCTCGAAGAACGGCTTGAGGTCGATACCCTCGGCCAGGGTGTCGATGACGATCGCTTCCTCGGCGCTTGCCATCTGCACCACGCACAACAGCGGGTAATAGGTGGTCTCGCGCAGGAACTCGGTATCGACGGTAATGACGGGGTGCGTGGCCAGCCGGCTGCAGGCAGCCGCGAGGTCAGCGGTGGTGGTAATTAAATCCATGAACGGCCCATGACACTTGATATCAGCCGTTCTGCCGAACGCGCTGCGATGTCAAGGGGTTCTTGACAAATTCGAGCCTTGCATTTGGACCGGAATTGCCGTTATCCGACCGAAATCCTATTCGTAGCGGATGCGTCGGGAGGGTTTGCGCGCACAGGGCAGCGCCACCACGACCACGCACATGGCGACCAATGCCAGCCCCAGGAATTCAAAAACCAACAGATCCACGGCGAAATCTCCAGAAACATTGATAGATTTGTCGGGAGCACGTTGAGGGTCTGTTAATTCTCGTGGTTACCGGCGGAGGGCCGGGCCGGATGGTGGACGCGGGGTTAACGGGGCCTGATGCCCAAAACGCATTCGGCGCCCCGCATGACGGAGCGCCGAAGCTTGTTCGCCGGATTGGCCTGCCTCAGGGCAGCTTCAGCGAGGTCTCGGCATTGTACGGCTTGAGCAGCTCGTCGGCGGCCTTCTGGGCCGCGACGAGCGCCTCCTTCGGCTGCTTCTTGCCGTTCAGGACCAGCATCACCTCGTCCTCGAGCGTCTTGCGCACCGGCACGGTCTTGTAGGTCGCAAACCAGGGCTTGGCGACGTCGAGTTGCTCGACGGCGGTCTTGGCGTCCGGGTTCTTGTTGAGGAAGTCGACCATGTCAGGTGTCTTGTAGGCGGCCATGTTGGGCGCGAAATAGCCGGTGGCGCGGCTCCACCAGCCGCTCTTCTCGGGCGAGGTCATCCACTTGATCAGCGTCCAGGCGGCCTTCTGCTTGTCGGCTTCGAGACCGGCCGGAATGATCAGCGAAGCGCCGCCGATCGGCACGGCGTTGCGGACGTTGCGCGGGATGAAGGCGACCTTGTAGGGGAACTTGGCGTTTTCGCGCACATAGGTCAGGGAGCCCGTCGACAGCATCATCATCGCGGCGTTGCCGGAGATGAAGGAGGTGCTGACGGCAGGGCCCGGCGTGGCGCCGGGGGCGTGGACCTTGTGCTTGTTGACGAGGTCGTTCCACCAGGTCAGCGCGCCCTGCATCGAGGGCGTGTCGTAATAGACCTCACCGCCGAACTCCTCGTTGTAGTAGCGCCCGCCATTGGACATGGTGAGCGTTTCCATCATCCAGCCGCAATAATCGTAGGCGCAGGGGATCGCGATGCCCCAGCGGGTGACCTTGTCGCCCTCGCGCTTGGTGAGCTTCTTGGCCCAGTCGGTCAATTCGGCCCAGGTCTGCGGCGGCTTGTTCGGATCGAGGCCGGCTTCCCTGGCCTGGTCGGCGTTGATGTAGAGCAGCGGCGTCGAATTGTGGAAGGGCACGCCGTAGACCGAGCGGTTGATCACCGCGTTGCCTTGCAGCGCCGGGAAGAACTGGCCGAGGAACTTGTCCTTGGTGCTGCCGTCGGCGGCGATCAGGCTGTCGAGATTGGTGAGCTCGTTCTCGATCTGCATGTCGAGCAGGAAGTTCGCGGACATGATCACGGCGGCGGGCGGCTTGCCGGCCTTGATCGAGGCGCGCGTCTTGATCAGCGTGTCGTCATAGGAGCCGGTGTAGACGGCGGTCGCCTTGATGTCGGGATGGCCGTCGTTGAACTCCTTGATCAGGGTGCCCATGTCGCGGGCGAGCTTGCCGTCGACGGGAACGGGGAAGAACAAGTCGATCTCGGTCGGACCTTCAGCCAGCGCCGGGAAGGCGAGGGCGCCCGCCATCGTGCCTGCGATGGCGAGGCCGAGCATGAGCCTGCGGGAAAACTGCATCGAGAAATCTCCTATTTGATGCCTGAGGTGACGAAAGAACTGATGAAGCGCTTCTGGAAGATCAGGAAGGTGATGAGCAGCGGCGCGATCACCATCAGCGTGCCGGCGGCGATGGTGCCCCAGGCCTGCGTGCCTTCAGCGGTCGCGGTGAAGACGGAAAGGCCAACCGTAAGCGGCCGCTTGTCCGGCGAATTGATCACCATCAGCGGCCACAGGAAGTCGTTCCAGTGGCTGGTGACGGAGATGATGGCAAACGCCGAGAAGCTCGGCAGCGACAGCGGCACGTAGATGTGGCGGATGCGCTGGAACAGGCTGGCGCCGTCGATCAGGGCGGCGTCTTCCAGCTCGGTCGGAATGGCCTCGAAGGCCTGGCGCATCAGGAAGGTGCCGAAGGCGGAGGCGAAGAACGGCATCATGACGCCGGCAAGCGTGTCGTAGAGGCCGAACTGCGCGACGATGCGAAGGTTCGGCACGATCAGCAGCACCGGGACCAGCATCAGCTGCATCAGGAACAAATAGAAGATCAGCGACTTGCCGGCGAAGTCGAGGCGCGCAAACGCAAAGCCTGCCAGCGTGATCGTGACGAACTGAACCAGCAGGATGCCGGTGCAGATGATCGTGGTGTTGAGGAAGTAGCGCGGGAAGTCGCCGATCTCCCAGGCATCCCTGATGTTGTCGAGCGTCGGCTTCAGGCTCGGCATCAGCTCGGCCATGAGGTTGATGCCGTCGGAGGCCGGGCGCAGCGTCGCAACGCCCATCCACAGGAACGGGATCAGCCAGACCAGCGCGAGCAGCACGGTCAGCGCGAATCCGAGTTTTGGCGTGATCTCGCGACGGGTGGCGAGCGGCGCGTCCTTGTAGAGCCAATCGATCAGGGTCATGGCCCGCCCTCGCGGTTTGCCATCGTCCGGAACGAGAGCGCAGTAAGGCTCATCAGGACCGCGAGCGTCAGCAGCGTCGCCGCCGAGGCCTTGCCGATGTCGTAATGCTCCACGGCCTGCTGGTAGATGTAGAACAGCACGAGGTTGGTCGCGTTCGACGGTCCGCCCTTGGTCATGACGAAGACGTGGTCGACCTGCGTCACGGCATTGAGGATTGCGATCACCGTGACGAACAGGAAGGTGGGCTTAAGCTCCGGCAGGATGATGTGGCGCAGCCGCTGGTACGGACCCGCGCCGTCGAGATGGGCGGCCTCCATGACATCTTCGGGCACGGCCTGGAGGCCGGCGAGGAAGAACAGCATGTAATAGCCGGCGTTCTTCCAGATCGTGATGATCATGATCGCGTAAAGCGCGATATCGGGATCGCCGAGCCAGTTCGGCACCACCGGCAGCAGGCGGCCGATGTAGTAGTCGAGCAGGCCGACATTGGGCAGGAAGATAAAGAGAAACAGCGCAGATGCTGCGACCATCGGAATCAGCACCGGCAGGAACAGCGCGGCGCGCAGCGCGCTGGTCACGACGTTGGTCCGCGCCAGCGCCAGCGCGAACAGCAGCGCAAGGCCGATGCTCGGGATCGCCGTGCCGACGGCATAGATGACGTTGTTGACGACCGCGCCGGTGAAGGCTGGGTCGGCCAGCACTGCGCTGATGTTGTCGAGGCCGACAAAGCGGACCGGGGCCTTCGGCGTGGCGCGCTGGTAGAGCGCGTCGATGAATACGCGCCCCATTGCGCCATAGGTGAACAGCGCGAGAAAGACGATCGAGGGCAACAGCAGCAGATAGGCCGGCAGCGAGGCTTTGAAACGGGTGGAAAACCGCCTCCCGATATGCAGGCGCGGCGGCACCACAGCCGCGACCGGGAGAGCCGCGGGTTCAGCGAGGCTCATCTCACCGCGCCGCGAACTTGAGCGCATAGTCGCGGCCGTCCATTCCCGCTGGTGGCTCGAAGGGGAAGCGCAGACTGGTGTCGAGGAAGTCGTGGCTGTGCACGACCAGGTTTTCCTGGTCGATCAGCACCACGCCATAGGCCGGCGGCTCGTGGCTTGCCAGGTGCGGCGCGTCGGCGTCGAGTTCGAACCAGACCTGGTGATTGGTGCCGCGCAGCGTCGAGAACGGGATCTTGCCGTAGCTGCCGAAGATCGGCCGGTGCACATGGCCGAAGAAGAGATGGCGGATGCGCGACCGATAGGGCGCGATCACCTCGGCGAATTCGGCGCTCTGCTTCAGTGCGATCTCGTCCATCGCGTGGACGCCGACCGGGAACGGCGGATGGTGCATGAAGACGACGAGTGGCGTGTCGGCCTGCGCTGCCGCCAGCGTGCCAGCGAGCCAGCCAAGGCGCTTGGCGCACATCTCGCCGGCATGGCTGGTCTCGTCGAGCGTGTCGAGGAAGACGAACAGGCCGTGCTCGGTGGTACGCGTGCCCTGCACAAAGCCGTTGGGATCGCGCGGCGCGCACCGAAGCCCGTCAAGGCAGGCGACGCGGCGGTCGTGATTGCCGACCATGGCGATGTAGGGCATTTTCAGCGCCGACATTGCCTCTGCGAAATTGGCGTAGGATTTCAGGCTCGCCCCAATGGGTGAGGTCGCCGGTCACGACCGCGAAGGCGGCATCGGATTGATGCTTGTTGATGTCCGCAATCGCAGCATCCAGCCGGGCGCGCGGATCGAGGCCATAGAGCTTCAGCCCCGGATTCGCGAGATGCGTGTCGGTGATATGGATGAATTTAAAGGGCATGGGCGCTTGTCAGGACTGTTGGAGGATGGGCCTCCGGCAAGACGGCCCTGACAGGCCGTTAGAGCGCGAGTGTTTCAGTTTGATGACAGCGGTTCCCGAGGGCGGAACGCGTCCACAGCGCCAGCATGCGCAGGGTGGATTAGCCGAAAGCGTAATCCACCGTTTGACCAATTATAGGTAGTGGCGCGCCTGCGCCCGTCCTCACGTCCCGCAGAACGTCTGCAACACCCGCTGGTCCGGCAGCGGTGGATCGGCGTAGGCCGCGTAGTCCGGCTGGTCCTGGTACGGCTTCGCCAGCACCTTCACCAATTCCTCGAACGGCGCGTAATTGTCATCATTCACCGCGGCCTGGATCACGGCTTCGACGCGGTGGTTGCGCGGGATGAAGATTGGATTGACAGCCTGCATCGCGGCTTGCCGCTCGGCCGCGGTCTGCGGCTCCAGTGCCGTGCGCTCGCGCCAGCGCTTGGCCCAATCGTCGAATGCGCCGGGGTCCATGAACTGCGCGCGGACGTCGGCGACGCCAGCTTCATCGCCTGCGGCCTCGCCGAGCTTGCGGAAGGTCAGGGTAAAATCGGCCTGGTTTTTCGCCATGGCGTCGAGCAGGTCCTGGATCAGCGCCTCGTCGCCGTCGCGCTCCGTGAACAGGCCGACCTTCTTGCGCAGGCCGGCCTGATAGGCCGTGCCGAACGTTTCGGAGAAGGCGCCGAGAATGTCCTGGGCTTCCGCGACCGCCTTCTCCTGGTCGTCGGAGAACAGCGGCAGCAGGCATTCCGCAAGCCGGGTCAGATTCCACAGCGCGATGCGCGGCTGGTTGGCGTAGGCATAGCGTCCCATCTCGTCGATCGAGGAGAACACCTGCGCGGGGTTGTAGGCATCCATCAAGGCGCAGGGGCCGTAATCGATGGTCTCGCCCGAGATCGAGGAGTTGTCGGTGTTCATCACGCCGTGGATAAAGCCGACCAGCAGCCAGCGCGCGACCAGCTCGGCCTGGCGCGCGACGACACCGGCGAGCAGCGCGTGATAGGGCCGGTCGGCCGTGAGCAGCTCTGGATAATGGCGGGCGATGACGTGATCGGCGAGGCGGCGGATCGCGTCGGTGTCGCGGCGGACGGCGAAGAACTGGAAGGTGCCGACGCGGATGTGGCTGGAGGCAACGCGCGTCAGCACTGCGCCGGGCAGCACGGTCTCACGGATGACGGGCTCGCCGGTGACGACGGCGGCCAGTGAGCGCGTGGTCGGAATGCCCAGCGCGAACATCGCCTCGCTGACGATGTACTCACGCAGCACCGGACCCAGCGCGGCGCGGCCATCGCCGCGGCGCGAGAACGGGGTGGGGCCGCTTCCCTTGAGCTGGATGTCGCGGCGGATGCCGTCTTTGTCGATGACCTCGCCGAGCAGGATTGCCCGTCCGTCGCCGAGTTGAGGCACGAAATTCCCGAACTGGTGGCCGGCATAGGCCATGGCAATGGGATCGGCGCCGGCGGGAACCGTCTTGCCGGCCAGGATTTCGGCGCCTTCAGGCGTCTCCAGCAGGTCGGGATCGAGCCCGAGCTGGACCGCCAGGGGGCGGTTCAGCTTGATCAGCCGGGGCGCGGCAACGGGGGTAGGCGCGACCCGGGCAAAGAAGCTGTCCGGCAGCGCCGAATAGGAGTTCTGGAAGGGGAAATGGACGGTCATGGCGCTAAAGATAAGCGCGGAACGGGTGATGGCAAAGGCCTGGGGCCCGATCGGCCAAAAATGGGCGTTCCCGGCCCAAAACAGGGCGTTCCCTTGGTTGCCGCCTCCGGTCTCGTCGGGTAAACCCTGCCGCAACTTCGGACCGGCCGTTTCGGCGGTCCGATTCGATCCTCAGACATCATTTTGGGACGACCATGCATCGCTACCGGTCACATACATGCGGCGCGCTCCGCGACAGCAACATCGGCGAGACGGTCCGCCTGTCAGGCTGGGTCCATCGCGTTCGCGACCATGGCGGCGTGCTGTTCATCGACCTGCGCGACCATTACGGCCTGACCCAGTGCGTGGTCGACCCGGACTTGCCGGCGTTCTCGCAGGCCGAGAAGCTGCGCTCGGAGTTCGTGGTCAAGATGGACGGCAAGGTCCGCCGCCGCCCCGAAGGCACCGACAATGACGATCTGCCGACCGGCAAGATCGAGATCTATGTCAGCGAGATCGAGGTGCTCGGCCCGGCCGGCGATCTGCCGCTACCGGTGTTCGGCGACCAGGAATATCCCGAGGATATCCGGCTGAAGTACCGCTTCCTCGACCTGCGCCGCGAGAAGCTGCACCAGAACATCATGACGCGCGTCGCGATCATCGATTCCATGCGCAGCCGCATGAAGGGGCAGGGCTTCTTCGAGTTCAACACCCCGATCCTGACCGCGTCCTCGCCCGAGGGCGCGCGCGACTTCCTGGTGCCGTCGCGCATCCATCCCGGCAAGTTCTACGCGCTGCCGCAGGCGCCGCAGCAGTACAAGCAGCTGTTGATGATGTCGGGCTTCGACCGCTACTTCCAGATCGCGCCCTGCTTCCGCGACGAGGATCCGCGCGCCGATCGTCTGCCCGGCGAGTTCTATCAGCTCGACGTCGAGATGAGCTTTGTCACGCAAGAAGACGTCTTCGCGGCGATGGAGCCGGTGATCACCGGCGTGTTCGAGGAGTTTGCCAAGGGCAAGCCGGTCACGAAGGGCTGGCGCCGGATTCCGTTCGCCGAAGCGCTCCGCAAATATGGCAGCGACAAGCCGGACCTGCGCAACCCGATCGAGATGCAGGACGTCTCCGAGCACTTCCGCGGCTCCGGCTTCAAGGTGTTCGCGCGCATGCTCGAAGATCCCAAGAACCAGGTCTGGGCGATCCCGGCACCGGGCGGCGGCTCGCGTGCTTTCTGCGACCGCATGAACTCGTGGGCGCAAGGCGAGGGCCAGCCCGGCCTCGGCTACATCATGTGGCGCGAGGGCGGCGAGGGCGCCGGTCCGCTCGCGAACAACATCGGGCCTGAGCGCACCGCTGCGATCCGTGCACAGATCGGCGTCAAGGAAGGCGATGCCGCCTTCTTCGTCGCCGGCGATCCCGACAAGTTCTGGAAGTTTTCAGGCCTGGCCCGCAACAAGGTCGGCGAGGAATTGAACCTCACGGACAAGGAGCGGTTCGAGCTCGCCTGGATCGTCGACTTCCCGATGTACGAGTACAACGAGGACGACAAGAAGGTCGACTTCTCGCACAATCCGTTCTCGATGCCGCAGGGCGGCCTTGATGCGCTGAAGGGCCAGGATCCGCTGACCATCAAGGCGTTCCAGTACGACATCACCTGCAACGGCTACGAAATCGCCTCGGGTGGCATCCGCAACCACGTGCCGGAAGCGATGGTGAAGGCGTTCGAGATCGCAGGTTACGGCGAGCAGGAAGTGGTCGAGCGTTTCGGCGGCATGTACCGCGCCTTCCAGTACGGCGCGCCGCCGCATGGCGGCATGGCGGCCGGCGTCGACCGCATCGTGATGCTGCTTTGCGGCACCAACAACCTGCGCGAGATCTCGCTGTTCCCGATGAATCAGCAGGCCATGGACCTGCTGATGGGCGCGCCCTCCGACGCCACCACCAAGCAGCTGCGCGAGCTGCATGTGAAGGTGAACCTGCCGCAGAAGTGACGCTCTTTGCCTCCCCCTGCTCGCAGGGGGAGGCCGCGTTGCATCAGCCCAACCGCTATCCCGCGCGCAGATCTGCGCCTACAGCCCCGTCGACGCCTCGATCCTGAACTGCGCCAGCGCGCTCTGCGGGTCGTTTTGAAGAAGCTGCATCAATTGCATCAGCGGCGCCTTGGCACGCGGGGAGAGCTTGATGGAAAGCGTCTGGCCCGGCGTCTCGACGAAGCGGGCGATCGCGTCCACGGCCGCGTCCGCATCCGGATTGGCGGAAGCAACTTGCTCGCGTTTGGCCTTGATGCTCTCGACGAGCGCCTGGCGTGCGGCGTCGCGGCTGACACTCTGCGCGCGCGCGAACTGCGTCACGGCGAGATCGACGCCGCCATTGTCGCGCAATGAGAACTCGAGCGTGCCGGCTTCAATCCGGGCCGCCTGACCCATAAACTGGGCGGGATCGGCCGAAAACACCTCGCGTGGAACGTTGCTGAGCGCGACACGCAATTGCGCTCTTGCGATCCCCCCGATGTCGAGGGTCGCGGGCGTCAGCGCGAAGCTATTGGACGACCCGGTCCACGCCGCGCCGAGATCGAGATCGATCGCGAGCTTGTCGATCCCGCCGAGAATCAATGGCAGCTGCTTCGGATCGGATGGATCGGTCGGCGTGACCAATTTGGCGATGATATGCGCCTTGGTCGGAATCGAGCCGACCAGTTGGCCCCAGTTCACGCTCATCGCGTCGATGGTGACCGGCTTCTTGGTGTTCTTGAACGGCGCCGCAACGCCTTTGATCTCGACGCCGTCAAGCAGCCGGAACAGGCCCAGCATCTGATCCGGCGAGGGCGCCCGCCCGGGATCGGTGAGGCTGGCTGCCCAGCGCATCAGGTGCGGCGCACTGAAGGATTTCAGCGCGAAGCGTTCCATCTTGAACTGACCTTGCGGGGAGAGTGTGTCGAGGCCTTCGACTGCGAATTCGCCGCTCTGGTATCTGACCGCATTGATGCTGCCCGTCCCTTGCGGCGTCGCGATCGACGTCTTGCCGATCTCGATCTTGCCGATGCGGAGGCCTTCATAAACGTCGGCAAGCTTCTCCATCTTGTCGCGCGCCTGAGCCGGCGTTGGCGGCGCCGAGGGATTTTGGGGCAGCATGGCAAGCATCTCGGCGATCCGGAACTTCGACGGCTGCACCCCGATATCGTCGATGGAGAAGCCGTCGATCTGGAGGCGAACGTCCCCGGACGTCACCGTGTAAGGTCCCGCCGAAACTTGCCTGTAGAGCTGATGGTGGCTGTCGTCATTCGTCTTTTCTGGATCGAGCGCGGCGAGCATACCGGCTGCATCGAAATCGCTTATGGCCAGGTTCGACAGTTCTCCCGTGAACTGGTCGGACTTGCCCGGCTGCGCCGTTTTGAATGTGAAGGTGAGCCGGTCCGCCTTGGTCGCCTCGATCTTGCCATGCCTGAGATTTTTCATCGCAAGACCCGCATAGACAAGATCGCCGCCTTCGGGTTTGGCGGTATCTGGCTTGGTGGCGACGGTTACGGCAATGGTCGGCACCTCGATCGAAGATGCCGAGACGCTGATGAACTGTTCGAGACCAAATCGATAGAGATCGGTGATGGCGTTTGATGCCGGCAAGGCCCGGGCCCTGATCGCTCCGGTGTAATCCCGTATCGTGGCCTGCGCGATCTTGTAGCCGGCCTTCATCTGCGACGGGCCGACGGTACTGTCGATCGCAAACTCGATGCCCGAGACCTCGATGGTATCGGCAGAGAACTGCGCCTCGTCCGCTTGGCGCACACCGGTCGCCCTCACGCTGGCAATCTTGACATGCATCTGCGACTGCAGCCCGGGGTCGATGGCGATGTCCGAGATCGTGAGGGTGCGGCTCGCGAGATCGAACCCGATCTTGCCGTGGCTGGCCTTGCCGCCACTGGCGCGGATCTGCTCGAAGGCCGTCTCGATCTCGGCGGTGGCGCGATGTTTTGCGTAGAGATTGAAGCCGAACCATCCGCCCGCGGCCAGCACGGTCACCGCGATCAGGCCGATCAGAATTCGCTTCATTCCACTGGCTCCAGTTGCCCATTGTGCGCCGCGCAACCTGCCATATTCGCGCAGCCCTGTGTGGTCCAGGGAAAGCTATAGCTATCAAATATTTGACTATGTGCCTTGTTGACGGGGGCGCAATCGGATGTTGCCACCGGGGCGCCCAGCGTGCTTCATCCCGTTTCCATGACCCGGAAATACCGCCCGACGGCGGAGCGGTCAGGACAACGTAGTTTGAGGCCGGTAACGCGAGGCGAGACACCGCATGTCGTCCTATTCTGATGATCTCCACCAGGCGGCGCTGGCCTATCACCGTCTGCCGCGCCCCGGAAAGCTCGAGATCCAGGCGAGCAAGCCGCTCGCCAACCAACGCGACCTCGCGCTTGCCTATTCTCCGGGCGTCGCCGCCGCCTGCACGGAGATCGCCAAGGACCCGGCCGAAGCAGCGACCTTGACGATCCGCGCCAATCTGGTCGCCGTGGTCTCGAACGGCACCGCTGTGCTCGGTCTCGGCAATATCGGCCCGCTTGCCTCGAAGCCGGTGATGGAAGGCAAGGCGGTCCTGTTCAAGAAATTCGCCGGCATCGACGTGTTCGACATCGAGATTGCCGCCGACACCATCGAGCGCGTGGTCGAGACCGTGGCGGCGCTGGAGCCGACCTTCGGCGGCATCAATCTGGAAGACATCCGCGGACCGGAATGCTTCGAGATCGAGGCGCAGCTGAAGGAGCGCATGAAGATCCCGGTCTTCCATGACGACCAGCACGGCACCGCCATCATCGTCGCCGCCGCCGTCACCAACGCCCTGCGACTCAACGGCAAGAAGCTCTCCGACGTGAAGATCGTTGCATCGGGGGCAGGGGCCGCGGCGATCGCGACGCTCAACCTGCTGGTCTCGATGGGTGCGCAACGCAAGAACATCTGGGTCTGCGACATCGACGGCCTCGTGCATGAGGGCCGCAACACCACGATGGACCGCTGGAAGGCGGTCTATGCGCAGAAGACCGACAAGCGCACGCTCGGCGACGTCATCGGCGGCGCTGACATCTTCATCGGGCTCTCGGCGCCCGGCGTACTCAAGCCGGAGATGGCCAAGGCGATGGGCGACAAGCCGCTGATCATGGCGCTCGCCAATCCGACGCCCGAGATCATGCCGGAGGAGGCGCGGAAAGCGCGCCCCGACGCCATGATCTGTACCGGGCGCTCGGACTATCCGAACCAGGTCAACAACGTCCTCTGCTTCCCCTTCATTTTCCGCGGCGCGCTCGACGTCGGCGCCACCGCGATCAACGAGGAGATGAAGCACGCCGCGGTCGAGGCCATCGCGCAGCTCGCGCGCGAGGCGCCGTCGGATGCGGTGGCGCAGGGTTTTGACACCGGCGAAACGCAAGGTTTTGGTCCGGGCTCGCTGATCCCGAGCCCGTTTGATCCGCGGCTCATCCTGCGTATCTCGCCGGCTGTGGCGAAGGCGGCGATGGAATTGGGCGTGGCGACGCGTCCGATCACCAATTTCGATGAGTATACGGCGCTGCTCGAGCGCTTCGCCTTCCGCTCCGGCCTCGTCATGAAGCCGATGTTCGCCAAGGCCAAAACCCAGCCGGTGCGCGTGATCTACGCCGAGGGCGAGGATGAGCGCGTGCTGCGCGCCACCCAAGTGGTGCTGGAGGAGAAGCTGGCGACGCCGATCCTGGTCGGCCGTCCGTCGGTGGTGGAGGCGCGCATCAAGCGCTTCGGCCTTTCGATCAAGGCCGGCAAGGATTTCGACCTCGTCAATCCCGAGGACGATCCGCGCTACCGCTCCTATGTGCAGTCCTATGTCGAGGTCGCCGGCCGCCGCGGTGTGACGCCGGACGCGGCCCGCACGGTGGTGCGCACCAACAACACCGTGATCGCGGCGCTCGCGGTGATGCGCGGAGAGGCGGACGCCATGCTCTGCGGCGTCGAGGGCCGCTATATGCATCATCTGCGTCATGTCCGCGAGATCGTCGGCTTCCAGGCTGGCGTCAGCGACTATGCCGCGCTGGCGCTGCTGATCACCAGCAAGGGCGCTTTCTTCATCGCCGACACCCAGGTGCGCCCCAATCCGACCGCGGAAGAGCTCGCCGAAATCGCTTCGCTTGCGGCGGTCCACGTCCAGCGCTTCGCGCTCAAGCCGAAGATCGCCTTCGTCTCGCATTCGGATTTCGGCAGCTACGACACCGATTCGTCGCGCAAGATGCGCCGTGCGACCCAGCTCCTGAGAGAGAAGCATCCGGAGATCGAGGCCGACGGCGAGATGCAGGGCGACACCGCGCTCTCGGCCGCGGCACGCAAGATGGTGCTACCGCACTCCAAGCTCGAGGGTGAGGCCAACATCATGATCATGCCGACGCTGGACACCGCCAACGTCGCCTATCAGATGATCAAGTCGCTCGCGGACGCACTCCCCGTCGGCCCGATCCTGATCGGCCCGGCGCGGCCGGCCCATATCCTCACGCCGTCCGTGACTGCCCGCGGCATCCTCAACATGACGGCCGTCGCGGTCGTCGAAGCGCAGGAGCGTGCGGCGCGGCAGCAGCCGACATTGTTTACGTAAGGCGGCATCTGCCCCTCTCCCCCTGTGGGAGAGGGGGCCGAGCGAAGCTCGGCAGGTGAGGGGTCTCTCTCCGCGAGTCCCACTCTGCTTGAGTTCGCGGAGAGAGACCCCTCATCCCCCGGCGCCATAGCCGAAGCTTCGCTTCGGCGTTCTCAGGGAACGGCGGCCGAAGGCCGCCTATGCCACCTTCTCCCACGAGGGGAGAAGGGGCGGTGCCCGTGTAGCAAACTTTGAATTGCTCGTAGTTCGCCATTTCCCCGTTTGTAAACCGGCGAACGACGCTTCATAATCGCTCGGTGCTTTCGTCGAAATTCCGATTTCAAAAAGCCTGAGCCAAGAGGCCGATCATGCCAGCGTTCGTGACTTTCGGGCGAATCCTGTTCGCCGTGCTGTTCATCTACACGGGCGCCACCAAGCTGATCGCCATCCAGGCGACCGCCGATTTCATCGCCACCAAGGTCGTGGTGCCTGACATGATCGCGCCGTATGCCAAGCAGGTGGAGACGGCGACAGCCATGACCACGCCGCAGCTTTTGGCGATCGCGGTTGGCGGGCTCGAGATCATCGCAGGCCTGATGATCGCGCTGAACTTCGGCGTGCGCTTCTTCGCGATGCTGCTGATCGTCTACGTCGCGGTTTCGACCGTCCTGTTCTACGATTTCTGGAATCAGGCGGCGCCCGACAACACCAAGATGGTGGTCGACGCGCTGAAGAATCTCTCGATCATCGGCGCGCTGTTCATGATCATGGGCTACGGCCGCGCCACGCGCCCGGTCGAGGCGGCTTACGGGGACGTGTAGCTCTCGTAGGGTGGTCAGCCGAAGGCGTAACCGACCCTGGTAGCCGGATCCAATCAATCGAAGCGGAAAATCTCGGGTTAGCTGCTGCTGACGCGCGGACGCTTGCGGCGTGTCCAGCTTCGCGCAAGGTCGTTACTGCAGAATGGTGGGGAGCGCGTTTCAAAGAGTCTGATCAGCTGAAAATGCACAAAGGGCATCAGTCTCGCACTTTACTCAATCGCATCGATGACAGGGCCCATCGTAATGTATGCTGAAGAGTTGTCAGGTCCTGTATCATTCGAGGCCGGGCTCGCGCATCATCGCGCAGGCCGCTTGCCGCAAGCAGAGGCGATTTATCGGCAGATACTGGCATCCGAGCCGGATCATGCGGACTGCATCCAACTCCTGGGGGTTGCCTTGCTCCAGGCAGGGCAGCCCGACAGGGCGCTCGATTTCGTCGTCCGCGCCGTCGAGCTCCAGCCCGGCAACAGCGTGCATCACAGCAACATGGCTCGCGCTCTGCGCGCGCTCGGACGAAGGGACGAGGCCATCGCGAGCTACCGGCAAGCGCTGCAGCTCAAGTCCGACAGTCTGGATGTGCACAACCAGCTTGGGGTCCTGCTGGGCGAATGCGGCGACCTCACGGGCGCGGAGGCCCATTATCGGCTCGTGCTGCGACATCCCGCTGGCCTTGACCTCAATGTCGCTCGCGCTCATGTCGATGCCCGTTTCAATCTCGCCAATCTGCTAGCGCGGCGGAAGCAGTTCGACGATGCCATCGGCGAGTTTCGGCACGTGCTGCGGCAGCGGCCGGATTTCGCGGCGGCCCATTGCAACCTTGGGGTGTTGCTGTTCGATCTGTCCGCTTTTGAGGAGTGCGAGCGTTGCTATCGTGAGGCCCTGCGCCTCAACCCGACATTTGCCGAAGCCCATACCAATCTCGGTGGTCTTCTCATCAAGTTGGGCCGTCTCGACGAGGCGGAGGTCCATCTTCGCGAAGCCTGCAGGCTCACGTCAGATTCCCCCGGGGCCTTGAACAATCTCGGTGACTTGCTGCGACTCCAGGGGCGGCTGGAAGAGGCGGAAGCCCACTGTAGGGAAGCTTTGCGTCTGGAGCCGGATTACGTTCCAGCGCAGCTGACACTCGGCAACGCTCTGCGCGAGTCCGGCCGTTTCCACGAAGCGGAGCCTTGCTATCGAACGGCTCTTGATCACGATCCGGCCTGGCCGGAGGCGCTCAACAATCTCGGCACCCTGCTGTTCGATCTTGGGCGGCCTGATGAAGCCATTCAGAGCTTGCGAACGGCGGTGTCGCAAAGGCCGGACTATGCCGACGCGCATTTCAACCTGGCGGTCTCACTGTTGCTGGACGGCCAGCTCGACGAAGGCTGGCGGGAATATGAGTGGCGGTGGAAGCAGGCGAAGAAAAAGCTGCATCTGCGCGACTTCAGCCAGCCGCTCTGGAATGGAGAAGATATCGGTGATCGGGTCCTGCTGCTGCATGCGGAGCAGGGCCTGGGCGACACGCTCCAGTTCGTTCGCTTCGTGCCGGCCATTGCAGCAGGGCGGCGGGTCGTTCTCGAGGTTCAGCGGCCGTTGGTGCCGCTCCTGACGGGGCTGCCGGGAATCGAGCGCATCGTCGCCCGCGGTGATCCGCTGCCGCCGTTCGATCTGCATTGCCCGCTGTTGAGCCTGCCGCGGTTTCTCGGCACCACGCTCGACACCATTCCGCAGCAGGCCTATCTCCGGGCCGATCCGCAACGCGTGGCGGTCTGGCGCCAGCGCGTCGCGCAGCTCGATGGCATCAGGGTCGGCCTCGTCTGGGCCGGCAATCAGACGATGAGCGGCGACCGGCGCCGATCCATTCCGCTCGAACGACTTTCGCAGCTGGCGGACCTGCCGGGGGTGAGTTTCGTCTCTCTACAGAAGGGACCGGGGGCCAGCCAGTCGCCGCCGCCGGGTCTGTGCTTGCACGACTGGACGGACGATCTCCACGACTTCGGTGAAACCGCCGCACTGATCGAGGCCCTCGATCTGGTCATCGGTGTCGATACCGCGGTGGTGCATCTTGCCGGCGCGCTTGGCCGCCCTGTCTGGCTGCTCAATCGCTTCGATCGGTGCTGGCGCTGGTTGCTGAACCGCGACGACAGCCCCTGGTATCCGACGCTGCGGCAATTCCGGCAATCTCAGCCCGGCGATTGGGCCAGCGTCCTCCGGGACGTGCGCGCCGAACTCCAGACTTGCAGCTTGGCCAGACCCGCCGTCCAGTAGTTATTACGCGCAAGGAGTGCATGCGTTAGGCGCAGGTATCAAAACACCGGTACTGTGCATGGGGTTGTTTTGCGAGTTTCAGGTGGAGCTTCTCGCGGGCCGCCACGGCGTCACGGTCACGCCATGCGCCGCGTCGAGCAGATACGGCGTGCCCGGCTTCATCCCGTGTGACGTCAGCACCTCGTGCGGCGCCCGCTCCGGCACACCCACAAAACAGCCTTCGCCGCCCGGCAGCCGCACATGCGGGGCTTCCGACAGCCAGAACGTGTCGTAGCGGTCCATGAACATGTCGAACACGACGGGGCCGCCGATGATCGCGATCCGCCCCGAGGCGACATCGGCAAACGCGGCAGCCTCCTCGAAGCTCGCATGATCCGGATTCCACAGCGTCGCGTTCGGCATCTCAGGATCGACGGTGAGGGCCTTGATCTTGCGGGTGGTGATCAGCCGCTTGCGCTTGGGCGAGTTCGGCTGCTGCTCATGCGAGTTGCGGCCATGCACGATCAGCGCCGCGCCATCGAGCGCCCGCTCAAAGAACAGCTTGTCGCCTTCGAACTTCAGACTGTCGGGCATGACGCGGTTGGCGTCGGCAAGCATGCCGTCAGCCGAGACGATGACGTAACCTTCGAAATGGAAAGACAAGCGACGGCTATTCGGAAACGGTCGTCACCACGGAATTGACCGGACGCGTGCTCACCGTCGGCAGCTTGACGTCCTTCATCAGCTCCTGGTCGTATTCGGGGAGCGAGGCGACCGGCGCCTTGGCGCGCATCGCCACCACCTTGTAGCCGCCGGCCTTGAGGCGGTTCAGCAACTCGGGCAGGGCTTCCGCGGTGTGCTTCTGGAAGTCGTGCATCAGGATGATGCCCTTGCCCTTGCTGTCGAGCTTCTTCATCACGGTGTCGATCACCTTCTCGGGCTTCGAGGCCTTGAAGTCGAAGGAGTCGATGTCGCAAGAGAAGATCGCGACGTTGCGGTTGCCGAGATAGGTGACCATCTCCGGCGGATGTTGCAGCGCCGGGAAGCGGAAGAATGCTGCAGGCGAGATGCCGCCGAGCGCCCATTTCACGGCGCTGATGCCCTTCTCGATCTCTTCCTTGCGCTGCGCTTCGGTCAGCTTCTTGTTGTTGAGGTTGGCGTGCGACCAGGTGTGGGTGCCGACCGTGTGGCCGGCCGCGTAGACCTGCTTCAGGATCTCCGGCTCGTAGGTGGCGTGCTTGCCGATCGAGAAGAAGATGCCGGTGGTGCACTGGTCGGCGAGCGCCTTCAGCACGGCGGGCGTGTTGTGTGGCCAGGGGCCGTCGTCGAAGGTCAGGACGACCTCCTTGTCGCGCAGGAAGTCGAGCTCCTTGAAATGCTCGAAGCCGAAGCCGGGACCGCCAGTCGTGTCGATCTCCACGGTGCGGGCAACGCCCAGCGCGTTCGGATTGTTACAGGCGGCGCGCGCCGGCTGCGGTGCCTGTTGCGGCGGGGGCGGGAAGGCGGCGGCTTGCGCCGCGGGCGCTGCGGCAGGGGCTGCAGCGGGTGCCGCAGCAGCGGCCGCGGGGGCGGCCAGTGTGGCGGCTGCGGGTTTCGCGGCCGGGGTCTGCGACCATGCCGCGCCTGTTAGCGCAACAGACATCGCGCTTGCCAAAATGAGTCCTGCCGCCACACGCATGGTGTTGTCCTCGAGATTGATCCCGTTGTTCCGCCGCGGCTTTTCACCTCCGGCAAAACCTTCCTGCCCCTGATCATCCTAGCCTAGATGTTGCTCCATCGCCATTGCAACGGCTGTTTGGCGCTTCGCCACAATTGTGCCCAGCCCTGTTTAACGAGCCTGTTTGAGGGTGTCGCGTCAACTGTCGGCAAAGGCCCTGGCAATCGCGGTCTTGATGCGCGTGTCGGCAGGCTCCACGGCGGACGGAAAGACCTCGGCGATGTAGCCATCGCGGCCGATCAGGTATTTGTGGAAGTTCCAGCGCGGAACCTCCTTGGGCCGCGCCTCGGCGGCCCATCTGTAGAAGGGATGCGCCTTCGACCCGACCACGACGGCCTTGGCGGCGATCGGGAAGGTAACGCCGTATTGGTGGTGCGCGGTCTCCGAAATCTCGCTCGCGCCGCCGGGTTCCTGAGTGCCGAAATCGTTGGAGGGTACGCCGATCACGGTCAGGCCGCGCTCGCGAAACTCGCTCCAGAGTTCCTGCAGCCCCGCATATTGCGGGGTGTAGCCGCACAGCGAAGCCGTATTCACGATTAGCAGCGGCTTGCCGCTGAAGGCGGCCAGGCGAATGTCGTCGCCGGACAGGGCGGGGAAAGAGAAGGCGTAGGCGGAAACCCGGCTCATGCTGCCATCGGCCCGCACGCGCGTTGCCGAATTGGCCGCAGCGAGAAGCGCGGCGGTGAGCATCGTCCTGCGGTTCAGCATGGCAACGTCCCCCGGATGTGATCCGGGGCGGAGCTTACTCCGGCGATCCGACCGGCCTCGCTCAACACCGCGTTATCGAGCGCGGTGGCGGCTTAGTACAGGCGGACGATGAAGTCGGTGCCTTCGCCGGTCTCGCCCTGGTTGATGCCCTGGTCGGAAACGATGACCGAGCCGCCGGTGGTGAGAATCTCGTTGATCTTCGCCATGGCGTCGGCAGGGATCGTGATGCGGTCCAGTGCCTCGGCCGGGCTGTCCGGCGTGATCACGGGCTTTGCCGCAACGGGAATCACGGCAGCGTTGCGCTGGCGGCGCGCCATGTGACCGTCGTTCTCGCGCGCGGCGGCGCGGACTGCGACGGGCAGCGACACCACCGACCAATGAAGCGCGTTGGAATCGGCTTTGTCGACCTCGGCGGTGAAGACGTGGGTGCCGAGCGGCCGGTCGCTTGCCGCGATCGTCACGGGCACCTCGAACAGCGGCGCGAAGTTCTGCCGCACGTAGAGCTTCGAATCCTTGCGGCTGATGAACACCGCGATCTGGCCGGTGCGCTTCGGCAGGTCCGGCTTTACGGACGGCGCGGGATCGGCGACGCGGGTCTGGTCCTTCTTGGTTTCCGGTGAAGCGGCTTGCGCAGGCGCCGTTTCCGTCACCGCTGCGTCGGGCTTCTTCTCGGTCGCTGCCGCGTCAGCCGTGACCGGCTCGGACTTCACGGCCTCGACCTTGTCATCCGAGGTTGCCTTGGGAGCTTCGGCGGGCTTGGCGTCGGTGTTCGCCGTGTCGGCGGCCTCGACGGACTTGGTGTCGGTTTTGGCGGCTTCCTCGCGGACCGGTGCAATGCCCGTGGTCACATCCGACATCACGGTGTGGCCGACCGAGGAACGCAGTTCAAGCACGCCATCAGCGCTGGCAGTCTTGGTTTCAAAAGACTTCGTTTCAAAAGACTTCGTTTCAAAAGACTTCGCTTCAAAAGACTTGGTCTCGACGGGCTTGGCGTCGGTGACCTTGGTCTCAGCCTCAGCCGCGCCCTTGTCCGCCTTGTCGCCGACGCTCGTCGTCGGCTCGAGGCTTGCTGCGGGCTGCGGCGGAACGCGCAGTGAGGCGAGCATCGGATGGGAGAAGTTTTGCGGCGTCATCTGGCCGGGCGCGACGATCACGCGCGCGCCCATCTTGGTCCAGTTCCACATCTTCACCGCGAACGCCATCGGCATGCGGATGCAGCCGTGCGAGGCCGGATAGCCCGGCAGCACGCCGGCATGCATGGCGACGCCGGACCAGGTGATCCGCTGCATGTACGGCATCGGCGCGCCGCTATAGATGTTGGAGTGGTGGAATTTGTGCTTCTGGATGATGCTGAAGACGCCCATCGGCGTGGAGTGGCCTTTCATGCCGCTCGACACCGGAGACTCCGCGAACACGCCGTTGGAGTCGTAGACCGTCACCTTCTGCCGGTCGATCGATACGACGATGACCAGCGGGCCTTGCGGCTTGGCGCCGGTCTCCTTCTCGACGACGGTCTCTTTCCTGGCGGCTGCCGAGCCGCGCTTCTGCGGCTTCTGTCGCATCTCGTCGGGATGCCGCACCTGCCGGGAGTAGTAGGACCCGTCCGAATAATCCGGCGTGTAATAAAACGCAGCTACCGCCTGGCCGGTCGTACCGATCGCACCCGCGGCGGTCAAAATGGCTAACTGGCACATCCGCCCCGGCGCGGCCGAAAAACGGGACCCGTTCACGCTAGTCATTCCTCGAATCCATAATCCAAATCAGACATTAGTCTTGCAGAGGGGATACGCGTTCACCAGCACGGCGGTTCTGCCGTCAGCTGCTTTTGTCCAGTCCGTAGCAAAAAAGCCTCACGGAGCGGTAAACGGCGCCTCGGCGACCCGCCTTCACCTTCCTGACTGGCCGCCCCATCCCTACATTGCGGGGACTTGTTACCGGAGAACTTCATGTCATCTCGTTTCCCCGGTCTTTCCGGCATCCGCTTGAAAGGCTTCGCTTTATTCCTGTTGTTGCTGTTCGTGCCGGCGGCGTTCGCGCAGGCAGCCGACGAGCCGGATCTGATCTTCCGCCGCTCCACCGTCTTCAAATGGGTGAGTCCGAATGACAAGCTCGCGACCTATGGCCTCGACGATCCCGAGGTCGAGGGCGTGGCCTGCCATTTCACGGTGCCCGAGAAGGGCGGCTTCAAGGGCTGGCTCGGCCTTGCCGAGGAGGTTTCGGACGTCTCGCTGGCCTGCCGCCAGATCGGGCCGATCAAGTTCAAGGACAAGATGGAGCAAGGCGACGACATGTTCCGCAAGCGCCGCTCGCTCTTCTTCAAGAAGATGCAGATCGTGCGTGGCTGCGACGCCAAGCGCAACGTGCTGGTCTACATGGTCTATTCGGACAGGCTGATCGAGGGATCGCCGAAGAACTCGACCTCGACGGTGCCGATCATGCCGTGGGGACCGGCCGACGCGAACGTTCAGAAGTGCGGCGACTTCTTCACTCAGCAGTGATCGCGCGGTTGACGCGCGGTTTCGCAAGATGCGAGCCGCTCAGCCGCACGAGTGTCTGCGGAACGGCTTCGTAGCCGCGGCCTGATTGCAGGGCCATCGCGCCGGGCGAACTGGCGCGACTGCGCACGGGCTGTCGATCGGCGCGGTCCGTCCGCTGGACCGCGTCGCGCGCCGTTGCGCGATCTTGCGCCGTCATGATGGCCATTCCTCACGTGTGAACCCCGTTGGCGGGTCAGTCGGTCTTCAAAGACTTCGGTCGCGCCCGGCGTGCTCTCGGTTCATCGGCGGGACCGGCCTTCGTTTGCGGTTCTCTTCAGCAGAAAACCGTAAAATGCATGTGAAGCCCTGACGTCGCCGATATGACAGCGCCGCCTCAACCTGGTTGCGCGGTTGTTCCCAAACGGGTTCAAGCCGTTACGCGCCCCATCTGAAATGATTGATGTTTTCCGGGAATTATTTCGTCAGCTCACTGGCGACGAAACAATTCTCGGGGGAATGAAACCATTTTCGGCTTTGGGCGCATCACGGGAGAAACCGCGGATGGTTATCAGCAACACAACGATGACGACGACGGCGACACCGCCGGCCACGCAAATCGGAGAGAGATCCATGCGCGCGCTCAGCTTCATCCTCGCTTTCGGCTTCGTGCTTGCCGGTTCCTCGCTCGCCGGCGCGCCGGACGGCAATCTGCCGGGCATCGGCACTTTCCAGTACAGCGGCTCGCCGGTCACGACCACGGCGCAGCAGCCGATCGTTCTGGCTGCGCGCTTCTGATCACCAACAAGAAAATCAGCCGCCAAAGGCCATCATGTACCGTCTCTGCGCCGCAGCGTTCCTGTCCGTTCTGACGATCAGCTCTGTTCAGGCCCAGGTGCGCGCACCGAGCCGATTGCCGGACCCGCGCACTGAATTCGTGCGGCAGTGTGCCCCGCGCATGCTCGGTCGCTGGGAGCATCCGGAGGAGGTCTGCGGCTGCCTGCACGACCATGCCGCCGCCGTCGTCGAGGATCGCGATCTGCGCGAGGCTCTGCTGCGCGGCATCAGCGAAACCGGTGTGCCGACGATCGAAACCGATTGGGTTCCGGCGGCAAAGCAAAGCGAGATCGGCGCGACCTTCACCAAGATCGCCAAGCCGACCTTGCAGTGCATGTTTGACCCGGCAAAGTCGTAGCCCTTACCTCGATTTCGGACCGTATCGCGGCACGCAGGAGCTGGTTCGCACGACCCCCTTGTCGCTCATCTTCGCCCCGCGCACTTCCTTGACCTGCCCGGCCGGGCAGGTTCCGTCGTCCACCATCACGCGCTGACCAAGCTTGAGATCGACGATGTCCTGCTCGCGGCCGATTGTGGCTGCTTGCGCTGTCGAGGCGAGCACCGTTGAGACGAGGAGCGAAAGGCAGGCTGCGCGACAGGGTGACATGATGAGAGGTCCCGGCATCGATGCCGCAACGTAGGGAGCTGCACACGATTCTCATAGTGAACCTTTGTCACGCCTTCCGGGCCGATTTGCCTTGGCTGCGCAAGGCTGCGCGCGCTTCTCGCGCGAGCCGTTCAGCTGACGCGACGAGTCGCGGAACCGCATGTCCCGAAAATCCCAGCACGAAGCCGGATAGGGGCCGCGCCCGCGCATAGGTATCGGCGAGCAGCCAGCCTTCCGCGCCCGCCGCCTGTTTCGCTTCCGCCGCGACCGAAGGGACGACCGATGGATCGAACCGCGCCACGAGGTGCAGGCCCTGAGACGGCACCGGCACCGACAGCGCGCCATCCGATGCCGCTTCGAGCGTTTCGGCCAGCGCATCGCGCGCGTCACGATAGAGCTTGCGCATGCGCTTCAGGTTTGCGGCAAATGCGCCGGAATTGAGCATGTCGGCGACTGCGCCCTCCATCAGCGTTCCGGGAAATCGGTCGAGCGCGGCGCGCGCGGCGGTCACGTCCGCGAGCAGCCGCTCGGGCAGGGCGCAATAGCCGATGCGCAGGCCCGGAAACAGCGTCTTGGCAAACGTGCCCATGTAGATCACGCGCTGAAGATGATCGATGCCCGCGAGCGACATCAGCGGCGCGCCGTCATAACGGAACTCGCTGTCGTAATCGTCCTCGAACACGAAGGCGCCCGCCGCCTTCGCCCAGTCGAGCAGTTCGAGCCGCCGCGGCATCGACATCTGCACGCCCAGCGGAAACTGATGCGACGGGGTCACATAGGCCGCGCGCGCGGCCAGCGCGGCCGCGCGCCCCTTGGCGACATGCAGGCCGTGCGCGTCGACGGGAATGGGCACAGTTCGATAGCCGCATTGCGCGATGGTCCGGCGTGCAATGGGATAGCCGGGGTCCTCGCACCAGACCTGATCGTCGGCCTTCAGGATCGCGCCGAGAACGACGCGCAGCGTATGCAGCGTGCCTGAGGTGAGCATATCTGGTCGGGGTCGCAGCGCAGCCCGCGCGCCGACAACAGATGATCGGCGATCGCGATGCGTAGCTCGCGGCCGCCGCGGGGATCGCCGTAGTGCAGATGCTCGGTGCCGAAAGCGCGCATGCGGCGGCCGACGAAGGCGCGGAAGCGCTGCACGGCGCGCTCGTCGATATGGGTGCAGCCAAGCGAGAGCGCGCCTTGTCGCGGCGCTTCGACGATCACTTTTGGCTTCCTGGACGCAGCGGCGCGCGCGGGAATGCGTGCGGCGACGAAGGTGCCTGAGCCGACGGTGGCTTGCGCAAATCCGTCTGCGATCAGCCGCTCATAGGCGGTGACGACTGCATTGCGTCGAAACCCGGTTTGCTTCGCCAGCATCCGCGACGGCGGCAGCGGCTCGCCGGGCTTGACGAGACCGCCGACGATCATCTCGCACAGCGCCTGATAGAGCCGGTGCGCCGCGGAGGCGCCGGCAGTGATGTGCGGGCCGGTGAGATCGAGCGGCAGTTCGGCCTTGGCCGGTGCGGGGGAATTGGTCGGAATTTTTTGCATGGAATTGGAACTATCGCAGACCAAATGCGCCGCTACAACAGGTCTGGAATTCTTCCAATTCTGATGAGGAGCGGCCGTGAGCCAGACTGAGAGCCAAAATTCCTATCCGACCTCAGCGCGCAACCAGGTGAAGCGCCGGCACGACCGCGGCTTCTACGACCACGACACGGTTCATCGCATTCTCGATTCCTCGATGCTGTGCCACGTATCCTACGTGATCGACGGCCAGCCCTATTGCACGCCGACCTTCTTCTGGCGCGAGGGGACGAAGCTCTACTGGCATGGCTCGAGCGCCAGCCGCATGCTGCGCAACCAGACCAGGGGCGAGCGGGTGTGCCTTACGGTCGCCCATCTCGACAGCCTGGTGCTGGCGCGTTGCGGCTTTAATCACTCTGCCGACTACCGCGCGGTGATGGCGTTCGGCACCGCCTATGTCGTCACCGACCCCGAGGAGAAGGAACGCGCGGTGGTCGCGATGGTCGACCGCTTCTTCCCGGATCGCACCGCAAGCCTGCGGGCGAGCAACACGCAGGAGATCAAGGCGACCTCCTTCATCGCGATGGAGATCCAGGAAGCCTCGGCCAAAATCCGCGCCAAGGGTGTCGCTGATGATGACGAAGACTATGAGTTGCCGATCTATGCCGAGCGCATTCCGGTCCGCACGGTTCTCGGCGCGCCGGAGCCGTGCCCGCGGCTGCTTGACGGCGTGAGCCGGCCCGCGACGCTGAATGGCTATTCCGAAGGCCGGCTGCTCGAAGATGCATTGCGGGATGCTTATTTTGTGGAGTACCCGAACGGCTGAAATCGGCTAGCTTGCGTGCTCTTCGATTGTTTGAACGCCTTGGAGCAACCTGATGAATGCCGAAACGCAGCAGAGGATTCTTGACGCCGTCGATGCCGGCTTCGAAGCCCAGCTTGCGACCACAAGCGATTTCGTCGCGATCCCCTCGACCCGTGGGGCGGAGGGACCGTGCCAGGACATGATCGGCGACCTCCTGCGCGAGCGCAGCTACGAGGTCGACGACTGGCACATCAATGTCGACGATCTCAAGGATCTGCGCGGCTTCGGGCCGATCGAGCATGACTTCTCCAGGGCCCGCACGGTGGTCGGCACGTATCGTCCCAAGACCGAGGCCGGCAAATCGCTGATCCTCCAGGGCCATTGCGACGTGGTTCCCGCGGGGCCGCTGGAATTGTGGGACACCCCGCCGTTCTCGCCGGTCATCAAGGACGGCAAGATGTTCGGACGCGGTGCCTGCGACATGAAGTCGGGCACGATCGGCGCGCTCTATGCGCTCGACGCGATCAAGGCCGCGGGCTTCACACCGACGGCGCGGATTCACGTCCAGTCGGTGATCGAGGAGGAGAGCACCGGCGTCGGCGCGCTCTCGACGCTCCAGCGCGGCTATCGCGCCGATGCCTGCTTCATCCCGGAGCCAACCGGCGGCAAGATGGTGCGCTCGCAGGTCGGCGTGATCTGGTTTCGGCTGCGCGTGAAGGGCCATCCGACCCATGTCGCCTTTGCCGGATCAGGCTCCAATGCGATCATGGCTGCGTATCATCTCGTCCATGCCCTGCAGAAGCTCGAGATCGAGTGGAACGAGCGCGCCAAGGCCGATCGTCATTTCAAGGCGCTGAACCATCCCATCAACTTCAATCCCGGCATCATCAAGGGCGGCGACTGGGCCTCCAGCGTTCCGGCCTGGTGCGACGTCGATTGCCGCATCGCCGTCCTGCCGGGCTGGTCGGTTGCCGACCACCAGAAGGAGATTCTGGCTTGCGTCGCCGCCGCATCGCGCAACCACCGCTTCCTCGCCAACAATCCGCCAGAGGTCGAATGGTCCGGCTTCCTGTCGGAAGGCTATGAGCTGACCGACGCCGCCGCGCCGGAATCCGCATTCGGCAAGGCCTTCGACAAGGTCTATGGCGGCGCGGTCGAAGATCTCGTTTTCACCGCGCTCACTGACACCCGCTTCTACGGCCTCAATTACGGCATTCCCAGCCTGTGCTTCGGCGCCAGTGGTGGCGAGATGCACGGCTTCAACGAATATGTCGAGCTGGAGTTGTTGAAGAAGACCACCAAGGCGATGGCGCTGTTCATCGCGGAATGGTGCGGGGTGGAGAAGGCGTAGCTACAGGTTCTGTTCTCTCCGCCGTCATTGCGAGGAGCTCTTGCGACGACGCAATCCAGACTGTCGCTGCGGAGGCAGACCGGATTGCTTCGCTGCGGCGGTAATTCTGCCGGTGAGGGGAAATATCGTGCAGCTCCATTGCCCGGAACACGGGCGCGTCCGAATACTTTAAGCTTAAACTAAAGACTAGGATGCCGGCCTCGCCGGTGGCAGACTGGCGCTCAAGGCCTGAGTCCGTCGAGGGAGTGCCGATGCGCGATTGGGATGATGCTTATGCCAATTCGGCCCATATCCCGGGCTCGGACAAGCTGCCGGCGTTGTGGTTGGAGCGGGCGGCGGCATACCGTGCCGGGCTGAAAGGTTTTCGTCCCGATATCGCCTACGGCTCCGGTGAGCGCCAGCGTTTCGATCTGATCCTGCCCGATGGCGACAGCATGGGTCTCGTCGTCTTCGTTCATGGCGGCTACTGGATGCGCTTTGACAAATCGACCTGGACGGACCTCGCCGAAGGCGCGCGGTATCACGGCTGGACGGTGGCGCTGCCGAGTTACACCCTGACGCCGGCGGCGCGCATCTCCGACATTACCGCTGAAATCACCGCCGCCATCGCTAACGCGGCCTCGCTCGTCGCGGGGCCGATCCGGCTTGCCGGCCATTCCGCCGGCGGTCATCTCGTCACGCGCATGCTGTGCGACGACAGCCGGCTCGAGCCGGGCGTCTTCAATCGCATCGCCGGCACGCTCTCGATCAGCGGCCTTCACGATCTGCGGCCGCTCTTGAAGACGAAGATGAACGAGACGCTGCGCATGACCGTGGAGGAGGCGACGCTCGAGAGCGCGGCGCTGCATCTGCCACGTGGGCATTCGCCGGTGACCGCCTGGGTCGGCGGCAGCGAGCGGCCCGAATTCATCCGCCAGTCCGACCTGATGGCCAATGTCTGGACCGGTTTTGATGTGCCGACGCGCCTCGTCGTCGATCCCGGGCTCAACCACTTCACGGTCATCGACGCGCTGAAGGATCCGTCGTCGCAGATCACCGCGCGCCTGATCGGCCTCGACTGAGCACGGCCAGAGAATGATCGATTGAAAGGGCCTGCCATGACGTCCAGCGATTACGATCCTGCAAGCGAAGGCGCCGAGACCGATTTCGCCCAGCGCATGTCCTATGGCGACTATCTGGCGCTGGATGCAATCCTCGGCGCGCAACATCCGCTGTCGGAGGCACACGACGAGATGCTGTTCATCATCCAGCATCAGACCACAGAGCTGTGGATGCGGCTGGCCATCCACGAGCTCAGTGCCGCACGCCGCGCTATCGCCAAGGACGAGGTGCAGCCCGCCATGAAGATGCTGGCGCGGATGTCGCGCATCTTCGAGCAGCTCAATGGTGCCTGGGACGTGCTGCGCACCATGACGCCGAGCGAATATACGCGCTTCCGTTCCCGGCTCGGCCAGTCCTCGGGCTTCCAGTCGCGCCAGTACCGGCTGATCGAATTTCTGCTCGGCAACCGCAACCAC
Source organism: uncultured Alphaproteobacteria bacterium (assembly GCA_963819355.1). Taxonomy (GTDB): domain Bacteria; phylum Pseudomonadota; class Alphaproteobacteria; order Rhizobiales; family Xanthobacteraceae; genus Bradyrhizobium. The sequence continues at coordinate 40,503 of CAWFVZ010000023.1, read as the reverse complement.
GCCATGCTGAAGCCGCACGCTCACGATGTTGAAACGACGAAGTTGCTCGAAGCCGAGCTTGCGACGCCAAGCATGTACGACGAAGTTCTGCGGCTCGCCGACCGCAACGGGCTCAAGATGCCTGCGGCCGTGCTGGCCCGCGATGTTCGCGAGGCCCACAGCTTCAACGAAGGCGTGCTGCAGGCCTGGCGTATCGTCTACGAGGCGCCGGAGACGCACTGGATGCTGTATGAGCTCGCCGAAAAGCTGGTCGATTTCGAGGACTATTTCCGGCGCTGGCGTTTCAACCACGTCACGACGGTCGAGCGCGTCATCGGCTTCAAGCGCGGCACCGGCGGCACCGGCGGCGTCAGCTATCTCAAGCGCATGCTGGAGGTCGAACTGTTTCCCGAGCTCTGGCGCGTCCGTACCATTCTGTAGAGATGTCCATGACCCAGACCAAGCTTCGCGTCTATGACGACACCAGGGCGTTGTTTCATCTGCCCGACGGCGTGATCTATCTTGACGGCAATTCGCTTGGCGCGCTGCCGCTCGGCGTCGCCGAGCGCGTCAACCGCGTCATCACGGCGGAGTGGGGCAACGAGCTGATCCGCGCCTGGAACAGTGCTGGCTGGTATGCGCAGCCGCGGCATGTCGGCGATCGCATCGCGCGGCTGATCGGCGCAGAGACGGGTTCTGTCATGGTCGGCGACACGCTGTCGCTCAAAGTCTATCAGGCGCTCGCAGCCGCGCTCGACATGAATGCATCGCGCAAGGTCGTCCTATCAGACGCCGGCAATTTCCCGACCGACCTCTACATGGCCGAAGGCCTGATCGCGACGCTCGGACGCGGCCATCAATTGCGCCTGGTGGCGCCTGAGGAGATCGAGCCCGCGCTGTCGAAGGAGATTGCGGTGCTCTACATCACCGAGGTCGACTACCGCACCGGCCGCCGCCACGACATGGCGAAGCTGACCGCAAGGGCGCATGCGCTCGGCATCGTCACTGTCTGGGATCTCGCGCATTCGGCCGGCGCGCTGCCGGTCGATCTCGCAGGCTGCGGTGTCGATTTCGCCGCCGGCTGCACCTACAAATATATCAATGCCGGCCCCGGCGCGCCGGCCTTTCTCTACGTCTCACCGCGGCATGCGGACGACGCGCGCGCCGCTCTGTCCGGCTGGATGGGCCACGCAAAACCCTTTGCGTTCGAGCTTGCCTATGCGGCCGCCGGCGGTGTCGAACGTATGCGCGTCGGGACGCCGCCGGTGCTGGCGATGGCGGCGCTGGAAGCTTCGCTCGACATCTGGGATCGCGTTGACCTCGCGGAAGTCCGTACCCGCTCGCTTGCGCTCGGCGATCTCCTCATCGGCGAAGTCGAGCGCCGCTGTCCGCAACTCAAGCTCGTTACCCCGCGCGCACATGATTGCCGTGGCTCACACGTCTCATTCGCCTTCGACGGCGGCTACGCCGCCATGCAGGCGCTTATTGCTCGTGGCGTCATCGGTGATTTCCGCGCGCCCGATATCATGAGATTCGGCCTCACTCCGCTCTATATCGGCGAAGGCGAGATCGTGCGGGCAGCCGCGATCATCGAGGAGGTGATTTCAGGCGGGGTGTGGCGGAGGCCGGAATATCAGGTGGTGAATGCAGTGACGTGAGGACTGCCGTGCCCCGGACGCAGCGCAGCAACGCTGACGTGTTGCTGCGCGTCCGTGACACCAGAGCTGCGATCTAGCTATTTGAGTTCGCTCCACAGCGCGGCCACGATGGCATCGAGCCCATCCGTCAGCGCTGCCGGTCCTGGCTGCAGGATGATCGGCGATTTGATCTCGACGATGCGACCGTCGCGCACGGCCGGAACTTCGGTCCAGCCGTCGCGCGCGCGGATGCGGGCAGGCACGACCTTCTTGCCACACCACGAAGCGAGGATCACGTCGGGCGCGGCCTCACGCACCGCGTCCGCCGAGACGATGCGGTCCTTGGCGGCCTGCCGGTGCCGCAGCTCTGGAAAGACATCCGCACCGCCGGCGATCTCGATCAGCTCGGACACCCAGCCGATGCCGGAGATCAGCGGATCGTCCCATTCCTCGAAATAGACCTTTGGCCGCGGTGAGGGGCGGGGCGTAATCGCGATCGCCGCAAGGCGCTGCTCGAGACCTTCCGCGAGTTCCTCGGCGCGCTCGGTTGCGCCGACCAGTGCACCCAGCGTGCGAATCATCGCCAAAATGCCGGCGACGTCGCGCTGGTTGAAGACGTGGACGTCGACGCCGGCACGGATGAGATCGGCGACGATCCCGGCCTGGAGATCGGAGAAGGCCAGCACCAGGTCCGGCTCCAATGCCGTGATCTTCGGGATGTCGGCGGAGACGAAGGCGGACACCCGCGGCTTCTCCCGGCGCACCTGGGGCGGGCGGACGGCGTAGCCGGAGACGCCGACAATGCGGTCCTGCTCGCCGAGCAGATAGAGCGTTTCGACCGTCTCTTCGGTCAGGCAGACGATGCGGCGGGGCGGGAAGTGGCGCATGGCAAGACCATATGCGCAAATGCCGCGGCCATGTCGCGACGACTATTACCTCGGACGTCATTGCTTTGCTGCACGGGGCAATTCACCTTGAGAACAGAACGAATTGGGAGGAGGTCCGATGACGCCGCTTGAAAAGCTTAAAGCGATGAAGATGCCGTTTGCAGAACTCAAGGGCGTCGAGTTCGTCGCGGCCGAGAAGGATCGCGTGGTGGCCCGGATGACGGTCAGACCCGATCTCTGCACGCTGCATCACACCATCCACGGCGGCGCGGTGATGGCGCTCGCTGACTCGGTCGGGGCCGCTGCCACCGTGATCAACCTGCCGGAAGACGCCAAGGGCACGACCACGCTGGAGAGCAAGACCAACTTCATCGGCGGGGCCAAGGAGGGAACCACGGTGATAGCCACGGCTACCCCGGTCCATAGGGGCCGCCGCACCCAGGTCTGGACCACCCGGCTGGAAACCGAGGACGGTAAGCTGGTCGCCATAGTGACCCAGACCCAGCTGGTCCTGTAAGGCTACGGTGTTTTGATTTTGTTAACGAATTAGTCGCTTTCGCTGCCTCAAACTTGAGCAGGTTCCAGTCTTGAAAAATTTGTTGCGACGCACAATATTGGGGGCCTAGGGATTCGAACGCCTCCTCGAGGGACACCAAGAGGAGTTTTAACGTGGTGCTAGAAGACACGACCCGCTCGACGTCCGTTCCGGGCTATGTGCGGACCTTGAGCCAGCAGGAAGAATTGCCGCTTCTGCGCGATCACCTGCTGAGGCTCGATGCCGAAAGCCGGCATGACCGTTTCAATGGTTTTCTCGACGACAGTTTCATTGAGCGTTACGCCGCCCGCTGTGCCGAGGATGGCACCGTGATCGTCGCCTATATCGTCGACGGCGTGGTCCGCGGTGCGGCCGAGTTGCATCCGCCGGAGGATGATTCGCTGCCTGAGGTCGCCTTCAGCGTGGAAGCCTTGGCACGCCGCCAGAACGTCGGCACGATATTGTTCAGCCGGCTGATCGCGGAAGCGCGCTGGAAGGGCTTCAAGCACCTGCGCATCACCACGGGCGCGGGGAATCATGCCATGCGCGCGCTCGCCAGGAAGTTTGGCGCGCATCTGCAATTCCGCCATGGGGAATCCACTGGCACGATCGATCTCGCCAAGACGCCCGAGGCCGAACTCGCCGATCTCGCAGCAGCGCCATTCAAGGCCGGGCGCGCCCTCCTCAGCTTCAACTCGACTTGCTGGAAGCTGATCTCCAGCATGTACGGCAGCCGCGCCGCTTGAATTGAAAGCCGCATGAATCAAAAAGCGGACCGGCAATGCCGGTCCGCTTTTGTATTTTCGGCAGTAAATTAAGCGCTCAGGTGCCGGTGCGCTTGTCGTTGCCGAAGCGGCGGACAACACGGCGTTCGACTACGACAGAGCGCTGCGCGCCCTGTTCGCCGGCGATCACGCGAGTGGCGGTGATGCGGCTGTTGGTGCGGGCCTGTTTCTTGACCTCGGCCTGAACGACGTCGAGCGGCATTCCCATCAGAGAGGCGGCGATCTCGGCCTGCTGCTCGTGATCGTCGGTGATGCCGACGGCGGCGAAGATCGCCTCGTCCAGGGTGGGCGGATCGTGGCGGACGCGCCGCGTGCCGTACTTGGTATTCCAGTCTGCGCTCATAGGGGCCTCGTTCCGATGCCGGGATACCTAGTGCGGTCTATGTTGCATTGCAATATGATTTTGGTGTGGCATCTCAGCTATGCACTCACAGCTTCTCAAGCCTGGTAGCGCCGTAAAGTTCGAGCGTGGTTGGGCCTGCGGCAAGTGGGCGCAAGGCTCGTGCGAGTTCACCGGACGCAGGTACCGCAAAATGTGCGGCGAGGGCGGCACGGTCGGCTCATTGCTCGAAGAACGCCAGCCTGAGCGGGGTCTCACAGTCGACATGGACCGCATGCGAGATGCAGCCGGGCGCCTGGCGCGAACGACGCACGTGCTCGAGGCCGAGACGGCGCGCCTCGTCGAAGGTCTCGGGCCGGGCCGTCACGCTTCCAGTCACGACGACCATGCGAATTCCCCCGATTGTGAATGCCGCTAGGGCAGGGATGCCTCGCGTGCAGCGTCCTGCGTTAGCGGCTGCGGCCAGCGCTTCAGCGCCGCGTGCCCGGCGGCGGTCAGGCCGTAGATCCCGCGCTCGGCGCGTTCGAACCAGCCATAGACGTTGTGCAGGAGAATCTTGCCGGCATCGGGACAGCGTTCGCGGAGCTCGCGCACGGGCCGCGGCCCTCCGGCGAGCGCGGAGGCGCAGGCCAACGCCTGCTGGCGGTAGGCTGTCATGATCGGTGCGCGCGTGCTGCCGCCGAGCGCGGGGTCGCCCTGGCGGCGCTGATGTTCGGCCACGAGCCGCGAGCGCGTCTTCGGCTCACGGCGCGGCGCCGCCGTCGGCGGCTTGACCAGCACCTCGACTTGGCCGCGGTCGGTGACCCCGAGCATGCCGAAGCCGAGGCGACGGCAGAGATTGCGATAGCGTGCGTCGCTCTCACGTCCCTTGCCGCGGATCGACATCTTCGCGGCGATCCAGACCTCGTCGCCCGCCGGCGCGCGGTCGACTGCCTGCAGGATCAGCTCGAGATTGAAGGCGAGCTTGAGCTCGCCGATCACCACCACCGGCGGATCGCCGGCGCTCAGGCCCACGAGATCGCAGCCGCCGATCTCGCCCTTCACGCTGAAGCCGAGCTCTTCGAGAAAGCGTTTGACGGGGAGATAAAGCGCAGTTTCCACAGCTCGTCCGATCGGAGAATCAGTTGCGGGCAGTTTATCTCGGATCGGAGTCGGGCTCTGCGTCATTTGATAGGGAATAGATGGCGCGATTATCCTGCATGCGGGGACAATCAGGCGGCTTGCAACATGACAGTCAGGAACGGGCTCTATCACATCCGGATCGAGATGCTGGATGGTGTCCAGGGCGGCAATCTCTGCGGCTGCTTGTGCCGGATTGATCACACCCGCCCGCTCACCGGGATCAGTGCGCCGGTGACGCCGCTTGCGGCATCGCTGGCGAGGAACAGGATGACCTCGGCAAGTTCCAGCGGAGTCACCCATTTGGAAAAGTCCGCTTTCGGCATGTCGGCGCGGTTGGCCTTGGTGTCGATGGTCGATGGCAGCACCGCGTTCACCGTGACCTTGCCCTTCCATTCGCTGGCCAGCGCCTCGGTGAGGCGGTGCACGCCGGCCTTCGACGCCGCATAGGGCCCCATGCCGGAGCCGGCCTGGAGCGCGCCCATGGCGCCGATATTGACGATGCGGCCTGCCTTCGAGGCGGCAAGATGTGGCAGCGCTGCGTGCGAGGTGTTGAGGGCCGTCAGCACGTTCAGCGCATGCATGCGGTGCCACGTCTTAATGTCGCCGCCGCCGACGGTCTCGAAGGCAAAGCCACCGGCGATGTTGATCAGTGCATCGAGCCGGCCAAAGTGCTTTGCCGCGGTCTCCACCGCTGCCTTCGCTTGTGCTGCTTCCGACAGGTCGACGCCGCCGATCTCGATGCGCTCGGCCGTCGCAGGCATTTGAGAAGGCGCGTGATCGATGCCGGCGACCCGCGCGCCGCGTGACTGCGCGGCGTCTGCGACCACCTTGCCAAGCGCGCCGAGTGCCCCCGTCACGACAATGATTTTTCCCTGCACGATACTCTCCGTCATCTCACTTCGCGTCGACTATTGCGTGAGGCGAATTGGACTTGCAATGGCGGCGGCATCAAGGCTGGGCTATGGATGCAGCTTTAGATCGTTGAGGAGATTGTTTCATGTCTGACGATTTGCCAACTCTCGACGCTCCCCCTGGAATCGTTAATTTGAAGCATCCGCTGAAGAATTTCCGGGCGGCGTTGGGCGGAGGAGGCCCCGTGCGCGTGGTGGCGATGGGGTCGTCCTCGACTGCCGGACTTCGCAATGTCGTTCCCTATCCCGCGCGGCTCGAGATGTATTTGAGAAAGCACTACAAGGATGATGATCCCCATCCGAACATCCGGATCGACGTGTTCAACCGCGGCCAGGGCGGCGAAGAAGCGCCATTGGAAGTGGCTCGGTTCAAAGACGATATCTTTGCTGACAATCCTTCTCTGGTGCTCTGGCAGGTCGGGACCAACGCCGTGTTTCGCCAGAGGGAGTTCAACTTCGATGAGGTGGTCACGAAGATCGCCGAGGGGTTGACGCTCCTGCGCAATCACCTGACCATGGATGTCATTCTGATCGACCCGCAATACGTGGCGGCCATGCTGTTCGACGACAACGCCGATCTCGCGGACAAGATGGTTTCGGCAATCCGAACTGCGGCGGAGGACGCCGAAGTCAACCTGTTCCAGCGTTGGGCGCTAATGCGCCACTGGCACGTGCTAAACAACGCATCGTTCGAGCAGCTGCTCGATCCGGAGGATGATCTGAAGCTGCATCAGAGCAATTGGAGTACCATGCAGGTATCGCTCGCGCTGACCAATTCCATCATTAAGGCCGCAACTCCGACGGCGTGAGGCGCCCGGCGTCGCTCACGCCTGAAGATAGCGCTCCTGCAGCGCGGTCCGCTCTGCCGCCCCGAGCTTTAGGCCGTCGCGCAAGTAGGTTTCGACATCGCCATAGTCGCGGCCGACGACATCGAAAGCCGCGTCGAGATAGGAGGCCTCGACCTTGCCGATCGCGTCGAGGACGTCGGCGGGCAGATCGGAGACGCTCGACACGTCGCGCTTGTAGTGGCGGTTGGTCAGCAGATAATCGTCTGCAATGACCTCCTCGGCCACGCCGAGCGCATGCAGGATCAGTGCGCTGGCAAAGCCGGTGCGATCCTTGCCGGCCGTGCAGTGGATCACGAGCGGCGCGCGGTCCTCCAGGAGATGGCCGAACAGGGTGCGAAAGCTGTGCGTGTTATGGCGGACATAATTGCGATAGGACTCGCGCATGAGCTCAAGCGCGACCGGCGCTGTGAGCGCGCCCTTGGCGAGTTCGGCGCGCAGTGAAGCCACCACCGCCGGCTCGATCGGCAGCGAATGCACGGTGATCTCGTTCACCACGCAGACGCCGGCCGCGCGCTCCTCGACGCCGCGGAAGTCGAATGCGCTTCTGACGCCGAGCGCACGGACGATCGCCATGTCTTTGGCGGTGAGCTGTCCGAGATGGTTGGAGCGAAAGATCTGCCGCCAGCGTGTGGTGCGGCCGTCGGCCGTCGGATAGCCGCCGAGGTCGCGAAAATTACTGGCGCCTTGCAGGCTGAGGTGGCGGGCAGGGGAGTTTGACATCGGAGCTGCTTTTGTTATGTTGCCGACGGACATTACAGGGGGTGATCATGGACCGGTACAAGGTCATTGTTTTGGCTGTCACCATGGTGGCGGGCGGTATTTCCGGCGCGCGGCAGGCCGATGCGCAGACGTTCCGGACCTATCGCTGTGCCGATGGTACGCAGTTCATCGTTGGGTTTTATGACGAGGACAAGCGCGCCTTTCTCCAGATTGACGGCGAACCCGTCACGCTCGCCAAGCGGCTGACCGTGTCAGGCGCGCGCTATTCGGGGGGCGGGATTACGCTATCCATCGGCAAGAGCGGGGCGACCACGGTCCGGCATTTGAAGCGGCCGGTCACCGCCTGTGCGGTGATCTGATGCCGCCTCCGGTCCGGAATCAAAAAGGGCCGAAACACCGTTGTTTCGACCCTTTTTCAAACTTCCGCCGGGCGATTGAACGAGCGCGGCGGTACTGAACCGAACGCAGGCATCAGCGATCCCATTTCGGCTTGGCCTCATCGACGGCTTCCTGATGGTACCAGCTTCCGCTGCAGATCGTCTCGTTCACGGGGAGCGAGAGATGATTGGCGGGAAGGCCGGTCTCACCGTATCGGCGTCCCCCGAGAGCCGCGCGGCCCCCGACAGGGAATTGGTAGATCTTTGCAGATCCGTGACTTAGTCCGTTGTTCATCATTGCGGTATCTCCTGAGACCGAAGCGGTTGACCTCCATGGTGCGCCCAACTCGTTCGCTTGTGGTTACTGGACTCCCCATATCGGTCTCGCACTCTGAAATGCAAAGTGCTGAAAAGGAGATCAGTACTGGCCTATTTCGTAGGCAGTTGCTGTTCTGCTTCCTCCAAGGCAGCGGTCCGGTGACTAACGCTTGGGCCATTGCGAAGGTTGCGAGCGACTGGCCCAAGAGTTCGCGAATATTGCTTGACGTTGATGCGCGTTTAGTCGGCAACCTCGAGCAGGGTGCCCGCTGCTCCAGAATCGAGCGTTTTCCGCGGGATTTTGCAGTGCAGCTTCACGGAAAGGTGCGCTGCTATGACGCACATGATTGGGACAGCCGGCGCGAGAACCGCCGGTGTCCACAGGTCGCGGGCAGCAGTGGAAAACCTGCCGCGCTGCGGCTTTTTGGCACGCTAAATGCTTGTAAGGGGTCGGCCGATGGTGGCCGGGTACAAACGTGCGGGGACTAGCCGTCCCCACCTTTCGCATCATCTACAGAGAGGCTCAATGACCAAGTATAAGCTCGAGTACATCTGGCTCGACGGATATACGCCGACTCCGAACTTGCGCGGCAAAACTCAGATCAAGGAATTCGCGTCGTTCCCGACGCTCGAGCAGCTCCCGCTCTGGGGCTTCGATGGCTCCTCCACCCAGCAGGCCGAAGGCCACAGCTCCGATTGCGTGCTGAAGCCGGTCGCGGTGTTCCCGGACGGCGCCCGCACCAACGGCGTGCTGGTGATGTGCGAAGTCATGATGCCCGATGGCAAGACCCCGCACTCGACCAACAAGCGCGCCACCATCCTCGACGACGAGGGCGCGTGGTTCGGCTTCGAGCAGGAATACTTCTTCTACAAGGACGGCCGTCCGCTCGGCTTCCCGGCTTCCGGTTATCCGGCGCCGCAGGGCCCGTACTACACCGGCGTCGGTTACTCGAACGTCGGCGACGTCGCCCGCAAGATGGTGGAAGAGCACCTCGACCTCTGCCTCGCGGCCGGCATCAACCACGAAGGCATCAACGCGGAAGTCGCGAAGGGCCAGTGGGAATTCCAGATCTTCGGCAAGGGCTCCAAGAAGGCCGCTGACGAAATGTGGATGGCCCGCTATTTGATGCTGCGCCTCACCGAAAAGTACGGCGTCGACATCGAGTTCCACTGCAAGCCGCTCGGCGACACCGACTGGAACGGCTCCGGCATGCACGCCAACTTCTCGACCGAGTATATGCGCACGGTCGGCGGCAAGGAGTATTTCGAGACGCTGATGGGGGCCTTCGACAGGAACCTGATGGACCACATCGCCGTCTATGGCCCGGACAACGACAAGCGTCTGACCGGCAAGCACGAGACCGCGCCCTGGAACAAGTTCAGCTACGGCGTGGCCGACCGCGGTGCTTCGATCCGCGTTCCGCACTCCTTCGTCAACAACGGTTACAAGGGCTATCTGGAAGACCGCCGTCCGAACTCGCAGGGCGACCCATACCAGATCGCTTCGCAGATCCTGAAGACGATCGCGTCCGTCTCGACCGAGCAGAAGGCGGTCGCTTAAGATCCTCCCGGCCCGGGCGTAGGGCTGGCCCCGGGTTGGCTTTCAATCCGCCGGAGCAGAACAGCTCCGGCGGATTTTTGCGTTCTGATGACAGCCGTTCCTGTGGTTTGCGGAGCTCGGCCGCGTGAAACTTGTCCATCGCCGCTGAAAGCGGGATAGAGTGGCCGTGGATGAGCGCAGGGCCGGGGACGGCTGGTGTTTGAAGGCTTCTACAAGGTGCGATTTCAGCTCGGCGACGGGGTTGGCCGGAGCGTGATGCACGCCGGCAATGGCAAGATGCTCGGCGGCAATTCGGCCTTCGCCCATATCGGCAGCTACGAGAAGACCGCCGACGGCATCGACGTCGTCATCAAGACCGTCCGCCACAATCCCGATCCGAACTATCGCGCCATGGCCGGCACCGATGATGCGACGCTGATCGCCAAGGGCCGGGCGGACGGCGACCTCTACCGTTTCAAGGGTGAGCTGAAGGAGCTGCCCGGCGTGCCTTTCCAGTCGCTGATGACGCCGATCACCGCGGACGAGGCGCCGATCGCCGGTGGCGTCGGCGAGGCCGGCATCGCCGATGGCCTCTATTCGATTCATCTGCGGATGCTCGACGGCGTCAACGGTGGCCTCACCGGCGTGATGCTGCTCAACCAGGGCCGCATCCTCGGCGGCGATGCCTCGTTCTACTATCTCGGCAGCTATTCTGCCGCGAACGGCCGCTGGAAGGGGCAGATCCTGAACCAGGAGCACACGCCGGCCAAGGACGATCCGATTTTTGGCGGCCACGAGGTCGGCATCGGCTTCTCCGGCGCCTATGACGGCGAACAGGCGGTGCTGGAGGCAACGGCGCTTGCCGGCAAGCGCAGCCTGCGCCTGACCGCCGCGCTCAAGCTGATGCATCGCGCCTGATCGTTGACGGGAAATCGCCTATGGAAAAAATTCGCATGCTCTCGACGCTTGGCCTGATGGGCGCGATGCGCAGCCTGTCCTCCGCGTTCGAGAGCGCAACAGGCATTCATGTCGATGCCGACTTCGCGCCGACCCTGGCGCTCCTGAAGCGGTTGCGCGACGGCGAAGCCGCCGATCTCGTGATCCTCACGCGCGAAGGGCTCGACGAGGTGATCGGAGAGGGCCGCGTGATCGCAGACACCGCGGCAGACCTGGCGCGTTCCTATGTCGGCATTGCCGTGCGGGCAGGGCAGGCGCATCCCGACATTGCCACTGAGGCCGCGCTGCGCAAGGCGCTGCTTGCGGCGCGGTCCGTCGCCTATTCGCGGCTGGGCGCGAGCGGCGTGTACTTTGCCCAGTTGATCGTGCGGATGGGTATCGCAGCCGAGATCAACGCCAAGGCCACCATCGTCGAGCAGGGCTTTACCGCGGAGCGGCTCGTCAGCGGCGAGGCCGACCTCGCCGTGCAGCAGATCAGCGAGCTGAAGCAGGTCGACGGCATCGAGGTGATCGGCCCGGTCCCGCACGATCTGCAAATTCCGGCCGTGTTCTCCGCCGGCCGCATGGCGAATGCGAAACAGGCCGAAGCAGCCGACCGGCTGTTGCGCTATCTGGCATCGCCGGAGGTCGTACCTGTGCTGCGGCAATCGGGACTCGAGCCTTGAAATCGCCGGCACGCCGACGCAACGTGAGGTTCATGCGGACCTATCTCTGTGCCATCCTCGTCACGCTTGCCGTGCCCGCCGCAGCGCATGCGCAATCGGCCGATCTCGTCCTGTGCGACCGTGTCGCCGCCGATCCCAGCGATCCCGACAAGCCGGCCGACGTGAAGGGCGTGCCGGAAATCGCAGCCTCCGACGTCGCGACCGCGATCAAATTCTGCAAGCAGGCGGCAGCGTCGTCGCGCCGTGCGATGTTCGCGCTCGGGCGCGCCTATGCGGCCAATCGGCAGACGGCGGAGGCGATGGCTATCTGGCGCAAGGCGGCCGACAAGGGCTCCAGTGCTGCCATGGTCGAGCTCGGCGTAGCCTACGGCACCGGCTCCGGCGTTGCCAAAGACGAGGCGCAGGCGCGAAAGCTGTTCGAGAAGGCGGCGCAGGCCGGCAATCCCCGCGGTGTCTCCAACCTCGCAGCGCTCGGCAGTGCGGGCGGCGGGGCGCCGGCCGATCCGGCGCAGGCGCGCGCGCTGCTGGGCAAGGCCGCAGAGACCAATGCGGAGGCGCAGTACCAGCTCGGCCTGATGCTTTCCAACGGCAATGGCGGCGAGAAGGACGACGTCGCGGCGCGGGCGTTGTTCGAGAAGGCGGCCGCGCAAAACCATCCCGGCGCGCTGGAACGGATGGGCGCCTTCGCCCAGGAGGGGCGCGGCGGGGCGAAGGACAAGGACGCCGCAAAGGCCTATTACGAGCGTGCCGCAGCGCTCGGCGACGAGGATGCCAAGAAGGCGCTGGAGCGGCTGCGCTGCCCTTACGCAATCAAGGACAAGCAAGGCAAGCTCGTCACCACGCTGTGCTTCTAGCTTACTTGTAATAGTAGGCGAGATTGTTGCGGGCGTCGCGATAAGTCGTCTCGAGAAAATCAGGATATTGTGCGGCCGCCTGTGCCACCGCGCGCACGACGCAGTCCCAGAAATCGCCATCCCAGTTGAAATGCGCTTCAGTCGCGCCCTCGAACTTGACGGCGGTGACGATGGCCTGCCTGATCGCATCGTCGCTGGCGCGCGGATGGGCGCGTTTCAGATAACCGAACATCGGCCCGTCTTGGGCGTGGTCGCGGTCATGGCGATATTTCGCGCTGATCTGCTCCGGCGTGAGGGTGCGATTGACGCGCACCTCTTCGGCGGTCGGTCGGCCCTCGATCGAATCCAGTCGGTAGCGCCAGCGCCAGAGTTCGAATGCGGCATCAAGCAGCGGCTGCTTCGCCGCGCTGGCGACGATCGCTGCGATCTGCTCATCGGCTGAAGGCTCGATCCGGTCCATGCCGTTTTGTCGCGCGCTTGCGCCGGTGGGTTCGAAGCCGGCCTTGATCGAGCGCAAGGCCTGAGGTCTCAGCCTTACCCTACACTGGCCTTCTCAGGAATGGAGGGCTGCGATGAAGTCTCGGGTTTGGATGCTGGCGCTGGCCGGCTTGGGAGCGGCCACGGCCGTGGCGGCGCAGGACCTCAAATCGCCGTCCGCGGACCAGTACGTGCCCCGGCTCGGCGACATCATGGGCGCCGCGCAGACGCGCCACCAAAAACTCTGGCTGGCCGGAAAGGCGCAGAACTGGGAGCTTGCCGCCTACGAGCTGCGCCAGCTCAAGGCGAGCCTGATCGAGGCCGCCGTGCTCTACTCCGGCATCCCCGTCAGCAACGTCACGACACTGGAGCCATCGCTGCAATCGCTATCGGACGCGATAGAAGCGAAGGACGGCCGCAAATTCGCGAAAGGCGTGGTTGACCTCACCGAGGGCTGCAATGCCTGTCATCGGTCGATGAAGCGCAGCTTCGTCGTCATGAAGGTTCCCTCCGATCCGCAGCCGTTCGCCAACCAGCAGTTCACGCCGCAGCGTCAGTAGCGCGTCACGGATGCTGTCCGCGACCGGTCGACAAAAAGCCGAAAAACAACCCCATGCACAGTAGCCAAGGCCTTGAAATGGCTACTGGAGGATGGCTCGAAATTGCGGCCTGCGGATTTAGCGAAATTCAGTTGACCCGTCGGGCAACACAGGGGCATGATGGCATCACGGCGGAAAAGGCCCCGCGAGCGGCCCCCTGCGCGGATGAGCCGGATGGCCTTGGTCCGGCCACGGTGCTAGCTAGCCCGCAATTCCCTGATTTTGCGGGTTCATGATTTTGCTCGACGGACTCTACAAGGTTGAATACGGCATCAACGGCGCCTTCGGGCGCAGCATCATGTGCCTGCACGATGGCAAGATGCTGGGCGGCAATTCCGCCTTCGCGCATCTCGGCACTTACGACGTCAGGGGCGGCGTGATCGAAGCCGAAGTCATCACCGAGCGCCACAATGACGATCCCCATTTCAAGCCGTTGATGGGCGCCGACGTCACCGCGATCAAGGTACGCGGCAGGACGGAGGGATCGACGATCCTGCTGGAAGGCAGGGCGGATGCGATGCCCGACGGCGTGTTCTGGGCCAACCTCGCGCCGCTCGACGACGAGGCGCTGCTGCCGCGCGGCGCGATCGGGGAGGGCAGCATCGCCAACGGTCTCTATGCGATCCAGCTGTGTGCGCTCGATGGCGTCGATGCCACCCTCTCTGGCGTGATGCTGCTGATCGACGGCCGCATCCTCGGCGGCGATGCGTTCTTCTACTATCTCGGCTCCTATTCGTCGGCGGACGGCCGCTGGAAGGGCGAGATGCTTAACCAGGAACACACGCCGGCGAAGGGCGACAATCCCGTCTTCGGCGGCAATGAGGTCGGGATCGGCTTTTCCGGGACGTGCACGTCCGACAGCGGCGAGCTCGAAGGTATTGCACTCGCCGGCAAACGCAGCCTGCGGCTTGCAGCCTCGCTCAAGCTGATGCGAAGGGCGTAGGGCGTCTGCCCAAAATTCGTTGCGTCCGCTTTGCCGTTAGAGACGACGATGCTAGTGCCGGGCCGTCAACGACCGGTACCGCCAGCCGAACGCCCTGCACCTGACTGATGCGCTCGGCTACATCCCTCCAGTCAGTCAAAGGACTTTCCAGTGGCTGCGCCACAATATGCCCGTTGAACCCGAGAATCTTGCCCAGAAGTTCTGTGCGAAAGCCGTTCATTACGGCCATGACGATGATCAGCGTGGCGACCCCGAGCATGATGCCCAGAAACGAAAACCCCGCGATGACTGAGACAAACCCTTCTTTCCGGCGGGCCCGCAGATAGCGTGCAGAGAGCATCCATTCGAATGGTGCAAAGGGTCCTGCTTGTGGCAAATCCATCACTGTCTAGTTCATCCGATAGGACAGTCATTCTCTCCCGTTGTGACCGGAATGGCTACAGCGGCGTGCGGCTCCAAAGCAGGCCCTGGATCAATAAGCCGTCGTCGACGGCGCACGGAAATTTACTGGTTCGCCCGTTCGGCGGCGGCGGTGGCCATGTATTTCGAATAGAAATGCGCAACCCGCTCGCGCCACATTCCGACGAACGCCCCCGATGTCAGCTTATCCACCGATTTCCACGCGTCTTTGACGGCCGGAAGGGTATTCCGCCAGATCGCGCGTTTGCACCATTTTTCGCCTTTCTCCCTGCCTTCGCTGGTGGCACACATGGATTTCCAAGCGATGCGATCAGGTTGGCTGATGTGCTCGGCGGCGCCTTCCCAGCCTTGTTGATGGATCAAGTAAAGATCACTCAAGGTCGGCTTCTTCTGCGTCACCCACTCGAACAGAATGCCTTCGGTAATGACCTTGTAGGCTGCCGCAATGGCATTGTCGCGGGAATCAAGAATCTGCCCGGAGCCGAATTTGTTGAACTCGTATTTGCTCAGTTGGAACAGGCCGATATACGACCCGGTGCGTTGCTTGGGGTCGAAACCGGACTCGATCTTGGCAACCGCTTTCATGAAATTGAAATCCAGACCGAAAGCGTCGGAAGCGCGCTTGATCTCCTCGACCGGCGTTCCGACCGGGGTGTCCTTGAGTGACCTTAAGACGATATCCGCCGGTTTCTCGGCAGGCGGCAGTTCGGACCAGACGTAATAGATGAGATACCGAAAATCCTGCGTCACCGGCGCCGGGTTGGAGGCATTGCGCGTTGTCGGCACCGGTTGGGCGACATCATGGTGGCCCAAGTCCACCGATTCCTGCACAGGCGGTAAATCGGCCGACAGCGTCTGCGACGGATCGGGCAACGCGGCCACGACGATCGATTCCGGCTTATCCGAGGCCGCCGTCGTGTCGGTGGCCGTCCCCGCCGCGGGTTCGGCGGCCGTCGCCACTTCGGCGCTAGCGACAGCGGCGTTCAGCGACAACGGCGTTAGCGACAACGGCGTTGCCCATTGCGATTGCCTGCGGTTCATCCGCGAGCCTGGCGTTGGCGGCGAGAGATGCTGCGCGGTCCTCGATTGGCACTGCGCGGGTGTTCTCGGTGCCGGCCGAACCGAAGCCAGCCAGCCAGCCAACGATCCACCCCGCGAGAACGACCGTTCCGCAAAACGTCGGCGCCACTGTCGTAAATCGCCGCGGGTTCATGATCCCGTCGCCTCCAAAGGCTCCGCCTGAGCCATGCTGCACAGCCAAGCACGCGACGGGTTGATTTTCGGGTCAAGACATGACCGCACAATGGCGCAAACCGCAGGCTCATCAATCTTTTCCAAGAGGTGTTGCCCGAATGCAACGCGCCGCCGGCAAGCAATTGTTCTCCGACGTAAGCGTGTAGGGAAGTTTCGGACCCATGCGACGCATGCGGCCGGTTCGGGGCGAGCCCGCCATGGTTAATGTCGGACCAACAGGCGCGCTTGAGTGGCCGTAGTCGCGGATGCCGGCCCCTCGAGCGGTCTGTCGTTGACGATTTATAGGATCTTCTGAGCGAACCGAACCCATTGCCCGAGATCAAAGCGTCCGTCGCAACGGCCCTCACACCGTACATTGATCGGCCCGGCGATCGGCGCGACGGCTATTGCCGATTGTCTTCTTCCAGCAAATTGGCCTCGTCATTGGAATTGGTCCAATTTTCGACCCACTGCGACCAGATTTGAAGACGAGGCTATGGTCGGTAACGCCACGCTTTTTGGTTGGACCTCGCATGCAACTTCACTGCATGAGGCACTGGATGAGGAAGCAGACTCCAATAATAGCTTTCACCGCTTTCATGCTCTCTACAGGGATCGCACACGCTCAGTTTCTGTTTTGGCCGCAGTACAGGTTCTGGCCAGGCCATTACGCTCCGTTCAAACACAAGCACCACCACCGGCAGACAAACTCTGAATCTGCGAAGAACGCTCGGCCCGAGGACCCTCCGAAGGGCCCGCTCCAGATCATCATCTCGATCGCTGACCAACGGGTCTCGCTTTTTGACAACGGGGCCCTGATCGCACGCTCATCGGTGTCCACGGGAACTCAGGGGCATCCTACGCCCCTCGGCGTGTTCAGCGTGATCAGCAAACAACGATGGCACCGTTCAAATATTTATAGCGCTGCCCCCATGCCCTACATGCAGCGCATCACCTGGTCAGGGATAGCGTTGCATGCCGGTGTCGTGCCTGGGCATCCGGCGTCACACGGCTGCATCCGTTTGAAAAATGACTTTGCCATTCGACTCTGGCATCTCACGAAGCGCGGCACGCGCGTGATCATTGCGCACGACGATGTCCAGCCGGTCGAGATAACCAATCCGCACCTCTTTAAGCCGAAAGCCGTGTCCGGTTCGCCGGAATTTCAGGCTGCCACAGTCGCGGGTAAGAGCATTAGCACAGCCGCGGCAACGCATGGATCACTGGTGTCCAAGGCCGAGACTCCAGAAGCCACTAGTCTCCAGGTTCCAAGCTCGGCTCCCGCTGAAGGCGCACCTAGAAAGATGGTTCCGATCTCCGTCTTCGTGAGTCGTAAGTTGAGCAAGCTCTTCGTGCGTCAGGGCTTCTCGCCGTTGTTTGATGTCGCGGTCAAGATCGAAAATCCGGAGGAGCCGCTGGGAACGCACGTGTTTACCGCAATGGAATTCCAGAGCGAGGGAGCGGCTATTCGCTGGACCGTCGTGTCGATTCCGGACGAATTTCCTCGCATCGAGGGTGCCACGAAAGAGCGCGAAGCGCCCGTGAAGCAAACCGCCCTATCGGTACCGTCGCCCGATAAAGCCAACGC
Organism: uncultured Alphaproteobacteria bacterium; assembly: GCA_963819355.1. Classification (GTDB taxonomy): domain Bacteria; phylum Pseudomonadota; class Alphaproteobacteria; order Rhizobiales; family Xanthobacteraceae; genus Bradyrhizobium. The sequence goes on along the minus strand of CAWFVZ010000023.1, from coordinate 22,768 downwards.
TGTCCTCAACCGCATCGAAATACCGCAGGATACCGTTGAGAGGATCTCTGAACTTCTGACGCCGGCCTCTTCATTGATTATTTCCGACAACGGATTTAGCCATGAGACGGGAAAAGACACGGATTTCATCGTGGTAACGCATTGATGCGGCACAACCCAGAGGTCCGTTCCGGGTTAAAATGCGAAGAAATCAACCTGAGCAAATCTCGTCAGCAGAGCCTCACTGAGCGGACTTAAACGAGGTCCGCCACTACTCCGCTGATGGGCCGAAAGCGGACCCCAGTGATATCGATTTCAGCAACGAGTGCGCTGTGTCGGAGGTATGACTGCCGTGCCCCAAACGACAGACTATGACACCATTGCCGAGCGCTATTCGGCAAAGATCGACGACCGACCTTGGAATGCTCTTTGCGAGCGGCCAACGACATTGGCGCTCCTGCCAACGGTCGACAATATCGATGTTCTTGATGCCGGTTGCGGTCACGGCTGGTACGCCGATTGGCTCGTGCGCCACGGTGCTCGCGTGGTCGCTGTCGACCGCAGCGCTGCAATGGTTGCCATCGCGCAACGCGCATCGCAGGTCGCGGCCGCGTAATCCAGGGTGACGTAAGCAATCTGAGAAGCATCCTCGCCGACGAGACTTTTGACCTCGTACTATCTTCGCTTATGCTCCATTACCAAGCCGATTATCGAAAGGTTTTACGGAATGTGCGCGAGTGCTTCGACCAGCTGGCACTGAAGCTGAAAGACCCGAAGGGATATCATCGGCTACGTCGCCTCCCGGCCTTCATTTTCGTGCGTGCCCGGAAGGGTATCTCATGACCAGGCAACGGCGTGCCAAAGTATTCTTCGCTCGTCGGCTATGTCTGGCCGCAAGCGGTCATGACCACTTGGGACCGCGTCACCGCCTCGTCTCTCAGTAAATTACCCGATGGGGCCGACGGGCGTGCCGGGATGTGGTCTTAACGCATGGACGAAAAAGTGAAGCGGGAGTTGAAGGCCGCCGGTAAGAGAGGGGTGGGCTCTCGACCAGTCTGGAAGCCAAGTGCCTGCGCTCGCGGCAAGGTTGCAAAGCCAACGAAGCTTTAATTGCGTAGTTTTGGGGCCGTCGGCTTAGCCGCCAGGCCGAAAACTAGCTTGTTGACAATGGCGTTCGACGGTACGGTGGGTAGGTTTTTTCTTAGGAACCTGAATGATTTGCCCGAGGTGCCAGCATGTAAACGGCGCAGCGGCGAAGTACTGCGAACAATGTGCTTTGGCACTGACACGCGTTTGCGCAAACTGCGGCACTCAAGTTTCGCCGAAAGCCAAGTTCTGTTCGCATTGTGGTCATTCAACGGGTCAGGGCGTCGCAAACTACCTGTCCGCGCGCTCTCAGGCGGTGAGACCACAGACTGCCCAACTCATCCCTGACGAAATTCTCGCCTCTAGCGCCGAACTCGCGGCTGAACGAAAGCAGGTGACCGTGTTGTTCGCAGACATCACGGGCTCGCTTGCCCTGATATCCGGCCAAGATCCGGAGAGCGCGCAGGCGATCCTCAACCCTGTGCTCGAGCGGATGTGCGGAGCCGTCCATCGTTATGAGGGTACGGTCAACAGGATCCTTGGTGACGGTATCATGGCGATTTTTGGCGCCCCGCTCGCCCATGAGGATCATGCCGTGCGGGCTTGTTACGCCGCGCTGATGATGCAGGACTCCTTGGCCAAATTGGCGGAGGGGGCCGATCAGTCTGATCATAGGCCGCTCAAGATTTGCGTTGGGCTTAACTCGGGCGAAGTTGTCATCTGCGCGATCAGCAACGAGCTTGACATGGAATACACCGTTGTCGGTGAGGCCGTGCATGTCGCCTCCCGCATGGAGCAGATGGCGCAGCCCGGCTCGATCTTGACGACGAAGAAGACCATCCGATTGGCCGAGGGATACGTCATGGCGCGGTCGCTGGGGTCGCTGCCGGTCAAGGGGCTTGCCGAGCCCGAGGAGGTCTATGAGGTCATCGGAGCGGGGCCCGCGCGCACTCGTCTGCAGGCCGCAACGATTCGGGGTTTAACCCAGTTTATCGGCCGCGAGGCCGAGCTCGATGAGCTGCATCGCGCACAGCAACTAGCCGACACGGGATCGGGCCAATCGGTGGCGATCATTGGCGAGGCGGGCGTGGGCAAATCGCGTCTCGTCTACGAGTTCACTCACGCCAATCGGCTGCTCGGTCTGCTTGGCTGGCTGGTCCTCGATAGCACGTCGATCTCGCACGGAAGAGCGACCAGCTACTTGCCCGTCATCGCGCTTCTCAAGAGCTACTTTGGCATCCAGGACCGGGATGAGCTTCATGAGATGCGCCGAAAGGTGGTCGAGAAAGTCGTCGCTCTCGACCAGAGGCTGGAACCGACGCTTTCCGCGCTATTGGCACTGCTCGATATCCCGGTCGACGACCAAAGCTGGCATGCTCTCGATCCAATTCAGCGCAGGCGTCGCAATATCGATGCCGTGAAGAGTTTATTGCTGCGGGAGGCTAGCAAGCAACCGGTCCTCTTGATCTTCGAGGACCTCCATTGGGTGGATAACGAAACGCAGGAATTGCTCGATGCCTTGGTCACCGTCCTGAGCTCGGCTCGCCTTATGCTGCTTGTCAGTTATCGCCCCGACTACCAGCACAACTGGGGGAGCAAGGAAAACTACCGTCAGATCCGGCTGAGCGGGTTGCCGACCCGTGACACGCGCTATCTGCTGGAGGCACTCCTGGGCGAAGATCCTGAACTCGCTTCACTCAAGCAGCTTCTGGTCGCACGGGGCGGCAATCCCTTTTTCATTGAGGAAACGGTCCGCTCCCTGGAGGAGACCCAATACCTCGCCGGAGAACGCGGTCATTATCGATTGTTGCGTCCGACCGTAAATATTCAGGTTCCCCCCACCGTCCAGGCTATCCTGGCGGCGCGAATAGATCGACTGCTTCCCGGTGACAAAAATCTTTTGCAAATCGCTTCCGTTGCAGGCCGCGAGGCTCCGTTGGCAGTACTTCGACCGATGGCCGACCAAACGGAAAGCGCATTGGAGGACGCGCTGGATCGGCTGCTGGCGGCCGGCTTTCTCTACGAGTTCGGTTCCTTTCCGGATGTAGAGTACTCGTTTGTACACGCGCTCACCCACGAGGTCACATATGACGGCCTGCTGCGGACGCGACGGCGCGCGCTGCATGCGCGGCTAGTCGGCACAATTGAGATCTGTATCGAGACCGGATCAGCGAGCACATTGAGCGTCTTGCGCAGCATGCGGTTCGTGGGGAGTTGCTGGACAAGGCTGTCCGATACTTGCGGCAGGCCGGACTGAAGGCGCTTTCGCGGTCGGCGCTCGAGAACGGGCGAGTCTGGTTCGAACAGGCGCTCGCGATCCTCGAGAAGTTACCCGAGACCAAAGACAATATCGAACTTGCCATCGATATTCGCTTTGATCTCCGAAACGCGCTTCATCCCTTGGGCCACCTCGAGAAATGCCTGGGCCAACTGCAGAGAGTGGAGGCGCAGGCGATCCAACTCGCAGACAAGCGAAGGCTTGGTCAGGCATCATCATTCATATGCCAATACTACCGCTTGCTGGGCGAGTTGAGCCCGGCGATCGAGGCGGGCGAACGCGCGATGGCCATAGCGGACGAATTGGATGACCTTTCGCTTCGGACGATAGTCAGCGGACACCTAGGAGCAGCTCTGGCGGCACGGGGAGATCATCATCCTGCGGTACAAATATTGTCTGCGGCAGTCGAGCGCCTTCGAGGTGATATCGCCTCCGACACGATGGGAACGACCGGGGTTCAGGGCGTTTTCAGGCGGGTCTATCTGGTGTGTTCGCTTGCCGAGCTTGGCGAGTTCGACCAGGCCCTGCGTCTTGCGGAAGAGGCCATTGAAATTGCCAAAGTTGCCAACCACGTCTACAGCCTTGCGTTTTCCTGCTACGGAGCCGGCACTGTTTTAGCCCTTCGGGGCGAAGCGCCACGGGCCATCAGCGTCCTTGAGCAGGGCCTTGAGCTCTGTCGCTCATGGATTCTTCCACTGATGATCCCACTCATCGGCACGTCACTCGGATATGCCTATTGCCTCTCCGACCGCCTCGACGAGGCCATCGCACTGTTGGAGGAAGCCGAACGAGAAGCGACCGCAATGCAGCGCATGAGCGGACTCGCAATGACCTTGGTCCGGTTGGGTGAGGCTTACCTTCGAAAGCTTCGGGCGGTCGAGGCTGAGCGCTGCGGCCAACGGGCGCTGATGCTTTCACGCAAACATGGCGAGCGCGGCCACGAAGCTTACGCACTGCGATTGCTTGCTGAACTTGGCGCGACGGACCCTCCTCATCTTATTGAATGCCAGACAAGGTTTCTCGAAACGCTGCGCAGGGCCGAGGAGCTCGGTCTGCGACCTCTCGCGGCTCAATGTCACCTCGGGCTCGGAAAACGCTACCGATGGATCGGCCAGCAGACGAGTGCCGAACAGCACCTCAACATCGCCGCAGCACTGTTCTCGGAACTCGGGATGCAGTTCTCGCTGGAGGAGCATGCCGCGTGTGGCAGCTAGCTCAGTCCTCCCGGGACTAGGTCAGCCAAAACGTGTCGCGGGCGATCACGAGCGGGCTCAGAAAACCGGGCACTGAAATGCAACTAGCGGCGGGTGGAGGTTTCGACCTCAATGCTGCTGACCTCCAACCCGCAGGATCGTGCGAGAGCTCGCAGCTCGAGTTGGATTGTCTCCAGCTGATGGCTATCGAGGTCTCGATCGATCGTGACCGTAGCGACGACCTGGCTCTCCGTTTCGCTACTTCTTAGTCTTCTTCTTTTTGCCTTGGCTTTTTGCGCGTCACGATAGGCCGGGGTCGCTTTCCAATCTTTCTCAAACTCTCTAACTCCGGCCTGGAATTGACGAAGTAGTTTGCGCGTCTCTGTGCTTTTGGGTGAGACCGCCACCCGGATAAACGTGCGACCTCTTGTTCATTCTGTCTTGTAGACCTTGATATCCGCCATGTTATCCGCCTCTTGCGGTTGCCTGCAAGCGGCCCCGACGGGGGCCTGCCCCTTGCCAAGGTTTCCTGATGTTATCGGAGAATTCGGAGGCGTGGAAGATGCACGGAGCGCCATCGATGCCTCTCAGCATGTACCAATCCGGAGCCGCATCGTAACTGTTCTCGATATCGACCGGCACACCTTGCGCCAGCCGGACAAAGCTCGCGGCCATGTTGTGCCTTCCAACCAAATCGAAGATGTTGGTTGCGGACGAAAACCGGCCTGCGTTGATTTCCGTGATGCAGGGGACGCCCCGTGCATTCTCTTTGAGATCCACGCTGAAAACGCCCGACACCTTTGCATCAAGCAATCGGATCGCTCGAATACAGGTGTCGACGACCTTCGGTTCGAACACGGTCTTTGCGAGGGCTGCTACGGAAGACACTTCCGCTGGTTGACTGCCGGTCCCAAGATAGGAAAGCCGCTCATACGTCTTGATCAGTACCAACTCGCCATCCTTCCAAAGACTTTGACAGCCGAAGTCGCGGCCTGGCAGGAACTCTGAAAGCATAAACGAGGAGACAGGCACGCCGCGCATCTCCTTCCAGTAACGGATCCAGCTGCGCGCCTGCTCCGGCGTCCGGACCGGCAGCGCACCAAGCGCGCCGGCCCCGTCCCGAACACGGCACCACAATGGCCTGCCCCTCAACTCCCGAAAGATCTTGGTGATGTGCCTCAGATCCTTCACCTGATAGCTCGCGGGGGCGTCAACGCCGTTGCTGCGCAAGAGCGCATTGAGACGGTACTTGTCGCGGCAAATTTCGAGCACGGATGCGCGTGGCAGGAACAGGTACTTGTTCAGCTGCTTACGCACGCGCGACAGACTATCCGGATCAGAATCAACCGTTGGAACAATTAGATCCAGGCGTTCTGTTTCGACAATCCATCGCAGTGCCTTGGGCCATTCCGGATGGTCCGCGGGCGGAACGAGATAATGTCTGTCCGCGTCGGATTTCTTCAGGGTGAACTGGTCGTCATTACAACCGACTATGAAGACAGGCTCGGCTCCCCTTCGCAAGCTGCGGGTCAGATTGTTGCTCGGAGCGTGACCAGCGTTCGTAAAGAGCAATCGCGCAGTCAATTAACTTCTCCTGCGTCTCACACGATATGTCGGCCGTAGAGGAAGGCAGTATGGATCATAAGACATAAAATAGACATTCAATTTCCACAGGGTCTTTGCCGCCGGTCGGATCGGGGTCTTGCCGGAGATCGGCGCAACCGCTCCTCTATGGCCATGCGTGCGTATGGTCATGCGTGCGGTCTGGTTCGCGCGCTTGAACGGCTACGACGGCCGACGCTCTGTGATGGCGCTTCTTTCGCTTTATCCTTGGAAGCCGACGTTCATGAGGATTCGCAACGCCGCCTCATCACGGCGCAGGACACGCCGCTCCGGTCTTCACCCACGCCTCGACCAGTGCACCGGCCTGCGCTTGCGTGCCCGGCGCGGGGGAGCGGCCGAAGCCGGGCCTCCAGGCCCAGCCGACGAGGGTGTCCTTGCCGATGTGATCGACCAGCGCTTCGACCTTGCGGCCGCCGTTGCGGGCGGGGTCCCTGATCTGCTCGCAGATCTCGCCGATGGTCTTGCCTTCCCAGGCCATGTCGCGCGGGGCGAGGTGCCATTCGGGATGGCCGGGAATGCGGCCGGGTTCGAAATTGGCCTCCTGGTGGCAGGTGTGGCAGCGCATCGCCTCCACGCCATGGCCGTCGGCGCCGCGCGTGACCGGCGGCTGATGCAGGCGCGGATTGTCGCCCTGGCGCGGGCTGTCGCCAGCCGGATGACAATTGGTGCAGCGCGGATGCGTCAGCACCTTGCCGAGCTCGGTAAAGATCGCGGCCGAGTGCTTCTCGGTGTCGGCGATGTTCGCAAAGCTCTCTGGCGAGGCGAGGTCGCGGCTCGTCGTGTCCGACGCCGCGTAGCCCGCACAAAGGCTGCTCGACAGTGCCGCCATCACGGCCATGATCTTGAAGCGCGCGTTGATCGTCGCTCGCGCGCTCATTCGGTGGCGACGAGGTAGCGGCTTGAATCGGCGAGGATCACGTCGCGCACCGCCTCGTGATATTTGATGTAGCCGGTGCAGCGGCACAGATGCCCGTCGAGCGCGTCTGCAATCGTCTGCTCCAGCGCCTCGCGAGCGACCGGCGCGCGCGACAGGCGTTCGAGCAGCACCTGGCCCTCGTTGAGAAAGCCGGCGGTGCAATAGCCGCACTGGAAGGCGAAGTGATCAATGAAGGCCTGTTGCAGGGCCGAGAGCTGGCCCTCCCTGGCGTGGCCTTCGACGGTGCGGATCGACTTGCCGTCGAAGTTCACGGCAGGCGCGACGCAGGTCGGGCTGGTGTAGCTGGTGCCATCCGGCTCGTCGACGATGATGGCGCAGCTCAGGCATTGCGCGGCGCCGCAGCCGAACTTGGTTCCGGTCATGCCGAGCATCTCGCGCAGAAAATCGTTCATCGAGAGATCGTCGCGGACGTCCATCGGACCGTGCTTCTGGCCGTTGATGGTGAGGCTGAGGGTGGTCACGCCAAAATTCCCTTCAAGAGGCTTGCCGTGACCGGCAGCGCGCGGAAACGATGACCGGTGGCATCATGGATGGCGTTGATCAGCGCCGGCACGATCGGGATCATGACGACCTCCGCCATGCCCTTTGGCGCTTCATCAGGGGTCAGCGGCTTCAGCATCTCGATCTCGAGATCGCGCAAGGGCAGGTCGGAGCCGCGCGCGACCAGATAGCGGCCGAGATTCCACTCGCCGTTGCCGGGGCCGCCCTCGAACGGCGGCAGCGTTTCCAGGAGCGCGTAGCCGACGCCCATGGCAAAGCCGCCATGGGACTGGCCCATCACGACCTCGGGGACCAACGCGGTGCCGCATTCGAACACGCTGTAGGCCTTGGCGATGCGCAAGGCGCCGGTGGCGCGTTCGATCTCGACGCGGACGAGCGTGCCGCACATCGAGGTGTAGGCGGTGCCGATGCGGTTGTTGTCCGTCGGCGGAAACTTGACGCTGATGCGGTTGATCCGCTCGAACTTGTTGTTGCCGCGGCGGATCGCGAGCGCGTCGATGTCGGCGCGATATGGCTCGCCGAACAGGGGGAAGCGCGCCCGCGACCAGGCCCAGCGCGAAAAACTGTGCGCGACCGCGCCGGTGACGAAGCCGCGCGCATGCGCTGTTGCGGCGAGCGCAGACAGCGCCAGCGGTTCGAGGCCGGGCATGGTGAGCTGGCCGTCCTGCCAGCGCGCGTTCGCCCAAAGCCGTGCGCGCGCGTCCGTTTTCGGAATGCGCCACAGCTCCAGCGCGGCGGGCCACAGGCCGAAGCGGAAGATGACGCGCGCGGCTTCCGCCGACGAGTGCGTGCCGACATGGGCGCCGATCGAGGCTGACGTCGCCGAGGAGATCGCGGGCACCCAGCGTGGATTCCGCTCCGCGGCATCCTGCGTCTTCTGGTCCATCGTGTAGGGATCGCCCGAAGAGACGAGGCCGAGCACGTCGTAGCTGTCGACGCGGGCAACCGAGACCTCGTCGGCGATGGCGCCGAGATGGCTGGCGACGCGGTTGGCCAGTGCCGTGCCGATGCCGTTGCCCATCTCGACATGGTCGCAGAAGATGGCGATCTTGCCGTCGGCGCCGAGCTCGACGCGGCCGAGCGAGCAGTCCGCGCCGGAGCCGTAGTCCTTGGTCACGCAGGCAACGCCGGTGCCGACCAGCCGATCGCCTGCGGTTTGCCTGAGCTGCGCGCGCTGCTGCCAGATCGGATGCTTTTCCAGCTTGTCGAGGATTTCCGGCGTGCGGACCGAGACGATGTACGGGTTGCCGGTCATGGTCCGGCCGCCCTGCTTCAGCGCATTGCGCCTTCGGAATTCGATCGGGTCGAGCTGAAGCTCGCCGGCCGCTTCATCGATCAGCGCCTCGAGCGCGGTCATGGTCTGCAGCGTGCCGTAGCCGCGCATCGAACCAGCGCTGACGCCGCGCGAATGCAACGCAATCGTGGTGACGTCGACCTTGGGGATGTCATAGATGCCGATCGCGCCGGTGGCGGCGACGACCGCGACGTTGGTCGAGAAGTTCTGGAGCCCGCCGCCGTCGAGGACATGATCGGCGGCGAAGGCCTTGATCAGGCCGGTCGCGCGGTCGATGCCGATGCGCGAGCGCATCTTGATCGGGTGGCGCTTGATGCCGCCCTGGAATTGCTGATAGCGGTCATGCGCGAGCCGCACCGGCTTGCCCGGAAAGAGAATCGCAGCGAGCGCGACGTAGAGGATGAACGGCGTGTGGTCGCGGCCGCCAAAGCCGCCGCCGACATGGGCGAACTGGGCGTTGATGTGCGAGGGCTTGTAGGGCGCGTGCGCCTTGCCGAGCAGATGCGCAAGCGACTCCGCGGCCTCATAGGGTGACTGCACGCCGAGCACCAGCTCGAGATTGCCGCCCTTGCCGCTGTACCAGGCGAGCCCGCATTCCGGCTCCAGGAACATCGGATCGACCGATTGCGTCTCGAACTCGCGGTCGAGCACGAGAAGAGAGGCATTGTCCGCGGCAAGCTCGGTGCGGATCTGCTCGCCAAGCTTGGCCGCCTTGACGTAGTCGGCCGGCATCTCCCTGGCGAGCGGCGACCACACCGGAAGTGCTGCGTTCTGCACCTTCTTCGGCGAGACCCAGCCAGCCTGGATCGGCGAATAGATGTCGGGCTTGTCGGGCGATGCTCCGGCGACACGGGTGAAACGGTAGGAGCCGTAATCGGGCGCGATCACGGGCCCGGTCTCCTCGCCGAACCTGACGAATGTGCCGTCGCGTAAGGCCAGCCGCGCCTGGTCGAAGGCGTCGAACTTTTCGAAGATCAGCAGCGCAACCGGCTGTCCCAGATAGAGCGGCGTCTTGCCGAGCGGGCAGAACAGGTCGCCGGCATAGAACTCCGGCACTTGCGTGCCGATGCGGTCGAGATCGCTCGCCGTGACGACGACCGAAGGCTTGAGTGGTCCCGAGAGGCGGGCGAGGTCCATGCCGGTGTAGACATGCGTGGCGTCGTTGGCGCGCACCAGGATCGCGTGCGAGGTGGTCTGCGGCCAGCCCGGCAGGTCGTTGGCGCGGAAATCGGAGGCGTAGAGTTTTGCGCCGGTGACTTTGGCGACGCCGTCGACGCGGCCGCTTCCTTTTGTGGCGGGGTTGAAGTTGCCGCGTCCAGGCAGCGTCTCATGCGCCGCGAAGGGCGCGTTGGCCGCCGCAGCGAGATGCGACAGGCTGACCGAAATGCCTCCCGCCGACAACCACTTCACGAACTCGCGTCGCGAAGGCCGCATGATCTGATCCTTGTGCAAGGTCCTAGGGGCTCACGATGCTGACGGCATCGCTGCCAAAGCTACGCAATGGGTACGCACCAACGCTGGCCTGAAGCTGTCATGATTCGTTATGCAGGGAATAGAACAGTGCGGCCGTTTACGAGAGGTGAAGGCGGCTCGCGCGAATACGGCCGCCTCTCAGTTGGCGCAAGGCTTCACCTCAAGACTTCACGTCAAGGCTTCACTTGAGGTCGGCGATCGTCGCGGGGCCGGGGCCCGGCGTGACCAGGGTTGGCCATTGCTTGGAGCCGAACGGGACGAGCGGGGGCAGGACCGGCGTCATGCCGCGCTTGGACGTCTCGGCGACGATCGCAGCGCGCGCGTCGCCTCCCATGAGCTCATAGTCCATCAGGTGATAATTGCCGAAGAACAGCGCGCCGACGGAACGATCCGCGATGATCCGCGTCAGCGATTCCAGCATGTCGGCTGGCGTCGTGGTGAACGAGACCGTCTCGATCAGCAGCAGGCGCGTGTTGATGGCGTCGGCGCCGAAGAACTGCGCGAGCAAACTGAAGATCACGTTGTTCTGCCGTGCGACGTAGATGGTGTTGCTGGCGGCATAGGTCTTCTCCCAGTCGGGACCGAGCTGCGCCTTCCAGTCTGCCAGCACGCCCATCCAGTGCGCGACCTGGGTCTGGGCCGCCCACGCGACGTTGTTGGCGAGGAACGGGGCCTGCTTTTTGCCGAAAGCTTCTAACTTGGCGAACGGAATGACGCCGCTCGCGAGGCATTCGTCCATGAAGGCAATGTTGTTCTTCAGGATGGTGCGGTTGTTGTCGCGCCAGTCGGCAGGCATCGGCGAGGCGTCGAGGCTGTCCAGCGCCGATTGCATCCGGCTGCGAAAGGCCAGCATCGCGCCGCGCCAGGATTTGTTGTCGGGATTGTCGACATAGGGGCCGACGACCTCAGCCAGCGCCATGGTGCTGTGGCCGACCGATTTCAGCAGCGGATAGACGATCGGCACCTGCGGCGCGTCGAGCGGCGGCTGGCCCGGCCGATAGAGGATCAGGCGTCCGCCGGCGCCGGAGAACAGGCCGAGGATCACGGGGTGCTTGTCGAGGATGTTCTTCTGGAACACCTTTGCAGCGTCGCCATAGAGCTCGAACATCGCCGTGTTCAGCGCGAGCACGTCCTTGGTGGCGACGTCGCCGGGCGCGGCGGTGGTCTTGCCGGAGATCGGCGCCATGTAGTCGGGCAGGGTCTGGGCAGTCGCGGCGCTGCCGCCGAGCATCAGTGCGGCGGCCATGGCCAGGCCAAAGCGATTTTTCATCGGTATTCCCCCAGGTGCACTCTCGGCAAGCGTCAGGTCGACGGGCGTCCGTCAGATTTGCAAACGGCACCGCCCGCGCTTCTGGCCGAAAATTGCTAAGGATTTGTCAGGAGGGGACGGAACCCGGGCCCGGCCGGGCTTCCCCTGGCGGCCCGCATGGCCTATTACGCCGCAACGCAACATTTCCTCCAAAAAGACCTCATGATCCGCCTCGACAACGTCAGCAAGCAAGCCGGCCACCAGATCCTGTTCATCGAAGCCTCCGCCGCCCTCAACAAGGGCGAGAAGATCGGCCTCGTTGGCCCGAATGGCGCCGGAAAGACCACCCTGTTCCGGATGATCGCCGGCGAGGAACTGCCGGACGAAGGGCAGGTCTCGACCGATCGCGGCATCACCATCGGCTATTTCAACCAGGACGTCGGCGAGATGGCCGGCCGCAGCGCCGTGGCCGAGGTCATGGACGGGGCGGGGCCGGTGAGTGCGGTCGCGGCCGAGTTGCGCGAGCTCGAGACTGCGATGGCCGACCCCGATAAGGCCGATCAGATGGACGAGATCATCGCCCGCTATGGCGAGGTGCAGCACGCCTTCGAAGAGCTCGACGGCTACGCGCTCGACGGCCGGGCGCGCGAGGCGCTGTCCGGCCTCGGCTTCAGCCAGGAGATGATGGACGGCGACGTCGGCAAGCTCTCCGGCGGCTGGAAGATGCGCGTGGCGCTGGCGCGCATTCTGCTGATGCGTCCCGACGTCATGCTGCTCGACGAGCCGAGCAACCATCTCGATCTCGAGAGCCTGATCTGGCTGGAAAAATTCCTGCACGATTACGAAGGCACGCTGCTGATGACCTCGCACGACCGCGAGTTCATCAACCGCGTCATCTCGAAAGTGGTCGAGATCGATTCCGGCTCGCTCACCACCTACACCGGCAATTACGAATTCTACGAGCAGCAGCGCGCGCTCAACGAGAAGCAGCAGCAGGCGCAGTTCGAGCGCCAGCAGGCGATGCTCGCCAAGGAGATCAAGTTCATCGAGCGCTTCAAGGCGCGCGCCTCGCACGCCGCGCAGGTGCAGAGCCGGGTCAAGAAGCTCGACAAGATCGAGCGGGTCGAGCCGCCGCGCCGCCGCCAGACGGTCGCGTTCGATTTCCCGCCGGCACCGCGCTCCGGCGAGGACGTCGTCGCCCTGAAGAAGGTTTTCAAGGGCTACGGCAGCAAGCGGATCTACGACGGGCTCGATTTCATGATCCGCCGCCGCGAGCGCTGGTGCGTGATGGGCGTCAATGGCGCCGGCAAGTCGACGCTGCTCAAGCTCGTCGCGGGCGCGAGCGAGCCGGACGAGGGGACGGTGGCGGTCGGCGGCAGCGTCAAGATGGGCTATTTCGCCCAGCACGCGATGGACCTGCTCGACGGCGAGCGTACCGTGTTCCAGTCATTGGAAGACCAGTTTCCGACCGCGGGGCAGGGAAGCCTGCGCGCGCTCGCCGGCTGCTTCGGCTTCTCCGGCGACGACGTCGAAAAGCGCTGCCGCGTGCTCTCGGGCGGCGAGAGGGCGCGGCTCGTGATGGCCAAGATGCTGTTCGATCCGCCGAACTTCCTGGTGCTGGACGAGCCGACCAACCATCTCGACCTCGCAACCAAGGAAATGCTGATCACGGCGCTGGCGGATTTCGAAGGCACCATGCTGTTCGTCTCGCATGACCGGCATTTTCTGGCGACGCTGTCGAACCGCGTGCTCGAGCTGACGCCCGAAGGCATCCACCAGTTTGGCGGCGGCTATACCGAATACGTCGCGCGTACGGGGCAGGAAGCACCGGGGTTGCGGAGCTAGGTGTACGCGGGGAGCATTCCGCCGCTTTCCCAAAGCCTATTTTGTCGCGAGATGCTTGGCGGGCGTTGTCGCATTGGGTTCGGGCTGGGAAATGGCGAAGGTCAGCCAGGTGTTCCAACCATGGGCCCGATTGGCCGTATCGAATTCGCCATAGCCTCTCAGGCCGAGGAAACCCTGCATGTGCCCCATCGGGAAGTTGTATCCGATCTGCGGACCAACACCGAAAGCGCGCGACCTGAAGCGGCCCAGGATCGGGTTCTGGCCGGAATCGTCGGTGATCTCCTGATAGGCATATCCGGCCAGACCGACAAAAAGCTGCTTGGTGAGGAAGTGCGCCGCGCCCCAGTCGAAATGGAAATCGATGCCGCTCCTGTATTCAGTGCTTGGATTCTTCAGATTGTAGGTGAGGCCGGCGACGGCCGAGAATTCGGCCCCCGTCGCGGCATTCTGATAAGTGTAGGCGCCGCCCGCATCAATCGCACCATGGCCGAGGCCGATATTGACGAGGCGCCTCGGATTGTAGTCGCCGGCAGGTATGTTGCCCGTGACATAGACCATGTAGTTGTCGACGCCGTGGCTCCACAGCAGCGCCGCGTTCGGGACCAGGTCGCCGTAGGACGTCAGTGAACCGTCGAGCATTCCGCTGCGCGTCACCACGCTCGTTCCGGACACTGCTGTCAGGGTTCCGGCGACGCTGCTGGTGTTTCGGCCATACTGGCTGGACATGCTGACGAACAACTGGCCGCCGAGAACCGGCGTGGCGAACGTATATGATGGTGCGAGGGTGACCAGATCGGCTCGCCCGCTCAGACTCAGATTCAAATCGACTTTGGCGGTCGCGGGAATTCCGCCGATCAGGATTTCGCGTGCTGCAGCCACGTTACCGGCGGCCCCGACGCTGGCATGGAAGTAGCTGACACCGAGCGCCCAGCCTGGTGTCTGCTGCACGGCAGCCAGGCTCGCGTACTGACCCGGGAGCCAGAATGACGCGCCAGCCTCGTCCGCCCGCGAGACGTCAGCACAGAGCAGGAGAGCCGCGCTCGTCGCCACACAGCCGCTGAGCCGGAGTGCTGATGCGATGGGTCCCATTGCAAACCTCTGCACGGCATTTGCAACCGGTGGCAGCAACCAAGGAGCGGCCCCGAACTGCGGGACCATACGCGACGGTGGGCGTGCGATACTAGGGCACAGGCTGCGGCCAAAGCGCGTGACAGAATGGTAACAGCTGGGAATTTTGGATGCGGCGGCTGTGGGCCCGGCCTGCGCGCCGCTATCGTGGGCCGGCGGGAGCGAAAAACAATATGAAACGGCTCAGGATCGGCGACATCACCATCAACGCGGTGATCGGGCGGGAAGGGCCGTGGCGGCGGCCGCAAGTCGACGAGCCAGGATAGGCGCTGGCTCAGCGCCCATCCGTTGGCGTCCTCAATCGCTAGCGCAGGATCTCGCGCAGCACCTCACCATCGACCTGGTGCGGCCTGACGCCCAAAATCTGCATGATGGTTGGCGCCACGTCGAGATTGTGCATACGCCGGATCGTCGTGTTGTCGCGGATCTGCGGGCCGGCGGCGATGAAGGTGGCGCTCATCACCGGCAGCTTGGGATCGTGGCCGTGGGCCCCGTAGAAATTGGGCATCGACAGCGCCGTCGTGGCCGCGCTGAACGGCGCGTCGCCGAGCCGGGCGACGCCGGGGTTCTGGATGCCGTCGAAATTGTAGCCCGGCGCCATCAGCGCGAACACATCGCCAAAGTCCTGGCCGATGGTCTTGCTGGTGCATTGCCCGAGCCCGGCCTCGCATTGCGAGGGGCGGGTCTCGACCACGGTGAAGATCCGTCCGTTATCGAGCGAGCCGTTGAATTTCGGGTTCGGGTCGACCGCATTCGTCACGGCGTCGGTGATCTGCGCCAGCAGCGCCTTGTAGGTCGCGGGATCGACCGTGCCGCCCTGTTCGCGTTGCTGCAGGTTGATGTAGATGTTGGCCGCGGGACCTGAGGTGCGGATCGCCAATTTGGTGGTGTCGATGCCGGCGTTCTTCAGGATGTTGGTCATGCTGACCGAGGTGTGGAACGGGGCGAAGCCGTGGTCCGACACGACGATGACGTTGCTGTCAGGACCTGCCGCGTCGGCGATCCGCTTCACCGCCGTGTCCGCCGTCTGATAGGCGAAGCGGATATAGGATGTGTAGCGCGCGACCTTGGCGGGATCCTGGTTGGCGCCGATCGAGTTCGGGTCCTTCGGGTTGGTGCCCTGGCGAGGGTCGGTGAGCAGGAACTGGTGCTCGGAGCCGTCGGGCTGCTCGATATAGACCATGACGAGGTCGGCGTCGGGGTGGTTCTGGATCGCGCGCTCGCCGATGTCGGCCTGGTAGCGCACGAAGGTCTTGACCATGTCCTCGAACATCGCCTCGATCTCGACGTCGGGGAAGTTGGTGAATCCGGGGCTCAGCCGCTCCGGAATGCGGAAATCGGCCTGCGGACGCCAGAACCCGATGCTGTTGTTGATGTCGTCGACGTCGGCCAGCACCGGCGCGTTGCGCGGGATGAAGTTGGCGCTGTAGCGGGCGAAGCGGACCACCGAGAGATCCGGCGCGAGCTGCGAGACGAAGTACGCCGCGCCGACCCTGGCTCCGCTGCCATCGAAGAAGAACGGCGCGTTCTCGCCGCCGAACCTGACATAGGCCGGTCCGGTCGCCGGCGGCGGGAATGGTCCTGCCGTGATGCCGCGGGTGGCGTCGAAGAAGACCAGGGTGTCGTAGTTCACCTTGCTGTCATTGGTGGTGTCGAGCGCTGCGACCCGGATCGCATATTTGAGGTCGAGCGTTGCCGCATTGGCGCAGGTCGCGGTCGATGCCGATGAGCACGAAAACGTCTCGACCGGATTCGACGTCGCCAGCACCGGGCTGAACGAGAAGTGGCCGGCCGCCTGAAGCGCCGTGGCCGCCGCCGGATCGGGGGCGAAGTCTGTCTGGGTGAGCGAGAAGCCCTGGGCGCCGATGCCGCCGAATGCACCGAACGGCACGGTGTAGTCGGTGACGCGGATGGGCTGGGCAGCCTGCACCACGGTGCCGTTGATCGAGATGTCGGCGCCGTCGCCGCCCGGCCACGTCGCGGTGACGACTTTCTTGCCCTGCTGGCGCAGTTGAACCCAAAGCGGCAATGCGGTCGGCCGTGGCGAAGGTCCAAGCGGGCTCTCGCGATAGCCGCCGATCGGCGCCGCGAAGCCGCTGAGGCTCGATGTGATCGGCCCAACGATCGCCTGGAAGGTGTTGGAGGGAATGTCGTTGTGGACGGCGGTCGAGCCGGTGGCGATTTCGATATGCGAGACCGCGGTGAGCGACGGCGACGCTGTGATGTTCTGCACCGCTATTGCGCCGTGGCGGCTCAGCCGCGCCAGGCCACCGTCGCGTGGCAGCACGCCCTCGTCGATAAACTGTTGGATGAAATCAGGCTTTGCCCCGTCGAGAGAGATGATGACGACCGGCGGCGAGCGATGACCGTGATCGTGATCACGGGAATTGTCGGAACCGCGGCCGCGGCCGTTGCCGTCCTCATCGGCGAGTGCCGGCACAGCGATGCCGGCCAGCGATGCCGCGAGCGATATCGACGATATCAGGGAGAAAAGCCTTTTCCTGTCCACGTGCTGCCCCATGATTTTTGCTGCACAATCTGTGCGCGTTTAACCTGGAATGACACGTGGAGTATCGAGTGTGGCCGACGACGCGCGTGTGACGCTTGAGCGACGTGTGTGCGTCGTTGCGCGAATGTCGTCGCGCACTGCTAACTGGAATCTCTATCGCGCAGTTGACGGGAACTCAGCCGCGCTCATGCGCCTTGAACGCTGCGAACTCGTTCGCTACGCTTGAGAAAATCGGGAGTGGACGCGTGAAGCAGCTGAGGATCGGCGACATCACCATCGATGCGGTGATCGAACGGGAAGGGCCGTGGCGGCGGCCGCAGGATTTTTTCCCGACCTATGACGAGGGCGTGTTCAAGCGCCATCTGCCGACGATGGAGCCGGAGGTGTTCGACGCCGCGCGCGGCATGATGGTCATCACCTACCAGACCTTCGTGGTGCGTACGCCGCGCTACACCATCCTGGTCGACACCTGCACCGGTGAGGACAAGGGCCATCCGCCGCCGTTCGATTTCCCCGGCAAGGAGCGCTGGCGCAACGAGCTGTTCGCGCTCGGCATCGGCTTCGAGCAGATCGACTATGTCTTCTGCACGCATCTGCACATCGACCATACCGGCTGGAACACGACGTTGCGCGACGGCCGCTGGGTGCCGACGTTTCCGAACGCGAAATACATATTTCATAAAGGCGAGTACGCGGCCTGGGAGGAGGAGAATGCCAAAGGCAACAATCCGCCCGGCACCGTCTTCCGCGACAATTGCCTGCCGATCGTCGAGGCGGGGCAGGCGCTGCTGGTCGACGACGACTTTGCGCTCGACGAAACCGTCACGCTGACGCCGACGCCGGGGCATTCGCCCTGTCATTGCTGCGTGAACATTTTCTCGAAGGGGCAGCGCGCGGTGGTCGCCGGCGACCTCATGCATCACCAGATCCAGTGCCGCGAGCCGGACTGGTCGGCCAAGCCGGATTGGGATCCGAAGCAGTCGGCGGTGTCGCGGCGAAAGTTCTTCGCCTCCGTTGCGGACACCGACACGCTGATCCTGCCGATCCATTTCCCGGCGCCGACGGTCGGACTGATCAAGCCGCTGGATGGGGCGTTCGACTACCGCTTCAAGCGGGAGTGAGGCCATTCAGCTGTTATGGCCGGGACAAGCCCGGGTATGTCGACGAGATTGTGGAGCGATGGCGCTGGAAAAGTAGCGAATTCGTCCGCTCTTACGCGCCCATCTCGCACTTCTTCATGAAGCTGTTCTTGGCAGCACCGGCGAGCGGCTTGCCGTCGGAGCCGACGGCCTTGGGGGTGCAGGCGTCTTCCTTGCACTTCTTCATGAACGAGGTCTTGGCGGCGCCGGCGAGCGCCTTGCCATCCTTGCCGATCGCCTTGCTCTCGCAGGTGTCGTCTGCAAGAGCCGAGCCCGCCGCAAAGGTGGCAACGATCGCAGCCAGGAAAATCCGCTTCATCATGGGTGTCTCCCTAAACCAAAAATGGCCCGCGGATTGGAGCCGCGAATTGTGGCGCAATCAAGCAGGATCGACCTCGGCCTCTGCCGCCATCGCGGATTTTTGTTCGCCCGCGCCTCTAGATCCCGCGTGACAGCAGCGCCTTGAAATCGGCGCGTGCACGCTGCGCCTCGGCGCGGGCGACCTCGGAGGCGTCGCCGAGGCCGAAATAGCCGTGGATCAGGCCGGCGCCCTCATGATGCTTCACCTGTATGCCGGCGGCCTCCAGCGCCTTCGCATAGGCCGCGCCCTCGTCGCGCAGTGGATCGAACCAGGCTGTGGTCACGATTGCGGGCGCGAGGCCTGCGAGCGAGGCCGCGCGCAGCGGCGAGACGCGCCAGTCGGCGGCATTGGCGGGGTCGGCGAGATAGTGGCCGGCAAACCATTCCATCACGGCGCGGGAGAGGAAGTAGCCATCGGCATTCTCGGCGCGTGACGGAAAGCGCGCGTTCTCGTGCGCGTCGGCATAGCAGCCCGCGACGTCGGTCACGGGATAGACCAGCAGTTGCGCGGCGAGCTTGATGTCGGCATCGCGGCAGGCGATCGCGGTCGCGGCTGCGAGATTGCCGCCGGCGCTGTCGCCGGCCACGCCGAGACGCCTTGCATCGCCGCCAAATTCCGTGACGCGGTTGAACACGTCGCTGGCCGCTGCGAAGGCGTCCTCGAAGGCGCCGGGAAAGCGGGTTTCCGGCGGCCGCCGGTAATCGACGGAGACCACGACCGCGCCGGTCTCGATCGCCAGATTGCGCGCCTGCCGGTCGTGGGTTTCGAGGTCGCCCGCAACCCAGCCGCCGCCGTGAAAGAACACCACGGTCGGCGCGGAATTGGTGCCGATCCGATAGACGCGCGCGTCGAGCGGGCCGGCGCCGCCCTTCACCTTGATATCCTGAACGCGATCGACGGGCGGCGGCGGCACGGCCGCGCGCGCGGCAGCCAGTGCGCGCAAGGAATTGCGGGCGCTCTGTGGCGTCATCGCCGTGGGATCGCGCAGCGGCAGCAGCGGAATGATCTGGGCGATGACGGGATCGAGCGGCGCAGCCATTATCGGGTCCTCACGAGTTCTTGGTCTTGCTTGCGGGTTAGCATAGATTTCGCGCGCCGCATCGGCAACCGCCGGACGGGTATGCGCCAGGGAGATAAAAGGTGGAATTCGAAACGCTGGTCCAGTCGCGCCGCAGCGTGCGCGGTTTCAAAAACGAGCCGGTGCCGCGCGCCGTGGTCGAGGCGATCATCGACAGCGCCAAGCGCGCACCGTCCTCGATGAACACGCAGCCCTGGCATGTCCATGTGCTCACGGGCGAGCCGCTGGAAGAGCTGCGCCGCCGCAACATGGAGGAGATGGTGGGCGGCGCCAAGGTCAAGCGCGACATCGTCAGCCATGGCGAGTATCAGGGCGTGCATCGCAACCGCCAGGTCGACATCGCCAAGAAATTGTTCGGCGCGATGGGGATTGCGCGCGACGACAAGCCGATGCGGCAGGACTGGGTGCTGCGCGGCTTCCGCCAGTTCGACGCGCCGGTCTCGCTGGTGCTGACCTATGACCGCGTGCTCGATCCCGGCGCGGTCTGCCATTTCGATCTCGGTGCACTCTGCTACGGCATCGTGCTGGCGGCCTGGGACCGCGGTCTCGGCTCGGTGATCAACGGGCAAGGCATCATGCGTTCCGACATCGTGCGCGAGGTCGCAAAAATCCCGGAAGACGAAGTCATCATGACCTGCGTCGCGTTGGGCTATCCCGACGACAGCTTTGCCGCGAACGGCGTTCGTTCGGATCGCGAGGGCAACGAGGAGTTCGTACGCTACGTCGGCTTCGCCGATTGACACGGTGAGGCCGGAGGAGATTATTCCCTCACGAAATTTTTGGTGTGGACTCCTTGCGGCCTCTTGCAATCTCCACCGTGCGGGAGGAACAATACGCGGACTGAAAGGTTTGTTGCTGGCGCGAGGGAATTGACATGCGGCGGCTGGCTAGCCTGGTTCGATGGTTCTTCGGCGCGCGGATGCGGCGTCCGATCGATGATGATCCCAGTCTTCCGTTCACTCCAGAAGAGTTCAGCAGGCTTGTCCAAAGCGGCAGGCGCGAAGACATGAAGCGGCTGGCGGAAGGGCTGGCCTGCCGGTCTATCCCGCACCGCATCAAACACCGGGCCACGCACTAGACAGGCTCGTGACGTCATTCCGCCCGCAGCTTTGGTGCGCGCTTACCGTGAGAGTGCGACCTCCTTGAAGAAGGCAACGAGCGCCTTCTCCAGCTTTCCGGTCATTCCGCAGAGAATATTGTAGGCCTCCGTGCGCGGCATGGTCGGCTTGTAGTGCCGGTGTTCGATCAGCGCGGCGAAGATGTCCGAGATCGTGAGAATGCGCACGATGTCGTTGATGCTCTCGCCGGCCAGTGCATCCGGATACCCGCTGCCGTCGAGATATTCGTGGTGGTGCCGGACGGCATCGAGAATTTCCGGCGAGATCTTCTCCTGGTCCTTGAGAAAGTCGTAACCTGCCGCCGGATGCGTCTCGATCATGGCGCGCTCGTGGGCGTCGAGCCGGCCGGGCTTGTCCAGGATCGCAAGCGGGATCTGCGCCTTGCCGATGTCGTGGAACATGGCGGCCGAGTAGAGGCGCTCCAGATCCGTTCGTCCGACGCCGAGGCTCAGTCCGAAGTCGATCGCCACGCCGGTCACCAGCAGGCAGTGCTGGTAGGTTCCCTCGTGGTGACGCCGTACCGTCGTGAGCCATTCGGACAGACCATGCTCGGTGATGCGTTCGGCAATCTTGCGGCCGGCCTCCTTGGTGCCGTCGACGTCGAGCGGCTCGCCGAGCGTGACGGCCGTGAACATCGATGCGATGGCGGTCGCCGCCGTCTCGACGGCGTTGTCCGGCTGGGACGAGCGGCTCGACGAAGCCGATGTCGGCTCGGCTGGATCAGCCAGAGCCGCCAGCAGCTTGATCTTGTTGAGCGGTCCGGGAAGGACAAGCGTCGCGCCGAGCGCATAGGCTTGCGAGATGCAGAGGTGAGAGGCGTGCTCGACGAGAAAGATGCGCTTGGTGGCCTTTGCCAGCCTGGCGACGCGCTTCTTGATCGCGGCAATGTTGTCGACGTCACGCAATTCCGCGCGGATGACGATCGCAAACGGGACTTGCGACAGCTTTGCTTCCGCATCGAGCCTTTCCCCCGCGACGGTGAACTGCTGTTCGAGCACCGCACAGATGCCCGACAATTTGCCGGAGGAATTGGCCAGCACATGCACGAATGGGCGTGCCGCTGACGTCGGTCGGATTCCGCCGCTGCTCTTGACCGGGCTGGATATGGTTCGCGCGTTCTGCACGGTGGGCCTAAACTACCTGGAGTTCAACGAGCTTGATGAATTCTTGAGCTTACTTGCCTCGGATGGAGTTCTGCGGAGCGGTTGCCTTTGCGCTCGCCGGTTTCTTCTTGCCGTCCGCGTTGACGAAGTGCACGCCGGCCATGGTGCCGTCGATCCACACCAGTTCGCAGCGCCGATAGGCGAGCCCCGTCGACGACAGCAGCATGAAAAATTCCTTGGCCTGGAGCACGTCGAGCGTGCCTTCGACCTCGATCTTGGCGCCGCTCTGCGATACGTCGAGCAGAAAGCAACTGCGCCGCCAGGTGCCGTCCGAGCCCATCAGGTTGACAGCCTGCTTGTGATCCATCCGTACGCGAAGCGCCTTGCGACCGTTGAACCTCATCGGTTAACCCCCATTTTTGCGCCTCGATTTCCCTGATCGCTCGTGCTGGCGCTTGCTGCGATTTCCCCCCAGCGCACCGTCCATTGGCTGGTCGACAGAAGAAGTGTTTCGAAGATGTGTTGCGCGCGTTCCCGCTCGGCAAAGGAGAGCCGCGTACCGCTGCGATTGCTCAGGATCGCGAGCGTGGTCGCCCAGTTCAGGCGCGAAGCCCGGCAGGCCATCACCAGGCCCTCGCAGTCGTCGTCGGTCATCACCCGCTCGACGATCTCTATCGGGGCTCCCGAAAGCACCGAGAGCGCCGCGAACAAATTGGCGGTCTCGCCGCGGATCGCGAAGCGGTTCACGGTGGAGTTGTTGAGCTTGCCGATGCGGCTGAGTGCAACGATCTCCGGTCTCGCGCTCGCATAGTCGGGCGGGCAAGGCCGCTTTGGCACGGTCGGAGCGGGCGCCGGGCTGGGTGCAGGAGGTGCC